>NZ_JBXAHE010000003.1:0-784892 GCF_058794775.1 Flavobacterium sp. GW823-FHT06G12
ACAGTTGCAGTAGTTCCTACCACCACATTTGCACTGTTTTTCCAAGAGTAGTTTACCGTTCCAATCGCGTTTGTCACAGTTCCAGCTGTTACGCTTCCACTGCTTGCACCAAAGCAAGAGGCATCTGTTTTAGAAGACGCGCCTAAAGCTAAAGCCGCCGCAGGCTGTCCGATTGTAACAGAATTGGATTGTGAAGAACAGGTATCTGTAACGGTTAAAGTATAAGTTCCCGCTGGAAGATTTGAAACAGTTGCAGTAGTTCCTACCACCACATTTGCACTGTTTTTCCAAGAGTAGTTTACCGTTCCAATCGCGTTTGTCACGGTTCCTGCTGTTACGCTTCCAGTGCTTTTTCCAAAGCAGGAAGCATCGGTTTTAGAAGATATGCCTAAAGCTAAGGCCGCCGCAGGCTGTCCGATTGTAACAGAATTGGATTGTGAAGAACAGGTGTCTGTAACGGTAACCGTATAAGTTCCCGCCGGAAGATTTGAAACAGTTGCAGTAGTTCCTACCACCACATTTGCGCTATTTTTCCAAGAGTAGGTTACAGTTCCAATCGCGTTTGTCACAGTTCCTGCCGTTACGCTTCCAGTGCTTGCGCCAAAGCAAGAGGCATCTGTTTTAGAAGATACGCCTAAAGCTAAAGCGGCCGCAGGCTGTCCTATTGTAACAGAATTGGATTGTGAAGAACAGGTGTCTGTAGCAGTCACCGTATAAGTTCCCGCAGGAAGATTTGAAACAGTTGCAGTAGTTCCTACCACCACATTTGCACTGTTTTTCCAAGAGTAGGTTACAGTACCAATCGCGTTTGTCACGGTTCCTGCTGTTACGCTTCCAGTGCTTTTTCCAAAGCAGGAAGCATCGGTTTTAGAAGAAGCTGCCAAAGCGAGAGCTGCTAAAGGTTGTGTAATTACAACACCATTAACATTTGCAGAACAACCATTTGCATCAACAACTTTAATGTCATAAGTTCCTGCTGTTAAATTTTGTAAAGTATTTGGAGTCGTACCGCCGTTTATGTAATACGTATATGGAGCGGTTCCGTTGGTAGCTTTTATCTGAATAGTACCATCATTGCCTCCAAAACATTTTACATTAGTTTTTGTATCTAATGCAACCGTGTAAAATGGGGGTAAAACAATAGTTGATGTTACAAAATCTCGATTGGCATACCACCAAGTATTTATCGTATTTAAATTACCATATTGTGGAGAACCATTATTGTTAGAATTAAAACCATTCCATCTGTGGCAATTACCAGGAGGAGTACTGTTAGGTGTACAACCTGTTAGGTTTACTTTGGCATCAAAAGTACCGCCAGTATAAGTAATGGCGCTGTCATCCCAGTAAAACTTTAAAACGTATCCTGATGGAGCTGCTGGTCTTACAGTTGTGCATGAAAAACCATATTGATTTTCTTCTACATCATATATTGGAAAATGGAATGCAGCCTGCCCAAATGTAACGACAATAGGTATATTTGTTCCTTGTGCGATCGTGTTTCCTAAACCATCTTTTCCGTTCCAAGGAACACTTACGGCATAAGGAGGAGCGCCTGATGCAGTAACAGTTTGGGTTGTCAAGACATCTTTGGTTCCTGGAGTATAAATTCCGTCTCCGCCATTAAAATCAAGAAGTATTTCAATTGTTCCGCTTTTAAAAACGCTGATATTGATATTACTTTCACCAATACCACAATTGGTTATTCCGTTAATGACTATGTTGCCGTTGTAAGTTCCGTTTTTCCAGACATTAATGTCAGGATCGTTTAAGAAAACCTCATACTTCGGACTCATTTTTGTGGCATCAGAAGCATTGTAAACGCTTTTTTGATCATTTGCAGCATTTCCTGAATTTCCCGGACCTGTATTGTTAAAAGCAACATTGAAATACCATGGTCTAAAACCTGCACCATTGAAATTGATTTTATTAACAAAACCATTTTGAGTAGTAGCTCCAGTTGTAGAGCCATTGTCGGGAGCAAAAACATAGAAAGCTCCTGTAAAATCGGTGGTAACATTGTTCATGGCAAAAGCCCAACGTTTTGAATAAAGACGACCTGGAATTGAATTTTTAGTACTGTTGTTAGCTACAGTTATATCATAATAATTATAATAAAGTTCAGAGTAGTTTGAACTGTTGCTTTCAAATTCAATCCAATAATCACCAGCAGGCATACCTGTTGGATCAAAAACAATAGGAACATAACCAGCAGTAGTCACGCCATCAATTCCATTTGGACCATTTTGGGCTCTTGAAAGGCGTTGAGCTTCAGTACCTGTTATGTTTGCTGTAATACTGGTCAAATTATAACTAGCAAAAGCAACCGTACCGTCAGGTTTCATAATTCTGAATTTAGAATCTATTTCGTTGCTGTTATCTGGTGCAGTTCTTCTGGCTCTAGTAAAACCTAAGTACACCTTTTCGCTATTTGGATTTTGAATTCTAATATAAAGCCTTTGTTCATTGGTTGAACCATATCGAGCAAAATTTCCGTATTCATCATTATTTATGCAAAGAGAAGCTCTATGATTAACATCTGGAGTTGTTTGTTTAGAACCTTCGCCAGCATAAATATTGATGCATAAAGTGCTCAATACAAGGCTTAAAAGAATTTGTAAATTGATCTTAAATGTAAAGTTTTTCATATTAAATATTTTTAATATTGCTGTAATTAGAACTACGAGTAAAACGAATGACTACTACATTTGGTAGTTTAAAGCATAAAGTGTTTTAGAAGCTGCGATCTTTTTAAAATCTAAGATGAAGTCGTTAAACCCAACCCCTTTTGTTTTTTTTGGAGGGACATAGGTGTAAACAATAGTTTGGCTTATGCTTTGAGGACAAGTAGAAGATGTTGCAATGATTTTAGTCCCATTCCATTGATCAAGTTGACTAAGATCTCTTGGATTAAGCTTTATGTAAAATTCTTTGCTTTCTCCTGGAGCAAGAGTAATGGTTTTGTTTTCCAGTCTATTAGTGAATAAAACATTACTTTTTGAAGAGCTTCCATCTGGATTTTCATTGAAGTCTGAAAAATTATCCGCAGATAATTGATAAGTATCTGTTGCGTTTCCAGTATTTTTAATTTGAAGCACAAAGGAAGTTTCTGCACCCGTAAATTTTTGCTCATTTGATCCATCAATAGTAATTTCCGAACCACACGAACCAGACTGAGCAAATAAAACCGTTGTAATCAAGCAGAGTAGCAGCGTAAAAAAGTTCTTTTGAAAGATATTTTTTCTTTGCGAAAAAATAATCTTACAATTGCTTACAAATTTCACCGCTTTTTCAAGAGTAGATTTAGTTTTCATAACTTAAGATTTTATTTTAAAGTATTTATGAAATTTTAACAGAATCAAAGTTATATTAGAGTTTTTCTAATATTATTTTTTTATCTGTAACTAACCAAAAAACTCGTTGAAGTGTTACTTTTTTAGAAAAAAATGACCCAAAAACACTTTTTTTTAACTCAAAAAAGTAGAATTTTTTCGTACATTTTTTTGCTCTTTTGATGAAAATAGGTTTGTTTTTGATGTTGTAAATAATTAATAATCAGGTATTTAGTTAAAATTTTAAAAAAATGTATAATATCGACTAAATACTAATTTCTTAGATGAATTACATAAAAAATAAAAATTTACGTTCCTATTCTATGTTAATGTTAATGTATTGAGAATAATGTATTCTTGTTAAAATTTAATAAGAATGTTAACAGAAATAAAAAAAAGAAAAGGTTTAAAATATCTTTTGTAAATTAGAACTTAATTAAAAAAATATCCTGTAAAACAGGTTTTTAAATTATGCAGCTTATGAAAAATCTCATATTAATTCGTCATGCCAAATCTAGCTGGGAAGCACCACTAAAAGATTTTGATCGTCCTTTAATGAAAAGAGGAATTTTAGATGCGCACGACGTTTCATTAAATATTTCAGAGTATCTTCCTAAAACGTATATTATTTGGAGTAGCACCGCTGCGAGGGCTTCAGAAACAGCATTGATTTTTGCTCAAAATATTTCATACCCTATAGAAAGCATTGTTTACAAAGACGAGTTATATACTTTTGACGATAAACAACTCGAAAAAGTTATTAAATCGTGTGATAATAGTTTTGAAAGCGTTATTCTTTTCGGACATAACGAGGCTATTACAAATTTTGTTAATAAATTTGGGGATGTTTTTATAGAAAATGTTCCAACTTCAGGCTTTGTGTCATTACAATTTGATGCAGAAAGCTGGGACACTATCCATAAGGGCAAAACACATAAAACTATTTTCCCCAAAGATTTAAAATAATAACAGTGTACGAACAGAAATATATCGATAGAGAAAAAAGCTGGTTAGCGTTTAATGCAAGAGTACTTCAAGAAGCTGCAGATAGTACAGTGCCACTTTTAGACAGACTGCGTTTTGTTGGAATTTTTTCAAACAATTTAGACGAATTTTTTAGAGTTCGATATGCAGCCATTCGGCGATTAAGCCTCTCGGGTATTTCTGGCGAAAAATATTTAGGAGGTATTTCTGCCCACCAATTAATTAAAGATATTACCGAAATTGTAATTCAGCAGCAATCTGAAAGTTTGCGTATACTTAGTAATATTGAAGCCGAACTCGAATCTGAGAATATTTTTATTATAAACGAAACACAGATTACGCCAAAACAAGAGTGTTTCTTAAAAGACTTTTATACTCAAAAATTAAGTCCAGAACTGGTAACGATTATCTTAAATGATTTAGCAGTTTTTCCAATTTTAAAAGATACGTTAGGTTATCTGGCAGTTCGTTTAGAATTAGCTAATGATGAGGTTCGTTATGCCTTAATCGAAATTCCAAAAAACATCAACAGATTTGTCGTTCTTCCGTCTGAAGACGAAAAACAATATGTTATTTTAATTGATGATGTCATTCGTTTCAAGCTGAAAAACATCTTTAATATATTCGATTATAAGAGTGTTTCTGCCCACATGATTAAAATTACCCGAGACGCACAATTGGACATCGACAGTGATTTGAGCAAAAGTATGCTTGAAAAAATTGCTACATCTGTAAAAGACCGTCGTATAGGAGAACCTGTTCGTTTTATTTACGATAATTTAATTGAAGATGATACGCTGCAATTTTTCTTAGATAAAATGAAAATTGTAGAAACAGATAGTATAATTCCTGGAGGAAGATATCATAATCGCCGCGATTATATGAGTTTTCCAAATTTAGGACGTTACGATTTATTGTATAAGCCAAATGAGCCTATGCCGGTTCCTGGTTTAAGCTTAGAAGGCAGTATTTTAGAAAAAATCAGCAAAAAAGACTATTTAGTTCACGCGCCTTATCAGTCTTTTTCTTATTTAACCAAATTTTTGCGAGAAGCGGCTTTAGATCCTAAAGTAACAAGTATCAAAATAACTTTATATCGTTTAGCTAAAAACTCGCAAGTAATTAGCTCTTTAATAAATGCTGCTAAAAATGGTAAAAGAGTAGTGGTACAAATCGAACTTCAAGCCCGTTTTGATGAAGCTTCAAATATTTCGTATGCAGAACAAATGCAAATGGAAGGAATTGAACTTATTTTTGGAATGAAAGGTCTTAAAGTACATAGTAAAATATGTGTAATAGAAAGATTGGAAGAAGGTAAAAATCGTCGTTATGGATTTATTTCTACAGGAAACTTCAACGAGTCGACTGCTAAAATCTATACAGACGTAACGCTTTTAACCTGTCATCAGGGAATTTTAAAAGACACTTCAAAAATATTTGAGTTTTTTGATATCAATTACAGAGTACATCGATATAAGCATTTAATCGTATCGCCTCATTATACAAGAACCAAATTTATAAAACTGATTGATCGCGAAATTCTTCATGCGCTTGCAGGTAGAAAAACACACATAAAGTTAAAAATGAATAGTTTATCTGATTTTAAAATGATCGATAAATTATACGAAGCAAGCAATGCAGGAGTAAAAATTCAGCTTCAAGTAAGAGGAATTTGCTCTTTAATTCCTGGAATTCCTGGAATGAGCGAAAATATTGAAGCAATAAGTATCGTAGATAATTACTTAGAACATTCGAGAGTATATATTTTTGGAAATGCTGGTTTAACCGAAGTTTATATTTCTTCTGCCGATTTTATGACTAGAAACCTAGATGCAAGGGTAGAAGTAACATGTCCGATTTATGATCTTGAAATTAAAAAAGAACTAATCGATAACTTCAATATTGGTTGGAAAGGAAATGTAAAAGTAAGGTATCACTCTTATAAATTAGATAATAAATATAAGCCAAAAAATCATCATGCCCCATTTAGAGCACAGTTTGAGACCTATAAATATTATCAAAATAAAGTAGCAATACTAGATGAGGTTCCTCAAAAAGTAAATTAATAATAAATACCAATTTTCAAATCATAAAGTGAGCATGATTAACATTA
The DNA here is from genome assembly GCF_058794775.1 of Flavobacterium sp. GW823-FHT06G12. NCBI lineage: Bacteria > Pseudomonadati > Bacteroidota > Flavobacteriia > Flavobacteriales > Flavobacteriaceae > Flavobacterium > Flavobacterium sp. GW823-FHT06G12. The sequence continues at coordinate 6,430 of NZ_JBXAHE010000003.1, forward strand.
GGAAGTTTGCAGCGATAGATATCGGTTCGAATGCCATGAGGCTTTTGATCGCTAACGTTGTGGAGCAAGAAGGAAAAGAAAAAGAACCGCAGTTTAATAAAAGTTCCCTTGTTCGTGTGCCAATTCGTCTAGGGCAAGATGCCTTTACGGTTGGAGAAATTTCACAAGAAAATATAGATCGAATGGTTGATGCCATGAAAGCATTTAATCTTTTGATGAAAGTACATAAAGTAGAGCGTTATATGGCATTTGCAACTTCTGCAATGCGTGAAGCATATAATGCAAAAGAAGTCGTGGCTTTGATTAAGAAAAAAGCAGACATAAAGATTGAAATTATTGACGGTAAAAAAGAAGCGGCAATTATTGCTTCAACAGATTTGCATCATTTAATTAAATCTGACGAAACGTATCTTTTTGTTGATGTTGGAGGTGGAAGTACTGAGTTTACTTTGTTCTCTGACGGAAAAATGATTACTTCAAGATCGTTTAAAGCAGGAACAGTACGTTTGCTGAATAATATGGTGCATGATGTTGTTTGGGATGAAATCGAAAAATGGATTAAAACCAACACGGCAGATTATGATGAAGTAACATTGATAGGTTCTGGAGGAAACATCAATAAGTTGTTTAAAATGTCTGGCAAACAACAGGAAAAACCACTTTCGTACATTTATGTTAACTCTCAATATGCTTTCTTAAATTCGTTGACATACGAACAAAGAATTGCTGAATTGGGACTAAACTCTGATCGTGCCGACGTAATTATCCACGCAACTCGTATTTACCTGAATGCAATGAAATGGAGCGGCGCACGCCAGATTTATGTTCCTAAAATCGGACTTTCTGATGGTATCGTAAAAGCAATGTATTACGGTAAAATTTAATATTTATATTTTTTTAAATGAACAAAGGTAGACTAGAAGCTTTTAGTGATGGTGTTTTGGCAATCATTATAACCATTATGATTTTGGAAATCAAAGCGCCAGAAGGACATCAGTTTGAAGATTTAAAACCGCTTATTCCCAAGTTTTTAAGTTATATTTTAAGTTTTATCTATGTTGGAATATACTGGAACAATCACCATTATTTATTGCACGGATTGTCAAAAGTAAACGGAAAAGTGTTATGGAGTAATTTGCACTTTCTGTTCTGGCTTTCACTAATTCCTGTTTCTACCGCTTGGATGGGAGAACATAATTTCGAGAAAGCTGCAATGTCGCTTTATGGTGCTATTCTATTTTTATCTGCAATTTCATATGTCATATTACAGTACACAATTATGTGTAGTGAAGGTGATGATTCTGCTTTGAGAAAAGTGCTTAAAAAAGATTTTAAAGGTAAAATTTCTTTGGTTTTATATGTAATTGGAATTGTTGCCGCATTTTATAATCAATGGATTTCTGGCGCTGCATATTTTATTGTGGCAATGTTGTGGCTTATTCCAGACAAAAGAATCGAGAGAGTTTTTGCTTCTAACGAATAATTTATGAAATCTGTTTTTCAGTCCATTCAGAATTTTTCTGCTGATGAATTAAGTCATTTAGATGATTTGATTACATTTCGAACATTGAAAAAAGGAGAGCTTTTATTGACTGAAAATCAGATTTGCAACGAAATAGTTTTTATCGAAAAAGGAATTCTCCGTTCCTTTTTTGTTAATCATAAAGGTGACGAAATCACCAATTGTTTTGCTTTTGAAAATGAATTCATGGCGTCTTTTGCGAGTTTCATAACAGAAGAAAAAGCAGAAGAAAATATTCAGGCTTTAACCGATACAAAGCTTCAAGTCTTAAATAGAAAAGCTCTTGAAAAACTATATAAATTAGGGTTCAATTGGCAGGAAACAGGACGGAAATTGACCGAAATAGAATTTGTAAATCTGCATAAAAGAATGATTTCCTTTCAAAAGTTGTCAGGCGCAGAACGTTACAGAGAATTGTATCAGAATCATCAAAAATATATTCAGTTAATTCCATTGCAATATTTGGCTTCTTATTTAGGAATTACACCAAGACATTTAAGCCGAATTAGAAAAGCGGTTTTATAGGACATTTGTCTAGCAAAAGAAAATGGCCGAATAGTATTTTTGGAAAAACATTTATATGAAAAAAATACTGATTATAAACGGACATCCAAATGCTGAAAGCTTCAATTTCGGAATTGCTGAAGTGTATAAAAATGGAGCGATCGCTTCTGGCGCTCAAGTAGAAATTATAACGATTGCCAATTTAAAATTCAATCCCAATCTTCAGTTTGGTTACCAAAAACGAACGGATTTAGAACCTGATTTATTAGAATCGTGGGAGAAAATAAAAAAAGCCGATCATTTGGTTTGGATTCATCCTGTTTGGTGGGGTGGACTTCCGGCGATAACAAAAGGTTTTATTGATCGATTATTTTTACCAGGAATGGCTTTCCAATACCGTGAAAATTCTGTTTGGTGGGATAAATTACTGAAAGGAAAAACGGCTCATATTATCACAACTCTAGATCAGCCAAGTTGGTATTATAGATTGGTTTACGGTAGACCAAGCGTTAATCAGTTAAAGAAATTGACTTTGGAATTTTGCGGAATAAAACCTGTGAAAGTAAGTTATGTTGGAATTGTAAAAGGTTCTAATGAAGAGCAAAGAAAAAAATGGCTTGAAAAAGTTTACACTTTCGGACTCAAAAACAAATAAAATTTTGTTCCAAATTATCAGAATAAATTACCTCCTTAAATTAAAGATTTATATCCAATCCAAATGTAGTACGCAAAAGTTCTATATTTGGATTGATTTCTAAGAAACGATTGTATCGATCTTGATCGTTAAGGGCTCTTACTGCTTTAATCTCTTCGTTTACAATTACTTCAATTGTAATATCATGATTATGTAAGTGACCTTTTAAATGTCCTAATAAACCATTCATCTGCCCCTCAAAATCCAATTTAGAACCTTCATTTGGCAATTCATAAGAGATTGTTGTGCCATTAAGAACAGGATCGCTAATCAATAGAATCGATTCCATAATCTTAAGACCTTTTTGGCCTAAACGTTCCGCATATTTGTTCCAGTGTAGGCGCATATCGGTTTCGTTAAATTCTTCAGTTAAATAAGCAGTGGTAGGTTTAACATACGTCTTGCCGCTGGCTTCCATTTCTTTTTTCTTGCGGATACTAGCAAGAGAAAAAGCAGAAACCTTAGGAGCGCCGTTTGATTCTGTTGTTGGAGCTTCTGGAGTCTGAACTTTTGGAGTTTCTGCAACTTGTTGTGGTTGAGAAACAGGAGTTTGGTTTTCTGTTACAGCTGGAGAAGTTTGACTTTCAGTTGCTACAGAACTTTCGATTTTGGCCTTTGGGCTTTGGACTTCAACAATAGAATAGCCTCCGTTTTTAAAGTAAACGGGTGGAATTATGAATTGCTCAACTTTTTTTTTTCTCCATCAAAGTTGATAGAGGCTAATTGCATCAAGCATAATTCAACTAAAAGTCGTTGATTCTGGCTTAATTTGTATTTTAAATCGCAGTCGTTTGCAATGTCAATTCCTTTTAATAAAAACTCCTGAGAACATTTTTGAGATTGAACTGCATACATTTGCTGTGCTTGTTCTCCTACTTCTAATAAAGCAATAGTTGAGGGCGTTTTGCTTACTAGCAAATCTCTAAAATGAGAAGCTAAACCAGCAATAAAATGATGTCCGTCAAAACCTTTAGCAAGAATGTCATTGTAAGCTAATAAAAGCTTTGGAATTTCATTTTCTAAAAGTAAATCAGTAATAGAAATATAAGTCTCGTAATCTAAAACGTTTAAGTTTTCAGTAACGGCTTGACGTGTTAAATTTGTTCCGCAGTACGAAACTACACGATCAAAAATAGACAAAGCATCACGCATCGCACCATCTGCTTTTTGAGCAATAATGTGTAAAGCATCGTCTTCAAAAACGATTCCTTGACTTTCAGCAACATCTGCTAAATGTTCTTTAGCATCTTTTACTGTAATTCTTTTGAAATCAAAAATTTGACAGCGAGATAAAATCGTTGGAAGGATTTTATGTTTTTCTGTTGTTGCCAAAATAAAAATAGCATGTTTTGGCGGTTCTTCTAACGTTTTAAGAAAAGCGTTAAAAGCGGCCGAAGACAACATATGAACCTCGTCAATAATATATACTTTGTATTGCCCAGTTTGTGGCGGTATTCTAACCTGATCGATAAGGTTACGAATGTCATCTACAGAGTTGTTTGAAGCAGCATCTAGTTCAAAAACGTTAAATGCAAAATCTTCGGTAGGATCATCATATCCAGGCTGGTTTATTTTTCGAGCCAAAATACGAGCACATGTAGTTTTACCAACTCCACGTGGTCCTGTAAATAAAAGAGCAGAAGCTAAGTGATTGGTTTCGATGGCATTCAACAAAGTGTTGGTAATGGCCTTTTGTCCCACAACATCCTTAAAGGTCTGCGGGCGATATTTACGTGCCGATACTACAAATTGTTCCATGTTCTCTTTTATTGGATAGCAAATATATGACTTTTGTTTCGTTGTTTAAAACCGATTTTAGTTATTTGGCGAAATTCTTTTTCTTCAAAATAACAAAGATCAAACTTGCTAATAATACGATGTTGACAATCAAAGAAATGATGATATATACGCTATAAGATTCAAGTTTTGTAGTTGTTTTTTCTTTATCAGAAATTTCTTTTTGTGTTTTTTTGTAGGTTCTTAATTTTTCTAATTGATAAATCCAATCTTGTAAATTTCGATTTTCAAATTTTAGATCCCAAATATAAAATGATAATGATTTTATTTGATCATCTATCTTTTGAGAGATTTTGATATCTGGGGGAGAAGGCATGGAGTCACTTCCATAGGGTCTAAATCCAGTACTAGGAGAACAACCACTCACTTCGATAGTTTTATCGTCATTAAAATTGGCATAAACTATCCAAAGTTGTTTTAAAGATGGGATATTAGAACAATTACCAGTATATTTTTGTGTAATGAACTGAGAATTGTATTTTCCTTTGTAGAGTTCTATGATTCTAAAAGTATAAAGTTCCTTTATTGAATCCACTTTTATAACTTCTCCATAAAATGCAATTTCATACTTTAGTCCTACTTCTACCATATTTTTTCTGTCAATTGTCTTGCAATCGCATGAAAAAGAGTAATTAGTGATTAATAAGATTACAATGATTAATAGATACTTCAATTTCATAAAGGAAAATTTTTACTACAATAATAATGATTTTTAACTATTTTATTTTGTATTTAAAAAAGTGCTATTTTCGTGTTAATTAAGATAAGTTAATACAAAATAGAAGCACAGAGCATATGGGAATATTTGATTTTTTATGGAGAAAAAATTTAGGAATTGAAGAGTCTAAGTTTAATTCATCTCAATTTCAACATGAAGTTTGTGCTCTAGCACTAGCTGAGCTAGAAGGAAATGGATTAAATCCTGATACGGCAATATATGAACTTGAAAAATTAGGTTTGAGTAATGAGCAAATCAATTCTGTTTTAGAAAAGGTTAATCTATTTCTACAAAAGGAAAAAAAGAGCAATAATATACATGAGTTAAAGCAGCAGGAAACTGATTTTCAAAAGGCTCTTGATTCTGGAGCTATTTCTGAAATTAAAATCATTCCTAATCCTGATCATGTAAAAGAAAACACAGATTCTGACCAAGTCGACAAATATATAGGTTTTGGTGCTTATCAAATGGACAGAGGCGACTTCGATAATGCTTTGGAGCTTTTTGATAAAGCCATTGAGCTCGATGAAAAGGCAACTTTAGCTTATGCTAATAAAGGAACTTTGTATACAAGAAAAAACGATAATGAAAAGGCATTGTATTTTTATAACAAAGCATTAGAAATAGAACCAGATAATCTTCAGATTTTAGAAAATAAAATGGATTTATTATTCGAAATGATGACTGAGTCTAATGAATCAGAATTCATTGAAACGGTAAAAAATATCCTTAAAAAAGATGAAACTAATCCGAACGCTTTAATTTTTATAATCCAATTTTATTTGAAAAATAATGAAATGGAAAAGGCACTAATTGATTTAAAGAAATTGTTTTCAATGTATCATAGAGAGCATGTAGTGATTGATCTTTTGCTAACTACTTTTCATAAACTTTCTAAAGAGAGAGCTTTATCTGAGTTTGTGAATTTCAAAAAAGACTTTGATGAGCAGGCGAAATATCAACTTGATTACTGTAGAGGGTTATATTTGAAAGGATTGGGTGATTTTGATGAAGCAATTAATCAGTTTGAGGAAATCAATAAAATTCATGAGTTTTCATGGAATTATTATCAGATAGCGATCATGAAAAATAGACAGGATAAAATTCAGGAATGTTTTAAATATCTCAAAACTACTTTTGAATTAGAGCCTGGATTAAAAAATGACGCAAAACAATATCCAGAACTTCAAAATTTATGGCTAAATCAAGAATTTATAGAGTTGACAAATTAACTAGAACCTCGAATTGAAAAATTTGAGGTTTTTTTTAGTCTTTTTTTTAGAAAAGAATAAAAATTTAATTACTGGAAAATTTACAAATATCATAACAGTATCATATAACTCGTTGATATTTAATTTGTTTAATTTTAATGAGTTAATTATTAAAACGTATCATTATGAAAATTAGATCAATTTTATTAGGAATGAGTCTTACTGTTTTTTTGGTGTCTTGTAAACCCAGTGATGCCGATATTGAAAAAGCAATCAGTGAAAAATTAAATGATCCAGATATTCAAGTTGTAGTGCATGAAGGAGTGGCTACGATTACAGGTGTTTGTGATGATGAAATGTTCAAAAAAAATATTGGAAAAAGCGTAAAAGCAACCAAAGGTGTTAAATCTGTAGTTAATACTTGCGAAATAGAACAAGCCAATCAGGAACCTGCTGCAGCTACTGTTGTAATTAATTCAGATACTGATTTAGACAAATCGGTTAGTAAAGTTGTAGACGCTTACGATGGTGTCAGTGCAACTGTTGTTGGCGGTATTGTTACACTTTCGGGTGAAATTAAAAGAGACAAATTGCAGCCTTTAATGCAAAGTATTCAGGAATTGCATCCTAAGAAAGTTGACAATAAATTAATCATTAAATAAGGTTGTTATGAGTTTACAAGATAAATATAAAGAGGTCACAGATTTGGCATCCGAATTAGGAATTGAAAATTTGCAGGTTAGAGAACTGGATAATGTGCTTTATGTTGACGGAAAAGCAAAATCTGCAGCAGATAAGGAAAAGCTTTGGAATGCTTATAATACTATTGATCCTGATTTTAGATCGGCCGATTTGGTTATGAATATCGAGGTTGAAGAAGGCGTTTCAAGAGAATATACAGTTGAAGCGGGAGATTCTCTTTCGAAGATTGGAAAAGCATACGGAGTTTCTTGGCAGGATATTTTTGAAGCGAATAAAGATATTATTTCGAATCCGGATTTAATTAAGCCAGGATGGAAATTGAAAATACCGACAATTTAATTTTTTATTGCAAAGAAACATAAGCTCTTATTATATGCCATTCCTAGAAAGGTTTAAATTCCGTTTCTAGGAATGACATAGATTATTTAATATTTTTTTTGTTCTCATTTTTTTACTTGATTTTCTAACGTCCTCTAATACTTAAATCAAATAAAAACTTTGCTGTTTCCTGATCTGAATCGGCTGAAAAACCAGCGACATAAACTCCCTTTTTACCCGAAGTCGATTTAATTCCGTATACAACTGCTTCATCCGCTGGGTCTGACTCACCCTCGTATCGATACACATGAACAATTTCAAATTTCTCAGGATTTTTTTTAATCGCATCTGAATTTCGATTAAAATCGCACGTAAATCCTTTTTCATTCAATTGATCTAAAGCCTTTGAAACAGTTGCGTAATGATACATTCTTTTCATGATAAACTGAATTTAAATTATAGATTTTTAAAGATAACTATTTTAAAATTAAAAAGTTATGATAAAATTCATAAAATCTGAAATTTAAAATCATTATTGTTAGTTCTTAAATCGCTACTTTTGCAGCGCAGACCGCCTTATCGTCGTCTCGATTCATCGGGAGGGAGGAAAGTCCGGACACCATAGAGAAGCATAGCGGGTAACGCCCGTCGGTCCTGATAGCTATCAGGATTAGGACAAGTGCAGCAGAAAGTATGTACAGGTAATGCTGTAGTGAAACCAGGTAAACTCTATGCGGTGAAATACCAAGTATATCGGCATTTAAGGGCTTCTCGTTCGTTGCCGAAGGGTAGGTAGATTGAGTCCAGTAGTAATGCTGGATCTAGATAAATGATAAGGTATTGTTTTGTTGTAAAATAAGACAAGAACAGAATCCGGCTTACAGGTCTGCATTTTTTATATATTTGTGAAACTATCTAACTTGTTTTCATGAATATTACCACTCCAAATTCTTCTTCAAAACCTCAAAAAAGTCTTTTAAGGACTGTTGTAACCAATCTTACTTTTTGGGTTTTAATTGCCATTATTTCGGGTATCTTACTAGGACATTTTTCTCCTGCAAATGGTGTGAAAATGGAATTTCTTGGCAAGAAGTTTATTCAGCTTATTTCTCTTTTTATTGGACCAATTATTTTCTTGACCATAGTTTTGGGAATCTCTGGAATGGGAAATCTAAAGAAAGTGGGACGAATTGGCGTAAAAGCTTTAACTTATTTTGAAGTAGTTTCTACAGTCGCTCTTGCAATTGGAGTTGCTGTTGCTTATATATTTAAACCTGGAAAAATTGATAAATCGGGTTTGACGTTTGGAGATGCAAGCCAATATACAAATGGAGCAGCGAAGGATTTTTCTTGGTTGCAATTCTTTTTATCCAATTTTACTTTACAGGTTTTACTTGCCGCTATTATTTGCGGAATTGCTTTGAATTTTTATCAAAAAAGGGAGCAAACTATTTTGGTTTTAGAACGATTCTCAAAAGTGGTTTTCTTTTGCTTAAAATATGTAATGTATCTTGCTCCAATTGGTGCTTTTGGCGGAATGGCTTACACCATTGGTAAATTTGGTTTAGCAACTTTGATTCCGCTTGGAAAGTTAATGCTTTGCGTTTATTTGACGATGGCACTTTTTGTCTTTTTTGTTCTAGGAAGCATCTTGAGATATTATAAAATAAATATTCTTTCTATTTTAAAATATATTAAAGAAGAACTTTTACTAGTGTTAGGAACTTCATCTTCTGAAGCGGCTTTACCAAGTATTATGATAAAATTGGAAAGAATGGGCTGCAGTAAATCGGTTGTAGGATTGGTGATTCCGACGGGATATTCTTTTAATCTCGACGGAACTTCGATTTATCTTTCAATGTCGGTACTGTTTATTGCACAATTGTATGATGTTCATTTGAGCTTTTTCGAAATTATGACCGTTATCGGAATTTTGATGATTACTTCGAAAGGCGCGGCGGGCGTAACAGGAAGCGGATTTATTGTTTTAGCATCAACTTTAACCGCTTTGCATAAAATTCCAGTTGAAGGTTTGGCATTTTTGCTGGGTGTAGATAAATTTATGAGTGAAGCCAGAGCGATTACCAATTTAATTGGAAACACAGTCGCAACCATAATAATATCTAAAACAGAAAGAGATTTTACAGAATTAAATCTTGATTCTGTTTCGGAATGATTTGCCGCAAAGTCGCAGAGTCGCAAAGTTTTAAAAATTAATAAAACTCTTTGCGACTCTACGCCTTTGTGAGATTAAAAAACTTTGTGCCTTAGTGTCTTCGTGGCAAAATAAAAAAAACTAAGATTCGTCTTTCGTTGTTCGCACCAAGCTTATGCCCGATGTAAAAAATACGATTCCGAGTATGCCATAAATAATAAGCGATTTTATATCTCTAGTTTCTCCAGAAGTGCCGGCAAAAATAACCGCAGTATAAATAAGTCCTATAATTCCGAGGATTGTAAGCAATCCGCCGAAAAATCTTTTTAGGTTCATGATTGTTAGATTTAAAAGTTCTTTAACAAAGTTAAATTTCAATAAGTTAATTGTTGTTATACAATTGTTTATGGAAAATTACATGATTTGCAGTGTTATAAAATCTTATTTTTATCTGTAAGAAAATAATTTTTCTTTTAGTAGGATAATATGCTTTTAATACTATTTTTGCTGCAACCAATTAATAACTAACCATGACAAAAAACTACTTGTTTTTATTTTTTTCCGTTCTTTTAATTAATGTTGCAAATGCCCAAGAAGAGGCACCAGTTTCTGTAACTAAAAATCAATTTAAGATTAATCTTTTATTGTCTCCAGGATTTGTTTACGAACATGCATTTTCTCCAAAGAACACGCTTTATTCAGAAGCAAGTTTACTTGTTGGTTATAGAAGCAATAGTGTATACGATGAGTCCACTTGGTATTTTATTCCAAGAATTACAGAACAATTTAGACATTACTATAATTTAGAGAAAAGAGCACAAAAAGGAAAAAGAACAGCAAATAATTCTGGAAACTTTTTCGCATTACATACAAACTATGATTTTCAATCTATTTCGACAAATAAATGGTTTAACGAATATATCCCTTCTTTTTCTGCCGGACCAGTTTGGGGACTCCAACGTACTTATAAAGGGAAATTTAATATGGATTTTAATATAGGTGGCGGAATACTTGTAGATAAATGTAAAACTGAATTTACTCCGATTGCTAATTTCAGTTTAGGCTGGGTTATTGGAAAATAGATCTTAAATAAAAATAGAAAAACCTTGAGAGATCAAGGTTTTTCTATTTTGAATTCTAAGCCAATATTTCGAACACTTTCGATCTTAATTTTTGGATCTGAATTGAAATATTTTCTCAATCTACTGATAAAAACATCCATACTTCTTCCTGAGAAATAATCGTCTTTTTTCCAAACCGACATTAGAATTTGATCTCTTTTTAGTAACTGATTATGATTGAGATATAAATATTCAATAAGAGAAGCTTCCATTTCTGTTAGCTGCTGAACATGATTTTTATTGTTAAGCGTTAAACGTTCATTGTCAAAAATATAAGAACCAATTTCGATTATATTATTTCCGTCTAAACTTCTCTTCTGTTCAATTCTTTTTAAGATATTCTGTAAACGAAGAACCAGTTCGTCAACTTCGAAAGGTTTTGCGATGTAGTCGTCTGCACCAAGTTTTAAACCAATGATTTTATCTTCTTTTAGCTTTCTCGCCGTTAAAAAAATAAATGGAATTTCAGGATTGATAGTAATTATCTTTTCAGCCAATGAAAATCCGTCCATTTTTGGCATCATTACATCAAAAATACAAATGTCAAAAGGCTGGTTTTTAAAAAAATCCAGAGCTATTTCGCCGTTTTCTGCCCAAATTACTTCAAACTGATGCAGTTCTAAATATTGTTTTAAAATCGCCGCAAAGTCAAAATCGTCTTCGGCTAAGAGTAATCTTTTCAAAATAAAGGAATTAAACTTTTAATAAAATAGTAAACTGAGTTCCTTTGCCTAAATCGCTAATAACGTTTACAGAACCTTGATGTGCTTTTACAATTTGATCAACATAATACAATCCTAAACCTAAGCCTTTTGTATTGTGAAGATTTCCTTGCTCTACACGATAAAATTTCTCAAAAAGAAACGCTTGTTTGTTTTTGGCAATGCCAATTCCGTCATCTTCAAAACTAATTGAGAATTGTTTTTCGACAATTTTTGTTTTCACTGTAATCGTGTTAGAACCATATTTTACAGCATTTTCTAGAACATTTAAAAAAGCAGTTGTCAAATGAAATTTATCCAAAACCAAGATAGTTTTCTCTGTTTGAAAATCGGTTTTAAGAGTGATTTTTGGAAAAGTAATTTTAAAGTCATTTACAATAGAAAGCAGAAAATCTTCAGCGTCTATTTTTTCTTTCTGTAATTCAATTTCGTTTTCAGCCAACGAATTTGCCATAACCTGATCAATCAAATTCTGAAGGCGATTGTTTTGGCGCGAAATGGTATTTACAATCGAATTGAAATTTTCATCGTTGTCACGAATGTTTTTTTGAGCTAAAATTTTTGTCGAAATTCCTAAAGTTGCCAATGGAGTTTTTAGCTCGTGCGTAATATTATTGATGAAATCAGTTTTAACGTCGCTTACTTTTTTCTGTTTAATTAAAGCTCTAATCGCAATTACAAACAAACCAGTTAATGTTGCAATCGAGAACAAAGAAAGAATCAGGATAAACGTCATTCGTCTTAAAATAATCATTTCCCAATCAATTACAGAAACATACATCGAATCTTCTGTCAACAATTTATATTCCTCATTTTCAAAAGTGCCATTTGTTGTTCCAACATAACTTCTTACTAAAAAAGCATGATTTAATGAAGCCAGATTTCCATACAATTTATTTTGTATAAAAGGCTTTTCAGAAAAAATAGTATCAGTTTCTTGTTCGTTTTTGTAAAGAATAAATTTGTTTAGAACAATGGCAAAATCAATTTTAAAATCGGGTAAATCTTTCTCAAGTTTTCGCTTGATTTTTTGAGTGATTATGTTTTGAAATGGAGTATTCAAAACGCCATTTTTAATATCTAATCTGCTTTTTTTTCCTTTCATGTATTTTTCTGAAAGGCTTTTGTAAAGCATCTCTTGTCTAGAAACCAAAGCCGAATCTATGTCGCTGTAATTATTGGTAATTGCGCCAATTTCGTTTTTAATCTGCGTATGAAACTGAGCTACTTTATACTCGTAAGCGGTCTTTACCAAATAGCACTGAACTGTCATAAGCACAAATAGTGCTACGACAGAAAACCCGATTAGTAAATTGATTCTTTGCTTCATATTGGTTTGAAATGATGTCTCAAAAATACAGTTTTTAAGAAACAAATAGCAGATTAACCTTGCATTAACCTACGATTAACTTTCAGAACTATGTTTTCAAAGCATTTTTGCAGCAACATAAAATCAAATTTCATAAAATGATACATACAAAAAGACTTGTAGGAGGATTATTTGCTTTCTTTTTTTTAGTGAATTGCCACGCAACTGAAATCATAAAAGAGAAGCAATATGAATTGAATATTGCTACAAAACAAAAGGCTGTTTTAATTTTATTTCCCTGCTTTCCCTGCAATATAGAAAATACTAAAAATGAAGCTAAATTTCTTAAAAACTTAAAAGCCGAAGGTATAACCACATTGTTGTTGAATTACAACTTGAAGCTTTATTTATCAGAATCAGAAAAAAAAGAATACTCGTTGGCACTCAATTCAATTTTTGATCGAAATAAAATAGCAAAACAAAACATTTTTATTGGTGGTTTTTCTAGCGGCGGTAATTTGGCGCTTCTGCTTTCTAATTATCTTATTCAAACTAAAAACGCAATACAGCCAAAAGGTTTATTTGTGATCGATTCTCCTTTAGATTTAGAAAGACTTTATATTGGCGCACAAGATGATGTGAAGAAAAATGTGAGTGAAGAAGCGGTTGAAGAAGGAAATTATTTAATACAACTGTTAAACAATGATCTTGGAAATCCGAGAACAAATATTGAGCCTTATAAAAAAGCATCTCCATATTTGATTTCTTGTAATTCAAAAGAAAATATAGAATACTTAAAAGATATTAAAATTAGGTTCTATTGTGAACCAGATTTAGATTGGTATTTGACTAACAAAAATAGAACTTATGAAGAATTGAATGCCTTTCATTTAGAAAAAGCATATGATTCATTATTGAATTTAGGAGCAAAAAAAATAGAATTTATAAAGACTTCAAACAGAGGATTTGATGCGAAAGGAAATAAAAAACCGCATTCTTGGAATTTAGTTGAAAGAGAAGATCTGATAAAATGGATTCTTAACTAACTGATGAATTTCTAAATCTAAAATCAAATTCAATAATGAATTATTTGCCATTAAAACTACTTATTAGCATTTTACTTTTTTGCCTTTCATTTTTTGCGAATGCTCAAGCTCAGAATGAAACAACGAAAGATTCGATTTCAAATCAATTAAATGAAGTTGTAATCAGTCGGGAGAAAAAAACGATTACCAATTTAAACGGAAACATAAAAGTTGATGTTGCCAATTCAGTTTACAGTACCATTCCAAATCCGATCGATTTGCTATCAAAACTTCCATCGGTTCAAATAAGCAGCGATCGAGAAAACATTTCGATTGTCGGAAAAGGAAATCCGCTGATTTATATTGACGGTCAAAAAGGAACTATAAACGATTTAAATGCTTTATCTGTTGCCGATATTAAAACAATAGAAATCATTAAAAATCCGTCTTCTAAATACGAGGCAGAAGGTCGTGCCGTAATTTTGATTACTAGAAAATGGAGTAAAAAGGACAGTTTTAAAACTGAAATTTCTGAAGTAGCTTCATTTAAAAGAAACTACAATAATTATTTAGGTTTTAATTCTAGTTTTAAAAAAGATAAATTAGAATGGAAAGCTAATTTTAATTACAATCGACGAAATCCGTGGGAAAATCATAGTTTGGAATATGAGATGCCAAAGGCTTCAATAATTTCCAATTATGATGTGACGGCAAATTCTAATGTAAAGGAATATGTTTTTGGAGGAAGTGTGTTTTATAAAATAAACGAAGACGATTATTTGTCTGTTAATATAAACGGTAAAATGCGAAACGATACTTTCGACATTAATACGTTTACTTTTAATCAAAACCAAAATCAAATAAACAACATTCTTACGTTTAGCGAAAATTCGAGTTCAAAGAATTTTATCAATTCGTTCATCAATTATTCAAAGAAAATAAAGGCTATTGATACCAAGATGTTTATTGGTTTTCAAGGCTCCAATTACAATCAGCATTTATTAAGTTTAGTGCAAAATAATTTTAATGACACTGCTTTTGAATTTTCGCAAAATCGCGATCAGAAATTTAATGTTGATGTTCTTTCTGGAAGAATCGATTTGGAGAAAAAGTTTAAAAACGATTTGAATTGGGAGTATGGCGCACTTTATTTGGCTGCCAAATCCAAATCGGATTACGATGTTTTTGACTATGAAAATAATCAAAGTACAACTTTTGAGTATTATTTTAAAGAAGCAAATTCTGCAGCGTATTCGCAGCTTTCAGGAAAGATTAAAAAAGTCAATTTTTCAGTTGGACTAAGAGTTGAAAATACCAATGTAAGCGGAAAGTATAGTAATGAAAGTAGTAATTTGGTAGATAGGAATTACACTAATCTTTTTCCGAAAGCGCAATTTTCATTTTCGCTAGACAGTGTAAAAAGTATAAATGTGGATTATTCTAAAAGTATTTCTAGACCTAATTATTCTTCGCTAAGTATGATTGCAGCCTACATAAATCCATATTTTATTTATGGAAACAATATCAATTTAGGGCCAACATTTATGGATGTGCTTTCAGCTACTTTTCAATATCATGACAAATCGGTAAAGCTGACTATTTATGAAAATAAAAATCCTATTTACCAAGATTTTGTATTTGATAAAGAGACAAATGTGATGACTTTTACATCAAAAAACTTTAAAAAAGAATCGGGTTATAATATTGAGTTTACATTGCCCTTTAAATATAAATTTTGGGAAAACACCAATTCTTTAATTTTTGCAACCAATAAAATTGAAGATGATTTAGCTTTGTTCAATTCTTCCAAGACGTATTTGTATTATTATTCCAATAATACTTTTAACCTCCCAAAAGATTTCACATTTGTTCTTTCTTTTTGGGGATCTACCAAACAAAAAGAAGGCGTTTTTGAGCGTGGCGCGATGCTGATTTTTGATCTTTCTTTGGCAAAGAAACTTGGAAAAAACTGGAATTGTGTTTTGAGTTATAATGATCTGTTTAAAAATATGATTTATACCGAAAAATTTACGATCAACGCTATTAGTTCAAAAGTGCGATATTTGGGTGATGCAAACGAAATTTCTATTGCTGTTCGTTATTCTTTCGGGAAAGTAAAAGATTCTGAATTTAAGCAAAAGAGCGTAAATGAAAGCGAAAATAGAATAAGATAAAATAAAAAATCCCTTGATTCTCAAGGGATTTTTTTATGTTTTAGAAAGATCGTTATCCTTCGTCTTCTTCGGTTTCTTTTTTAGTAATATCATCATGAGGCAATTCTTCATCATCATCGGTTGAATTTAGTTCGAAGAAACTAAAAAAAGAACCGCCGTAACTTTTCTGAAAAGAAAAATTACTCATGTGATCCAATTTGGTGTATTTTGAATGCTCGATAATCATCATTCCATCATCTTCCAATAAATCTCTTTCGAAAACGGTTAGAACAATTTTTTCAAAAGTAGCCTGATCCAATCCGTAAGGCGGATCAGCAAAGATGATATCGTAAGTTGTTTTAGAATTTTCTAAAAATTTAAAAACATCGCTTTTCGTTGCAGCAATATCAAAATCATATTCAGAAGAAACTTGTTTGATAAATTTAACGCATCCAAAATCTCCATCTACAGACGTAATAGGTGCGCTTCCGCGTGAAGCAAATTCATAACTGATGTTTCCTGTTCCCGAAAAAAGATCTAAAACCTTTAAACTATCAAAATTAAAATGGTTATTCAAAACATTAAACAATGCTTCTTTACTCATGTCAGTCGTTGGCCTTACAGGTAGATTTTTTGGCGGAAAAATTCTGCGTCCTTTGTATTTTCCTGAAATGATTCTCATGATTGAAATAAGATATAATGTTTTTGATTTTGAGCGGTTGTAAAACTATTTCTTTCTTTTAGTTTTGAAACGTCTATAAAAGAAATATGGCGCACATATTTGTAAGCTATAGCATAAAACGGATCGTTTTCTGTAATAGTTCCTAAAAGTTCTAATTTGAAACTTTCGGGATTCATACTCATTTGCTCAGCCGTAAATAAAATATAGTAGATAAAATCTTCTGGAGTATTGTATTCGAATGAATTAAAAAGCAAAAGTTTTTGATTTTGCACAACGATTATTTCGAAATTTCCTGGATTAAAATTGACGATCATTTTCTTATCGTCGTTGTTTCGTGAGCCATCCAAGATTTTTTCGACCAAAATACTATTGGCATGTTTATAATCAAAAGAGCCTACATTGTCAATTAGAAAATTGTTTATGTTCACAAACGGAATATAAACCGAATTCATTTGATAATTTGGGATTTGATCAAAAGTAAAATGATCTGTTTCGAATACTTTCGAAGTATATTGCAAGTAACTTCCTAAATAATTTTCGTCAAACAAAGCAGTCGGAACAAAAGTAGAAAGGTTATTGTTGTGAATAACCATTACTTCATCGTAATTGTTTTTTAATTCAGGATTATTTCTGAAAGCTTCATTGAATAAATCTTCAATTCGAGATGTTTTGTTAGTAGTATCAAACTTTATTTCTTTAAAAGAAGTAATGATATTATTTAAAGTATCAAAACAGCAATATGAAAATCCAGTCAGAGAAACCTGAATAGAAAGTTTCCTGTAATTTTTTGAAGTAATGTTAGTATTTTGTAATGACATAGTTGATTTACAATTCGTTACCTGTTTTAAATCAAGAAAGAATTTAAGCGACCACAAACTTACAAATTAAAAAGGAACAATTATAATTGCAATTTCAAAAAACAATTTGGATTTGAGTTTAAAACAAGGTTAAGAAAAGGTTTATTTAATTGAAAATTAATTAGTTATATTTTGTTTGGGTGCTAATTGATTGTTTTTTGCTATTTATTGCAATTACTATTGAATTTTGAAATTGCCATTGCCATTAAAAAAAGCGAACTTTGTATTTCAATATCACTTTATGAATTCTGCACAGTTTTACGGTACTTTACAAAAACGATTTCCTTTTGCTCCAACTTACAAACAGGATATTTTTTTTCAGAAAATTGCAATCTTCCTAACCGAACCTCAAAACGACACGATTTTCGTTTTAAAAGGATATGCGGGAACGGGAAAAACTACCGTTATTTCTACCATTGTTAATAATCTTGGCGATATCAACAAAAAATATGTTTTGTTGGCGCCAACAGGACGAGCGGCAAAAGTAATTGCCAATTATTCAAATAATCCAGCATTTACAATTCATAAAAAAATCTATTTCCCTAAGAAATCATCCGGCGGTGGCGTGGCTTTTACTAAACAAGTCAATAAACATAAAAACACCATTTTTATCGTCGACGAGGCTTCGATGATTTCAGATAGCACATTAGACAGTGGATCGCTTTTAGACGATTTGATCAATTATGTTTATTCTGGAAACAATTGCAAAATGATTCTTTTGGGAGATACGGCGCAGTTGCCTCCAGTAAATTTAGATATAAGTCCTGCGCTTGACATTCAGACTTTGGGAATTCATTATGACAAAGAAATTGAACATATCGAGTTGGACGAAGTAATGCGTCAGGAAGAAAGTTCAGGAATTTTATACAATGCTACTGAATTGCGTGAATTGCTGAAAGAAAGTTTTATAACAGAATTTAAATTCAACGTCAAGAAGTTTAAGGATATCGTTCGACTTACTGATGGTTACGACATTCAAGACGCGATTAATACAGCATACAGTAATTATAGTATTGAAGATACTGCTTTTATTGTCCGTTCTAATAAACGTGCAAATCAATACAATGAGCAAATTAGAAGTCGAATTTTATTTAAAGAAAGCGAACTTTCGGTTGGTGACTTTTTAATGGTCGTAAAAAACAATTATTTCTGGCTGAAAGAAACCGATGAAGCTGGATTTATTGCCAACGGAGATATTATTGAAGTTTTAGAACTTTTCGGAATCAGAGAGTTGTATGGGTTTAAGTTTGCGAAAGTAAAAATCAGAATGGTCGATTATCCAGAGCAAAAACCTTTTGAAACGGTTTTAATTCTAGATACTTTAACAAGCGAATCGCCTTCTTTAACTTATGAAGAATCAAATCGTTTGTACGACGAAGTAATGAAAGATTATGAAGATGAGCCGACTAAATACAAGAGATTTCAGAAGGTAAAAGAAAACGAATATTTTAACGGATTACAAGTTAAATTCTCTTATGCCATAACGTGTCATAAATCGCAAGGTGGACAATGGAATACTGTTTTTATTGAACAGCCATTTCTTCCAAACGGCATTGATACTGATTATATTAGATGGCTTTATACCGCTATGACACGTGCCAAAAATAAGCTATATTTGATAGGCTTTAAAGACGAGAGTTTTGAAGAGTAAATTTTAGCCACAGATTAAAAGGATTTTCACAGATTTTTTGATTTTGTTTTTCAAGTAATAATAAGCGTAATCTGTAAAATCTGCGAGAGATATTTAAACGCATTCTAAAAAGAAATCTTTTTAATCCGTTTAATCTGTGGCAAAAGAAAAATCTTTTTTACAATGACAACACTAAACGACTTACATTCGATTTCATCAACGTTTTCGAATACCGATAAAATGCCAGTTCTATTTTTAGGCCACGGTAGCCCGATGAATGCTATTGAAGAAAATCAGTTTGTGACGGGTTTTCGTAATTTGGCAAAAACACTTCCGCAACCCAATGCTATTTTATGCGTTTCGGCGCATTGGTTTACAAAGGGAACAAAAGTGACTTCTATGGAAATGCCAAGAACTATTCATGATTTTGGAGGTTTTCCGCAGGCGCTTTTTGATGTGCAATATCCCGCAAAAGGAAGTCCAGAATTAGCTGTTGAGACGCAAAAGATGCTAAATCCAGTCACGGTTGAATTAGACGAACATTGGGGGTTGGATCATGGAGCTTGGAGTGTTATCAAGCATTTATACCCAAATGCAGATGTTCCAGTAATTCAGTTGAGCATTGATTATACAAAATCGGGTCAATACCATTTTGAATTAGCTCAAAAACTGCAGGCGCTTCGCTACAAAGGTGTTTTAATTATTGGAAGCGGTAATATTGTCCACAATCTTAGAATGGTCGATTTCAGAAACTTTGATAAAGACAATTATGGTTACGATTGGGCAATTGAAGCTCGCGAAATTGTAAA
Source organism: Flavobacterium sp. GW823-FHT06G12 (assembly GCF_058794775.1). Lineage (NCBI taxonomy): Bacteria > Pseudomonadati > Bacteroidota > Flavobacteriia > Flavobacteriales > Flavobacteriaceae > Flavobacterium > Flavobacterium sp. GW823-FHT06G12. Next base: position 26,359 of record NZ_JBXAHE010000003.1, read on the forward strand.
TAATTATTTGTTAGATGGAAATTTTCAGCCTTTAATAGATTTTGAAAAATTAAATAAAGCCGTTCAATTGGCAGTTCCAACACCAGAGCATTATCTCCCGTTATTGTATACTTTGGGCTTAAAGGACAAAAAAGATGAATTAGATCTGTTTAATGACAAATTATTAGCAGGTTCTTTGAGTATGACATCTGTAAAGATTGTTTAATTTACTTTGCAAATCTTTGTGCAATAGACTTAGACAAAGATTTGCAAAGTTTTTTCGCAGAAATTTGTTAAGATTATTTTTCCTTTTTCAAATTATAAGCATATAAATAACCGTCTGCACTTCCGTAAAAAATCACATTGTTATTGATAAATGGAGAAGAGACGATTGGACCCAATTTGTAAAATTCATCCATTATTCTTTTGTTTTCAGAATAAATAGATAAGTCAGCTTGTTTTGCCAGAAATCCAAAATCTAATAGATTATTATTGAGAATACTTTCGGCATATTTATTTCTGTTTTCTGTCGAAATAGTATTCGATTCTTTTCCGTCAGAAAGGAGATTCAAGTCGAAGAAATTTCCGGTAAAATCTCCAAAATAAATCGTATTTCCAGCAATTGCAGGAGAAGAGTAAACATATCCGTTACCTTTAAAACGGTATTTTTCTTTTCCTGTTTTTGCATCTAAAGCCAATAAAGCATAAGTATCTGAGGTTCCCACATAAACAGTATTGTTTTTAATAACGGCCGAGCTTAAGATCCATGAATTTTCAGCATTGTACTTCCAAATTACTTTTCCTGTATCAGCATCAAGTGCAAAGAAATAAGGATCTCTAGCGCCAAAATACACTATGCCATCAGAAACAGCTGCTGAAGCTTGAATTCCTGTAAAGCCAGTCTTAATTTCGGTAGAAAACTTCCATTTTTCTTTTCCTGTTTTTGCGTCTAAAGCATAAAAAATACCATCCCAACCGCCAAAATAAACGGTACTTTTATCTAGAACAGGAGTGCTATGTATTGCGGCCTTTGTCTGGAAATTCCATTTTAAACTTCCGTTTTTAGCGTCAACGGCATATATATTTCCATCACTACTTCCGAAAATTGCTAACGCCGATTTATTGTCTAGGTAGATAACAGGTGTAGAAAGATAAAAATCCCATAAATCAGCCATAAGTAAATCGCTTGGTTTCATTCCCCACATTCCGATTTCGCTGTACCAATGTTCGCCTTTGGTTTTAAAACGCCAGATTTCTTTTCCTGTTTTGGCATTTACAGCATAATAATGTCCATCAAAACTTCCAAAATAGACAATGTCATTGTAAAGGCTTGCTGAGCTATGAACAGCGCCATTGGTTTTAAATTTCCATTTTAGAGTTCCAGATTTTTCATCTGTAGCATAAAAATAACCATCTTCGCTACCAATATAAACTGTTTCGTTTTGTACAATTGGAGAAGAAAAGATTTTTCCTTCAGTCTTGAATTTCCATTTTAAATCTTGAATAGGTTGATATCCCTTTCCAGGAAAAATCCGATTTGAGAATGGATTTAAAATGTCCGATTTGTTCTGAGAAAAAGTATTAGAAGTAAAAATTAAAAAGAAATAGAGCAGGAGTAAGGTAAAGTTTTTCTTCATGTTTTTTCTTATAAAAGTAAAAATATTATAAGATATTAAAATGCAATGCGTTAAGAAATATGTTATAAATATATTTTAGAAAGCTCTTGATGTATAGTATATTTGTTATGATATGGAAATAGTAAACGAAAACGTCAAAGTTTATCAGTCATCAAAAAAAGATCAATTTATATTTTTTGCAATTGTAGCATTGCTAATAATTTTATTTTCTGCATTTAGCGGTTCGATAATAGCAGTGGTCTTTTGGTTTGTATTTTTTTTGCTTTGTGGTACATTAGCATTTGTTGCTTCAGTAAATTTAAAATTTACAATAGATTCTGAAAAAGAAGTAATTACTGTTGAAAAAATAAATTTTCTAGGAAATGTAGTAGAAATAAAACAGTATCCATTGAATCGGTATTATTTTGAAAGAAGATTTGTAAAGATGTATAAAAATCGAAAAAAAGATTGTTTTTCGTTTAGTGACAGTAGTTATGAAGGTGGAGAATTGTATTATAATAAAGAATTTTATACAGATGATTATATTATAGAAGGGCTTCCGAAAAAGATGGTGCGAGTAATAGAAAATGATATTCAAAAAATGCAAGATAAAAAGGGTCAAGTTTTATCTATAAATTCAAAATTGATAAATAATTAAAAAATGAAAATAATAGCTGTAATTCCGGCACGATATGCTTCAACTCGTTTTCCTGCTAAGTTAATGCAGGATTTGGGAGGTAAAACAGTAATCCTGAGAACTTATGAAGCAGCAGTTTCGACAAATTTGTTTAATGATGTTTTTGTCGTAACCGATTCTGATTTGATTTTTGACGAAATTGTTTCTAATGGCGGAAAAGCCATTATGAGCATAAAAGAACATGAATCTGGAAGTGATCGAATTGCAGAAGCCGTTGCGAATTTGGATGTTGATATTGTAGTGAATGTGCAAGGTGACGAGCCTTTTACAGAAGCGGGACCATTAGAACAGGTTTTATCGGTTTTTAAAAATGATGCAGACAAAAAGATTGATTTGGCTTCGCTAATGCGTGAAATATCAGATGAAGAGGAAATCAATAATCCGAATAATGTAAAAGTGGTGGTAGATCAATCACAGTTCGCGTTGTATTTTTCGCGTTCTGTAATTCCGTATCCAAGAGAGAAAAATGTTGGAGTGAGATACTTTCAGCACATCGGAATTTATGCTTTTAGAAAACAAGCTTTATTAGATTTTTACAGCCTCCCAATGAAATCTTTAGAAGCTTCTGAGAAGTTGGAGCAGTTAAGATATTTAGAGTTTGGAAAACGCATTAAAATGGTTGAAACAACTCATGTTGGAATTGGAATTGATACAGCAGAAGATTTGGAGAGAGCGAGAGCTATGTTGAAGGATCTTTAATTAATTTGAGTAACATTATCTACAATCTTGTCATTTCGACGAAGGAGAAATCTCCGTAAGAGGCTCGACAAAGATTGATTTGCATTGTGGAGATTTCTCCTTCGTCGAAATGACAAAACTGTGTGTTTACTTTGGGTAAAAAAAAAACGCTCCAAAATCTTGGAGCGTTTTTAGTATCTAAAATTCTTAATTACTGGTATAAAGCTGGATATTTAGAAGGATTTACTTCGTGCATCATGTCGTAAACTTTTTCGTAAATATCTTCAGCTGAAGGTTTAGAGAAATAATCACCATCAGTTCCGTATGCAGCTCTGTGTGCTTTTGCTGCCAAAGTCTGTGGTTTACTGTCTAGGTGTTTATATGCATCTTGTTCTTCTAAGATCTGCTGTAAGATGAATGCTGAAGCTCCACCAGGAACATCTTCGTCAATTACTAACAGACGATTTGTTTTGGCGACACTTTTTACAATGTCCTTGCTAACATCAAATGGAAGTAAAGATTGAATGTCAATAACTTCACATTCAATTCCTTTTTCTGCTAATTCATTAGCAGCTTGCATAACCAATCTTAAAGTTGAACCGTAAGAAACCAAAGTAATATCAGAACCGTCTCTTAAAGTTTCTACAACACCAATTGGTGTTTTAAATTCACCAAAGTTTAGCGGTGTTTTTTCTTTTAAGCGGTATCCATTTAAACATTCAATAACCAAAGCAGGTTCATCACATTCTAACAAAGTGTTATAAAAACCAGCTGCTTGTGTCATGTCTCTTGGAACCAAAACGTGAATTCCGCGGATTGCATTGATAATCATTCCCATAGGAGAACCAGAATGCCAGATTCCTTCCAAACGGTGACCACGAGTTCTAATGATTAATGGCGCCTTTTGTTTTCCAACCGTTCTATATTGTAAAGTAGCTAAATCGTCACTCATGATCTGAATAGCATACAGTAAATAATCTAAATACTGAATTTCAGCAATTGGGCGTAAACCTCTTAGAGCCATTCCGATTCCTTGACCAATAATAGTCGCTTCACGAATTCCGACATCGGCAACACGAAGTTCTCCGTATTTTTCCTGCATGCCTTCTAAACCTTGATTTACGTCTCCAATGTTTCCAACATCTTCACCGAAAATTAAAGTTTCAGGATATTTTGCAAATAAAGCATCAAAGTTATCGCGTAAAATCATTCTTCCATCTAAATCTGGTTTTGCATTTTCTGCATATTTAGGAAGAACTTTTTCTACTGAAAATATATTTTGAGCAGATTCAGAATGCTGATTGCTGCTGAATTTCTGTTGAGTTTCGTTTAGGAAATTTGTAATCCAATTAGATAAAAGAACCTTACTGTTTGGAACCTCAATAAAACGAAGAATCTTTCTAGCGTAAACTAATAATTCCTTTTTTAAAGGTGCTTTAATCGCGGCTAATTCAGAAATTAATTTTTTGATTCTTTCTTTATGGTTGATGCTTGCTTCGGCAATTTGCTCCAATAAAGCTAAAAGATTTTTTTGCTCTTCGATAATTGGATTAATAAAAGCATTCCAAGCCTCTTTTTTAGCTTCTAAAACTTCTTTCTTTAATTGAAAATCAAGTTCGGCCAATTCTTCTGGAGAAGCAATATTAATAGCAATCATCCACAAACGCATTTGGCGAATACAGTCAAAATCTCTTTCCCAAGCCAATCTTTCTGCACTTTTGTAACGTTCATGAGAACCAGAAGTAGAGTGGCCTTGAGGCTGTGTTAATTCGTTTACATGAATTAAAACAGGAATATGTTCTTCACGTGCAATTGCTCCAGCTCTTTCATATGTCGAAACTAGTTCAGCATAATCCCAACCTTTTACTCTAAAGATTTCATAACCTTTAGAATCTTCATCGCGTTGGTATCCTTTTAAAATTTCAGAAATATTTTCTTTTGTAGTCTGATGTTTAGCATGAACAGAAATTCCGTATTCATCATCCCAAACACTCATAACCATCGGAACCTGTAAAACTCCCGCAGCGTTTATCGTTTCAAAAAATAAACCTTCAGAAGTACTTGCGTTACCAATTGTTCCCCAAGCTACTTCATTTCCATTAACAGAAAATTTATCTTTAATTGTGATTCCGTCAACCTCTCTGTATATTTTAGATGCTTGAGCTAAACCTAATAATCTAGGCATTTGCCCTGCAGTTGGCGATATGTCTGAACTCGAATTTTTTTGTTTAGTTAAGTCTTTCCAAGAACCGTCTTCGTTTAAACTATGTGTTACAAAGTGTCCGCCCATTTGTCTTCCCGCAGACATCGGATCAAAAGCTAAATCGGTATGACCGTATAGACCGGCAAAAAATTGTTTTGCATTTAGTTCACCGATAGCCATCATAAAAGTTTGGTCGCGGTAGTATCCAGAACGGAAATCTCCGTTTTTAAAAGCTTTTGCCATTGCTAGCTGCGGAACTTCTTTTCCGTCGCCAAAAATTCCAAATTTAGCCTTTCCTGTTAATACTTCTTTTCGACCTAAAAGACTACATTCGCGGCTTGTTACAGCAATTGTATAGTCATTCAATACCTCAGTTTTGAAATCTTCAAATGTCAGTGTAGTATTGGTTTTTTCTTTTATCATAATCTTGTAGGGTCATGTTATTTATGTCGCGAAATTACTTAAAAACAATCAATAATCATAATTCTTTAAACTAAATATAATTTAATTATTTGTATTCAAATTCAAAAAACTACGTATTTTATTTATGTGATTTTTATATAAAATTTAATTTTGTTGATAATTTCGTAAGTTTTTGTTTAAAATTCATTTGATTAAAACCATTTTCGAGTGAAAAGAGTAACTAATGTTTTTGGTGAGAAAGTGATTATAAATCGTATTTTTTCATTGTATTTAGGTTGTGATATTTCCCATCCATTATTGGAGTAAACTGGAAAATAGAGTTCAAAATAGTCTGGAACCAAGTTTAAACGTACTCCCGAATCGTAAGCAAAGAACTCGCTTTGATGCTTGTTTTTCAAGAAACCAATGTCTCCATATAGTTCTACCCAGTTCCATATGGCATAACTGGCATTTAAAGTCGTTATCCATTGATTGGCATATGCTGGTTCTAATTGCGATTTGAAACCACCTTCGGCAATAACATACTGCTGGCTAAAAAATCCAGTGCTTTCAGATCTACCAAACAAATTATAGTCAAATAAATAATCAGTTGGGCGGTCTAATCCAAAACTAAAATAATCTGAATTTGTTGTGTTGTACAAGAAGGTTCCTGCATACAATCTTAAATTTAACTTTTTATTGTTTTCAAATAACCTTCTATATTCCACCTCTCCAGACATTTTTCCGAATCCGCTAGAAAGCTGCAAATCGGTCATAAAGCTAAAATGATTGATTAATTCTGTTTTAGTATTTCCATAACGGGCATTAAAAATAGAATAATTGGGTTGCGAGTTATCTGTTATATAAGCACTCTCTTCACGATTTACAATAACCTGACGTGCTAGAATGTATTGTTTTCGATTATCTCTAAAATCTTTTTCACGAATGCGAAACTGCACCATTGGATTTAACTTCAAATAAGTGGCATCTGGTGCATAATGATAATAATTTTGACTAATAGAATAACGAACATTATATAAAGTACTATTTCTATAATTCTGATTCCATGAAAAAGCCGATGAACCAGAAATCGTACCCGCTTTAATTGAATAAGCTGGGTTAATATCAAAATTAAAAGGTTTGTCTAAAATGGTCTTATTATGAAAACGAACTCCAGGCGTTATACCATCATAATAGTTGTAATTTAATGTTGGGATATATAAAATCTGATTGTAATCTGGGTCTTCTAAATCTTTTGAAAAATTAAATTTTAAAGGACGATTCAGCGAAACATGTTTTAAAGATCTCCAATTGTTTCTTTGGTTGTATTCTGGAACTTCATTGTTATAATTAATTACAATTTTGTCTGCATTTTTTCGGCTAAGTTCATAAACAGAATCTTTTGTTTTAGGCTCAATCCACTCTTTAAAAACAACTTCTTTCTTTTTAATTCCGTAAATCGGAATAGGAGCATATATTCCAGTTTTGTTTTTAATAGAAAACTTTATGCTGTCTGCTGTTCTCGAAACGTGAGAAAATTTATAATCGATAATATCTCTTGAATCGATAATGGTTTTAAAGAACCAATCGATATTTTTTGAGCTTTTTTGAGTTAAAATTTTTTCAAAATCATAACGATTAGACTGACCAAATTGATTCAAGTTATAAAATTCTTTGATGCTTTTTGGAACAATATCGTGATTAAGATAATCGTCTAGATAACTCAAACTTAAACCAGCGCGGTATTTACTGGCAATTTGTTCGTTAAACTTGATTAGCGTATTTTTCGGATCTCCCAATGGCTGATCCAAATTTTTACGTGCCATTAGCATATAGTAATAGCTGTATTGCTCATTAAAAGTTAGATTTGTAATATTATAACTTTTAAAGAGTTTCATGTCAGACAGTTTTCCCAGCATTTTTTCATCACGATGATGTTCTTCCATATAATTCATCATGGTATAAATCTGGATGGCGTCATAAACCCAATTGTCTTTTCTTGGGTCTAAACGAAGACTATTCTTGAGATAATTATTTAAAAAAGTCTTTAAAAACTGAATTTCAAATATAAAATCGTCCTCAAACGGACTAATAAATGAAGGCAGCTGATTTAATCCGTAAAACGGATTTCTGTCATAATCGATCTGAGAAACCGTTATTTTTTCATTCGGATATTTGCCAATAACTTTTTCAGCGTAAGAAACCACTCGGTTGATTATAATAGCTCTCTGAAATTCATCTATTTTTTTGTTTTTTAGATTAGTTTCTACAAGTAAATAGCCATTATCATACGTTCTAAAGCTATTTTGTTTTTCGATATAAAGGCTAAAATCGGTTCTGTTTCTTCCTGAAAAAGAGTAAATGCTATAGGTTTGATTGGTCGTGTCTTTTGAAATGGAATTTAAATCGGTAGTAATAGAATACTGGTTCGGAATTTTAATTTCGACCTCATAATCGCTCACTGCATTCGCGATATCATCTAGATTAAAATTGTTGTATTTTACAAAAAGACCATTTTCAAAGCGAGCAGGGCTTAAGAACCAGTTTCTTAGTGCCATTCCGCCATTTTGATCAAAACCAAAACGAGTGAATTTATCGTTTGGTATTTTTACAATGTAATTAAGGTGCAGGTCAATTTTTTCGTTCGGAAAAAGTTTACGATCCAGTTTGACAACAATATAATCAGGATTCTGGGCGCTTCTTTCCCATTCTAAAGCCGAAAAATTAGTTTCAGTTAAATTGATGATTGTTGTTTTTCCTCTATCGACAGCTTTAGCTAAGTGGAAACCTTTGTAAAATTCATCAGAAAAACGTTTTGCCAAAGGCGTGTTTTTGTCGGCAAAAGCATTGTTCCAGTCATTTAGAACAATCGTAGTCAGCGTATCATTTGTTGTATTATGATATGTAATATCTTGCTTAACGTTCAGTGTTTTAAGCTCAAGATTCACTGCCACTTCCATCTTAGAGAGATGTTGCGCAGTTAGTTTTATCGAAAATGATAAAGCTAAAAAGAGGCAAATAATTTTATAAAGTGCTTTCAAATAATGGCTTAAAAATTATCAGATATACTTACGTTACGGACATATTGAAGTTACGGATTTTTGTAAAAATAGTATAAAAAAAGCTGTTTAAAAAAACAGCTTTCAATTTTTGCGTATTTGCAGTATATTTTAACCATATAAGTGATATAAGTTCATTTAAAAAGATTGCTTTAAACGCTACGCTTATATCACTTATATGGTTCGAAAATTAGAAATTCGGACTTAAATCGTACTTTTTGTAGAATTTATCCAAAGCTTCAACAACTTCGTCTTCTGTGTCTACAATTTTAAATAAATTTAAATCTTCTGGGCTTACTGTATGCATTTTTTCAACCAAAACGGTTTTAACCCATTCAATCAGTCCAGACCAGAATTCAACTCCAACCAAAATAATCGGGAATTTTCCAATTTTCTTAGTCTGAATCAAAGTGATAGCTTCAAACATTTCGTCCAAAGTTCCAAAACCTCCTGGCATAACCACAAATCCTTGCGAATATTTTACGAACATTACTTTTCTCACAAAGAAATAGTCGAAATTCAAGTTTTTATCATGATCAATATACGGGTTGAAATGCTGCTCAAATGGAAGCTCAATATTTAAACCAACCGAAGTTCCACCACCTAAATGTGCACCTTTATTTCCAGCTTCCATAATTCCGGGACCACCTCCTGTAATCACACCGTAACCTGCTTTACTGATTTTATAAGCAATTTTTTCTGCCAATTGATAGTATTTATCCTCTGGTTTTGTTCTCGCCGATCCAAAAATAGAAACACAAGGGCCAATACGTCCCATTGCTTCGTAACCATTTACAAACTCAGACATAATCTTAAAAATTGCCCAGCTGTCATTGGTTTTAATTTCATTCCACGTTCTTTGTTTCAAACGATCCTGAATTACTTTATCTTCATCATTATCAAAATCTTCTAATCTCATTTTAGGTATTTTAATTTATTATTATATTTCTATGTAAACGGAAGAAGGAGCTATTTCCTGCTGTCCGCTATATCTTTTGTGGCGAACCCCGCCACAAAAGGATGCCGCTCCCATCAGGGCTAGGGCAGTTGGTTTCAAATAAACATTTGGTTTAATTGAAACATGTTTTCTTTAAAAAAGCATGGATTTTTCAAAAAAAGCGGACACTAAATTAACGCTTTTTTCTAGAATTGTTACAAAAAGCAGTAATTATAATCCAAAAGTAATGTTGTGATAATAATCAAATTTAGTTTTTTTGATTCATTATCAGTTGATTGGATCAAATGATTTTCTTAAATTATTATAAGAATCCACAAAACATATACAATAGCTTAATTGATTGACGTTGCAATTTAATCTAGGTTTTCTTCTATTTTTTTTCCATTCTCGTCCCATTGAGAAAATGTATTTTTGATAGCATCTCGGATAAAATAGATTTTTCCATTTTCGTAATATTGTTTGTGGTAAAGCTCTTTTCCGTTTTCGACTTTGCTTTCAAATTTTAAAATTCCATTTCCGTAATAACTATAAAATTTGCCAACTGGAATTCCATTAAGAACCTCTTCAAAATGTGATATTTTACCATTCTTGAAATAGCAAATTATTTTCCCGTCGAATTTTTTATTTTCCTTGTATAATAGATTGTGTTTGTATTTTCCTGAAAACTTAATTTCTCCGTTTTCATTATAATATTCAACGAAGTATTCGTCTTTATTAATAGGAGCGAATTTTTCCTTTAAATTACCGTTCTGATAGAAATAATAATGCGAGCCATTTTCGATAAATTTTAATTTTGGTTTACCATTTTTCCAATAAGTTGTTGATTCGTTTGTTGTATTATCAAATTGTTGCTTAAGATTTCCAATTTCATCGTATTCAATGCTTTTCCCAATTTGATTTCCGTAATTGTAGTCTCTTGTCCATTTAAGTTTGCCATTTTCATACCAATCAATATATTTGTCGTGACACTGATGATTTTTTACAGGACCAATTGATTTTTTCTTTCCAGACTCGTAAAACGATATATCGATATATTCAGTTGGCGTTGTAATTAATCTTAAAGATCTTATGTTATGATTTTTATAAAATACCGTATCAATATTAGTAAAATTCGCAGGTCTGATTTCTAAACTTTCTATTTCTTTATCAATGACGGTTTTTTTATTGCAAGAGACCAATGTAGATATAAGAAAGAAAATTAAAGCTATATTTTTTTTCATATTGATGTATTGGGGGCTAATTTTTACTCCAATTCTTTTTTCAAAAACTTAGCTGTATAACTCTTTTTATTCTGAGCCACTTCTTCTGGTGTTCCTTTGGCAACCAATTGACCGCCGCCTTTTCCGCCTTCTGGACCAATATCGATAATATAATCAGCAAGTTTTATAACATCCATATTATGCTCGATTACTAGAATGGTATTTCCTTTATCAACCAATTTATTGATTACTTCCATCAAAACACGAATGTCTTCGAAGTGTAAACCTGTTGTTGGTTCGTCTAGAATATAAAATGTATTTCCAGTATCTTTTTTAGATAATTCTCCCGCCAATTTAATACGTTGCGCTTCACCGCCAGAAAGCGTTGTGCTTTGCTGACCAAGTGTAATATAACCTAAACCAACATCTTGAATGGTTTTGATTTTTCTATAAATCTTCGGAATATTTTCAAAAAACGGAACCGCTTCATCAACCGTCATATCTAAAACATCAGAAATTGATTTTCCTTTATATCTAATTTCTAAAGTCTCTCTGTTAAAACGTTTTCCTTGGCAAGTTTCACATTCTACATAAACGTCTGGTAAGAAGTTCATTTCGATTGTTCTTACACCAGAACCTTCGCAAGTTTCGCAACGTCCGCCTTTTACGTTAAAACTAAAACGTCCCGCTTTGTAACCACGAATCATACTTTCAGAAGTCATGGTAAATAGATTTCTGATTTCTGTAAAAACTTCGGTATACGTTGCAGGATTTGAACGCGGCGTTCTTCCAATCGGACTTTGGTCAATATCAATTACTTTGTCGATATGTTCTAAACCTTCAATCTTTTTATAAGGCTGCGGTTTCTTTACTCCATTAAAATAATACGCATTTAAAATCGGATAAAGCGTTTCATTAATCAAAGTCGATTTTCCACTTCCAGAAACTCCTGTAACGCAAGTCATCTTACCTAACGGAATTTCAATTGAAACGTTTTTAAGGTTGTTTCCTGTTGCTCCGGTCAATTTCAAGAATTTGCCATTTCCTTTTCTTCTTTTCTTCGGAATATCAAATTTCATTTTACCATTCAAATATTGAGCGGTAATAGTGTCTGAAGCTAAAGTTTCTTTTGGAGTTCCTATGCTGATGATTTCTCCTCCATATTTACCAGCTTTTGGACCAATATCAATTACATAATCAGCGGTTTCGATCATGTCTTTGTCATGTTCTACCACAATAACTGAGTTTCCGATATCGCGTAATTGTTCTAGAGAATGAATCAATTTTTCGTTATCTCTTTGGTGTAAACCAATACTAGGTTCGTCCAAAATATATAAAACTCCAACCAATTGTGAACCAATTTGAGTTGCCAGACGAATACGCTGCGCTTCACCACCAGAAAGCGATTTTGAACTTCGGCTTAAAGCCAGATAATTCAAACCGACATTCATCAAAAAGTTCAAACGGTCTTTGATTTCTTTTACAACTTCAGATGCAATTAAAAGCTGCTTTTCTGTCAAATGGCTATTTAAATCTTGAAACCAAGCTGTTAAATCTGAAATATCCATATCACACAATTCGGTGATATTTTTTTCATTTACTCTAAAAAATAATGCTTCTTTTTTAAGACGTGAGCCATCGCAAACAGGACAATTAATTTCGTCCATAAAATCTTTTGCCCAACGTTTTATACTTGTTGTGGCACTTTCGTCATATTGATTTTTAATGAAATTAGAAATTCCCTCAAAATCGATTTTATATTCTCTTGTAACGCCAAGATCTTTTGAGTTGATAGAAAATTTATCTTTTCCGCCATACAAAATCATTTGCATTGCTTCTTGCGGAATTTTCTCGATTGGATCGGTTATTTTAAATCCGAACTTTTCTCCAATAGTTTCCAATTGTTTGAAAATCCAAGACGATTTGTATTCGCCAAGCGGAGCAAAACCACCAGCTTTTATAGATAATTTCGGATTCGGAATAATCTTCTTAACGTTGATTTCGTGTACAGTTCCTAATCCGTTGCAATGCGGGCAAGCACCTTTTGGAGAGTTGAACGAAAATAAATTTGGCTCTGGATTTTGATATGAAATTCCTGTTGTTGGACACATTAAATTTCTACTGAAATAACGAACCTCATTAGAATCCTGATCTAAAATCATTAAGACATCTTCGCCGTGATGCATCGCGGTATTGATGCTTTCAGATAATCTTTTCTGAGTATCTGGATTGTCTTCAATCACCATTCTATCTACAACAATCTCGATATCGTGTGTTTTGTAACGATCCAGTTTCATTCCGGCAACCAAATCCTGAACGTCTCCGTTTACACGAACTTTTAAGAATCCTTGTTTGGTAATTTGTTGGAATAATTCGGCGTAATGCCCTTTTCTAGCTTTAATTACTGGTGCTAGAATATTAATGCGTTTTCCGTTGTAATCCTGAATAATCAAATCTTTGATTTGTTCATCAGAGTACGAAACCATTTTTTCGCCTGTGTTATAACTGTAGGCATCTGCGCCACGTGCGTACAAAAGCCTTAGGAAATCGTAAATTTCAGTAATGGTTCCAACTGTAGAACGCGGACTTTTACTGGTTGTTTTTTGTTCAATTGCAATAACTGGAGAAAGTCCGTCGATTTTGTCAACGTCTGGACGCTCTAAACCGCCAAGGAATTGCCTCGCGTAAGCTGAAAAAGTTTCAACATAACGACGCTGTCCTTCGGCATAAATCGTATCAAATGCCAAAGAAGATTTTCCCGAACCTGATAAACCAGTAATTACAACCAGTTTTTCACGCGGAATAGATATATCGATATTTTTTAGATTATGAACTCTTGCACCAAGAACTTCAATAGTATTGTCTTTATCTAACATAATTTTGAGCAAAAACGCAAAGTTACCACTTTGATTTGTTCTTTTTGTGCTCGATAGCAAAACTTTATGTTACAATTAGTAACAAAAAACGCTAGTTTGAACTAGCGTTTTTAATATTCAGTTAAGTTAAAATGTTATTTTTTGACGATCTAAAACTATTTTTCAATCATCATAATTCTCTTTTTGTTGCTTTTCATTGATACTAAATGAGCTTGATTTATCATCACGTATTTTACCATCATAATAATTGTAACCTTTTACAAATTTGGCAATATAGATAAATTTCTTCTTATCAAATTTTGTTGTACTTGTTATTCCGCTATCTAATTCTTCATCTGTCAGTATGTGAGGAGTTTTCACTTGTACTTCTACTTCGTAAAGATCTTTTAGATAAGAATTCCAATTGTCATCTCCAGTGCCTCTGTAAAGTATTATCTCATCTCTCAAAAATGGAAGCTCATAATTAGCATTTTTAGCATTATGATAAGCATTCATATAGATGGTGTTGCCATTGTGATAATGAAAGTCAACATCTCCTCCAATACTATCCATTTTCTTTTCAGCGAGAGCAATAATGGCTTTTAGATCAGCAATTTTTTTTATTGTTTCTGCATTTTTTTCAAATGTCCTCTCTTTGCCAGTAGTTGCTCGGATAATTATTATAGTATCTATTTTTTCGTTATTTTGTATGTTATAACTTTTTAATGTTGCTAATAATTTCTTTTTGACACCATCATTAGATAAGCTGTCAGCAACATTTTTTTTTGATTCTTTAGTGCTGTATTTAGTCATCAAAGCTAACCATATGCCTTTATCATGTGGAGACATATTATTAAGTTTATTTACTAATATTATAGATTCTTCGCGTTTTTTGTAATCTGGTAGCGATTCAAACCATTTTACATAGTTTTTAACTTTGACTTCCAGAGATGGTGTTTGTTTTTTTGTTTGACTGTGTGTTGATAATGCAAGCAGAAATATAAGTGCTAATACTATTTTTTTTGTCATTTTTTTTCTAATTATTGGTTTATATCTAAACTTTTCATTGAGAATCCTGAGCTGATTTGTTTGGAAAAGAGATTAAGAAGATATTTAATTTTGAATATGGGCTTTTTATTTTTTATCCATTATATCATCTGCAACTTTAATAAAAGATCCTGCTTGAGGAGCAATTGCTTTAATCGCATTATTAACTAGTCTGTTAATTGCTTCCTCATTAAGTTTAAATTCGTTAAATTCATATTTTTCAACAAAAGAATATACTGGGTCAAAAACTGGAATTCCTTTTACAAATAACTGGCGTTGGAAACCAACATTTACATATTTATTTTTTTTGCCAAAAATTATATACTCTCTATCGGCTTCATAAGTTTCTTTGTAAGGAATGACGTTGACAAAATAGTCTTTCTCAAATTCTGCAGCAGCATCTTTTTTTCCTTTCTCATAAGATTCTCTTTCGATAGTAATGCATTTATTTTTTAATTCAAGAATCTGCTCATTTAATAGAATAACTTTTTCTTCAAGTTTTTTATTTACTTCAAAATCAATGTTAGATTTTAAGTTGAATAATTCTATCGATAATTTTTCTTTGTCATGAGTTAGCTTGGTTTGAATGTTTTTAAAGAATATTATCCAAACTAATGTTGTTAAGATTAAAGTGCTTACAATTGATATTATTATAATTTCCATGGTTATCTAGTTTTTTTGGATTATTAAAGCGCTGGCGCATGTTTTCCTTTTCCAGATCCATCTGGATGTCTGCTACATGAACTAGCTGTTAGGCTTGAAATGCTTGAAGTTGAAGTACCGCAGTATTTGCAGCTATATTTTGTTTTTTCTGAACCTTCATAAAGTTTATGTTTTCCTTTTCCAGAACCAAGCGGATGGCGCGAGCAAGAACTTGCAGTTAAACTTGAAATGCTTGATGTTTTAGTACCACAGTATTCACAATAAAAATTTGGCATATTTTAAAATTAAAGGGTTAAAACGCAAAAATAGAAGAACATTTAAGCGTTTTTTTTTTTCTTCTTTAATGGGCTTTTTATTGTATGAAAGCACCTTTCTGGCATAAAAACAAAAAAGCACTTGCCAAATAACAAGTGCTTTTTTAATTTTAAGAGTGAAATATTAAACCCAAAACATAATGGTTACTGTTGTACCGTTATGTTCGCTAAAATTAATTTCTATTGAATTCTCTTTTGAATCTTGTAAAAGCGACAAACGCTCTTTGGTAAGTTGAATTCCTTTAGATTCATGAAGTTTATTTTTTTTGGCAGCATTTATCCCCATTCCGTTGTCTATGATTTTACATTCTAAAATAGTTTCAGAAATCATTTTAAATGAGATTGTCAATTTAGGGTTCTGGTTAGATTCGTTAAAGGCATGAACAAAAACATTCTCAACAAATGGCTGTAATAACATTGTTGGAATCTCGGTAAAATGAGTATCTATTTCGTCTGAAATTAGGAGTTCAAAATCAATAGGATTTTCTAAACGTTTATTTTCAATTTTTATATATGCCTTTAAATACTCGATTTCTTCATCGATAGTGATTTTTTGTTTGGATGAGTTTTCAAGGGTTTTCCTAATCAATTTTGAAAATTCACTTATATAAATCATCGATTCTTCCATTTCTCTATGCGCAATATAAGACTGAATGGTATTCATTGCATTAAATGTAAAATGCGGATTCATCTGGCTTAACAAAGCTTCTAATTTTGTCTCTGCAATACGACGCTGGACAATGATTTTTTCGTTTGATTTCTTTTTAATTCTTAGAAAAACCAATACGATTATAATAAGTAAAATGGTTGCAACCAAAGAAATAAACCACCAGCTTAACCAAAATGGTGGCTGGATATAAAGCTGTAAAATGGTAAAAACTTTTGATTTTCCTGCGTTCATATCAAAAACTTCAATCATTACATTGTAGTTTCCAGCAGGTAAATAAGGAAGAAACAAATTGGTCTTTTCGCTGTATGGACTCCAACGATTGTTACTATTTAAACGATATCTGAATTTCAGTTTGTTTGGAAATGAATGTCCTTTAGGAATAAAATCTATAGAAAAAGAATTGTGCTTATAGTCAGAAATCAGTTGTTTTGAATTGTATCTAAACCATTTGTATTCTGATGATTTTAAAGGAACGTTATTGATGGCGATCTTATTAATTCCGATCTCAGAGACAGTCAATTGTGTTGCCGTCAAACGATTCAAATCTATGGTGTAATAGCCTTTTTTGGTTCCGAGCCATAAACTGTTTTCAAAAATTTGCGAGGTTGTAATTTTAGAATCTTGAAGACCTTGCTCTTTATCAATAAGCCTTATAACACCGTTTTTATAAATGTTTATGCCTTTTTCTGTTCCAATCAAGATATAGTCTTTGTAAGCTTCAAGAAATAGAATGGTGTTTCCGATAATTTCTTTTTTCGAAATGGTATTCAGTATTTTAAACGATTTTGAATCGTCAATTAAAAAAACATCTCCAAATTCAGCCGCTAAAATAAGTTGGCCTTTATTATTTTTTGTAATGTGTTTGAACTTTTTTTCTTTCCAGATTCCATCAGTTAAATACGATTTGAATTGATCTTTTTCATGTACAAACAAACCATTAAAAACAGATATAAGATAAGTCTTCTCCTTATTGTTTAAAATTTTTACAATATCTAAAGGTGTGTGTTTGTCAAATTCCGAAAAATGTTTGGCTTTTAAATTTGGCAAATCATCATATACGCGTACGCCTCCATAAGGAATTGTTTCTATAAATTTATGATCATTTGTAAAACCAATTTTATAAGTATGAATCGGACTGTAGCTTATTATTTTGCCTTCAAAATTAAGTTCAAAAATTCCAATATTACTTGTAACCCATAAAGAATTCTGATGTTTTAAAAGTTCATAAAACTCAATTTTGTTTTCAGGAATATTATAATCCAATTCATAATATCCATCGGCATGTGTAGGAAGTTTTAATTTTGTTTTTCGTATGAAATCAGTTTCATATTTTTTGAAATCGGATAATGAAATGTTTTTTAAAGCATTATTTTCATTGTTTAAAAATGTAATTCCATTTTGATGCAATATTATTTTTTGAGTTTTAATTGCTTCAAAATCAATAATGGTTTTATCATTGAAATTATAGTAATTGATTATTTGATCTAATTGAACTTCATAAATTCCATTGTCTTTTGAACCTACGTAAAGAATGTTTTTTTTGCCATTATATACAACATTCAGCAAATTCTTCGAAGTGATTCCGTATGATTCTGAAATGTCGATCATTTTATCATCAGAAATAGAATAAAGCCCGCCGCTTAAATCAAAAACACCCCAAGCTGCGGCATACAGAGTATTTTGGCTATCTTTTGCAAAGTCCCAAACAATAGAATTTCCAATTGGTTTTAATTTCTTTTTATTTGAAATTAAATCTTCAACTTTAAAGCGATCAATAAAACCTTTATTTCCAGAATAAATAATATAGTCGTACAAGCCTAAACCGTAAAGAAATTTATGTCTAAAAACTTCCTGAATTATTGGAGCTTTGTTTTCATAAATTATTTTAAATAAGCCTTCATTTATGGTTGAAAAATAAACCTCATTCTCAAAAACAAAAAAATCTGAAACCAAAAAAACACCAAACTGTGGTAAAATGCCTTTTGGAACTAGAACTTTGTTAGTTTTAATATCAATTATTGCAGGACCTAATTCTGTACCAACATACATTTTGTTTTTGAATGGTAATAGTTTTCGAACCCTTTCATTTGGCAATTTTTGTTTTTTATTAAAGACAGTAAACTCCCTGCCATCAAATTTAGTTACGCCACCGCTGTAGCTTGCAAACCAAATATTTCCGTCAGCATCTTCAGAAATGTCCCAACAGCTATTATGGCCTAATCCGGTGCTTTCATCCAGATTGGTAAACATGCCGTTTTCCATTCTAGAGACACCATTTTCGGTTCCAATCCATAAAACATTTTTAGAATCTAGAAACAAGGCTCGCACAGCATTATTGGGAAGACCTTCAGTTGTTGTATAATTTTTTGACGGAAAATATTGTCCAAAGAAAAATATTGGAAAGAAAAAAAGAAATGAACAAAATCTAAGCTTATTTTGTGATGGCATCTATAAGCTTGTTTTTTGTAAATTTTTTGTCTGAAACCTGAATTTCATGACCAGAAGTCATTTGTAGTTTAAATTCTTCCGATTTAAATTTTTTGACATGTGCAGCATTAATCAAATAACTTCTGTGAACTTTTAAGAAGTTTTTTTCTGATTCTAATAATTCGCAGATTTCTTTAAGGGACTTTGTAGCACAATATTTATGATCTTTAGTATAAATGTCGGTATAAGGACCTTCTGACTTGCAAAATAAAATTTCGTTAAGTTGAATGACGTCGAAGCCTGTTTTTGATGCAAGGGCAATTCGTTGTTTTCCTGAAGATTGGTTTTCTCTATTTTCCTTTAATAGTTGATATCTATCTAAACTATCTTTTTTTTCTAAAGCTAAATCTAGTTTACTAATGGCAGTTTTAAAATCTGGTATATGAATTGGTTTTATTAAATAGTCTAAAGCACTATTTTTAATGGCTTGCAATGCATGCTCTTTATATGCCGTTGTAAAAATAATTTCAAATGGAATTGTGTCAAAGTAAGAAAGTAAATCAAAGCCGTTTTCACCGGGCATTTGAATATCAAGAAAAACAAGATCTGGAGATTTTTTTTTAATTGATTCTAAAGCTGAGCGAACAGAACTGCATTGTTCGACTATTTCGATTTTGTCATCATAAATTTGCTTACAGAGTGTCTCTATAAGATTTCTTGCAGACAATTCATCATCAACAATAATAGCTTTAATTTTCATCTTTGGTGTGGCGTTTAAAAATAATTCTACTCTTGGGCTTTTGTTTGGTGCAACTCAAATATCCTGAGAAATATATTATTTGTACTAATATGAATTGAAAAATCAAATATAATATATTCTGTATGAATATATCTATGATCTTTAATGCATCCAAAAGAAAATTATTCTATCGTCATAGAACGAAGTTTTGTTCTATAAGCTTCAAGCGCTATTGATTTAGAAATAAAACCATAATATTTTCCATCTCTTAAAACAGGCAGAAAAGCTGATTTTGAAGTTTCGAACTTCTTCATAACAATTTCCATACTATCCAGAGTTGAAATTGTTGCCAATGGCGCTTTCATAACATCTCTAATATGGGTGTATTTTACACGATAGGCATTGAAGATAATTTCGCGAATGTCATTAAAATGTACAACTCCAATTAAATCTTTGTCATGGTTGACAACGGCAAAAACAACTTGGTTGGAGTGAGAAATCAAATCGACTAATTTGCTTAAGTTTTCATCTGGATGAACGGTAAGATAATCGCACTGAATAATAGTGTCAATTTCTAAAGTAGAAAGAATATTAGAATCTTTATTGCTGGTAAAGGCATGTCCTTTTTTGGCTAAACCTTTTACGTCAAGCGAATACTTTTCGTAACGTTTAGAAATGGCAAAACTGATTGAAGAAACAATCATTAGAGGAATCATTAATCCGTAACCTCCTGTGATTTCTGCAATTAAGAAAATAGCTGTAAGCGGAGCATGAAATAAGCCACTCAAAATTCCAGCCATTCCAACCATTGTAAAGTTGCTGATAGGAAGTTTAGATAAGCCAATCAATGTAACCAATTTAGAAAAGAAATAGCCTAAATAAGATCCTAAAAATAGAGAAGGGGCAAAGTTTCCACCATTTCCACCGCTACCAATGGTTAATCCAGAAGCAAAAACTTTAACCATTGCTGTTGCTCCAACAAACAAAAGCAGAACCCATTGATTATTTCTAAAATCGGCAAACAAAGTATTATCTAATAAAAGTCCAGGATCTGCATCAGATAATGTTTTAATGCTTTCGTATCCTTCACCAAATAATGTCGGAAAAATAAAAATTAACAACGCCAATAGTGATGAACCGATTAGAGCTTTTTTGTATGGATTAATTTGCTGTTTGGCAAAATAATGTTCTACTTTTTGGAAATTTCTCGAGTAATAAATAGCAACTAATCCCGTAATAACGCCTAAAATAACGTAAAATGGGATATTGTGATAATCGAACGTTTCTTGTTTTTTGAAGCTCAATAAAATGCTTTCATCTAAAACAATCGCAGAAACCAAAGCGCCTGTAGCAGCAGAAATCATAATAGGAGTGAAGGCAGAAATACTAACATCTACCAATAAGACTTCAATCGCAAAAAGCACCCCAGCAATTGGAGCATTAAATGCAGCCGCAATTCCAGCCGCAACGCCACAGCCAATTAATAAAGTTCTGTCTTTGTATTGTAGCTTATAGTTTTGAGCAAAATTAGAACCAAAAGCGGCTCCTGTTATCA
This sequence comes from Flavobacterium sp. GW823-FHT06G12, assembly GCF_058794775.1. NCBI lineage: Bacteria > Pseudomonadati > Bacteroidota > Flavobacteriia > Flavobacteriales > Flavobacteriaceae > Flavobacterium > Flavobacterium sp. GW823-FHT06G12. The sequence continues at coordinate 47,420 of NZ_JBXAHE010000003.1, forward strand.
CAATCGGACTCTCTAAACCAGCAGAACCACCTAAACCAACCGTTAACGAACTGGTAATAATCTGGGCATACATTTGCTTTTTCGGTATAATACTTGCTTTTTTTGCAACGGCATAAAGTATTTGTGAAGTTCCTTTTTGAATAGTTCCGTTAAGGACTTTTTTTACTACAAAAACCGTCAGCAATATACCAATAATAGGCAAAATACTGTTAATGAAACTCAATTTTAGAATTCCGTTAATGTATGTAGCGAAAGAAAAAACACTGTGTGCGAATGTTTTAAGGACAATTACTGCAAATGCACACGATATTCCTGTTAAAACACTAGATAAAAAAAGGAATTGTTTTGGTGTCATTAATGATTGAGCCAAAGCAATTATACTTTCAAGTCGTCTGAAATATTTTTTTATCATTCTGTTTTAAAATTATCGATCTTACAAAATTAGATTATAATCTTGTTTAAAAAAATATAAAATCAAGAAAGAATTAAAAACCAGAGGCTGCATCATCTCCTCTAAAATCTGCTCCACCTTCTAATCTATTGTCTGGCAAAATCAAAATAGCATCAACTTTTCCGATAATTGGAGTTGGTTTTTCGTTTATAATGTAATGCTTAGCTTTTAGAGTGTCTATAGTTTTAGTTTCAAAAGTATTTGGTTCAAAAGTAATTAAATCAGGCAGCCATTGATGATGAAAACGTGGAGCATTAACTGCTTCTTGCATGCTTAATTTGTATTCGTAAACGTTTAAAATAGTCTGTAAAACAGAAGTAATAATTGTCGATCCTCCTGGAGTTCCTACTACCATAAAAAGTTTTCCGTCTTTCTCTACAATTGTTGGTGTCATAGAACTTAACATACGTTTTTGTGGTGCAATGCTGTTAGCTTCATTTCCAACTAAACCAAACATATTTGGAGATCCAGGTTTAGCGCTGAAATCATCCATTTCATTATTCAAAAAGAAACCTAAATCGTCGCAATAGTACTTAGAACCATAACCATCATTTAAAGTTGTTGTAGCGGCAATTGCGTTTCCAAATTGGTCTACTATTGAATAATGTGTGGTTTCTGTACTTTCAGCATAATTAACTTTTCCTTCTTTTATTTCAGTAGATAAAGTCGCCTTTTCTGGATTAAAGCTTGCCATTCTTTCGCGAAGATAGTTTTCATCCAATAATTCTTTCATCGGAATTTTTACAAAATCGGGATCACCCAAAAAGTAGCTTCTGTCTGCATATGCTCTTCTTTCTGCTTCAACAATAACCTGAATTGCAGCTGGCGAATTGTGCCCCATTTTGGCTAAATCATAAGGTTCAAGCATTTTTAAAATTTGAGCCAAACAAATTCCACCACTACTTGGCGGAGCCATCGAAGTTATTTTTAAATCCTTGTAAGTAAACTGAAGTGGCTTTCTCCATATAGCTTCATACTTTGCTAAATCAGCCATGGTAATAATACCGCCTTTTTCTTTAAGATAATTGACTAGGATTTTTGCCGTTTCGCCTTTATAAAATTCATTTCTTCCTTTTTTCTGAATCCTTTTTAAAGTCTTTGCTAGTGCTGGATATTTTATAGTATCATTTTCTTTGTAAGTTTTTGATGCGGGAGAATCTTCTCCATTTATTTTTACAATGCTTTCATGATAATCTTTTAAACTTTTTTCTTGTTTTTTGGTAACGATAACCCCTCTTTCAGCTAAAGCAATTACAGGTTCTAGGATTTTAGAAATTGGCATGGTACCATATTTTTTATGAACTGCAAAAACCCCAGCAATAGTTCCCGGAACGCCAATTGCAAGCGCAGTTTGCGTACTTTTTCCTTTTATTACATTTCCTTCATTATCTAAAAACATGTCTTTTGTGGCTGCCAACGGAGCTTTTTCTCGATAATCTAAAGAACCAACTTCGCCATTTGCTTTTCGGTAAACCATAAATCCGCCGCCTCCAATGTTTCCTGCAAAAGGAAAAGCAACTGCAAGAGCTAATTCAGTTCCTACCATGGCATCAAAAGCGTTTCCGCCTCTTTTCATAATGTCAGCGCCAATTTTTGAAGCTTCTTCGCGAGCAGAAACTACCATTGCTTTTGTAACGACTAATCCGGTTGGTTTTGAAACGGCATCTTGCGCATTGGCACTATTTAGGTATAAAAGCGCTATTAAAAGTGTAATTTTTTTCATGTGTAATAAGGTTAAATGAGCTAGAGTGTAAGCAGTTTTTGTTTTGCTTGCGCTCTCATTTCTTCAAAGAAAAGAGTGAATTCTTTTTCAAATTCGTCGTAAAATTCAGTCAACTCTTCAACAGCAAACTGCATTTGAGAAATGTTTTTAGATCTTCTGTCCATTTGAGTTAAAATATGCTGAATTCCTTCAGTTGTACGATAACTTACAAGCCAGTTTCTTTCAATCATATAAGGCATTAAACCTTGTGTTCTTTCGGTTAAGATTTCGTAATTATCGTGTAAGGAATGATAAAATCGTTTTACGAAAAGTTCTAACTTTTCATCCGAATATTTTTCCCAGTTTTTGGCTAGAAAATGATCGTAAACAATATCTACAATTACGCCGGCATAATGATGATATCTGTCATGCAGACGTTTGGTGCTAGTTCTAAAAATATCGTGAGAATCGGTATAAGTGTCTATGAATCGATGCAGTAAAATTCCTTTTTGTACATCTTCAGGAAAATGCTCAAACTGTTTTCCGCGAATTCCGTCAGCCATAAAATTCCCAATTTTAATCAGATCATTTTCTCCAGAAAGGTATATGTGGGCTAAGAAATTCATTTTTTTTATAAGTTTCTAAGAATCTAAGTTTCTAAGATTCTGAGTTATTTTAGTAAATGTATAAAAACTTTTTTAAATCATTTTGTTATAAAAATAGCGAGATATAAGTAGTTTCTTATAGGTTAAATTTAAAATCTTAGAAACTTAGCGCCTTAGTAACTCAGTAACTTTTTTATATTTGTAAAAAAATAACCCTAACTCACAAAAATGACTTTAATAAAATCTATTTCTGGAATCCGTGGAACGATCGGAGGAAAAGTGGGAGATAATCTAACTCCTGTTGATGCAGTGAAATTTGCGTCGGCGTACGGAACTTTCTTAAAAAATAATATTGCTAAAGATAAATTGACTGTTGTAATTGGCCGTGATGCTAGAATTTCTGGACCAATGATTCATAATTTAGTAGTGAATACTTTAATTGGTCTTGGGATCGATGTTATCGATCTTGGACTTTCTACAACTCCAACTGTTGAAGTGGCTGTTCCGTTAGAAAAAGCAGATGGCGGAATTATTTTAACAGCATCTCACAATCCAAAACAATGGAATGCTTTAAAATTATTAAACGCAAAAGGAGAATTTTTAAGCGGTGCCGACGGAGCAAAAATTCTTGAAATTGCAGAAGCAGAAGCTTTCGATTTTTCTGATGTTGATAGTTTAGGTGAAGTGATTTCAAATGACGCTTATATGGATATTCATATCGATGAAGTTTTAAACTTGCCATTGGTTGATATAGAAGCGGTTAAAGAAGCTAAATTTAAAGTGGTTGTTGATGGTGTAAATTCATCTGGAGGAATTATTATTCCTAAACTGCTAAAATTAATGGGAGTTGAAGTAGTAGAGTTGTACTGCGAACCAAACGGACATTTTCCTCATAACCCAGAGCCATTAAAAGAACATTTAACTGATATTTCTGAGCTTGTTGTAAAAGAAAAAGCTGATTTTGGTATTGTAGTAGATCCAGATGTTGACCGTTTGGCTTTTATTAGCGAAGACGGAGAAATGTTTGGCGAAGAATATACTTTGGTAGCTTGCGCAGATTACGTTTTGAGTAAAACTCCAGGAAATACTGTTTCTAATATGTCATCTTCTCGTGCTTTAAGAGATGTTACGAAAGCACACGGCGGAAGTTATGAAGCAAGTGCAGTAGGAGAGGTGAATGTGGTAGAATTAATGAAGAAAAACAACGCTATTATAGGTGGTGAAGGAAACGGTGGAATTATCTATCCAGAATTGCACTATGGAAGAGACAGTCTAGTAGGAGTTGCTTTGTTTTTGACGCATTTAGCAAACAAAAAAATGCCAGTTTCTGCTTTGAGAGCTTCTTATCCAGAGTATTACATGAGCAAAAATAAGATTGAATTGACACCGCAAATTGATGTTGATGCAATTTTAACTCAAATGACTGAGAAATATAAAAACGAAGATATCTCGACAATTGATGGTGTAAAAATTGATTTTGCAACAGAATGGGTTCATTTAAGAAAATCAAACACAGAGCCAATTATTCGTATTTATACTGAAGCGCCTTCTCAAGATGCAGCAGATAAATTAGCACTAAGAATTATTGATGAAATCAAAGTGATCGCTGGAATCTAAGATTTCAGTTTTTAAATAGAAAAAAGCCTCTTTAGAAATTTCTAAAGAGGCTTTTTATATTTAGATTATTCAATACGGTGTTTCCATCTTTTGTGTGTCCACAAATAAAATTCTGGAGCCTCTAGAATTTGTTTTTCTACTTCTCTTAAATACATTTCTGTGATGTCAAAATTTTCAAATTCTTTCGGATCATCAGCAAGAGAAAGAAAAGTCGCTTCGTAAAATCCTCGTTTTACTTTTTTTACTTTCACCATTATGACAGCTAAATCGTATTTTTTTGCTAGCATTTCTGCTCCTGTATGAACTGGAACTTCAATTCCCATAAATTTCATCGAGTGAAAAATTCGATCCAGTTTTGGAGATTGATCGCTTGCTAAACCATATAAACTTAAAACTCCATCTCGCTGATGTTGCGCCATTGTTGGAATTGCTTTTCTGGTTTCGATCATTTCTGTATTGTATTTAGAACGGATTTTTCGAACCAATTTATCAAAATAAGGATTGGCTAATCTTTTGTAAACAGCAACACCCTGAAATCCAAGTTTTGGATTAATAGTCAAAAGCCATTCGTAACTAGCATAATGCGAAGCTACAAGAATTACGCTTTTTCCTTTTTTAGCATAATAGCGAACCAAATCAATATTGGTAACCTGAAATCTCCTTTCCATTTCTTCAGGAGACATGCTCATGGTTTTAATCATTTCTAAAAACATATCACACATATGCTTGTAGAATTTCTTTTCTATATCTTTTCTTTCAGCATCACTTAAGTGAGGTAAAGTAAGCGCAAGATTTTCGCGAACCACTTTTTTACGATAGCCGATTACTCTGTATACCAGAACGTAAACAAAATCTGAGAATAGATAAAATATAGGAAACGGAAGTATGGAGATAAGCCAAAGCAATGGATAGGCTAAAATATAAACAAGAAACTGCATCTAAATTTTTTTTACAAAGATAAATTAAAAATGATTATCGATTGATATTTTGCTTTCTTGCTAACTTATCTTTAAGAATGATTATATTTACAATTCACAATAATTAGTACTTATGAATTTTATTTTAATAGCGATTATCGTTGCGAACGTTGTTATTAGTTACAAAGGTTTTAATGATCTTTATTTTTTTAGAAAATACGAATTTCATGTAGGAAGCATTCGTTCTGGAGAGCAAATCAGAATGTTATCTTCAGGATTTTTGCATGTAGATATGATGCATTTAATTTTTAATATGCTGACTTTGTATTTTTTTGCTCCTGTAGTTTTAAACTGGCTTGGCAATTTTTCTTTTGTCTTGGTGTATTTTGGAAGTTTAATCTTCGGAAGTCTTCTTACCATGTTATTGCATAAAAACGATTATAGTTATCGAGCTGTTGGAGCTTCTGGCGCGGTGACTGGAGTTTTGTATTCAGCAATATTGCTGCAGCCAGATATGATGCTTGGAATATTTTTTGTCATTCCGATGCCAGCTTATATTTTTGGAATTTTGTATTTATTGTACTCCATTTATGGAATGAAAGCCAAAAATGATAATATTGGGCATACAGCACACTTTGGAGGTGCTATAGGCGGATATTTGATAACTTTAATTAAAATGCCATCACTATTTACAGACCACACAATGATGGTTATACTTCTCGCAATTCCAATTTTAATACTTTTTGGAATGGCAAAATTGGGAAAATTGTAATGGTGGCATAACTTTTGGGATGTCTTTTTTAAATATTAAAATTTAACAAAAATGAAAAAACTAGTATTATTTTTAACAATCATGTTTATGACTATGTCTTACGGCCAAGAAATCAAACAAGTACCTCTAATTAATGTTAATGGAGAAGGAAAAGTAAAAGTAGCACCTGATCAAGTTTGTATTTCAGCTTCTGTTGAAACAAAAGGGAATAATGCTAAAGACGTTAAAAAACAAAACGACGAAAAGATGGACGCTGTTTTAAAATTCATCAAAAAAATGAATATTCCAACAGCAGATTTCAAAACAAAACAAGTAGCTCTTAATCCGCAGTACGATTATGAGAAAAAGAAAACTTCTTACAATGCTGTACAAACTGTAGAAATTGTAGTGAAAGATTTAGCTAAATACGACGAGTTAATGGAAGGTTTGGTTCAGCAAGGAATCAATAGAATTGACAGAGTTTCTTTCGAATCATCTAAATTAACGCAATATGAGTCTGAAGCTAGAAAATTAGCTATGAAAGATGCTAAAACTAAAGCAGAAGAGTATGTGTCTGTTTTAGGGCAAAAAGTGGGTAAAGCTTTTACAATTTCTGATAATTCTCAAGTTTACCGTCCGCAACCAGTGTACGCTGCTATGAGAATGAAAGAAGCAGATTCAATGGGAGCTTCAAACGAAACTTTAGCAATTGGTGAAATCGAAATTACAGCAAATGTTAGCGTAAGTTTTGTATTAGACTAAATTTTTCTAAAATTCCAATATTAAAAAATCCAAATTCCAATTAAAACTGGAGTTTGGATTTTTTTTGTTTTAGGTTTTTGTAAAGAATTCACACAAAGCTTACTTTCCTAATGAGAATTATAATTTGGAATTTTGAGATGGTAATTTCATAATCTAAAAAACTTTTATTGGAAGAGTAAATTTGAATGTACTTCCTTTACCAAGTTCACTTTCTACCCAAATTTTTCCTTGATGTATATTTACAAACTCTTTACAGAGTAACAATCCGAGTCCGCTTCCTAGTTCATTTTCTGTTCCTTTTTGCAGTACTTTTCCATTGATTTTAAAAAGCTTTTCTTTTATACTGTCAGGAACTCCAATTCCATTATCCGTAATCGAAATTTCTACTTTTTGATTTGTCTTGATAAGCTTCACTTTTATCTCGCCGTTTTTGTCAGTAAATTTAATCGCATTGCTAAGTAAATTTCTCAAAATAGTACTAATCATATTTTTATCAAATTCTGCCTCAACAAGATAAGCCGATTCAAATGTAATATTGATGTTTTTATTTAAAGCGACATTTCTGCTCAGCTCAATATTTTCCTCAATTAAAGCGTTTAACAGCATGTTTTTAGGATGAAAAGTAATCATTCCGGTTTGAACCTTAGACCATTCTAATAGATTTTCAAGCAGCTTATAAATGTTTTTATTTGAGTCGTGCAACAGTTCTGATATTTCTTTGATTTCTTCTCGGCTGTACTGATCGATATTTTCGAGTAAAATTTCAGAGAGAGAAACAGAAGAACCCAATGGCCCTCTTAAATCATGAGAGATTATAGAGAAGAATTGGTTCTTGTCATTTAAAAGCTTTTTAATTTTATGATCTTGTTTTTCTTTCACCAAAAGCAAAAAGCCAACAATTCCAATTAAAGACAATAGAAATAAACAAATGCTGTATAAACTATCAAAAGTATCGTTAGAAATAATAAGATTTTGAGGGTACAAATGTCTGTGAACGGTCCGTATTGCAATTAGAATTTCAAAACCCATATAACACAAGACATAAAAAGTTTTGAAAAAGCTTTTTTCTTTTTCTGTAAAATAAGTTATTGTAGGCAATAAATAAATGGCAAAGACTCCAATACCGCCAATAATGACGCGAGTATTCATTGTTGCGTCAAAAAGTGTCGAAATATTAAATAGCAATATGGTTGCCGTGGTAATGGCTATCTGAAAACGATAATGTTTTTTTGCATGTGTTTTAATAAGAGACAGCATAGCCAACGTTTCAAAGCAACAAGCGCCTAAAATCATAGAATTGGCAATGTTAATAGAAGCAAAATCAGGGATAATATTTCGTAAAAGAGCCAATACCCATGCAAGAGTAAGTATTAATTTCCCTAAGCCGAACCACTTTAAAGTTTTTCTATTATCGCTAGTGGCATACGAAAATGAAAAACTAAAAATAAGGACGCAAGTAAATAAATTGCCCCAGAAGTAAAGTAGAAATATTGTTTTTGGATCTACTGGTAAGAGTTCAAACATTGTAGGGATTTTGCTTTTTGTAAATCGATTTTACAAAGATACAAATAAAGTAAACATTCAGACCAGAGTTGGCGCTTCATGAGCCGTGTTCTTGCATATTTAACAATTAGTTTTCTTTAGAATCTTTACTGTTTTTTTAAATTTACATATAGTTAAATTATTAAAAAGGAAAACAAATTAAAAGAAAGAATTAAATTACATATTGAATGATTTCTTAGCTTTGTAATAAGTACCACAAAAAACACTTTGTTATGCCATTAATTGAACAATCAGAATATAATTCTCCTTCTATTCTTAATCGAAACAGGCATATATCTACTATTTATGCTGCACTGATAAAAAAGTTTGAAGTTCCTGAATATACAAGAGAGAAGCAGGAATTAAACGACGGAGATTTTATCAATATCGATTATATTATTGATAACCCTAAAAAAGCAGTTATTTTATGTCATGGTTTAGAGGGTGACTCACGCAGAACATATAATAATAGTTGTGCAACTTATTTTAAGCAGAAAGGTTTTTCTGTTTTTGCTTGGAACAATCGTACTTGTGGCGGAGAAATGAATCGTCTTCCGAGATTGTATCATCACGGTGCAGTTGATGATCTTGACGAAGTAGTTCAGTTTGTTTTGAGAAAAGGATTTGAAGATATTTATTTAATCGGATATTCGATGGGAGGTGTTCAATTGCTTAATTATTTGGGTTGGACAAAAATCGACGAACGCATAAAAGCGGCAGTTTCTATTTCAGTTCCAACACATATCGCGACCAGTGCAGAAGTTCTTAAGCAAGGCTTTAATAGAGTTTATCTAAAGAATTTTACGATTGATATTAAAAAGAAACTGAAATACAAAGCGGCTCAATTTCCTGATTTTATCAACCGAGATCAAATAGATAAAATTACTTCTTTTGATGAAGTAGATCAATATTTTACTGCGCCATTACATGGTTTTGCAAGTAAAGACGATTATTATCATCGTGTTTCTCCAGAGTTTTCACTAAAAGATATTACGACACCAGTTTTAATTATTAATTCGCTTGACGATCCTTTTCTGGGAGAAAGATGTTATCCGAGATCTATTGCTAAGGATAGTGCTTATGTTTATCTGGAAACTCCAAAATATGGCGGACATTGTGCTTTTCCGCTTCGAGATTCTACGTATTCTTATGCAGAGAAAAGGGCTTTTGAGTTTTTTGAGTCCTGCAAACAATGCTAAAAAAAAATCGTATTTGTAACACATCATTCATCGCCAGAATTCTCAATCTCTGAAGGTGCTTTTTTTCTAATACTGGTACTTAGATAAAAAAATAATCTTATCGTATGATTCATATCGTATTGATATCCAGAGTATTTTTGTTGATATACATTCATGTAGCCAAAATCATAACTCCATTTTGGATTGATATTTTTTTTAATCCCTACAAAAAAACGATTTTGGTCAAAAGTGTTGTAAATAACTTCCTCTCCAAAATGCAGCAGAATCTCATCAGAAAGAACCATTTGTGGCCATGATTTTTTATCGGAAATTCGAAAAGTAAAACTCATCAGATAGCGAATTCTGTTGGTAAATCGCCAATCTCCGCTGGGTTTATCATTAACTATTTTTTCCTGCCAGCGCTGTTCATTCCGTAAGCGCTGCAGAATGCTTATATTTCCAAATTTTGTATTTAACTGCGCTTGCTGGTAAATTCTGTTTTCATCTGCAAAAGTACTCCAGTCTGGGTTTGACGGTGCCAGCCACATATGTGCATATCCTAAATTTAAAGAAATATTTGAATTTGGAATATAACTGATACCTCCTCTTATAAAATAAAAACTCGGATCGGCAACAAAATCATTTCGCCTAATATGAAAATCGCCAATCACACCCCAATGGTCTGCAAATTTGGTAACCGTATTTATAGAAACCCAAGTCTGAAGCTGTTGGTTAATTTCTTTTTTCTGAGTTTGCCCTAACGCACATAGAGGAAGCAGTGAAATTAGGACTCTGATAAAATTGTTTTTCATAGAGAATACGATAGAAATAAGTTAAAAAGTAAATTTCTTCTAAATCGGTCTAAGGCAATTATGGAAACAATTATAAAGAGTAAAGGTATTCTTTTTTGATGAGAACTTGAATTGTAACTTTAATATTTAAATTGTTTTATGTCAGATAATTAGGTGTTTTTTTATGTTTCATTTTTAATCGGCAACGTGTGCATTAATTTTATTTTTTAGATGTTAATCAAAATATTTAATCATTTGATTAAAAAAAGTGTTTAGCGTATTTAAAAATAATTTACATTTGCATATAAATCATTAAAAATGAATGCTTCAGTAAAAGATTCTACGACCGAAGAAAAAATTAAAATAGCGGCAAAAACTGTTTTTTATAAAAAAGGTTTTGCGGCTACAAGAACAAGAGATATTGCTGAAGAAGCAGGCTTGAATCTTGCTTTGCTGAACTATTATTTTAGAAGCAAGGCTAAACTTTTTGAGATTATAATGGCAGAAACCTTATCAGGTTTTGTAAACAGTATGAAAGTGATTTTGAATGATGAAAAAACTTCTTTAGAAGAAAAAGTAAAAGTTATTGCCGAACGATATATTGATTTTATTACTGCAGAACCAGAAATTCCAACTTTTATTCTCACAGAAGTTCGAAATAACCCAGAGGGACTTTTAAAAAGATTGCCAATCAAAGAAATTGTAAATGAATCTGTTTTTATTAAACAATTTCAAGAAGCTGTTCAAAATAAAAAAATAACAGAACCAAACCCGTTGCATTTTATGATGAATCTTATAGGATTGGTTGTTTTTCCATTTGTGGCAAAACCGATTGTTATGGGAAGCAGGAATTTGGATAGTGCCCAATTTCACGATTTAATGCAAGAGCGCAAGAAAAAAATCCCGATATGGATTACTATGATGTTTGCAGCGGTCTAATACTAACTAGAGTTAATTTATTTTATGATGAGGAAATTATATTTTAAATATATCGGAATCTTGTCCTTTATGACGGCGCAGGCGCAAACCTTGACCATTGATCAAAGTTATAAGCTAGCTGTTGAAAATTATCCTTTAATCAAACAATATGAACTAATTGAAAAAAGTAAAGAATATACTTTGAGTAATGCAAATAAAGCTTATTTGCCTCAAATAAGTCTTACAGCTATTGAAGGATATGTTTTTGGTGATTTTCCAACTTTAGGAAATTCTGGAAATGATAGTAAGTTTAAGTTTATTGGTCTTGGACAAGTAAATCAAACCATTTGGGATGGGGGAGCGACCAAAACGCAGAAAAAGATTATTGAGGCATCATCCAATGCAGATAAAGCCTCACTAGAAGTTTCGCTTTATGATCTTCGATCGAGAGTGAATCAGCTTTATTTTGGCGTATTGCTTATCGATGAACAGCTCAAACAATTGCAAATTCAAAATGCTATTCTTTCCAATAATATTGATAAGGTTAAAAAGCTTCATGAAAATGGTTTAGCCTACAAAACAGATGTTGATGAAATGAGAGCCGAACAGCTGAATCTCAGCCGACAGAAAAAAGATTTTGAATACACTAAAGCAGGTTATCAAACAATGCTTTCTTATTTGATAGGGAAAAATATCAGTCAGGAAAAATTGGGTAAACCTTTAAATTCTATCGGTATTGATACCATTATTAAACGTCCAGAGCAATTACTTTTCGCGAGCCAGCGAAATCTCATAAATGCGCAATCAGATATGCAGAAAGTTAGCCTGATGCCAAAAGTTGGATTATTGGGCGCAGGCGTAGTTCTAGCTCCAGGAATTAATTTGGGAGCTAATAAAATTTCGACTGTTGGAGTTGCCGGACTAAGTGTTGGTTGGGATATTAAAGGATTATATAAAAATTCAAACGAAAAACAGCTGACCCAACAGGAATTGAAAAAAATAGAAGTTCAGGAAGAAACTTTTCTATTTAATACCCGATTTCAAATGAATCAAAAGACAGCAGATATCGAAAGGCAAAAAGCAATCTTAAAAGACGATGATGATATTGTAAAACTGCGCCAGACAATTCGAGAAGGATATCAGTTAAAATACGATACTGGCGTAGGACCACTAATAGATTTGTTGAATTCTGTTGAGAAAGAAGGAAATGCACGAGCTGAAAAAGCCATGCACGAAATTCAATTGCTTATGTCAGAATACGAGTATCAAACAATCAAAGGAAATTAACTCTATAAATTATGAAAAAGATAAAGCTTTTATATTTTCTTATGCCAACGATTTTGATGTTTTCGTGCCATAATAAAGAGAATGATTTTGATGCTTCTGGATCTTTTGAAGCTGTCGAAACGATTTTATCAGCCGAAGCAAATGGCCAGATTTTGCAATTGAATGTAGAAGAAGGCCAACAATTGCAAGCGGGGCAAAAAGTTGGTTTTATAGACAGTACACAATTGGCTATTAGTAAAATGCAATTGCGCCAGAATGAAAAAGCGATTTTAAGTGGCAAACCTCAAATACAAATTCAGACTGAAAGTTTGAAGAAACAACTTGATAATGCCATTTTAGACCGCAATCGAACAGAAAGATTAGTAAAAGGCGGAATAGCTTCGCAAAAGCAACTTGATGATGCAAATTCTAAAGTTGCCGCGTTGCAAGCTCAAATAACCGCACAGAAAAGTTCGTTGGAAACCACAACTGAGAACTTGACACAGCAAGGGAATACAGTTGGAGTTCAGTTAAAAGGAATTCAAGATCAATTGAGCAAAAGTGTGATTGTAAATCCGATAAAAGGAACAGTATTGGCAAAATATGCAGAACAATATGAAATGGCTGTAATTGGAAAACCATTGTACAAAATTGCGAATCTCGAAACTCTAGATTTAAGAGCTTATATTACAGGGACACAATTGCCTCAAATTAAAATCGGACAGGAAGTAAAAGTACGTATTGACCAAGGCGAAAAGAAATATAAAGAATATCAAGGAACTATTAGCTGGATTTCGAACAAATCTGAATTTTCTCCAAAAACAATTCCGACCAAAGATGAAAGAGCCAATTTGGTGTATGCCATAAAAGTAAGAGTGAAAAACGATGGTTACTTGAAAATAGGAATGTATGGTGAAGTTCTTTGGTCAAAATAAAACGGAAATATGGCTTCAGTTACGCTAAAAAATATTACTAAAAAGTATGGCGATTTTGTCGCTGTAGATGAGGTTTCTTTTGAGGTGGAGAAAGGAGAGCTTTTTGGATTAATAGGTCCAGATGGCGCTGGAAAAACTTCTATTTTTCGCGTTTTAACCACATTATTATTACCCGATGGCGGAACTGCTTCTGTTGAAGGGCATGATGTGGTTAAGGAGTTTCAGGAAATTAGAAATAAAGTGGGGTATATGCCAGGAAAATTTTCTTTGTATCAAGATCTCACTGTAAAAGAAAATATTGAGTTTTTTGCGACTGTTTTTGGTACTACGATTGAAGAAAATTATGAATTGATAAAAGATATCTACGATCAGATAAAGCCTTTTAACGATAGACGTGCCGGAAAACTTTCGGGCGGAATGAAACAGAAGTTGGCTCTGTGTTGTGCTTTAATTCATAAACCTGAAATTTTATTTTTGGATGAACCTACTACTGGTGTTGACGTAGTTTCTCGAAGTGAATTTTGGGATATGCTAGCTAAACTTAAAAAGCAAGATATTACCATTGTAGTTTCAACTCCTTATATGGATGAGGCAAAATTATGCGACCGAATTGCTCTTATTCAAAACGGAAAAATAATGACGGTTGACACGCCAAAGCAAATTATAAAAAGTTTTCCGAAAACACTTTTTGCTGTAAAAGCAGATCATATTTATAAGCTTTTGCAAAATCTTAGAGTCGAAAAAGAAATTGAAAATTGTGATGCCTTTGGAGAATTTCTTCATCTAACATTAGTATCAGAACAGGCAAATGTTGAAATGGTCAAATCGATTGCACAAAAGTATAATCCTGAAAATTTAGAAGTAAAAGAAATAGAACCAACGATCGAGGACAGTTTTATTCGTTTGATGCGAGAGCAAGATAATTCAACAGAATCAAAAGTAATCCTGCATGAAAAATAAAGCTATAATTTGTAAAGATTTAACCAAACAGTTTGGTGATTTTAAAGCGGTTGATAAAATTAGTTTTGAAGTCAGCGAGGGTGAAATTTTTGGTTTTCTAGGCGCCAATGGAGCGGGAAAAACGACAGCGATGCGTATTCTCTGCGGACTTTCTTATCCGTCTTCTGGCGAAGCAAGTGTAGCAGGATTTGATGTTTATAAACAGCAGGAAAAAATTAAAAAGAATATTGGTTATATGAGTCAGAAGTTTTCTTTGTATGATAATCTGACTATTCTTGAAAATATTGAGTTTTTTGCTGGCGTATATGGCGTTTCTCGACCTGAAATTAAAGAAAGGAGCACTGATTTAATTTCGACTTTAGGTTTAGAAAAAGAAGCAAAAAAGTTGGTTGGCGGATTGCCTTTGGGCTGGAAACAAAAATTGGCTTTTTCGGTTGCAGTATTTCATCGTCCGAAAATTGTTTTTTTGGATGAACCAACTGGCGGTGTCGATCCTATAACTCGAAGACAATTTTGGGAAATGATTTATGAAGCCACAGCCAACGGAATTACCGTATTTGTAACCACTCATTATATGGATGAAGCCGAATATTGCGATCGAATAAGCATTATGGTTGATGGGCGCGTAGCCGCAATAGATTCTCCGTCTGCATTAAAAAAACGTTTTGATGCAACTTCTATGGATGAGGTTTTTTATGAATTGGCGAGAAATGCCAAAAGAACATCAGATTAATATGAAAAGATTTTTGGCTTTTATTCGAAAAGAATTTTATCATGTTTTTAGAGATCAGAGAACGCTTTTGATTCTCTTTGGGCTTCCTGTTGTACAAATTGTTCTTTTTGGTTTTGCTTTAAGCAGTGAAGTCAAAAATATTGGAATTGCTATTCAGGATAATTCACATGACATTCATACAGAGAAAATTATAAGAAAGATAGGATCAAGTTCTTATTTTCATGTCGAAAAGTCAATTTTGAATTACAAGGATATTGAAAATAGGTTTAAAGATGGAAGCATTAAATGTGCGGTTATTTTTCCATCAAATTTTGGTTCGAATTTGCAGCGTCTTGGAGGAGCAAAAATTCAAGTAATTGCCGATGCGTCAGACCCAAATACAGCAACAATTGTAACGAATTATTTAAATGCAATTGTGAGAGATTACCAGCAAGAATTAAATCCTACGACAAGATTCAATTATCAGATTTTGCCTGAGTTAAGACAGCTTTATAATGAAGAACAGAACGGTTCGCTTAATTTTATTCCAGGTGTAATTGCTTTAATTTTTATGATTGTCAGCACTGCCTTAACCTCGGTTTCGGTTGTTCGAGAAAAAGAACTGGGAACTATGGAAATTTTGCTCGTTTCGCCTTTTAAACCCATAATGGTTCTAATTGCAAAGGCAATTCCGTATTTAGTGCTTTCCATTATCAATTTTGTTATCATTATTTTCCTTTCGGTTTATCTGCTCAATGTTGAAATAAAAGGAAGTTTTCTGCTTCTTTTTGCAGAAAGTATTTTATTTATCATTACTTGTCTTTCGCTTGGTTTATTGATTTCGAATGTAACGGCTTCGCAACAAACAGCGATGCTAATATCGATGATGGGAATGATGTTGCCCACTTTACTGCTAACAGGATTTATGTTTCCGCTAGAAAATATGCCTTGGATATTTCAAGCTATTTCTCATTTAATTCCTTCACACTATTATTACATCATCGTAAAAGCGGTTATGCTTAAAGGTTTAGGTTTTTCTTATATATGGAAAGAAACTTTAATACTTGTTGTAATGACGATTCTTCTGCTGACTATTTCTCTGAAAAAATTTAAAATTAGATTGTCATGAAAGTGCTGCGTTTTATATTACAGAAAGAATTTCGCCAGATCTTTCGAGACAAAACAATATTGGCAATGATGTTCTTTGTTCCGATTTTTCAGCTGATTATTTTGCCTTTGGCGGCCAATTTTGAAGTCAAAAGTGTAAATATTGTTTATGTAGACCACGATCACAGTTCGTATTCTCAAAAGTTAATTAATAAAATTGGTTCTTCGGGATATTTCCATATTGTCGGAACTCCCTCTTCTTATCTAGAAGGCTTGAAATTTATTGAAAGAGCAGATGCTGACTTGATTCTAGAAATTCCTTCTGGATTTGAACGAAACTTAATTAGAGAAGGAAGTCAGAAAGTTAATATTGCTGTAGATGCCATTAACGGAACCAAATCAAATATTGGAAATGCTTACCTAAATGTTGTATTGGCAGATTTTAGCAATGATTTAGATATTCGGGTTAAATTGCCACAGCAATTAAGCGCAGTTTCTCCGTCAATAATTACCTTAAACAGTACAAATTGGTACAATCCAAGAGCAGAATATAAATATTATATGGTTCCTGGTATTTTAGTATTGCTGCTTACTTTGATTGGCGGATTTATTACAGCGCTAAATATTGTAAAGGAAAAAGAAATAGGTACAATCGAACAGATTAATGTAACGCCTATTCAAAAGTGGCAATTTATTCTTGGGAAACTGATTCCTTTTTGGATTGTTGGAATGACTGTATTTACAATTGGCCTTATTGTAATGTATTTAATCTATGGGATATTTCCGCTTGGTAGTCTTTTGGTTTTATATCTTTTTGCAGGAGTTTATTTAACTGCATTATTAGGTTTGGGACTTCTGATTTCAACTTTTGCTGATACGCAGTTACAAGCAATGTTTATTGCCTTTTTCTTTATGATGATTTTTATGCTAATGAGCGGTTTTTTTACCAGCACCGACAGTATGCCAAATTGGGCAAGAATAATTTCTGAATTTACTCCTGTTACACATTTTATAAAAGTGGTTCGCCTTATTGTTTTGAAAGGAAGTGGCCTACAAGAAGTGGGGACAGAATTATTGTATCTGATTGTTTTTGCAATTGTATTGAATGCTTTGGCGATTTATAATTACAGAAAGACAAATTAAATGAATTTTTAAGGCTTTGTTTTTATCACTAGCAAATGTCTTCTTAATAGGAAATATTTTATAAAAATATTAAAAATGATATTTTTTGATTGAATTTATAAGAAAAAAATCGTAAGTTTTTAGTGTATGTTTCTGTGTGTTAGTGTGTTGCATGTTTTTTGTTTGCATGTTGTTACATTGTAGTACGGGAAACCGTATTTAAATAATAATTAAAAAAACTACTTTTGTTTTTTTTAACATGGAAATAATTACATCTTATGTCCCCAAATAAGTTTATTTTTTTCTTTTTATTGTTTATATCCGTATCCTATTCGCAGACTAAACGTGCTGCTGTTATGGTGAATGCCAGAGCACAAAAGGATCAAATCTTAATTCGCTGGGCCGTTAACTCTCCAGCCGAATGGCAGAAAGCAAATAAAAAAGGATTTACAATTACCAGAACTACAGTTTTACGCGATGGCGTTGTCTTACCTAAACCTGAAAAAACGCTTCTTACTCAAAAGCCATTAACTCCCGAACCATTAGATTCTTGGATCGATTTTGTACAGAAAGATAGTAATGCAGCTATAATTGCACAATCTATTTATGGCGAAAGCTTTGAAGTAACTGGTGCAAAAGAAGGTGATCTAGCAAAAATAGTAAATATGGCCGACGAGCTTGATCAGCGATATACTTTTGCTTTATATGCTGCAGATATGAGTTTTGAAGGAGCTGTAAAAGCAGGTTGGGGATACATAGATAAAAATGTAAAGAGTAATGAGGTATATGCTTACCAAGTAAAGGTTTTTGAAAGTCCGCAGGTAAAAGAATCCTCTTATATGATTGGCTTGAGAGACTATACTGTTCTTCCTGCTCCAACAGATTTTATTGCAGTTCCAGATGATAGAAAGGTACTTCTTTCTTGGGATTATGAAACCTTCAAAAGAATTTATACCTCGTTTATGGTAGAAAAATCTTCAGATGGAATTAATTATACTCCAATATCCAATACGGCACTCGTTAATTTAAATGATAAAGACGAAAATCCGTCTAAAAACATGTATTATGTTGATACACTTAGTGTAAACGACAAAGTCTATCATTATAGATTATATGGTGTCACTTCGTTTGGAGAAAAAGGAGAATTTACAAAGCCTATAACGGCAAAAGGCGTTGCAGCTATAGTAACTCCTGCAAGAATGGTAGATTATTCTATTTTAAATTCAAATGAAGTCAATCTTGAATGGGATTATCCTAAAGAATCGGAAAGTTTTATTCAGGGTTACGAAATTAATTTAGCGAATAATGATAAAGGACCATATAAGGTTGTTTCAAAAATTATTCCGCCATCTCAAAGAAAACTCAATTTTAAAGAAAGTCTTTATCCATCTAATTATTTCACGATTTCGGTTGTCGGAAAAAATAATCAAAGATTAACCTCGCAAAGCATGTTGGTTCAGCCTGTCGATTCTATACCGCCAGCTAAACCAATTGGTTTGGAAGGTGTGATTGATAGTCTCGGAACGGTTAGACTAAAATGGAAACCTAATCAAGAAAAAGATTTACGAGGATACAGAATTTTAAGAGCAAATACGTCAGGTGAAGAATTTGTAGATATTTACCATCAATCTTATATCGGTACAGAGTATAAAGATAGTGTGAGTTTAAAAATGACCAATAGCAAAGTTTATTATAGAATTGCTGCTGAAGATATGCGTTATAATATTTCGGATCCTTCTGATATTTTGGTATTAGATAAACCAGATAAAATTCCGCCGGCAGCGCCAATCTTTAAAGATTATGACAATAAAGATGGCAAAGTGCACTTAAAGTGGATACGAAGCTATAGTGAAGATGTTGTAAGTTATAGCCTGAGAAGAAGAGAAAAAGGACAGGAAAAATGGCTTGAAATAAAACAGATAAACGATACTATCCAAGAATTTACAGATGATAGAATAGAGAATAAAAAGACCTATCAATATGCTATTTTGGCTAAGGATAAAAGCAATCTTTGGTCTTCATTAGATCATTCTGTTATAACGGTTAGTGTATTAAATTTTACGCCAGTAAAGGTTATTACATTTTTGCAAGGAACGGCAGATAGAGAAAACAGAAAAATAGTTCTTTCTTGGGATTATGCCAAAAATAAGAACAAGGTTTTGGGTCTTAGCATTTATAAAAATGAAAAAGGTCTTCCGCCAACTTTATGGAAAGAATTAAACAGCACTGTTTTTACTTTAGAAGATAAAAACTTAAAAATTAATAAGGAATACGAATATCATCTGGTTCCAAATCTAGAAAATGATAGTCCGGCAAAAGCAGAGACCCTAACAGTAATTTATTAAGCCTATGAAAAAATTTTACTTATTTGTTATTTTGTTGGTTTATGGATTAGGGCATGCTCAGGTAAATTTATCGGGAAGCGCTAATTACCATGCAATAATTACTGCCGAAATGGGAAATGCTACTGGTGATGGTTGTAATAATGGTGGATTAGGAAGAGTTAGTTTAGATGGTATTGGAGCTTTAAGTTCTTTAAAAGATGATAGCGATTTTTGGCAAGATAAATCGGGTAGTTTTGAAAGAGATTATACCGAAAGTAATTTGGCAACCAGTGTTTCTTTGTATACCAGAAGGAGAACAAGAAGTGGAGGATGTAAGATTACACAAGAAAAAGCAGTCACTGTTCCAGTAAGCAGAAAACAAGATATTACCTATAAAGATTGGGACGATGCCAATGTCACAGGTGTTTTTGCTTATTATGTTTATGGAACATTTAGAGTTCAAACTTATCCTGTAATCAATTTAACTAACCCAAATACTCTTAATAATATAATTGGTACCGAAAGTTTAATTAATATACCAGCAATTTCGGGTGTTAAAAAGGAATATTTCGATTGGATGTACCATATTGAAGGCGAAAGAAGACAAATTAAAATAGGTTTTATAACGATTTGGGTAGATGTTTGGAGAAGTCTTCCTGTCCAATACCAAGGCATAAATTCACTAAACATATTATGCAAAGATTTTTTGCCTTATGAAGCGGTTGGTAAAAAAATAACGTTAAGAGCTAATGAATATGGCAGTACTGTTGAATTGCTTTATGTAAGATCTGCTCCGCATATTTTATCGGTAGAGCCTATTGAGACAAGTTGTTTTGATACTAATGATGGTAAGGTAAAAATAAATTTTAGCAGACCCTTAGATCCTGGAGAAATTTTATCGCTTGATTTTGACGGAATGAATGGAGAAGATGTTCCTAACATTACCAAAGATGGAATTCTTGACGGGAAAAAGTTAGAGGCCGATAATTCCTATACAGTTGGAAGTTTAAACAAAGGGTTAACAACCCTTAAATTGCTAGGGTATTTTCAACAAGGATCTTTTAAGGCTAATACCTATGTAATGGATCCAGAACACCAAACGAGTTTCACAATTGTATCTCCAACACCAGTAGATTTTTCTATTGAAAAGAAAGATATTAGTTGTTTTGAAGGAAAAGATGGTGCAATTGATGTAGTAGCTACAGGAGGAACTGCGAATGGCATTTACCAATATTCACTAGATAGTGGAGCTACGTGGATCACTTTTTTAAATGCAGATAAAACTACGATAAGAGACCTTGGTCTTGGAGAACATTTTGTTAAAGTTAGAAAAATAAAAGATGTTAATGATACTATTGGCTGTATAGCAAAAACATCAGATGATAAAGAAAAAGTATTGTCAAAGATAATCGATCAGCCTAAAACTCCTCTTGCTCTTTCGAGTGATATAATTCTTAGTCACCCTACTTTTTATAGAGCTCAAAACGGATCTGTTATAGCTTCAGTAAAAGGAGGGACTCCAATTAACGGTAATAAATATTCTTATGAATGGAGAAACGAAAA
Organism: Flavobacterium sp. GW823-FHT06G12; assembly: GCF_058794775.1. Taxonomy (NCBI): domain Bacteria; kingdom Pseudomonadati; phylum Bacteroidota; class Flavobacteriia; order Flavobacteriales; family Flavobacteriaceae; genus Flavobacterium; species Flavobacterium sp. GW823-FHT06G12. The sequence goes on from NZ_JBXAHE010000003.1 coordinate 68,643, forward strand.
AGGTGATCTTATAGATGCAACCAATTCAACGGCAAGTTTTTTTGATGGAATTTATACAATCAGGTTAAATAATGTTCCTGAGGGAAAATATACTTTGATAGTGACAGATAATTTTAGCTGTGATTTAACATTAAAAGATGCTGCTATTTTAGATGATCCAGAACCAATTTCGATAAAGTTAAAAGTTAAACAAGACATTTTTTGTAATTCAGCAAACCTTGGTGAGGAAGGGAATAAAAAAACTGAATTAGCATCAAATGGTAGTTTAGTAGCTTTAGCTTCAGGAGGAAAAGTATTCGATAAAGGATTGCCTTATATTTTTCATTGGAAGAAGTTGGTTTCTAAAGATGTTTGGGAGGATTTGAATGTAAATGATTCAATAATAAGTGAACGTCCTAAAGGAACTTATTCGATAAATGTGGAAGATGCTAACGGAATAATGCACGGAACTTATACATTAACAGAGCAAACTCCAATAGCAGTTGAGATTTCTATAGATGAACCTGAAGCAATGGAGGTTGTATTTGACTCAACAGATGTTTCTTGTTTTGAAGGCGCCAATGGTCGAGTTAAAGCATCTATTAAAAACGGAAAATCTACCTATACTTATACTTGGTACGGACCAGGCAAAAATGCTGTAGTAGGAGACGAAATAAAAGATTTGGTTGCCGGAACTTATTATGTTGATGTTATCGATCGCATAAAAGGTTGTTTTGTAAAAGACAGTATTGAAATAAAGCAGCCTCTTAAAGAGGTAATGATTGATTATTCAACAATAAAAATCCCTACTTTTTCAGGTGCAAACGACGGAAAACTTGTAGCAAAGATTACAGGAGGAACAGCATTTGATCCGGCAAAAAATCAAGATAGACTATATGATTACGAATGGAAAAATTTAGAAGGGATCGTACAAAATGCAACTGCCGAAATTGAAAATGGTGTATATACCATTACTTTAGATAATGTTCCAGCAGACTCTTATTTTTTAACCATCAAAGATAAAAATTACAATGAAGCAACTGGCCAGACAGTTAATTGTAGTGTAGTAGAATCTAAATTTAAATTAACAGAGCCAGATCCTTTAAAAGTAGTTTTTGAAATTGTTAGGGATATTTCGTGTAACTCGAAAAATGAATATGGAGATAAAAAAGATACAACTCCAAAAGATGGACAGCGTGACGAATCGCAGGACGGAATTTTGCTGGCTCACGTTACAGGCGGTACTCCTTTGGAAGCTTCAGCAAATAACAGATTGCCTTATTATTTCTCTTGGAAAAAACAAAGAGATAATGGCACTTGGGAAGATTTAGCTGTACAAGATTCTATCATTTCTAATCTTTCTTACGGAAATTATGCCCTTAATGTTAAAGATAGAAATAATGTTATTTTAGGGACTTATACAAATGGAAATTGGATCGCAAAAGATTCAATTCAATTAATGGAACAGCCTCCGGTATTATCAGTGAAAATTGATAAAGGAGATGCATTTTGTTATGGAGGTAACGATGGATGGGCAACTGCAATTGCAGAAGGAGGAAGCGGAGGTTATACTTACGTATGGTCTAATGAATATAAATCGGACAAAAATACGGTTCTAAAGAAAGGAGATTATTGGGTTATCGCAACAGATAAAAAAGGTTGTACTGCGTATGCTGAAGTTTTTATTGATGGACCCGATGCACCACTTTCTATTAAATATACTGAAGTTTTAAATCCGAGTTTTTATAAAGCCACAAATGGAAAAATTGTAGTTGAAGTAACAGGCGGAACAATAGCAGCAGATAATACTTATTGGTTTGAATGGAAAAATAGTAAAGGAGTAGTGCAAACTACCACAACGACAAGTTTTAGTGATGGCATTTATACAATAACCTTAAGCGGACTTCCAGAAGAAACTTATAGTTTAACAGTTCGTGATGCTAATTACAATGTAGCAATAAATAAAACAAGTTGTATAGTAGCCAATTCTGTTACAGAATTAGACGATCCAGATCCGCTTGAAGTTACTTTTGAAGTGATTCGTACTATTTCATGTAATGTGAGTAATGAATTTGGAAATGAAACAGATGCTAATCCATTAGATAATCAACGAGATGAATCGCAAGATGGTATTTTAAAAGCGCATGTAACGGGAGGTATTAAACTTGCAGGAGGAAAAAATAACGGATTACCATATTATTATACTTGGAAGAAAAAACAAGCCAATGGTTCTTGGACTATTTGGAATAATACAGGGGATACAGCAGAATATCTTTCAGAAGGTACTTATGCGTTAAACATTGAAGATGCCAACGGAATTAAACTGGGTACTTATGTGAATAATGTTTTAGTTAAAGAAATAGACCTTGAGAAGTATATTCCACAACCAGATCCGTTGAAATTGACTTTTACTAAGTTTGATGTGGGTTGTACAACTGGAGACGATGGTTGGGCAGATGCGCATGTAACAGGTGGAACACCTCCTTATACATACGAATGGACAAACGGAGAAACAACTCATAAAATAGAAAATATTACAACAAACAATTATTTTGTAATAGTAAAAGATGCAAAAGGATGCGTGGTTCAAGGAAGTATTTTTGTTGGAGATCCTAACGGAATATTTACTACAGAAACAGTAAAAGATCCTATTTGTTATAAAGGAAATGACGGATCGATAACGCTTAATGTTACAGGAGGCAATTTGCCATATTCTTATGTATGGAATACAGGTGCAGTTACAAAAGATTTGAATAACCTTACTGCTGGAAATTATGAAGTTACTATAACTTGCCCAGATTGTTGCGTTTACAAAAAGAGATTTGTTTTAAAAGACCCAGATCCTGTTATTGTCAATGTTGGTCCAGATAGAACTTTATGCATTGATCAAAGTTTAGATTTAGATGCATCAATTAAAGATCCGCAGGCACAATACAGTTGGACATCTACAAACGGATTCACTTCAAATGAAGCCAAAATCAATGTGTCAAAAGCAGGAACTTATCATGTAAAAGTAACTACCGCTCTAGGATGTATTGGCGAAGACGAAATTGTAATTAAGACAAGCCAAACAGCAATTAGTGCAGAATTTTTATTGAGTTCTCAAGCTTATTTAGACGAAGAAGTAATTTTGGTTAATACAAGTAATCCTTTTGGAGAAAGTACAGATTGGGTTGTTCCAGACGGAGTAAAAGTTGTAGAACAAAAGGAAAAATACATCACTTTAAAATTTGATGCAACTGGAGTTTATTCAATTGGCTTAAAGCAGACACAAGGAGAATGTTATGCAGTTTACACCAAAAACATTATGGTAGAACAGCGCGGAACGCTACCAAATACTGACACTGCATCACAATTTATTATAGATTTTATTGTAACCCCAAATCCAAGCAATGGTAATTTTAAAGCAATTGTAAATTTAGAAAACAGTAGTGCGATAAATTTAAGACTGTTCTCATCTTCAGGACAAAATACCATGATTCAAAAACAGGAATCAGGAAAGAAAAAGTATGAGGTAGATTTTAATACCTCATTACAATCTGGTATTTACATAGTCGTACTAGAGACTGGACAGCAAACATTGGTTAAAAAAATTATCATCAATTAAAAAATGAAGAACCTTTTCAATAACATATATTTCTTTGTTCTATTTCTGTTTTTTAATGCAGTTGGATATGCACAATTATATCCAGTTCAGTTAACACCAGTTTTTAATAGTCCGTACAGTGTCAAAATATCCGATTATGCAACAAGCATGGATACAAAGATGCAATTGTTGATTAATCCGACCGATATTTCGATATCGCAAAGAAGAGTACGATTAAAACTATACATACAAGGCAACGGACTAAATATCCAAACGTCTGATTATGCACAAGAACAAAGGCCGATATATATAAATGGAGGGGAACTGCAAACCTTAACCAATGTTGATATTGCATCGCTTTTTAGGTTAGAAAACCTGCAAGGAATGACTCCAGCGCAATATGCGAATCCGTTGCCAGAAGGAATGTATAATTTTTGTTTTGAGATGTACGATTTTGTAACCAATCAAAAAATATCTCAAAAAAGCTGCGCCAATTTATATTTAATATTAAATGATCCACCGTTATTAAATACGCCGCAAAAAAACGAGCAAATTGCTTCGACAGAGTTTCCTAATATTTTATTTACATGGACACCACGTCAGATCAATGCAACAAACATATCCTATAAATTTGAGCTAAAACAGCTTTTAGATCCAACATTAGATCCTCAAATTGGGTTTCAAATGTCGCCAACTTTATATGAAGAAACTTTGTATGGCACAGCTGTTTTGTACAATTTGAGTATGCCAATACTTACTCCAGGTTTGCGTTATGCATGGAGAGTAAGGGCAATTTCTACAACTGGACTTTCAGAAAATTCTGTTTTCAAAAATGATGGATATAGCGAAATATATTCTTTTAAATACACCGCGTCTTGTGCTGCGCCAACGTTTTTATTAAGCGAAGCCCAAAGTTCAAAAAGTGTAAAAATTACTTGGGAAGGAATTCCAGAACACACAAGATATCAAGTACAATATAAAAAACAAGATGTTCGTAATGCACAATGGTTCTCGTCAAATAGTTTAAATAGGCAGAGTTTAATTACCAATTTAGAGCCAGGAGTTACCTACGAATTTAGAGTTGGATCAAGTTGTGATCCAGCCGAAGATGGCGTTCAGTCGTTTACTTACTCCAACACTAGTACTTTTACAACACCAACTGAAAGTAATGGAGTTCCTGCATACAATTGTGGTATTGTACCGCAAATCAATATCCAGAATCAAAAACCGCTTACCAATTTAATTCAAAGCGAAACTTTCAAGGCCGGCGATTTCCCTGTTACAATTTTAGAACTGCAAGGAAAAAACAGCCCATATTCAGGACGTGGTTACATAATTGTCCCTTATTTAGCCGATACTAAAATTGCAGTAGAGTTTAAGGATATCGTAATAAATACCGATTATCAATTAATAAGCGGGGTTGTTGAGACCAGTTATAATCCAGATTGGAAAAATGTCACTGATGTAGAAGATTTTACTGGAGAAGGAAAAGGTGGGCAAATTGAAGAGAAAGTTCCTTTTATAATTAAAGATATCGTCATCAATGCCAATGGCGATATAGTTGTAAATGGTGAAAATGGCGAGCAAATCACTATTCCAGGAGGAAAAGATACCGTAATTACTGATAGCGGAGTTGTAGATAAGGATGGAAAAGTTATAGTTCCTCCAAAAGTGTATACCGTAGACAGCGAAGGAAATGGAAGCAATCAAGGTGTTGCAGTTGCCGAAGGCGGAAAACCATTACCAGAAAATACAGATGGTGTAGATAAAAGTGGTCAAGCTACAGGATTTACGGCAAAAGGTATTTCGATTGCTTTTTCTGGAAACGGAAGCAAATATGCTTTTGACGTAATGCCAGATAATGCATCTGCTGCTTTAAAGAAAATGTACGCAAAGGCTGGTGATAATGTATTGCCATATAAAGCAGTTTTAAATGGCGATTCAGATACGGTTATAGCGACAGTAAAACTTACAGATTCTAACATAAAATTAGACAGTATAGTTTTTAAAACCCAAAACGGAGCAAAAATTGACTTTAAAAGAACTGATAATGTATTTGTTCTTACTGTAAAAGGAAATTTAAGTTATGCCGAAGAAGAAATATTAGCTACTGTAAAGCAAGGCAAAAAATGGCAGGTTATTGGTGCCTTTATGCTAGTACATATCTCGTCTAAAGATGTTAATGTTGCACTTGTTCCTACTTATGATAATTCTGAAAATAGGCTTAATGAAATTGTTGCTAAAACTCAGGAGATTTACAGTAAAATTGGAGTTAAAATTAACTTTAAGAAAGAGGCAAAATTAAAAGATTTTGATGATGTTGTTTCAAAAGATGTAAGTGTAATTCAGACAGAAAAGAATACTATTACATCTACTTACAGTACACAGCAACAAGCTATAAATGCACTTTATAAAGGAGGTAGCGGTAGTTATGTTCTATTCGTAACCAATAAAACTTCAAGTACAGGACAAGAAGGTTACATGCGTTTGAATGGTCAATTTGGATATGTATTTACAAAGGCTAATAGTCAGGAAAACCTAAATACAACGGCTCATGAGCTAGGGCACGGAATCTTTAAACTAGAACATCCTTTTGAGAAATATAAAACTGTAGAAGGAAGTACTGATTTCTTAATGGATTATAGCTCAGGAACTGTTTTAAATCATATGGATTGGAAACAGATTAATGATCCTGCATTTAAATTGTATGCATTTCAGAGTCAGAGTAGTGGTGAAAAAGTGGATAAGGAATTTGTACTTAAAGAAGACGGTTACTTCTTAACTCCTGCAAACAAATTGATAAAACTGCCAAAAGGTACAGAGATTATCTTTACTTGTGATCAGCCACAAAGTATTAATAATGGTGCATTATATTCATTTAAAACTCCGGATGGTATTTACTGGCACAGTACTTTAAATCCAAATAAAGGAGTTACTGAGACATCGTTTAAAGGTTATTTTAAAGCGACAGCCGAGAATTGGATTAAGGCTAAAGGACAATTAATTTCATATTCGGATTCAAATTTCAAGTATAATTCTGCTGGGAAATATGCAGTGTATATTATCAATATGCTTTCTATTGATAATCAGAAAAAAGAATACCGTATTTTAAAACAGGAAATGCAACTTAGTGCTCAACAAATAAGTGCAACAAGCTTCTTTGATGGGAATATTACTAAGTTATCATATGAAGGTAATAATGGTCTAGTTGAAACAATATCATCAACAGGTTGTTCTACTAAACCGGGAGAAGAAAATGATGATAACATTGCAGACATAAGTTATAAAGATTATTTAGTTGGTTTAGGAAAAATTGCAAATAAAGGGTATAAAGAAGACCTTGTAGAAGTAAATGCTTCCGAGTCTCATTTGTATGATTATTCGGGAGTTATTTCTGCGAACGAAAAATTAAAAGTTTTTGCTCAAATACAGAATATTAATGATACATCAGGTTTAGTTACAAAAATATTTATTACTGACTCACAAACTCTTCCGTCAAAGAAAAAAGAAGTGACAGATTACTTAGCAAGTTTATCAGGTTCACAGATAGCACTTTGGGTTGATTTTGATTCATCTGGAAAAGCAACAGTAAAAACTATTCTTGGAAATAGTGTTAGTGGCAGTGGGAATAAAGATGTAAATAAATTTTTGGCTCTTCTAAGTGAAGTTATTCCTAAATTTGATGGTACTTACAAATATTTTAACCCTCTTACAGCAATTTTGGATGGCGTAGCAAGTATTGTTACAAAAGTTAAAATACCAGAAAGATTTTTTAATCCTGAAATTACAAAAGATTATAATCCTGTTTTATTTTATTTAAGTTTAGTCGACCCTTTTGCTTGGAGCCTTTTAATTAATGATCAAGCTCTGGCAGCATGGAATATAAATATCACAAATTCAAAAGAGGTAACTATGAATCATATCTACTTTGCATTTAAATGTGGTATGTGGAATGGCTTTGTAGATCAAGTAAAAGGTCTTGCAGAAATGGCAGCTATTGTTACTAATATTATTGATGGTGGTGAGCGAGCGGGAGAAATGTGGGAAGGATTAAAAAAACTTGGTATTTTTTGTACAGCAACTACAGAGGAAGAGGTCTGTATTTGGTCGTTAATAAAAAAATCACATACGGGTCAAGCATGCCAAATTGCTGAAACTGTTGGTTATGATCTGGCTAATATTATAACTATTGCGGCATCATTTACAAAAGCTGGTAAACTTGCGCAAATTTCTCAAGTAATGGAGTCTTTAGACGCCATAAACCTGATAATGAGGGCTGCTGGAAAATTCATAAAAGTAACCGTAAAAACTTCTGGCACCGTTCTTAAATTTAGTTATGCTGTTACCAAGGCTTTTATTATACCTGGATTTAAAATTGTAAAAAATGGAGTTCCTTATTGTACCGTTTTTCCTATTATCATCGATTTAACTGAGAATGTTGAGAGTGCGGTCAAAAAAGCTAACGAACTTCTTAAAAAGACTCAACAAGATTTTGGTAATCAATTAACAATAATATCTCCAGCTGATATGGATGGAAATATTATTGCTGAAATAGTTGAAAATGGAAAAAAGACAAAAGTATTATTAAATGAGAATGAAGATAAATTAAGAAAAAGTGTTAGTGAACTTATTGAAGAAGCAAGCGAAACCCTTTTAGCTCGTTTAAAAGAGTTAGGTTTAACGGAAGAAGAAATAAAGAATGTTTTAGATAAAATAGGTAATTCGCTTGACAATACTAACAAATTAACAAACATACTTGAAAAGGCTCCTTTTAAGGATGATATTGCTAAATTAAAAGTTTTTGTCAACGATATAACTCAAAGTGCAGATTTACAAGCTTTAATTAGAGAAGGGAAAGATTTTAGTAAAGAATGGCTTGTTTTAGAAGCTTATCCAAGCTTAAGAAAACTTACTGTTCATATTGAGAAGGTTGAAGTTTTATTAGCTAAAGGGCATGTTAGTGCTGATGATCTAACAACTATTCTTACTGTTAATAAAGGTTTAGGAAGAAGAGCAACAGATTTAACCAATTTCTTAGACGATTTGGATAATTTTGCCTTATATAAAAATCAAGATGGTTTTAGTACTATAGTTTCAGGATTAAAAGCTCATTGGTTTAATGGAGCTGGAGCTGACGGAGCCAATTGGGTAATTGCTGTTTTACGAAAAGAAGGCGATAAAGTTTTTATACCTTCGAAAACTAATTTCGAAATAAGCGCATTAGGAAACACTCGTAGATATGATGCAATAGTAGGCGAAGTTGGAAATAAGACAGCAAAATATTTTGAATTCAAATCTTACAGTAAAGTTCCACCAACTGATTTTGCAAAACAATTTTTAGGTGATTTAAGTAATGGAGATATTGTTGATTTAAAACAATTACAATGGTTATTTGATGCAGGTAAAAACCCTCCAAATTTTGAGAGTAATTTGAAGAAGTCAATTGATGCAATTGAATTAACTGATGATATGGCAAAAAAATTCTTGAAAGATGTGGAAAATCCAACTGTTTCAAAACTTAGAAAATATATAAAAGATGATTTCGATGAAATCTTTAAATTGAAATAGATATGAAAATTATTAGTAAGATAGATAATGTAAAAAGCGATTTGTGGAAAATAGATTCCAATATTGTTATACAGAAAAAAGATAGTCTAATTAATTTAGTTACTGAAAAAGAGTTTTATTACGAGAATGAAGTAATAAGATGTTTTTATAGTAACGATTATATTTTTACTATAAGAAAAGAAGAAATTAATATACTTAATAGTGACTTTTCAGTTTTAAACTTTATAAAATATAGTAAAGCAACTGGTATTTCTATTTTTAATGTAAACGATTATGCTATTTGGTTTGAGAATGAAAATGAAGATGAATTTTTTAATTTATATCTAAATAATAAGTCAAAAGGCATAAGTGAGTCTTTTTTCGGGAAATTTCTAAACTCAAATTATAGCTATAGATTTAAAAACAGGAGAAATAGAGAATCGTTTAGATTATCTAGTTTATTGAATGATAAAGATTTCTTCGAATTTCAATGTACAACTGATGAAGAGATAGTTGGAGAAATTATTAAACATGAAGAAAGGATACTATTTTACACCAAAGAAAATGCTAAAGAGTTATACGATTCTAAATTTTGGATTAATGTTTTAGATATCAAAACAGGTGATATAATTTACAAAATTCTCGTTGAGCATTATGGAGCAAGTTTTGATTATGAAAAGGGACAATTTGTTTCGATACAGGGATCAAATCAGAATAAAGAAATAATAAAGAGATATGAGATTGTGGATGTTAATAATGGCAAGTTAGAAAAGGGCAACTTTCATTTTTCAGAAGAAATGCATGCTGTAGGTACCGCGGTTCAATGTATAGATAACAATAAATTATATTTTGTTGATAATATATATTCTTATGAAGAAGAAAAAAGAAAATCTCCAAAAATTGGATCTTTTGATATATTGACAAAAGAAATAGTCTTTTTTGAAGAGTTAAACGAACCTGAAGGAGTTTCTATAAATCAGATTATTGTAAATGATAATATTCTTTATGTAAAAACAGAAAACAACAATGTTTATGTATTAAAAGCCTAGTTTTTATGGAAGTAAGATTATTAATTTAAAGAAGAGAAAATATGAATTATAAATTTTCACTGAAATAAAAAAACACAGTTTTGTAGGAGGTTGAAAAGAGCACAAAGTCGGTAGAGCTCGCATAGTTGGTAATAGCTAGAAGAATAACTAATACTAATTAAAATGGAATTTGTTTTATCAATAATAAGCTATTGATTAAAAGTTTCCCCATTAGCATTTTGTTCCTGAACACAATATGATTTTGAAAAAAATAAAAATTTACACATGAAAAAATATTATTTAACCCTAATAGTAATGCTAATTAGCCTTTGCAGTTTTGCACAAAAATTAAAAATTGACAAAGGAGAAATAAAATTAGACGATAAAACAATAGGATTTGTAGAGGGCAAAAAGCCGTTGTTTACAATTTTCAGTGTAGATAAAAATTATTCCATAACGGCAGAATTAAAGAAAGCTCCAAACGAAGAATCTTTGGTATTGCCATGGATTGAAATTAAAGATGAAACGACGGGAAAATCAAATGAATTAGAATTTAAGAACAAAAGCAGAAAATTCAGTGCCTTCAATTACGATCGCAGTATTGTCTATGAATTATTAGACAGAGATATGATAGGAGTAGAAGGCTTAAACAAAGAAGTAATCGAAAGTTTTATTAATGGGACATCGGCAGGTATAGCGGCGAAGCGCTTGGGAGTTCAAGGAGAAATAGATAATGCTAATAAAATTGCAGATACGTATCAGTTAGCGATTGATGATTATGGTACTATTTTTAGCATTAAAGCACAAAATGAGAATATAGACGATAAAAGAATTGGGTTTATAAAAGTGACTTCACCTTCTCCAAACGGAGATTTAAAGTATGAGGTTATAGATCTTGATAATAATTTAATTGGTACATGGTTCGCCAGAGGCGGAACTTTTAGCGGATATGAAAAGTTGTTAAATCAAGAGGTAATTACATTTAACGGAAAAGTCTTTAAAGCAGCTTTCGAAAATAGAGGAAATCCAGTAGGTTACAAAATGAGCCAAGATATTACAGCAATGAATGTTGTAAGAGCATTGGTTGGTAATGGTTATACTTTAGGTAGCAGATATAATACAGCTAAATAATTATAGAAATAGGTAAAATAATGAAAAACAAAATTTTAGCAATTACATTATTACAATTCTTATTGGTGTTAAATGGTTGTAGTTCAGATTCAAATGATTCAACACCAGAACAGCCAGAAGTGGTGGTAAAAACACCAAAATTAACGGCGTATTCTAAAAACGCTGGTGAAGTAGGTGAAACAATTACAATAACTGGAGAAAATTTTCCAGACAAAATAAGTGACATCAAAATAACTTTTGATGGATTGGCAGCAACAATTGTTTCGACTTCAGCTACCGAAATTAAATTCGTTTTGCCACAAACCGAAAAAATACTACCACAGATTATTATAACAATCTTAGGTAAAGAGATCTATAATGAGATTGCGAATGGTTATAACGGAAATGTTGCTATTCTTCCAGCTCCTTCACTGACAAGTTGGGTAACGCAAGAGAATACGCTAAAAGAGGATGGTGGAATACCACGCATTATGGTTATTAATGATAAAGTAATGTATCTAAACTCAGATATAACTGGGGCTCGTGTTTATAGAACATTAGATGGTGGAGTTACTTGGAATCAATGGGCAGTTAATGGTTTTAGTGCTGGATTCTATGCTACTAAGAATGATGAAGGGTGGTCTCACACAGGTTTTGGAATTTCAAAAATTGCTAAAGGAGGTTATTTAGGAATTGACACATTTGCAAATTTTGGTGAAGTAAAAGATGTGCAGACTTCATATTGTTTATATGTAGACGATAATATGACAAATGGAACTATTGTTACGCAATTTGGAGATGTTTTCACAACTTCTAACGGAGTTGACTTTACACAAGTCTATAATGCACATTTAAACGATGAAGGTTATGATAGAGGATCTGTCAATAAATCTATAGAAATTGATAACAATCATATCTGGGTAGCTGGACAAAAAACGATAAAAACAGTAAGATACCCATTTGTTTTGTTTAAAAATAATGAAACAGATGGTTGGAAAGAACACTATTTGGAGAATGAAGCAAATTCGTCTGTTAATGAAATATCTTTCGCTGATAAAGCAAACGGTTTTCTTTTAATTAATGGAGCAACTTCTAGCACCTTTTATAAAACTACAGATGGTGGCGATACTTGGGCTAAAGTTTATACAGGAGAAAAATTTACAAAATTCACTTTTAAAGACGGTAATACAGGCTGGGCTGTTTTAGAAAATAAAATCTACAAAACAGTAGATGGCGGTGTGACATGGACTCTTGATTATACACATGGACAGCTTATAAAATCAATTGCTTACAAAAATAATATTGTTTGGGCTTTAGCTACAGATAAAATCATCAAACGTTACTTGTAATTTTTAAGGGATAGAAATTCAAATTATACAATAAAAAGCACTGCGGTTTTTTAATAACTGCAGTGTTTTAAAATGCACTGAATGAAAAAAACTTTACTCTTATTCTTATTTTTTGTTATTACTTCTTGTTATCAAGAGACTGCTATAGCCATAGAAGGTGAGTTTACCACTTCTTATGTCGATCAGGATGAATCTATACCCGTTATTATTAAAATTGATAATAAAGTAACGGGTGCAGATACGTATGAATGGACATTTGAAGGAGGGAATCCTTCTGTTTCAAATTCTAAAAATCCTGGCGAGATTTTATACAGCAAGCAGGGAACTTATACCATTAAATTAATAGCAAAAAATGTAGACGGAGAGAGTCAAGAATTCACTAAAACTGTTGAAATAAAAGACGGAATCAATATTGAATTTACTCATGAAATTGTAAAAAGCAATTATTCTCCTGTTGAGGTAATTCTAAAGAATTCAACTATTGGAGAAGGATTAACTTTTAAATGGGAATTTCAGGACGGTTCGCCAGCTTCTTTTACAGGAAAAACACCTCCAAACGTAATATTTACAACTCCAGGAGAACATACCATAACTTTGACGGTATCGAATGGCTTTGAATCTGATAAGCAGACTAAGACTATTACAGTAAATCCATATTTGGTGAGTCTGTTTACCTATGAACCAAAATTTGAAGATGATGATTATGAAGCTCCTGTAACAATTGATTTCACAAACAAATCAGTCAGTGCAACAAGCTATAAATGGACATTTGAAGGCGGAAACCCAGCGGTCTCTACAGAAGAAAATCCAACAGTTGTTTTTGCAAGTTCAGGAACTCATGAAGTTATTTTGGAAGCGTCTAACGACAAAACAAGCCAAGTTTTCAAATCGACAATTAAAGTGTTACCAGACACAAACCTTCGCACATTTACCAATATAAAATTAGGAATTAACACAGCACATAATGGCAACAACATTGGTGCAATGTTTTCTACAGTAACACGCGAAGTTTACAAAGCAAACGAAATTAACAATGAGAATAGTGCTTTAATAGATATTGTATTTCAAGGGTTAAACAGCAATTTTACATACAATAGATTTATCTCTCCAGATCAGGCCAATAACTACGGGTTTTTAGCATTAAAAAATGCGCAAAGCACCATTTTTGTAAACTCACAAAACTTGTGCAATTGCGGTTTAAATTTTACCGAAGCGCAGTTTGATAGTATGGAAAATGATACGCCTATAAAAGCATTAAATATAAGTTACACCGCTGGAGGAGCACAGGAATTTGGTTTTACCTATCCGAAAATTATTTTATTTAAGACACAAGACGGCAGAAAAGGCGCCATTAAAATTAAAGAAATGGTAAAGAACGGTACAAGTTCTTACATTTTATGCGATATCAAAGTCCAAAAACAATAACCAGTAAATGAAGATAATAAATAATAAAATCTTGTTTTGGTTATGTATCGTTTTGGCCTGTTGTTTTTGCAGGAAAGGATATGCACAGGATATAGATTTGCAGAATTTTTATAAACCTAATTTTAAGGTAACAGGTAATATTAATGCCAATATGATGTACTACAATTCTAATATGGAAAATTCACGTGAACCTTTCACGTATCTCTTTTCAGGAAGTTTGAACATTAGTGCTTTTAATTTTAGTGTTCCGTTATTTTATAGTTTTACCAACCAAGGAAATAATTTAGGATATACTGCTCCATTTGATTTTAATAGATTAAGTATTATGCCTAAGTACAAATGGGTAAAAGCATATATTGGAAATGTAAGTATGACATTTTCTCCTTACACATTAAGCGGTTATCCGTTTAAAGGAGTCGGATTAGAGTTGACGCCAAATAGTCCCTTTAAAATATCTTTGATGGGAGGACAGCTTCTTAAAGCAGTTTCAGCAGAAAATGCTTCTGGCGGAGTTCCGATATATCAGCGTTTTGGTTATGGAGCAAAAGTAGGTTTTGAGAAACCGCAATATAAATTAGGGTGGATTGGTTTTTATGCTAAAGACGATGCGAGTTCATTAAACATGGTAAATGATAATGGAGTTACGCCAAAAGAAAACTTTGTAAACAGTTTGATTTTTAGTACTTCTTTGGTAAAAAACTTAAATCTTAATGTAGAGTATGCTTTGTCTGTACTAACAGATGATACAAGAAGTGAAAGTATTTCTGGCGGAGGTTTTCGAGATAAGATATTTTCTGGCAAAGAAAGTACAAGCTACATGAACGCCTTCAATGTTAATTTTGATTACAATATTCAAAAAAGTACTGTTGGATTAACCTATGAGCGTATTGACCCAAATTATAATACGCTTGGTGCATTATATTTTAATAATGACTTGGAAAACATTGCGTTGCGTTTTGCAAGACCTTTTTATCATGATAAAATTACAGTTTCTACCAGTTTAGGATTTCAAAAGGATGATTTAGATAAAGTCAAAAAACAAGATACAAAGCGTGTCGTTGGATCTATTAACATGAATTACAGAGTTACAGATCAAATCAACATTACGGGAAGCTATTCTAATTTTTCTACTTATACCAATAAAAAGTTAGATCAGTTTGAGCTTATAAACAATCCAAATGTTGTGCAAGCAGATACGTTAGACTACAGACAATTGTCTCAAAATGCCAATGTAAATATGTCGTATGCTTTCGGAAAAAAAAGAAATCAAAATTTAAACTTCAATTATAGTATTGCAGGACAAGCTAATGAACAAGGAGGTGTAATCAGAAAAGGTCAAGCAAGCACGGTTCAAAATTATAATTTGGCGCATACGGTTAGTTTTCTTACCACTAAAGTTTCCTTAAATAGTTCGCTTAATTATACTAAAAATGAAGTAAGCAGAAATAACAATTCTTCTTTGGGTGCTTCAGTTGGAGCTTCTAAAAAACTATTTAAAGACAAGCTGAATACCAATCTTGGCTTCCTTTACAATAATTCGCAAGGCAATATGAATTCAAGTTCTGTTTTTGGAATTAAGTTTAATAATAGTTATGTAATGTATCAGAGACATAATTTTGGTTTAAATGTCATTTCAATGTTTAGAAGCAGTACCAATACCGAGAAATTCAACGATTTAACAGCTACTTTAAATTATACTTGTTCATTAGATAAAATAAAACTGCCAGCCAAAAAAGAGCCTAAAAAAGAAAAAGAAGAGGTTTTAAATCCTATTCTAAAAATAAATTACAAAGATAAAACATACGAAGGAACAAGAGACGAAATTATCAAGCAACTACAGGATATGCAGTCAGCACTTCGTCCGATGCCTAAAGAAGATTCAGAGGAGTTACAGCATCTATTAACGCTAACTACTTTGACTCCCGATGATGATAGCTTCAAAGAAAAAGCTTTAAATTATTTAAAGGCGTACGATTTAAATAATGACATCTTAAATAAATACGACAATTATATTCATGAAACTGTAAAAAGTTTGAGAGAAGAAATGGTTCGTAAAGACGAAGGATACGAGAATGACTATGTTATGGCTTTAGGAAGAGTTAATAAACATAAAATGCACGGTGTAGATGCAAAAGATGTAACAGATAAAGTGAGTTACAATTCGTATTTGAAACTCGTAGATCGAAAAAATAAAAAGTTACAGCCTTTACTAGTTCATCGATGGATGTATAATGAGATGGGAATACTTTCAAATACACCTGTAGATCAAATTCATCAAAATGAAAATCTTTCTGCTTTTAATAAAGAAGAACTTGGGGATTTCTTTAAAATGATGAAAGAGAAAAAAACAGAGGCAGCTATAATCGAAGAAATAAAAATCAAATTAATTCCATTCTATCATGATTTAGCACTTAAAAATGTTAAAGATGATGAAGTCGATTTTAAGTTTATAAAGAATAATTAATAGAAAAAAAACTCTTTATAGTTCGAAAGAGTCAAAATATAAAAGAAGTTGGTATGCTTTATTTTTCAAAAAAACAGAATGATTTGCTTATGAAAAAAAAATACAAAATACATTTTGCGGCACTGCTTATCATGCTTTCGGTTGTTTTTTCTTATGGACAGGAGATTGCACCTCCAAAAGAATTAAGCGCTGCTTCAAGTTCAATACAAAAGATTGAAGCCGCTGACCGTTGGGTAGATAAATTTTCAAATCAAGATTTGGTAGAACTGCCTATTGGTATTCGTAATACAGTAAATAACATTCAATATTCTATTGGAGTTACAAAGGCCACTTTTACGCCAGAGTATACAACTTTGACTGTTTTCTGTAGAGTTGATATTCCGCAGAAAGATAAAAAAACTGGACAGCCCATGCAGCTTTTCTTTGGTGCAGATAATGTAAAATTATCGCATCAGGGAGGTATTATGGGTGAAGCCAAATTGGTATTGTTGGGTAATGTTGACATTCCGTTTAATGAGGATAAATGGCAAGTTTCTCTCTATGGAGGTTTCGATATGGCGACAGGAAACGTAAATGATCTGACTTATGTAAAGATAGATTGTGATGGTTTTAAAGAAATGAAAATTTCTGGGGCAGTTGAGTTTTCTAGAGATTTAATTCTGCCAATTGATCCGTTGACAAAAACAGTTGATGAAGCAAAAACAACAATTCCTAAAACATATTATAACGGAAAAACTGTTCCAATACCAAATAGAGTTCGAGGAGAATTTAGTTTTACAGCAGGAAGTTGGAATGATATTTTGTTGAATGTAAGTTTGCAACCATTCGTTTTAAAAGACAAACGAAACGGAAAAGATTTTGATGGCAATTTTCAATTTTTGGTAAACAATGCTGTTTTAGATTTAAGTGATTTAAAAAATGATCCTGTAGTTGTTTTTCCAGAATATTATGCAAAAAACTCGCTTTTGGTTCCAAGTCAGGAATCATGGAAAGGGGTTTTTGTCCAGACTTTTGATGTAGGTCTGCCAAAAGAATTTCAAACTACAGATACTGCTTCAAGTAAAGAAAGGCTTCATGTAGGTGCGCAAAATCTTATTATCGATAAATTTGGAGTTTCGGGAACTTTTTATGCAGACAATGTTTTTCCTTTAGATCGAGGAATCACCAGTCAAGAAAAATCATGGGCCTATTCTTTAGACCATATAGATGTAACTATTGCCGCTAATACTTTTGTAAAAGCAAATTTAAAAGGACAGATTCTTTTACCAATTAGCAAAGCTGCACCAGAGAAAAAAGAAACGGCTACAACTCCAGCAACCAATACAGGAACCGATTCTGCTAAACCAAAACAGACCAATAGAGCTGGTTTAGAATACAACGGATTTATTTCTATGGAAGAACAACAATTAGTTGTTATTACCAAGGATTCTATAGCTTTTGATATCTGGAAAGCCAAAGCATTATTGTTGCCCAATAGTTCTGTCGAGTTAAAATTAGTCAACGGACGATTTTTGCCTAAAGCCAATCTAAACGGTTCGGTTTCTTTTGGAACCAATAAAGGAGCAACTGACGATAAAGATGTCGAAGGCAAGAAAATGGTAGACTTTAAAGGAATTTCGTTTGAAAACCTTCAATTGCAGACTGTTTCGCCTATTATTTCGGTTAGAAATATGGGGTACAAAGGCACTGTTGGTTTTGCTAATTTTCCTGTTTCTATCGGAAACATTAATGTAGCCATTAATGGAGATGATTCCAGAATTGATTTTGATTTAGGAATTAATTTAATGGAAAGCATTGGAGCAGGAGCTACAGCTAGAATTGGAATAAAAGGTAAGATGTACGATGATGGGTATAGGCAAAAAAGCCGATATGACGGTCTGGATCTTTCGGCCATAAACATAGATTGCAAGTTTAGTGGATTAATTATTAAAGGTGGTCTTATCCTAATGGAAAATGACCCTGTATATGGTAACGGATTTAATGCTGACTTGATGGTTGATGTTGTTGGTGTTGTAAATGTTCAGGCAAAAGCTATTTTTGGGCGATCTACTTTTAGGTATTGGTACTTTGATTCTGCTGTAAAATGGCCACCTGTGCCTTCGCCATTTATGATTAATGGTTTTGGCGGCGGAGCCTATTATAAAATGCGAAGAAATCAGGATCTGTCCATTGCAGATTTTTCGCTATCAGGATTGAGCTATACTCCAGATGAAAAGATAAGTTTAGGACTTAAAGCTTTAATTTATTTTTCTATTGGTACAGAATCTGTTTGCGATGGTGAAGCTGGTTTTGAAATTGCATTTAACTCAAATGGAGGAATAAACAGATTAGCTATTTTTGGTAAAGCCAATGTTATGGCCAAAATTCCAGGACTTAAAAATGTTACCGATTTAATGGGTAAAGTAGCTTCAAATGTTACAGCCAAGAAAAGCTTTTTAGGAATAACAGAAAATGACCTTAAAGGTTCTTTTGCCAGTAAATATATTCCAGCAGCAAAAGAGTCAATACCAGGCGATTTATCTGCTGCAGTAGGAATAAAAATGGCAGCAGCTATCGAATTTGATTTTGAAAATAAATCGATGCATGCCACTACCGATGTGTACATTAATACACCAGGAAATTTCATTTCGGGAATTGGAGAAGGAGGTAGAGCCGTTTGGGGAGTTTTCCACAAAGATCCAAAAGATTGGTACATGTACATGGGAACGCCAGACGATCGATGCGGTATTAAAATAGGAGTTGCCGGAATGTACTTAAAAACTACCAGTTATTTTATGGCAGGAACGGTGCTCCCTGGAAGTCCGCCGCCGCCGCCGCAAGTAGCTCAAATTTTGGGTGTCGATTTAAAAGAATTGGACTATATGCGCGACGAAAATGCGTTGGCAAATGGAGGAGGTGTTGCCTTTGGAGCTAGTTTAGATTTTGATACAGGAGATTTAAGCTTCCTGCTTTTTTACGCACGTTTTCAAGCAGGAATGGGATTCGATATTATGCTAAAAGATTACCAAGAAGCAAGATGTTCTAATACAGGAAGTAAAGTTGGTATAAACGGGTGGTATGCCAATGGACAATCTTATGCCTACCTGCAGGGAGAACTTGGAATTAGAGTTAAATTATCATTCTTAAAATTAAAAGTTCCAATTATTTCTGGTGGAGCAGCCGTTTTATTACAGGCAAAATTGCCAAATCCAGTTTGGATGAGAGGCTATATGGCCGGAAACATGAATATCTTAGGCGGATTGATAAAAGGAAAATTCAGGTTTAAATTTGAAATTGGTGAAGAATGCCAATTTGAAAATGCATCGCCATTAGGAGGTGTAAAACTGATAACCGATGTAACTCCAAAACAAAGCTCAACAGACATAGATGTTTTTGCTGTGCCACAAGCCGCATTTTCAATGAAAGTTAATGAAGCTTTTGTAATTCCTGAAGATTCAGGCGATGTGACTTACAAAGTAATATTAGAAAAATTTAAAGTATTTGACGGAACAAAAGAAATTCCTGGAACTTTTGAGTGGAGCGCTTTAAAAGACAAAGTTAATTTTGTTTCAACTGACATTCTTCCGCCTCATAAAGAATTGAAAGTTCAAGTTGAGGTAAGTTTCCAAAAAATGGTAAATGGCGCATTCCAACCTATAAAAGTAGACGGAAAAATTGCTACAGAATACGAAGAAAGAATGTTTACAACCGGAGGAGCACCAAATCATATTCCGCTTAATAATATTAAATTTTCGTATCCAGTTGTAGATCAAAAGTATTTCCTTGAAGAAGAATATCCTAAAGGATACATTCAGCTTAAACGCGGTCAAGATTATTTGTTTGAAGACTCAAGTTGGGAGACAAGTATTAAGGTTGATCAAGACGGAACTTCGAACTCAAAAGCTATCGTATTTAATTATGATACGTCTTCAAATGAAGTGTATTATAACTTTCCAAATATTGACCAGGAAAAGAAATATAATTTCTCAATTGTTAGTAATCTAAAGCAGAATAATGCATCGAAAAGTACAACATCGAATACAAAAGCAAATACGATTAGCGACGAAGGTAATGATATACAAATAAAAGAAAATCAGGCAGATGCTTTGTCTAAAGCTGAAGGAAGTATTGATCGTTTAACGTATTCATTCAATACAAGTAAATACAAGACTTTTTCGTCTAAGATGAATGCAATCAATACACAAAGCTATAACTTTGGAGTTTTATATTCAGATGTTATTTATTTAAGTAACACTATTTCAAGTCAAGAGGCTTTTGATTTAGTAGAATTAAGAGGAGTTGCTTATACTGACAATAAACCTGTAATAACGGCAGAATCTAAATTAAACGATCAATATTTTACAACAGATATCTATCCTTATTTATACAAAGATTATCCTTTAAATGGCACTTTTTCTATAACAAATAGAGATACTGCTGAGTTAGGAGTTATTCCTGCAAAAGCAATTCCGTTAAATGCGTACTATATGACCAGCTTAGAAAACGATATTAATCAGGCATGGACAAAAAGTAATTTTCCATTTAAATACAATATGCCATTGCTTTACAAAGAAGATTGGGTCGATTTAAATAACCAAATAATCAACTCACACATTAACGGAGAACCTGGTTTTGCAGCACTCTCTCAACGATTTGTTAGTAGTATTTTCCAATTTATGCGATATGGAAATTACGAAATAGTAATGAAGTATAATTTGCCAGGAAATAAACAAGCAAATGAATATGTTTACAAATACAGAAACAATAATAACTTTAGGTAAGTTATAGAAACAGACTCTAAAACTTTATGATTCTTATTTGAAAAAAGATCGAAATAAATAGATAAATAAGCGCAAAACCCGTTTGAGAATTCTCAAACGGGTTTTGACATTCTAGACATTTAGATTTCTTAACGATTTTTAAGTTTTTTTTATTAATTTACGTAGGCTTAAAAATCAGTGTATTATCTAAAAGTAAGAAATGCAGGATAACAAAGAAGAAAAGAAAGAACAAAATGCAGTATATCTGCTTCCGTGGGTAACGGCAATTGCCATGTTTATGCAATCATTAGATGGTACAATTCTCAATACTTCGTTACCGTCTATAGCCAAAGACATGGGATATTCGGCAACCGAAATGAATTCGGTTATTGTAACCTATACGCTCACATTAGCTATGTTTATTCCGCTTTCTGGCTGGCTGGCAGATAAGTTTGGAACTAGAACGATGTTTATGATTGCTGTATTTCTATTTATCATGGGATCTTTGTTTTGCGCTCTTTCCGTTGATTTAAGAACACTCAATATGGCGCGTGTTTTACAAGCAGTTGGCGCTTCTATGATGGTGCCCATTGCCCGACTGGCTATTTTGTATCAATACCCCAAAAATCAACTGCTTAAAACAATGAATTTTATTACCTTATTTGGATTATTAGGAATGGTTGCCGGTCCAAGTTTAGGAGGTTTTCTTTCTGATAATTTTAGCTGGCATTGGATTTTTCTAATAAATATTCCAATAGGCCTTATCGGAATTTCGATGGCGTATCGTATTATGCCTAATTTTAGACATGCAGTAGGAAGATTCGATTTTAGAGGATTGGTGTATTTTAGTTTGGCATTGATTTCTATTACTTTGGTTTTAGAACTTATAGGAAGCGGAAGAATGCATATGATTGTAATATTAAGCCTATTGTTTCTATTTGGGCTGCTTTCTTTGTTTTATTACATTCACTATAAAAAAACCGAAAAACCTATTATCGATTTGCATCTTTTAAATATTAGAACCTTAAAAATAGGATTAATGGGAAGTTTAATTACTAGACTAGGAATTGGCGGACTGCCGTTGCTTTTGCCGCTAATGTTGCAGACTAGTTTTGGTTATTCGGCTTCTGTTTCAGGTTTATTGCTGTTGCCTTCTGCTATATCCAATGTTGCAGTGAAACCTTTTATGGTAAACATCATAAAGTTTTTTGGATACAGAACTGTATTAATAAGCAACACCATTTTGCTCGGAGTGGTTTTAATTGTTCTCGGATTTGTAACAAAAGAAACCCCGATTGGTTACTATATTTTGCTAATGATATTTTACGGAGTTTTTACCTCTATACAAATGTCTGCTATGAATACCATTACGCTTTCAGATTTAGATCAAGATACCGCCAGCGGAGGAAATACAATGTTAGTTATCATGCAACAGCTTTCAGTAAGTTTTGGAGTTTCTGTTTCTAGTCTTGCACTTTCTTTATTTCAGGATGGTATATTTAATTTAAACCCTATAAAAGCATTTCAATATACTTTTATTGCATTGGCTGTCTTTACCATTTTTTCAAGTTTTACTTTTTCAAAATTAAGTAAAACTGACGGAGGAGGATATGTATAATTTTAAGTTGCCTATATAAGTTGTAAATTTCTGTAATTTGCAATTTATATAGGCAATCAAAATGGTTTATTATTAGTTTATTCTAATTGTCAAAGAAATAGACAATCAGCATTTTGCACGGCTTAGAGCTTTTGTTTATTGGCACGTGTTTTAATCTTCCATCAAAGAAAAGAGAATCTCCTTCTGTTAAAGTATAAGTTTCATTGGCAATCAAATAATCTACTTCGCCAGAAAGAATATACTTATATTCATAAGCATCTGTCGTAACTTGATCTCTATAACTATTTGGTTCTAAAGTCAAAAAGACGATATCTACGGTCGAATTTTTTATTGTACGAGTCAAGAAACGTTCATACAAGAAACCATTTGAGCCTTCTTTTTGAAATTGATCATAAGTATCTTTCCTTTTTATAATAACCAATTCTTCTTCTTGCGAAATATCTTTAAAAAATTCGCTAAGATTTACTTGCAAGGCTGTAACTATACTCAAAAGAACCGTTAAAGATGGTATGCTTTTTCCGTTCTCAATTTGAGAAATCATTCCTTTTGTCACACCGCTTAAATCTGCAAGTTCCTGTAACGTAAAGCCTTTCTCGGTTCTATATTGTTTGATGCGTTTACTAATTTCTAAAATTGTAACTCTTTCCATGCTTAGTATATGTATACAAAGTTTATTTTAATTAGATATTATCACATCTTTTGTTTATATATAGTAAACAAAGGTGTAGTGATATTGCACGGTAAAAATAAACAAAAAATATGGAATTAACTGTGTTTGATAAAGGCTGGCACTACAGTCCAAGACGAAAATAAAGTTGGAAAAGTAGGAGATACTATGTCTCTTACAGCAAGGAGAAAATGCAAAATGTAGCTTGGTAGTTGGAGTTACAACGGGCGCATATCTTTGTGTTAAGAAAAGTGATTTTTTATTTGGCAAAAATTGTTTTATATAATGTTAGATAAAAAAAGAAACGTAATTTCTATTAGCTTGCAAAAATTTGTTCTTCAAATGCCTTTTGTATAATTTTACATGCTATGTATGAAATATTCCAAAAGTATCTAGAAGAAAAAACGGAACTGACACAATCAGAATCAGAACGTATTCAATCATTTGCTATTATTAAAAAACTACGTAAAAGACAATATCTGCTTCAAGAAGGAGATGTCTGGAAATATGATGCTTTTATTACGCAAGGCTGTGTTAGAACTTATACAGTTGATGAAAAAGGAAGCGAACACGTAAACAGCTTCAGTATTGAAAATTGGTGGACAGGAGATCGTGAAAGTTTAATGATGCAACAGCCATCTCGTTTTAATATTGATGCTATTGAAGATACAGAACTTGTGCTTTTTACCCACGAAAATTTTGAATTGCTTTGTAGAGAAATTCCAGCTTTTAATAATATGGTAAATAACATTCTGCAAAGAAGTTTTATAGCTGCTCAAAACAGAATTCAGGCGTCATTGACTTTAACAGCCGAAGAAAAGTATCTAAACTTTGTAAACAAATATCCAGGTTTTGCTTCTAGAATTCCGCAAACCATGATTGCCTCATATCTTGGCATGACACCAGAAACACTAAGCCGTATTCGGAAACAAACGGCAAAGAAATAATATATAAGGAGCTTTTAAAGCTCCTTTTTTTGTGCCTTCTTCAAACTCTTGATCTATATCAAGTTTTTACTTATTTCTAATCAATGTGCAGGTTTTGCATTCGTCGCAACTTTGTAATGTTCAAAAGAAACAAACATTATAAACATTTAAATAATAGAAATCATGTCAAAAACAATTTTCATTACAGGAACAAGTACAGGCTTCGGGAAATTAACAGCTGTAACATTAGCAAATGCAGGTCATTCGGTAATTGCAGGAATGCGCAATACGAATGATAAAAATGCCGCTGTTGCGAAAGAATTGCAAGAAATCGAAAACATTGAAGTAGTAGATATCGATGTTACAGATGATGCATCAGTTAGTAAAGCAATCGAAAAAGTATTAGTTAAATACGGAAAAATTGATGTTCTAATTAATAATGCAGCAGTAAGCGGTTTTGGTTTACTTGAAGGATATTCAATTGATCAAGTTCGTAAAATGTTTGACGTAAACGTTTACAGCGTACTTCGTATGTATCAAGCAGTGCTTCCTTCTATGAGAAAAGAAAAAAATGGGCTTGTAATTAACATTACAACTGGGGCAAGCGGACATACACTTCCCTTTATGGTTCCGTACATCGCATCAAAATTAGTTGTAGAAAGCTTTACGGAAGGTTTACAAGATGAACTTGCAGATTACGGAATTGAAAACGTAAGTATTCAGCCAGGCGTTTATCCTACAGAAATGAATAACGGTTCTAAAGCTGGAATTCATGCCGATAAAGAAGCAATTATTGAAGAATATGGAGAGGCTGCAACCGAAAAATTCAATGCTTTAGGAACAGCATTATTTGGTAAAATGGCCCAGTTTGATATGAATCCACAAACTATTGCAGATGGTATTTTAGAATTGGTAAGCATGAAAAAAGGAGAGAGACCACTTCGTTTCCCATTAGATGCCATTGCACAAGGAACCGATAAAGAATTTATTGAAGCTCGTGCCAACATTAAAGCAAAATGGGTAGCAGCTTACACGAATTAATTTTTCAAAACACTAAATAATTAAAAACATAGAAATAATCATGAAAACAACTCATAATAAATCAAATAAAAAAATACAAACTTCGGCAGCCGCAATGCTTAATTTATTAATACTCTTTTCTGCTTCAGAGAAAACTGTAGCGCAAACTAGCGCAGAAATAGTCGGAATCGATCATGTCGGAATCAATGTTCCAGATCTTAATAAAGCCGTTACATTTTTTAGTGATGTACTTGGATTTGCACCTGTGACACAATTAGGACCAATTCCGCTTGATGCTGATTGGAAAAAACTAAATAACATTAATCCAAATACAGGAGCCGTTACCATAAAAATGATCAATGCAGGAAACGGTTCAAGTATTGAAATATTTGAGTACGCAGACAACAAAGGAAGTAAAATACACCCAAATACAGATGATATTGGAGCATCTCACATCGCTTTTTATGTAAATGATATTAAAGCATCAGTTCAATATTTAAAAAGTAAAGGTGTAAAAATTTTAGGAGAACCTTTTACAATGCCTTCTGGCGATACAGCTGGAGAAACTTGGGTGTATTTTGAAACACCTTGGGGCTCTAAAATGGAGTTGGTTTCGTATCCAAACGGAAAAGGATATGAAAAAGCGAATCCAAAAACAGTATTATGGTCCCCAAAAAACGCAACAGAAAAAAAAGTTTCTGAAGCAGATTTTGATGCTAAAAAGAATACATCAATAGTAGAAAATCATCTAAAAATCTGGAATGAAAAAGATGAGGTAAAACGTAAAGCTTTATTAAATCAAGTGTATGCTTCGAATGTCGAAATGGTGGATCGTCATTTTATTGCCGAAGGAATTGAGGATATCAGCAAGTTTATTGTAGAACTTCAAACTAAAAATCCTGATTTTAAATTCACTGTAAAATCTCTTGAAACCAATCATAATATTGCCCGATTGTATTGGCAATTTGGTTCGAAAGCAAAACCAGCTGTAGTAAGCGGAATGGATTTGTTTGTGATTGAAAATGGAAAAGTGCAGAAACTTTATGTTTTTGTAGATCAAAAAGAATAACTTTTGATTCATTTTAAAAGTTTTAAAAAGCCAGACCAATAAGGTTCTGGCTTTTTAAGTTTATATTAAATGGTTTTTAAAACTCCACCATCAGCTCTTAGAGAAGCACCATTTGTTGCTAGAGAAAGAGGACTTGCAAGATAAGTGGCAAGCGATGCAATTTCAGATGGATTTATGAAACGCTGCAATAAAGAATGCGGATTGGTTTGCTGCATAATGCTATTTTTCATTTGTTCTACCTCGATATTCTGCAAGGAGGCTATGTGTTCTATGACAGCCGCAACTCCATCAGAATAAGTTGGTCCGCCTAGAATGGTATTTACGGTTACTTCTGTTCCAATGGTTAGTTTAGATAAGCCATTGCTCACAGCACTCATTGCTGCTTTAGTCATTCCGTAATGAATCATATTTCCGGGAATATTGACCCCTGATTCACTACTTATAAAAATGATTCTTCCTGATTTTTTCTCCAGCATTTGCGGTAAAAGTTTCTTGGAAAGACGAACAGCACTCATCACATTAACTTCAAATATTTTATACCAATCTTCATCTTCAATTTCTTCGAAGTTTTTTAGATCAAATAGGCCAACATTATTAATTAGAATATCGATGTTATTTAATTGACCAAGTAGTGCTTGTATTTCCTCTTTTTTGCTAAAATCTGTTGCAATTCCCGACACTTTACAGTTAGGAAATTCAGTTTTCAATTTTTCGACCGCCAGATTTGTTTTTTCTTTATCTCTTCCGTTGATAATTACTTCTGCTTTTTCATTTAGTAATTGTTGTGCAATTGCAAAACCAATTCCTTGAGTTGATCCGCTGATGAAAGCTTTTTTACTTTCTAATTTTAAATCCATTTTTTTATTATTTATTTTTGTAAGGATTGATACATAAATAGTCAAAAAAATTAGCTGATGACAGCTAATTGCATTTCGATCTGATCTTTTAATATTTTCTTGTCAGGATACATTCTGCGGAGTGTATTAAGTCCGCACCAAAACGTGATGAGGTATTTTCCTAGAATCTCAGAAGAAGTTTTAGATTGTATGTTTCCTTTTATTTGTTCGGTTTTTATGGTTGCTGTAAACATCTGTTCGACTTCTTTTAAAATCTGCGCAGCATTTGCTTCAAGATCTTCATCTATATAAGTCATTTCGACAACTGTATTAGCGATAATACATCCTTTCAAATGTTCATTTGTGTCGGCTTCTGCGATACTTCTAAAAAACTCTTTAATTAATTCCAAAGGCGAATCACTTTTAGCAAGTTCATTTTTAAAGGCATTAAAAGCTAGTCTGCGTTCTTCAATAGCTTTTTTAAAAACTTCTTTTTTTCCGCCTTTAAAAGTATTGTAAAAACTTCCGGCTCCAGCTCCAGTTGCTTTTTGTAAATCGCTTAAAGAGGTTGCACTGTAGCCTTTCTGCCAAAAAACTTCCTGAGCCTTTTTTATAATATTAGAATCTTGATAGATTGTGGGTCTTCCTCTCATTTGATTTTATTTTGTAATGATCGATACAAAATTATATGAAAATAATTATTCTGCCAATTTAAAAAAAAAAAAAAATGTTATGCTTTACGAAGATTTTTCTCAGATGTTCGTGTGCTGGGTATTCTATTTTTTCGATTGGAAAAATTCATAGCAAGTAATTTAACACCAAATAGTTTCGTCTAATTGAACTATAAAATTAGACGAAACTATTCGGTGTCTGTTATATAATTACGTTTGCTAATTGTTTAATTAAGAGGTTATAAGCGATAGGAGTTGTTTACCTAATTCGCTTAAATTTAAGAGTATCTGTTTTGGTTGTAATAATTAAATCGGCTTTATGCAACCTATGTTTTCCTTTTAAATATTCTTCAGTGTTATTGTCGCCTGATTTTAAAATTAAAGAATCTTTTGTAAACGAATATTCTCCATTTACAATGCTTTTTGCCTGATCTGTTTTGTTAATTTGAAAATTATTCATGTTTTCAAAATGTAACCTTTCCTTGGTTTGAAGATTTTCCCAAGTTCCATAAAATTCGTCTTCTTTCATATATTTATTTTTCAAAATACTGAACATGATAAAAAAACCGATGAATACGGCAGGAATATAAACAAACTTGATTACGCTAATCTTATTAAGCCAGTTAGGTCTATCACTGTTTTGGTACAATGGAGGTTCTTCTAAGAAATATTTAAGGAAGACTTTATAATCAGAGAAAAATACAAACAACGCCATTAGCGTCAATATTATCGCAATTTCTTTTGCATTAATATCATATGCAAAATCTGTTAGAAGAATATTGACCATAAACGTAAGGAAAAGTATAATTCCTATTCTAGTTGTTTTTCTAAAAAAGAGTAGAAGTGAACTTATAATTTGTGTAACAGCAATAACAATTGGATACCAATAACAGTAACCATAATAATACCAAGTAAGACGGAAACCATCTAGAGAGCCAATAGGCATATCATATACGCTTGGCTGTGATACAAATTGAGTTTTTAATATTTTGCCGTAAGCATACATGATTATAATTGTAGCTAAAAAGTATCTACAAAATGTGTGTAAAAAAAGATGGATTTTTTGCCAGTTCATATTTGGTTTTTTTTGGTTTTACGTAGTTTCGAACTTTGTAAAAGTATATTATCCCAAAATGGTAGAATTGTACAAATGGAAACAGTTTAGACAAATAGCCAAATATTATCTTTTTTTGTATCTATATTTTTAAAAAATATTTGTGGATTGCTGTTTGTCAGTTCTTTAAAATTTCGAATAAAATGAGATTGATCATAAAAATCGTACTGAGATAATTCAGAAAAATTCTTGCTTACTTTCTGTTTTAGAATTGAGTTTCTAAAGCGATGTATTTTTCGATACTCCGAAGGCGATTTGCCAATATGTCTGGTAAATATTTTATTCAAATACTGTCTGCTAATTTGATGCTTTAGAGCAATTTCTTCAATCTTTTCGTCAGTTTCAATATCGGCAAGTATTTTTTCAATAAAAGAAAAATCTTTGACTTGTAATTTAGAAAGCAGATAATCTTCAAGCTCCTGACTTTGTTTGTCTTTAGTTAAGCTAAAAATTTCAATCATTTTATCATTAAAATCAGGCATAAAAGTAAAATCTAAAATAGTACTTTCTGAAAAAATAGTTTTTGAATCTGATAAAAACTGACTTATTCCTAATGGTTTAAAATAGATTGTAACTTCATTTATAAGCTCTTTGTAATGAATTTTAATAGGTTTGGTATATCTAGAAACCACACAAGTCATGATGTTTTTATCTGGCGATGACTTTATAGTGACTTCGTTATTTTGTATTTCGACATTAATATCTTCATTGGTCGTTAAAATGCAGAAATTATTTGGGAAGGTCAGATATTGTATAGAGCCCGAAGTTTTATCTTTTGAGATGAAGTAATATCCCTCGATATATTTTTTTAAAATTTCATTTTTAGGCTGATAAAAATCCAGATTCATGTTCTCTTTGGGGAAATGGTATTTATGAAACTAAAATAGCAAATTAAAAGTTTGCACAAGTGTTACCTGCTCATTTTTTAAATATAAATTTTAATTGGATATAACTGTTTTAAATTCCAATTTATAAAGGGATAATTGGTTATTTGAAACGATTGTTTTCATTTTGTAATATAAGAATATGTACCATTCTGTTTTTTAGATATCAATGGTTTTATAATTAGGTTTTTTCGTATATTTATAATGTAATAAATAAAGAATAGACCCATGCACAGACACTACTTTCTTTTATTTGTTTTGTTGACTTTGTCGTCAGTCAATGGAATTTCACAAATTAATTACAATCTTCAAAAATCCCTTCAAACAGCAAAGAAAAATAATCCCGTTCTCAAAGGGCAATATTATGACGTAGATATTGCTGAAAGCGATATTGTGACGGCAAAGTTAAGACCAAATCTAATTTTCGGATTTAATTACATTGGTGTTGCTGCAGAAAAAAACTATGCGCCTAATACTGGTTTTTTTAATAGCGCTAATACGCAAACCAATTTGCAATTAGGAAAAGTTTTTCAGCTTGCTGGAACACGTAAGAATAAAATTGATTTTGCAAGCCAGAATTCGGTTTTGACTCAAAAAAACTACAATGAAATAGAACGTAACTTATTTCAGGATGTAGGCCTAAAATGGGTTGATGTTTGGGCAGCACAAAAACAATTGGAAATTGTTAAAAAAGCTAGCGGCAACCTTGATAGTTTGGTAATTATAAATAAAGTCCGTTTAAAAAATCAAGTCATTACAGAGACCGATTTAAACCGTACTACTCTGTTGGCCAATCAATATGTATTAGAAATAAAAAAAGCTGAACAGAATTTAAAAAACGAATTGCTAAGCCTTAAATATTTACTAGGCACTAAAGAAGAAATAAATATTGATTCTAATGATGATTTTGTATTTGTTCTGCCTTCAAATTTAGATGATTTTTTGCAGGAAGCTTTAGATAAACGAACAGATGTTTTGGCTTCTAAATCAATCTTAGATGTTGCCAATACTAACATCAATCTTCAAAAGTCATTGGCTTATCCGCAGCCTGAGTTGGGACTAATTTACAATCCGCAAAACATGATTCCTTATGTAGGCTTATACGGTACAATTGAACTTCCTTTTTTTTCAAGAAATCAGGGAGAAATAAAAAAATCAAGTTATCTAAAACAACAGGCCGAACAAAATCTGGAAGCTACGCAGGTTTTAATTCGAACAGAAATAACAAATGCATACAATGCTTATCAGACTCAAAAAAGTAATCTTGAAAATTTTGGCGGACTGCTGACAAGATCGGAAAACATTTTAAAGAGTGTAAAATATTCTTATTTGCGAGGAGGCACAACCATTATTGATTTTCTGGAAGCGCAGCGCAGTTGGCTTGACATACAACAGCAGTATTATGATTCTATGCAAGAATATAGAAGAAGTTATATCACATTGCTCTACGCTTCAGGATTAATTAATCAAATAGCACAATAATGATTTGAGAGAACTGTCGAGATTCATTAAAAAAAACAAACTATCTACATATGAAACATTTAATAAAGTATAGCGGCATTATAGTTTTATTTCTTTACGCCTGCAGCGGAAAAGAAAAGAAACAAGATCAGGTAGTAAACAACTTGCCACAGGTTACAAACAACGGAAAAACCATTGTATTTCCTACAGACAGCAGTGCTGTTTTTTTCGAAACAGAATCTATAGGAAATTCGGTTCTTAACAATCAAATTATGGCTCCTGCAAAAGTTTCTGCAACGGTCATGAAATCTCAAGAAGGAGCATCACAAAATATCATTTTATTTGAAAATCCTGATTTGGCAGCTAGTTATACTCAGCTTATTCAACACATTGCCAATATCAATCAAATTCAGAACAAAAACATAAAACAAAAACAAATAGAAGTAGACCGTGCTAAGGACTTGCTGGCTCATGGTGCAGCAACGGGTAAAGATTTGTTGGAAGCGCAAACAGCATTATCTGTAGAACAGACCAATTTGGCCAATGAAAGAGCGGCTTTGATTGAGTACGAGACGAACTTGAAAGCTGGAGGATTTGAACCCGAAGCGCTCAAAAGAGCAAAAGCAGGAACATCATTTATTATTTGTGATATTCCGGAGAATCAGATAAGCAGAATAAAAAGTGGTGATAACTGTACCGTTCAATTTACCGCTTTTCCTAATGAAAAATTTTCTGGAAAAATTGATGACATTGCCGACATGATTGATCAATCTACCAGAATGGTCAAACTCCGAATCAGCTTAAATAATGCAAGCGGTAAATTTAAGGCTGGTATGTTTGCTACAGTTTCTTTTGGCATAAGCGAAGGAGATAACATAAGTATTGATAAAAACTCGTTGGTTACCGTTCAGGCAAAAAATTATGTTTTTGTAAAAAAGAACAGTAAAGAATTTGAGCGTACCGAAGTAACAATCGGAAATCAGATAGGAGACAGAGTTGTCGTTTATAATGGTTTGATGAGTGGCGATGCTATAGCTGTTAAAGGTGTTATGCAGTTAAAAGGCCTCAGTTTTGGGTATTGAAAACAAAGATTATGTCTGCAAAATAGCTAATACTTAAATGAAAAAACAATGACACAAGCACAAGTATATATAGATAAAGATGAACTAAAAGGAACACAGCCTTTGTATGAGTACATTTTAAGATTTTTAATTGAGCACAAAATTAAGGGAGCAACTATATTTCATGGTAAAATAGGATATGGAGCCAGTAGGTATCTTAACAGGCCTCATGATTTGTTCAGTTTTGATAAAATACCTTTGCTGATCAATTTTATAGATGAAGATGAAAAGGTAAAATCTGTTTTAACGGCTTTACGAAAAGTCTACAAAGGAGGTTTTATAGTTACGAATCAAGTAGAAAAATGGTAAACAGATGATTAAAAATTTACTCATATTCAGCCTTCGTAACCGCTGGGTTATAATTGCAATTAGTGTTGTTTTAATGGCAATAGGTTTTTGGTGTTTTACAAAATTAAAAATAGAAGCATATCCAGATATTGCAGATACGAATGTAATTATAGTAGCACAATATGACGGAAGAGCAGCTGAAGAAGTAGAACAGCAAGTTACTATTCCTATTGAAAGAGCTTTGCAGAATACACCAAATGTTTTAGATCGAAGAAGCAGAACTATTTTTGGTTTGTCGGTAGTGCAGCTTACTTTTAAAGATGGCACTGATGATTATTTTGCACGACAACAGGTAACAGAACGACTTGCAGAAGCTGAATTGCCAGATGGTGTTGCGCCTTCACTAGCGCCGCTTTCTACTGCTGTTGGGGAGATTTTTAGATATGTTGTAGAAGCGCCTTCAAATTATAGCCAAGCAGAGCTTAGAGATCTTCAGGATTGGGTTATAAAACCTGCTTTGCTGCAAGTTCCTGGAATTGCTGATGTAACTACTTTTGGTGGTCCATTAAAGCAGTTTCATATTATTACTTCGCCAGAAAAACTGAGAAAATACAATCTTACGCTTAAAAACGTAATGGACGCAGTAGATGCAAACAATTTAAACACCGGTGGAAATATTATTGAAAGAGGCGGGCAAGGTTTTGCAGTGCGTGGTTTGGGAGCAATTAAAACGGAAAGAGATATTCAAAATATTGTTCTTAAATCTGAAAACGGAGTTCCTGTTTTTGTTCGTGATGTAGCAACTGTAGAAATTACGCCACCACCGCCAAGTGGTGTAATGGGATATACCGTTACCCAAGACAAAAAAGATGTAAGCAGCGGCGTTGAAGGTATTATTCTTTTAAGACGATATGAAAACCCAAGTGAGGTTTTAATATTGCTAAAAGAAAGAATGGCTGAGTTACAGGAAAATGATTTGCCTCAAGGTGTAAAATTGCGCCCTATGTATGACAGAACATTCTTGATCGATCATTCGCTAGAAACTGTTGCGCATACCTTGTTTGAAGGAATTTCTATTGTAATTATTCTATTGATTCTGTTTCTTGGAAGTGTTAGAAGTGCATTAGTTGTAGCTTTAACTATTCCGTTTTCATTATTGTTTGCTTTTATTTTAATGAGGCTTACCGGTATTCCTGCCAATTTACTTTCGCTGGGAGCAATAGATTTTGGAATTATTGTAG
Source organism: Flavobacterium sp. GW823-FHT06G12 (assembly GCF_058794775.1). Taxonomy (NCBI): domain Bacteria; kingdom Pseudomonadati; phylum Bacteroidota; class Flavobacteriia; order Flavobacteriales; family Flavobacteriaceae; genus Flavobacterium; species Flavobacterium sp. GW823-FHT06G12. The sequence goes on from NZ_JBXAHE010000003.1 coordinate 102,786, forward strand.
ATGGAGCCTGTTTAATGGCCGAACATCTTATAAGGAAATACAGAACAGCCACACCAGAAGAAAAACAAGATGGGATTGTGCAAATCACATTACAAGCAGCTCAAGAAGTGGGAAGAGAAATTTTCTTCTCTGTAACCATTATCATCTTGGCTTATATGCCTATACTTTTAATGACTAGAGTAGAGGGCAAATTGTTTTCTCCAATGGCTTTAACTTTGGCTTTTGCTGTTATTGGTTCGATGTTGGGAGCACTTACCTTTATTCCAGTTCTAATTTCGTTTGTTTATAGAAAAGCAATGCTCGATATTGATAAACCTATAAAAGAACATAAAAATGTGGTGTTAGATTATTTGACTAGATCATACGAAAAAGCATTATCTGGTTTTTTAAATAATTATAAAAAAACTACAGTAATTGGTTTTTCGATAGTAGCAATATTTATTTTATGCGGCTTAAAACTAGGAACCGAATTTTTACCCACATTAGATGAAGGATCGATCTTTTTAAGGGGAAATTTTCCAGCTGGAATTTCGATACAGGAAAATGCCAAATATGCTCCTAAAATCAGAAAAATAATAGCGAAATATCCTCAAATATCTTACGTGATAACGCAAACAGGGCGTAATGATGATGGTACCGATCCGTTTCCTGCCAATAGGAATGAGATTTTAGTAGGATTAAAAGATTACAAACTCTGGAGCGATACCATTGCTAAGAAAGATTTGGTCGAAATAATTAAAAAAGATTTGCAGCAGCAAATTCCATCAGTGCAATTTTCTTCAGGACAGCCAATTATCGATCAGGTTATGGAAATTGTAAACGGAAGTGCAGCAGACCTTGCAGTTTCTGTTGTGGGCGATGATTTGGAAATGATGAGAAAAAAGGCAGAAACAATTGCACAAATTGCTAAAAATACGCAAGGTGCTGAGAATGTCAATATTGAACAAGAAGGAGAACAAGAGCAATTGGCAATTGATATTAATAGGGAACAAGCTGCGAGATTTGGAATTAATGTAGCAGATATTCAAAATATGATCGAGGTGGCAATTGGCGGAAAAACAGTTTCAACTTTATATGATGGAGCAAAACGTTATGACATTGTAGTTCGTTTTTTACCACAATACAGAAGTTCTATTGATGCGATAAAAGATATTTTAGTACCATCTTCAAATGGCGCTTTAATTCCAATGAATCAATTGGCAAACATACATTTTGTTGAAGGACAAACGAATATTTATCGTTATGGAAGCAAACGAATGATTACCGTTAGAACCAATATTAGAGGAAGAGATCAGGGAAGTTTTGTAAAAGAACTGCAAAGTAAAGTAGGTAAAAATGTAACCGTGCCAAAAGGATATAGTATTATTTATGGAGGACAATATGAAAATCTCGAAAGAGCAGGAAAACAACTAGCATTTACCATTCCGCTTACCATTATTATGGTTTTCTTGTTTCTATTTATGCTGTACAAAAACTTCCAGCATACCATGATTACCATGAGTTGTATTTTGTTTGCCTTAGGAGGCGGAATTGTAGCTTTACTTCTTAGAGGTTATTACTTTAATGTTTCTGCAGGTGTTGGTTTTGTGAGCATTTTTGGAATTTCGGTAATGTCGGGCGTACTTCTTGTATCGGCTCTTAATAGAAAAACAATGTTTAAGAATGATAATCTGCAAGAAAATGTATTGACAGCTTCAAAAGAACAATTAAGAGCTTTATTATCAATTTTGGTTGTGGCTATTGTGGGGCTAATTCCAGCAGCTACATCTTCTGGTATTGGTTCAGATGTACAGCGACCGCTTGCAACGGTAATTATAGGCGGGTTGAGTAGTACATTAATTTTTGCTCCAATATTAATTCCTCCTTTATATTTTTGGTTAAATGAGAGAAAAACGAAATAAAATCTAACATAAAAAAAAGTCCCAATATTTGATTGGGACTTTTTTATGGATCTAATTTTTTTTATTTTCCAATTGCACCTCGAATTTTCCCCAATAAGGATTTTCCGCCATTTGAGAATGTCCAATAATTAGGATATAATCACCAGTTTGTTTGGCCTCTATTTTGAGTTCTGTACCAAAAGGCCCGTCTGCTGTTTTGTCTGGATAGATAATCTGGTTAAAACGAATATTGGCATTAGTTTTCTCCGGTATAATTCTTCCGTTTAATTCACTCGAAAATTCATTTTTAAATTTGACATATATTCTAGAATGTATAGAATCTACCTTGCCATCTGCAATAAATACATTTTTTTCATTTTTATAATTCATAAAAATAGTATCGCCAATCTGTTTATTTTCTTGTTTTTGTGGCTCTTCAGTTGCAGTTTGCACTGTTTGAAGGGGAGTATTTTCGTTTCCTTTTTGCTTCTGGCAAGAATATGCCATAATGCATATCATAATTATTAAAAGACTTTTCATAACGGATTGATTTAGCGTTGACTCAAATTTAAGTGTAAAGTATCGATTGCTGTTACATAATTACATTTTGATTTTTAATGATCTGGCTTTTTCTAAAAATTACTTATTGATTTTATTTTGTTGCTCCTGTTAATTTGATTTAAAAGTAAAAGGAGCTGAAATATTTTATCTGCTATTTTGAACAGATTCAATCTAAAAAATAATTGATAAATCAACAACCGATTGTCTTTTTAATTTTTTTAGAATCTATTTTGTGCTGTTTTTTGATAAAATTGTAATTATTATCTGATTTATTGGTGTTTAGGTGTTTTTTTTTATTCTAAATAAGAGTTTTGATTATTTTTTTATCAACGTTTATTTTGTTTTTTATTCAATTATAAGGCAATTATCGTTTCTTTTTTTGCGAGATTCTACAGTGTTTTATTTGTTTATGTTTAAATAATTTAAGATTAAAATAAGTATAATGTTTTTTTAGTGGATATTTTTTGAATAATAAATAAAAAAATAATTACACAACCGATTGTTTTTTTGAAAAAAGATATATATTTGTTCAAAGACTTATTGCTTTTACCCAGAAATAAGTTTTGAAATGCTAACTAAACCATAAACCATATTTTAATTATTAAATCAATTTTTATGACTAACTTTTTTGTTGCAAGTCAATCAAAGCTTCTCAAATGCTTTGGTTTTTTGATCTTAATGTTTGTCTTTTCGATTCAGTCGAATGCACAGACAACAGTCACGGGAACAGTCTCAGATGCCAACGGGCCAATTCCTGGTGCTAATGTAAATGTAAAAGGAACAAAGACAGGTGTTAGTACCAGTTTTGATGGTACTTATTCTATCAGTGTTCCTTCTAATGGAGTGCTTATTTTCAGTTTTTTAGGTTTTACAAGCCGTGAAGTAGGGGTTAATGGACAGAAAACCATTAATGTAAAACTAGAAGAAGATTCTAATAATTTAAAAGAAGTAGTAGTTATTGGGTATGGAGCTCAGCGTAAAGAAGCGGTTACAGGATCGGTAGCTTCTATTAAAGGTAGTGAAATACGTGAGGTTCCTTCTGCAAATATTACTCAGTCTATGCAGGGACGTCTTCCGGGGGTTCAAATAACGCAGACTTCAACGAAGCCTGGTGCTGCCATGCAAATTCGTATTCGTGGAACGCGTTCCTTAACAGCAGGAAATGATCCTTTGGTAGTTCTTGATGGTATTCCGTTCTCTGGTACTTTAGCAGATATCAGCCCTGAGGATATCAAAAGTGTCGATATATTAAAAGATGCATCGGCGACAGCTATTTATGGATCGCGAGGCGCAAACGGAGTTATTCTGGTAACAAGTAATAGAGGAACAAAAGGACAAAGAACTTCGATTGCTTATAATACTTATACCGGATATAAAACTGCTGTAAAATATCCAATGATGCAAGGACCTAAATATGTTGAGTTCCGTAAGCTTGCGGGAAAAAACCTTGTAAACGGAATCGATGAAGCTGATGATGTAAATACAGATTGGCAAGATCTTTTTTATAGAACAGCAATCGTAACAAATCACGATATCGCAGTGACAGGAGGAACAGAAAATGGAAATTATAATGTTGGAGTTAATTATTATAAAGACCAAGCGGTTATTCCAGGATCTGAGTTTAATAGATATTCTATCCGTGCGGCTTTAGATCAAGAGATCGGTATTTTTAAAATTGGTTTTTCTTCTAATAATAATTACAGTATAACTGATGGTGCTAGTTTAGGAATGTACGGAGTTTTAAGTATGTCGCCTATTGCAAATCCTTATAACGAAGATGGTTCGTTAAAAAGAACAGTAAGAATGCCTCAAGATGAAAATTGGGTGTACACTAAAGAAAGTATGCGAAATCTGGGAGACAAATGGGCAGATACAAACAAAGCTTTCGGTTCTTACAATTCTATTTATGGGGAACTTAAAATACCAGCAATTGACGGATTAAAAGCTCGTGTGAATCTAGGTGGCAATTACAGAACAAGTAATTCGGGCTCTTACACTGGTATTGGTGTTTTTAATGCTAATCCAGATAATCCAAATGTGGCCTCAATTGGAAATACGCAATCTACAAGCTGGACAGTAGAAACGTTGCTTACTTATGATCGTACATTTGCTGAAAAGCATAAAATAAACGCGTTGGCAATGTATTCTTCTGCGCAAGATACTTACAACAGCTCATTAATTTCAAGAAGAAATATTGCCGGAGACAGTTTTCAGTATTTTAATTTAGGTCAGACTTCTACAGGTGATAATGATGACATTACTATAAACAATGGTAATCAGACTTATACTCAAAGTGGTTTGATTTCTTATATGGCTCGTGCTATGTATTCTTATGCAGATCGCTATATGATAAGCGCTACAGTGCGTTCAGATGCTTCTTCGCGTCTAGCGCCTTCTAATCAATGGCATACATATCCAGCATTCTCAGCAGGATGGAATATTAGCAAAGAGTCTTTTATGAAGAATGTAAAATGGATCGACGCATTAAAACTTAGAGGAGGATACGGGCAGACGTCTAATCAATCAGTGGCGCCTTATGCTACGTTGGGGTATTTAAGCACAAGACCTTATAATTTTGGATCTAATAATGCAACAGGATATTACGTTTCGACGCTTCCAAATCCGAATTTAGGATGGGAATATTCTATAACATCTAATTTTGGTTTGGATTTCTCTCTTTTTAATAACAGATTATCGGGAACGGCTGAATATTATACGACAGATACGAAAGATCTTTTGTTAAGTGTTAATCTTCCAGTTACTTCTGGGGTTAGTTCTTATGTTGGAAATGTTGGATCAACTCAAAACAAAGGTTGGGAGCTTAGTCTTAATGGGGTAATTCTAGATAATTATAATGGATGGACTTGGGACGCAGGTGTTAATATTTACAGCAACAAAAACAAACTGGTATCTCTGGCTTCAGGAATGACTGAAGATCAAAATAACTGGTGGTTTGTTGGAAAGCCTCTTAATGTGATTTACGATTATAAAAAAATAGGAATATGGCAGACTGATGCGGAAGCAAAACAATACGAAGGCCCGGCAGGTCAAGCGGGTATGATTAGAGTGGCGTATACAGGAGATTATAATCCAGATGGGACACCAAAAAGGTTAATTGGGGCAGATGACAGACAAGTTCTAAATGCAGATCCTGATTTTCAAGGTGGTTTTAATACTAGAGTAGCTTATAAAAATTTTGATATTAGTGTTGTAGGTCTTTTTCAAAGCGGAGGTATCTTAAATAGTACACTTTACGGTTCTAATGGATATTTAAATATTAATGATGGGCGACGCGGACAAATAGATGTAGATTACTGGACACCAGAAAATACAGGAGCACAATTTCCAATGCCAGGTGGTCCTACAGAAAGTAATAATCCGAAATATGGTTCTACTTTAGGTTATTTTGATGGTTCATTTGTTAAGTTAAAAACGATTACTCTTGGATACAGTTTAAACAAGCAATGGATTAAAAGTGCAGGAATGGAAAAACTAAAACTTTACTGTACTATTCAGAATCCGTGGGTAATTTATTCTCCTTATCATAAATTATCTGGACTAGATCCTGAAACGAACTCTTATGCAAATGACGCTTCAAATATGGCAGTTGCCTATTCAGGAAACTTAAGTCGTTTATTAACTGTAGGATATAATACGCCACAGTCGCGCAATCTGATTTTAGGACTTAATATAATTTTTTAAAAAGACAGTAATGAGACATATTAAAGTAAAAAAATATATTGTAACGGCACTTGCTTCAGTTTTTCTAGTAGGGTGTTCAGATAATATTTTGGACGAGAAGCCTAGAGCTATTTTTACTCCAGACTATTTTTCTACTCCAGAAGGGGTAATGGGAGGAATAACATCAATGTACGGCCATTTGAGATATATGTATGGAAGTGGTTATTTTTTAAATACTGGACAAATTGCAACTGATGAGTCAACTTGGGGGCAAAACTCAGATGGAAACGTTAAGAATCTAGACTTCTCAGGAGTTGGTGTAATTAATGCTCAAACTAGTAATACAGGTATTGTGTGGGGAGCTACTTTTCCAAATATTAATACAGCTAGTGGTGTAATTGAGAATGCATCTAAAATTGGAACGATTTCTCCAGCGCTAATCGCAGAAGCAAGATTTTTTAGAGCTTTTGATTATTTTTTGTTGGTACAGACTTTTGGCGGTGTGCCATTGGATTTAGGAGCTGGAGAATTAAAATTTAACTCTTCAACTGTAAGAACTTCTGTGCGTAATACAGTTCCTGAAGTTTACAGTAAAGCAATATTCCCAGATTTAAAACAAGCAGTTGAAGATTTGCCAGTTGCAGGACGTGTAACGGGAGGACTTACTAAAACTGCAGCACGTTTTTATCTTGCTAAAGCGTATTTGACCTTTGCATGGTGGCTTGAAAATCCTAATAATATTCCAACTTATCCCGCAAGCGATCGTAAAGATTTGGACGGACATGATGCGGCTTGGTATTATCAGCAGGCTTACGATGTTGCGGTAGAAGCAATTAATAACCCAGGTCCTTTTGCATTGCTCCCTTCTTTTTATGAAGTTAGCGTAGGTAAAAACGATCGAAATAAAGAGATGCTTTTGTATGCTGATCACACAGAAACTAGCTCTCTTTATAATGGTGGCGATATAGGTTATAGCGGTGGTGGTTTTAGTACTGATTATTTTGCTGGATGGTTTGGGCAATTTAATTACACTGGAGTTAGAAGTTCTTCAAGCAGCACTGGTTGGGCAGCGGTAAGTTCTGTGCAGCGTGAAGCAGAACAGCATTTAGGAAGACCTTGGACTATGTTGGCACCTCCTATTGAAGTGTTTAAAAAGACATTTGCCGATAAAACTAATGATTCTCGTTACGATGGTACTTTTACCACAGTTTATCGCGGAAACTGGGCAAAGGCAGGAATTACTGCTCCAGTATTATATAATGCAAATTATCTTCCTATAGCAAATGGTGAGCCAGTTCTGACTTTCTTAAATGAGGATACATCAGGAATTGATTATTCTAACTCAGTATTTAACAGTTCAATTGGAGCGGGAGTATTGCCAGGAAGAGCCGATTTTGTAATTGAACCAAGTGTAATCTCTAGGATATGTTATCCAGGAAACTGGAAATTAGGACCTTATCGTACAGATAATGGAGCAGGTTTAGGATCTCCTAATGGAAGTAGTACGCGTCCGTTTCCAATAGCTAAATTCTCAGAACTGTACTTTGTTGCTGCCGAAGCTGCGGTTAAAGGAGCTTCTGTACAGGGAGGAAAAACAGCAAGAGATTTAATTAATGTTATTCGTGCTCGTGCCGGAAAATGGACTTTTGACAACAACGGAAACAAAGTAAAAACGCAAGATAATAGTGCGGCAATGACTGCAGCAACTCCAATGGTTATTGATATTGATTATATTTTGGCAGAACGTTCAAGAGAATATTTTGGAGAAGGCTACAGATGGTATGATTTAGTGCGTACTCAAAAATGGACAGAATACGGAAATTCATTTTCAATCGCAGGAGCTACTAATCCAAACGATTGGAAAGATCACACTGTTAAGGTGTTTACAAGAACAATTTCTCCACAGAATTACCTTCGTCCAATACCAACAAGCCAACTTGATGGTATGCAAATGTCAGCCGAAGAAAAAGCAGCTTATCAGAATCCTGGCTATTAGCCATTTCACAATAAGGTTAGTTTAAGTTAGTTGAAAAATAGGAGCAAAAGATAAACTTTTGCTCCTATTTAGTTTTTAGAGAACTCTAAGATAGAATTAAACTAATTTCCGATCTCAGCTAAACAGCTATGAATGCTGTTGAGGTAAAATTGTTTTGAAAAAACGCTTGAAAATCAGCTAAAATTTAAATTATATTGGTCTTTTATAAACTGTTACATCATCAACCCACATCATTGCAGTTGAAAATAAATTGATTTTATTTGGGTCAATAAAATTGGAGTCTTTAGATCCAACATTCATATTTAATATAATAGAGTGTGGTCCAAAATTATTGAGATTAAGATTATTGGCACTACCATTAGTATAAGCTGCTACGGTCACATTGTCGACTTTTATGGTTACTGTTACAACATTGTCTTTCATTTTCCAAAAAGATTCATATAAATGCCATCCGCCATTTCCATTGATATCAAAATTGGCAGGATAGTTTCTTTCTGCAGAGTTTCCTATAAGATTTGTTCCAGAAGAGGTTCCATAAAAAAGATTCGAAGTAAAACGACTTGCATTAGGAGCAAAAGAATAACCTTCCATAATATCTATTTCTCCTTTAGTTGGCCAGGCATTTCCCTGCACAGACCAAAAGGCTGGCCATGCACCATAAGTTTCAGTAAAAGACTTGTAAGTACTGCCATCCATAGCTATTAGCTTAATATTAGCAGAAAGCATATACTCTGTGTTGTTTTCTGGTTTGTATTGATAATTTGAGGTAATGAACCCAGATTGATATTTGTATGTGCTTAATTTTGTAGTCTTGATCTCTAAACATTGTCTTCCGTCTCTCCATTGTGTGGTTGGCACAGAGCTATAATAATCGCAATACCAAGAATTATAATCTGCACGTTGCTCTTTTGTCCATTGCGACAAATTAGAACCCACATCAAATGTTTCTTCAAATTGTTTGACCCAAGGTGCATCTGCTACTTTGCTTGTACTGTTTTTTGTAACTGTACTTGCATTTGTATTTTTTGACTGGTCTTGTGCCATCGGACTTGCATCATCTGCACATGATGTAAATCCTAAACTTAATGCACATGAAACTGTTAATGCAAACAAATTTAATTTTTTCATAATTTAATTTTTTGGTTTATTAATAGTTGAAGTAAATTATTATAGCTTAAAAAAATTAATCTAAACCTTCTAGAAATCCAGTATGTGAACTTTTTATTGCAAAATTTGAATCGTATAATAAAGGCCAGTCGTTTCCTGGATGATTGAGTTCTGCACTAAAAGGAATCCATGATTCATTATCCTTCATTCCCCAAATCGTTATAGCGTATTTATTTACTGCTGGAAGTGCATTGTATAGCTGTACAATTTCTTTGTATTTTTCTTTTTGGGCTAGCCTTCTTTCATTTGTAAAAGTTGAAATATCGTTAGATTGATTTACCTGAATATCCAATTCTGAAACATGAATTTTCACGCCTTTTGCTACAGCTTTGTTAAAGTCGGCTTCGATTTGAGCTCTTGTTGGATTTAAATAGTTATTATGCATTTGAAAACCAATACCATCAATGAGATTGCTTGCTTTTAAATCATCGACAATGCTAAAAACTTTATCTTGTTTAAGAACATTTGTTGAAGTTGCATAATCATTATAAAACAAAAGTAAAGAGTTGTCGCCAGCAGCGATTGCTGCATCTTTTGCCCATTGAAAACAGTCTTTTACATAATTGGCACCCATTCGTTGAAGAAAAATTGTATTTCTCATCGTACCTCCATTATCATCTACAGCTTCATTTACGACATCCCAAGATTTTATTTTTCCTGCATAATGCGTAACTACATCTGTAATGTACTTTTTAACTTCTGCTTTAAATTCAGCATCAGTCCCAGAGAAATCTTTTAACCATTGCGGTACCGAATTATGCCATACCAAAGCATGACCGTGAACATTGATGTCATTAGAATTTCCGTAAGCAACAATTTTATCAGCAACAGTCCAGTTGTAAACACCGCTTGAAACAGAAATTTGATCCATTTTCATTTCATATTCGGCAGATATACTGCTAAATTCATTTTTCAATATAACATCATAAGGACTTCCGTTTGTTAATTGCGATGCTTTAACTGCCATACCTACAAAAAACGGATTTGCCAATTTATTGGCTTTTACCTTTAAAAATGTTGGATCCTCAGGAATGTTGCTAGAGCCCGTAGTTACAACACTAATAATATTTGAATAGCCAGAAATCTCTGTTTCATTTTTTGCTCTAACTCGGTAATAATATTGTGTGCCTCCGTTTAAACCTGAAACAACTTCATTTAAATCGATAATTTCTTTTGCATTGTAATTTGGGACAAAAGTGGAGAAATTCTCATTGGTAGAAACATCTAGAAGATAACTTTTTGCGTGGGAAACGTAATTCCATTTTGCTCTAAAACCTTCGTCATTCACGTCTTTTGGAGCATTTGCAATAGGCGCTTCTAAAGCATTAACAGCGACATTGTCATCTTTTGAACAAGAGTTCAAAAAAAAGAAAAGACAGGCCAGCATTAGTAAAAATTTAATTTTCATACTGTATTGTTATTATAGGTATTCTCGTTATTGGTAATACCCTTGTTTATAATTTTTGTATCATTTTAGAGCTTATTTTATAAAAGAGGCCGTTTTATTACGACCTCTTTTTATTTATGCCTAAAAGTCTCTTTATTGGTAGCGAATTTTAATATTGTCAAATTTTATTACACTTGGATTTGGCGTATCTCCTTGAGCAATACCGACTTTAATTTCATTAATTTTAGAAGGATCTAACGTTGCCGCCGAATTTGAACCAAATCCGTAATTATCTTTAAAATCGCTTAATAATATTGTCTTCGTGGTCCAGTTTACATCGGTCACTTTAAAATTATAGCCATAATTTACGCCATCAATAGTATTTAGCTGAATAGCAAATTGAGCACCCACAACATTTGCGCTTACATCAATGTCTATAAATGTTTTTAGGGCATCATTGTTTGAAGAGCTTAGGAAACTAGCTCCACCGCCAGCACTGCTTCCGTTATAACCATTTGCAGTTGAACCAGACCATGCTAATGTTGCATAACTTCCTGTTGGGCCACCAGTGGTATTGGCATTAAAACTATCGATATCACCATAAGCACTCCAATCTTCTCTGGAACCGTTTCCGTCAAAATCAGACACAAGAACTACAGTTGCAAAATTGATTGTTTTTTTTGCAGAACCACCAGGAGTAGTAACGACCAGCTCTGATCCTGAAATTGCGTCTGAAGGTAAACCGATGATAATTGAAGATGACGATTTTAACGTATAACTAAGTGTTTTTCCGCCCAAAGTGATGGAAGAAACATTGTAAAACCATGTTCCTTCAATTTCTAATGGAAACCCAGGAGTTGCTACCTCTGGAATTGTTTTTGTTATGGTAGGAGTAGGTTGTAAAATCTCTATGTTTTTGGTGACCGATCCTGTTCCTGTTACAAACGTAATAGGCTGTACACCAAATCGACTTCCTAGTTTTTCGTCAAAAGGAATAGTAAAAATAAAAGCTTGATCTGAATTATAGTTTGGATTAAAACTGATGTTAATTTTATTGTCCAACGTAATTTTTTTTAATCCTTTTAAACCTTCACCTTCAACTCTGATCTTGTTTAATGGAAAGGCCTGATTAAGCAAATCGCCAGGTTCGGCAACCATTGCATCAACGCTTGCAGTAGGTGCGTCATCATTTTGGCAAGCAGCAAAAGAAACCAGTGCTAGAAGAATTATAATTCTATATGTTATTTTCTTGATCATAGTAAATGTTAGTTAAAGTTAAAAGGAACAGGAGGCTCTAATAACGATGGATTAGTATCAATAGCAGTTTGCGGTAAAGGCAATTCAAAATAGTTGCTTCCAGGAGTTATTTTTCTTGAAATCAATACTGTTCTGTCATCATCAGAATAAAATCCAACTTCTTGTTGTGAAATAATAGCTGTTGCTTCCGCTAGACCACGGCGTTTTAAATCAAAGAAATATTGTCCTTCAAGAGCAAATTCAATTCTTCTTTCGTTAAATAAATCATCTCTTGTAAGAACTGTTTTAGCTGGTAATCCCGCTCTGGCTCTCACTTCATTAAAAGAGTCTAAAGCAGCTGCAGAAGTAGTTGAACTGGCTCCTGCCAAAATAGCCTCAGAATTCATTAGTAAAACGTCAGAATACCTTAGTATGATTGTGTTTTGCGAAGTTCTCATAAAAAACACATCGTTTCTTTCGGCAGCAGATCCTACAATATACTTTCTGAAATTAGCCGCAGTCGATGAGTATATTTTTTTATATCTAAAACCGCCTTGATTTTTTAATAATTCAGGATAAAAGTCGCCATCTGTCATGATTGTGCTCTTTTTTCTAGTGTCATTTGGCTCAAAACCGCTTTGCAATGAAATAGAAGGCAGATAAACTCCCCAACCGTCACCACCGCCAGTTATTCCAGTACCACCAGGAACTATATACGCTTGATTTGTATTTTGCGTTCCCCATTCGGTAGCAACTGCCTTCCATTGCAGGGCAAACATACTTTCGGCGCTATTATTATTTTCGGGACTGCTAAATAAGTTTCCGTACTCTTGAATTAAAGTGTATTGGTTTCCGATAATTTTCTGAGTTAGAGTTGCGCATTCTGCATATTCATTTAATGTCAAATGTACTTTTGCAAGGATTCCCATAGCAGCAAATTTGGTAACATATCCTTTTTTTACCGAAGTTGCTGGTAAATTTTCGATCGCATATTCTAAATCTTGTTTTATGAATTTGTAAACATCTGTAACAAGATTTCTTTTTGGTTGCGCAGCCGATCCTGCTTTGTTGATAATAGGCACAGCTCCAAAGCTTCTTACCAGATAGAAATAAGCATTAGCTCTCATAAACCTTGATATTGCTATGGCATTTTTATAAGATGCTTCTGGGAGCTCGCTTTTTCTGTCTTCAACCAAACTCATTAAATTATTAGATTGATCAATAACCGAAAACAAAGAAGTATATCCTTCTGTCAGGATTGGATTTTGCGAGGTTACCTGAGCGTCTTTAAATTGTGCATATGCACCATCAAATGTAAATGCGTTGCCAGCGTACATATCGCCAACTGCAATTAAGAATTTATCATTAAAAGTAAACCAAGGTTTAAAATACAAACTCTCGGCAATTCCATCAAAAGCGGTAATTCCTTCGGGTAAATCGCCAGGTGTCAATTGATTTTCAGATGGAGCATCCAAAAAATCATCAGAACAGGAAAATAAAGACAGCAATGGTATTACCATTCCAATCATAAAAAGTTTAAAAAGTTTTTTCATAACTATTATTTTTATTTTAACGACTATGAATCATTAAGTTAATTGTGTTTTTGTCGATTTTAAAACTCTAGATTTAGACCCATAGATGTTATTCTCGGTACTGGGTATCTTCCTAGATCAATACCGCTAAGGGTTATATTTTGATCTAAATTTCCTAAAGCAGGATCAAAACCAGAGTATTTTGTCCATGTGTATAAGTTTTGGACATTGACATACAATCTAACTTTAGATATAATAGACTTTTCGAAGATTTTGCTTGGTAAATCGTAGCTCAAAGAAACATTCTGAATTCTTAAATAAGAACCATCTTCAACAAATCTGTTAGAGATTCTTCCATTCCCATTTGGGTCATTAAGTGTAATTCTAGGTTCATTCGTATTTTCATTAACTCCCGGTTCAAAAGCATTTAAAGCTCTTGTGCTTACATTTGCAAATCGATCTCCAAATCCAGGATAGATGCCATCTGTATAATGACGAGTAAAGTTGTAGATTTCATTGCCTTGGCTTCCCGTTAAAGCAATTGATAAACTGATGTTTTTGTATTTAAAGTTATTGGTAAATGAATAAGTAAAATCAGGTATTGCGCTTCCTATAGAAGTTTGATCTTTAGCATCAATTTTCCCATCATTATTAAGATCTTTAAAACGAATATCACCAATTCCTGTTCCTGTTTCCTGAATTGGACCTGCTGCTAATTCTGCTGCATTTTTAAATATTCCATCTGTAACATATCCATAGAATTGTCCAACTGGCTGGCCCTCTGTAGTTCTAGTTACGGTATACAAGTCGAATTGAACTTTACCCAATAAAGATTTACCTGCCCCTTGAAAACTAGTCAGTTCATTATTGTATTTTGAGAAAATAATAGTACTATCCCAAGTAAAATTATCTGTAACAATATTTCTGGTGTTTAAGGTAAGTTCGACCCCTTTAGTTTGAATCTCACCCGTATTCAAATAATAATTTAAAGCACTTTGATTCGACTCATCATTGATTTGCTTAGTAAGGAAATTAGAAGAATGTTTTACATAGTAATCAAAGTCTAATTTTACTCTATTGCTAAGCATTCCTAGTTCAAAACCAACGTTAAAAGACTTAAGAGATTCCCATTTAATATCTGGATTTCCTAAATTATCAATTGTTGGAGAAACTCCTCCGAAAGGAGATGCAGTCAATGAAAGAATGGTTTGGTATCTGTTTGCAGGAATATTTTGATTTCCTACCGAACCATAACCACCTCTAAATTTTAGATAATTGACTGTATTAGATAAAGGTTCAAAAAAGCTTTCGTTACTAACAGTCCAACCTGCAGCAAATGATGGAAAATATCCCCATTTATTATTAGGGCCAAAGTTAGAAGAAGCATCAGCTCTTAAAGAAGCCGAAAAAGAATAGCGATTAGAAAAACTATAATTTAATCTCGAGATGTATGAGGTCATCGACCATCTTCCAGAACCATTTCCATTAACGGCGGTATCTATATCGCCTATGTTTAAGTTGGTAAAATCTTTGCTAAGGAAATCGCCCGATCTATAACCGCTTAAATATTCGTATTGGCTTTCTTGTGCTTCCTGACCTAGTAAGAAAGTGAAATTATGTTTTTCGCTAAATGTTTTATTATATGTCAAATAATTTTTTAAACTCCAGTAAAAACTTTGATCCTGCTGTTTAAAAGATTTATTTAATAGCTCAGATACATTTCCTAAAGTGTAGGCAGGGGCAAAAGAGCTGCTCTTTGCAAAATTTAAATCATATCCCAATTCTGTTCTAAAAACTAATCCTTTAGTAAGAGTGAAATCGGCAAAGACATTTCCATTAATTTTGTATCGGTCTGCTTTTGCGTTATTGTATTCTGATAATGCAATTGGGTTGGTTGCCTCATTTGCAGAAGAACCTAAACCGCTTGTTGGGCCGGCATAAGAACCATCGGCATATCTAACAGGTAATTCTGGAGACTGTCTTAATGTATTCATTACTAAACCACCTCTGTCATCGTTTCGAACTACTTGTTGAGATGATCTGCTTATTGACATATTGTTGCCAATTTTAAGCCATGATTTTACATTTGAATCCACATTTAATCTCATAGACATTCTATTGAAATCTGAATTCATCACAATTCCTTCCTGATCAAAATAATTCAAAGAAGTATAATATCTTGTTCCGTCTTTTTCGCCTGAAAATGATATTTGATGATTGTACATAGTGGCAGTTCTAAAAAGTTCGTCCTGCCAGTTTGTTCCATTGCCTAATAAATTTGGTTTTTGATATTGATAAGGAATTGGTTCTCCATTTAGTTTGAAGATTTTAGTCTGATAAGCGGCATATTGAGGCAAGTTTAAAACATCAACTGAATTTGCCACTTGCTGAGTACCTAAATAGGTTTCATAGGTAAAAGCCGACTTTCCTTTTTTTCCTTTTTTAGTTGTAATCAAAACGACACCATTCGCACCATTTGCACCATATATTGCCGTTGATGAAGCATCTTTTAAGATATCAATGGTTTCGATATCCGAAATATTTAATCCAGATAAAGCCGAGTTTTTAGTCTGTCCATTTCCTCCGCCTAATGCACTAAATGCAAATGAGTCGTTGTTTTTATCTGCAAAAACAGGTGTTCCGTCAATGACATATAAAGGCTCATTTCCATTAATAGAGGTAATACCCCTAATTTGTACCGAAATTCCTCCTCCTGGAGTTCCAGAATTTTGAGTAACATTTACACCTGCCGCTTTACCTACAAGAGCTTGATCGATGGAAATAAAAGGTTTGTCTTGAATTTCAGATGCTTTGATGGAAGAAATAGCACCATTTACATCTTTTCTTTTTGAAGTTCCGTAGCCAATAACCACGACTTCATTTAATTTCTCAAGGTCATTAACCATGTTGACTACCATCACTGATTTTGTATCCGCTTGAAGGGATACAGTTTTGTAACCTATGTAGCTAAAAATCAATGTGCTTTTCGGATCTACATTGTTTAAAATAAATCCTCCGTCAAAATCAGTGGTTGTAGCGTTTTTTGTTCCTTGTACTGCTACACCAACACCGGGTAGGCCAAGACCTCCTGATGTTACTTTTCCTTTAACAGTTTGCGCAAAGAAAAAGTTTCCCCACATACATACTATTAAACATAATAGTTTTTTTAATGTTTTTTTCTGCATAAAAATTGGTCGATTAAGTTAGTTTGTTTTTACTTGTAAAATATTTAATAGAAGAGACTTTTACATGTTCAAAAATGGAGCTATAAGAAGATTCTCTTTTTCTTAAAAATTTCTTAACGAAAGTAAAATGTAGTGTGCTGCTATTGTAGAACGCATGAAGCATATTGTGCAACAAATGATGCAAAAAATGGGGATTAAGGGCTGTTATTGCTGAAAAGAAACAATTATGATATAAAACAGGCGATAAAGTATTGCTGAAAAAACTGCTAAAAAAATACTTTTTGTATAAAAAAGAAGTAGTAATATTTTAGATATATTAGATTTTACTCTCAAATAACAGAAAAGATTTTTGAGGAAATTGACTTACAAAAAAAAAGAGCTTCGATTATGGTATCGAAGCTCTTTTTTAGGCCATTCTCTATTTTAAAGAGGTATTTTTAATGTTTGTTTTTTTGTTCTTTTTCTTGTGTGGGCAAATGTCCGTATTTAATCTTATAACATTTGGTGAAATAGGAGGGAGATGTAAATCCAACTTTATAGCTAATTTCATTAATATTATTATTTCCTTTTTCTATCAATTGTTTTGCCTTTTCTAATCGTACATTTCTAATAAACTCATTTACAGAAACGCCTGTTAAGGTCTTTATCTTTCGATACAGCTGACTTCTGCTTAGGAAAATTTTAGACGATAGCAATTCAACACTTAATTCTGGTTCGCTGATGTTTTCGTTTATAAAATGCAGAATTTTTTGAATGAAATCATTATCAAGAGAAGTTGTTTTTTCTTTACCATCTTTTGTGATTCCGCTATAAAATTTCTTAAACATAATTTGTCTGCTCGTAATAAGCTGCGCTAGGCTAGATTTTAAGATGTCTAACTCAAATGGTTTACTGAGATAAATATCAGCACCTGAATCTATACCTTCTAATCGGTCTTTTACCATTGCTTTTGCCGAAAGCATTAATAATGGAATATGGCTTGTTTTTAAATCGCCTTTTATTTTTTTACACATCTGCAGTCCGTCCATTACGGGCATTATAACATCTGTAATAATTAAATCTGGCAATTTCAGAACAGCAAGTTCGTAACCTTTTTGACCATTTTCGGCGACAATAACTTTATATAATTTGCTTAGTTCCTGTTTTAGGTAGTTTCTCAATTCAGGATTATCTTCAACAATTAAAACAGTATATGGTTTTACAGTTTCAGCAACATTTTCAGTTTGGTCTACATAATCATCTTGATCGGCAGATTCAGATAGAAATTTAGTTTTAGTTTTTTCTATTTTTTTTGTTTTGTCTCCTTCAATTATTTCGCTTTTCTTATACATAGATTTGCCTAAAGGAAAGGTTAATGTGAATTTTGTGCCTTGTCCTACCTGACTATCAACATCAATTCTTCCTTTATGAAGTTCCACAAATTCCTTTACAACCTCTAAACCAATTCCCGTACTTCCATAATAATCTTTATTTACATTATTGACCTGATAAAACCTGTCAAATATTCTTTTCAGATCTTTTTTGCGAATACCCGAACCTGTATCAGTAATCGTTATTGAAAAAGAAGGAACGATATTTCCATCAATTAGCAATAGATTATCGCCTTCTGATTTTGCTATAGAAATAGTGATTGAGCCATTATCGGGAGTAAATTTAAAAGCATTTGAAATAATGTTGAACAGTATTTTTTCGAGCATTTTAGGATCTAACCAGTCCTCAAGCTCATCAAATTCAGACTCAAAATTAATAGTAATATTTCGTGAGGCGGCTTCCTCATCAAAATAACCTCTAATTCCCTGTGTAAAGGCTACGACTTCAATTTTTCTGGCTTGAAGAAAAATTCTGTTGAATTCTAACTTATTAAAGTCCATAAGTTCATTGATAAGTCTAGAAAGCCTATCTGAACTTTTGTGCACAATTTTTAGTTTGTTATGTATTTCAGGAGATAAATTTTTACTTTTCAGAATATCTTCTAAAGGATTGATAATTAGTGTTAATGGTGTTCTGAATTCATGCGAAATATTTGTAAAAAATTGCAGCTTATTATTGTTTAATTTCTCAGACTGAATATTTTTTTCTTTTTCTAAAATTATAGCCTGTTTTGCTTTAAAACGATTTTGATATATTTTATTAAGGTATATAGTTAGAAAAACCAGTATCGAAGTGTACAGTAAATAGGCCCAAATAGTTTTCCACCACGGCGGCAAGACTTTTATTTTTAATTCTAAAGGAACAGTATTCCACGAGCCATCGGCATTTGCAGATTTTACTTTAAAAACATAATTACCTGGTGGCAAATTTGTATAAGTTGCGGCTCTGTTGTTTCCTACATAATTCCAATCTTTTTCAAAGCCCTGCAGGTAATAAGCATATTGGTTTTTCTTAGAATAATTATAGTTAATTCCAACATATTCAATCGTAAAAACAGATTGCGTATGATTAAGAATGATTTCTTTACTCTGACCAATTACTTTGGTTAATGGAGAAGCATCTTCATTAGGTTTTACAGATTTATTGAATAATTTGAAATCGCTGAAATACAATTTTGGAGCTTTCTCTACTTTTTTGATCTCGCTAGGATTAAAATAATTTACTCCCTCATAACTTCCAAAATACAGTTCTCCATTTCCATCTTTAAAGACAGCATTGTTGTTAAAATCATTATCAATAAGGCCGTCATCTTTAGTAAAGCTGGTACTTTTTTTGTTTTTTAAATCAAGTTTTGTTAATCCTAATCCGCCGCTAATCCATAGATAGCCATTGTTGTCGGCAATTATGGCGCGAACAGATTTTTCTTTAAAACCTGGAAAATAATTATAGTTTGAAAATGTTCTATCTTTTTTATTATAGCTAAATAATCCTTCGCCGTCTGTTCCAATCCATATTGTTTTATCGTTAGACTCGTAGATTGATAAAATAGTTTGGATGCTGTTATATTTCGTTTTGTCGTCGAACATGGCATCGCGCATTTTGGTAACTTTAAAACCAGAATCGTCTTTTAAACTTACCTGATATAAACCCAAGATTGTTCCAACCCACAAAACATTATCAGAATCTACAAAAACTTTACGGATAAAAGCATTGTCCAAAGCGTGTTCTGTAAATGATTTTGTGTTGCAATGAACAAATGTATTGTTCTTATTATCAAAATAATGCAATCCTTTTATGAAAGTTCCTATCCAGATTCTGCCCTTCAAATCCTCAGAAAAACTAAAAATTCTATTCGATTTTAATCCTTCAGTATTGGCAGTATTATAATTTATGAATCGGGTAGTGCCATTTTTTAAAAAGTAGATTCCGCAATCCCAACTTCCTATCCAAATATTTTGCTTGCTGTCTATGAATATGGTTTGAATATCAGCAGCGTCTAAGCCAGAATAATAACTTTGGCTGTTTTTATTTACATGAATGAAACTTTTATTGGTAAGATTATAAATGTCGAGACCGCCTCCTTCATTACTGATTAACAGATCTCCTTTCTTGTCTTTTACAATTGAAGTGACATAGCTTGTCTGCAAAGAATTTTCGTTGTTGACTAGCGATTCAAGAGAATTAAATTTGTTATTTGGTTTGTCAAATACGCCAAGTCCTTTATTAAAATATCCTAACCAGAGTCGCTTTTCTTTATCCTCATACAATGACCAGACAGAATTAGATTTTAAGCTAGAGTCATTATACTTGCTGTGCAAATACTTCTGGATTACTTGGCCTTTATAGTTTACAATCAATAATCCATCATTTTCAGTACCACAAACTATATAATCTTGGCTGCTTTCTATAATTGATAAGATTTTGTTTTTGGTTATAAAATAATTTTCAAATTGGTAATTATCAGTTTCTGGCTTAATTTTAATCAGACCGTGTTCAGTAGTTCCCAGCCATATATATCCTAATTTATCTATGGCAAGATTTTCTATATCGTCCAATAAAGGTTCTCTTTTAAACTTGTCTTTATAAACCTGTTTAAGTTTGCCGTTTAAATCAAGTTCTAAGAGGCCATAACTTGTTCCTAAATAGATAATTCCTTGCTTATTTTTTACCGAAGATTTTATTAGAAAATTAAATTTATCCAACACCTTTGATGGAATCAAAGTAGTTTTTAAAGTTTTTATGTTAAGTTTAAATAATCCAAAGCCATAAGTACCCAAGATTAAGTTTCCATTGTTATCTTGATTAATTGTCTTTACAGTAATGGGTTCATCATATCCTTTTCTGATTACATCCTCAATATTGATTTTGGTAAAATTATCTAAATCTCTGTTATATAAGCATAAACCGTCATCAGTGCCGACCCATAAGTTATTGTCAGAATCAACAAAAGTGGAATAAATAAAGTTACTGTTTATTGAGCCCGAATTTTTATTGTATTCATATCCAAAATAATTCACCCCGTCATATCGATACAAACCAGTGCCATTTGTGCCTATCCAGATAAAACCATTTTTATCTTGAATAATGGAAGAAATAGCTCTTTTTGAAGTAGTTTCCTGTATGCTTCTAAATTGATAGTTATCAAATTTATCTTGAGAAAATAGGCAATTCAAACCTATAAAGTAGCATACAAGAATATATTTAATATTTTTCATTTAATAGTAGTATTGATCAATCCTCGCCGAAAACCCGTCTTTATTTTTTAAGTGTAATTAACAATATTAATAAAACTAAACAAAAAATATACTTTTAATTGTGAAATTTGTCATATTGCCAAAAACCTGAGTATGATTAATTAATAATCTCACTCAGGTTATTAGGTTGCTTAAAACAACATATTTTATACAAATAGATATAGTGCTTTTTCGAATTAATTTAGTTCAAATTTTTCAGTAAGACCTTTGTCAGAACTACCTCCAACCATAATTTTAAAAGTTCCCGGTTCTACCAGATAATTTCCTTCGTTATCGTAAAAACCAAGCTCTTTATCCGTTAAAGTAAAGCTTACCGTTTTGGTTTCCCCTTTTTTGAGGCTTACCAGTTCAAAACCTTTCAATTCTTTAATCGGACGGACGATGCTTGCAAATTCATCATGAATGTACAATTGCACCACTTCTTTTCCGTCGTAATTTCCAGAGTTTGCAACTTCAACGCTTACCTGAACTTTTTCACCTTTCGCAAAAGATGTTTTATCCAGTTTCAGGTTTTTATAATCGAAAGTCGTGTAGCTCAATCCAAAACCGAATGGAAATTGGGGAGTTTTCTCCACATCCATATAATGCGACCAGAAAACATTTTTATCGCTATCAATTGGCCTTCCTGTGCTGTATTTGTTGTAATAAATCGGCACCTGCCCAACATTTCTAGGAAATGACATTGGCAATTTTCCGCTCGGATTGTAATCTCCGTACAAAACCTGCGCAACTGCATTTCCGGCTTGGGTTCCCAAATGCCAAGCTTCCACAATGGCAGGAACATTTTCTGCAGCCCACGGAATGCTCAGCGGACGTCCATTGTTTAAAACCAAAACCACATTCGGATTCACTTTATAGATTTCTTCCAATAATTCCTGCTGCAAACCTGGCAGATTCAAATCGGTTCTGCTTCTTCCTTCACCGCTCTGGAATCCGTATTCGCCTAAAACCATTACTACGGCATCGGCATTTTTAGCCGCATTTTTAGCCGCTTCAAATCCGCTTCTGTCTGTTGTATTGAAAACGGTTTCCGTTAAGAAAGTCGCTTTCTGCTTTAATAAATCTGCCCCTTTTTCAAAAGTAAGCTGGTTGCCTTTGTACTGCTGCATCCCTTCCAAAACCGAAACCGCGGTATCGTCTGAAGCCGCAATTCTCCAGCTTCCCAACGGACTGTTTTTATCGTTTGCCAAAGCTCCGATTAAAGCGATTTTCTGACCTGATTTTTTCAGCGGAAGCAGATTCTTTTCGTTCTTCAACAAGACAATCGATTTCTTCGCCATATCCAAAACGCCTTCGTTATTGGCTCTGCTTCCAACGACTTCTTTTTCGCGTTTTTCATCACAATATCTGTACGGATCATCAAATAGTCCCAATTCAAATTTCACTCGAAGAATTCGGCGAACCGCATCATCGATTAAAGATTCTTTTACTTTTCCTGATTTTACCAGATCAACTAATTTCGCTACATACAAATACGATTCCATATCCATATCAGAACCTGCAATTACAGCTTTTGCCGCTGCATCGGCTTCATCTTTTGCATAACCGTGTGCGATCATTTCGCGGATTGAAGCATAATCCGAAATTACAAATCCGTCAAACTTCCATTTTCCTTTTAGAATATCCCTTTGCAAAAAGGCATTTCCAGTCGCAGGAACGCCATTCAAAGTGTTAAACGAATTCATAAACGTGCGGACTCCCGCGTCAACCGCAGCTTCAAAAGGAGGCAGCACAGAATTGTACAATTTCGAATTGCTGATATCCACAATATTATATTCCAATCCCGCTTCGACATAACCATAAGCCGCAAAATGTTTTGCACAGGCCGCAATCGTATTTGCTTTAGCCAAATCAGCAACCGTTTCGCCCTGAAAGCCTTTTACTCTTGCATAGCCAATTTTGCTTCCCAAATACGGATCTTCTCCCGCGCCTTCCATCACGCGTCCCCAACGCGCATCATTTGCAACGTCGACATTTGGCCCGAATGTCCAATTGATTCCGGATGCCGAAGCCTCATCTGCCGCAATCGCAGCCGATTTCTTAATCGCTTCCAAATCCCAGCTCGCAGCTTCTGCCAGCGGAATCGGACTTAACGTCTTATAGCCATGTATCACGTCAAAACCAATAATTAATGGAATTCCCAAGCGGGTTTCTTCCACCGCAATTTTCTGCACTGCGCGAACTTCTTTAACGCCGCGAACTGTCAGCATCGATCCCACAAGGCCTTTTCTTAAATGCTCGTATTTCAGTTCGGCTGTTCCGCCTTTTGGCGCCGGTCCCGTAACATCCCAAAAGCCATTGTATTGGTTCATCTGCCCAACTTTTTCCTCCAGCGTCATTAATGGCAGAAGCAGGTCTATGCGCTGCTCAACAGTTTTATTTTTATCCAGATACGGCTTCTTTTGTGCATTCATATTTCCAACAGTAAACAGAGCAAAAACTCCAATAGTTAGTAATTTTTTATTTTTCATTTGTGGTTTTAAGTTTTATTATTGAGGTTACTAAATTCAGAATATACAATGCGCTTTATTATAGTATTTTTAATGACTATAATAATCAGATTTCCAAACATCAAATGTTTGGTTTCTATGAGTGTAAATTTAGTTTTGCAGTAATAATAATAGTAGCACATTTGAAGCATTATCTATGACAGATGATGCATAAAAAACTTTAACATCAATCAAACCACTAGATTTTTGCTAGGTGTTTTGATTTTAATTCTGTTTTTTAAAAAAATGGATGTATGATTCTTTGAGATGAATGTCTCTAAAAAAAAGGAAGTTTTGGTTAAGTAAAACTATCAAATATAGAAAGCCGGTTTTACAGATGGTGAGTTTTTAAACTATGTTAAGTTCGTTTAGTATTTATCATTATAACTGCTCATATTTTAGTTTTAGACAATTAATTTTTATAACAAATTTAGATACTGATAGGTAATAATTTTATCAAAAGACTTAAATAAAAGACAGCAAATTAAAATGCTATCATTTATTTCTAGAAGATATTGGTTGCTATTTATTAAACAGATAATTATATAAAAAATTCTCTTTTAAAGCTATATTTTCTTTCACGGGAGTTAAAACAAAAAGAAAAGAATCATTTTGGATTTGATAAAGCAGCATTTGCGCATCTAAATTTTTAAGTCCATAATATTCAATTTTTGCATATATGGTTTTATTGTCATCATTGTTAATTTTAATTGCGAATTTATTGAAATTAAGACTAAAGCTTTTAATGCTGTCGTTGTTTATCTGATAGTTTAATTTCTTATCGGAGAAAAAATCTATCTTATCAATTCTGCTTTTTGAATCAAAAATCTGAGGACTTATATTGATCTCATACAGGCCTTCATTAATTACAGAAAAATAACCAGGTGTAGGGTAGTCACTCTCTTCGTAATTATTAAAAATTATGTTAGGAGAGGCGTTTGCCAGCTTAATTGCTATAAGCGAATACTTCGATTGGATTTCGAATTGTGAAATTACAGAATCTTTATCTGTGACATAGCTTCCAATAGAAATGCTATTCTCCTTTGGCAGTCTTAAATTTTTGATTTTAAAATTTTTTTGAGGAACAAAAGTCAGATTGTCACTTATTATAATTTTTTGGCAGCTAAAAAAGAGCCCTGCTATAAATATTAGACAAATAATTTTCATAATAGTATTGATTAATAAGGAATGAATCGTATGAGCTATTTAAGATGAAAGTTGATAGGAGTAAGGATTCATAATTGAAATTTATATGAAGAAATTCTTTTCTTGTAATGTTTTCTCGAAATGAAGTCTATTAAATGTTTATGGTATTGAATACTTTATCAATATTTTTGGATAGATATGGAGATAATGCTTCATAGGAATTGTTTTCCAGTATTGTGATTCCGACTGGATTTTTTTTTCAGTCTTAAGAGGCTTGTTTTCTGTAATGCAGGAAATAAGCAAAAGCGAAAATACTATTTTCATAGTTTAAGGATTTCTTTGTGATCTTTTTTGGTGTACTATAAGATTATAAAAGAATTAGTTATGATTGTTGAAAGATAGCATTTTTATTGAAAAGAGCGCAATGGCTGCCTGCCTTTTTCTTAATATAGATACTTTACTGGCTGTAAAGTTTTGGAGAGCCGAAAAAAAAGCGATAAGATCTTAGAAAAAGGCAATTAGAAGAATCGTCTCAATGTTTTAAACAAACTTTGTTAGTTAGGTTTTAGACTTTTTCATTTTTTGATTTTAGCGATGAATATTTGGTATTTCCTATTAAGTAATTAAGTTTTCGTATATAGTTGCAAAAAGAATAACAACTCCATGCCTAGAAGTGTCACGATTTTACAATAGAATTTGTGGGCGGTTTTAAAAAGTATGAAAAAGCAGTATAAAAGAAAAAAACCTGAAAATACCTAAGATTTACAGGTTTTGTTTTTTTAGCAAAAAAAAAAGTCCTAATCTTTAGATTAGGACTTTTGTGGGGAGAGCAGGATTCGAACCTTAAGCTTGAAACCGCTGTATATCTCACTTTTATGTATGTCTTGAACCTCTGTGCACCGATTCTGCACCAAATTCAAATTTTTAATATTTCAATATTAAATCACGCACAAAATTTAAAAATACTAACGAATTAACAGACAGTAGCATTATTCTTTTTTTGTATTACAAATATATTAAAAAAGTATATATTTCAGGATGTTCTAACTGAAATTGTAAACGAAGTTAAAAATGAAATCTTAATTATTTTCTAAAATCTCTATTTTAGAAAGTTAAACGACCTTTAATTCACTTTAGCTTTTAAACGAAGAATCGTTATCATCTCTAGAATGAAATAACTCTCTTTTTATTAAACATAAGCATATGTGTATTACTTGATTTTTTTCTTTTAGATTAAAAAAAAATAAAAAACCAGCGATTTATATTATATCATTCTTTGACGATTTAGTACCGTTTGGTAAAAAACTTTCTTATTAGGTTTGACTTTTATATTTTAATAATTTTAAAAGATTAAAAGTGAGTCAACTAAAATGTTATATAGCAATAAGTTTTTTGTTTTTGATTTTATTCTCAGGATGTATGAGAGTGTCAAAAAGCTCAAATTTAGTTATGAATTCTGACTACGCAGTTTTTGATTATTTCCATTATGAAGGAAAAGACCAAATCTATAAAACAATTACCAGAACCAATGATAATTATCTCAACCCAATTTTATCTGGATTTTACCCGGATCCAAGTATTTGCAGAGTTGGCAATAAATTTTATCTCGTAAATTCTTCTTTTTCATACTTTCCGGGACTTCCAATTTTTGAAAGTGAAGATTTAGTCAATTGGAAACAGATTGGTCATGTAATACACAGAAAAGAACAGGCTAATTTTACGCTGGGAATTTCAAAAGGAATGTATGCGCCAACAATTCGATATCATAACGAAACTTTTTATGTGGTTTGCACAAATGTTGATGCAGGAGGGAATTTTATTGTAACAGCAAAAAATCCCGCTGGCCCTTGGTCGAATCCAATTTGGTTTCCGAATATTGACGGAATCGATCCAGATATTTTCTTTGATGATAATGGAAAAGTTTATATAACACACAATGGCCCTCCTCCAAATAATATTTCTGTTCATGAAGGACACCGTGCGATTTATATGTTTGAGTATGATATTAAAAATTTTAAAATTATTGGAGAACCTAAGCTTGTTATAAATGGTGGAACAAACATGGCTGAAAAACCAGTCTGGATTGAAGGTCCGCACATTATTAAAAAAGACGGTTTTTATTATATGATTTGCGCACAGGGAGGAACAGAATATCGTCATACCGAAGTAGTTTTTAGAAGTAAAAACATTTTCGGACCTTATGAAAGTTATGAAATGAATCCAATTTTGACACAGAAAAATTTAGATCCAAACAGGAAAAATCAGGTTACAACTACAGGTCATGCCGATTTTGTACAATTGCCAAATGGAGAGTGGTGGTCGGTCTTTTTAGGATGCAGACCTTACGGCGATGATTTATATAATACAGGTAGAGAAACTTTTATGCTTCCTGTTGAATGGAAAAATGGCTGGCCTGAAATAATTGACGGAAATGAACCTGTTCCGTTTATTCATAAAAGACCAAATTTACCGCTCTCAACAGAATCGGTTTCACCTATTAATGGAAATTTTATTTCAGATGACGAATTTGATTCTACTGCACTTGATTTTAAATGGAATTTTGTTAGAACACCATCTGAAAAATGGTATAATTTAAAAGACGGAAAATTATTCATTAAAGCTAGAAAAGAATCTATACAAACACAAACAAACTTTTCATTTATAGCAAGAAGACAGCAACATCTTCAATTTGGTATTTCAACAAAAGTATCTTTTGATTTAAAAGGCAATAAAGCCACAGCTGGTTTAGCAGCTTTTCAAAATGAGAAAAATTATCTGTTGATTGGTATTCGTTTAAATGCAGAAAATAAACAGGAAATATATTTGGAAAAAGCAACAAATGAAGTAAATGAGGGGAAATCTGAAATTGTAAAAAAACAAAAACTTTTGAGCTCTTCAAAAGATTTGTTCTTTAGGATTGAAGGTGAGACTCAGTATTTTACTTTTTATTACAAAACAAATCAAGATGATAATTGGAAAGTTCTGGCAGAAAAGGTCGATGCAAGTATTTTGAGTACCAAAAAAGCAGGCGGTTTTGTGGGAACTTATTTAGGAATGTATGCGTCATCAAATCATTTTTAAATAAACTAAAACTAAGAGCCTAGTTTAAAAACAGAAGTAGTTATTTTATTACAATAATTTTATAGGTAATTAATAGATCTAAAAACAGCTTTTGAATTAGTTTGAATATTTTTTGTGTATTTAAATTATTGATGAATAGAATCTTAAGTTTTAGTTTGCTTTTAATGTAAATCCGAGTAAAAAATAGCAATACGTTTTTTAATTCAGAATCATTACAAATTTCAGTTTATCATATTCTAATTCATGGACTTGTTTTATATTCGGCTCAAAAAATTGGCAAATTAATTTTTAATACTGAAAAAATAAGCCTTTTTTGTAATGTTTAAATCAATATTTTTATTAAAATGGATAATGTGTCAAATTCTAAGTTTTTATTGAAATTAACGATGATCGCCACTTTGGGAGGAATGCTTTTTGGCTATCATACTGCTGTCATTTCAGGAACCGTGAGTTCTTTAGAGAAATTTTTTGTACTTCCTTTAGGATTAACAGAGGATGCAGCAAGCTCACAATTAGGATTTGTAGTTTCAAGCGCTTTAATCGGCTGTATTATTGGAGGAATAGTGAGTGGATTTATCAGTAAAAAACTGGGAAGAAAAAAAGGATTGATTTTGGCAGGAATTCTATTTTTACTTTCTTCTATTGGTTCAGCTGCACCGGAAATTTTTATTAGACCAATTGGTAAAGGAGATTATACTTTTATTAATTTCTTTATGACGTACCGAATGATCGGAGGAATTGGAGTTGGTTTAGCTTCAATGCTTTCTCCACTTTATATTGCTGAGATTGCTCCTGCAAAAAACAGAGGTAAATTAGTGTCAATGAATCAGTTTGCTATTATTTTTGGAATGCTGATTGTATATTTTGTCAATTATTTTATTGCAAAACAAGGAGATGAAACATGGCTGGATACATTAGGATGGCGCTACATGTTTGCATCTGAGATTGTATTTGCTATTCTCTTTTTAGGACTTTTGTTTTTTGTTCCAGATACGCCTCGTTCTTTAATGCTTCAGTCGAAAGAAAGTGAAGCTTTTGCGGTTTTAGAAAAAATTAATGGAAAAGAGGAAGCAAATAAAATACTTGTTGAGATTAAAAATACTTTGGCTGATCATTCAGGTAAATTATTTTCTTACGGTTTGGCAGTTATAATTTTCGGAATGTTATTATCGTTTTTTCAGCAATTTATAGGAATTAATGTGGTTTTGTATTATGCTCCTGAAATCTTCAAAACAATGGGTTCAGGAACAGATAATGCTTTATTGCAGACTATAATTGTGGGAGCAGTAAATTTATTATTTACCGTTTTAGCAATTCAGACAGTTGATAAAGTAGGCAGAAAACCATTAATGATAATTGGTGCTTTAGGAATGGCCGTGGCAATGATTTTACTTGGAGTTTCTTTTCAAAGTAAATCAATGGGAATTTTTGCACTTTTATGTATGTTATTGTATGTTGCCGGTTTTGCAATGAGCTGGGGACCTGTAACCTGGGTATTGTTATCTGAGATTTTTCCAAATAAAATTAGAGGAAAGGCTATGGCTATTGCAGTAGCTGTACAATGGATTTCGAATTATCTGGTTTCGTGGTCATTTCCTATTATGGATAAAAATTCTTATTTAGTACAACAATTTAATCACGGTTTTGCCTATTATATTTATGGTTTAATGGGAATTCTTGCAATGCTTTTTGTATGGAAATTTATTCCAGAAACAAAAGGAAAAACATTGGAGGAAATGGAAAATTTGTGGAAGAAAGATTAGTGCAAAAAAATAAGATTTTAGAACCAAGAATATACTTGCTAAAAAAAACAAAAAAAGGTTGCTGATGTTATTAGCAACCTTTTTTTGTTGATTATTTTAACACTTCAAAATGAAGATATTTTTTCTAAAACAATTTTAATATTTTGATTTTCAAATTAAGCTATCTCCGGAATTTCATAAAATGATTCTTTTTTGTATAAAATCCTGTATTTGGATGGAGTCATTTTTTTAAGTTTCAAAAACTGTTTGTTAAAATTGGCAATAGTTTGAAATCCGCTATCGTAGCAAATGTCTGAAACGGGCAGATTAGTTTCTAAAAGAAGATTGCACACGTGTCCGATTCTTATTTCGTTAAGGAAATTGATATATGACTTTTTGGTACTTTTCTTAAAATAGTTGCAAAATGCGGGCTCCGTCATTCCGGCCAAATCTGCAATGTCTTTTATTTTGATTTCATTTTGGAAATTTTCGATACTGTAATTGAATACTTTTTCAATTCTAATTTTCTCCTTAATGTTTTGAAAAGCAATCTGTTGTTCTGTTAATTTAGTGTAGCAGTTTTTCTTGGTCAATATGGTTAGGCATTGGTATAAAAGTAAAATACGTTTATGAAATGGGCCATCCTGCATTTTAGTAATCAGCTTTCCAAGTTTAGCTGTATGTTTTTCGTTGACTTTCAATCCTAATTTAGAAGTAGCAATTAACTGTTTGACATGAATGTTTTCAGGAAGATTTAAAAAATCGCTTCCCCAAAAATCTTCTTTAAATTGAATGACAATGGCGCTGGTTATCATGTTTTTATCTCTTTTTTGAAAGGTATGCGGAACATTTGAGCCAATAAAATAAACATCTCCGGTTTTAAATTCACTAACATCATTTCCAATAAACCCTAAGCCTTCACCTTGAGTAAAAAATATAATTTCAATCTCAACATGCTGATGCCAGGTTACTTCAAAATTAGGTGTGCAGTATGTTCTCGCGACAAACGAATTATTTTGCGATAATGGTAATTTTTGAACATGTGGTTTCATTTATAATATTTTTACGACAATTAATTTATGAAGATTACTTAAAATATTAAAATAGTTTATAAACTAAACAATTATTGCGCAGTATCTTCCCGAAAAACTCTTTTTATTTGCAATGTTAATGAATTTTTAATTATAAGAATTTTAAAATAATGACAAATTTGAATCTGGATATAAAAAATCAACGTGAGTTTTATGATAATAATGGTTATCTAATTGTATCAGATTTATTGTCTGATAATGAGATAGATATTCTAAAAAACGAAACAAAGGAAATATTTAAAGGGAATCGTGGTTTAATTGACGGTCTTATTGAATCGTCTCAAAATGAAGAAGACGAAGACATTCTAAAAAAATATGTGGCTATTCATTTTCCGCATAAAATTTCACAAGTTATCTATTCTTTTTTAAAACATGATAAAATAGTATCAATACTTCAAAACTTAGTTAGCGAAAATGTAAAGTGTATGCAATCGATGCTTTTTGTAAAAGCTCCAGGGAAAGCTGGACAATCATGGCATCAGGATGAATTTTATATCCCAACCAGAGATAAATCGCTAATTGGTGTTTGGATTGCGATTGATGATGCAAATATTGACAATGGCTGTTTATGGATTATTCCAGGTTCTCATAAACTTGGATACATTTTGCCAAGAGTAAAAAATGAGAATAAAAGCTTTGCCGATGTTGATACCGTAGATGTGTCATCGTACAAGCAGGAAGACATGATTCCGGTTGAGGTAAAAAGAGGTTCTGTAGTGTTTTTTAACGGATATACGTTGCACAGTTCATTGAGAAATCAGACCGCATCAAATTTTAGAACGGCTTTAGTTAATCATTACATGAGTGCAGAATCAATGCTACCGTGGGATCAGGATGGTAAATTACCGCCATCTGATGATTTGCGTGATATTGTAATTGTAGCAGGAATTGATCCTTATTCCTATAAAGAAATTACGGATGTTAATAAACCTTTTTTAAGGCCGGAAGTTTTGGCTATAAAGTCAAAAATAAATGTAAATGAAGATTAATTTTTTTTGCCCTCGCTGGGGAAGTGAAAATTTAAATTGGAATGAGTTTTTTGAAAAGGTTAAAAATGCAGGGTATGATGGTGTGGAGTGGGCGATTGCAAAAGAAGTTTCGAGAAATGAAATTGAAAGGGTTTTAGAGATTTCAAATTTATACCAATTAAAAATAATTGCCCAGCATTTTGACACCAATGATTCGAATTTTGAGGAACATTTAAAAATATACAATGAGTGGCTGGAAAAAGTTTCAGGTTTACCATTTTATTGCATTAATTCGCAAACAGGAAAAGATTTTTTTTCGAAAGAACAAAATCAGATTTTGATTGCTGAAGCAAAGAAAAGTGAAATAAAGATCGGAATACCAATTTATCATGAAACGCACCGAAACAAGTTTTCTTTTGCAGCTCATATCACAGAAAAGTTCTTAGAAGAAAATCAGGAATTAAAGCTGACATTAGATGCTTCACATTGGGTAAATGTTGCAGAATCTTATTTGGATGATCAGCAAAAGGCTATGAATTTAGCACTTGAGAGAACAGAACATATTCATGCAAGAATTGGTCATACTGAAGCGGCACAAGTTTCAGATCCTTTTGCTCCAGAGTGGAATGATGCTTTAGAGAAACATTTAAACTGGTGGGATGCCATTATAAAAAGAAAAATAATTGAAGGTGAATCTCAAATAAGCATAACACCAGAATTTGGTCCCGCGCCTTATATGTTTGTTCTGCCATATACCAAACAGCCAGTTGTAGATCAATGGAATATTAATGAAAGAATGCTTCATTTTTTAAAAAATAGATATCAGGATTAAAAAAAACTTTTAGAAGAATTACAATGAATTTTAAAATGAATTACAAAAAAGCTTTAGCAAAATTAATCTGTGTAACAGTTGTTTTACTTGTTTTGATAAGTTGTGGCGAATCAAAAACGCTCACTATTTATTATGCAAAAGACGCATCGCCAAAAGAAATTCTGGCTGCTAAGGAACTTCAGAAATATATTTATGTGAGATCTGGGGAACTTCCGGAAATTGCAGTTTATGAAGGAAAAGAGCAAGTAAAAGGCAAAGCTATTATTTTGTCTCAATTTGAAAAATTTGAAAACAAAAGTAATGTTATAAAAGTTGAAGGAGATTCGTATTTATTGAAATCTGAAGAAAAAGACCAGCTTTTTATTGTTGGAGGCTCATCAGAAGGTATTCTATACGGAGCTTATAAATACATAGAATCGCTTGGTGTTGGTTTTATGATTGATGGCGATATTATTCCTGACGAAAAATTGGATACTGTAAAACTGAATGGTTTCAACGAAACACATAATCCTGCATTTGCATTAAGAGGAATTCAGCCTTTTCATGATTTTCCTGAAGGACCGGATTGGTGGAATGAAGAAGATTATAAAGCTGTTATTTCTCAATTGCCAAAAATGGGAATGAACTTTATCGGATTTCATACTTATCCTGAAAAACGCCCATTTGGAGGTTGGGAACGCGCAGAACCAATGGTTTGGATTGGCACAAAAGATCAGTTTAATAAAAACGGAACTGTAAAATCTGCTTATCCGGTTTTGCATTCCAACACGGCAGACAGTACTTGGGCTTATTATCCTAAAAATACTTCTGATTATCATTTTGGAGCTTCACAATTATTTGAAACAGATAGGTATGGCGCTTCTTACATGAAAAATGTATCGGGATGGCCTCATACAGAAAAAGAAAATGTAAAGATTTTTGATGAAGTTGGATCAATGCTTGGAAACACTTTTACATTGGCAAAAGATTTAGGGGTAAAAACATGTATCGGAACTGAAACGCCATTAACAATTCCGTTTGATGTACAGCAAAGATTGATTGCTCAGGGCATTGATTTGAATTCTAAAGAAGCAAGAGTAAAGCTGTACGAGGGAATTTTTTCTAGAATTATGGCAACACATCCGTTAGATTATTATTGGTTTTGGACGCCAGAAACCTGGACTTGGGACGGACAAAATGATGCGGCGGTTGAAAAAACAATTCAGGATATACAAAGTGCCATTCAGGCAAAAAGCAATGTCAAAGCACCTTTCACTTTAGCAACAAGTGGTTGGGTTTTAGGTCCTGCAAGAGACCGAGCGGAATTTGACAATTTATTTCCGAAAGAAATGCCTTTTTCTGTAATTAATAGAGAAGTTGGATTTACGCCTGTTGAGTCTGCTTTTAAAAATGTCAACAACAGACCAAAATGGCAAATCTCATGGGTTGAAGATGATCCTGCAATGGTGACACCACAGTTTTGGGCGGGAAGAATTTTGAAAGATGCCTCAGATGCCTTTCGCTTTGGATGTACAGGAATGATGGGAATTCACTGGAGAACAAAAAATCTTTCGCCAAGTTTTATGGCTTTGGCAAGATCAGGTTGGGAAGCTGATAAATATAAATCTCCAGGAGACAGTATTCGCCACATTAATCCAAGTGAAATATATAAAGAGTGGACTTCACTGCAATTTGGACCAAAAGCCGCTACTCAATTAGGTAATTTGTTTACTTCTTTAGATGGAGGGGAATTTAAATTAGGAAGCAAAGACAGACATGCTAATTTTCCAAGAACAGCCGACTGGGGCAAAAAAGGTCCTGGAATGATTAAACCAAATTATGAAGCTTGGGAAAAGTATCAGAAAAAATATGATTTTATAAAAACGTATGAAAATGCTAAAAATCTTGTTGTAGGAAAAGGGAATCTGGAACGTTACAATTATTGGTTAAACACTTTTTATTACGCAAAATATCAAGGAAATGTTGGATGCATTTTGGCTGATATGGAACGTTTAAACGGACAAATTGGAAAAGCAAAATCAAAGGAAGAAAAAATAAAACTGGCTAATGAATTAATTGCAAAAAGAAATGAAGTTGCAAAAGCCTGGGAAAAAATGGGAGATTACCTGATGCAGACTGTAAGTACAAATGGCGAAATGGGAACTATTGCAAATCTAGAACAGCATAATCTTGGAAGTCTAAATCAGATTCATCAATACGATAAAGTTTTGACAGAATTGTTAGGAGATATTCCAGAAATTAAAATGTCGACAGCATATAAAGGCGAAACCAGAATTGTAATGCCAACAAGGCAAACCATTATAAAACAAGGAGAATCTTTAGTGACTAAAGTCAGGATTTTGTCTTCTCAAAAAATTGCTTCGGTAAAAGTATTTTACAAAGTCTTAAATGAGAAAAATTATACGGAAAAAGCATTGAAGAATGTGAACAGAAATGTGTATCAATTAGAAATAACCCCTAAAGAATATAATCAAAATA
Organism: Flavobacterium sp. GW823-FHT06G12; assembly: GCF_058794775.1. Classification (NCBI taxonomy): domain Bacteria; kingdom Pseudomonadati; phylum Bacteroidota; class Flavobacteriia; order Flavobacteriales; family Flavobacteriaceae; genus Flavobacterium; species Flavobacterium sp. GW823-FHT06G12. Next base: position 137,863 of record NZ_JBXAHE010000003.1, read on the forward strand.
GCTTTACTTATTATGTAGAAGTAACAACTGGAACTAAAACGGTTCGTTCCCCTCAAAGTGAGCCGGAAGCTGTTACAGTTTGGTAAATCTTTAATAAGAAAACAAGCTAGAATTTAATGTTTCATTTTTAAGATTATCTAAAAAAATATTAGTCATTTTTTTTCTGATTGACTAATATATCGAGTCATCTTTTGCCTTATCGGAACGGTTTTAATACGAGTGAAATATCTCGTACAGGGACTCTTTTTGCCTAAAAAAATGAAAAAATAATAATATCTACTCACTAAAAAAAATAGCAAAAAAAAACAAAAATGAATCCAAGTAACCAAAAAACAATTTTGAAAGTAAATCTGAAATTCTTGAAGAACCACTAAGAAAAGAAACAGATTTTGAAAAGAAACATGACTAATTAAATAACTAAACCTTATGAAAAACCTTTTAATTACCGGCCTTTTTTGGCTTTTTCTTATACCGGTTGCTTTTGCACAACAGCAAATTACCGGTAAAGTAACTGATGAGCATTCCGGAGACCCGCTTCCTGGGGTAAATATTCGATCGGAAGGCGGAGGACAAACTACAATGACAGATTTTAACGGAGCTTATACCATTTCGGTACCGAAATCAACAAATCTATTATTCTCTTTCATTGGATATAAAACAAAAAAGATAAACTCAGGAACTTTAGCAACATTAAATGTGGCATTATCTTCTGAATCAGAATCGCTTCAGGAAATTGTGGTAACAGGTTATACCAAAGTCAAGAAGACAGATTTAACCAGTGCGCAAGCAACTATTGATGCAAAAGCTATAAAAGAGACTGTAAATACAACTGTAGAACAAGCCATTCAGGGTAGAGCTGCGGGAGTTTACGTAACTCAAAATTCGGGTGAACCAGGAGGAGGTTTGTCTGTTAATATTCGTGGGGTTAACTCTCTAAATGGAACAAATCAGCCTTTGTATGTTATTGATGGAGTGCAGATTACTGTTCAAGAAATTGGAAGTGGATTATTAAGTTCTTCAAGCCCATTAGCGGGTCTTAACCCGGCTGACATTGAAACTATGAATATTCTTCAGGGGCCATCTGCAACTTCATTGTACGGTTCAAGAGGTACAAACGGTGTAATTGTAATTACCACCAAAAGAGGTAAAGCAGGAAAAGTAAGAATTGATTATGATTATACCTATTCACTTCAAACACCACCTCAGAAAATTGATGTCATGAATTTAAGACAATATGCGCAGCTGAGAGGAGAATACCAAAAATTGACAGGCGGGGTAATTCCTCCAGAATTTATGGATCCTTCTATTTTGGGAGAGGGAACAGATTGGCAAAAAGAATTATATCGTTTAGCTCCAATGACTAAACATCAATTACGTTTAAGCGGAGGAAGTGAAAATACAACGTATTATTTATCAGGAGAATACTTTAATCAGCAGGGTATTTCTCAAGGGTCTAATTTTGATCGTTATTCTGTTCGTATGAACTTAGATAACAAAGCAAACGACTGGCTGACAATTGGAGCAAATTTCAATATCAACCAGACAGAAAATGTCGCTGCAGCAACTTCTGAATCGGTTATTTTAAATGCCACAAAATTGAGCCCGAATATTCCAGTAAAAAACTTTGACGGAACTTATGGTGGGGGAAGCACTGATCCGGATTCTCCAGAAAGATATAGTGTTCCGAATCCGATAGCGATGGCTAATTTAAATAAAAATGAAGTTTTAACCAGACAGTTTTTAGGAGGATTAAATTTGAAAATTGACATTATAGACGGATTAGTTTTCAAAACATCCTTTAATACAAATATTGAATACGGAAGCGGAATGTACTTTCTGCCAAAATATAAATTTGGAGTTAACGAAAGAATCAATACACAGCTTACAAATGTTGAAAATAGAAACACATACTGGAAATTTGACCAATTCCTTAATTATGATAAAAAATTTGGAGATCATACTGTAACAGCAATTTTAGGACACGAAGCGCAAAGTGGAGCTTGGAAACAGTTAACAGGTTATAGAGAAAACTTTCCAGTTGATATTCCTGATTTAAATGTTGGAGATCAGTCTACTTCTATTGCAACAGGGGGTAAAAATGATTGGGCTTTAGAATCTTTCCTTGCAAGTGCAGGCTACAACTATAAAAACAGGTATTTTATTAATGCTACGTTAAGAGCCGATGGATCTTCAAACTTTGGTCCAGATAATAAATGGGGCTACTTCCCATCTGCTTCTGCAGCGTGGAGAATTTCAGAAGAACCTTTTTTTAATGTAAAATCAATCAGTGATTTAAAGTTAAGATTTGAATCTGGAGTTACAGGAAGCAATGGTCCTGGAGGTGTAATCTACGGAAGATTAGACGGTAGCCCAACACAATGGGGAACAGGTTTCTTGCCAAGTAAATATGCAAACTCTGATTTGAAATGGGAGGAAACTACAACGAATAACATTGGTTTTAATCTTGGATTATTCAACAACAGAATTACAGTTGAAGGAGATTTTTATGTAAAAGAAACAGATAACTTGATTATGGATCTTCCTTTACCGCTTTACTATGGTGTTGACGGAGAAGGAGGAATGGCGCCGCCTACAGTAAACGTAGGAGCTTTACAAAACAAAGGATGGAGCATTGCGGTTAATACAGTAAATATTAAAACAGCAGATTTCTCTTGGACAACTAATGTAAACGTTTCGCACTTTAATACAAAAATTAAAAAATTCTACACTCAGTCGGCTATTTTAGATCGTTACTCTCGTTATTTCCAAGAATGGACTCAGCGCTCTGTTGTCGGACAAACGCCTTGGCAGTTTTACGGTTATGTTGAAGAAGGATTATTTCAATCACTTGATGAAATCAATAACAGTGCTTTGCCGGTTGATAATCAAGGAAACAAACTTCCTGTAAATAAAGATCAGGGAGGTGTTTGGGTTGGAGATGTTAAATACAAAGACATCAGCGGGCCAAACGGTGTTCCAGACGGAATTATCGACGAAAAGGATCAAACTTTTATAGGTAATCCATATCCGAAATTATTTGGAGGTATGACCAATACATTTACTTACAAAGGATTCACTTTAGGAATTTTATTAACGGGTTCTTACGGAAATGATATTTACAATTATACAAAACGTGTCAACTCAAATCCTGTAAACGTAAGTGTGGGAAGTAATTTATTAGTTCACGCCTTAGATTATGCAAGAGTTGCAGAAGATGCAAATGGAAATCCTTATCTAGAAAATCCTGATACGGATGTTGCAAGAGTTTCGAATTCAAGAAACGGAAACTATGACAGACACACTAGTAAATGGGTAGAAGACGGTTCTTATTTAAGAATAAAAAATATCTCATTGAACTATGAATTTGGTAAAGAAATCTTAAAAGGCATACCAGGTGTAAGCGGTTTCAGACTTGGTTTAGGGGTTCAAAACATTGCAACTTTTACCAAATATACCGGATATGATCCTGAGGTAGGTTCTTATGTAGGAAGTGGTTCAAATGCTGGTTCTCAGCCTATCGGATTTGATTATGGACGTTATCCATTAACACCAATGTACACATTTAATTTAGGAATTAACTTTTAAAAATAGCGTGATGAAAAATATAACATTCAAAATTTTTACAGTATCCAGTCTGTTTTTATTGCTTTTCACAAGCTGTTCTGAAGAATTTTTAGAAAGACCGCCTCAGGACGTTCCTGTAGATGCGGAGTTTTATAAAACAGACGAACAAGTTTTAGCAGGTTCTGCATTATTATACAATAAAGTATGGTTTTTATATAATGATAAAGCTTCATTTAGTGTTGGAGATTTTAGAGGAGGAACAATGATGTCGGTTTACAATTATCCAGACATGGTGCAGTTCAATACAACTCCGAACTCACAGATGAACTATGATGTTTGGAAATCTTTATTCAATACAATCGGACAGTGTAATACTTATATTATAAACGTAAATAAATATGCTGGGCCTAATGTTAATCCAGAAGTTAAAAAACAAACTATTGCAGAAGCCAGATTTATGAGAGCAACAGCATACAGTTTATTAACAATGAATTATGGTGCGGTGCCAATTATTACAAACAATTTTACATTGGTTGGAGATACGACAACAGTACGCAATACGCCAGAAAGTGTTTGGAAATTTATTACCAAAGATTACCGTGCAGCCGCTCAAGATCTTAAAGAAACTCCTTTACAAACAGGCAGAATTACAAAATGGGCCGCTGAAGGAATGTTGGCAAGAACTTACTTGACAAGAGCTGGTGTTGGAAGAACTGAGGGAAATAGAAATCAGGTTTATCTTGATTCTACAAAATATTATGCAGAACGAGTTATAACTAGCAGTGGTGCTAAATTACAGCCAAACTATGCTGATTTATTCTTGACCAAAAATGAAAACAATGCAGAATCGTTATTTTCACTTCAATGGCTTTATACAGGAACTTACAGCTCAACAACAAATACTGCACCTTCTTCTTTAGCGTTTAGCCCATCAATAGCTAATGGTGACGGATGGGGAGGAGATTTTAGCGCAACTTGGTGGATTTTAAGTAAATATGAAGGAATTAATCCTGTTGCAGGAAGTCCCAATATGATGGAAGGTAAAACACTCGATCAGCGATTGAAAGCAACCTTTATGCTTCCTGGTGCACATTACCCTGAAATCACACAGACATTAGAAAATGGAACAGATCAAGAACTTCGCTTTCCTTATAGTCAAGGTGCAGAGATTAGTTATGCTTCAACAAAAAAATATGTCGTTGGTAAAGCTAAAGATAACGGAGGTTTAGCAGGATTCCATACTTATGAAATCAATACGTATATGCTGCGTTTGGCAGAAATTTATTTGGCTTACGCCGAAGCTGCAGTTGGAAATAATAGTTCGACCACAGATACAAAAGCAATACAATACTTCAATGCAGTACATACAAGAGCTGGTTTAAATGCAATTCAGGGACCATTGACTTTTGATAGAATTTTTGACGAAAGAATGATTGAGTTTTCTGTAGAAGCTATGGCATGGTACGATTTAGTTCGTCTACATTACTATAATCCTCAAAAAGCATATGATATTATCAGTAATCAGGATAGAGCTGCTTTTGCAATTGTTCCAGATAGAATTCCAAATCCTACATCTTGGACTTTTACCAAAACATCTTGGGTAACGGTTAGAAGTTATGCAGCAAATGACGGAAACTTTTTAATCCCGATTCCCGCTACAGAGATGAGTCAGGCTCCTAATTTGGGTAAAACGCCTGTAGATTATTATGCAGGTAAACAGTAATCTTAAAAAAGACATTATGAAAACTTTATATAAAATAACAACAGCCTTATTAGTTGTTCTGGGAATAACTGTGGTTTCTTGCTCATCTGAAGAAGCTGTCAGCAGAAGTCCTTACATTAGTTATGTGAGAGTCACAGATCCTGCTTCTTCAGATTCATTATTGGTCGAAGCAGGTCAGGGACAGCTTTTAGCGCTTATTGGAGATAATCTTCAAAACACAAAAGAAGTTTGGTTTAATAATCTTAAAGCATTTATATCGCCAGTATATGTAACCAAAACTTCAATACTTACCAATGTTCCGGGAAAAATTCCGACAGAGATAAACAATCAAATTCGATTAGTTGACGGTTCAGGAGGCGTTTACACTTATGATTTTAAAGTAAAAATCGGAAAGCCTTTCATGAAAGCAATGAAAAGTGAATATGTGGCTACTGGTAAAATAGCAACAATTCAGGGAGATTTCTTTTACGAACCAATGACAGTAACTTTTACAGGAGGTGCACAAGCGACAATTTCCAGCATTGAAAATGATCAGATTTTGAATATTGTTGTTCCAGAAGGTGCTCAGCCGGGACCTATTACAATCAAAACAAATTTTGGAGAAACTAAATCTGATTTCTGGTTTAGGGATAACCGAAATATTTTTGTGAGTGGTGAAGCAGGATCTGATTTTATAGTGACATCTCCTGGAGCTGGAGATCCTGAAGCAATCAATGGAAACTATATCAGAGTGAAGAAAAATATTGGAAGCTGGGATTATACCGCATTTTTCAGCGGTGGCCCAGATGTCTTTGGTGCAGAAAGCAGAAATGTACCGGATGACGCCTTAACACATCCTGAAAAATACAATTTCAAATTTGAAATAAATACATTAAAACCATATAACGCAAACGCGCTGAAATTTCAGGTTTTATTAGACAAAGCGTCAGATTTTGATGATTACTATTGGAGTGGTGGCGTTTATTTATGGAGTCCTCCATATGATACAGAAGGAGAATGGGAAACAATTGTTGTGCCTTTAGAAAAAGTACTATTAGGACCTGGTCACGAGCCAAGTGCAGCTGGATATTTTTCTCGTTTAATCGTTCATGGTGACGGAGCGCTTGATGCAGATATTTCTGTAGATAACTTTAGAGTTGTACCAAAAACTTTAAAATAATTCATTTTATATAAAACCTAAACCAAAATGAAAAAAAATATAAATAATAACCCGTTTTACTTCCTGATTATGTTTTTCATAATCATTGGAGTAACTGTTTCGTGTAGCAATGACGATGCAGACAGCAGCAATGATGTTGTTGAGCTTTTAAGTTTTGGTCCTTCGGGACAAAAACATGGCGAGAAAATATCTTTTATAGGTCATAATCTTGATCGTGTTACCTCTATAATGCTTCCAGGTGTTGAGGTTTCTAGCGATGATTTTGTGTCGCAGACTTCAGAAAAAATTGAATTGATTATACCTGAAGAAGCTACTGAAGGAAAAGTAACTTTAATTTATGATGGAGGAGAAATAACCTCAAAAACAGTTTTAAGTTTTGATGTTCCTTTTATGATCGCGAGCATTACACCTGAAGCAAAACCGGGAGAGAATATTACCATTACGGGAGATTATCTAAATTGGGTAACTTCTGTAGTATTTGCTGACGGAATTGAAGTAAAAGAATTTGTAAGCGCTTCATTAAAACAATTAGTTGTTAAAGTTCCTTTAGATGCTAAAACTGGACAGCTTTTAATTATTGGAGGCGGAACAGAACCTTACACTTTTCAATCTGAAAGTGATATCATCATCGATTTGCCAAAATTATCTTCTCTTGAACCTGCAAGCGTAAAACATAGTGATTTGTTGACTATTAATGGAGAAGATTTGGATTTAGTAAAAACAATTAAATTTCCAAATAGTACAGAAAGTGCGGCTTTTGAAAGCCAGACAGCAACAAAAATTGTGGTAAAAGTTCCAAACACAGCAACGGACGGAAAAATAGCATTAACGGCTTATTCTGGAGTTGTGGTAGAAACGCCGCAGCCGGTTAAAATTATCTTGCCAATTATTACAAACGCAGCACCTAAACCAGTAGCCATTGATGCAGACTGGACATTAACAGGAACTGATTTAGATTTGGTAAAAGAAGTAATAATTCCGGGAGCAGCTTCTCCAATTACTTCATTCGTTAGTCAATCAGCAACGAAAATTGTACTTAAAGTTCCTACAGGTTCTTTTAATGGAACAATTAAATTGAAAACTATCAATGATTTCTTAGTTGAAACTAATACTGAAATTCAAATTGCAGGTCTAACTGATATTCCACTAAACAGAGTAATTTTTGACGATGATTACAGAAATGGTTTTGCTAACTGGAGTTGGGGAGGAGATGTAAATCCGGCTTACACGACAGAAGTAAGAGAAGGCACAAAAGCAGTTAGAAAAGACTGGCAGGATTGGGACGGACTTCGTTTTGGCGGAGGAAGTATTTCTACAGCTGGAATGACAGAATTTGTATTCTCTGTTTATGGAGGTGAAGGCTTGGAAAACAATCAGCAATTAGGAATTATGATTAATAATAATTGGGGAATCACTACGGTTCAGGTAAAAATTGGAGCCTGGACAGATGTTGTAATTCCGTTATCAAGTTTGCCAGCATTGAGTTCAGCAACCGAAATTAATGATTTTGCAATCCAAGGAAAATTTGGTTACGTGATTGTTGACAAAGTTGGATTAAGATAATAGTTAAGTAGTAATTTTTACCCGACAAAGAAGAAACTTTCCTGAGCTTTCTTCTTTGTCATTTTTCAATTTTTAAAATAAATGAGAAATTTAAATACTTTATTGAGTGTTGTTTTTTTGATACTGACAGTTTCCTGTAGCACAAATAAAGTAAACAAAACACAACATGAAAAACCATCAAAAGAAGTGGTTTTGCAAAACCTGAAAGCATTAACTAAAAAAGGAACCTTGTTTGGACATCAGGACGATTTGGCTTACGGAATTGGCTGGGCTTATGAGCAAGGTAATTCAGATGTAAAAAGAGTCGTGGGAGATTATCCTGCAGTTTATGGTTGGGAATTAGGTCATTTAGAATTAGGAGATTCTTTGAATATTGACGGAGTTTCATTCAATAAAATGAAAGAATATGTAAAAGAAGTTTACAAAAAAGGCGGTCTGAATACTTTTAGCTGGCACGAAGTAAATCCGTACAACGGAAAATCAGCTTGGGATACAACATCTACTATAAAACATCTTTTAAAAGAGCCAAAATTGATGTCGGCTTATCATAAAGATTTAGATAAAGCGGCTACTTTCTTTAATAGTTTGAAAGACGAGAACGGAAATGCAATTCCGGTAATTTTTAGACCATTGCATGAACAAACCGGAAATTGGTTTTGGTGGGGAAGTCCGCAGACTTCAGCTCAGGATTATATAAAATTCTGGCAATTAACAGTTGATTATTTAAAAAGCAAAGGAGTAGAAAATGTTTTATATGCTTATTCTACAACAGAATTTCCAAACAAAGAATATTATCTGGAAAGATATCCGGGCGATCAATATGTTGACATTTTAGGATTTGACGCTTATCAGACAGATGCTCCAAAAACGGATGAAGATTTTAGAAACAGAATAAAAAAAATGGTTTCGACCTTAAAAGAAATAGGTGCAGAGCATGACAAATTAATAGCCTTTACAGAAGTTGGTTTAGAGCAAATTCCAAACCCAAATTGGTGGACAGAAGTGCTACAACCAATTCTTGAAAATGCTGATATGTCTTATGTTATGCTTTGGAGAAACGGCCGTCCAGATCATTATTTTGTTCCATATCCGGGTCAGGTGAGCGAGAATAATTTTAAAACATTTTATAAAAGTCAAAAAGTGCTTTTTCAGGAAGATTTGACAAAAGAAAAAGTATATCAAAAGAAGTAAATATGAATAAGTTAATAGTCCTTTTTAGTTTTTTCTCCATTTCGATGTTGGCTCAAAATCCTGTAGTTCCAGGGTATTTTGCAGATCCAAGTATTAAAAAATTCGGAGACACTTATTATATGTATTCCACGACTGATGGATATTACAGCGGCAATGACGGGGAACAATTAGTCTGGACAACAAAAAATTTTGCAGATTGGGATGTGCAAACCATTGCAGGAATGCCACACGAAACCGTTTGGGCTCCGGCTGTAATTCAGGGAGATAACGGAAAATATTATTTGTATTGCCAATCTTCTGTAGATTATTCAGGATATGTGTATTCTGGAGATTCTCCAACAGGACCTTTCAAAAAAGAAGCACATTTAGGAGGTTTTGATATCGAACCTTTTCGTGATCCGGTTTCCGGAAAAATCTATGTGATTTCTGCAGGACGCGAATTGTTTTTAATGGATAATGATGTAAAATCGCCAACCTATTTAACCAAAATAGAAAAGAAAATTTATATAAAAGGAAACCTTTTTGATTATACAGAAGGACCTTATTTAGTCTATAAAGATGGATTTTACTATTGCATGTGGGCTGGCGGGCGCTGTTGGGAAACCAGTTATAAAGTGCGTTATGCGGTATCAAAAAATATCGATGGTCCTTATGAAGAAGCTTCAAATAGCCCGATTTTAAAAACAGATTTAAACGCTGGAATTTCTGGTCCGGGACATCATTCGATAACAGAAATTGACGGACGTTCTTTTATGTTTTACCATAGGCAAGATTTGGTAAAAGGACCAACTTGTGATTACCGTTTTCCAGCGGTTTCTGAAGTTGAGTTTAAAAACGGAAAAATCAACTTGATTTCTTATGTTGATGATTTAGCACAAACCTTAAATAAAAAAGGAAAATACACCAACCTGGCTTTAAATAAAAATGCTTTTTCAAGCAGTCAAAATGCAGGTTTTGAAGCCAGTAAAGCTGTTGATGGTAAAAACGACACACGCTGGACAACAGGTGGCGCACCAAGTGATATTACTATAGATTTAGGTAAAGAATTTTCTTTTGACGCTGTTCGTGTCTGTTTTGAATATCCTGATAAATATGTCACTTTCAAAATTGAGACTTCTACAGATTATCAGAATTGGCAATTATATGCAGATCATAGTCAGGAAGCCGTTCAGGGTTATACACAAATGATGCAGTCAAAAGCAGGAAAAGCACGATATGTAAAAGTTACAGTAAACAATTCTGAAGACAGAAATGCTTCACTTTGGGAGGTTCAGGTTTTAAAGAACAACTAAATTTTAGAAAATACAGCTTTAGAATAGTATAATTTTTTAAGGAATAAAATGAAAATAATTAAACAAAAAACCTTCGTATTAACCGCATTGCTTTTGGCAGGAAGTTTGGCTTTCGCCCAAAAAAAATCGCCTGTAGATTATGTAAATAATTTTATAGGAACTGGCGAATGGGGAAATCTTTATCCAGGAGCTCAGGCACCATTTGGCATGATTTCGATCAGTCCAAATAATGTATTTGACAATTACGAAACTTCACGCTCTGGATATCGATATACGCAGGATGAAATTTATGGTTTCGGAATGACGCATTTCTCAGGAGTAGGTTGTCATGCTATGCAGGATTTACCTTTTTTACCAGTTGTTGGCGATTTGAATTTTTCTCCAGTTTACAATAAGGGAGCTTACAAAAGTAAATTTTCACATGAAAATGAGGTTGCAAAACCGGGATTTTATTCGGTAAAATTAGATACTTATAATACTGATGTAAAATTTACAACAACACAAAGAGCTTCAATTGGAGAAATAGATTTTCCTGAAAATAAAGAAGCATCCATCGTTTTTGCCCCAACAAATAACGCAAACGGAATCTCTGCTGGAGAACTGAAAATTGATTCTAAAAACAATAGAGTAAGCGGTTTTATGTCAACTGGAGGTTTTTGCTGGCGCGATCCAAACGACAGACCTTATCGAGTTTATTTTGTAGCCGAATTTGATACTCCTTTTAAAGAAGTCGGAAACTGGAGAGCCGAAAATAAAACAAAAGGAAGCGAGAATATTTCCGGAAGTGCCATTGCATCTTATGTAACTTTTGATCTTCAGGGAAAAACGAAAGTTAAAATGAGAACAGCAATTTCTTTCGTTAGCATAGAAAATGCCATTCAGAATCTAAATGCAGAAATTCCGGATTGGAGTTTTGAAAACACTTATGAAAAAGTTCGTAAAGACTGGGAAAAGTATTTGAATAAAATTCTGGTCGAAGGAAAAAATGAAGATCATAAAACAGTTTTTTATACTTCCGTTTCACGCAATTTATTACAGCCAAATATTTTTGAAGACGTAAATGGACAATACATTGGTTTTGATGATAAAATTCACACAATCGAAAAAGGGCGAAGTAAATATGTAAACTTTTCGCTTTGGGATACTTACAGAACAACAGCACATTTACAAGCTATTATTGCTCCAAAAGAATCCTCAGATATGATTCAGTCTTTGTTGTTAGATGCACAGCAAGGAGGATCTTTTCCAAACTGGAGTATGAATAATCAGGAATATGGCGTTATGAATGGTTATTCTCCTTTCCCTTTTATAGCCAATATGTATGCAATGGGCGCCAAAGATTTTGATTTGATTGCAGTTAAAGATATGATGAAAAAAGTTTCAACCGAATTTCATTCCAGCAGAAAATCTCATGGCTGGTATGCGGTCGAAGAATATAAAAAGTTAGGTTATGTTCCTGTAGATCTTCATGGTTATGGTGCTTCGATGACATTAGAATATGGTGTTGATGATTATTCGATTGCTAAAATTTGTCAGGCAGCAAATGATCTAGAAGCAGAGAAATATTACTTAAATCGTTCTCAAAATGTTTTCACTTTATTAAATCCTGAAAATAAATTTATTCAGGGAAGAAATTCTGATGGAAAATTCATTACGCCATTTGGAGAATCAAGCGAGAATGGTTACAACGAAGGAAATGCCATGCAGTATTTCTGGAGCATTCCGCAAAGCATGAAAAAATTAATTGATAAAGTAGGAGGAAACGCTTTTGTAGAAAATCGTCTGGACCAGTTTGTGTCGAAAATCGAAATAGGTTGGGCACCAGAAAAACCTTTTTACTGGGTTGGAAATGAACCTTGTTTTGGAGCAATGTATGTTTATAATTACCTTCAAAAACCTTGGAAAGCACAATATAATGTTCGTCGCGTTACAGATGTTTTCAAAAATTTACCAAACGGAATGCCAGGCGATGATGATGTTGGAGCAATGTCGGCATTGTATGTTTTCTCTGCACTAGGTATTTATCCGTATTTGCCGGGAGAAGCTGGATTTACTGTTACGGGTCCGCTTTTTGAAAAAACTACTATCAGTTTAGAAAACGGAAAGAAAATTACCATCGACGGAAAAAATGCAGAATTTGATGCGCCTTATATTCAGGAAATGAAAATAAACGGAAAAAATGTTTCGAGTTTATGGTTGGATTGGAATGAAATGCAAAAGGGAGGATCAATCGAATTTAAAATGGGTAAAAATCCAAATAAGAAATGGGGAAGTGCTGTAAACGATATGCCTCCAACATTTTATCCGGAAAAGAAATAAAACTTAGAATAATACAAATAGAATATGAAACGTATTTTAATCTTCCTGACACTGTTTATAACAGCATTTTCAAGCGGAGTTTTTGCCAATGTAAAACTTCCAAAATTGGTTGGCGACAATATGGTTTTGCAAAGAGATGTCAAAATTCCGATTTGGGGTTGGGCTGAAAGCGGAGAAAAAGTCACGGTAACTTTTTTAGGCTTAAAATATCAGACAAAAACCGGAAAACACGGAAAATGGAAATTAGAGCTTAAAGCTGTTTCTTCTGGAGGCCCTTATGAAATGACTATTGAAGGAAAAAATAAAATTAGCTTAAAAAATATTTTAATTGGAGATGTCTGGATTGCTTCGGGACAATCGAATATGGAATGGCCATTAAGTGCAACCGTAAACAATTTCAAAAAAGAAATCGCCGATGCCAATTTTCCAAACATCAGATTATTTATGGTGGAAAAAGCAGTTGCAAGTCATCCAAAAGAAGATGTTGTAAGCAACGGCTGGATGGAATGCAGTCCGGAAACGGTTCCGAATTTTTCTGCGGTGGCGTATTTCTTTGGGAGAGATCTTCAAAAAGAAATTCAGGTTCCGATTGGATTAATCAGTTCGAATTGGGGCGGAACTCCGGCAGAATCCTGGACGGATTTAGAATCGGTTAAAAAGTTTCCAAGATATGCATCTGAAGCAGAAAACCTTTCAAAAAGCAAAGATGATGTTGGCGAATTGCTTTCGAAATACAAACAAGATTTAGCGATTTGGACAAAAACTTCAGGGCAAGACAGAGGTTATCAGGAAAACGGAAAAACTTGGGCAGATACTGATGTTGATGTTTCAACTTGGTCGACAATGAATTTACCCGGAAACTGGGAACAGCCAAATATTCTTCCTAATTATGACGGTGTGGTTTGGTTCCGAAAAGAAATCAATTTATCTGCGGAAGAAATTGCAAAAGGTTTGACACTTCATTTATCAAAAATTGATGACGAAGATATTACGTTTTTCAACGGAATTAAAATTGGAGAAACCAAAGGTCATGAAGCGTTACGAACGTATATCGTTCCGAAAAACCTTTTAAAAGAAGGGAGAAATGTATTGACAATTCGTGTAAACGATACCGGTGGCGGTGGCGGAATTTACGGTAACGCTGAAGATTTATTTATGGAAATTGGTTCTTCTTCAAAATCATTAGCCGGAAATTGGATTTACAAAACTGCTGTTGATACAGAAAATATGCCAAAATATCCATTAAATAGAGAACCGCAATATGTGCCGACAACGCTTTACAATGCCATGATTTCGCCATTAGTTCCTTATGCAATCAAAGGTGCAATTTGGTATCAGGGAGAATCTAATGCAGATCGTGCTTTTGAATACGGAACTTTATTTCCGGACATGATAAAAGGCTGGAGAACAAAATGGGGATCTGATTTTCCGTTTCTGTTTGTTCAGTTAGCCAATTTCATGCACGACGAAGCACAGCCAGCAAATTACGATTGGGCAGAATTAAGAGAAGCACAAACCAAAGCGTTAGAGCTTCCAAATACAGGAATGGCTTTGGCAATTGATATTGGAAATCCGGACGATATTCACCCAAGAAATAAACAGGATGTTGGAAAAAGATTAGCGCTTTCTGCTTTAAAAGTGGCGTACAATAAAAACGTTGTTTTTAGCGGACCAAAATATCAATCAATGGAAATTAAAGGAAATAAAGTTGTTGTTACATTTTCAAATTTGGGTTCAGGTTTAGAAGTGAAAGACAGTTACGGTTATGTAAAAGGCTTTGCCATTGCAGGAAAAGATGAAAAGTTTGTTTGGGCAAAAGGGCATCAGGAAGGAAATACAATTGTTTTATATAATGATGATGTAAAAGAACCAATTGCAATTCGTTACGACTGGAGCAATAATCCGGACGGAAATATTTATAACAAAGAAGGATTGCCTTTAGTGCCGTTTCGCACAGACAATTTTAAAGGAATTACAGAAAACCGATAATTATGTTTATCAGATCAATAATAAGTTTAGTTTGTTTTACAATGTTCGTCAATAACGCTTGGTGTAAGGTTAGTGCACCAAGTTTTGTTGCGGACGACATGGTATTGCAACGCGACGTAAAATTACCAATCTGGGGCTGGGCAAGTCCGGGAGAAAAAGTGACGGTTCGTTTTCAGAAACAAGTAAAAACTGCGCAAACCAATAAGGACGGTTCGTGGCGTATTTATCTCGATCCAGTTTCTGCAGGTGGACCTTACACAATGACTTTGGAAGGAACAAATAAATTGGTTTTTAAAGATATTTTGGTAGGCGATGTTTTTCTGGCAAGCGGACAATCAAACATGGAGTTTACGACTTATTCTGTAAATAACAGTAAAGATGAAATGCTCAAGGCAGACTTTCCTGAAATTCATTATTTCAGGGCAGGATTAAATGTCGCCAATAAACCAATCGATACACTTTCGGGACAATGGAAAGCCGTAACTCCTGAAACGGTTGGAAACTTATCTGGCGTGGCTTATTTTTTTGCTAAAGAATTGTATCAGAAAAAGAAAATCCCGATTGGGATAATTGTTTGCGCATGGGGCGGATCTGTGGCAGAATCCTGGACGAATGCCGAAGCTTTACAGTCTTTTCCTGAATTCAAAAAACCTTTAGAAGATTTAAAAACAGGTCAGGATTGGCATAAAACTTTTACGGAATATGAAAAGAATTTAAAGGCATTTAAAGAAAGTAAACAAGGTCTTGGAAAAGGTGCTCATCAAAATAATTATGCTGATGGAGATTGGAAAGAAACAGAATTTCCATTTGAATTGAAAACAATGGGATTGGCCGATAATTATGGAAATAATGTCTGGATTAGAAAGAAATTCACCATTGATTCATCTTTTAATGTAGAAAAAAAAGCGTCTTTATTTTTAGGTAAAACCAATGGAGAGATTACAGTTTATGTAAACGGAATAGAGATTCAGAATCGGGAAGAAACTCTGGAAGGAAATTGGTTTGTAATTCCGCAAAATTTTTTGCAAAAAGGAGAAAATCAAATTGCGATTAAATTTCTGGAAATCTGGAGCGGAAATATTGGCGAATTAGGACAGAATGTGATTTTGAAAAATGAAGATTCGTATTTAAAAATTGATGGAAAATGGAAATTTAATTCAAAAATAGAATTCCCAATTCCGCCTTATGTTTCCTGTAATTATACACCGAGCACGATTTACAATGCCATGATTTCGCCTTTGGTTCCTTATGCTTTAAAAGGTATTATCTGGTATCAGGGCGAATCTAACGCAGACCGAGCAAAACAATATCAGACTTTATTTCCTGCATTGATTGAAGGTTGGAGAAAAAAATGGAATTCGGATTTTCCTTTTTTGTTTGTACAGCTTGCCAACTTTCAGCCAGATAAAAAGCAACCAACAGATTATCAATGGTCAGCTTTGCGCGAAGCACAGCAAATGACTTTAAAAGTGCCTATAACCGGAATGGCCGTTACAATTGACATTGGCGATGTAAACGATATTCATCCAAAAAACAAACAAGATGTAGGGAAACGATTAGCGTTAGTTGCCGAGAAAGTGATTTACGGAAATAACGAAATCGTGTATTCAGGACCAACTTTTAAAGAATTTAAAACCGTCAATGATTCCATTGTCGTTGAATTTACAAATGTTGGAACGGGCTTAAAAGTAAAAGATCAATACGGTTATGTAAAAGGTTTTGCAATTGCTGGCGAAGAGAAAGTTTTTAAATGGGCAAAAGGATATCAGAACGGAAATACTTTGATTTTATACAATGAAACCATAAAAAATCCAACAGCAGTGAGATACAATTGGGGTAACAGCCCTGACGGAAATATTTATAATAAAGAAGAATTGCCTGCTGTGCCTTTTAGAACAGATAATTATCCATTGAATTTTGAATGATATGAAACAAATAAGTATGATTAAATTATTTTTTGAGAAGTCTAAATTTTTAATGCAGTTAAGTATTTTGATGTGCATTGGCTTTTCCGCGAAAGCGCAAAATCCATTATTTCCGCATTTGTATACAGCAGATCCTTCTGCACATGTCTGGAAAAACGACCCAAATACGTTATGGATTTACGCCTCGCATGATGTACCGGGAACCAATCATCACGCTACCATGTTTGATTATCATGTTTTCTCGACAACCGATTTGAAAACATGGACAGATCATGGACGAGTACTGTCTGTAGATGATGTTTCATGGGCAATCAGCCACGCTTGGGCAATTGATGCAGTACTCTGGAAAGGAACATATTATTTGGTTTACGGTATGAAAGAAAGAGCTACGGGAATGTTTAGAACGGGTTTAGCAACCAGCGATCGTCCAGAAGGTCCTTTTACAGATATTGGTTTTATAAAAGGAGTTGAATGGGGGCAAGATCCTGCCTTATTTGTAGACGACGACAATAAACCATATTTGTACTGGGGCTCTTCAAATTCTTGTTTTGGAGCACAATTGACAGACGATTTAAAAGCAATTGTTCCGGAAACCAAAGTAGAATTAACATCGCAATTGACAAATGTTTTTGAAGGTCCGTGGGTTCATAAATATGAAGGAAAATACTATTTGTCTTATCCTGGATTACAGAAAAAACAATGGCCGGAAATTATGTATTATGCTGTTGCAGATAAACCTTTAGGACCTTATAAATATAAAGGGGTTTATATTCCGCAGTTCGAACAGCAGTCCGGAACCAATCACGGTTCGATTGTAAAATATAAAGACAACTGGCTTTCTTTTTACCACAGTGCATGGCTTTCGGGCGGAGTGAGTGAATCGAGATGTACAATGGCCGATTATTTACATTATGAGAAAAATGGAGACATCAAATTGAGCGAACCAACTCGTACAGGTTTGGGCGAATCTGTTTGCAACATTCACTTAGAAGCTGAAAATGGAAAAGCATCAGGTGGAAAATTTGACGGAACTGAAGTAGCTTCAAAAGAAAAAGGATTTTCTGGTAGAGGCTATGTTACTGGTTTTGATTTGGAAGAAGATTATGTAAAAGTTTTAGTTCAGGTAGCAAAAGACCAGAAATTCAAACTGAAAATTAGATATTCCTCGACACACGATACCAAAATTACTTTGACTGTAAATGAATTTATGTCCAATGGTTCAACTTCTGCATGGCAGGATATTGTGATGCCAAAAACAACTGGTTTTGAATATTTTGATGCCGGAACAGTGAGCTTAAAAACGGGCGATAATTTCCTAAAACTAACCAGTCAAAACGGAGATATGAATGTGGATTATTTTCTTTTGGAACCGATAAAAGGTTCCAAGAAATAGAAAGTCAAACATTTAAAAAATAAAGATTTAAAAGAAAAAGTAAAACAAACAAAAACGAAAAAAAATGAAAAACTATCTAAAATCGATACTGCTCTTGTTCAGTATTTTTATAATGTACAATTGCTCCTCCAATGGAGATGATGAAAAACCACCTGTTACTGAAAAAGCAACGGCAACGATAACAGCTTCGCAGGTTTCTGTTTTAGAACCAAGCACAGATGGCGAATTTGTAGTGAAATTATCTAAATCAGTTGCTTCAGCCACAGAATTGTCTCTTACTTTCGGCGGAACTGCAAAAAATGGGGAAGATTACAAAACCATTGCAAACACCATTGTAGTGCCTGCAAAAGCAACTTCAGTTAAAATTCCAATTGAAATTTTGACAGACAAAATTGTTGAAGGGGATGAAACTTTAGAAATAACTTTGGCCTCGTCTAAAAATGCCGATGTTATAATAGGTTCTCCTGCAAAAGCTGTATTGACTATTACAGACGCTATTGTTGACATCGAGTTAACTCCTGCAAACGTGAGAACCTATATGGTAAACAAAAATGCGACAGATGAAACTGTGGCTCTTTTCTACAATATGAAAATGTTGGCAAAAACGTCGTTTATGGTTGGTCAGCATGATGCATTATTGAGTTTTTATAAAAATAATGCAGGAGATTCCGATATTAAAAAAACAACAGGTTTTGATCCGGGAATGTCGGGTGGTGATTTTATGTTTATAACCGATGATCCAAATACAGGACAAGAAGGTAATTGGTGGTATGCACAGGAAAAATTAATTAAGCAGGCTGCTGTAAATGCTTATGATAAAGGAATGGTAAATATGTTTTGCTGGCATATGAGAGAACCTTTTGAAGGAAAGACTTTCTATACAAGTGAAATGACAGATACACAGAAGAAAAATGCTTTTAAAAGTATTTTGGTTGGAGGTGTAAATCATGAATATTATAAAAACAAATTGAAGAAAATTGCGCAGGTAACAAAATCTTTAAAAGGTGCTGATGGAAAATTAATTCCGATTATTTTTAGACCATTTCATGAATTTGACGGAGATTGGTTCTGGTGGGGGAAATCATTTTGCACGCCTGCAGAATATGTGCAGAACTGGCGTTTTACAGTCGAATATTTACGTGATGAATTAGGTGTAACCAATATGCTTTTTGCTTTTTCTCCAGATGCAAGTTTTACTTCTGAAGCCGATTATTTGGCAAGATATCCGGGCGATGCTTACGTCGATGTTTTGGGTTATGATGATTACGGAAATTTCGATAATAAAGGCGATGCAGGTGCAAATAATGCAAATGCGAAACTTCAGATTATTTCAAAATTAGCGAAACAAAGAGCAAAAATTGCTGGACTTACAGAAACTGGCTATTTTGTAACTCCGGGGAAAAATAACCCAATTTCAGTATTGTATTCGAATTATTTCTACAGTGCCATGACGAAGAATAATGTTGAGCTTTCATTTATGACTTTCTGGGGCAATGGTGGCGATACGTATTGTACGCCAACGCCAAGTATGTCTGATGCAAGTGATTTTATTCAGTTTGCCAGAAAAGAAAAAGTGGCATTGCTGAACAAATTGCCTAAAATGTACAAAATGCCATAAAGCATAAGTTCAATTTTGATAATGAGAAAATTATTGTACTGCTCGAATAAAATTTAAATGATTATGACTAAAAATCTGCACAGGGAAATAGCGCCACTTTCAAACGAAGACAGCTTTTTGGTCTTTGACAGAGTAAAAGATGATTTTGATTTTCCTGTTCATTATCACCCTGAGTTTGAAATTAATTTTATTGTGAACGGAAAAGGAATAAAAAGAGTGGTAGGAGATAATATTGATGAAATCGAAGATATTGAGTTGGTACTGATAGGACCAAATTTATATCACGGATGGGAATTGAATAATTGTAAAAATGATAAAATTCATGAAATTACAATTCAGTTTCACAAAGATTTATTTCCTGATTCCTTGCTTTCCAGACGAATTATGAATCCGATAAAGGAAATGTTTAACCGCTCTAATCACGGTATTTTATTTTCTGAAACTACAGCAAGAAAACTCATGCCGCAATTGATAAAACTGTCTAAATTAGATGGCATGGATTATTTTTTGGAGATCACGTCGATCCTTCATGATTTGGCCAATTCAAGAAATCAGCGATTATTATCTACTTATACCGTTGATCACGATAAGTTTGAAGATTATGATAAAATGAAATTGATTTATGATTATGTTCAGAAAAATTTTTCTGAGAAAATTACTTTAGAAGATATTTCTAAAGAAGCCTGTATGTCTAATGCTTCATTCAATCGTTTTGTTAAAAAAAGAACAGGAAAAACATTGGTTAATTATTTAAGAGATATCAGAATTGGATATGCAACAAGATGGCTTTTAGAAAACGAAATGAGTGTGTCCGAAGTAGCTTATAAATCAGGGTTTAATAGTCTGGCTAATTTCAATCGTGCATTTAAGTACATTAAAAAATGTACGCCAAGTGAATATAGGGAAGATTTTTTTGGAATGAAAAGGGTTTTGTAATTCAATATTCAAAAAACTAAAAAAGGTATTTTTAATTCAATTTAGAAAGCTGTTCAAATGTAATTTTGAGCAGCTTTTTTATTATAATGATAATTTTAAAATGTAATAATTTTAATACTCATTTTTTTATCTTAATTATTTTATAGAAAAACGTATAAATATTAAAATAGTTTATAAACTAAATAATCCTGTAATAGTTTCTTTCTGAAAAACTTACTTTATTTGCAAGGTTAATTTGTTATTAATAAAACATTTACATTCTTATAGGAAGAAAAACTACTCTTTAAAATATTAAAAAAATAATTAGGCGTCGATTTTGAAAAACGAATCGATGCAACTTTTTTAATGTTTAAATTGAAATTAAAAATTAAACTTTTAAAGGTTTTCAAAAGATGTAGGTTAAGGCATTTTAGCACATAATTATAGCTGTTTTATTTTTTGTTTCAAGATTTTTTGAAATGATAGAAAAGCTAAAAAAAAAATGTAACCACAAACCTCAAATATATGAAAACGCAACTCTTACGAATACTATGTTTATTTTCAATATTATATTTTAGTTTTATATCAAAAGGACAGGCGCAGAGCACATTTATAAATCCAATTATGCAAGCCGAAAGCCCAGATCCTTTTGTGACCTATAATAATGGTTTTTATTACTTCATGGTCACAACCGGCGATGGAGTTTGGATTCACAAATCAGCTACTTTACAAGGCGTTGGTTCTGCACCGCGAACAAAAGTATGGAGTTCTGGGGGAGAAATAAGACGCGATGTCTGGGCGCCTGAACTTCATTATATTAATGGAAAATGGTATATCTATGCCTGCGGGAATCTTTCTGATGACGGTTTTAATATGAGAATGTTTGTTTTAGAAGGAAATTCTCAAGATCCTTTGGGCTCTTATACCTATAGAGGAATTTTAGCTCCGGAAGCTTCAGGAATCGATGAAAGTCCGTGGCAAGATCCAGCTACTGGAATTCTTTATATGACATGGTCGCAATTTGATCCGCAAGGACAAACCATCTGGATTGCCAGAATGGATAGCCCAACTCAAGTAAGCAATCAAAGAGTTCGTATTTCTGAGCCTGTTTTTAATTGGGAAAGAACAGACGGATTAGTTAATGAAGGCCCAATATTCTTAAAAAAGGGGAATAGTCTACACATCATTTACAGCGCCAGTCAATGTGCTTCTGCAGCTTATGCGTTGGGAAGATTAACCTGTACAGACGGAAATTATCTTAATCCGGGTTCCTGGCAAAAAGTGGGTCCGGTTTTTTCAAGAAACGATGCCAATGAAGTTTATGGAACAGGTCACAATGGTTTTACAAAATCTCCCGATGGAACTGAAGATTGGATTATTTACCACGCAAAACACGGAACATCTTTCACCAATTCAGATAGAAGTACACGTATTCAAAAATTTACATGGAATCCTGATGATACACCAAATTTTGGAATTCCAGTTCGTGAAGGAGTTGCCATTCCGGTTCCGTCTGTAAATGGAGCAGTGCAAACACCTTTTAACGGAGTTATAAATCTTCCGGGAATTGTCGAGGCTGAAAATTTTGATAATGGAGGTGAAGGTATTGCGTATCATGATGCAAATCCGCAGAATATGACTGGAGCTTACAGAAATGAAGGCGTAGATATTGAAGCAAGTACAGAAGGATATTATAATTTGTGCTTTTCAGAAAATGGAGAATGGACTGAATATACAGTAAATGTTACTCAAAGCGGAAATTATGCTATTGATTCAAGAGTTGCTTCGATGGTTGGAGGGAGTTTTCATCTGGAATTTAACGGACAAGATATTACGGGGTCTTTAATTGCTCCCAATACAGGAGGTTGGCAAAATTGGCAATGGGTTCATAAGGAAGTGTATTTAAATAGTGGCACTTATGTAATGCGTTTCGCTATTGATCAGGCAGGTTTCAATACTAATGGATTTATTTTCACATATCTGGGCGGGGGAAACGGAATAGTTTCAGGGCAAACATACAGATTAGTAAACCGTAACAGCAATCAGGTTTTAGAAATTGGTGGCTGTAATACTGCAGATGGAGCGAGAGCACAGCAATGGCCTTGGTTGGCAAGCGACTGTCAAAAATGGAAAGTTGAAGCAACAGACAGCGGTTTTTATAAACTGACTGCTCAACACAGTAACAAAACATTGGATATTGTTGGCTGTTCTACTGATATTGGAGCAGGAATTCAGCAATGGCCTTGGGTTGGCGGAGTTTGCGAACAATGGAGTATTGAACCGACTGATAATGGTTATTATAGAATCATTTCTCGTGCCAGCGGATTAGCACTTGAAGTTCAAGACGCCTTAACTACAAATGGAGCAAATGTAAGACAATGGCCTTGGAATACTGCCTCTTGCCAGCAATGGAAATTGGAAGCCATAGGTAGTACAGCAAAATCAAGTTTAAAAACTCAGGATTCTGCAGCATTATTAGAAGACCAAGATCAAGTTTCAGATTTAATGATATTTCCAAATCCGGCAAATGATCAGGTCGAAATTTTATTTCCTCAAAATGATAATTATCCAGTAAATCTTCAGATAACTGATATGATTGGAAATATTCAGCTTTCTCAAAAAGAGGTAACAGGAGTAAAAACGACGGTTGATACTTCAAAATTAAAGGCTGGAATTTATATTGTTTCAGTTAAAAACGGAACAACTGTTACCAATAAAAAACTAGTCATTAAAAAGTAATTTATTTTAAAAATGAAGTTTATGATTAAAATAAATAACAAAAAAACAGTCTTACTATTGTTACTGATTTTCTTTTCCATATTTGAGATTCAGGCACAGAAACAGGTTGGTATATTTTATTTTTCCAATTTCGGACATTATTTATATCAGCCTGAGAGATTGTCTCCGACTGGAGATTCCTGGATTATGCAACAGCAGAATCCTCCTTACAGCCCTAACGGAATTATTAATTTCTGGGGAAAACCGCTTTTTGCGAGTACACGCGGCGATGGAACAATTAAAAATAATTATGTCTTTTATTTTAATGGAGACCCGAATCAGACCAATAATGCTTTATTAGACAATCACGCTGATTTGATTACGCAAGCAGGAATAGATTTTATTGTTTTGGATTTTACCAACGGAGCACTCGATTTTCCTGATGGTCCGTCTTATATTTCTGCGACAAAAGCATTATGCAAAAGATGGCAGGAAAGAATGAACGCAGGACTTCCGGTTCCTAAAATTGTATTTTTTGTTAAAGATGAAGTAGCATTGGATGTTGTAGAAAATACTTTTTTTAATGTCTATCGTCAGGATATGTTTTACACTTATCTGAATAAAAAACTGCTTTTAACTGCAATGCCTTTTATGAATTTGTCACAGGGCGATCCTGGTCAGCCTGCGGTTCCGACACATGGCAAGTATGCTAATTATACCGCAAGGCATTGTTGGGGACTTGATAATTCTGGAAGTTATTGGCAGTTCAAAGTAAATTCTGATGTACCGCCTCCGCCGTTTTATTATAACGGACAACCGGAGCAAATGTCAGTTCCCGTAGCGACACAAGCAACTTACATGACAACAGATGGCGTTAATCCTTCGGCTGGAGCCAAAGGACGATCGAACGGTGATTATTTTGTCAAATACATGGACGCCGCCATAAATGCTAATGTAAAATTTGCTTTTATCCATTCTTGGAACGAGTGGATTACAGGAAACTGGGGACAACAGTCAGCACCGCATTTTGTAGATCAATGGCTTCAGGAATACAGCTCAGATATTGAACCGATGACTGGCGGACATGGCTGGTATTATTACGATTTGATGAAAACTAAAATCGCTCAGTTTAAAGGTTATCAGACCCAAACTCCTTTTGCTGGAGTAATTAATTTGCCGGGAATTGTTGAGGCAGAAAATTTTGATAATGGAGGTGAAGGCGTTGCTTATCATGATACTAATCCGCAGAATATTACCGGCGCTTATAGAAATGAAGGCGTAGATGTCGAAGCAAGTACTGAAGGCTATTATAATTTATGCTTTTCAGATACCGGTGAATGGACAGAATATACTGTAAATATCACCCAAAGTGGTAATTATGCAATTGATGCAAGAGTAGCTTCAATGGCAGGAGGAAATTTTCATTTAGAATTTAACGGACAAAATGTTACCGGTTCTTTAGCCGCTCCAAATACTGGAGGCTGGCAAAATTGGCAATGGGTTCATAAAGAAGTGTACTTAAACAGCGGAACTTATGTAATGCGTTTTGCAATAGATCAACCTGGTTTTAATACAAACGGATTTGTTTTTACTTATCTGGGAGGAAATGGAATTGTGTCTGGACAAACATATCGATTGGTTAACCGAAATAGCAATCAGGTTTTGGAAATTGGCGGATGCAATCAGGATGATGGAGCGCGAGCACAGCAATGGCCTTGGCTGAACAGCGCTTGCCAAAAATGGAAAGTAGAAGCTACAGACAGCGGTTATTATAAACTGACTGCTCAGCACAGCAATAAAACATTGGATATTGTTGGATGTTCAAATGATATTGGAGCAGGAATTCAGCAATGGCCTTGGGTTGGAGGTGTTTGTGAGCAGTGGAGTATAGAACCGACTGACAATGGATTTTATAGAATTATTTCCCGTGCCAGTGGTTTAGCTCTTGAAGTTCAGGATGCTTTAACTACAAATGGAGCAAACGTAAGACAATGGCCTTGGAACACTGCCTCCTGTCAGCAGTGGAAATTAGAAGCTGTTGGAATTACATCAAAATCAAGTTTAAAAACTCCCGAAGAAATAGTTGAAAACGAAACGCAGATTTCAGATTTGATGTTATTTCCGAATCCGGCAAAAGATCAGGTTGAAATTTTATTTCCGCAGAATGATACTGTTCCTGTAAGTATTCAGATTACTGATGTTTTAGGAAAAATACAAGTTTCTAAAAAAGATATTACTGGAGGCAAAGCAACAATTGATACTTCAAAATTAAGCTCAGGAGTATATATCGTGACCGTAAAGAATGGAAAAACCAGTACCAATAAAAAGCTAATTATTTCTAACACAAATTAATCTTTTTAAAATTTAAAAGATCGTGAATTTACCAGATTCACGGTTTTTCCTTCATTCAAAATAACCACATTTTTATCTATTAACTAAACTAACTATTTATGAAAACACTTTACCCCTATTTTTTAATCTTTTTTCTGCTGACTGGATTTACTTCCAGAGCTGATATTTTTATAGAAGCAGAAAGCGGAAGTCTCAATGGTACGCAGGCTGTCAATAGCAATGGTGGCTATACGGGAACTGGTTATGTAGGCAGTTTTGATAATCCCGGTGATAATGTAATCTGGACTTTTAACGTTCCGACGGCAGGATTGTATGAAATCAGATTTCGTTATAATTCTCCTTTTTCAGCAAAGATGTATGATTTGCAGGTAAATGCTGAAAATGCACAGCCCACTTTTCCGCAATCATCTACATGGTCGGTTTCTTCAGCGGGGAAATATTTTCTTCCTGCAGGACAAAATTCCATTAAAGTTTCTATTGGCTGGGGCTATTTTGATATCGACAATTTGACATTAGTTCCTGCGGTAATAAATCCACCAATTACTCCAGCAGCTAATCTGACAGATGCAAATGCTACGGCTGCTACAAAATCTTTGTATAATTATATGAAAAGCATTTATGGAAATAAGATTTTATCCGGACAGCAAGATGACTTACAATATATTATAAATGTAACAGGAAGAGAACCAGCAGTTGCAGGTTTTGATTTAATGGATTATTCTCCTTCAAGAATCGAAAAAAGCGGTTATACACCAACAAGTTCTGAAAGTAATATAGCTTGGGCGAATAAAGGGGCAAACCGCGGAATGATAAGTTTAGTCTGGCACTGGAATCCGCCTACAGATTTAATTGATCAGCCCGGAAAAGAATGGTGGAGAGGTTTTTATAGTGATGCCACAACATTTGATTTACAAGCTGTTTTAGCCGATAAAAACGGTACAAGATATCAGTTATTGCTAAGAGACATTGATGCTATTGCAGTTCAGCTTCAAAAATATGCAAATGCCAATATTCCAGTGCTTTTTAGACCATTGCACGAAGCAAGCGGAGGCTGGTTTTGGTGGGGTGCAAAAGGTCCTGGTCCATTTAAGGAATTATGGCAGATAATGTACAATCGTCTGGTAAATTATCACGGTTTGCATAATCTTATATGGGTTTATACGGGGACTGCAGATGCGCCTTGGTATCCGGGGAATAATTATGTCGATGTTTTTAGTTTGGACATTTACGGAAATGCAGGCTCAAGTATGAGTGTAGAATGGGAAGATACACAGGCTTTTATGCAAAATAATAACATTAATAAAATGGTAGCCCTTTCTGAAACAGGAAATTTACCAGATCCTGATAAAGCGAGAGCATACGGAACTTGGTGGTCATGGTACGCAAATTGGCCGGGAACTTATCTAACAAGTCAACCGAATAACGTAGTTCAGAAAATGTTTTTAGATAATGATGTTATTACACTCGACGAATTACCAGATTGGAGAAACTTTGGTGGAGGAGGTGTGCGATCACCATTTGCAGGAGTTATTAATTTGCCAGGTATTGTTGAGGCTGAGAATTTTGATAATGGAGGCGAAGGAGTGGCATATCATGATACTACACCTCAGAATATAACCGGAGCGTATCGTAATGAAGCCGTAGATATTGAAAATAGTACAGAAGGGTATTATAATTTATGTTTTTCCGATAATGGTGAATGGACAGAATATACAGTGAATGTAACTCAAAGTGGTACTTATGCAATTGATGCACGAGTTGCTTCTATGGCAGGAGGAAGTTTCCATTTAGAATTTAATGGACAAAATGTTACCGGCGCATTGACAGCTCCAAATACAGGAGGCTGGCAAAACTGGCAATGGGTTCATAAAGAAGTGTATTTAAACAGTGGTATCTATATAATGCGTTTTGCAATCGATCAGGCTGGTTTTAATACAAACGGGTTTATATTTACAAATTTAGGTGGCGGAAATGGTATTGTTTCTGGACAAACGTATCGATTAGTAAACCGCAACAGTAATCAAGTCTTGGAAATTGGAGGCTGTAATCAGGATGATGGAGCCAGAGCACAGCAATGGCCTTGGCTAAACAGTGGTTGCCAGAAATGGAAAGTGGAAGGAACTGACAGCGGTTATTATAAATTAACGGCCCAACATAGTAGCAAAACATTGGATATTGTTGGATGTTCAAATACTGCGGGAGCGGGAATCCAGCAATGGCCATGGGTTGGTGGTGTTTGCGAGCAATGGAGCATCGAACCAACTGATAATGGCTATTACAGAATTATGAATCGTTCTACTGGATTAGCGCTAGAAGTTCAGGATGCTTTAACTACAAACGGAGCAAATGTGAGACAATGGCCTTGGAATACGGCTACGTGCCAGCAATGGAAACTGGAAGCAGTAAGTGCTACTGCAAAAACTTTAGGTACAGTAAATCCTGAAGATTTGGTTAATGATGAGCAAAATATCAATGACATAATTTTATTTCCAAATCCAGCAAGTGACAGTGTAGAAATCCTGATTCCTCAATCTTATGGACAAATGGCTGATGTAGAAATTTTAGATGTTTTAGGAAAAGTTCAGATTAGAAAAAAAGCATCAGACGGAAAAGCAAAAATTGATGTTTCACGTTTGAGTGCAGGAATTTATATTGTAGCGATAACAAACGGTTCGCAAATGAGCAGTAAAAAACTCGTGATCAGAAAATAGAAAGGACACAATTGAAAGATGTTAATAATCTAGAATTAAATTCAGTTAATATTAAATAACTTTTTAAGGGAATCTGTGTCAAAAACCAGATTCCCTTTTTTTAAGAATAATTGATGATAAACAAGAATATTAGAATGATAAAAATGAAACTATACATAACTTTAATGTTTGCTGGACTTACGTTAATTAGTTGTGATAAAAAAAGAGAAATCTGGACATCAGAACAAGCTAATGAATGGTATGCGAAACAACCTTGGTTAGTAGGTGCAAATTACATTCCGAGTACAGCGATTAATCAATTAGAAATGTGGCAAGCCGAAAGTTTCGATCCTAAAAGAATAGATCAGGAATTGGGCTGGGCCGAAAATATTGGCATGAACACAATGCGTGTTTATTTACACGATTTACTCCATAAGCAAGAT
The DNA here is from genome assembly GCF_058794775.1 of Flavobacterium sp. GW823-FHT06G12. Classification (NCBI taxonomy): domain Bacteria; kingdom Pseudomonadati; phylum Bacteroidota; class Flavobacteriia; order Flavobacteriales; family Flavobacteriaceae; genus Flavobacterium; species Flavobacterium sp. GW823-FHT06G12. Next base: position 166,717 of record NZ_JBXAHE010000003.1, read on the forward strand.
GCAAAAGGCTTTTATAAAAGAATGAATATATTTCTTGGAATTGCAGAAAAACATCATATCAAAGTACTATTTGTTTTATTTGATTCCTGCTGGAATCCATTTCCAGTTTTGGGGAAACAAAAAACACCGCGACCTTTCGTACATAACTCAGGTTGGGTTCAAAGTCCGGGGCGAGAAGCTTTAGAAGATTCAACACAGTATGCTCGATTAGAGAAATATGTAAAAGAAACTATTTCTGAATTCAAAGATGATAAACGTATTTTAGGTTGGGATCTTTGGAATGAGCCTGATAATATGACCGGCCAGGCATTTGGAGCTGTTGAAACGAAAGATAAAGTCAAATTGATTTTTCCGCTTTTAAAGAAAGTGTTTATTTGGGCAAGAGAAAGCAATCCATCACAACCTTTAACATCGGGATTGTGGATAGGAGATTGGAGCGATCCAAAGAAAATGCTTCCAATGCATAAAATGCAAATTGAACAATCAGACGTTATTTCTTTTCATAATTATGATAAGCCAAAGGACCTGCTAAAAGTAATTAAACAATTGCAACGTTATGGCAAACCTTTGTTATGTACAGAATATATGGCAAGAACTAACGGAAGTACTTTTGAAGGCTTTTTGCCAATTGCTCAAAAATATAAAATCGCAATGTTTAACTGGGGTTTAGTTGACGGAAAAACGCAAACGAAGTATGATTGGTACAGCTGGATTAACAAATACGATTCCGAGCCAAAAGTTTGGTTTCATGATGTTTTTCATACTGATGGAATGCCTTACAACAAAGCAGAAACTGATTTGATCAAAAAAATGACATCAGAAGTAAATAATAAACAAAACTAGTTTTTCCCAGGGTAACATGAATCGTCTTTTTATTAGAATAGTTTAAAAACTGGTTTAAATACAATTATTACAACAGATTGGTTTATGGTATGTTTGTTTTTATTATAAAAAACATAATTATGAATAAAGTTTTATTTTTTATCACATTTGCTTCTTGTTCAACACTGATTGCGCAAAAAAAGGTTTCAGAAAAAACAAGTATGAATCCGATTTTTAAAGGTTGGTATGCAGATCCTGAAGCCGTCATTTTTGATAAAACTTACTGGGTATACCCAACCTATTCTGCTAAATATGAAGATGAGGTTTTCTTAGATGCTTTTTCTTCTCCGGATTTAGTTAACTGGACAAAACATCCGAGAATCATAGATACAGCATCCGTAAAATGGGCTAAAAAAACAATGTGGGCGCCGGCAATCGTTAAAAATAATAACAAATACTTTTTATTTTTTAGCGCCAATGATATTCAAAATAATAATGAAATAGGAGGAATTGGCGTAGCTGTCGCAGATAAACCAGAAGGACCTTTTAAAGATTATTTAGGAAAGCCGTTAATTGATAAATTTATTAATTACGCACAGCCAATCGACCAATTCGTTTTTAAAGATAAAGATGCTCAGTATTACTTAATTTATGGCGGCTGGAGACATTGTAATATTGCTAAATTAAAGCCCGATTTTACAGGTTTTATCCCTTTTGATGACAATAGTGTTTTTAAAGGAATAACACCAGATCAATATGTTGAAGGTCCTGTAATGTTTATCAGAAATGGGAAATACTATTTTATGTGGTCTGAGGGAGATTGGGTTGGACCGGATTATTACGTTTCTTATGGCATTGGAGATTCTGTAATGGGGCCTTTCAAACGTATTGGCAAAATTTTACAGCAAGATCCAAAGATTGCAACTGGTGCAGGTCACCATTCAATTATTAAAGCACCAGATTCAGATAGATATTATATTGTTTATCATAGAAGACCTCTGACAGAAACAAGTGCATTTTCAAGAGAAACCTGTATAGAAGAAATGTTTTTTGATGAAGAGGGCTACATCAAACCTGTTAAGATAACAAATGAAGGAGTTAGGGCACATCTGTTAAAATAAAAAAAATGATCTCTACAGAAAAAAAACAATGAAGTTCATGTCTTTTGATGTAGAAAAAATAATCCAGAGCAAAAGGTAAGAATTACTCAAAACCAAATAATGAAATAGGAACTTCTCTATGAAAAATAAGTTTGTTACCATTCAGAATATTGCCGACGAACTGAAGATTTCTATTTCTACAGTTTCATTCATCTTGAATGGAAAAGCCGAGAAAATGCATATTTCGGCATCATTGACACAAAAGGTGTTAGATTATGCACGATTAGTCAATTATAAACCCAATCGCATTGCCCAAAGTCTTCGCACTGGTAAATCAAATATTTTGGTTTTTATGGTGGAGGACATTTCTGATCCTTTCTTTTCTAAATTAGCTAAAAGTTTTGAAGTTCTTGCTTATAATGAAGGATATAAAGTTGTTTTTTGTAGTACTGAGAATGATGACAATAAAACAAAGGAACTTATTAATTTTTTTTGCACTTGGCAGGCAGAAGGCTATGTTATTGTTCCATCTTCTGCTATAAAGAATGTTATTGAAGATCTAAAACAAGGAAATGTCCCTGTGATTTTATTACATAGGAATTTTGAAAATCTTGACAGCAGTAGTATTTTCATTAGTAGCAGGGAGGTTTCTTTTAGGTCAGTTCAATATTTGCAAAAGTTAAGTGTAGAATTGATAGATCTAATGCTGACACTTATTAATAAAATTAATATTAAGAGAGATAGATGAAATTTTTATTATAATCATAAATTGTGGTTCTGTCGCATCTGGAATACCTTTTTAACTTTGGTTTTTTAAAATTAATAAAAAATGAATACGAAAGGTCATTGCTATCCAAAGTCTATCATTCTGCAGGCAGTATATTTTAAGCTTAGATTTACTTTAAGTTATCGAGATGTTGAAGAAATAATGAAGATCAGGGGCGTGATTGTGGATCATGCTACAATCCAACGGTGGGTTTATAAATTTACGCCTTTCATTGAATCAAATATGAAGAAGAGAAAGGTCAAAGTAGGTGCAAGCTGGAGATTGGATGAAACATATATAAAAGTAAAAGGTATTTGGTGTTATTTGTACAGGGCAGTGGATAAATTAGGTAGTACGGTTGACTTTCTTTTGACTAGAAAAAGACAGAGAATGAGCGCTCAGTCTTTTCTAATTAAAGCAATTAGTAATAACTGCAGGCCAAAGGTAATAAATATTGATAAAAGCGGTTCTAATGTAGCAGCGATCAAAGTTTATAACAAGCGCTTGTTCTCAAAGATTAAAGTCCGGCAATGTAAATATCTCAATAATATTGTTGAGCAAGACCATCGTTTTATCAAGTGGCGCATACAAAACGGATTAGGCTTTAAAAGTTTTGAATCTGCAAAGAGAACTCTAAACGGAATTGAAATTGTGCATATGCTTCGGAAGAATCAAATGGTTAGACCAGGGATCTCTATGTTTAAATCATTCTGCATGTTGGCGGGTTGACTTTTAAATTGATTAAATTCTTATATTTGATTCTGACAGATGCGACAGAACCATAATTTAGGTACTTTATAATTAAAAATGTAGCAATTCCGATAAACACGCAGTTTGTGCAGTACAGATAGACTGCCCCCAGAAAAAAAGGCCATTGTGCTGTGGTCAAGCCATAACCCGCTGTACAGAGAGGGGGCATAAGCGCGGTGGCGATGGCAACTCCGGCAATGGGATTCCCTTTTTCTGATCTAGTTGCAGCTATTACCCCTACAGTGCCTCCAAAAAAAGCAATAAGAATATCATATATATTGGGAGAGGTCCTGGCCAGCAATTCGGAATGCGCCTCCTTGAAGGGGCTCAGGTAAAAATAGAGTGTAAAAACTATAAGGCTTACTGCTGTTGCATTAAGCAGGTTTTTAAGTGATTTTTTCAGTAAAGAAAAGTCATAAATGCCAAGTGCAAATCCTGTTCCGACAATTGGAGGCATAAGTGGAGATATAAGCATTGCCCCAATGATGACAGCTGTTGAGTTTACATTTAAACCAATTGATGCTATGATGATGGCACAGGCTAAAATCCAAAGGTTCGCCCCTCTGAAAGCTATATTCTTCTTTACGTTTTCCAAAGTTTTTGCCCTGTCTTCTTCTCCTTCTCTTAAATTGAATATCTCTGGAATATTTTTCAGAATCTATTCTAAGTCATTTTCAAAAATAAATAATGAGCTCTTTTTTTTAGTCGATATTCAAAATTACATTTTTTTGCTGTTAAGTTTTAGGCCAATGTGGATAAGCATGGCATTCGGATATCCAGCATAAGAAAATTAAACGCTTAGGAGTATCTTAAGCGCTTATTTTTAGTTGTTTTTTTAGCCTCTACTGGCGATATGGTAAAATATGAACTTGGCATCGTATTGCTGATTTGATTAATTAGGGCATGCACAAATCTTGTATGGTCCGTAATTGACAATTTTTGATTTTTGGCAGATATAAATTGGTTGCACTTTTTACTTTTATGTTTCAAATTATAAAATGCAACCATTTTATCGGTATTGTGTGTAGGTTCTTTCTTTAAATTTATAATTCCTTCAAATGAGTGGCACCTTAAACATAGATTTTTACATCGGCTTTTATAGGGCAGCACTTTCATGACATGCAAATTTAATCTCTTGTGTAATTATAAATCTCTTATTATGAAAAAAAGAAAACATCTATTATCAATTTTGGCGCTGTCGTTATTTACCTGCGCAGCTATTGATGCCCAGACCAAGAAAAGCCCGAATATTATCATTCTGCTGTCGGATGATACCGGATGGGGCGATTTAGGCCCTTATGGAGGAGGGGAAGCCAGAGGGGCGGCAACTCCCAATATTGACCGCATGGCAAACGAAGGCATGCAGTTCTGGTCCTTTTACGGCCAGCCAAGCTGCACACCCGGGAGAGCTGCCCTAATAACGGGAAGAATTCCCAACCGCAGCGGTATGACAACAGTTGCTTTTCCAGGAGATGGAGGGGGGCTTCCAAAAGCCGAATGGACTTTGGCGTCTTTATTGAAACGCAAAAATTACAATACTTTTTTCGCTGGGAAATGGCATCTTGGCGAGGAAGACTATTCTATGCCAATTGCGCAGGGGTTTGATGTGATGAAAAACGTGACTTTATATCACTTGAATGCCTACACCTATACAGATCCGGACTGGAATGCGGACATGCCTGAAGATATTAGAGCACAATGGGTCAAAGGGACTAAAGGAGCACTCGAGGGAGAGGCAGGCAAACCATACAGGGAAGTCAGAAAAATCGATGGAAAAGTGATTCCGTTTTTAGATCAGTATACGGAAGAGGAATCCATAAAATGGCTGAAAGAGAATGCTAAAAAGGACAAGCCTTTTTTTATGGAAATTTCTTTTGCCAAAAACCATCAGCCTAACCTGCCCCATCCGGATTATGTGGGGAAATCTGCGGGAAAAAATAAATATGCCGACTGTATTGTCGAGCTGGATTCAAGAATAGGCCGCATCATGGACGAGGTGCGCAATCTTGGAATTGCAGAAAACACTTTGGTTATCTATACAGTGGATAACGGCACCTGGCAGGACGTATACCCTGATTGCGGCTATACGCCTTTTAGAGGAACAAAAGGAACTGATCGTGAAGGTGGCAGCCGTATTCCTACACTGGCTTGGTGGCCTGGAAAAATCAAGGCAAACAGCAAGAACAGCGACATTTTAGGAACACTTGATTTTATGGCAACATTTGCCGCTTTATCAGGACAGGAGCTGCCGACTGTAGACAGGGAAGGAAAACCAACTATTTTTGACAGCTATGATATGTCGCCGGTTTTATTTGGCACAGGCAAATCAAAAAGAAATATGTGGCTTTATTTTACGGAAGACGAATTGGCTCCGGGAGCAATCCGAATTGGCAAATTCAAGGCGGTATTTAATCTGCGCGGCGATGATGGCGCCCATACGGGAGGTCTGGCTGTAGATGCCAATTTAGGGTGGAAAGGGCCGGCAAGCTATGTGGCCACCGTACCGCAGATATTTGATTTATGGGCAGATCCCCAAGAACGCTATGATCTGTTTATGAACAACTTTACCGAGAAGACATGGTTTTTGCCAACTGTTCAAAACATTCTTGCGGATTTTGTCAAAACGTATGAAAAGTATCCGCCAAGTCCATTGCAGAGCCAAATGTATCCTGGACCAATAACAATCAATGATTATATAATGATGAAAAATGTTCAGGAAAAACTTAAAGCCACAACTACTGCAAAAAGAAGCGGCGGAGGGTGATAAAATGCAGGACAAAGATTAAAAAAATATCATTTGGCCGTTATTATAAAAGTAATCTCTCAAAGAAAGGGTCGGCTATGCTTGCAAATAAGCAGCTGGCTCTTTTTTCTAATCCTTTCTTCAATAGTTTTTTGTATCCTATTTTTATGCATTGGCTTTTAGGCCAAAAGCAGGCAGGGGCATATATAAAGAAAAAATTTTTTTTGTAAAAGCAGGGCAGAAAAAAAGTTTTAGCAAAAGGTATGAAGGGGGCTAATGATTTTAAACAATAAAATAAATATTTAGCTTTAATAAAGAAGGAGCTGAGATTCCAGTTTTTTTATTAAAGTTTCCTACAATGACAACCGGAAATATTAAATCAGATAAGATGAAAAAAATAAACGATTCATTAAGTTTTAGATTAGTCTTTTTTCTTGTTCTGCTGATTGCTGCCCAAGGATGCAAAAAAGAAGGCGTAAAAGAAGATGGTTCTGCTAAAGAAAAAACTATGGCATCAGCCTCCGGCAGTGATCCGCTTCCTTCATGGAATGATACTAAAGTGAAAAAGGATATAACCGCATACATAGAAGATATCACAAATTCGCAGAGTGCTAATTTTATTCCGGTTAAAGATCGTATTGCAACTTTCGATAATGACGGAACCCTATGGGCTGAGCAGCCTTTCTATTTCCAGCTTTTTTTCGCCTTGGATCAGGTGAAAGCTCTGGCACCCAAGCATCCTGAGTGGAAGAACAGGCAGCCTTTTAAGGCAGTGCTGGAAAATAATATGGGAGAGCTGATGAAGCAGGGCAAAGCAGGACTGCTGCAGATTGTGGCCGTCAGCCATGCAGGAATGTCTACTGATGTGTTTGAGGGAAATGTCAGCAAATGGATCAGCACCGCACAGCATCCCACAAAGAAAAAGCTTTATAAGGAACTTGTTTACCAGCCTATGCTGGAGCTGGTGAAATACCTTCAGGATAAACAGTTTAAAGTATTCATCGTATCTGGCGGAGGAGTTGATTTCATGCGCGCATGGGCGGAAGATGTCTACGGAATTCCAAAGGACCAGATAGTGGGAAGCACCCTTCAGGCAAAATATGATTACAATAATGGCAAGCCCATTATTACTAAAATGCCTGCATTGGATTTTAATGATGATAAGGAAGGAAAACCTGTCGCAATTGAAAAGTACATCGGAAAAAAACCTGTTTTTGCCGCCGGGAACTCAGATGGGGACCTTCAGATGCTGCAGTGGGCCGCTTCCAATAAATACAAGAATTTTGAATTGTATGTCCACCACACGGATTCTGTCCGCGAGTGGGCTTATGACAGGAAATCTCCTGTGGGCACCCTTAATAAAGGACTGGACGAAGGCAAAGCCAAAAACTGGGCTTTTGCGGATATGAAAAACGACTGGAAAGTGATTTTTCCGGGCAATTAGGAGGAAACTAAAATACGAGCTATGAAATTAAAAATGCTTAACAAAGGAACAGAAAACGCGAGAGATTATACAGTGCTCCTATTACTCTTGTTTGCAGGATGTTTTTCTGGATCCGCACAGGAAACTGAGGAAAATAAGGAGCCCCAGAGCGGCGGCACTTCTGTGAAGCTATCACAGGAAGTGATGAATCCAACTACCTTGGCCTGGCAGCTGCAACTGGAAGAATTTGCCATTTTTAAGACTGAAGGGCAGGATGGTTTCGCACAGAACTTCCGCTTGAGAGGAATTATTCCCATGAAAGAGGGATTCTTGATTAAGGTGCCCCAGCTGATAAGGGTGATCACTTTCTTAAATACGGCACCTGACGGAAAAACAGGATTGGGCGATCTGGTTTTAAACCAGTTTTTTGTTCTTAGCAAGAAAGATTGGGGACAGTTTGGGGCTGGCTGGAATATACAGATTCCGACACGAACCGATGATCAGCTGGGCTCTCCCCAGTGGAGTCTTGGCCCGGCTTTCACGATCACTTTCACAGATCTGGGCAAATGGCAGATGTATTGGATCTGGGAGAATTTTTTCTCGATATCCGGAAATGATAAGTACGGCTCCTCTGCTTATGCGGTTTTGCAGCCCAATGTGTTTTATACCTGGCCAAACGGTGTCTATGCCGGGATTGAGCCCGAGTGGCAGATTGATTATAAGACAGGGAAAGTGGCCCTTCCAATGGATTTCAGGGTGGGATACATATGGTCAGGCAAGTTAAAGTACAATGCCTATATCGAGCCTGAGATTATGGCCTACAGGTCTGAAGGGTATCCGAGAAACGCGTCTAATTTTGGGGTGCGATTAGGCTTTAGATGGTACCTGCCGATGTAAGTGCCATTTGAGGCTCAGGAAGTTTTAAATTAAGAATTTCGGGAAATATGGCACATAAGCATTTTAAAACGATTCTAATGCCTCTGCCGGATGAGTTATATAATATAAAATTCGCCGGGTATTTTGAATCAATCAAAGAAATGTATAAATCAGATAAAAAATTCAAAACATTATGTGATGAATACTGCACCTGTGTATCGAATGCAAAAAATTATGAGAAGCAGATCAAAAAAGATCTCCATCATAAAACGGCATCTGAAAACCTGTCACTAGAACTGGAAGAGGAAATCCTTTTCTATATTGTTAGAAACAGATAATTGAACTCCAGTTTATGATTATCCAAATAAGATGCAAGACAAAAAGCAAAAGAATGACCTGACAGTTCAATTGAAAAATGCCGATGGGCGCTGTTTTGCAGACCGCAAAAGAATAAAGGCAGCTTTAAAAATAAAAAGGCCTGTCTTTTGATCTTTCTTGACAGGAAAAAAAATATTTATTTTAGACGAAACAATGATTGATATAATACTTTCTATGTTTTTTTTTGTGGCAATAATTGCCGGGACAGCCGTTTCTTTTTTGCTGCTTTTTTTTCAGAGCCAGTATCATAAGAGCCTCTATTTGGGGTTTCTTCTGGTGAGTCTTGTCTTGATATGCCTTTACGGTTTTTATCTGTCTGCAGGAACTTACAAAAACTTTCCGGTTTTGTTTGCAGTGTCAAAATCCTTTATCTTTTTGATTGCCCCATGCTCATTGTTTTATGTCAGGGATATGCTCTCTTCTGGTATTGCCCGCAGTGAGTATGACTGGATCCATTTTCTCCCTTTTGCGATGTATTTTGCTGTTGATCTTGCTTGTACTGGAAATGTCAGCAGTTTAAAATTTATGGCTGAAGGTGGAATTGCTCTGAAAGGCCGCTTTTTTGCCCTAATGTCCGCAATATGGCTGGCTTATGCATTTTTTCAAACTGGACAAATCTTAAAATTTAATCTCTTGACTGAAGCGGAAAACTCGATCGTCGGCAGGAAGTTTCTATCTTGGATCCGAATCTTTAATCTGGCTATCCTCTTATTATTCTTATCACTGTCTGCGTATCATTTTTTATTTCTGGCAGATAATATTATAGATATATTGGGCAGCGCCACGGCGGCTTCTGTTTTATTTCTAATTGCTGGAGGGATTTACTTTTCCCCAAATATTTTCCGGAATCAGAACAGTGCAGAGGTTTTTGCTGAACCTAAAGATATTAAAACTGATCGGTTGGAATTTTACGAATCTGTGCCTTATACAAAAGAAGAATGTCTGCTGGAATTAGATTATACTGTGAATTTTGGAAAATTTTTTCTCAGAAAGGATGTTAAAATTAAAGAGGTGGCAAAAGAAGCTGGAATTGCCCCCAACATTATTTCCCATCTTATCAATTCCCAATTTGGTTTTCATTTTAACGATTATATTAATTTAAAAAGGATTGAATATTTATTGGAAAATATGGACAAGCCAGAATGGAAGGGGCTATCGCTGCAGGAGATGGCGCAAATTTGCGGGTTTGGATCCAGGACGAGCTTTTTCAGGGCATTCCAAAAGCATAAAGGGGCGTCTCCTTCAAAATATTTGAGAGAGATTGTGCAAAAAGATCAAGATGCATTATCTGTTTAAACTTTGGCAAAATGAAAAAAAGAATAGTTTTGGTGATTTAAATTCCGATGCTTATGGGCAAGTATTCAAAATGGATTTTAATGGTCTGCATGGCAGGAGGTTTTTCAGCTTCTGGGCAGACAGAAAAGCTGCAGCAGTTTTGGAATGAATATGCGTTCACCCGGGACCTTAATGAGAAATGGGTCGCTGAGCTTGACATTGGATTGAACTCGAGCGGCGTCCCGGATCATAATACCATATTCTACGGATTTACACAGTTCAGTGCGCGTGCCTGGATACATTATTATCCCGCCGACCGCTGGAAACTGTCTTTTTTTTATGCGTATTATTATAATGTAAATGTGCCGGAACTCAATCAAAACCAGGCTCCTGAATATAGGTTTGCGCTGCAGGCAACTTATAATTTATTAAAACACAACAGGCTTAATGTAAATATTAGGGCAAGGGTTGAAGACCGCAATATTCAGAATGAGGAAGGGATTTTTGAAGCGGTGGAACGTTTCAGGCTTCAGGGCCGAGCCGTTTATCCTATCAATGGAGATAAAATTGATAAAAATATCATATATGCATTTTTATCCGATGAGATTTATTTTAAGACTGAAAGTGAAATCAGCGGGAAAGAATTCCTTGACCGCAACAGGGTCACCTTAGGCTTGGGGTATAAGGCTTCGAAGGATTTTCAGATTGAAGTCTCGTATGCCAATGAATACTTGCCGCGTTCTGCCGCTGACAAACTCTACAATGCCCTGCAGGTGAATCTTACTTTTAATAATCTGCTATCAAAAGCCATTAAGCCGTTTAAGCGTAAAGAAGCTTCGGTAGATGATGGGGCTCCAAGCGGTGGTGGAGGATAATATGAACTTAGGTAGCAGTTCAGAGTCTGCCAATTTCGAGAAGTCCTGTTTTATCTGCAGGTAATTCCGCCCAACCATTATACCGCTAATAGTCGTATTAAATTGAAATAATTTTTAAAAAAAATAAGGATATGGGGAAGATGTTTCGCAAACTGACCAAGGCAGAAAGAGAGGAATGCTTAGTAAGAATAGAATTTTTCATGAATTCCAAAAAACTTTTTTTAAATAAAGATTTGTGTCTGGCCCAGATATCGGAAGAAACGGGAATTACCCGGCATAAAATTTCTTATCTGATTAATGCCGAGTTTGGGTTTAATTTTAACGATTATATAAATTTAAAAAGAATTCAATACCTGCTAGAAAATATAAATGACCCTACATTAAAGAATCTATCTATTGAAAAAATGTCGCTTATCTGCGGATTTGGCTCCCGAGCAAGCTGTTTTAGGGCACTACGCAAACATAAAGGCAAATCTTTAAAATATTTAAAAATAAGCTCGCACCTTTCATAATATTTATTTTATTAAGTTAGATCACAGATAAATCAATTTTTAAGGCTCGGCAGAGCATCAATATTACGAGCAGTTAATTTGTAACTGTTTCATGGAAAGGGTTCTTTGTAGTTAATTCTAAGTCACAACCCTTTATATTTATATTATTACTTGGCGCAAAAGAAGTTAGTAATGTTTCGAACTTATGGTTTCAAGTAGCTGTTTTATAATGTTTTAAATTGTATCTTGAATCTAGGTGCACCGATTCTGCACCCAGATTCAAATATATCTTTTTTCAATATTTTATCTGCCTAAAAATATGTAATACACATTTGAAAATGAGCTTCTTAAGTGTTGATTTTTTAAGGTTTATTATTTCTAAATAAATTGTACTAAGATTTTACCACAAATTGGTATGGTTTACTATCTTTAAAAAACGCTTTTTCTTTTTGGCGGAATTGTAGGCAACCTCAAATAAAACTTGTGCTATAAATGCTCTATTTAGCTATGAAATAAATCAATTTCTGTAATCGGTTGAACAACAAGTAAGATTAGGGCAGTAGGATGTAGTAATTTAAATGCGCCAGGATAATTATTGACTATGGTTATCTCGTTATTTTAAGCAGTACTTGATACAAGAAAGTACAGGTAATAAAACTGCTGCAGTATTGGCTGCATTCAAAGTTTCTTTATCTAGAAGTTTGTAATTGGAAAGTATATATAGTACAGAAAAAGGAAGTCTTAAAATTAAACTAAGACTTCCTTTTTATTTGTTATAGTCCAAATTGACTTTACTGTTTAAAAATTTTAGACAAGAAAATTTTCAACAGCTTTATTTAAGTCTTGACGCAGCAGTTCTATTGAATACTGTTTGGTTAAAAACTGAGATGCCTGGTTGTCCGAAGCAAATTGTTTATCTATTTCACTTGATGATGTAGTGTAGATAATTACCGGAATATCCTGCAATTCTGTCTCTTTTTTGATCTGCTGGAGAAACAGACGTCCATCCATTACAGGCATGTTCAGGTCAAGAAAAATCAGATCCGGTTTTATAAAGTCCGATGCTCTTAATTTTTCAAATGCAGCAGCACCGTTCTCGGCCTGCTGAAATACAATTGAAGGATGTTCCTCTGCTAAAATTTCCTCAAAAATTTCACGGTCGTCGGGATCATCATCAATTAAAAAAATGGTTTTCATATTTAAGTTTAAGGGGAAGTAAATATACAGTTTTCCCCGCGACTTTACTGCAATGCTCCATTTTTTTCATGCTCTTTAGGTATTATGACAGTAAAAGCGGTTCCGACCCCTTCCTGTGAGGCAGCGGTAATCTCGCCGTTATGGTTCTGCATGATTTTTCGGCACATGGCAAGTCCGATTCCCGTGCCTGAAAACTGATCGTTTCCATGCAGTCTCTGGAAGATATTGAAAATCTGCTCTGCATGCTGCGGGGAGAAGCCTATTCCGTTATCGCGTACTTCTATTTTGATATACTCCAATTCCAGATTCAGTGCATGGAGCCTCTTTTCGGATTCCGGCATAGGAGCCGAGGTAATGCTGATCTGCGGTGCAATGTCCGGTTTGGTATATTTCAGGGCATTGGAAACCAGATTACCGAAGAGCTGTGACATCTGAAGCGGAATGGCCTCCACAACGGGAAGCTCTCCAATTTGGACCGTAGCATTTTTCTGCTCAATGATCAGGTCAAAATCAGTAAGGATGTCCGTTACCACATCATTGAGGTCAACTTTTTCAAATGTCTGAGAAATACTGGAAAGTTTTGAAAACTGAAGTACGTCCTTGATCAGGTTTTCCATCCTTCTGGAGGAAGTCAGAATCTTGTCGATGTAGAAATTTACTTTCTCCGGGTTCTTTCCGAGATTGCTTTTCATCATATCGGTAAACACGCTGATTTTTCTGATAGGTTCCTGCAGGTCATGGGATGCGATGTAGGCAAACTGTGACAATTCCTTGTTATTGGCTTCCAGTTCTGCATTTGCAGATTGGAGCTCGGCGGTTTTCTCCTTTACCTTAAAAGTAAGCTCCTGTTGCAGCTGGCGTTCTTTTGTCACATCCTGCGCGGTGCCGCTAAGCGAGTCCACCTGTCCGTCCTTTCCGAACTGCACCTGCGCGTTGGCGTGGATGATGCGGTGCTGTCCTGTTATTTTGTTTATGATCTCAAATTCATAGTCATAAAATTGTTCGGCCGAACCGCTTAATGCTTCCTGGAGCGCATCGGCAACCTTATTTCTGTACGGTGCGCTGATGCGCTGCAGGAACTGCTCGGGGTCAGCGGTATTGGTTTCCAGTCCGAGCCACTCTTTAAAGCGTTCGGAGCAGGTTATGTTTTTATTTTTTGCATCCAAAGACCAGGTGGAAAGTTCGGCGAGTTCTACGGCGCCTGCCAGGGTGATTCTGGTCTCCTCGAGTTTTTTTGATGCGATGACCTGATCGGTCACATCAACGGCAATATCCATTACCCCGTAGATTTCACCTTTTGAATCCCGGATAGGAGTGTAGGTGAACTCAAAGTAATAGGTGCTTATTTCTCCATTAAGCTTCAGGTCTGCCGGCATAGCGCGGCCGTAGTAGGTCTCGCCGGTTCGGTACACATCGCGAAGAATGTCCATAAAAGGCTGACCTTCGAGTTCAGGCACCGCCTGCAGAAATGGTTGTCCGATAACGGAGCGGTCTTTTCCCCAATACCCTATCATGATGTCATTGGCGATCTCAATTTCCATATCATATCCGGTGAACAGGCAGATGCCTACGGGCGACTGTTCAATCATGGCCGTAACCTGATACTGGCTTTCGGTTACGGCTTTTCGCCCTGAGATAATCTCATCCATGTCCATGCAGAAACCCGCATAGCCGCCGTAATTTCCCTCGCTGTCCATAAAAGGATCTCCTGCAGCCCTGCACCAGATGAGTTCTCCTGTATGTTTTCTAGCCCTGAAGAGCACATCGAAGTGTGTTTTGTTTTCCAAGGCATTCAGATAGGCTTCTTTTGTCTGTTTCAAGTCTTCCTCAAAAATGGCGCGTGTCCATTTGCCGGCCAGAAGCTCCTCATAAGGAAGTCCCGTAAAGTCGATAAGCGTTTTATTGAAATAGGTAAGCATGCCCTCCGTATTGGAAAGCCATAAGCCAGTAGGCGAGCTGTCGGTCACGTTCTGGAAAAGCCGCTGGGCATCTCGCTGTGCCTGCTCCAGACGGGATTCGGCCAGTTTCAGTGCATCACGGTTTTTTTCCTGCTCTGAGATGTCGGCTATGGTGCCTGAGAACGCGGATACTTTTCCTTCTGGGCTTAAGATCCTTGCGGCCGATACCGCAATGCGGTGTATGCTTCCGTCATCCCATATCACGCGGGGCGTATAAAAAAAGGTCCCGTTTTCAATTCCGTTCTGGATGGCCTGGGACCGAAGCTGCAGGTCCTCGGGATGCACATATTTGAGAAAATCCTTGCGGTTCAAGTTCTGTTTGTTTTTCCCTGTCAGCAGCAGGCTGAACTCGGGTGAATATTCGATATGGTTATTGGCAAAGTCTACATTGAAAAGGCCAAGCCCCATGCTTTTTATGGTAAGGTCTTTAAGCTGTCTGGATTTATAAAGTTCTTCGGCCGCCTTTTTATGTTCTGTTATATCCTGCAGCGTGCCGTTAAAGCGGTACGGCTTGCGGTTCTGGTCAAACCAGGCTTTCCCCAGTGCGTGTACGATGCGGTGCATTTTGGTGCGGGGATGCACAATGGTATATTCCACATCATATTTTCCCCCTGAATCATAATCCAGCGCATGCCGGATGCTGTTAACCACACGTTCCCTGTCCCAGTCGGCTATCGCCCCGAGTGCCGTGGGCAGAAGTATTTCCTCTTCCGATTTAAGGCCGAACCAGTTTTTAAGCCTTGCGTTGGCGGAAAAGCGGTTTGTGTGAGGGTTCAGGTCAAATGTACCGAATTCTGCGGCGTTGATGGCAAACTCGAGTTCGTCCCTGTTTTCGGTAAGCTGTCGGTTGTAATTTACTTTTTCGGTGGTTTCATTGCAGACCACCAAGACCCCCTTGATCAGGCGGTCATCATCCCTGATCGGGCTGTAGCTGAAGGTCCAGTATACGTCTTCCATTTTACCGTTTCGGTAAATGGGAAGCAGCAGATCATCATACCATACACTTTCTCCGGTGCTTAAAACCTTTGTGATCAGCGGGAAAACAAAGTCCCATATTTCCGGCCAGCATTCGATGCCTTTCTGTCCCATGGCTGTGGGATGCTTCCCTTCATTGCCGAAGCTCGGGCGGTAGGAGTCGTTATAGAACTGGATCAGGTCATCGCCCCACCATAGGAACATCGGAAATTTCGAGGATACGATGGTGGCAATTGTGTTTTTAAGGTTTTCGGGCCATTTTTCAGGTGTCCCCAAAAGGTGGTTTTCCCAGTCAATATTTCTAATCAACTCGGCGGATTCTCCTCCATTTTGAAGAAAGTAATAATCTGAAGTATTTAGGTTTTGATTCAAGTCTGTTGTTTTAGGCGAAGGGGTGCTGTAATTGGCAGCAGTCTACGGTTGTCGTAAAAGTAAGCAATTTTATTCTTCCCAGTCCAGCTGATAAAACAGCAGGTCTTCTTCATATGATTCTTTGTCTGCTCCAAGTCCCTCAGGCGCGTAATAGTGTTTTTCGTATTCCATGATAGTGTTTTTTAGATAATTTGACAGCGGTTTCTTTAGAGCGCAGGTATTCTTTAAAATTAATTTCTCTGCAGTCTGGCGTTTTATATAATTTCATTTCACGGTTTTAAAATTTTCACTTTAGAAACGTTTTTTTTTAACACTAAATAGGAGAAAACTTACCGTTGAAAGGAGTATATTTGATTTGAGAATATCCATAAACCCATAACAGATCTTTCACCCATGGAAAAAGCGATACAACTGAAAGTGAGAAAAGATTTGGATGCGCATCAGCAGCACACGATCCTTAAGCTCAAAGGCAGCCTGATTTCAAAAGGCTATACTGAGATTATACATATCCAGGACCAAGATGATGAGTTCCATATCAATAGTTTTGAAACGGCTCCTGAACAACGAAACGAAGTGCAGCAGTATATTTCTGCCTTTATTAATCACGAAGACCTTGCCGGCATGGTCTCTTTCAAATAGGTGCTGCAGGTTCAGCAACTGAATATTAAAATCAGTCCCATTAATTATAAAAACAAAACCACCGCTTCAGCGGTGGTTTTGTTTTTTGTCGGGATTACTAATGTTGAATCAAGGGTTTCCTTCACCGCCATTGGCTCCGTATATCTGTCCTGTAGCATAACTGGCATCATTGGCTGCAAGCTGCACGTAAATGGACGCCAGTTCAGCCGGCTGCCCCGGCCGGCCCATCGGCGTCATCGAACCAAATTCTTTCAGTTTTTCCATTGTGGCGCCGCCGCTTACCTGAAGGGCTGTCCATACTGGTCCCGGAGCAACCCCGTTGACCCTGATACCTTTTGGCGCAAGCTGTTTGGCAAGCGATTTGATGTAATTTGTTGTTGCGGCCTTGGTCTGTGCATAATCATATAGATCCTCAGTAGGGGCATAGGCCTGTACAGAACTGGTGCCGATAATGGACGATCCTGCTTTCAGATAGGCAAGGGCTGCCTTGATGATCCAGAATGGCGCATAAATATTGGTTTTCATGGTCCAGTCGAATTCCTCTGTCGATATATCCAGTATGGAGGCATGGGTCTGCTGTCTGGCTGCATTATTCACTACGATGTCTAGGCCTCCGAGCTCCTTGGCCGCCTGATGGACAAGCTGTGCGCAGAAGGCTTCATCACGAAGATCCCCCGGAATAGCCACGGCTTTTCTGCCTTCAGCCCTGATGAGCTGGATTACTTCCTTGGCATCTTCTTCCTCTGTCGGAAAATAATTGATGGCCACATCGGCGCCTTCTCTTGCATAGGCGATTGCGGCTGCCCTTCCCATACCGGAATCTCCTCCTGTGATCAGGGCTTTTCGGCCTTTCAGCCGGCCTGAGCCTTTATAGATTTTTTCACCGTGGTCTGGTCTGGGATCCATTCTGCTGACAAGACCAGGCCAAGGCTGCGACTGCTCTTTAAAAGGCGGTCCCGGGTATTTTGTATTGGGATTTTCCGATCCATTTGATGGATGTGTCTGTTCTGTGTTCATAAGTATTGGAATAAATAGGGGTTATAGCTGCAGTTGCCAGAACTGCTCCCTGCCTGTCAGGGCTGTTCGGCGCGATATATTGTTTTTAACTTCCATAGCTGTCTGTTTTGGAGTTTCTGCAAACTCATTGATTATCATTTTTTAAATTTTGCAATCCTTCATTTGTGGCAGCAGATCTGCAGCTTCGTCTTTACCTGCATCAAATCCTGAACCTGATGCAGTGAGGATAAAAATTACGGCCGATTTCTTCCGGATATGGGGAGTGCTGCAATTGCTTCTAAGGCGATGCAATAAATTATTCTGCGGCCGCAAAATTTATGGCATTAAGGGCGGTATCGTTCAGCACGCAGTCGGCTTCTTTCTCTTCGGCCAGCGTCTGGGTCAACAGTTTGGCGGCATCGTTTTCACCCAGCGTTTTGGCAAAGGCGGCAAGAGTGCCATAGGTGGCGATCTCATAGTGCTCTATCTTCTGTGATGCGGCTATGATGCCGGCATCCCTTACTGGGCCAAGCTGTGTTTCCTCTAAAATGCTGTCGCCTTCCTTTAGAAGACCTGCCATCGCTTCGCACTTTTTTCCTTCAGGCTTTTCGCCCAGCAGTTTAAAAACCTCTTCGAGCCTTGCAACCTGATTCTGGGTTACGGCGTGATGCTCTTTAATGGCCGAGGCAAGAGCCGGCGCGGTGGCGTTCGCCTGCATTTTCGGCAGTGCCCCGACAAGGGCATTTTCAGCCCAGTAGATATCCTTTAGGCTGTCGATAAATAATGTTCTCAATTCTCCGGCTGCATCTGCTGCAGGTGCAACGATGTTATCATTGCTGCTTTTTTCTGCAGGTTTTGCATCTTTTGATTTATCTGAATTTTTCATGATCTTCTATTTAAATTTTAATTGTAAAGGTTTGGTTCACGGTCCCAGAAACGGTGTTTTTCCATTGCCGCTATAAAATCGGAGGCAAATTTTTCAGAGGCTGCCTCTGAGCTGATGATGATGCCCTGGTCTTCATTTGTGATCTTGGACGCAAATGCCGCCACACTTATTACCGCTTCCGCACGTCCGTCAGCCGCTATGACTTTGCAGTGTTTATAGGCATCGTTCAAAAATTCGTTGACTTCGTCGCTTTCTGCAAGCACGCTTAGTCCAAGGCCGTCCGGCAGGTAAACGGCATCAAAAAGTACTGATGCGGCCGTTAAATAGCTGAAATCAGCATGAAGCTCCCTGTCATTGTCGGTTAAGACTGCTCCGAGGTTAGGGGCGATGATGCAGCCTTTGGCATCGTGCTTGAGCAGCGCCGTTTTAATATTGGATACTGCGTCTTCAGAAACCCCGTCAGCGCAGATGATGGCCACTTTTCGCGAAGCGATGGTTGGGGAGTTGGTCGGGTTGTTAAGCATGCTCAGCGCATCGGAAGATTTTACGGACTGCTCCACGGTGCGGGATTCCTGCTTCCCATTTTCATTCTCAGGGGAAACCCCATGGTTCAGCGGCTTTTCCAAAACGGGTGGCACGACTGCCCCAAGTCCGGCGGCAACACTGTGCGCCAGCTGCTTGTCAATCTGGGATAAAAGCCCCAGCATTCTGATCCTAATGGCTGTGGTTTCCACTTTTCCAAGCTCAAAGCGGAGGGCTTTTACGATATGGCTTTTCTCTGCGGGGGTCTGGCTGTTGAAGAATAATTTGGCCTGTCCGAAATGATCGTTGAAACTTTCGCTTCTCTCCCTTATTTTATGCGCGTCGATGCGCTCGTTAAAACTTGCAAAACCGCCTTCGGCAATTTTTGCCTGGTATGGGCATCCGCCGCCAAGGGAGTTGGGATGATAGCTTACTCTTCCGGTGTTGATTTCCTGTCTCATATGGCCGTCGCGCTGGTTATTGTGCACAGGGGCAATGCTGCGGTTGATCGGGATTTCATGGAAGTTGGGGCTTCCCAGTCTGGAAAGCTGGGTGTCGGTATAGGAGAACAATCGTCCCTGCAGCAGGGGATCGTTGGTAAAATCAATTCCCGGCACCACATGTCCCGGGTGAAAGGCGATCTGTTCGGTTTCCGCAAAAAAGTTGTCTGGGTTGCGGTTAAGGACCATCCTTCCGATAATGGTAACGGGAACCAGTTCTTCCGGCACCAGTTTGGTAGGGTCCAGAAGGTCAAATTCATATTTGTTTTCATCTTCTGATGGAATCACCTGTACGCCCAGTTCCCACTCGGGGAAGTTTCCTGTTTCAATGGCTTCCCACAAATCCTGCCTGTGAAAATCAGGGTTCTTGCCTGAAATTTTCTGCGCCTCGTCCCATGCAACGGCGTGGGTGCCGAGTTTGGGCTTCCAGTGGAACTTTACAAAAGAAGATTCCCCTGCTTCGTTCACCAGTCTGAAGGTATGCACGCCGAATCCTTCCATCATCCTTAGGCTTCTTGGAATAGCGCGGTCTGACATCGCCCACATGATCATGTGCATGGATTCGGGCATCAGTGAGATAAAGTCCCAAAAGGTGTCATGCGCTGATGCCGCCTGCGGGATCTCGTTATGAGGTTCGGGTTTTACGGCATGGATCAGATCAGGAAATTTTGAAGCGTCCTGAATGAAAAATACCGGTACGTTGTTCCCTACCAGATCGTATATTCCCTCCTGTGTATAAAATTTAACCGAGAAGCCTCGCACATCACGGGCCAGATCAGTAGAACCCCTTGATCCCGCGACGGTGGAAAACCTGGTAAAGACAGGCGTTTTCTGTCCTTTCTGCTGAAGAAATCCTGCTTTGGTAAGTTCAGGTATGGGATTGGTCACTTCAAAAAAGCCGTGTGCGCCGGATCCTCTTGCGTGCACAATCCTTTCCGGGATCCTTTCGTGGTCAAAATGGGTAATTTTTTCCCTGAGTATAAAGTCCTCCAAAAGGGAAGGCCCTCTTTCGCCTGCTTTGAGCGAGTTGTTGTCGTCGTTGATTCTGACACCCTGATCGGTGGTAAGGAATTTATTGGTGCCGTCTGATTTGTTGATCAGCAGATCCCTCTGCTTTTCATCCTGCAAATTTTTCATATGAGGTGGAATTATTGGTTAAAATAAAAAGTAATAATCGTGGATTAAGACAGCTTAAAGAACAGCCGGCTGTCATTATCAAGGCACTCAAAGTTACCTTTACTCTAATGGCTTGAGTTACAGAATTGTGTTTGCTTTTTACAGAATTGACAGTATTTAAAATATTGAGGTTTAGTTATTTGTAAATTTTAAAAGTAAAATCTTGTAAGAATTTAAAATAATCGTATAAGAAAGCAGCCGGCAGTCGGCAGTACTTTTATCTGATCAGCCCAAGTGTGTTGTAATAGGATTTTAAAGTTTATCAGACAATAAATAATTGAAGAGATGATTTTTAGAAAAGGACAGCAGGTGCAGCAGGAATTCGGAACACAGGTTATGGAAATAATCGGTTTTATACCGGATTTGATAGAAAATGCAGCTGCGCAGCCGGAAGATGAGCAGGGAACTGTAGTGACGGGAAAATTTATGGAATCGCAGCTGTCTGCTGCTGATGAAAACAGGGACAGTTAAAAAATGCAATATGAAAGCATTTTTACGCAATAATGGCCTTTCGATCAGTTTTCTGCTGCTGTTTTTGTTTTCTTTCGGGGGACAGATTTTATTTGGACTTAAAGAAAACAACAAAGAGCTGGCCGAAGCAGGTGCTGCACAAATCGGCCTGCTTTCGTATTTTACCACAGGACATTTTATAGAAGCGACTTTTGAGAACTGGGAAAGCGAGTTCCTTCAGATGGCGCTGCTGGTGGTCATGACCATTTTCCTGCAGCAGAAAGGCTCATCGGAATCCAAAGATTTTGACAGGCAGCAGGAAGTAGACAGGAAACCTTGTGCCAATAGAAAAGGGGCGCCGTGGGCTGTCAGAAAAGGAGGCTGGATCCTGGCAGTTTACAAACATTCGCTCACTATTGCACTGCTGCTTTTGTTTTTCTTGAGTTTTGCCGCACATTTTTACGGCAGCCTGAAAGATGAAAACCAGCAGCTGCTGCAGAAAGGCCTGCCGCTGGAAACTGCGGGAGCCTATCTGGGTGATTCGCGTTTTTGGTTTGAATCTTTCCAGAACTGGCAGAGCGAGTTCCTTTCAGTATTTGCGATCATAGTGTTTTCGATATACCTGCGGCAGATCGGTTCCTCGCAGTCCAAGCCCGTTGACGCCCCGCACAGCCAGACCGGGGAATGAAAAATATAAAACTAAGCAGGTCTTCATTCAATGAAAAGCAGACTGATTACGATAGAGGCGCAGCAAAATGCGCTTTGGTTGATTATTAATGTTTTTAAACCTGCGGCAACGCGTGGCTGCAGGTTTATTTTTTATTGTTCAAGTAACAAGAATCAGCTCAGGATTTTAATTTCAAAAGGATTCCTGATCAGGGGAACACTTTCTAAATGATCCGTCCTGAAATTTTTAAAAAAAACTTTTTTACTGCAAAGGTTTTAATTTAAACCTTTACCGTCTTTTTTGCGTAATTATGTACAGCCTAAACTGGTATAGATATGTTATATAAAAATATTCTGCTTATAGACGATGACCCGGAGGATGCTGAAATTTTCATGAGCGCCGCCGATTCGCTGGGCAGAGGGGTCAGGCTGCGCTGGCAGGGCAATCCCGACAGGGCATTGGAAGAATTGAAAGACTCTGATAATCTTCCGGACCTTATTTTTCTGGACTATAATATGCCCCGCATCCATGGACTGGAGCTTTTGATAAAATTAAAGGACGATAAAAGGCTTGTGGATATCGCTGTGATTATGATTTCGACCCCCTCAGAGGCTTTTGTAAATGAACTTGTGGAAAGCGGCAAAATACTTCAGTATATCAGCAAGCCGAACACTTACAGCGAGCTTATAGCGATATTTGATTCGATATTATAAGGCAATGAAACTGCATTTGTGTTCTATACTGCAGTATCCGGGGTCAGGCTGGTGTGCCAATACTCCTCTCCGTTTCTTCCCATCAGTAAATAATATCATGTAATAGTTAACTGCCTGCGGGGCAAAAATAGGCGCTTTTTTTACGATTTTCAAGAAGCTTTGTTTCGGTCTTTTACCTGAATATACATAACTGTTTTATTGTCAGTTTTTTATCGGTTTTAGAAAGCCATAATCTTTTAGCGGTTTATTTCCCAAGATTTTGGCTTTCTTTCATTTCCTGTTATTTGGTTTCCAAATACGACTTCACGCCTTTGATATCATCGTGTACGATTTTTTCAAATAAAGGGTTCAGCAGTCTGGCGGCTGCCTGTCCGGCTATGCCAAGAGGGGCGCGGTAGGAGATGGTCACTTCTATTTCGGTCGTGTTTCCTGCCGCTTTGAAAAGCACTTTTCCAAAGTTTTTCACCGGCGCGCCTTCTATGGACTGCCAGCTCAGGAGTTTTTCCCTGTGGTCTTTGATGATTTCGGCTTTCCAGCTCAGCGATCCGATGCCTGCAGGCCCTTTTGCAGTCCATTCGGACTGAGTGCTGCTTATGGTTTTAACCGACTCCAGATGGTCCATGAATTTGGGAAGGTTTTCCAGATTGCGCCAAAAGGCATATACCTCGCTGATGGGCCTGTCGATGGTTATTTTTGTCCTGATGTTGACATTAGAGCCCTTGTCGTTTTTCAGATGGTCCACGGCGCTGTATACCGGGCAGTAGCCGCTGATCCCCCTAGCTAGCATGGCGCCGCCTGAGGTAATCTGACTTATATTTTTCTTTTCCTGTGAAAGCCCTTTGTATAGGAGATAGGAACCGGCAACGGTCATCAGGACGCGTTCCAGTTTCGATACATTTACTCTGCTTTTTGACTGTGATAGTGCTGTAGTATGCATATGTTATATTTTTAAATTTAAACTTTAGATTAGCTGTTGGTGGCTGCGCTTCCTGAGCTTCCCGCATCGCCGGAGTTATTGTTTCCGCCTTCTTCTTCGTAGCGGTCAGGATCTGTCCCGTCCTGGCCACGCTCATCGTCCCAGTCTCCCGTATTGGCATCCTGGTCTGTATTTTTATCATTTGCTGCGCTGAGCTGCTGATGGTAAGGGCATTTTTTAAGTTCCTCTTGGGTGTAATTATGTAAATTTTCCATGACTCTTATTTTTTTAAATTATGTTACCTTAAAATTAGACTATAGGGAGTGGTTTGGGCTTACAGGAAAACTGCGGATTATTATCTAATTAACATGTTGTCCCAAAAGGAATTGCCGATTCTGATAGGGGTATTTGATCTTGAAGTGTCTGCGCGCCGAAAAAAAAGCCGATACAAATATCGACTTAAAGCTGGACGGTTTTGGTTTTGTGTTTTTTCAGACGGTCTTTGACCTGATAGAGGTTCTCGCTAAGCAGGCTCAGAATCTTTTTGTGGTGCTTGGACGGCTTGTTCTTCAATCCCCTGCATTGGAGGATTTCCATACGGCTGAGCGATATTTCAATGGTTTCCAAGGATTTTTCGCCCATTTTAGCCGATAGTATCAGCGAATCCTTTCTCCTGTAATACTCATTGGTAAATATGCAGTGGTGCAGTTCATCGCCCTCTGTCATAAAATCCCTTACTTCTTCTATAACCGTAATGCAGAGTTCCCCATCATGGAATGACAGACCGAAAAAGCGCTTTTTGTCGCTTGCGTACCTTTTCTGCGCCTTTTCGATTTCAAGGCGCAGGTCGTGGAGCTTTTTCTTTCTGAGCATTTCCCTTTTTTTCTGCACCAAATGGTCATGCGCTTGGTTCAAATTCTCAGGGCAGACATACAGGGCATTAGAGAGGTCTTTTTTGAAATAACGCAACAGCTCCAAATAATCCTCCCATATCTGCACATCGGAAATCTTGTACTTGTTTCTGATGACCGTTTTGACCGCCTGCCAGTTTCGGCGGATGTTCTGTCTTGAAGCGCTGAGATAGTACTGCAAAAGATTGAGCTGTCGGGATTTTAAAAGGGTTTCGGCGATAGGGTCGTTTAAAAGGGAAGAAAACAGCAGGTGCGGCGCAATATCATAGACCGAATTTTTAAAGCCGTTGCGTTTTAAAATCGCAAGCACTTTCATCTGCGGATAGACCTTAAAAGGATTGATATAGTATTTGGCATTGCGGATGAAATCCTTCGGCTTTATTTCAAGCGGGGAATAGAATTTCCATGCATCGAGCGTGCTGGAAAACACATTGGTGGAGAGCGCCAAGGTGCGCACTTCGCCTTTTGGGTTTATCCAATGCTGCATGACCTCTTTGTGGAAATAGGTCGGCGTGAAATTCTTTTTCATGTGCTTGTGGGCAATGACCATACGCACCACCTGAAACCCCGCACAGCTCTCGATAACGGCAAAGTATTCGGTTTCCTTGAAATGCACCTGATTATAGGGCATCATTTTGAGCTTCCCTGTACAGGCAGGACAGGAAGTGAACTTGGCGCAGGTGCTCTCACAGGACGGTTTCCAGACGTGCGTGCATTCCAAACAGTAGAACTTGGAGCGGGAGAGCACGCCCCATTTGAGAAAGATATTCTGTTCCGCCCATGTGAAAACCTCAGGTCGGATGGGGGCAAGTGAGGCGCTCAGCGCCGTCAACTGCTTTTCGATGATTGTTTTGGGTATCATAGGTCAAAGAGAGTAAGGGCGGTCTGCACCGCAGGTTTTACAGTCTGTTTTACAGGGGGAGCAGGTTCGATTTTGACAGGCACAGCAGGGACTGCAGGCTGTGAGAAAAGGTCGGCGGGCGCAGGGGTCTGCACCACGGCTCTGCATGCCACAGGGGCGGGCACGCCAATTGTATCGTCAGTGTAGTACTTTACCGCCATGTCGTAGATTTCCTGATTGTCAAAGGCGCACAAGCCTGTTTTTTTGACCTCGCCGAAGATGTAGTTCAGACAGCTTTCCAAGTTTTTGGAAGCTTTTCCATAGTGTGGCGCAAAGGCTGTATCGCCCTGCGCCAAGGTGCTGAGATAGCCCTCTATGGCTTTTCTAAAATTTTCAGAAGCTTTCATAAGAAGATAGTCAAGTTTGAAAATTTCACTCAAAGAGCCTTGAATAGAGGTCATAGCAGTATTCCTCAAAGCAGAGCCAGCATACAAAAGTGTAGTGCAGGGTCTGAAAACGGTTCTCAATCGTCTCGCCGATAGCTTCCTCCAATTCGGTGCGGATATTTTCAAGGTCATCGATAAACTCGATGTAAAATGCTCTGCAGTCGTCGTGGTAGATGAATTCGGAAATCATCCCGCTGATGCACCCGCCCTGTTGCAGGTCAAGAAAAAAGGATTTCAGCTGTGCTGAGCGCTTGCCGTCATAGGAAGTGATGCTTCGCAGAATGATTTGGTTAAAGGCACCGCTTACACGATACTCGGAATAATAAGATTTTTGTAAGGCTTTCATAATATTTCATTTAGGCGTGTATAAAAATGAATGGCAGATAGGATTTAGAAAGGCAGGTCGTCGGGATTCTCCGAAACATTCTGCTTTTTGGGAGCGGGCGCAGGCGCACTATTTTTGCTTTCAGCAAATACCAGTATTTTGATATCCGAGGTATGAAAGGTCAATGAACCGTGCGCGCGGGCGTCATTCCCGATATAGACATTCAGCCCAATGCGCCCGAAGAGCTGTACGAGCGTTCCTTTACGGAGCCACTGCGCCAGACCTGCGCTGAGCCAATACGAGCAGTCTATATAGGTTACAATCTTTTTGGTTTCGGTACTTCCTTTGGGCTTGTAGCTGTCGCTTATCGCTATGGAGAAGTTCACCACCTCACGGTTTTCTTTTACCTTAAAAACTGAGGCATCTTTTACAATTCGTCCTGTGATTTCCATGACATAAAATTTTTAGTTACTACTTATTTCAAGTTTTTTCCCCATACCCCGCAACGCAAATTTTTCAAAAGAAAAAACGGGAAAAAAGAAAGCAAAGAACCAGTGGGCGCAAGGAGCCGGAGTGCTATAAGTCCCGAAGGGCGGCGAAGAGCCGTTATGCGCATGCAGGTGAGGGCGGACACTACTTTGGCTGCCCTTTTAACCCGTTTTGAATTGAAAATTGGCCTTCTTTTTTTGTGTTTTTGAGATTCCGCTCCAGAATAGCTACCTTAGCGGCGAGAAGAAAACACAAACAGCAGCAGACCCTAAAAACATATGGGACCCGAACAGTATATCAGACTCTCACAGCTCAACGACCAGATCCAGGACACGATCAATTCGCGTTTCAGGGGACAGACGTATTGGGTGGTGGCTGATATCACCAACCATTCCTTCAAGGCCGACAAGAAGATCCATTATTTCGAGCTGGTGGAAAAATCAGAGACAAGCAGCGTGATCACTGCCAAAATACTGGGCAAGAGCTGGGGAGCCGGAGCACTGAGGATCTTTGATTTTGAAACCACAACCGGACAGCGCTTCACCAACAACCTGCATGTGCTGGTGCAGGTGAGCGTGGACTACCATCCGCTTTACGGCCTTTCGGTGAACCTTCTGGACATCGACAGCAATTTCATGCTTGGCATTCTGGAGCAGCAGCGCAATGCGACCCTTGCAAGGCTGGTAAAAGAAAATGATTTCATACGCAAAGAAGGCGAGGGGTATTCCACGCTCAACAGCCGTCTGAAGCTGCCTATAGTCGTACAGAGGGTTGCGGTGATCTCTTCGAGCAGTTCTGCCGGAAACGAGGATTTCCGCCATACTATGCAGCATAACGATTTTGGGTATGTTTTTCAGATCGATGACTACCATACCGTTGTCCAGGGGGACAATAACGCCAAACTGTTCCTAAACAAGCTTATCGAGGTCTACAATACGGGGATTCCCTATGATGCCGTTGTCATTGCAAGAGGAGGCGGGTCGCAGTCGGATTTCCTGATTTTTGACAACTACAATATCGGAAGGGCGGTCGCCAAGTTCCCCATTCCAGTGATAACCGGAATCGGGCACCAGAAGAATGTGAGCATTACAGACCTTATGGCGCATACCCATACCAAAACCCCGACCAAGGCGGCGGAGTTCATCATAGCGCACAACCGCAGTTTCGAGCAGCACATACTCTCCCTGCAAAGGACCATAGCCATCAAATCCCAGCAGCTTTTCCTCGGGCATTACAAGGAACTCACCGAGATCAAAAATCTGGTCAGCCATAATGCAAGGGAATTGATCGGCGCGCAGAAAGAAGGGCTTATGCTGCAAAAGCAGCATATTTCGCAGGCTAGCCGAAACCTGCTGGCAGAAGAAAAGCAGCACCTGCTGCTGACTGCGCAAAAAACGCTGCAAAGGCCGCAGCGCATCATCCAGCAGGAAAACAGCAATCTTCAGCATCTAAAAGCGAACCTGAAGATCTTTACCAGCCAGTATCTGCGCAGCCGCACACTGCAATTGGAGGACCACCAGAAAACCATAAAACTGCTGTCCCCACAGAATGTGCTGAAAAGAGGGTATGCCGTGATACGGAGAAACAGCAAAATTGCAAACGGGGCAGAGGACATACAAGAAGGAGAGGAAATAGAAATAGTATTAAAAGATGCCATACTGAAAAGTACGGTCAACGAAAAAAGACAATATGAAGGAAAACACACTGACTTATGAGGCGGCGTCCAAAGAGCTGGCCCTGATTGCAAAAGAAATGGAAGATGAGGCCATTTCCGTGGACGAGCTTGCCGCCAAAGTAAAAAGGGCATCCGAACTCATCGAGTTCTGCCAGGCCAAGCTTAAATCCACCGAGGCTGAAGTGGCCAAAATCATCAGCGGCATGGAGAACCCAAAGGAGTAAAATATACACCCAGACATTAAAAAGGCATTTTCCGGCGTTATAGCAGCAGATATAAGCCGATCAAGCGCCTGCAGACACCTATTCTGCGGAAACGATACAAGCCAAAAATACATACAAAAGCCCAGTGTTTACATAAAAAACACCGGGCTTTTGCATTGTTAACGGATGAAACAAAAAAGCAAAAACAAAAAAGCAAAAACAAAAAAGCAAAAACAAAAAACTAAAAAAATAGATTTAGAAACATAAAATGGCAATCCTCAGGATTCTTACAGCTTCCACCACTTTTTTGTGTCTTTTTTGTCTTTTCCAGCATTTTCATTCTGCTCCTGCGTGTGGTCCGCATCAAAAACAGAATCAGACGGCAGGTTCATATTGTCCCGGGCTTCCGATGCAGAATCGTTTCCAAAAGGGTCCGGCGCTGTCTTCAAATGCTCTGCAAGCTCCAGAAGTTCCTTCGGGCCCTCAGAATCCCCATTGTGATCCCCGGTTTCTTCGGAAAAACCCGTGAGATGCCTGAAGCCGAAATCGATGGGCTTTACTTTTCCGATATCGAAAAAATCCACCAGATATTCTTTTTTCTCCAGATTTACCGCCTGTATTCTTCCTTTGTTCCAGACCGGGTGCATGACGATGTCCCCTTCCCTGAAAGAGGTGTTTTCCAAAGACTGGGCATTGCCCAGACTGTTTTTGCTGTTTTCTATGATCTGCTGGGAGAGCACCCCTTTTCGGACATAGAATTCCTCCTTGATTTCAAAAAGAAACCTTGATGGATATTTATTGAGTCCCGTGGTAAAATTAAAGCCTTCCGAATCGGTCATATAGAAGCGTTTTTCGGCGCGCGTGACGGCCACATACATGAGCCTTCTTTCTTCTTCAATAGCACGGGCCCTTCTTTCCTTGACCGACAGCGCGCTTGGCAGCACGCCTTCTGTGAAGCCGCACAGGAATACATACGGGAATTCAAGCCCTTTGGAAATGTGGATGGTCATCAATTTGACCTTGTCCTGATTGTCGGTATCGGCATCCAGATCGGTATACAGCGATACTTCCTGCAGGTATTCGATAATGTCCACCGGAGCATTGTTTTCCTTTTCGAGCAGCAGCATCGAATTTACAAGCTCCTTGATGTTTTCAAGCCTGTCCTCGTCGCCGTCTTTACGGTAGAGCTCGGAAAGTCCGCTTTTATCGAGTATAATCTTCACAAGGTCCGATATGGATTTTGTCTTGGCTGTTTCGCGCAGTTCTGCAATCTGCTCCAGAAATTCAACAGCGCCTTTTTTTGCCAGTTCCTTGTCGGTGATATTGTTTTGCAGCGCCTGCAGGAGCGATAGGTTCTGTTCGCCTGCCAGAAGGCTGAGCCTTTCAAGGAATTTTTTGCCCAGCCCCCTTGAAGGATGGTTGTGCATGCGCAGGAAAGAGAAATTATCCCCCTGTACAATGAGCCTTAAAAGGGAGAGCACGTCCTTGATCTCTTTTCTTTCAAAGAAACGGATGCCCCCAAAAATGGAGTAGGGAATATTGTCCTTGATAAGGGCCTGCTCAATATTTCTGGAAAGATGATTGGAGCGGTACAGTATAGTGATGTCCGAGTAGGAGGCCTGCTCGGCCTGCAGTATCTCCTTGATTTCAGCGGCTATCCACCGGCTTTCCTCAAAGTCATTCTTTCCGTGAAAGTGCACCACTTCAAAACCTTCAGGCTTGTCGGTTATCATATCCTTGTCCACCCTTACCGTATTGTTCTTGATAATGTGGTTCCCTATCTTCAGTATGTTCGGCGTAGAGCGGTAATTGCGGTTCATGATAATGGTCTGCGTATTTGGGAACATGCTGTCAAATTCCACCAGATATTCGGGCTTGGCACCGCGCCACTCATAGATGGTCTGGTCGGGATCCCCGACAAGGAAAAGGTTCTGGTGCAGGCGCGAGAGCATTTCCACCAGATGGAACTGGTTCTCGGAGCTGTCCTGCGCCTCATCCACCTGGATGTAATGCAGGTTTTCCTGCCATTTCAAGAGCACATCGGGATTGTTGTCCAGAATAAATGCCGTAAAATGGATCAGATCATCAAAATCCAGGGCATAGTTGCGTTTTAGCTTGTCCAGATAGATCTGGAAGATGCGGCTGGAGAGCGAATCGCTTTCGTCCGGTTCAAAGCCTTTGTTTTCAAGAATGTAGCCCAGGTAATTTGAAGTGCTTTTCTGCTTGGATATAAAGCGCAGCACCTGTTTGAAGGTCAGGTGTTTGGAATTGATCTGCAGCTCGTTGAAAATATCACGCAGTATGCTTTTCTGGTCTTCGGCGTCCAGTATGATAAAGTTCTTCGGGTAATGTATCTTGTTGATTTCCTCGCGCAGGAACCTTACGCAGAAGCCATGATAGGTGGTGATGAAAGCCAGGTCATAGGTATCGCCTATAAGCGCCTTGACACGTCTTTTCATTTCCTGGGCGGCCTTGTTGGTAAAGGTTACGCAGAGTATGTTGGAGGAGTTTATCCCAAGCCTGTCCACAATGTAGGCAAAGCGGGAGGTAAGCGCCTTTGTTTTTCCGGATCCCGCACCCGCAATAACACGCACGTATCCTTCTGTGGTTTTCACGGCCTGGAGCTGGCTGGGATTAAGGTTTTCTAGAATCGGGTCGTTCATTTTCTGCAGCAATAATTTTTTGGCCACTTTTATTTCAAAACAGGCAGACCAATGCCTGTAATGCAAATTTAGGCAATTATTTCCAAGCTGTACGGCACACTGTC
Source organism: Flavobacterium sp. GW823-FHT06G12 (assembly GCF_058794775.1). Taxonomy (NCBI): domain Bacteria; kingdom Pseudomonadati; phylum Bacteroidota; class Flavobacteriia; order Flavobacteriales; family Flavobacteriaceae; genus Flavobacterium; species Flavobacterium sp. GW823-FHT06G12. The sequence continues at coordinate 197,840 of NZ_JBXAHE010000003.1, forward strand.
GCGCAATTGTAATTTTGGATAAAACCTACTTGCAACCTGTTGTAAAATATTTATATAAAGGGTTTTATATGACGCTATCTAAACTGTCTGTTTATTATACACAGCAAACTACAGAAAGGGGAAGAGGGAGAGGCCAGACAAAATAAAAATCCTGAAGGGAACCTGCAGCCCATAAGGCCGGCAGATTCTCTTCAAGATCTTATTTCATGCTTAAGATTCCCAATCGTTACAATCTTGTTTTCTTATACTGTTTACAAGCGATCTGTGCTGTTTATTTATCATCAGCCTGATTCTGATTCATAAAATAGTCTTATAACCGTCACAGGGCATAAAAAACACCTTAATCTAATCTAAATGGCAACCAAAATTCAAGGAATCAATTATCCTCGTCATCGTCCTCAACGGCTTTTTCTTCGTCAAGGGTTCTTCTGTCAGCATCTGGATCACGCTCATCCGGACGTGGATTGTGATGTTCTGAATCTTCGCCGTGGATTCCGGTGGCATCATTTTCTTGCTGGTTGATTGCCGGATCTTTTTTCTCCATAAGTTCTGAATTTATGGAATCGTCTGCTGCGTGATAGGTACGTTCATCCTGATCGCAGCTATCGTTATTTTCTCTAGACATAATCTTCTGTTTTAGTATTATATTAAAATTTAGCAAGTATCCAATAGTTTGATTTATAATGTTGATTTTTTATTCTTCATTTAAAGTTTTAATATGGATAAAGAAAAAATAAAACTATAAATCAGTGAATACTGGTTTTTAAAAGCTTAAAGCTTTGATAATTTTGAAGGGTCTGTAGCCTCTTCAATGCTTTTCCCTTCGGGATTATGGTGATCATCATCATGCCATGGGCCGTCTTTGAGGCGGACCGCTTCCGAGGCGCTTTCCCTTAAAGCGGGATTCTCGCTGATATGCTCCACAACTTCTTCTACCGTTGTCCCTGCCGCCCTTACGGCATCTTTTAAGATCTCTTCGGGCACATTGAGCTTTTCTGCCCACTGCTGTATTTCGTTTTGATTGGAGATATCGATATGGGCATTTTCATCTTGCCCCGTTCTGTTTATATTTTCCATGATTCCTAATTTTAATGGTTTATCCAAAGTTACCTTGAGTAAATTCAAAGCTGTTATATTATAAAACAGGAATATTATAGGATTGCTATGATTTTCAATGAATTACAATCGCCATATAAACCACTGGATCAAGGGCGATAGGCATGAAAGAATAAGGCCCCATAAATCAAAAACAATAAAACAATAAAAAAAACTTAGGTTTCCCTGACCTGTCGAAAAGTAAGATTGATCCTTGGCAGGACAGGACGGGCGGTCTTGGGCACCTGATGTTCCCAATAGGTATTGGTATGGCCTGCCATGAGCAGAAAGGTGCCATGGTGCAGCGGAATTTCTATTGGCGCAATATGTTTGAGCGTTTTATGGCGCAGGCGGAACAGGCGCGTTTCCCCGAAAGTCACGGAAGCTATGTTCATGTCCTTGTTGCTCGATGAAGTCTTGTCGCTGTGCCATCCCACGCCATCGGTGCCATCCCTGTAAAGGTTGAGCAGCACGGCGTTAAAGTTTATGCGGGTTTCCTTTTCCACTCGCTCCCTGATCTGGAGCAGCTCCAAAGGCCAGTCGGGGTTGGATCTGCGTTCGGGCCTGCCCGAATCCCCGTACCATGAGATCATGCGGGGAGCCGTGACCACCTTGTCATACATCGGCATTTCATATTCCCTCCACTGGGTGCCATGATATAAGACATTGTAATAATGATCGGACTGGGCTTTGCTGAAAAAATTATCAATCAGCAGCAGGTCGGCATCGGGGACGTCAAATATTCTTCTGCCGCCATTACCCGATGAAAAAATTTCGGTGTCATCAAAAAGCATCATCTCTTTATTTTTTTAGTTCATATTAGACTGCCGCCGTAAAGCCAAAAAACAGCCTGTCAATTGCTCATTTTAAGCCTTGGAATATTGATTTCATGTTCCTGCGGATAGGGCGCGCGATGGGTCATGCTCACATCTTCGCGTATTTTCTGCTGCGTTCTGTATTTCCAGTCGTTCTCATGCTCATAGCGCGGATCCGGGATAAAGGGCATCTTGGCCATCTTGGTGACTGTTATGGTCGGGAAATGGTAATCCACCTCGACACTGCCCAGCAGCAGGTAGCATCCGCCTCCCTGAAAAGGATACGACGCCAGGCTGTCGGTAAAATGCGCCGTATCAAAAAGCTGCCCTTCAGCATCTATCCAGGTCCCGAAATACATGGCGCCCATCTTTGTGGGCACATGCTTGCGAGAGATCAGATAGGCCAGCATACGCACCTGTTTTTTATGATGGTCCAAAAGGTCCTTTGCCATCACATTGCCCCTAAAAGGGGTCTGCAGCAGGTCAAAAGGGGAGCAGGAGACCGGAAAGCCCAGAAGCTCGATCTCATCAAAGGCATCTTCAAAAGCGGAGCGCTCCAGCTCTGGCAATACAAATTCCTTAACAGGCTCCTGAAGCAGCATCGGGGTGCGGTTCTCAGGTCTAAAGTTCACAAGGATCAGACGGGCAATGACCAGCAGCTGGTTTTTTGTTTTTCCTGTGAAGCGGAATGCGCCGATGAAAATCAAGATCTGTATGGCCTCAATGCCGATGGGTATGCGGTTGATGAAATCCTCCAGTGATCTGTAAAGCCCGTTTCTTTCGCGTTCCTGCTGGATCAGAAGGGCTGTTTTGGATTCAAGGCTCTGCAGGTGCATGAAACCCAGATATACATCAGACCCGTACAGCGTAGTTTCAAATTCGCTTTTGTTCACACACGGGTTGTGCACTGCGGCCCCCGACATCTTCGCCTCATGCACATACACCTCCGTGCGGTAGAAACCACCCTGATTGTTGATCACCGCCACCATAAACTCGATGGGATAATGCACCTTCAGATACAGGCTCTGGTAGCTTTCCACGGCATAGGAGGCTGAGTGCGCCTTGCAGAACGAATAGCCGGCAAAGGACTCGATCTGACGGTATATTTCCTGGCTCAGCGCCATGGGATGCCCCTGCGCGGCGCAGGATGCAAAGAAGTTGTCCTTTACCTTCTGAAGTGCCGCTTTGGAACGCCCTTTTCCCGACATGGCACGGCGCAGGATATCCCCGTCGGCGGCCGGAAGCCCGCCGTAATGCAGGGCAATTTTGATCACATCTTCCTGATAGACCATAATGCCGTAGGTTTCCCCAAGCTGCTCCTCGAACACCGGATGGAAATATTCAAACCTGTCTGGATGATTGTGCCTGAAGATGTATTCCTTCATCATTCCCGACTGTGCCACCCCGGGACGTATAATGGAGGAGGCAGCCACAAGGGTTTTATAGTTGTCGCATTTCAGGCGGCGCAGCAGGCCCCGCATGGCAGGGCTTTCGATATAAAAACAGCCTATAGTCTTTCCCATCGAAAGGTAGCTGTTGCAGCTTTTCTCATCCTTTGAAATGGTGGTGTCACGAATATTGAGCCGCAGTCCGCGGTTTTTCTCAATGAGCTTAACGCTGTCATCAATATGCCCGATTCCGCGCTGGCTCAGGATATCAAACTTCTCAAGGCCGATATCTTCGGCCGTATGCATATCAAAAAGCACTATGGGAAAGCCCTTGGGAGGCATCTCCAGCACGGAATAATTGGTGATGGGCTCTTCAGAAATCAGGATCCCGCAGGAGTGCATGCTTCTCTGGTTGGGGTATTTCTCCAGCATCATTCCATAGCGCTGCACCTCTCGGACCACTTCATTTGCTGGATGCAGGGTCATCGGGTTTTTGGCGAGCGCATCAAGCTCTTCCTTTGGAAGCCCGAAAACCTTGCCGACCTCACGGAATATGGAGCGGTATTTGAACTCTACATTGGTGCCGCAGAAAGCCACATGCTCACAGCCGTAGCGGGAAAAGATATATTCCAGGATCACGTCGCGCTCCTTCCAGCTCCAGTCGATATCAAAATCCGGAGGGCTCTTGCGGTTCAGGTTCAGAAAACGCTCAAAGTACAGGTCGAGTTCCAGAGGACAGATATCGGTGATGCCAAGACAGTAGGCGATGATGCTGTTGGCGCCGCTTCCTCTCCCTATATGCAGAAACCCCTGTGAGTTGCTGAAACGGATGATATCCCAAGTAATGAGGAAATAGCCGCTGAATTCCAGCTGGTCAATCACCTTGAGCTCCCGGAACATTCTTGATTTTGCCTCCGCGTTATTTTTCCCATAGCGCCATTCCAGCCCCTGCTGGGCAAGGGTTGTGAGCAGCTGCAAGTCGTCTTTTTTATTGTTGGTATAGTATTTCTTGTTTTTAGGCGTTTTGAAATCAAACTCAAAATTGCACTGCCCAATAATCATTTCCGTATTGGAAATGATCTGCGGATAGTCTTCATAACATTTAAGGATCCTGTCCAGATCCACCATAACTTCTGTCTGCCTGCAGTAATCCGACTCAGAAAGGCGTGAAAGAATCACATTCAGGTCAACGGCCCGCAGTATCTTGTGCAGCTTGTATTCCGTTTTAGTGCGGAAGGTAACAGGCTGCAACACGACCATTTTGTCTGTTTTGTTCTTCCAGCTGCTCAGCACCAGCGCCTGTCGCTGTTCGGGGCGCAGGCCGATGAATTCATGTTTCTTTAGAACAGCTGGCACATTCTCCAAGGGATAGATTATAAAAATATTTTCAAAGTCGGGAGCAGACAAAGGAAGCGGGGTATTCTCAAAATTATGGCGGGTGAGAAAGCGGTTCATTTCGGCAAGTCCTGCCGCATTTTTCGCCAGCCCGATATAGCGCAGTTCATGTTCTGAGCGGAATTCCATCCCGACAACAGGCTTGATTCCTACAGCCTGGCATCCCTTGATAAAGTCATAGATTCCTGTCACGGTATTAATGTCAGTGAGTGCCATAGCCTTGACACCCAAGGCCGCAGCCTTGGATATCAGGTCTTCTAGCGGTATGGTGCCATAACGAAGGGAGTGGAAGGAATGGCAGTTGAGATACATGATTTATTTTTTGCGTTTTAGAATTTCATTTTTGGTATTGGGTTTGAAGGAGGCTCCTGCGCAGCGCATCACCGCATCAAAGCCGTAGCGGTTTTTCATCCGGTCCATCGCCTGATAGAGCGCCAGCATTTCTTCGGTATCATTGAAGAGGTCGATCTGATAAGTTCCGCGCACCAGTCCGCTGAAACGCACCCCGATCAGGCGCAGCCGCATGCGGCGCTGATAGAGCCTGTCAAAAAGATCCATTGCGGTCTGGGTCAGGATATGGTCAGCCGAAGTATACTGGACCCTGCACTGCTTGGTTTCGGTATCAAAATTGGCATACCGGATCTTTACCGTTACGGTCGAAGTGAGCCACTGTTCGGAGCGCAGCTGATAGGAAAGCTTCTCGACCATCCCAAGGATAACCCTTCCCAGTTTATCGATATCAATGGTATCCTGGGAAAAAGTATGTTCGGTGGAGATCGACTTTCTTTCCGTATAGGGCTCCACGGGATTGTTGTCAATGCCATTTGCTTTTTTCCAGAGTTCGATGCCGTTCTGTCCGATCATGCGCTGCAGCGCTTCGGCAGGCATTTCCGATAGGGTCTTGATGGTGCGTATCCCGATGCGGGAGAGCAGCTGGAAGGTCTTGTCGCCTACCATCGGTATTTTACGAACTGAGAGCGGGTTCAAGAAAGACTGCACAAGATGCTCGGGGATCTCCAGGTTCTGCTTCTGTTTTCCTTCACCGGTTCCGATCTTCGATACCGTTTTATTGACTGAAAGGGCAAAGGTGAGGGGAAGCCCGGTTTCCTTTGTGATGCGCTGTGCGAGCTCATCGGTCCATTTGTAGCTTCCGTAGAATTTGTCCATTCCGGTGATGTCCAGATAGAACTCATCAATGGAGGCTTTCTCCACCACAGGGGCTTTCTCCTGAATGATTTCGGTCACATCATGGGAGAGCCTTGAATAGAGTTCCATATCTCCTTTCATGACTTTGGCCTGCGGACAGAGCCTGAGCGCCATCTGGATCGGCATGGCCGAGCGCACCCCGAAACGGTGTGCCTCATACGAGCAGGAAGCCACAACGCCGCGCTCACCCCCGCCGATAATGAGCGGAATGCCGTTAAGCTCAGAATTGGCAAGCCTTTCGCAGGAGACAAAAAATGTGTTCATGTCGATGTGTACAATTGCCCGGTTCATAATCTTGATCATTTTATACAAACCAAAATTAGTACAGGTAATAACAATTTTTAAAAATTAAATGTTCTAAATAATAACAAAATTCAAAAATCCTTATTTTTCAGGATCTCTGAAATCGTGCTTTTTTTGCGTTTTTCCGCTTTATTCAGAATTTACGCAAAGGGAGGGCAGTTTTAGTCCGGCGCTGGCATCGGGGAAGAATGCCGGGATGAAATTTATGTTAAGGCAGGTGTCGGACTGCGTTATATTTTGATTATTTTGGAGGTATCTGGAGGATTTGCAGCGCTTTTTCTAAAAATTAGCCGTATATTTGCTTTTCACCATACATCTTAAGACATAATTCTATCGTTTGCCTATTTGCAGAGCCTTATTGATTCTTTAAGTATAACTCTTGCAGATTACCAAGGCCCTGCCTTGGACTGCCCTAAATGTGAAAGCGATGGCACATCAGAATACCCATAAAATTATTTATCACGCAGATGACGATGAGGATGACAGGCTGCTGTTTTTAGATGCCCTCGAGGATTTAAGCCTTCCTGCTGTCGTCCAGGGCGCGCGCGACGGGCAGGAACTGCTCCATACGCTTGAAAAGAACAAGGACCGCCTGCCTGATATGATTTTTCTGGACATCAATATGCCCATCAAGAACGGATTTGACTGCCTTGCGGAAATCCGAAGCAGGGAAGATGCCCTGAAAGAAGTAAAGATCATTATGCTCTCCACAAGCAATAACGCTGATAATATCGAGCTCTGCCATAAGCTCGGCGCTGATTTCTATGCCGTGAAGCCAAGCACTTTTCAGGGACTGAAAGACCTGCTCCAGAAAGTATTTGAAATGGATTGGAGCAGCATCCAAAAAAACAGCAACAGATTCCTGCTAGCCTAAGCAATATATCCGCATTATGCCTAGAAAACAAAAACTTTATCGTTCGGAAAATCACAGATCAATATGAGAATCCATTGCATCCAAAGTTTAACCTATTTCCGGCCTCTTTTTTGATTCGCTAAAGCAAATAAAGAAAAATGGAGAATTCCTGGTATCCTTAAAAATTTCTGCACTCAGAAAATTCATTATGGCATCATTCGATAAAATTCGAATTATGATAAATGGAAAGGTAAAGCTGTAAATGTTTCTCTGCCTTGCGTAATAATTTTGCGCTTATTCAAATAATTAAAATATCATATCATGAAAACGCACGAAAAGAAAAGAACGAGTGAAATAGAAAAAGCGCAGGATTCAGTAAAAAGAAAAAGCATGATCATCAATGCAATGGTTTTTTCGATACTTTCTTTTATAGCAGTCCTGCTGATTACCCAAATTGCCTAAAAGCATTTCCCTGCCGCTTTACAAAACTGAAAAATATATTTAAGGCTCTGTCTTCTGTTCTTCAGGAGCGGTTCGCTTGATCAGTAGATAAAAATCTTTAAGATGCCACCAGGCAGGGCACATTTCCAAAGGGCCGTTGAAAGTCCTTATCCCTGTATAGCAGCTTTTTAAAAAAAGCTGGGAATCGGTAATCTTTGCCCATGGCTTCCAATCCACCTCCATAGGGGGAGGCGTATTGTCAAAATATCGTTTAATTTCTTCGGGATTCATAAGGCAAAATTAGCCAAAAAGCAGAAGTCTGTCAAGACCTAAAGCCTTAGAAGGACCGTAATATCTTAGCTCTTTCAGTTTCAATTTTCTGCATCAGACTGAGCATCATAGAATTGTCAATCTGTTTTGCAAAGGCTGCTTTTTAAATCTTTCACCATTGGTTCCTACTTATTGTTTGTTTCGGTATACAGTTTCGAACCTAAAGCCGTAAAGCATTGATTTTGCTGTGTTTCTTGTTTTCAAAAACACCGTGTGCCACGATTTTGCCACAAAATTTAGGTTGATAGTCTTCAGTATATTTAACTTACTATTTTGGAGGGAAGAAATTAATTATCTAACCATTTATTAAACATTATTTATATTATTATTGCATTTGCATCTTAGAAATATGCATTGAAAATTCTCTGGAGGTACTTTTAAAAATTTGTCCTCTTCAAGAAAGGGATAATTGGGTTGTTTTTTTATCCGTTAACATTATATTTTACAGTCGCGGATTACAAATCTACGTGATCGCTTAAGCAAATTCATGAAAAATTATTTTTTACTGCGCAAAATCACCGCGTACTAAAGAAGTATTTTTGAGTAATTAATACCTAAATAGATAATTACTGATTCTAATCAAAAACAAAGCGCCAGTTATGGAAAAAAATGTTGTAAAAATAAAATCCAACAATAATGAAATTAATTTGTATTGTTTTCTTGGCGAAGCTGTATTGAAAACCCAAATGGTTGAACAGGCGTTGAGTTATTCAATTACTCTTAAAATGAATCCCGCAGAAACAAAAGAACAAGCAGATGAATGTTTAAAACAATACCAGAGTTATACTTTAGGCCAGGCTATTAAAATTGCAATTAAAGAGGAACTATATAATTTGTCATTGCAAAATGACTTAAATGCTTTTTTAAAGCAAAGGAATTGGCTGGTTCACAAAGTTATCATTGGAAATGAAGAAAATTTCAATGCCGGAAACATAAAAGAGGAATTGTTTCATAAAATTAAAGATATTTCCGATAAAGCAGAAAGTATTCTACGTGTAATACATTATGATTTGTTAGACTTTTGTTCTTCTAAAGGTAAAGATATGCCAGAAATCCACGCATTATTAAAATTAGAAGAACAAGGGATAAGAATTCGAAAGTAGATAAAAAAAGGACTCTCTGGCGTGAGCGTCATGCTCGCGAACAAGGCAGGCTATTCAAAATCAAGTATACAAAAAAAAACTACAGATTTTTCTGAATTTTTTTGTTCCAGTAGCGGAAAAAAAACTTGAAGAATGTTTTTTGCTGATGGTCTTAGAATATTGCAGTAAAGCTTTCTTTTAATAATGTTTTCTAATTATGATTTTGTCCAGTGACAGTAAAATGGATTGCCTTGGGCATTTATTTAAATAGGCAGGCTATTTAAAAGTCAGTTAGTTACTTAGGGGTGGATTTTTTCTTTCAGATTGTTCTTCAATTTTTGAAGTTTTTTATTTTGATTCTAGCCGGCAGTCGATGTCACTGCATATGAATTAGCTACAATTACGGAAAACCATAAAATTTAGTAATCAGCTTTCTTTATGTTTGTCTGAAAACTAACTATTTACCTGCTGTTAATTATGAAACACTAAAGCTGCGTGAAGAACCGGGAAATTATTTGACTTTACTTAATTTTTATAAAAAATAAAATTATACATATGAGATTTATTGATACGATTGATATTAAGAAATGGGCCGACTCCGTAGACTGCAAGTACAATCTGCCTCATTTAGTCAGAAAACTGATTTTAGCAACAATAGATAAAAAAAGCATAAAGAATATTCATTTTCCATACGGAGAAGAAGTATATACAGGCGGATTTGATGGAGAGCTTTCAACGGATACCTCGAATGTTTTTGTCCCCTCAGGAGACAGCATCTGGGAATTTGGAACAACGGACAACAAAAAGGGCAAAGCCGGTGAGGATTATGAAAAAAGGAAAAGTAATCCTCTTGGTAAAGATCCTGCTGTTACAACATATGTAAATATAAATGCAAAAAAATACCGCGATAAAGGCGGTTGGGCAGCTGAAAAGAAATTAGACGGATTTTGGAAGGATGTTGTATATATTGATGCGGTAGATATCGAACAATGGCTGGAACTTGCCCCGAGCGTTGAACTGTGGCTGGCAGAAAAATTAAGAAAACCGACTTTAGGCATTTATACCATAGATCAGTATTGGAAGCTCTGGAGTGAAAGCGGTTCCCTTAAAATCGTACCTGAAATATTGCTTGGAGAAAGCCGCAAAAACGAAGCTGAAACAGTGAAGGCGTTTTTGGCAGGGGAAGAGAAAGTACTGTATATAAAATCCATTACCACTGATGAAGCGGCAGCGTTTCCTCTGGCAGTAATACTACAGCAGGATGATATCCTAAGTTTGAAAACTGTAGTCATAGATAATAGGGACTCCTTTCATAGGTTTATCCAGACTGATGAGCAGCTGGTGATAATTGCAAAGTTTAAGCTGGAAGGCATGGAACTGCGTGAGGCAGCTGAGAAAGGACATAAAATAATTGTTCCGATAAGTCTTTCGGAAGAGGTCAATAAACCTGAAAAAATCCAGCTCTCCATCGTATCGCGTGAAAGTTTCGAAGCAGGGTTAAGAAAAATGGGTATAGACCATGAACAGGCAGATATTCTTATGAAAAGCTCGGGACGCAATATATCCGTTTTAAAAAGACTGCTGAAATTCGATCAGGGCACCAGACCAAAATATACAGAAAGCATAGAATCCAGGGATATTATGCCGATGCTACTTCTTAATCGTTTTTCAGAAGATTTTGACGGGGATAAACAGATTGTTGAAAAATTGACAGGTAAAAGCTTTACAGAATATAATCAGTTCCTAAAGGTCTTGGCCACACTGGAAGATTCTCCTGTATATTATATAAACGGCATTTGGAGACTTGTTTCTCCTACAGATACATGGCTCTATTTTGCAAAATATGCAACTGCTGATGATTTTGCAAATTTTCAGCAGGCCTGCCTTGAAGTGTTAAGCGAAGTGCTTTATAAATACTCTCTGCCAGCAGGTGAGCGCGGACAAATATTTCAGACTCGCGGAAACAGGACAAAGTTTTCGCCGAATCTCCGTGAAGGGCTATGCGAAACACTTGTTGCCATTGCAGTCTTTGGAGAAAGTTACGGAATAAATTCCATACCGGACGTTACATCATATGCTGATGGTATTTGCCAGAGTTTATTCGAGATGGACATTGTGGTATGGCGGTCGATGTCAACTAATTTAATGCTGCTGGCGGAAGCATCGCCATCAGTTTTTTTAAGAAATCTGGAAAGGATTATAAAAGACAAATCCGTTTTGGGCTTCTTCGAAGAGGAAAAAGGTTTTATGCATGCATCAAACGATCTGGCTCCTCTGTTGTGGTGCCTGGATATTACTGCCTGGTTTCCGGAGCATCTGATGAGGGTCTCAAATGCATTGTGCGAATTGGTCATAATGTCCCCTTCTAAGCTGCCGACTACAAACACGCCGTTCAATAGTCTCCAAAACATATACAGGGCATGGTATCCCCAGACAAATACGAATGCTGAAGACAGAATAAAGATATTGGAAATCCTGATCAAAAGATATCCTGATCAGCTGTATTCCCTGCTTTATAATCTAGTGGACAGTAAGCATGACACCGCATTTCATACTCCTCGTCCAAAATGGAGGCTTTTCTCCGAACTTAGGCAGATACAGGTCAGCCAGCGCGAAGTGTCTTTCATCCGGGCGTTCTGTCTTAACAAGATTGTTGAAATGTCTGAAGGCGGCATCAATAGGATTTTAGCCCTGATAAATCTATTGGATGATATGGAATGGGACAGGATAGATCAGGCATTACAAGCCATAGAGACAGCCTTATCGCTTGAGGCCGAACAAAAGAAACTGATCTTTCACCACTTTCGAAAATTGATAGGAAACCATAGAACTCATCAGACCGCCCACTGGGCGCTTCCTGCAGTTATAACCGACAAGCTGGAACAAACGGCATTGAAATTCCAGGCTGAGGTCGATGTATTGAATGATTCCTATCTTTTTGAGGAAAACTTTCCGCAGTTTATGTCGGGCAGGCAGAATGCCGATTATACAAAGCATGGGGAAGAAATCGCAGCTAAAAGGCTTGAGTTTGTGGAAAGTGTTATAGAGAAATATGGTATCCCGAAAATCTTTGAATTGGCCTGCACATTGGAATATCCATATCTATACGGCCATGTTCTTGGTTTATCAGATAAGATTGGCTCAGGGGACAGGCTCTATATCTGTCAGAAGATTGAAAGTGAGGAAGTAAAGGTATTGGCGGTTGTACAGGCCTTTATAAAAATTTCAGAAGGCAGAAACGGTTTGGCGCCTCAAATTGATATATTGAAAGAACTGATGGATTCCGGCCTTTCGGTGCAGGGGACTGTTAATTTCCTTGATTCCATGCGAGAAAGGGTCGAGTTGTGGAAATTTATAGAAGAGATGAAAAATGAAGATGTCCAGAAGCTGTATTGGGAGATACAGCAGGGGTTTATCTATACAGAAGATAAAGACGAACTGTTCTTTGCCCTTGACAAGCTGACGTACTATGGCAAGAGTATTACCATGATAAATACATTGGCATGGGCCGCTTATTCTCTGAGGGAAGCACTGACATCTGAAGAAATATTAAGCGCGCTTGAAAGGGTTTCTATCGCCGAGTACCGAGATTCATCACAATTTGAACATGATTACTTTAGAAACCTTTTGGATCTGCTGTATTCGAAAGAAGACTACGATCTGGAAAGGGCCGCTAAAATGGAGATGAAATTTATTTTTGTTTTCACTGGAGGCAGTTCCTATGCTCCTAAACCTAAAAACCTATATAAGCTGATGTCGCAAAATCCTGAGGAGTACTTTGGACTTTTAAGCCAGGTTTACCTTCCTGATGATGATGAATTCAGGGAAGCTGAATTGCAGCAAAATGAGCACGGTCCTGTATCTCAGGAAATCGTGAGGGCCGCATGGGAAATTTTGGACTCGTTTAATGTAATACCTTCGCAGACTGCCGGCGGTTCTTTAAATTTGGAGATTTTGAGGAATTGGGTGACGCAGGTACGGGAACTGGCTGAGAAAAGTTACAGGCTGAAGAGTGCCGATAACCAATTAGGCAAGCTGTTTGCCAAGCATCCAATCAAGATGGAGGAAGGAACCGGCTATCCTGTTGAAATTTATGATATTATTGAAGAAGTCGGAACCGATGATATTATATTGTCATTTAGGATCCAGATTTCAAATAATTTAGGATTCACAAGCAGGGGTGCGTTTGAGGGTGGCAATATAGAAAGGTTCAGAGCAGGATATTTCGACTCTTTGTTTGAAGAAACGAAAATCACCCATCCAAACGTTTCATTAATCTTCAAGGAGCTGGCAGACCATTACAGGTCAGATGCGAAAAGGGCGGACGAAAGCGCCTTGTTGAGAAGCCTATAGAACATTTTGGCAGTTAAAGCTTATGGAAATTTCTTGTCTAAAAGGCCAGTACTTGTATAAAACTGTTTAAAATGTGAGGATATAAGCGGTACTAAATTATGGTGCATTATGCTGCTGTTTTTTTTAATAATATTTTAAAATAATGAAAGTTCCCATAGTTTTTTGTGGAATGAAATTGTGAAAATCTTAAAAGGAAAAGCCTGCCCATTGCAGGCTTTTTCGATTGATTTAAATGTGAAATTTTCCTTCTGCTGCTAAGCCAAAAGGAAATTTCTTCTTTGTCCCAAAAAAAAACAGCCCTGCAGATGAAGGCAGGACTGATGCTTTAATAAGTAAGTGATTTTATCGGGCAGGTTTTATTCGGTGCTTTCGGCTTGAGTTTCCGTAACTGTTTCATTCGGGGAAGCATCCGCAATAGTTTCTGCGGTGGCTTGTTCTGCAGCAGTCTGTTCCATATTCTGTTCACCTAAAGGGGGGTGCTGAGAAGTTTTTTTCATCAGAATATAAAAATCTCTCAGATGCCACCATGCTGGACATCTATCCACGGGGCCGTTGAAGTTTCTGATGGTGCTGTAGCAGCTCCTCAGAAAAACCTGAGTATCGGTGATATTTGCCCATTCAGTCAGTCTTATTTCCTTAGGCGGGGGATTGTTCTCAAAATAGCGTTTTATCTCTTCGTGGTTCATGGGGCAAAATTACTAAAAAACGGCTGTCCTGTCAAGGGATGCAGTGCTTTTGTATCAGGATGTTTTTGGCTTCAAACAGTAGATAATGGCTTTCAGGTTTTAAAGCGGCGGGTATTTTGAAGTTTGAAAAATGTTTTTTAGGAGCTATTCCCGCTATCCGCTCCAATCTTCTGCGCCGAACACCGGCGCAGAAGGATTTCCACTGCTATCGGGGCTAAAAGTAGAATCCGTTTTCCTTGATTTTGCCGCAAAATTTGAATTACTGAATAGGTATAAAAAACTGATTTAATTTTTGCGGCCCTAAAAATAGCAGTTCCACTTTTAAACAAGTCAAATAAGTATTGATTAATATGAGTTAATAATAAGTGTTAAAGCGGTGTAAACTTAATGTTTGTGCTGTTTTTTAATCGTTTTTAACTGTAAACTCTTATATTAGCTTTAGAAATTAACTAACCGACTATAATTGTTATGGATAAAGAAAATGCATTTCTGCACCATGAGATATATCCCAATGCAGCTGCTATCTTCAGTGTCGATATTAAACCCATTGAAGAGATCAAAGATGACTGCATCTTTATTATAGATACCAATGTCCTGCTTCTCCCGTATGCGACTTCAAGTTCGGGATTTGGGGAAATAAAAAAGGCATTCTCTAAACTGATTGCAAAGGGCCAGCTGCTGATTCCTGCGCAGACCGCCAGGGAATTTGCAAAGAACAGGCCGGAGCATATCAAAACGCTGTTTCAGCATCTCATTACGTTAAAGAGCAAGATCAGCAAGCCTGGAATAAACCAATTTTTTGCTTCAGCCGGGCAGCAGTTATATTAAAAAAAATAACGGCAGGAAATTCAAATATCATGAAATTTTCAATCATTTTAGAGCTGGTTTTACTTTTGCAGCCGCAGAGCCGGGTCTTTCGGAAAGTGTTTCTTCTCCTAGAACTAGTTCGCAGCTTATAGAGCCGTATTCATTTAATTAAGCTGTTTTTTTAAAGAGAATTCAAAGATTTTTTAAAATTATTTATTGTAAAAGAAAGCAGTTAGGTAGTTATTTGGATTATAAAAAAACAAAAGAATAGTTTTATAATTTGCATCTTTTTATATGATTTTGATAAAAATATTTACTAAATGATTCATTTCAAAAAATGTAGAAAAATGCTTATCTTTAGAACCATCTAAAAAAACATTTATTATGATTAAGTTTTGGTCAATTACAATTTTAATATTTATTATTTCAACTTATATAATTGCGAAATTCACGTTAAAATCTTATAGAAATGAAACGGGTGAAAGAATTTGGAGATATGGTTATGGGAGATCAACTTATTGGCGTGTTCTTACCTTGTGTAGTATTGCAATAACAATTGCAACAATGTTTATACTGTATTGGGTAGGAGTTCCAATTGTTTAAAACCATGATTTATTAGACATATTTTTTTCAAAAGTAATCAAGCAGATTTGTAATCATGCCCACAAAGCAATCTCAAAACATGTAAATAACCAAAAAAGCTTCAGATTTCTCTGAAGCTTTTTGTCTGTGTAGCGGGAACAGGACTCGAACCTGTTAAACCATAAAAAAGAAATAGAACAAAAAAGCGGTATACAGTTTCGAACCTAAAGCCGGCAAGTCTGATTTTGCTGATTTTCTGTTTTTTAAAATCATGATATGCGATGATTTTGCCATAAATCTAAAAGTGATAGTCTTAAGTATGTTTAAATTGCTATTTTGTAGCGTGAAGCATCAAATATCTAACCAGTTTTGTGAGGATTATCATTTGATTTTGGCATTAGCCTCTTAAATTAATATTGTAAAAACTAGTATAAATCAATTGGTTCAATCTCGTCAGCTTCATGCTAAACTTATGGGGAATAAATTATATCAATTTCATGATTTCCTTCATAACAATAAGACTATTTTAATGATTAATCAAAATTTTGCGGGCATTTTCCTTGTATAAGTCAACTTTCTCCGATTTAATTTTTACTGGTAAATTAATTATTTCTTGCGCCAGTTTCCTTTTTTTTATGGTTTGATTTGTTTGAATATAAAATTGCAGCAATTCTATTCTTGGCTGAAATCTGAATGGTTCTATATAAATGCTAAATTTCATCAATTCTTCAGCCTTCACTAAATTCCCAACTTCTTCATATACTTTGGCCATAGCAATAAGGGCATCTGGAATTGGACATCTTTTAATGGAATTTTCCATCATATCTATCCCCAGTTTAATTTCACCTTCTCTATATTTTTCAAAACCAATTTTAAATTCAACGAAAGCATCATCTTGAATGCATTTTATTGATCTGTCATTTAATTTATAATAGAATTTTTGATTCTCTCCTGTCAGAACCTGATTGAAACTAGTTAGCGATTGTGTTTTAGTATAAAACAATATTGATATTAAAGCTCCAGAAATTATTATCGAGGCTCCTAAGAATTTAATGCATCCACCACTGGCAATTACAGTCATTTTTTTCCTGTTTTCTCCACTGAAACTAAATGCTATCGCTAAAGCCCAAACAACAAAAATCATAGCATTAAGATTATACAGCACTGAGGTAAATAGGGCTAAAAAACAGTGCGCCGCAAAAATTGAAATGCCAAATCTGGTATATCTGTTAAATTCCATATTATTAAAAACAGACATTATAATCAGGACTATTAGTACTAATCCAATAATCCCAATTTCAAATAAAATTTGCAGATAATCATTATAGCATATAGTAATATAATTAGAAACTTTTACTTCTTCCCAATTTCTATTTATATCTTTAAAATATATCGCCTTTGAATCGTTGTAAATACCGGTAAAATTAAAATTGCCATAACCCATAATAGGTTTTTCTTCAATCTTCATCAATGTGATTTTTTGTATTAAAAACCGGCCATTAACAGACTCTTTGTTAATCTGGTATAATAGATATATGCTTGAAATTAGGAGTATGCAAAAAAAAGACATAATAAGCATTCCTTTTTTTATGTTTTTCTTAAAAAAAAGAAGACATGATTCCGAAGTCCCCAGTAAAGTTAGTATCCCTATAAAAAGAGCCAGCCATGAGGCTCTTGAATCGGTAATTAGAAGCACATAAAGCATCGAAAAAGAAGAAGCAAATAAAACTGTCTTATAAATCCATGTCTTTAATGCAAAGAAAACAGCTTGATATAATGCAGCTAATAATCCCATCACCATATAGATGCCTAAAAAATTAGGATTTATAAAGGTGCCAACTACGCTAAAATAATCATTTTTAGAGCTTAAAAACTCAAATTTCTGCATTAAGGCTATTATTGATTGGGCAAAACAGCATCCCCAAATTAAATATATGGTTTTATTGAAATTTTTGTTTTTAGTCTCTTGATGTCTATAAAGAAGCCTAAACAAATAAAATAAAATTATATAGCTGATAAAGACCCAGAATCCAGTATATAATGTGCTATAGTATGAAAATTTGAAAAAATGGCAGCTACAATAAAAAGTGAATAGAAAAAATAATACATCGGCAGTATATATATTTAATTGTTTCCTTTTATATATATCAAATCCTTTAAAAACAGTAAAAAATGAAGTTACTGTTACAAAAAAAAGCTCTTGACCGTCTTTGATCGAAAAAAGTATAGAAGAATATGATATAAAGGGCGTTGCAAAAACCAAAATTAAAAATATCACCTCGATTATTCCTGTCAAATTTCTTACTAAAAAAAGTTTTTTGAATTCCATTATTTAAATTTCGTTAATGCTCAAATTTAACAATTTAATTAGTAGATTGCATTGCATTATTCTTGTTAAATTGAAAACTTTAAATAAATATCATGTTTTTAAGAAAAATAAATCTTTTAGCTTTACTTGCATTAACATTATGCTCCTTAATATCATTTTCTCAAGTTAAAAAGTTATCGCATGCAGATCGAACTGAAATCCTTAATTATTTTGAAAAAACTCAAAATAAGGAACTATATCAGGCGGCAGTATTTTTAACTGACAATATATCAAATCATTATTCTGTGTCTAATATTTGGTTGGATGAAAAGGATAATCCAATCAAATTTGAAGCAGCTAAATTTAAAGATATTGAAGAAGCAAAGCAAGAGTTTACTATTCTAAAAAAAGAAATTGGTATAAAGCCACAAAAAAAAATCATCCAAGATGTTGATGTAATTGATAAAAAAATGCTGATAAAAAACATTGAATTAGCATATTATTCATGGAAAAATAACCCGTGGTCAAAAGATTATGATTTCAAAACGTTTTGCGAATATATTTTGCCTTACCGCAGTATAACCGAACCTGTTGAAGATTGGAGATCAGAATACCAATTGGCTTTTGAAAAACTTTCTAATGATATGCAAAATCCGAATGATCCAGTAGAATTATGCTCAAAAGTTATTGAAAATCTAAAACATTTTGATTTTGTCACAAATCGATTCGATCCAAAACCCTTTTTAGGGCCTAGTGAACTTTTATTTTGGAGGCAAGGAACGTGTCAAGATCTTGCAAATGTGGCTTTATTCGCTTCCAGAGCATTAGGAATAGCGGTGACTTTTGATTACACGCCTCATTTTGCCGCATCTTCAAATAGGCACTATTGGAATACTGTAATTGACAACAAAGGAATTAATATTCCTTTTAATGGAAATCAAAACTATCCTTATTCTTGGAATCCAAATTCGAAGAGAATGGGAAAAGTTTATAGAGTAACTTATTCTGAACAACCAGGCAATTTAGCTAGCATAATCCCTGAAAGTGAAATCCCCAATGAGTTAAAAAGCAAAAACATTTTAGATGTAACATCTGAATATATTGACGTAAGTGATATCAATTACACTTTCAATGGCATTGAAAATGCAAAGATCGGCTACATCAATGTTTTTAATGTGGGAGAATGGAGACCAATATTTTGGGCAAAAATTATCGGCAAAAATTGTGTTTACAAAAATATGGGGCGAGATATCGTCTATTTGCCAGGCGTGTTTAATTCAGGGAAAATGAAATTAGTAAACTTCCCCGTTTTATTAGACAAAAAGGGTAAAGAAACTATTTTAAAGCCTAATTTTAAAGATTTATACACCGCTAATCTATCAAGATCAAATGAAGAAAAAAGCAAATATACGGATAACAATGCCTTTCAGATAATGAAGGGGGAAAAGTATCAATTGTTGGTTTGGAATGAAAAATGGCAGCTTGTGGAAGAGCAGACCGCACTGGAAGATGACCATATTATTTACGCCAAAATTCCAAAAAATGGTCTTTTTCTGATAGCTCCTTTAAAACCGAATTTTTTTGAAAGAATATTTACTGTAAACCCAACAACCGGCACAATTACATGGTATTAATATTTTTCTTAAATGCTGATCTGGAACATGCCTTTTATTGCAATGATTTAGAATCTTATAAATTAGTCTCTTTTCACAATATAGCTAGTGAACAAATAAAAAAATATATTCATTTGAATAAAATGGCAACAGTATTTTTAACAAGGCAGCTATTCTTCAATGCGACAAAAACTAAAATCTAAAAGGTCAGGGTTTACAGAAAATGTTTCCTAATCATCTAAAATATGCCATATAAGTTTTAGCACAAATTAAATAAAAGAATTAAAATTTAAGTAATGGCAAAATAAATATGAAATAAAAAAACATCAGCAAGCTATTCGCTTGCTGATGTTTAAAAATTGAATTTGTTTTTTTTTTGCACATCCAAAATTTAAGCTATTCTATTCTTCAATATTAGGGACATTACCCATTACTTTTATTTTTTTCAGTTTAATTTTCCGATTATTGAAATCTTCCTCATCTATTATGTAAACCTCTTTAAAATTATTAAGAAGTTCATTAATTTTTTCCATATTTAACAAATTAAGGAATCTATACGTCGCAATAAGGTCTTTATTTTTTTTTAAAAACGATTTTTTTTCATATTTCACTCCAGGGCTAAAGGAATAGTGGTGGGCAAATTGTAAAGAACCATGAGGGGTGCAATTCAATAAAAAAAAATAATTATCATATTCTTGGTTCACATTATTAGTATTCTCCTTATAGTGTAATTGAGTATTCGATTTTTTAAAATAGACATATACAGTATCCGAATTCTTTATTTTATCGAAATTCTGGCAATATGAGGTTGCGCTGTATAATGAAAACAATATTAAAATTAGCCTGGTCATTAATTGTTATTTAAATAGTTCTTAAGATAATTATTATACTGTATAAAGCTAGCTGTTTTTGATGAGTTTACAGTTGTTTGTATATTTCCCTGCGTATCAAAGGTCGCAATTTCATTTTTAAAAAAATTGCAATTTTGCAATCCATTCAAAGAAAGATTAATATACGCGTCTGTCCAATTGAATGGAGTTCCGCTTGCACCCTCAGGTATATGCATGCTTAATGTTAGCATGCCACTATTTTGTGCCGGTGTGACCAAAAGATCTTTCACCTCCGACAAAATTGTTTGCATGGTAGGAAGCATGAAATTGTAAATAAAATCATGCTGATCTTGTGTGCCAGGCCTAAAGCCGTTATAATAGGTGTTAATAACCATTTGAACATCCATATTATTTATGCTGGGAATATCCATGCCGATTGTTGGATCAGCTAATTTTATATTTAAGTAGGCATGTATGCATTCATGGATTATGGTTTTAGCAATTAGCATGGCATTACCGGTCTGCATTAGCGCACGGGAAATAATTATTTTATTATCCATTGGATTATTTGGTAAAATTATGGTTTCACCTGCTGCATTGTTTTTAGTATTTCCTATTTCAAATTTAACTCTTGGCTTGGAACTGTCATTAAACATATCAATAAACAATTCTTTGAATTTGGGTGATTTCATTAATTCACCATAAACATTCATGAAACGGGTTTGATAAAGAAAATCCGGATCATTCGGCCCCTTCGGTATAACGTTAGTTATATCGACATTACAGGGCGATTTTGCAGAAACCTCCGGATGTATTTGCAGCGTATTTGACCTCATGTATTCTGCAAGTATTGACTCGGCATTAGCTTTTTGACTGTCTGGCAAGCCATTTGCAACTTTTGAAACAACATTCTGCATGAATTGCTTCCTGCCATTAGCAACATCCGGTATAACTATATCGATATAATGCCTAATTACTTTGTAAGCTTCATCCAAAGTTAATGTTTGTTTATCATATAGCTTAATAGCTACCATAAAAGGAGTTCCCGAAGAAGATGAATTTGGAGTGGTCTCGGGAGGGCTGGCCCTTGGTATTAAGGGGTACGTTACCACCGGTGCGGTGACGGTCCCTGAATTGATGTTCTGGGCTGAATTACTATTTATTCCGGCCGCCTGACTGGCTGCCTGACTGGCTAATTGCGCTGCGCTTTGCGCCGCCGCTGCCGCCGCATCCGCTTTAGTTTGAGCATTAGTGGCATTATTTACTGCCGTTTGAATTGCGGCGACTTGGGCAGCAGTAGCCTGCCCCTGAGCAGCTTGAATAGCAGCATTGGCAGCTTGAGCGGCCAATACCTGGTTTTTAAGTTCTTGGGCGTATGCTAGTGCAGCTTGTGCCTGTAATTGAGCCGCCTGCGCTTGAGCCAGCGCTTGACTGGCGGCATTCTGGGCTTGGGCTTGGTTTAAAGCATTTGCCGCGGTTTGCGCTAATGAAGCAGTATTTGAAGCATTTAAAGCCTGCTGGCCTGCCAATTGAGCCGTATTTAATGAATTGACCGATTTAGTTTCTGCTTGTGCGGTTTGAGTAGAAAAGTAGCTGCAATTAGGACATGTTTGTGTATTCTCAATATCGCCTTGAGAATAACCTATTAAAGTTGTGAAAAGAATGATTAAGCAAATGTATATTCTTCTAATTTTTAGCATGTCCTTTTAGTTTTTAAAAATAATTCTAGAATGTATTTCATTATCTACCTTAATGCGTACTATATAAATGCCAGCCTGAAGTTTGGCTCCATTTAATATATATTGATGCTTGCCAAGGTTTTGCAAGTCTTCATGTTCTAAAGTGATTTTATTTACATTTCCGTTATAATTATAAACTTCAACAGAAACTTTTGCTTCTTTTTCAAGTTCATACTCTATAAAAAAATCGCTTTGAAACGGATTTGGATATAAAACAATAAAATGCTCTTTATTGTTATTTACGGATGCAAGCTGTTCATCAGTCAATTCTTCGTCCAAACCGCCAAATGGCTTCAATATAAGATACATGGGAGGACCTGATTCTTTCCACTTTTTTGAAAAAGTCTGAAGATTGCCTATTAAATATCTGGTATCGCCTATGGCTTTGAACTTCATTTCTGAAGACAGTAACTGCCACTCTATATTATTTGAATTAGGGTCATCACTGAATGACCAATCAAAATTCATCTCATCATTCTTAAATAATAGAGTGTTGTGTTCATAAATCCCAGTATTTTCGATTTTGGCCTTGCTAATTTCTAATTTGTATGAAACCTCATTGCTTTCTATTTTAAATTCGCTTGAAATAGGTATTATTCTAGTAATTTTTTTTCCGGACCAATCAAACTCTATTAATTTGCCTTTCCACTTGCCATTTAGAAATTTTCCATCAACAGTCTTTTCTTGCTCAAATGTTCTGCTTGATTCTGCTACAGTTTGGCTGATTGTCTCTTTAGAGATTACGGTATTAAATTTAGTTTCCTTTTCTTTTAATGCCTTTTCTATAGAATAATCTACTTCTTCTTTTATATTTTCCGCAATATGCTTCAAATACATATCGCTATTTATTGTCTTGCTTTTTGTAAAATAAAGAATGGCTTTGTCTTCATTTTTTTCGACCCCATAGCCAAAATAGTAACATATTCCTAAGAAATTATAAGCCATAGGCCATGATGATAATTCAAACCATTCAATAGCTTTTTTATAATTCTGAGGAACTCCAAAACCTTTAAAATGCATATATCCTAACATATATGCTGCACGCTCATTTCCATGATCGGCAGCAACGCTAAACCAATAAATAGCTTTATCAAAATTTTGGGAGCATCCTGTTCCACGTTTATAAAAATTCCCCAAATTATATTCAGCAGGAGGAAAAGCTTTTTTTGCGGAATTACTGATTAGTTTAAAAGCTTTTTCTTCGTTTCTTTCAACTCCTAGTCCCTGACTATATAATACACCTAAAAGATTTAAGCAATTTGCATCGTCTTGATCAGCACCTGATTGTGCAAGGGATATCGATTTGGGGCAATTATTAGTTTCCCCAATATCATATAAATGAGTTTCTACATAATCGCAAATATTTACTTCATTTTCTTGGGAAAATCCTACGAAATAATTTATACAGCAAATAATAAAAATCACTCTTTTTTTCATAATTAAAAATTTAAAAATTTAAAAATTTAAAATAATTTTAAGGTCTTACCTCGCTAAATTTACGCAAGGTCTCTTTAATTCCTTTTTCATGCCTAAACTCGACAGCTCTTAGCTTTTGTTGCGATAAGTCCCAATTGTATTTATAATATTCTTCAGTTACAATTTTTTCTGTATTTTTCTCATAAATTAAATCTTTCATTATTTTGCTTTGGTCCTCCGTAAATTGATAAGCATTCTTAATAATTTCAAACTCTTTCGCTGCTTCACGGTTAATCCTATTTTGCATCTGTGACACAAAAACAGTTTTGAATTCTTCTATTTTTAATATATTGCTTAATTGTTCGCGGAAGTCGAGGTAAATAGCATATTCATCATCGCCAGGGTCATGAAAATTGAAGGCATTAGCCGCATCATTCTCTCTCCATGTTTTGAGTCGCTTATCATTGCGTTCCTGCAGGATCTGTAAAGCGAGTATGATCTGATTTATTCTTTCGGCATCTACTTTAGCTTCAGCAAGTTTTTTAATCAGAGTATCTGTTTTAGTGTTTTTAGAATAAAAGAATCCAAAACTTTTTAGCAGTTCACGCTCTTTGTCTGATGATTTTATTTTTTCTTCTGTATAATTGTTCCATGATACATTATCATCATAATTGTAATATTCTTTGATAATGATTTCATTTGTAGTAGTCTCTAATAATAGTTTTTTTAGCTTTGTCTCCTGATCTTGCAGGAACTTGTATCTCTTTTTTAAAATATTAAATTTATCATCGGCAATTATTTTTATTCGAGAATTAAATTGGGGCAGGAATAATTGTTTGAATTGTTCAATTGAGATTATTTCCGATAAAGATTTTACAAATTTTTGATTACTGTATTTAGCGGTTGTTTCTTCATCATGAAAAACAAAGGGATATTTGGCATTCAACTCTTTTTGCAGTTTTGCATCTTCAGCAATAAGCTGGTCATTTTTTACAAGTAAATCTTTGATTTGCAAAATTTGACTTTTTGACAAACCGGCTTCTTTCATTGTAATTTCAAAATTATCAATGAGAGCAGACGTTTTGTTCGACTGGCTGTAAATAAATTTAATTTGGAGTAAAAATAATACAAGAAGCAAAAAAGGTAATTTTTTAATCATATGCAATTTATGGTGTCTATATGTTTTATTTGTAAAAATTTTCATCAAAATTACAACTAAAAGCATATTTTTGTAGTATTATTTTATCAAATCAATGTAGTATTTCGTCGTTTTTGAAAAGCGAATAAAATGTGACAAAAAAGACTTGGATGTGCTAACTTAGCGTGGAGTTTTAGTTAAGGACAAATTCTTTTTTTCATCATCTTTCCTTCCGTTGTTTTCAAAATCTAGAAATAATCCCCATTCAGCGAAGAGTTCCTTGCCAAAAGCTGCAGATGTCTGTAGCTTTACGTATTTTTTTGTTCTGTTAAATTCAAAAAACTTTTTTTTTCGGATTTTTTGTTCTTAATTACAAAAAAACTTCCGATTTCTCTAGAAATAAATCAGATTTTGGCATCAGTGGAACATCAGAGTAATAAGTACAGTAAGTAGTTTATTAGGAAAAGCAATCTGTCTAGTTTTGAATAATTTGCATGTTTTCTAATTTTGAATAGTTGGTAATACAGATTCGAACCTAAAGCCGTAAAGCCTTGCTTTTACTGGATTTTTGATTTTTCAAAATATCTTGTGCCACGATTCTGCCACAAAATTTGTTATGACTGTCTATTCGCAAATTTTAAAGTAAGTCCACTATAATATTTATAGTAACCTTAATTTTTTGTGAAAGAAAAGATTTCAATTTATGTTTTTAAAAATATGGACATGGCCGCTAAGAATAATTTTAAAAGTAGCAATTTTAGGCATTTCATTTTATGAAATTGGCGATAAGGAATATGTTTGTGGTTATTTATAGCCTTAAAGACGCATCGAAGCCGAAGCTTCGATGCGTCTTAAATTCTGCTTAACGGACTGATTTTAGCTGTAAGTCTCATAAAGATCGCTTACGCAGGTTCCGCACACAGACCTTCCCGTGTCAGCTGCAAACTGTCTGGCATCATCTTCATTGAGGCATGTTTTGACTTTAGTAATGTCATCTGCTCTCCGGTCTTCAATTTTCTGGCAGATACACTTAAAAAGTGCACTGCATCCGCCGTCAGGGTTAAATTTTCCTTTGAAGATGTGGATCTCATCAGTCTCTTTGTATTTGAAGAATGAGTAAGCAATTTCATTTTCTTCCTTTTTTGCTGCCATAAAATATTAATTAGGTTAAAAATCAAATTCAAAAATAGTTTCTATTAAAATAGCCATTGTACGGATTTCCGTAGTTTTAAATGAAATTATAGAAAAGTACGATGAAATCAATCCTAGACAATTCTGGTCACTGAAATAAGAGAGGTTCTGCGCAGCTCTCTTCTCATTTTGAATATGAGCGGCATCAGGATTAAAAAAGCAATTGTCCCGTGGGATGCCGATATGCTGGCTATAGAAATCGAAACCAGTAGAGATGCCAGTAGCAGGGATCCAAAAAGAAGCTTATTTATCATAAAAAGATTGATTTTTCGAAAAGTTTCCGAATTAAAGAATGAATGAGCCATATTAGTGATTTTTAAGATTACTGCCGTACATCTATTTTTAGCAAATTAAATGGTAACACAGTTTCCGTATAGGTTCGGTGTGAGGATTTTTTTTCGCACGAATAATTAGTTATTCATAAGGCCATGCCGAATGGACTATTGCAAAAGTCGGGTTAAAAACGAAACAAACTACAGGTAGAAATACCTGATTTTAAGACTGCAGAAATGTGGAAATAAATGAAAACGGAAGTATTGAAGTAGAATAAATGATGTGAACGACTCAAGCCGGGGAAGAGGCCTATTTGAAAATCTTTCTGACAAAATGATCACCGATAGTCAGGAATGCATCTCTAATGTGATTCTCTTCTTTTGCAGGCTCTTTTTTTTCTTCGCTTTCCATGTCGTTAAAGCTGCTGAATACCTCGATATCAAATTTGGAGATGGTCAGGATCTCGCTTACGGGTATGATGATTCCAAGGTTAGCGATTTCACTGGTTCTTCCATCTTTTACAAGCTTTTCTATCAGTTTGGTGTACTGCGTAGTGATCTGGAGCTTTAGATCTTCTTTGCTCCTGTATCCGCTGAAATTGGGTATTATCGTTATATGGGTCTCGCCGATGGGCTCTGAGATTCTGTGGACGTAGCCGATATAGACCTTATTGCTTTTTGTTGTAAGCATGAGGAGTTTGTTCTCATCCTTTTTTTCGTTCAGGGAGAACCAGAAGAGCCTGTCGAGCTGGTTTCCCCATTTTTCGACGGTATAGGCAAAAGAAAAGATGCGACCGAAAAAAAGGTTTAAAATTTTTCCTAGCGGGTAAGAGATTGCGAAAAAGAATATGGAGTGCTTAAGGCCCGGAACCTCTATGCCGATCAGGCTGCTTACAAAGGCGCTTACGCTTGTTCTGAAATCGATCAGAAAGGCTGATTTCAGTACAAAAAAATCAATAATGTAACCAATCACGGCAATAAAAAATGCAGCGGCGAGTGAATTGAAAATCAGTCGTTGCTTTTCAATTCTCTGGTGATAGAAGCGCGTAAGATTAAAAGTAATTAGAAATAGGTACCCAGAGAGTAGCGGCAGGATAATAAGGTCTAGTCTGGGCATAGGCTTTGGGTGCTGCTATTTGACGTCAGCCAGATGTTTTTTTGAAGCCTTATTGTATTTGTCCACAGAATCGTTGAGCTTTTTAAGTAACTCGATCGATTCCTCCTTGTCATTGAAAATATCCTCGCTTTTCATATAAAAAGCCCCGCCAGAGGTCACTCTGATTCTCTGAAGATCGGAATTATGCACTTTTTCCTTCCAGTTCTGAATTGCTTTTATAAGTCCCATGTGAATATAATTTGTATGTAAAAATAGCAATTATTTTGATTGTAAGCAAATTTCAATACGGATCATTTTTTCTTGTTTTCAGTAGTTTACGTTTATGTCTTAAATTAAGGATGCCATAATAGGACAGGTCTTTCCACGATCTTGAGAGAGAGGGTATTTTAAGGCTTCCCAAATCAGTTCTGCGTTTGATTTATTCGGTGGGTATTTCGGCGGCAGCGCTTTATATGCGATGCTCGCCTCTGTCTGCAAAGGAGTGGCAGGAATCAAGAGTAGTAATGAGCAGATAGTTCAAAAAGGTGATGTCCAGCACCGTTCATAAGGGATGTTTAAAGTTATCTTTCAAAAGAGCTTCTGTAGATTTCAAAGCAGTATTCCTCAAAGTAGAGCTGGCACATAAAAACATGATGTGGCACACGGTAGCGGTTTTTTACAGATTTCTTTAATCAATTCTCCAATTCTTCACGGATGTTTTCCAAGAAAAGCTCCACGAAGAAAAAACGGGAAAAAGAAAGCAAGAAATTAGTGGATGGTTGGAGGACGCGGAGACTTATAAGTCCCGAAGTGCGGAAAACGCACATGGAACAAGTATGCACAGGCAACATGTGGCGAGCACTATCTTGGTCGCCTTTTAAACCGTTTAGAATTGAAAATAAAATTACATGTTTAAAGTCAATATTTGCATTCCAAATAATTACTTTAAAAGTCGAGGGGTCAGAAAAAAGCAATTAAAAATTAAACTACTGTTTATTGCTTATATTAACAAAAAAATCAGGTATATATACCTGATTCCAATAAAAATTAAAAAAGTATTTTTAATTTTTATGACTGTTTACGTAAAACCGTAAAAGAAATTTAAAACCATTTTTTAAGTTTGAAAATTATTGAAATAGACTTCGTTGGTCTTTAGAACTTTATCTTTTGTAAATGAAGAATGTGAATAGATTAATAATAATAAATTGATTATTGTATGATGCGCCCATTTGAGTCTGATTTAGTCCTGTCCGAAAAAATTTCAGATACTAATCTTCGCGTTTACCATGTTGGTTTCGAATCTAATAAATTCAGACTTACACCACTTGTTGAAGTAATCAGAAAAGTGATTCCGGAGTTTGCTTTTGGATATCATGAGGGTATGACTCTGTCTTATACAGAAGTGGTGGATAGAATTGTAGAAGCTGCTAATACAGTGTATCTGACTGATAAATACAAAAAGCGTGGAGAATTTGGCGAATTAATTTTGCATCTTCTTTTAAGGGACTGGTGCAATACAATACCTCTAGTTTCAAAAATTTATTTTAAGGATTCTCATAATGCAACCGTTCATGGTTTTGACGGAATTCATATTACCATTGAAGAAGACAAAAAAAAATTATGGCTGGGGGAGTCCAAGCTTTATATGGATGGCGAGAGCGGTGTTAAGGAATTGGCAAAGGATGTTTTAAATCATGTAAATGGTAATTATCTAAAAAAAGAGTTCGAGCTGATTCGTCGCAAAATACCACAGGAAATACCTGATGTTGAATATTGGATGAATTTAATGCACAAACATAAGAATCTTGATGAAGTATTTGATACTATCGTAATACCTTTAGTGTGTACTTACAGCAGTAAGATTTTTGCAGATCATTGCGATAATACAGATGATTATTTTGCTGCTTTGGAAAAGGAATGCAGAGAGCTATTTGAAATATTTAATGGCAAGGTTGAAACTGATGTTGAATTGCTGTTATTGCTGCTGCCTGTTCCGTGCAAAGATGAACTTAATACAGAACTTGATAGCCGACTTAAAAACATGCAAAAAATATGAGTTTTGATAACTATGATGATGCTATTAAATATATAGGATCCAAATCACAATTTACTTTTGAAGAAAGCTATGAGATATTAAGCTTCATAAATAGAACTTATTCTTCTAATGTTCATGATGGCAGGGATCTAATAATTCGTTTGTTGGAAAGAGGGAAATGCATCGATGATCAATGTATAGAATTGCTAAATGATATTATCCAAAGTTATGGGCTATATCCATATATTGATGAGAAAATTCTAACGGGCAGCTCATCATTGCGGTATGAATTACATAAATCGCCCTACCTGAAAGGAGTATTCCTGCATGAAGAACAATTTGAAATTTCCACAGCCTTACAAAGCGATAAAAGTGTAGTTCTAAGTGCACCTACGAGTTTTGGAAAAAGTCTTCTTATAGAAGAAATAGTTGCAAGCAGAAAGTACAAAAATCTGGTTGTTATCCAGCCTACTTTGGCATTACTTGATGAAACCAGAAAAAAACTTTCAAAATACAATGAGTTTTATAAGATAATAGTATCTACCACACAAGAACCCTCACAAGTTACTGGTAATTTGTTTTTATTTACGGGTGAGCGTGTTGTGGAGTATCATAAATTTCCAAAAATAGAGTTTTTTATAATTGACGAGTTTTATAAACTGAGTCTTAAAAGGGGAGATGATAGGGCAATAACGTTGAATACAGCTTTGCATAAATTACTCAAACACACTTCAAAATTCTATATGCTAGGTCCGATGATTAAGGAAATACCATTGGAGTTCAAAGAAAAATATGATTTAATATGGTACCCATCGGATTTTAGAACTGTTGCTGTTGACGAAATATCTCTGGAAATCAGGGAGAGTTTAAAATTGAGGGAGAAAGAGGAAAAGAAAAAGAACGATCTCTTTGAACTTTTAATCACAACTGAGGAACCAACCTTGATTTATTGTTCATCGCCGAAAAAAGCTACTGATCTTGCCATAGAGTTTGTGGATTTTATCAAGGTAAGAAAACCTGATTTAATATCAGTTAGTGAAAATTCGGATGTGATAGAATGGTTAATGCAAAATATAAACAACACTTGGTTTCTAATTGAAGGATTACAGAGATTCACAGCAATCCACCACGGAGCCGTGCCTAGACATCTGGGAAGTACAATCGTAGATCTATTCAATAAACGACATATAAAATACCTGTTTTGCACATCAACTTTGATTGAAGGTGTTAATACCTCAGCAAAAAATGTAATTTTATTTGACAAAAAGAAAGGCACAAAAGATATCGATTTCTTTGATTATAAAAATATAGCCGGAAGAAGTGGCAGAATGAATAATTATTTTATAGGCAATGTTTATCGATTTGAAGCACGGCCAAACCAACTGGAACTAAATGTAGACATCCCTATATTTTCTCAGGATGATGCTCCACTTGAAATATTAATCAATCTTGATAATTCCGAGCTGAAAGCAACTTCAAAAGAAAGATTAAAGGAATTTGATGAGTTTGATGATGAGTTTAAAGATATCTTAAGAAAGAACTCGTCTCTTCCAATTGACGGTCAGATCAATATCTTGCGAGAAATAGAAGCAAATTTATCTGTTTATCATGATCTTTTGAATTGGGACACTTTCCCAACATATAAAAATCTACAAGCTATTACCAAGTTCTGCTGGGACAATCTGAAAAAGAAAGGGGATAATAAAGCAGGGATATTAAGTGCAGATCAACTGGCCGCACTAACCTTAAAATATGGTTTTAAAAAATCCGTCAAGGGCGTAATAGACGAATTGTTTGAAGAGCAATATTGGAAAGAAAGAATTGAAGATGAAAGAGAGAGGATAAATTATTTGTCCTATTTTGTGCTTAATATTACCAGGCACTGGTTTGACTACAAGCTGCCTAAATGGATTACTGTTGTTAACGATATTCAAAAGTACGTTTTCGAAAAGCATGGATTAAGTTTTGGAAATTATTCCTTTTATGCAACTCAATTAGAAAATGGCTTTCTGCCAAATAATCTAGCCGCTTTGCTCGAATATGACATTCCTCACTCAGCGATAGTTAAAATCAATAAAACTTTGAGAGCGAGGAATATTGAGCCAGAAGATTTAATCGCAAGTTTCAGCCGTCATGGCGCTGAAGAGAGATTGAAGCAAATTGGACTGATTCAATATGAAATTAATAAGATTAAGTCTGTAAACTAGTGAACAAAATTTCTCGAATATAAACAGTTATTGTACTTTTTTGAAACAAGTGTAATAAAAAGATAAAATATTATAATAGGAATATTTTTATATTAGCAATTTATCTATTGAATTTTTTAAAGCCTAAGCTCTTTAAAGCTTAAGCGCCATTTATAAAATCAAAAATATTATGGGAGGTAATGCAGGAATACGAGGTTATCTGATACAGACAATTATTTGTGTCTTAGATACACTCGAAAGTGATAATCATTGGACGTCAGTTACGCTTGAACCGTTAGATGAGTCAGAAAAAGTGGATATTAGATGGAAATATTCCGACGGCACTGTAAAATTGTGCCAGGTAAAATCCTCTGAGAACATCATTCGGCATTCGGCCGCCAAAATATGGTGTGAAGAGCTTGAAACCGAATCTCCAAATGCCTCTAATTATGAACTGATAGTTATTGGAAGTGTAGATCAGAAACTCTTAAAAGCAACAGAAATCGGCAAAGTAAAAATAGGAGAAATTAAACCTTTGAATACACAGGTTCTTATAGATCAGGCATCAACAAAAATAGATAGATATTATGAGGGAAAAAACAAACCTAAAGTTTCGTCGCAGGTTAGAGAACTTATAGTAAAAGCCTTAACCTTAGAATTTGGCACCAGTTCTATTATTGGAGAAGAAATATCTAGAGCTGACTTTGATAAAAAGCTTTTAGCTTGGATTGTTGCTGTTGAAAATCAGTTAGATTCTAACCCTTTTGCTTCTTTGGCACCACCTATTGAAAACCAGAATACTCCCATTAACCATAGAATAGTTAAAAAAATATTAGAGCTCATCGGCTGGCATCAGTTTGGAGAAAATTATAAAGTAGAACAGTTTAATGAGAAAACGGAGGAAGATGATGTATATACTGTTAATTTCTTTGGTGACTTTGAAAGCAAATTAAAAGAAGAATCAGGTGATTTCTTGATGATTTCCTCTCTTCACTCAGTTAAATACCCGGATTCTTCAAAGACAGAAATAACAAAATATCTTCATGATATAGATATTATATATTCAGATTTAGAAGAAAAAAATAAAATTCCTCATAGACGTTATGAATCCACCGATGTTTACAGCTTCTTATTTTGGCTGTCAACTGACAACGATGAAGTTTCGAGGGATTTTATCCATTTTAGTAAAGAAAACTATAAAAGAAACTTGCTTAATGAAAATATAACTTACTTTTTAATTGATAATAACAAAGCAAATTTTTTGATCAGCAGCATAACGACAGCGAAAAATTATAGGCCAGACGTTCCTGTTAAATTTGCGTACCCAATCACTGAAGCCAATCAGAGCCCACAGTATATAGGAGAAAGAGGGCTAAAACTTCCACCTCAATTTATTAATTCTTCTGTAATTCCAATTACGAAGGAAAGTAAATCAAAAATAAGTTTTCTTCTTTTCTGTTCTGATCCGTATTCGCCAGAAGCATTAAAGAAACTTATTTGGCTAACTATAAGCCTTACCAGCGGTTATGGTAATGAATATCGACTTTATTTTCCAGATTATAATGAAGAGGAAGATAAGAACGATGCTCTTGAGATTATCCGTTCCTTTAATGAAGAACTTTTGGATGAGAAAGTCACAATATTAAAATATCACAGTATTGATTCAGAAGCATTAGATTCCTTATCAACTACTAAATCAATCACCAATAAGAATGAAGTTTACCAAGAAGACAACCAACCATCTCTAGTTAATTCTAAACACTTAAATGAAGCTTTTATTAATATTTTGCCATATGGGGACATTATAAAACCTTTTTTAAAAACAGATGCAATAACAGCTAACGACATTAAATTTTTCCTTGCCAAAAAAGGTATTTATACAAAAAATGCAGATATTAAAAAACTGATAGAATTGATGAGTTCTCTGCTCTTCAGTCCTAAAGAACTTGAAGATTTTAAATCATATATCGATGTTAAAGGGAAAACTGTAAACAGTTCTGATGCATTTTTTAATATTAAACAGGATGAAACATTAGAGTCTGTTTTTAAGAAAGTGAAAATCAATACTGATAATCTGACGGAAGGATTAAATGTAAAAATAATAAATCCCGATAGCCTTAAGTTTGAAGCCAGTCCTGCTAAAGATGAATATAAAATGACATTGATTACAGAAACCAAAGATCCTACAAGCAGTTTATTAGTTAATACCAAACCGGGCAAGGCAGAAATAGTAATCAAGAAAAAAGACAACCAGCTGGTTGTCGTAACTGAAAATACGATTAGCAAAGCAGACAAATATATTGTAAACCGCCTTGTCAAACTTGTTGAAGATGAATTTACAAGAATAGATTTTATTGAAGAGGAGAAAATTAAGGTTATGTTTAAAAATTTCAGTTCCAATACTGAGCGGGTGAATTTTCTGCTTAGCTTCAGCAATATTGCATCTTCGACAATGTTTCACGAAGCTGATATCCAGTCAATAAAATTCAAGTTTGATGAGAATACCGAAATACCAGAGCTTTACCGTGATAAAGTGGATAAAGATCTGGTTATAAATTTTGAGGGAAAAGGACTCCAGACTCTTACTGAGCTTAGTGAGCAGAATGCGAAAGGGTCTATATTTTTAGAAGAAATGAAAGTCCTCTACAAGTTCAGTTTTTTCAATATAAAAAATGGTATGTATAAGGTTACTTTTAATTTTTCAAATGCACTGAAAAATAAACCAGAATTTGACGGTGTTTTCAAATCTGCACCGTATCTGATCAAAACTGAATCAGTAAAGGCTTTATCAAGCATTGCAAACCTCGAAAAAGAACTAGGAAAAGAAATTGAAAATCTTAAACTTGAAAAACTAAAATTATTTAATATAATAAAATGATAGATTTCACCGGAGTTAAACTACAGAATATGGCTACTCATTTTGTTGGAAACAAATTGAGGGACGAAGGAATTAAAATTTCAGCAGGAGAGGTAAGCATTCCTGAGGGAGATACAAAAAAATATCTGTTAAAGTATTTGTTGTCCTCTTTTAATGATAATGAAAAGTTCAATTTTACCAATCCTACAGAGCTGTCATTAAATGCTGTGTACACTTTAATCAGTAGAATATTTTCTGATATACATTCATTTTATGAGAATTCTATTGAACTTTCAAAGCATCTATACTCAAGTTCTACCCATCCAAAAGTAAATGGAGGAGAGTTTACGGTTTGTCTGTTTGAAAATATTCTTTTAGACGGAATTGAAACAAATGCAATAGGTCTATTTAAGACTGAGGTTAAAGATGTATTTCTAAAATTTGATTCAACAAAAGATAATTATATAATAAGATATGATAATGGGGTTAATGTAGGTAAACTGGATAAGGGCTGCCTAATATTTGAACAGCAGGTTGAAAATGGATTTAAGGTCTGCATTGTCGATTCAAATAAATCTAATGACACCCAATATTGGAAAGATAACTTTTTAAACATTAAGCCTCTTTCAGACGAATACCATTTCACTAAAAATTTTCTTTCAATTACAAAAGATTTTGTAACAAATCAGCTTTCAGAAGAATTTGAAGTGAGCAAAGCTGATAAAATAGATATATTAAATCGCTCAGTAGAATATTTTAAAACACATGATAGATTTGAGAAAAAAAGCTTTGAAGAAGCGGTGTTTGATAATCCTGAAATGATACAGTCATTTAGAAGTTATGACGAAGAGTATAGAGAAAGCAAAAATGTAGAGATTTCAGATGATTTTGCAATTTCATCGCACGCTGTTAAAAAACAGTCCCGCGTCTTTAAAAGTGTTTTGAAACTGGATAGGAATTTTGATATTTATATTCATGGCAATAAGGATTTGATAGAAAAGGGCACAGAAAAGGACGGCAGAAAATTCTATAAAATTTATTATGAAGAAGAAAAGTAATTAGTTTATATGATTAAATCAATCGAAGAAGGCCGCAGAGAAGATGGCAACAGATCAATTGCAGACAAGATAATTAAGAGGCTGCATGATTTAGAAAAAACAGTACAGAATAACCATGGTCGCTGGGCGTGGGAGCTACTGCAAAATGCTAAAGATAGTGTGGCCGAAACCGATAGAAAAGTTTCGGTCAGGATTAATTACAGCCATGATGAAATTGAATTTCTGCACAATGGAAACCACTTTACGGAAAAAGATATCAGAGGGCTAATAAACCAAATTTCGTCTAAGGAAGTTGATGAAGGAGAAATTAGTGCCCGCACCGGCAGATTTGGCACCGGTTTTCTAACTACTCACCTGCTTTCTAAAGAAGTGTTTATCAAAGGTGTAGTTGAAACAATTGAAGGTGAACTTTTTGATTTTGGTTTTCCTTTGAACCGCAATGGAAAAACCACTGCGGCACTCATACCTAATATTGAAAATGCCTGGAAGGAATTTCATTCTTCAACTGAAGGGAGTAAAATCAAACAATATAATCCGGAAGAATTTAATACCTCTTTTACTTATGTACTTGAATCCGATCAGCAAAAAGATATTGCAGATATCGGAGTTTATGAATTTATAAATTTAATCCCGTATGTCCTTTCGTTTATTCCTGAAATCTATCAGGTAGAAATAAGTGACACGACCACTGAAAGCGAGGTTATATTCATAAATGATTTGCAAAGTGAAAATAAATTTAAAAAAATAATCAAAATAGAAAACGGCAAAAAAAGTATTGTCAGATTATTATATGCAACAAACGGTAAGGTTTCAATTGCCACACGAACTATTAAAAGAGCTGATAATTTTGAAGTTTTAAATTTGGATAAAATCCCCAAACTGTTCTGTGATTTTCCATTAATAGGCACGGAAAATTTTTATTTTCCTGTAGTTGTCAACAGCTTCAGCTTTAATCCGCAAACAGAAAGAGATGGTATATGGCTGATGGGAGATAATGATCCTGAGGTTTTAGAAAATAAGGAAATTTTGCAACAAGCATTATCGCTTTACAAGGATTTAATAAATAAAATTGAGAATAAACCTTTCACGAATATTTTCAGTATTGCAAAATCCAAAATGCCTGCAACTGATGAAAAATACTTTGATACAGATTGGTATAGAGACTTTATTCAAAAACCAATGAGAAAATTCTTATTGGAAAAGTCGATTGTTGATTTAGTTGATAACAGTAAAGGTAAACTCAGTGAACTTTGGTTTCCTTCCAACATATATTCAAAAGAAACAAAAGAAAAATTATGGCAATACACATATGATCTGTTTCCAACACTTGTTTGTAAAAGAATAAATCTCCACAGCTGGATTGAGGTTGTTTGGGACGGCATTAGTAAAATCACATTTAATGACCTGATAAAGGATGTAGCAGACATAGGATCTGTCTACGAATTATCTCAAAAATTTGACAATGAAAATTCAGCTTTTGAGTGGTTGAATGAGGTTGGGGAATTTATCTTAAGTGAGGATAACAATTTACCACTGCTTGAAAAAAATGCAATCTTTCCAAATGAAAATGGAACTTTTAAGACATATAGTAAAGTTTATGTAGATTTTATAAATGACGGTGACTTAATCGAAATATTGCAGCTCCTTGGTGAAGACTGGAACGACATTTTGCTCCATCATAACATAGGATTCGGTAATTATCATGAAAAAAAGAAAACTGATATTGCTGTTAAAATCAATGAAAAACTTAAAAACATAGGTAATAAAGACCAGAATTTCATAAGAGCTATCAGCTTGTTATCTGAGTGGTTTGATAACAATCCAGAAGAAGGTAAAGATCTTTTTTCAGAAACTTACAGAAAGCGTGCAGAACTGTTTATGAATACAATTGAAGATAAAGACAGTTTATATAAAGTGATGAGAAGCAAAACAGATTTATCACATTTATCTAAAGTAGCTGAAGCAATAGAAGAGAATCCACGATTATTTGAAAATATCGAACATGCTAAGGAAATATATTCCCTTTTAAAACAGTACGATATAAATGACATTGAACAGCTGCGTGAACTTCTAAGCAATGATGCGAACGAAATACACAAACCGAATGTGTTATTGCCATTGACGCAGGAGATAATATCAAATATGGGAATATCTTCTATAGAAGAATGGGAAAATGCGATAAAAGATAAAGATCTAAAAAAAATGTTCTCTCATAAATCTACTCCTACTACAGATATGTTCGTTTACGCCCAGAGTTTAATTAAAAAAGCTAAGAAAAACATTGTAAACTATCTGAAGACATTGGATAACTATAATCTAGATCATTTGGACGATTCCACTGCACCAACAATTCTGGCAGGTATTTTAAAAAATGGTGTGCCAATAAGTATCGTTGCAAGACCAGCATATAATGGTGAAGTGATTATTTATTATGGTTCAGAACTTGATATTCTGGACTATGAGGCTTCTGAATTATGGATTGATGATGACATTAAACCTAAGGTAATCTCCTTGGGGCATCTTCTAAAAAAAGCGCAGATTGTTAAGTTTCCTGTTTAATTATGAATTTACGTAAAGAAATATATCAAATAATTGGTAGTGCTGAAAGTGAAAAACTAGAATATAAAGCAGTTTTACCTCCAGCTCGAAGTCTTGCACAAATGATAGCAGCTTTTGCAAATACTAATGGAGGAATTATTGTTTTAGGGGTCTACGAAATTAACGGAGATATAAAAATAACTGGACTAAGTGAAGATTTCCGTGCCAATGGAGTAACACATAAAGCAATTGATCTATTATCTCCAGCACCATTAATTACGTATGATTATATAATTTATGATAGTAAAAGATTGTATGTTATTGAAGTAGAGAAATCATCTGATAACATCGCTCTGGAGAATAAATTTTATATAAGAAAAGGAACTAGTATTATTCTTAGTAATCCGGAAATAAAACCAGAAGATGAGGATCAGCTTCCATTGCTTAAAAAATTAAATTCGCAATGGCTGGATTTTCGTCTATCCAGTACAAGTTCAAAATCAAAGTTTTTAGAACATTACTCCAGCGTACTCAATATTATTAATGACTTAGGAAGAGTTTTGTATCCTCATTCGATATCTATTCCGACAAATAATCAAGAAGGAAAGATCCTAATGAGAATTTTATTTTCGTCATGCGCTGACAATTTTGAAATTTATTTGACCGATCTTTTGTATGAAATTTATCTAGCAAATCCAGCAACATTAAAATCTGGTCAGCAGGTTACCATAAAAGAAGTGCTTGATTGTGCAGACATGCAGGAATTTGTACTTTATTGGGCAAAAAAGAAATTGGGTAAACTGCAAAGAGGAAGCGTAAAAGGTTTTATTTCAGATAATGTTCAAATAAGTGATCTTAAAGTACTTGATCATAATATGCAGGAAAACATTGAAAAAATTCTGCAAATTAGGCATTTATATGCGCATGGAAATGGTATTATTGATGAAAAGTTTCTCCAGTTCTATACCGGGCAATATAATTTAAATGAGGAACATCAGCTATCTGTTGAAGATATGCTCAAACATTTTTCTTATTTGGCAGAGGCAGTTAATAGTATAGATAATGCAGCAATCCTAAAGTACCAGTTAGCAGCGCTCTAATGAATAATGGACTTTATAAAAGAAGAATTATTATGAATGTGAAAGAAAGATTGAGCTTTGTATGAAATTTAAGGAGGAAGACATAGATTTTGAAAAGATAAATTGGAAACAATTTGAAGAACTATCATTTGATTTAATTGCGATGTTTTCATTTCATTCTTTAAAATGGAGGCAAGGCGGTGCGGATGATGGGAGAGATATTGAAGCATATCGAACTATTTATAATGCGATGGTCCATCAATTTGAAGAAAAGTGGTTTTTCGAATGTAAAAAGTATACTTCAGGGATTGCTGTTGCTGACATTCATGAAAAATTGGCATGGGCAAGAGCTGAGAAAGCCAATCATTTTGTAATTATAACCAATAGCTATCTGACAAAAGCATGTAGAGAATTTATAGAGAAAACCAGAAACAGCGAATCTTTTAAAATCCATGCAATTGAGGGGAAGCATTTGAAAAAGCTAATAATTAAATTTCCTGAGATTGTACGGAAATATTTCATAGACCGATATTCACAGCTTGTTCAAAATTCTTTTCAGGTATGGCTTTACCATGATTTTCTTCCAGATGAAAAAACTTTAGTTGACATTTGCAAAAATATCCAGCTTGAAAGACTTTCATATCAAGAAATAGGATTTTTATGGTTTGTGTTACATGAAAAACAATATGAATTGGAAGAATATTGCAAAAGGGAAGAATTGGAATTAATTTATGTTGATTTTGTAACACCATATTTAAAGAAAAGTGTCAATCACAGTTATCCAGTTTTAACAAAAAATGAGGTTGAAAATTATGTAGGATTAAACACCTATGGTCTTGCTTGGTTCCGATCAGAAGGAGCTGACAGATTTTATGCGTCATGCCATTATGAAATAAAGCGTACAGAATATCTTCAAGTATGTTTTATTCGTAATGCACAAAATCTTGATGTTAGGATTGCATTTAAAAATGAGGACAATTGATTTACCTACTTGGTATAAAAATAGTTTATAATTAAAAAACTATTAACATAAATCTTAACTTAAGATATACTGCGATGCTAAGGTAGGTTAATTTCATTCTCCAATTATACAATATAGTAAATATCCAATGAAATGATACAGGTTTTTAAGAACTCATGTAATTACTTTTTCAAGAATAAATCAAAACTGAATTATGCCGTTTCAATTTTTTTTATTTTAATATTCAGCTATTTCTATATTACAGTAAATTTAAATTCGGAAGGATTATTAACCGGAATGATTTCGAATATTTTTACATTTTCAAGTATTTTTTCCGTAATCTTAATAACTTTTATAATATCGAAAATATTCCAAATAAGAAATGAAAGTAGAGATATAAAAAATAAGGTTATTATGCTTTCTAATAAGGTGACTGATTTTAGAAGAATCTGTGATAAAATATTCAGCAGTTATGAGGTTTGGGATGGTAAGACTAAAGCTGTACTTGAAAATAAGTACAAAATGCTGACTTATCGCCATTTATATGATGATTACATGAAAAAAAAGCCCAAAAAATTAATAGAAGAATTTATAAATGATCAGGATTTAAAAGGAGCATACTTTTATCTTGCACTTAGGGATCTAGTACGTGTTAAAGGAAGAAGATATAATCTGGAGTTATATGGAAATTATGACGAAGATATTATTTACTCTTTTGATGTGGTTTCTGTATGGTCAGGAATAGGATGTGCTAATACTTTTTTCTATTATCTGGATCATAAATATAATTCTTATAAGAAATCAATACTTATTGATCTTTTAAGTAATCAGGAGAAAAGGGAGATTGAAAATCTGGCAAAAAAAATTAATAAGGAGAAGTATCAGGATAGAAAATTTGACAGGACGCTTCTGGTAGAAATTGGAAATGATTTTGAGATGGATTTGTTTCCAAAACTATACAGCTGTCTATACGAATTAAATGAAAGTTTTTCTAAAACCCTAAGCTATACTCTTTCTATGTTAATATATATTATAATTTTCGGTGTTTTTATACCTCTTTTCTTTCCACTATTTAAAGATTTTTTAATAATTCAAAAAGTTCTCGTTTATCTCAGTACTTTAACCATATCATTGCTTTTTTTAAATTTTATAATTGATTTTAAAAGTATCTTGAGAAAAGAAATTGAGATATAGAAAAGGCAATCTTGCGATAATAACATCGGTACTTTATTTTGTTTTAAAGAGCATTCAAACATTTAGTGGCATACTAAAAAGTGAGCTGTTTTTTGTAATGCTGACTCGTGTAAAAACTAAATTTTAAATGGCTGTGTAAGTTTGAAAAGTTTCTTCATAGATAGTTTCCTTGATACCTGCTAGTTGCTGGTTATTTTTTCATAAGCTGATAAAAGTACTTAAGAGCGGTACGTGCTAGACAGAGATGTGCAAGTCAGTTAAAGTTGCCGATGTTGATATATCTTTTCTCAAATAAAACCACTGTGTCGATAATGTTTGCCAATTCCAATCATATCACTTCGTTAGTCGGCAGATTGCTCTCAAAATCACGTTTTATGTCTTTCTTAATTCATGACGCAAATTATAGAAAAAGCAGAATCAAGTTAAAAATATCGAAAGTATGGAATGATTATTTTTTCTTTCTGATCACTAAATGAGACAGAGCAGGGTCATGAATAAGACGCTCCATTTCTGAATTGACTATTTCAGATATATCTTCTTTTATCTGCAGATAATTGCGTTCAATCATTGTATTGTTTATAGTGCGCACCGGGCTGATTCCCTGATATGAGCCTTCTTCTTTTCTAAGCTGCTCGTGATCATTTATTATTTCGGAATGAAAGGTTTTCAGCTCAATTTTACAGTCGGGATTATCGGCTGTAATGCCGACAAATTCGCCAGAGCTCAAACAGGAAATCTTCGAGGCAGGCACGGCAGCTTCCAATTGTTTCGATCTGCTGATAGAGGTGTCCGAACTATTGATGGAAAGGCTCTCGCGATCTTGCATTATTTTTCCAAAACGTTCAGACAGCTGTTTGGCCGTATCTCCATTAACCTGCCCGCTGATAATATTTCCTGTGATGTTCAATATAACATCAGCCTGTTCACGCCCGTAATCTTTGCGCAGCTGGCTGAAGTCCTGAATCCCCAAGCACGCGCTTACTTTATTGCTTCTAGCTGTGGCTATAAGGCTGTCCATATTATTGAGATAGATGGTTGGAAATTCATCAAATATAAGACTGCTTTTAAGTTTGTCTTTCTGGTTTACCTGCTTGATGAGCCTGCTTACATAAAGCGAGAGAACTGCTCCATAGGTCTGTATCTTAAGAGGATTGTTGCCCATGCATACAATCTTGGGATCTTCGGGATTATTAATGTCAAGCGTGAAGTCATTTCCAGACAGCACATAATAAAGCTGTGCACTGGAAAGTCTAGCCATGGATATCTTTGCTGAAGCCACCTGACCCTCAAGCTGCTCCATGACATTATTAAGATATGCGCTCACAAATGGATCGATCAGTATTTCTATTTCTTTTTCAGTTCTCAATAAAGTAAAAAGACTGTTGTATTCCACCTGCATCAATTCAATTACATGAGGCAGGGTGCAGAATTCGCCATTGTTGTATTTACGCAGATACCATATGACGGCTGAAAGAAAATTGATGGGCGATTCAACGAAAAAGTCTCCCTGCTTTTTTATCCATTCACGGTTCAAACCCAGAAGAATGGTGCGTGCTGATTCTGATGCGTCCGTAATGTCGTCCATTGATTTTGGATCAAGTGGATTGCATCTGTGTGTGCGGCTCAGATCATCAAAATTAATGACATAGAATTTCGGTTCAACCTTGTATAAATGCTTATTGTGAAGCCAGGTATTATAGGCTATTGTACTGAGGTCGTCAAACTTGAAATCATATACAAACATTGAGAATCCCTTGCGGATATGCTGGGTTATGATATGACGGATCACAAAATAGGATTTTCCGGAACCAGGCGTACCTGCAACCAAGATGCCCCGAAAAGGATTGATGATATTAATCCAGCTTTTTCGGACTTTGTTTTTCAAGTTATAATGTGCCGGCAGATTGATTGAATATTCATTTTCAAGGAGCCTTTCTTCCTGAGGGAATGTCTCGTTTTCCCTGTTGAAAATATCCTTGTTGTTGAGTTTTCTTTTTATAATTCTCGACAAAAGCGTACCGCCTGAGAGCAGGAGCAGATATCCGGCAGCTGTGCACAGCATATAAAGAACAAGTTTATGTTCCAGATTAAATTGTGTGATCAGGAAAAAGTAACTCAAGAAATAAGCCAGAAGACCCAAAGCAATATAGCAAAATGCAGTTTTGAAGTCCAGCTTTTCCTTCTTTCTGCCCTTTGCCCCAAACAGGGAAATACATAAAAATCCCAAAGAAAAAAACTTGGACAGATGAAAATAATCAAAGAGCCCGGTGCGAAAAATTCCGGCCAATATTTTATCAGGAAAACTGCCTGCAAGTCCCCATATTCTAAAAACATTATATCCATAAAAATAGAAATGTAGAAATAACAATATCATGCTGATAAGCCTTGTCATATCCAAAATTTTTCTAAGCGCCTGTTCATTTTCCCCTGTCTGCATAGTTCAAGTTTTTCAGTTAGTAATCCGATTGTCCTTTTCCTTTCCTTCTTTTCTTTTTTCTTTTCAGCTGAGACGGAATATAATCAGCAGAAAATTCGGGCTGAAGCACCGAATCAATTATCTTCTGCAGCTGATCTGCAGAAACAAAAGAGGAATGGTTGG
The DNA here is from genome assembly GCF_058794775.1 of Flavobacterium sp. GW823-FHT06G12. Lineage (NCBI taxonomy): Bacteria > Pseudomonadati > Bacteroidota > Flavobacteriia > Flavobacteriales > Flavobacteriaceae > Flavobacterium > Flavobacterium sp. GW823-FHT06G12. The sequence continues at coordinate 241,286 of NZ_JBXAHE010000003.1, forward strand.
GTTTATTATTTAATTCATCGCCATCCAGAATTTTAACTTCGGTTCTGCCGGTGCTACAACTTTTTATGCCGCACCTCTCTTCAATACCGGATGCTGCATATGGCTTTCCTAAAGCGCTTCCGTTAAAAACACATTTTGTTTTGTGGTCTATATAGGCCAGTCCATAAAGAATTCCCTGTTCATTTCTTCGTTCAGCAGTCTTGATTCCATCTTGGATCAGAATTCCGTCAAGATCAGAAACTGCCTTTATTTTGTTCTGCATAAAGGCGAGATCAACCGCATTTTTTACTCTCTTTAAATGGGGATTTCTCCCTGTCTTATTTGCTGCAAATCTTAATTCCAGATTTTTGAGGATGTGCTTCATGTAAAAGCTGCTGGCTTTCAAGGGAACGCCCACAGGCTGTTTTTTATCGTTCAGAATCTGGTAAACCAGACCTTTATGGAGAAACATTCTTGAATCTTTACTGCCCTGCAAAGCAGTCACGTTGTAAAGGTTCAGCACTGCATTCAATTCCCCGACAGTGGTATACTTATAATTAGGAATAACTGCGTTCAACACAGCAGCAATTGCTTTTTTTGTTTCAGCTGTTCCGTAGCCGACAGTACCGTTTTTTGCAGGTTTTATATTTAGGATCTTTTCCCTTTTATTGTCCTGTGCAGGAACCAGATGGAATGTCTTTTCAATTTCTTTACGAGCTGTTTCAGATTGGTTTCGGCCTATGTTCTGCATGTCAATTCTCTTTCCATCGGACTTTACTTTCACAGAAACAATATGGATGTGCGGATGTCCTGCATCATGATGCTGATAGATCAGGTAGGGCTGTGATCCGAATCCGATTTTTTCCATGTAAGTTTGGGCAATTTCCATCAGCTTTTCTTTCGATAGATCATTTTCGGAGGAATCAAAATTGAGCGATATGTGCACGCTACCGCGCGTGACATTGGAGTTGAGTTCCAGCTGATTTAAAAGAAGTTTCAGTCTTGAATCTTTCTGCAGTTCACATGCTGCTGCAGGATAATTTCCTTCGCCTATAAGTTCTGCTTTTCCTGTTTCGATTTTATTTTCATTGTAATTGAAAATGCTTCTGACTGATGCCCCAGTGTTTATGACTGCAACCATTTTTCTGCTAGGTTTCGGATCGTGATTCTAATATCTTCAATAGAATTGAGCAGTATTTTTTTATCTGTTTCAAAACCCAGAATCCACATTTTGAAATCAGAAATCTTGGAAAGCGAGTGCAGTTTTTTAACTGCCTGATTAAAGTTGTTTCCAATGGGATTCAGTTCTGTTCTGAGGCTTGTTAATTCAGCTATCATCTCATCAAGAGATTGGTTTCTGTATTTTAAAACAACAGGTTTTCGCAGCAGATTTTTCCGGGCAAAATCACTCAGTTTTGGACAGAGCGACTCTGCAAAATATTTCTGAAGGATCTTATATTCCTGCTCACTGAGCCTTAGATGAAGCCATCTGTTTCTGTTTTTTTTCTCGTCTTTCATCATTTTTCCTTTTCATTCGACATTACAAATCTACCAGTTTTCACTGCCAGCGAGTTCCGAGCAGAGAGGCAGCAAGATATCGGTTGTGATACAACCGGACATCTTGCAGATTGCAGGAAGGTGGCAGTCTTAAAGAGTCTGCATTATAACCTCAGACTTCTTTCAAATATTCAGACGAATTTATGCAGTAAAATCCAATGCATCCTATCACAGGTAAATTTTGCTTATGATGCTTTGAGGCGTCATTGCTAACTTTAGACTTTGATTTATTATTTTAAAAAAGCTGAAATTATGAGTACAAAGAATTATGCAGCAAAGGTGTTCGATACTGTATTGAGCATCCCTGGAATGAGTGAGCCGGTGAAGATTGATCTGAAAATTTCACGAAAAAATGTACTACTGTTATCCCACTTTATTGAGAGGGGATTACTGCTTGAAAAAGATGAAGGAAGTTTAATGGCAAGTATAGCTGAAGAGGAATTACTTGAACTGAAAAATGTCTCACTGGAATGTCTTCAGAAAGCCGGACTAGTGGAGCTTAATCAAAAACTTTTGACTTTTATTGGCGATGAAAAGTCTTAGGTAAAAAAGCTTTAGAGACTGAAAATGCTTTATGGATTTTATCTGTAAAGCATTTTTTATTTAGAAAAACGTGAAGATATAAATTGGCGTGTTTTTGATGTTTTTTGGCGTGTTTTTGATGTGTTTTCTTTCATTTTGCTGATTTACATTTGTATAAGTTTAAAAAGAAAATACTTTTATTCTAAACAATTAACTAATTGAATATTTTATGGAATTAAAAGATCAGATCAGAAAGACTACAATTGAAGTTATAAGTCTGTTATACATATTACTTTTTGTATATGCTGCGATAAGTAAATTGTTGGATTTTGAGAACTTCCAAGTACAAGTAGGGCAGTCACCTTTGGTAAGCGCATTTGCATCATGGATTACATGGGCTGTTCCAGTTTTAGAATTGATTATTTCTTTATTACTCTCTATTCGGAAATTTAGAATATGGGGACTCCTTAGTGCATTCTGTCTGATGACGATTTTTACAGTTTATATTTTTATAGTGCTAAATTATAGTTCGTTCGTTCCATGTTCCTGCGGCGGAATTTTGGAAAAAATGAGTTGGAAAGTACATCTATTTTTTAACAACATTTTTTTATTGTTGGCGGCTGTAGCAATCTATTTTCATAGTGAGGTATATGAATTAAAACTTGCGATAAATAATTTTAAACCTCTTAAAAGTATGCTATTTATTTTTTTTTGTAGCACTGGACTTATGATTTTTTTATTTCTGCGTTCAGAAAATATAATGCATTATGAAAATCCTTTTATTAGGCGATATGCAAAGCATCCTGTTGTATTTTTTTCACAAAAAGATCTCAAGTTTAATTCTTATTATATAGCAGGAATTTCGGGTGGCAGAATTTATCTGGGAAATTATACCAGCCCAAGCCGTATTGTTTCGTTTGATGAAAAACTTAATAATGAACGAATACATAAGATTATTTTTAATCCTGAAAAAATTCCTTTTAAAAGTATCAAAATAACTGTAAGTGGCAGGTATTTTTATCTTAAGGATGGAACTATACCTGTAATTTTTCGAGGTAAAATTTCTGATTGGAAAATTAACAATGAATTTAATAGTATGCCTTACTTTACGACAGCAGAACCGATGGACAGTACCACTGTAGTATTTCGTTCCAATAATGGAAAAAAGTTAGCGAATATTATTGGGATTTACAGTGCCGTAAATAAAGGAAAAACAGTGTATAAAGATTCTCTCCTTCAACAGCAGATTGATGGCGTTTTTGATACCGATGGGGTTTTAACCTATAGTGAAATAGATCGTAAAATCGTGTATCTGTATTATTATAGAAATGAATTCATTGTTGCTGGCAAGACAGGAAACTTGGCTTTACGCGGCAGAACTATCGATACTACAACTAAAGCCAAAATCAAGATTTCCTATCTGAGAAACGATACGCAGAGGAAAATGTCGGCACCTCCTTATGTGGTTAATGCCAAAGCTGCTGTATGTAAAAATCTGCTTTTTATACATTCAAAAATCAAAGGAAGATATGAAAATGATAAACTCTGGGATCAGGCAAGCATAATTGATGTTTATGATTTTAATCGAAATGCCTATCTGTTAAGCTTTCCTGTGTACAATTCAAATGATGGCAAAATGAGTTCGTTCAAAGTGACCCGCAAATATTTATATGCCGTTGTAGGCAAGAAGCTTGCAGTTTACGAATTTAGGGATAAACTAAGTAATGAAATGAAGAGCAATAATCCGAAACAGGATTTACGCTAAAAATATACTGGCCAGTATCAGGACAAAGATCGAAAACCTGTAAAAAAAGTAGATCGAAAGTTAACTTAACATTTAGTATTATGAAAACGCAAATTTTTAAAAATGTGATGCCATTTGCTGTTGCGGCAGCAGGTATCTTTGGAGCTTTTGCAACCACTTCAATGCAGAAAGCTGAGAAAGAAGTAGCATTTGTAAATGCTTACAGACAAAGTGACTGCCAGAATATTGTGAAACAGTGTGATAATCAGGAATTAGACTTCCTTTGTCGTATTGGTTCCACTCAACTATATGGTAAAGATGGCAGTGGAAATTGTGTGCAGACCTTATGGCAGGAAAATCCATAAATTGAAGCAAGTTTTTAATAACGATGCCGCACCAAATAGGTACGGCATTGTTTATTTTTTAATTATTATGATTAATCTACTTTATCAATCCAGGTGCAAATTTTTTCATCTTTGAGATAATAAGCAAACCATTGTAGAACACGCTCATTTAAATCTTTCTGGTTAATAGGGTTAAGCAGCGTATGGCCTTCGTTCGGGTAGAGAAGCATAATATTATTTTTGTATAATCTTCGCAGTGCCATATAATATGCCTTACTCTGAAATGGATCCACCTGCGTATCTTCTTTTCCGCTCCACATTAAAAGTGGAGTCTGTAAATTTCCAATGAATGCAAGAGGAGAGTTCCTGTCAAAATCAGCTCGGTCGTAAAAAGGTGTTTTTTCTCCCATGCGCCAGCCGCCTGAAGCAAAGCGCCAAATTTCCGGCTTTGCAGTATTAGTGCCAATTGTAAGATATCGGCTGTTCAGATCCGTTATGGCACCGCTGGCTATTGCGGCCGCAAAAATATTGGTCCGGTTTATGACATAGGCTGTCTCGTAGCCGCCAAATGAATGTCCCATGATGCCAATCTTTTTTGGATTGACAATTCCGCGGTCTATAATGCTTTGTGTACCAGATACAACACAGTCCAAAGTTGAAGGCCCAACATTTTGTTTTTCATGAATTATATCAGGACGGAAAACAAAATAACCATTGGTAGTAAAAACACTTGGATTGTAGCCGGATTCATTTTCAAGCGAAGGATTCCAGTATTTATGGAGTCCAGGAGACTGTGTTTCATAAATGCTGACAATCATGGGATATTTTAGTATTGGGTCATATGCTGCAGGATAATATAAGATTCCTTTTAAGCTTTCGTTTTTTGAATTTTTAAAGGAAACAAGTTCGCTCTTTCCCCAGTCAAACGCGGCATGCCGGGGGTTGCTTTGAAAAATACATTTTTTAGTCGAGTTGTTTTCTACTGATATTATTCTAAGCGGAAGATCAAACTTTTGTTCAGTACAGAAAAAAGTCTTTCTTTTTGACCCTGTAATGAGATTTGAAAAATAGGAATCACCGGCTAGAATTGTGTTAATGCTATTGGATGCATTCCAGATATAGAATCCTGTCTGTCCGTTTTGATTTTCGCCTCGCAGCAGGAGTGTTTTATTAAGATCATACTTCGGCAAGAGAAGTCCATCATAAAGATATTTACGGCTAATAGTTATGGGTTTCAAATCCATCCTGTATTTTATTTTTGATGCTCTGCCATTGGTTAATCTTCGGAATTCAGTTCCATCGGGTTTAACTGCCCACAAGTCAAATTCATCGTAAAGGAGAATTTCCTTATCCTGGGAAGTCCAGCCGGGGTTTCCATATGCGCTTTCTGCAGAAAGAAGATGTACTTTTCCAAAGAAAGACTGTCTGATTCTTGAAGTAATGTTAGTATGGGTTTTACTTTCTATATTGTAAATCCACCAATTTTTATCTTTTGTATAAGAAATGTATTTGGCCTCAGGCGATATGGAGATATCATGCATGTGTACAGACTGGTTTTCAAGAATAAGATGTTTCTCGAAGGTTTTGAGGTCTAAAAAATAATAATCTCTCGGACTTTCAAATTCAAACTGCGGTTCATATGCTTTTGGATCAGAAAGAATGGCAAATCTGCAGTCAGTAGAAAGCATTATTGACAATAATGTATTATCGGTTATTTGTATAAAAGAGTTTGCTTTAGGCATCCAGACACATACTTTTGGTGTCGTAGCGGAGCTCCCGTCACGCTGCCGCTGTGGATAGATCCATCTGTCTTTTGTATTCCAAATTTCAACTTTTGAAGTGGAATGATCAGGAAAAGTTTTATTTTGGTTTGATATGGAAAAAAATACCTTTTGAAGGTCATCTGACACCAGCATCTTATTGCGAGCAAGGCCTGCAATTGAACTGCCTTTAGGAAATGCATCCGATTTGGCAGGATCAAACTGATACAAGTTCTTGTCAGCCATTGTGTAGAGAAATATTGATGCAGAATCTCCAGTCGTCGAATTGCCGCAGAAAGCGACCGCTTTATCGTTTCTCTGCCACGTAAAATTGTCGTAATAATTTTCAGTAGCGCTCATTATCCATTCTGATGCATTTAATTTTTTTAGGTCAGTAAGAAAAACTGAATTTTTCCCATTGTAGCAAAGATTATATAAGAGGTGGATTCCAGATGTGCTAACCGAAAAAGTTGTCACATCTGATATTTCTTGAAGTGTTTCTCCTAGAGGTTTTTTTATTCTTAAAGTTCCTTTGTTTTTCTCTGATCGGCAATACACTACCAATAGGTTTGTTGGATGCGAATACTCGTAATGCTCTACGGCTTCAACAAAATCCATTTTTCCATTTTCAGGATTTATTGTAACGAGTGTGTTATTTTTCATAAAAACAAAAAGGTTATTTTTTGTAAATAAAGACATAGAGGAAGATGTAAAACGGTACGTTTTATTGTCCGAGACACTGCGCAGAAATAAGGAATCAGTTTTATTAGCGTAATTAACTGTGAAACTTACCCATTTTTCATTGGGTGCCGTTTTGTCCATTTCAAAGGTGGACCACAAAGGATAGCTGGCCGGATCTAACTTCTGTTTTACCATTACCTGCCCCGTTAAAGGGCAGGCTACTAATGGCAAAACAAAAAATGAAACAAGGGTAAAAAAAGGTATAAGCGAGATTTTAGATATTTTAAATAGAACAATTTTCAGCATGATAAAATTTTTTTAATATCCGGGATTTTGAGGAAGAAGATTAGGATTCAGATTAAGTTCGTTTTCCGGTACGGGTAGAAGTCTGTCTGTAGTGCTCCAGCCGGGTTTAATTGGCGAGAGTACTGCATCCAGCTCCTGAAATCGGCGTAAATCAAAAAAACGATGTCCCTGCTCGGTAAAGAGTTCCCATCTTCTTTCCTGAAGGATGGCGCTTAAAATTTCCTGAGGAGTTGTTGCATTCGCATCAGCGAGCCCGGCACGTCTTCTTATTTTATTCAAGTCTTCTTTTGCACCGATAAGATCTCCCTGGTGTGTTCGCGCTTCAGCTCTTATGAGGTACTGTTCCGATAATCGAAAGAGGATGGAATACTCTTTAGAAACAGGAGTGTTATTCTGCTCTTTATATTTGTAGGCATGTGACCAAGATCCATTTCCATTAGTCACTGTTCTGATCCAGCTGGCTTTACGCAGATCAGAGTTTTGAAAGGAGTTAAGCAGATATGGAGTAAGCGCCACCGTACTGGGAGGCCCCGCCTGAAAGATAAAAAAAGCTCCTTCGGCGGCATTCTGTCCTGCAGAGGATGTCTGAAGCTGCCAGATTGTTTCTTTTGAACTATTTAAAAATACCTTTGAAAGATCATTTTCCAGAATATAGAGTTCTGTCTTGTTTAGCACTGCTGAGGCTTCGTTTGATGCTTCTTCATACATTTTGCTGTAGATATACACTCTTGCTAAGAAAGCATGGCAGACAGATTTATTGGGACGTATTCTAGCGGAAGATGGATAATCATCAGGCAATAGTGCTAAGGCATCATTCAGATCACTAATGATCTTCTGATAGACCTGTTCTTCAGTTAGTCTGCTGACATTTGAATTTTTATCATATTCGGTGTCTTTGACGTATGGTATATCGCCAAAAAGATTCCGGAGGTAAAAGTGGGACAGCGCTCTAATGAATAGAGCTTCACCAAGCAGTTGTCTTTTTTGATTCTGGCTGATATTTAAACTCTTTTCAACCCCTTTCAATACTGCATTAGCCGCATAGATCTGGTTGTAAGAGTTATTCCAATATGTCAGAATAACTGCTGATGCAGGAGATACAGTATTATTATAAAATGTGAATACGGGATTGGAAGGGAGTCCATAAGCAGTCAGTTCATCTGCATAATTTCCAAGCTGATTAGAAATTCCACTGGTAGATCCATTAAGGACTCCATTATCTCTGATTTTGGAATACACATTTGTAAGGGCTGCATTTGCCGTATCGTAATTTTCAAATACAGCTTGTGCCGTAAGTTGTGATTTTGGAAGGTCAACTTCTACAAAATCATTGCATGCGCTGCAAACCAGTATTGCAGCGAGCAGTAAAAATTTTAAATTTTTTGAACGTGTCATTAGTTTGATTTTTAGAAGGTTAATTGCATTCCGGCAGTCATAACTTTCAGAGGAGACAGGTAGCCGTAAGTAGTAAATTCAGGATCTCCATCAGGATATTTTGTTATTGTCAGAAGATTTTGAGCTTGCAGCATTACCTTGCAGTTTGTGCTTTTAAGGTTTAATGGAATATCATAGGAAAGGGCAATGTTTTTAAGTCGGATAAAACTGGCGTCCGTTATTTGTGCATTGCTCAAAGAATAATTGCCGTCCGCGGTTACTGCTGTTCCGTTAATGCCGGTAGTATACATCTGATAAGTACTATTCTGTCCTTCCTGTTTCCAGCTGTCTGACATCCTAGCCTGCTGATTTGACATCAGTCCGGCAGTCCCCATTGGAAAAAAACGGTTCTGCTGTTTTACAAATTGAAAAAGAAAGTCAAGGTTCCATCCTTTATATCTTATCTGATTTTGTATGCCGCCATAATATTTGGGATTAAGATCCGCTGTAAATTGCCTGTCATAAGGAGAAGATATTTTCCCATCATTGTTTAGATCTTCAAATTCATAAATGCCGGTTTGAGGATTTACGCCTTTGTATTTGTACAATAGGGCAATATTGAGCGGTTTTCCTATTCGGTACTGCTGGCTATACGTTGAACCTTGCAGACCCGGAAAACGCAGCAACTTGTTTTGGGCAGAAGTGACATTGAAACTGGTTGTCCACTGAAAGTTTTGTTTTTGAAAGTTAACGGTGCGAAATGTAAATTCTAAGCCTTTGTTTTCAACCACAGCATCAAGATTGGCTTGAATGGAGGTAAAACCGGTTGTTCCCGGAAGAGGAATTCCGACCAGCTGATTTGAAGAGCGGTTTTGATACCACGCTGCCGTTGCAAAGACTCTGTCCTTAAATAAACCAACTTCAAGTGCGAATTCAAGTTTCTTATTGATTTCCCAGCCAAAGTTAGCGTTATAGAGTCTTGAAGGCAAAAGCCCGATCAAGCCATCATAACTGATTCCAGTTGTGCTGTAGGTATCGAAAAACTGATAATCACCTATCTGGTCATTTCCTGTAGTTCCGTAACTGCCCCGTAGTTTTCCGAAGCTCAGCCAAGATATTTTTTTTACTAAGTTCTCATTTGTGAAAAGCCAAGCAAATCCTGCCGCACCAAAATTGGCAAACTGTCTGCCTGGACCAAAACGGCTGGAACCATCCCTGCGAGCGGTCAGATTCAAAATGTAGCGATCCTGCCAGTTATAGTTCAGTCTTCCAAAGAATGCCTGGTATTTATACTGCGTTTCGTCGTTGAGCGATACTGTAATAACTTTGGCGGAGGCCAGATTATAGATTAAACTGTTTGAACTGAATCCGCTTCCGGCCTGATACAGTGTATTTGTGGTCTGAGACTGAAAGGTAGATCCTGCCAAAAATCCTATTTTTCCGTTTCCGAGTTCTTTTTCCCAATTAATCTGCGGTTCTATTATCCAAGAGCTTCTGGCGGTCTGGTTTTGAAAAAGTGCCGATCTCTGACTGCTTATGTTGTAGATGGGATTAAAAATGGTCGATGGTGCCGTGCGGGTTTCCAAGGTGGCAAGGTCAGTAAAACCAAAACTGCTTTTGATGTTGAAACCTTCAAATAAATCATAGGAAAGAACAGCATTGGCTATTAAATCTTTTGTTTTGGATTTAAATTTAGCGTTGAGGTTGGCGAGTGGATTTTCCCAAGTCTGATTTTCCCAGTTTAGAGTTCCATCCTCATTGTAAAGGGCAGGAGCATTAGGCGCAAGGAACCTTGCCACATAAGTCAAATCACTGGCAGGCTGATCATTATTTTGTGAAGTGTAGCTGCCTGAAAATGCCAATTGGAATTTATTGTCTTCTGAACGGTGATTAATATTGACCTGAGCTCCGCCTCTTTTATAATTAAATTTTCCAGGAAATACGGTAGATTCGTTGTGGTAGCTGCCACTGAGAAGAAACTGTGTTTTTTGCGAACCTCCAGAGATAGTTCCTTGATTATCGGTAATCTCTGAAGTACCGCCTAAGAGTTGTCTTTGCCAGTCGGTATATCGATTCTGGTCCCAAGTTCCGTTAATATCATAATCGGCGGCATCATACTGCGGTATTCCATCATTTAGAAAAGCCTGTTTTCGCATATCCAAATACTGCTGTGTATTCATAAGGTTAAGGAATTTTGTAACTGTTCCTGCACCTGTGCTGCTTGTTATTGTGAATTTAGTTTTGCCAGATTTTCCTTTTTTTGTACTAATTAATACCACGCCATTTGCACCCCGCGAACCGTAGATTGACGTAGCATCGGCATCTTTAAGAACTTCTATGCTTTCTATATTGTCAGGGCTTATGCTGTTAAGTGGGCTTGTTGAGGTGGGAAAAATAGAGGATGTCTGTCCGGAACCTATCGGACTTGATGAGTACGGAACCCCGTCAATGATGTATAATGGTGCATTTGCCGCAGAGCGTAGACTGTTTTGTCCACGAATTTTTATATCAAAACCGCCTCCTGCTACCCCTGTGGTCTGTGTTATATTAACTCCTGGCATTCTGCCTTGCATGGTTGCAAGAACATTTACGACAGGCTGCATTTCTATATCTTTGGAGGTAATCCGGGCAATACTCCCCGTTCGCTCACTTTCCTTTACAGAATAGTAACCAGCATTTACCCGGACCTCCTGCAGCGTAGTAGTATCGTATTCCAGTTTAATGTCAATTTTAGTTCTGTTGTTTACTGCAATAAGTTTAGTTTTGAATCCCATAAAGGAAATAACAAGTGTATCGCTAGCCAACGCATTTATAGTATATTTTCCATTGTAATCGGTAATGGACGAATTATGAGTTTTGCCCTTTATGGAAATAGTTACACCCGGTAAAGGACTTGAGCCATCGCTGACAGTACCCTGTACCTGATTTTGCTGAAATAAAACATTATTATGCCGGTCTACGTCACGGCCAAGTGATGATGAAAAAGACATTAAAAAGCCTGCAAAAAATAGGCAATAAAGCGCCTTTCCATTCTTGAAGAATGAAAAATAATTCATAATATTGGAATTGGTTAGTTAAAAGGATTTTTGATTAGCTAAGGTCCTCTGCTCTAGTTTGGTCGCTGCAGCTGAGGGCCATTTTTGTATAATTACGTCATACTTGTCTCTTCATATTTTTAGATTTTTTAGAGTTAATTTAAAAATAATTGATTTACGAAAATTTCTAAGTTGGAGAGACGCTAGAATCGGAAAATGTAAAGTACAAAAAAAGGGCAGGTACTCACTTTTAGACGTTACCGAGGTACTGGCGGTACCTTACCACGAATAAGTGAGCCCACGCCCAATATAAGGCGTGAGCATTAGCACTTATCATCTCGTGGTTATTTTAAACGCCAGTTTTCGATAACGAGATTCAAAGCGAATGCTTCAAATATTTTATGTGAAGAATCGCAAATTTAATATTCAAATATTGAATAATGAACAAATATACATAAAAAATATTCACATACTTATACGTATGTGTTAAATTTTTATTTAATCCCGTTATTTCTGAATTAATAAAAAAAAGTATGATTGTAGAGGTTATTATTTCAGAATTAGATTTTTATTTAATTGAAAAAGTCAGAGAGCTAAGAATAAAAGCAAATATCTCACAAGTAAAATTGGCTCATAAGATTGGTGTATCGGAAGGTTTCATTGGTAATGTTGAGAACCCTAAGCAAAATCAGAAATATAACATTAGGATGTTAAATAGAATTGCAAATGCATTGGAATTAAAATCTTATTCTGATTTATTTCCTGAAAAAATAATTTCTAATGATGTAGTTAAAATTAAAATAGAATTCTCAGATAATAGTACTAAAAACCTGGAATCAAGATTTAAAAGTATTAAAATTTCTCCTTGTACAGAGTCTGAAATTGAAGAGTATAATAAAAAACAAAATAGAACTAAATCTAATAAGAATTCATTATAAAAAAAAGCCTTTCAATCTTGAAAGGCTTTTTTAGATCAGAACTATTTTTTAGATTCTTCAATAGAAACTTTTCTAAATTCTTTTAAAAGTTTTTCGATCTCTAAAGAAGATTTACGAGCTCTAGCTCCTGCAGCTTTAACACCTTTCTCTGATAAAGATTCAGATTCTGTTTTGAATGTTTCAATCTCGGCATTAATTTTTGCGATCAGATCTTTCATATTTTCATGTTTTTTTAATTACGGCAGCAAATGTAAAATATTAAATCCAATGCATTGTAGAAATACCTGTTAATTAGAAGTGGTCTTTTTAATCTGGTCTATAAAATAATTTACTGGCATCCCTGTTCTTGCCAGAAAAGCGTTTGCAAACCGTTGTGTAGAACTGAATCCGGCGTCTTGGGCCAAAGCAGCGTAAGTGTATTTCCTATAAATAGGTTCCGTTCTAAGCAGGTTTATAATGTATTCTATACGCAGTCCGTTTATATACTCATGTATTCGCACATCTCTATAATAATTTAGAATAGCTGCTAAGTATTTAGTATTTGAATTGAATGCAGCTGATAAGGTAACTAAGTTCCAATCTTTATCTAGAAATTTTTTTTCGTTTTCAAACTTCTCCAGCTGTTTGAGAATTAAAGCTATAGTTTCACTACTTATATCTTTTATAGGTTCTTTTTCAATTTTATTTTTAGGTTTATTTTTAACTCCATCAAGTTCATCCATTAGAAGTTTATAATTTTTTTCATAAACTTTTCTTTTTCTGTAATGACGACGCGTCTGCCAAAATATAAAAATGAATAATAAAAAGATTATCACAACAAATATTACATCATAATATTTTTCCTTTTTCAAGGCATTTGCGATCTCTTCTTTTTCGATCAATATCTTTTCCTTTTCCGAAACAAGTTCTTTTGTATCGTACTGTTTGTGAATTTTACTGATTATATACTTATTATTCTCTAAAAGAAGTGTATCTGCCTTTAGAAGCTGATCTATGTAGTATAACTGATTTTCTAAATTATTATTTGTTTTATAATAATTAATCAAGAGTTCAAAAGCCTGCCTTAGATCCGGCCGAAGATATTTTTTTTCTTTAAAGATATTGTCAACGATTTGAAAATGCTCCACGGCTCTTTCCTTTTTGTTAAGTGACCAATAGCTTTTACCGATATAGAAATTTCCGATTGCAACATTTGCAAAATCCTTATTTTCAATTATTGCGACCAATGAAGATTCTATTTTATTTATCGATTCAGAGTAATTTTTTTTAAAATAGTCGTTGATTCCTTCTGAATGATTAAAATATGGGATCATCACAGTAGATTTTAATCTTTTGCTTTCAGAAATTCCTAAAACATTCATTTGTGTACATAAACCATAGTTCCCCAGTTTATTATAACAAAGTCCGAGCATATGAATTGAGTTGAGGTACGGTCTGGATTCTACATTTTTGTAAAAATCCACGCATTCTCGTAAAAGAGAAACTGCTTCATCATAAAACCCCACATAAAATTTAGTAAGAGCGATGCAGTATTTTACTTTATGTATTTGGTATTCATCATTTGTTTTAGAGAGATAACTATTGGCGGTTATATAATTATCCATTGCCAGTTTCTGCTGTTTAAGTCCATAAAAATATGTTCCTTTACTAAGGTATGCGGCACCAATCAACGCGTTGGATTTAGACTTCTTCGCAGTAAACAAAATGCTATCTATATATATACTTTTAATTCTGTCAGGTGAGATCAGCATTAAATTTTGATATCCATTCATGATCTCTTTGGGATTTCTTTCAATTTTAGCCTTATTAAGAAACGCATAAGCATACAACGATGCGAGTGTGCTGTCATTTTTTAGACCATAAAACCTATCGTCTAAGTACTCATAACTTTTTTGTTTTAAAGAATCAGGGATAAGAAGTGAAGCTTTTTGAGCTGATCCATAATTAAATAACAGCAAGTAAAATAAAATTAGGTTTAGTCTATTCATATGATTAAGTATTTATTAGGCATTGAAAGTCATATAGAATGATGTAATATTAATTTTACATTTTATTAATATAAAAATAATACAAACAATTGAATTACAGTGTTTCGTTTGATAAAAAGCACTGTGGATTTCGTGGAAATCCATAGTGGATTTGCCGAAAACCCATACATATTGGCTTGCGGAAGAAAAATAAGCAAAATAGTTTTGCCTTGAATTCAAAAGCAAAATGTTCAGCAAGGTGCTGGATAAAAGTTCTGCTAATCCGGATGAAAAGAACTGAGAAAACATCTCATTCATTTCAAACATCAAAATCATGAAAACTTTTTTATTATGCATCGTTACATCAGTTTTATTCATTTCATGCTCGGCAGATTCCGATATTGAAAATTCACAAGCTACTTTAGATTCTTCAAGTAATACTAAATCTTCTGCTAACACTAGTAACCCTTTTGATTTAAATGGAGAGAAAGTTTACGAGGCATTAAATGCTTATTATCTAAATAATCAACGACCAATTTCTGTTTCAGAGCTTGCAGAACAGATTAGATTTATATCTCAAAGCCTCCAGAAAAACAATCTTTTTACAAACAGACTGATTCCCTTTACTGATGAAATGGTAGAAGCTATTTTGTCAGATCCTGATAATAGTTTAATTGTTATTGTTCAGAATAGCACTTTACAGACTTATGCAAAAAATAATCTGATCAATTTTCTTCAGAACCTAATTGATAGAAGAGAAGAGGAATTTAATATTACAAACAATTACATTTTAGGTTATGAAGCAGAGGTTCTTACTGATACTGTTTTTACTTCTGAAGAAACAGAGACAATTTTAACTGTGGCATCTATTTCAAGATATTCTCTTTATTCAGAGGAGGAACGAAAGGATAAAGACTGGGATATTCTGGTAGGTAGTAAACATGCTAAAGCCTTCTTAAAGAAAAATGAACTTTCACTTGTGCTTGTAATCGTATTGCTTGAAAAGCTGCTATAACATCCGACATGCTTTAACTTAAATCTGCTAAATATGAAACTTCGCAACATTCTAAATATTCTTATGGTTGTAACCAATGTAGTGTGCCTAATTATTATTCTAGGCTTTCTATTTGACTATCATTTGGCAGATTATTATAAAAATCCAGAAATTACAGCATATATACTTTTTCGTTTTAAGATATATGTGCTGTATATCACATGCTTATTCAACCTATATTTTATTTTCTATCTATTGATTAAAAAAAGATTTAAAATTTAATAAAATGGTCGATTTGATATTTAAAGAAGGAAATTATGATAAAAAATCTAATTAATTCCAATTTACTTGATCTTTCAACTCCAGGTTTCGATATTCATATTATAAAGAAATATGATAACAGTTATCAGGTTGAGCCTTTTATAACAGAAAATTTGGCAGTACTAATGATAAGATCAGGAAACGTGAAAATTAAACTTCAGGAAATGATTCAAAACTTATCAGCACGTGATCTTATAGTGATTCCCAAGGAAACAACATTCACTGTTTTTGAAGTACGGAATAAACTTCAGCTGTATTTGATTATTTTCTCTTCAGAATTTGCCGTAAAAAACTGTCTTAAGAGAGAACTAGTTGATTCATTTTATTTATTTATAAGGAAAGAGCCTTTAAAAGCATCACTTGAAGAGAAAGAATATCAGGTGCTTTCTCTAATTTATAAGCTCATACATTATATTAATTTGGAAGTGCAAAGGACTGACATTGATTATGAACTTTACAGGATAAGTTTAAACTTATTTCTTTATGAACTTAAATTAATTTATGCGAAGTATTCATCTAATACGCTAGTTAACTTTACAAGGAAGGAAAATTTGGTCATCCAATTCTTAACGATATTATCAATACATTATAAAAAACAGCATCACGCTAAATTTTATGCAGGAGAACTTTTTATAACCAGCAAATATTTAAGTAAAGTAGTAAAAGAGGTGACAGGAAGTTCGGTAAAAGCATTAATTATCGAAGCTATTATCAGCGAAGCAAAAATTTTATTGGAAGATACTCAAAATACTTTTGCAGAGATCGCTGAAGAAATGGAATTTGCGAGTGTTTCAATCTTTGGAATTTTCTTCAAAAAACATACATCATATTCGCCTTCAGAATATCGTGCGATTTATATTGACAGATATAAGGATCAATAGTTTCGTTTGTTTCATTTTAAAATCTAAAGATGATGAACGGTAAATATCCATTAGAATGGTTTGATTCTTTGATACTGCAGACTTTTGATCCAGTAAGCACGAATATTGATAGTTTGACTGATAGTGAAATAAAAGTTATTACCGACAATATTTCCAAGGAATCTATAAAAATACAGGTGCATATAAAAAATGAAGTTTTTTCATTAAAAAAGAAGCGACATATACGCGTCACAGTCCGACAGTATCATTCCACACTAATTTTTCTGCTGGACAGTATAATGGAAAATCGATCGGAAAAGGTTATTCAATCTGAAAAAATAAGGAAGCTTGCTGATCTTATCATTTCAAGCCTGGATTATCTGATATCTTTCATCGAGGATAGATTTTCTTACTATCTGAGTCTGGACGAAAGAGTACCGGTAACTTACTTAATAGTATGCAGAAAAGAGCTATCATTAAAACTGCAGAGAATCAACAAAAGAACTTTCAACTCCCTGCAAGATGAAATGACAATTAAAGCTGTAGTGAAATTACTTCAGAATGCAATTGAAGCAGATAACGGAAAAAAACTTACTTATCGTCGGATCCTTTACTTCCGGGAGCTTTTAAAGCTTCTTGAGGAGCATAATGACGAACTGGAAAATCCTTCCATTTTCACTCCGCTTGACGAACTTTTAATCGACCATAACTTTAATTCGGTGCAATACATTTCGATCCTGACAGAAAGAATGACTGAACAGATTTACAATGTTGAAAAACAAAATGGAAAGCTCAACCTGCTTCTGCTATTTTTCAAGGATTTTAAACAGCTTCACTCAAATGTGAAAATAACGTTCGATGCCAGCCATCAGAACATCAAGGACGTTTTGGAAAACTGGTTTGTATCTGAGATCAGTTTTCTTCAGAACAAAGACGAAATTGAAGCACAAGATATTTCAACTTCCATAAAAAAAGGAAATCCCTCGCATCCCGCTGATGAAAATAAAATCCAGTGTACACTTTCTTCTGATCAAATGGGACTGATTTTGAGAGCAACCGATGAAACAAGAATATTGAAAGCAAGATCAATGAGCCTGATTTTTAAAACGATTGTTCCTTATCTGTCAACACCATTTAAAAGAAATTTATCATATCAATCAGTCAGAAGTAAGTCTTATAATCCTGAGGAAAAGGATAAAGAATTTGTGATTAAAACATTAGAGAAAATTATCAAACATATAAAAGAATATTAATTTAATTTTTGAGATTATGAAAACATTATTAAAAATAGCACTAGTATTTCTGCTTATTTTTATCTCGTGCCAGAAAAAAGAACTGGATTCTAAAACTGCAGAAAATATGATTATTAAAAAATACAAATATCCATCTGTTATAGATTTTGAAGTATTCTGCAATGATCCTATTCATGCAAGACGAATGCTCGATTCGGGACTGGAGGAAAAAGGCCTTGTCAAGATAATGAAGACAAGAGAATTTAAAGATCGTGATAAGCCTTTGATCGAATTTACAGCCTTATCAAAAAACTTCCTGCTTGAAACAACTTTAGAGGAAAGAGAATATAAAATACAGAAGGTCAAGATCGGAACGAAAAAATTTGATAAAATCATGAGCATTACTGCAGAAACTAATGACAACAGAATAGCTGTAGCCGAGTACAATGTAAAATATGATATGAATGCCTTTGGAGTATTATGGCCAGGCCTTCCTGCTGAAAAAAAAGAGAAAGCATATTTTATATTCTCAGGTAATGGCTGGCATATTATTGAGAAGAAAGATGCCGAGCTTATGATGCTTAAGAAAATTATGGAAAAATAAATAACTAAAAACATCAAAAAACAGCCTCCTACTAAGGAGGTTTTTTTATGGATATAAATTAATGCACTTCGCATAGCCCGTAATATCAGTGAGAGGTACAGAGGTACAGCTGGGGTACAGAAAAAGTTGTACTTGTAGAAGTTTTATTTCCGGAGTTACTTTGGAATGTAAAATAAACCATAATTGTTCTTACTGGTTTATTCATAGTATGAGATGATGTTGAATGATAAATGAAAAATGCTATGTTAAATTCTATTTCATGGAACAGTTACCTAGTGGCTGTTGTTACTCTATTAGTTTTGTGGTATGTGTACACAGGTTTCCGCTATTATTCTTCTGAAATAAAGCAGATTCTCTCGGGCAGAAAAAAAATTGGTTTTCCGTCATTAGGAAAAAAAACAAAAAATGATTCCTTGCCTTCTTCTGACCATGAAGATGGTAATCCTACAAATCTCAATGAAGCATTTCAAGAATCTTTTGCAACACTTGATGAGGTTAAAGAACTGTCAGCACGACTACATGAAGCAGTTTTAGAAAGCGCCGAACTGGGACGTCCAAAGCAGGAATTCAATAATTACATCAGATTAATACTCTCTGAATATCCATATGTGAAGATCTCTTCTTTACGCAGCAATGTAAATAATCTGCTTGCTTACGAAACGAAAAAGTACCCTGAACTGCTTCTCACTTCTACTGAGGCAGATCAATTATGGGAAGAAAATAATTAAATGACAGCAGGGGAATTTTCCCCGTCCGCTCTAGTGCGGTATGGTAAAATGTGACAAGGAGAATAGATGATGCGACGGCGCTGTTCCTCTGCTTTTTGAAATGGTATTAATCTTTAAAATGATGTACGATGTTGAACGATGGAATAAAGTTAAAGCGTTTTTTTAAAAGAAACAAGGTATTAATAAGCACTATTCTTTTTATTATGAAAATTAATGGGAATGGATATGCCCAAGACGGTGTTGCCGGAATAAATGAAGCTAACCAAAAGGTGAGAAGCTATTTTGACGCAGGCACAGAACTTATGTATGCAGTAGGAGCAATACTCGGACTCATAGGAGCTGTGAAAGTATATCAGAAGTGGAATGCAGGAGATCCAGACACAGGTAAAGTGGCAGCAGCATGGTTTGGCAGCTGTGTGTTTCTGGTAGTGGTTGCTACTGTGATCAAATCTTTCTTTGGAGTCTAAGCAGCTTTAAAATGAGCAGTGTTTATCAGATTAACAAAGGAATCAATCAGTCAATTGAATTTAAAGGCTTGAAAGCCCAATACATATGGTATCTGGGCGGAGGTGTCGTGGGACTTATGATTGTTTTTGCAGTGCTTTTCATAGTCGGCATTCCCTCTCTTGTCTGTGTGGCTTTAATTGGTACGGCAGGAACTGTGATGGTGATTAAGATTTATAAAATGAGCAGGAAGTATGGTGAATTCGGCATGATGAAAGCTTTAGCTGCAAGGCAGATTCCTAAGTGTATTAAGGTGCGGAGCAGGGCAGTTTTTGTTAAGTGATAGTTATAGAACGTTATATAGATGGAGGTGGATTATGAAGGTCTTAAACTTATATGCCGGAATTGGCGGAAACAGAAAAAATTGGGATGAGATATCGGTTACGGCAGTTGAGCTGGACCCTGCACTGGCAGCTTTGTACGCGCACAACTTTCCAAATGATAAAGTGATTGTAGGGGATGCACACCAGTATCTTTTGGATCATTATAAAGAATTTGATTTTATCTGGTCATCACCGCCGTGCCAGTCACATTCCTCTTTCCGGCAGAATATCTGCGTGAGATACCGAGGAACTCCTGCTGTATTTCCCGACATGAGACTGTATCAGGAAATTTTATTTCTGAAGCATAATGCTGAGTGTCTTTGGGCCGTTGAAAATGTCAAACCTTATTACAAAGCGCTTATCGAACCTGATGCTGTTCTTCAGCGTCATCTTTTCTGGTCCAATTTTCCGATTCCACAGTCGGAAACAAAGACAGTGATTAAAATACGTTACGCACAGATTCCTGAACTTGAAGAGTCGTTAGGTTTCTGCTTAAAGGGATCCAATATTTCAAACAAAAGGCAGGTGCTTCGCAACTGTGTGGATCCAAATCTTGGGCTCCATATTTTAAATATCGCCAGAAGTCTCTATATGAAAACTATGAAGATTAGTAAAACTAAGAAAAATGGAAAAGGAGTTAGATGATGTTTTACCTATTATGGACGTGCAGCATGACTGCATTTTATCAAAGCAGGGTGATATAACAGTGGTTTTTAAGGCGGATCTGCCGGAAATTTTTACAATGTCGGACCAGGAATATGAGGCGTTTCACCAGTCATGGATAAAGGCGATAAAAATTCTGCCGAAGTTCACAGCTTTTCATAAACAGGACTGGTTTTTAGAAAGCAGCTATAAAGCAGATTTTGATAATGAAGACAGCAGTTTTTTAACCAGAAGCAGTGAGCGTTTTTTTAATGAGAGACCCTTTCTTGATCATTCCTGTTATATCATGATTACAAAGAAACCAGCAGGAAGGAAAAATTCCAGTTCGTTATTTTCTAATCTTATAAGAAATAATCTTGTACCTGATGAAACACTCACTATGCAGTTCCTTCAGGACTTCATTGACAGTACAGGCCAGTTTAAAAGAATCATGGAAGACAGCGGGTTCATAAGGCTTAGAAGACTTCGAAATGATGAGTTGAAAAGCCAGAGCAGAAACACAGGCCTTCTTGAAAAGTATTGTTTTCTTTCTGAAAATGAAAATTCGTATATCTATAATGATCTCAAGTTTTCAGACGGGATGCAGATAGGGGATAAGCATAGCCAGCTGTTTACTCTTGGGGATGCTGCTGATCTGCCGGCGCTCTGCGGTTCAAGAATCAATTTTGACCGTTACTCAACAGACAAAACAAAGTTCAGCATTGGATTTGCCTCAACACTGGGCCAGCTGCTGTCCTGCAATCACATATACAACCAGTATATTTTCATTGAAGATTCGCAGAAAACAATCCAGAAACTGGAGAGCAAAAGATTAAGGCTTCAGTCATTGTCTGCTTACAGCAGAGAAAATATGATTGCAAGGGACGCAACCAACGATTTTTTGAACGAAGCTATCGCGCAGCAGCGACTGCCTGTGAAAGCGCATTTTAATGTTCTCGCATGGACATCTGAAAAAGAAGAACTCAAAGACATAAAAAACAAAGTGTCATCTGCGCTGGCGCAGATGGATGCAGCCGCCAAACAAGAGACAGTTGGAGCTCCGCAGATTTACTGGGCGGGGATTCCGGGAAATGCAGCAGATTTTCCCATGAATGATGCCTTTGACACTTTTACCGAGCAGGCTGTCTGTTTTCTGAATATGGAAACGGGTTACCGATCCTCACTGAGTCCCTGCGGAATACGACTGGGAGACCGGCTGACGGGAAAGCCTGTTCACGTCGATATCAGTGATGAGCCAGTGAAAATGGGAATCTGTACTAACCGAAACAAGTTTGTGTTGGGGCCTTCTGGAAGTGGGAAATCCTTCTTTACCAATCATATGGTCAGAAGCTATTACGAACAGGGCACTCATATTGTTCTGGTGGATGTCGGGCACAGCTATAAAGGCTTATGCGATATGGTAAACGGCTATTATTTTACCTATGACGAAAAGAATCCTATCCGTTTCAATCCATTTTATATCGGGGAAGGAGACAGTCTTGATACCGAGAAAAAGGAAAGCATCAAAACGCTTTTGCTGGCTTTGTGGAAGAAAGATGATGAAACGTTTAACAGAAGCGAATATGTGGCTCTTTCCAATGCCCTGCAGCTGTATTTCGAAAAACTGGATAAGGATGAATCCATCTTTCCTTGTTTCAATACTTTTTATGAGTTTTTAAAACAGGAGTTTGTAACGGTTCTTCAGGGTGATAATGTAAAAGATAAGGATTTTGATGTGAATAATTTCCTTTATGTGCTTCGCCCTTATTACAGCGGAGGAGAATTTGACTATCTGCTTAATGCTACTGAAAATCTTGATCTGCTAAAAGAGCGCTTTATTGTATTTGAACTGGACAACATCAAAGACCATCCCATTCTTTTTCCTGTAGTAACCATAATAATCATGGAAGTATTCATCAGCAAGATGAGAAAACTGAAAGGCATACGAAAAATGATCCTTATTGAGGAAGCATGGAAAGCTATTGCGAAGGAAGGAATGTCGGAATATATCAAGTATCTTTTTAAAACTGTGCGTAAGTTCTTTGGCGAGGCGATAGTAGTGACACAGGAGGTTGAAGACATTATCTCTTCACCCGTAGTGAAGCAGGCAATCATCAACAACAGCGACTGCAAAATTCTGCTGGACCAGAGCAAGTATCAGAATAAGTTTGACCAGATTCAGGAACTGCTTGGGCTGACTGACAAGGAAAAAGCTTT
Organism: Flavobacterium sp. GW823-FHT06G12; assembly: GCF_058794775.1. Classification (NCBI taxonomy): domain Bacteria; kingdom Pseudomonadati; phylum Bacteroidota; class Flavobacteriia; order Flavobacteriales; family Flavobacteriaceae; genus Flavobacterium; species Flavobacterium sp. GW823-FHT06G12. The sequence goes on from NZ_JBXAHE010000003.1 coordinate 263,918, forward strand.
GGTGCTTTCGGTGAACAAAGCAAATGATCCTTCCAAGAAATACAAGGAAGTTTTTATCTCGCTTGGCGGGATGCTGTCCAAGGTATACAGGACAGAAGTATCTCTGGAGGAATATCTTGCCTACACTACAGAGGAAAGCGAGAAAGTAAAAATGAATGCCTATGCCCAGAAATTTGGAGGAGACATCAAAAAAGGAATAGCCGCTATGGCGCAGGAATTAAGAAGCGGAACTTAAAGTATAAGAAAAATGAAAACGAAAATTAAAGCTGTAACATTTTTAATGTGCTTCTTTTTAGTAAGCATGCCTGCAAGACCAGCAGAAAAGACAGCAGCCCTGCCGATACTGGAGATTGTAAAAGCAGTTACCAAGAAAGTAATTAAGGCAATTGATCTGGGTATCCAGAGAATGCAGAACAAGACCATCTGGCTTCAGAATGCACAGAAACAGATTGAAAACACGCTTTCAAAACTGAAACTCGATGAGATATCGGACTGGACAAAAAAACAGCGTGATCTCTATAAGGATTATTACGACGAACTGCAGAAGGTGAAATCAATCATTACCTACTATCAGAGGATTAAAGAAATTTCAGCAAAGCAGACCAAGCTGATTGAGGAATATGAAAAGGCCTGGAATCTTTTTAAAAGAGACGACCATTTCAAGATTTCTGAACTTGAATACATGGAAAAAGTGTATGACGGAATTCTTGAAGAAAGCATGAAGAATATTGACCAGATATTTTTAATTATCGAATCTTTCACCACGCAGATGAGCGATCTGAAAAGACTCGAAATTATAAATACAGCAGCAGATCAGATAGATTCAAATTACAATGATCTGAGACTTTTTAACCAGCAGAATGTAATGCTCAGCCTCCAGAGAGCAAAAACAGATGCTGATGTAAATAAAGTGAAACAATTTTACGGAATTCCGTAATCAACTCTAAAACTAATGAAAAAGATAATAATGCTTCTTGTGTCTGTATTTTTATCTGCATGCCAGCTTCAAGCTCAGCAGGCAAAACAGAAAAGGATGCTGCTGCTTCAGATAGCAGCCTTGAGAACTTATGTGGATTATGCGGCAAAAGGTTATAAGGCAGTTAAAAGCGGACTTAACTTTATATCAGATGTAAAGAAGGGAGAAGTGAACCTGCACAGCGATTATTTCACATCACTGGTATCGGTTAATCCCAAAGTAAAAAAATATGGCAGGGTGGCTGAAATAATCACTCTTCAGATTGAAATTTTTAAGATATATAAAAATACTTTAGCAAGCCTCCCGCACGATGATCTGTTTCACGGAAATGAACTTAGATACATTGAAAGGACTTTCAGGCGACTGGCGGACAGCTGTGATGACAATCTTGATTTGCTGCTTCTTATCACAACCAGTACTTCACTTGAAATGAAAGATGATGAACGTATTGAACGCATTGATAAGCTTTATGAAGCCGCGCGGGAAGATTATTCTTTCTGTAAAAAATTCAGCGGTGAGATTAAACTTCTGGCATTATCAAAAGCTAGAGAAAAAAATGATGTCAAACAAGCCGAAGTTCAGCTTGGCTTATAAAATAACAAATCATGAAAAAGATACTTATATTTTTTGCAATGCTATTTCTGTTTTTTATGCCTTTTACTGGAAAGGCACAGTCAGCTGAAATCCAGCAGCTTATTTTAAATATCGAAAAGCTGTCGCAGTTTAAAAAGATATTAAGCGACTTGAAAAAAGGATATGATATTCTCAGCGGAGGGTATAAGGCCGTCAAAGATATGTCAGAGGGAAATTTTTCACTGCATAAGACTTTCCTGGATGCCCTGATGCAGGTCAGCCCAGTTGTAAAGAATTACAAAAGAGTCGGGGACATTATCGACTATCAGTTTACACTTATGAGGGAAAGCAGAAAAGGGATAGACCTTATCATTAAAAATGAAAAGTTCAGCCGTCAGGAAATCCAGTATTTTAAAAAAGTGTATTCTAATTTAAGCAGGGAAAGCCTCAGAAATTTAGACGAACTGACTTCCATCGTAACAGCTGATAAACTCCGAATGAGTGATGACGAAAGGCTTGCAGCTATAGATAAGATATATGAAGAAATGCAGCACAAGGTGCTGTTTCTAAATGATTTTAACGGATCAACATCAGTGCTTGCGCTGCAGCGTTCTAAGGAAGCTAATGATGCGAATGCGATGCGGAACAGTTATCGGTTTAAAAATTAACTCTGGCCTTATGATAAATATTTTCAAATCAGCTGTATTAGTATTAATGCTCTTTATGTTCCCTGAAACAGTTTCTGCACAGGGACTCGGAGATAATATCGGCAGTCTTCATGCAGTTCTGGAACAGCTTTACGATGAGATGATGCCGGTTTGCAGCAATCTGATTGGAGTCGGGCAGGGGCTGGCGGGATTTGCTGCAATTTTCTATATCGCTTCAAGAGTCTGGCGTCATATTGCCAATGCGGAACCGATTGATTTTTATCCGCTCTTTAGGCCCTTTGTGATCGGTTTCTGCATTATGATTTTTCCTTCTGTTCTGGCGCTCATAAACGGAGTTATGAAACCAACCGTTACTGCCACAGCTTCTATGGTTGAGGGGTCAAACAAAGCAATCGAAGTGCTGCTGAGAGAAAAAGAAAAAGCAGTCAAAGAAAGCGCACCCTGGAAAATGTATGTCGGAGTGCTTGGCACAGGCGACCGTGACAGATGGTATAAATACACCCATGATGGCGCAGATCCTTCAGATGAAGGACTTATGGAAGGAATTGGAAATGATGTAAAATTTGCAATGGAGAAAGCTTCGTACAGTTTCAGGAATTCTGTAAAAGAATGGGTGAGCGAAATTTTGAGAATTCTCTTCGAAGCTTCTTCATTGTGTATTGATACTCTGAGAACATTCCAGCTTGTAGTGCTGTCCATTTTAGGGCCACTGGTATTTGGAATCGCAGTCTTTGACGGATTCCAGCATACTCTGACGGTATGGCTTGCCAGGTATATAAACATTTATCTCTGGCTTCCCGTTGCCAACATTTTCGGAAGCATTATCGGGAAGATTCAGGAACAGATGCTGAGGCTTGATATCTCACAGATTAATACTGCGGGAGATACTTTTTTCAGCAGGACCGATATCGGCTACTTAATTTTCATGATTATAGGAATTGTGGGGTACTTTACTGTGCCTTCCGTGGCCAATTATATCGTGCATGCATCAGGAGGAAGCGCATTGGGACAGAAAGTGACAAGCCTGTTTGGCGGATCAACTTCTACTGTGATTGGAGGTGCTGCCACTGGAGCAGGAATGGTAATGGATTCAATGGGAAATGCAGCAGGCAGAATGAGCCAGAGCATGTCATCTTCAGCAGCTGCGTCGCCTTATTTTGAGGAAAAAGGAAATTACATGAGCGACAAGCTCAAGGGAAACTCTAAAAATTAAAAGCACTCGATTATGTTTAGTAAAATGAAAAATATAGATACTGCTTTTCGTCATATAAAAGGATTTACAATGCTGGTTATCCTTTGCTGCGCTGCCATAACCTCTTATTCTGTTTATAAAAGTTTCAGTTCCGTCGCTTTGATGCAGGACAAGGTTTATATCCTCGCAAATGGAAAGGCGCTTGAGGCATACGCATCAGACCGTAAGGATAATGTACCTGTTGAAGCAAGGGATCATGTTAAGACATTCCATCAGTTTTTCTTCAGCCTTGACCCAGATGATAAGGTAATCAAAGCCAATGTAACAAAGGCCTTGTATTTGGCTGATAATTCTGTCAAGCGCATATATGATGATCTAAAAGAAAACGGATATTATTCGGGAATTATATCAGGAAATATCAGCCAGACTGTTATTGTAGACAGCGTAACCTTTGATATTAATGAATATCCCTACCGCTTTAAGTGCTTTGCCCGGCAGAACATCATAAGAACAACAAGCATATTGAACAGAAATCTGATTACGGAAGGAACGCTGCGAAATGTTTCAAGGAGCGATAATAATCCGCATGGTTTTCTGATTGAACGCTTCAATACTCTTGAGAACAAAGATCTTGGAACAGTAAACCGAAAGCCATGAGAAGTCTGTTGCGAAAACAAAGACAGAATGTAAAGTCTTCAAGGTCATATCTGATGATCACATTCTGGTGGGTAACAAAAATGAATAGGCTGACTAGAGACCTTTCAAATTCACAGCTTAAGTTTTCAGTAATCATTTTTGCGGCCCTTGGAACGATTTTATGTGTTTATAACGCATTGAGCGGTTTTCTGTCAGAAAGTCAAAAATCAATGAACATTGATGCAGTAAAAGTGCTTAAGCCTGCTTATAGTGATGAGGGAGGCCATATGCATGCTCTGGATCTGCCATTTAACAAATATGCTGAGAGATCCGATATCAGCAGATATATTGACAGTGTGATAAATGCAATAGACTTAACCGATTTGTCTAAAAATCAAAATTCCAACGCTGAAGATTTTAGCATCAGTCCGAAGCTCAAGTCAACTAATTCATCTAACTATAAAAAATAAGATTATGGAACATAAAACACTTTCAGCCAGAGAGAAAAAGAATCGCAGTATGATGCTGGTTCTTCCATTGCTTGTTCTTCCATTTATAACCATGCTTTTCTGGGTGCTTGGAGGAGGCAAAGGAACAGAAAATCCAATTTCAGGAATTGAAAAAAAAGGATTTAATATGCTGCTTCCAAATCCAAAACTAAAGGAAGATTCCAGTTTGGATAAAATGAGCTATTATGACCAGGCATCAATTGATTCGATAAAACTGCAGGAACAAAAAAAGAAAGATCCTAATTATTCGGTTGGTGCGGAAGATAATGATAATCTTGAATCAAAACGTTTTTTTGATACGGATGAGGTTGCATGGAATGATAAACAAAACGGACTGAAAACAGACTATCTAAAACCAGAGAATGAAAAGAAGATGTACCAGAAACTTGAAGCGCTCCAGAAAGCTATTGCTGAACCTCCAAAAGAATATCAGAGCGGTCAGGATATGAGGGAATTTCAGTACCAGAAAATGCCTCACGGTGAATCAGCCGAGTTGAATAATCTTGAACAGCTCATGGCAGCCATGAGTGCGCCTTCTGAGCCTGATCCTGAACTTGCCCAGCTTGGCGGCATGCTGGAAAATATTCTGGATATCCAGCACCCAGAACGTGTACAGGAAAAACTGCGTCAGAACTCAAAGCTTCAAAAAGGAAAAGTTTTTTCAGTGAACAGAAAATCTGAAGAGCAAAACCTAAGCTCTCTTCAGACCAACAAAGTAAATTATGAGCAGTCAGCAAATTCATTTTATTCGCTTGATGGTGAAATCAACGATGAACAAAATCAGAACGCAGTGGAGGCAGCTGTTCATGAAACGCGGACGATTGTCAACGGTTCTATTGTAAAAATCAGACTTGCAAGTGACGTTTTTATCAATGGCGTACTAATTCCAAAAAACAGTTTCGTTTTTGGGACAGCGTCACTTAAGGGAGAAAGGCTTGAAATAAAGATCAATACCATAAAATACCAGAATTCCATTTTCCCGGTTGAACTATCCGTCTTTGATATAGACGGCATTAAAGGCATTTACATTCCTGGAACCATAAACAGGGATGTAGCAAAAGCATCCGCTGACAGGTCCATGCAGAGTATTGGACTGGCAGGAGTCAGTGATTCTTGGGGAGCTCAGGCGGCAGGAATGGGAGTGGAGGCAGCCAAATCACTTTTAAGCAGGAAAGTTAAGCTGATAAAAGTAGCAGTCAAGGCAGGTTACAAAGTGCTTCTCTACGATGAAAAAGAAAAGAATGAACAATAACTTTAAACTAAAAGAAAATGAAAAATTTAAAGACACTATTTATCACATTTATTTTTCTGGCTGGTTTTTCAGTTTCTGCACAGTATGATGCTAAAGCCGAATTTAATAATATACAGCTTAGCTATTCAAAAACCACCAGCATTTTATTTCCGTATGCGGTAAAAAGCCTGGATGTCGGAAGCCGTGATGTTCTGGTGCAGAAAGCTAAAGGAGTGGAAAATATACTGCTTCTTAAAGCTGGAAAGCAGAATTTTCCGCAGACTAACCTGACTGTTGTAACTTCCGACGGTAATCTTTACAGTTTCATTTTAAATTTTGATGATCTGTGTCCTACATTAAATGTGGATGCACGGTTACGAATTGGTGACGATAAATCGCTGCTGTTTTCCCTTGAGAACGAGAACCAGAAAGAAATAAAAGAATATGCTCTGCTTGCTCTATCAAAGAAAAATAAGGTAAGTGGACTGGTTTCAAAAAATGCAGAAATTGAGTTTAAGGTTGACGGCATATTTATTCATCAGGACGTGATGTATTTCAGAGTGTTTTTAGGGAATGATTCCAGAATTAATTACGATGTGGATCAGCTTCGTTTTTTTATCCGAGACCAGAAAAAATCCAAAAGAACTGCAGCTCAGGAAATAGAATTGACACCGCTTTTATGCACCGGAGAATTTAGCAGGATTTCCGATAAATCTGAAACTACAGTAGTATTTGCCATAGCTAAATTTACGATACCGGAAAAGAAGAAATTCACAATGCAGGTCTTTGAGAAAAATGGAGGCAGGCATCTGGAACTTAACATAAAAAACAGGCACCTGGTAAATCTTGAAATACTGGGTAACCTATAATCAGTACTAATTTTAAATGTGAATATCATGAACGAGAAAAATGTACAGTATCTGAAAGACCAGTTAAAATATACTGGATTCGGAGAAACTTTTGATGCTGAATTAAGAGAGAATATTCAGAAAGGGGATAAGGGCTTTAAATTGATGCATACTGGTATTATGAACAATGGTGTCTCTAACAAAGATACAGTCACCGTTGAACTGAATTTTAAAAAGTCCGACCAGAGCGATATGTATTTTTTCAATTCCTATCAGGTTAATCTCCAGAAAGAAGATAATAAGCCGGGATTGGAACAGACTTTTTATATTAATAATGACAATACCAGCATTACTCTCAAAGAGGCGTATAATTTGATGGAGGGCAGATCGGTCAATAAGGATTTAAAGAATAAGGACGGTGAAGCCTATAATTGCTGGATTCGTATGGACTTCAAAGAAAGTGACGACCGTGGAAATTTTAAACTTCAGCATTATCATCAGAACTATGGATATGATCTGGAAGCTTCGCTGGAAAAGCATTCGATAAAAGAACTTCTGACACCTCAGTACAAGGAAGATCTGATGAACTCTCTGAAAAAAGGCAATCTGCAGTCCGTAACTTTTGTGGTGGGAGGAGAGGAGAGAAAACAGTTTGTGGAAGCTAATCCCCAGTTTAAGACTATTAAGGTTTATGATTCTTCTCTGCAGAGAATAAATGACCGTGAAAGCAAGAACGAGAAGCAGTCGCAGTCCAAAGGAAAGAGCGCAGACCTGGCTGACAATTCCGATGAGACCTCTCAGAAAGAAAAAAAAAGTAATTCCCGTTCAAAAAAAGCGGGCAGATCGGTTTAAGGTGGTTAAATAAATTAAAACTGAGTTATGTCTTCTGAAAACAATCGAGTAGAAAATGAGATAAAAGTCTGGCAGTCCAAGGAAGAAAAATTAAAATTTTTATTTCAGAACAGCCCGCAGATAGAACGCTCTTTTGGAATAGAGAAACTGAAATTTTTTAAGATGCTGCTTTTTAAATATGAAAAGACGAAAGCTGTAGATGAAAAAATAACTGTCAGGTTTCTTAAGCATGAATATAATAAATTGAAGCATCAAGTCTATCCCAATATCATTGTTAGGCTTGTAAATGAAGCGCTTAGTGCTGTCGCTTTTCAAAGGATAGATAAGCGGGATTATCTTAGAGATCTGGAATTAAACAAAAAGACGTTGGAAGACCAGCTGATAAAATGCGGTTTTCATGAGGCTTATGGCAAAGTATTGGCGAATATGCAGGAACAGCTGTTAAATTTTACTGTTCCTGTTTCTTATCACATCTCAGAAAATGAGCGGCTTGAACATTCACTTCAATTTGTAAAAGATGCGCAAGGGGCCTATCAATTTGATGGATTCAGATCAATTCTTCATACAGATTCATCGCCATCCAGTCGCAGCGTTCACTACTTTAAGAATGAAAAATCTGAGGACTTTAGTGCAGCTGAAGCATACGAAATGCTTGCGGGAAGAGCAGTTCTAAAAAGAGGAACTTGGAAACAGTTTAACTTCAACGACAGGGATCTTATTGACAATTATAGAATACATGAATTTCCAGAATCGTATGGATACAATGTAAGCGATGCTTTAAGGACTGTTCCTCTTAAAAATGATGACTATGAGACATTCGAATCCCTGGTCGATTCTTTGAAAAAGGGGAAGAGGGAAGAAGTTGTTCTTATGATACAAGGGAGAGAAATGAAGGTTTTTTTGGAAGCAAATCCACGGTTTAAAACCTTGAATTTTTATAATGACAGAATGCAGAAACTTAGTCTGGCAGAAATTAAAAGCGGCTGTAAAATTAGCCCGCTGCTGAAACCACAGCACAATATTGAGACTCAGACCGCAAAAAAATCTCATCATATGTGATGTTTATTTATCTTATACAGTTATGGAAAATCTTAAGCTTTTATCGGGATTTTTTCAGGCAATTGAAAATGATTTCAGAATCAGCACAACTCACATTGCAATTTTTGCCGCCCTGCTTCAATTTCGGGCAAACAGGAATTTTATAAACCCAATACAGGCATACAGTATTGAAATCCAGAATATCGCTAAGGTCGTATCTCCAAAAACTTATCATAAATGCATGCGCGAATTAGATGATTACGGTTATCTTATTTATGTCCCGACAAAGAATAAGAACAAAAGAAGCAGTGTTTATTTTTATCTGGAATAAGCTTTGCGGCAATTTTTTAGGAATGACGATGATCTTTTTAAGTATATGATTTAATTTTTTGTAACGTATTAAGCCGGTATTTTATGGAAGAACTTATAACGAAAGACGATTTAAGGCAGTTTGGACTGTTAATGACCGATACAATCCGTAATGCGGTTTCGGAAGCTTTTAATGCTGAAATTATTGAAAGGGAATCTGAGTGGCTGAAAAGTAAGGCTGTCCGCAGGATGCTCGACATTTCTGCCGGATCTGTTCAGACTCTTAGAACATCCCAAAAAGTACGTTTTAAGAAAGTGCTTGGATCCTATTATTACAATAGAGAAGATATTCAAAAACTTTTTAGGGATGAAAAAGACTAAGAAATTAAAAGAAAGCAATATCATGGAATATCTTTCAGTTTATATTGCTGATCCAAAGCTTAATGTGTGGCATTTGTCAATTTTAACGGCAATATTAGGATTGGGTTACAGACAGGGGCAGGGTAGGAGGATACAAGTCAGCCGAAGTAAAATTATGGAAACGGCGCATGTAAATACACTGCCGACTTATCACAAATATTTTAAACAGCTGCAGGATTTAGGTTATATTAAATACAGCCCGTCTTATCATCCGGGTTATAAAAGTGTAGTTAAACTATATAAAAAGAGGCTATCTCAGAATTGTTGAGATAGCCTCTCTGATTTTAATTACGATATGAAAGCAAGTTTCAAGAAGTTATGTTGTATTTCTTTTTAATTGCCTGGATTTCTTTTTCAAGTCTTCCGAGAACCGCTAAATCTGGTTTTGAAATCTTGGAAGCGTTTTTGTTCAGCTTTTTATTCAGAATAGACATTTCACGACCGATTGTAGCCTGCTCAGTTATAGCATATGCCTCAGTCTGTTTTACCGATGCATGACCCAGCAGTTCTTTAACTACATTAATAGGGACGTTGTTATTTAATGTCACAGTGCTTCCAAAAGTACGGCGGGCCATATGCGTGTTTAATGTAAAAGGAAAGCCACACAAGACTGCCACCTCTTTTAGATACTCATTCATTTTCTGGTTGGATGAAACAGGAAGCACGGTTCCACGCTGGATACACAGCGGGTGCTCTTTATATTTTTCAACTATTTTCAGTGCTTGGGGAAGAAGAGGTACATTAAATGATGAGTTTGTTTTCTGCCTTTCGGACATAATCCATAGATTCCCATCAATGCCTTCTTTGATATCAGTTTTCTTTAATTGATAAGCGTCTATGTATGCCAGGCCAGTGTAGCATTGGAAGACAAATACATCCCTTACGACATTGAGCCTGTCAGTTGTGAAATAATGACTTTCAAGTTCGTACAATTCCTGTGCGGTGAGTGGTTTTTTTACCAGTTTTGTTTTACGTCCCTTAAAGTTCTTAAATGGGTCCTTGGTGATTAATTCCTTATCAATGGCGCGGATTACAATCTTTTTGAAATTTGCAATATACTTTAGGGTTGTGTTGTTGCTGCAGTCTCGTACAGTTCTAAGGTAAAACTCGAAGTCCTTTACAAACTCGAGATTCAAATCCGCAAATTCAAGATCGTGCTTTTTTAGCTTGAATTTTATAAAAGCAGTCAAATGGTTTTTAGTAATGGTAAACCGGTCAAGGGTGCCTTTTGCATAGCCTTTTCCAAGAAGCGCCTCCATTTCATCATTATGCTTTTGAAATTCTTCGAGCACCTTAATCTTTGGCGCTGTCCTTCCCAGAACCTCGTCCATAATTTTCTCAGCGGTTATGGTTTTGCCGCTGTACATCATTTCGGTTTTGATTTCATTGATTTTTAAAGTCAGCGAATCCAAAAAGAAGTTCAGCGACTTTGCATCTTCCTTTGAGCCGACCGCTCTTTCGAACCTTTGATCCCATCGTGTATTATCCCATTTTCTTTTCGTTGAGCTTTCCTTACGGATACCGTCAACAGTTATTCTGAAATATACGATCCATTCTTTACTTTCTATTTTGGGTCTTTTTAAAAAGAATCCCAAACCAAAACTGCTTTCCAACATAATCCTACTTTTTAAATTAATAAATGTAGAATAATATTACTGCCAAATCAAGTCGTTAATCTCGTTAACCCCTGTAATATAAGGGATTTTTACTGTTTCTGGTGCACTTTTCAGCGCGCCGGAAAGTGCACCGATTCTGCACCTTTAATTTTGTGAGGATTTATAAATATTGAAAATAGGCCTAAAATAAAAAAAACCTGCAAATCGTTGAATTTGCAGGTCTTCAGACATTTTTTGTGGCTTTTTGAAAAGATTGAAAACTTTAAGTTTTCCGCCTTTTAGGCCTTTCCGTGGGGAGAGCAGGATTCGAACCTGCGAAGTTCACACAGCAGATTTACAGTCTGCCCTCGTTGGCCGCTTGAGTATCTCCCCGATCTCAGCTTATTGTGCTTTGTTGTTCTTAGCGGTGGCAAAGATAGCAACGTTTTCTACATTTCCAAACAAAAAAACGACTTAATTTTAAGTTATTTTAAAGTTATTTTTTAATTATCTGGAATTGAATAAAATAAAAACAAGCTAAATTTAGTTTTTTTTTAAAATTTCACGAAAGAAAGAATATTCTTAAGTGTTGTCTATGGTTTTTACTTTGGATTTTTTCTTCAATAAAGTTGCCAGGCATTACTTTTATTGATGTCTTAGACGGAATATTGAGAATATAATTTCTAATTTAATCTTGATTTGTAATTGTCTTTTTCTAATCGAAAAAAAGCAGGCAGTTTAAAAATTGTCATTGTAAATAACCTTTTTAAGACGAGCTTCTGTTTTTAAGGCAATATGTCATAAAACAAAAAAATCTCCACGAGGGAGATTTTTTATTATTTTAAATAGAAGATTATTTTGCTAGCAATTCTTGAATTTTTGCTTTTAATTCATCGCCTCTTAAATCTTGCGCAACTACTTTTCCTGATGCATCAAGAATAAAAGTTGCAGGAATTGCTTCAACATTATATTGTCTTGCAATTGGTTCATCCCAAAATTTTAGATTAGAAACCTGAGTCCAAGTTAAACCATCTTTTGCAATAGCTTCTTTCCATTTTGCAGCATCTTTATCAAGAGATACCCCGATAATGTTTAATCCTTTAGAATGAAATTCTTTGTATAAAGCCACAATATGCGGATTTTCCTGTCTGCATGGTCCGCACCATGATGCCCAGAAATCTACAATAGTTGCTTTTCCTAGACTTTCTTTAAGCGAAACCATTTTTCCTTCTGGATTCGGAGCCGAAAAATCTGCTCTTCATTTACCGCTACCTACCGCTGGAGCTGTAGCACCAACTGATGGCATTTTTGCTTGACCAAATCTAGTTTTGATTTCTTTTCCTGGAGCAGTATTTTTTATAGACTCATCTAAACCATTGTAAAGACCTTCTAATTTTTTCATATCAGCAGTTGGATCATTCAATAAACTTTGAATAATTAAAGCTGTAATGAAAGATTTTGGGTGATTTTCAGCATAAGCTAAATATTTCTTTTTGCTACCGTCTTGTACTTCTTTTTGGATTTCCATGTACTGTTTCATCAAGCCATTGATAGTTGCTGTATCTTGAGCTTGTTGAGCTTGTTTCATTTTGTCGTTGTTCTTTTTCTGGAAATCAATTAAACTTTTTTGAGTTTTGTTCATTTCTTCCATGAAAGTTACGTACTCATCATTGTTGTAAGTTCCAGAAATTTTAGATTTGTGGATACTATCTTTATCAATAGCAATTTTAATTTCCCCAGTTTCTAAGATAAATGGGATAGGTCCGTTAGCACCTTGTAATATTAATGTATGGAAAGCTGGTTCAGTAACTTTTCCTTTAATTTCAAATTTTCCGTTTTCAACTTTTACTGTATCAAGAGAAACTGGCATTCTTGTAGCAGGATCCTGACCTTGCAAGATAATAGTTTTTCCATTTTCAATTCCTGTAGCAGTACCAGTAATAAGGTATTCTCCATCTTTAACTTTACTGCAAGAAATGATAGCTGCAGAAGCTGTAAGTACAAAAAGTATTTTTTTCATTATAAAAAATTAATTAGTTAATTGATTTGTGCAACAAAAGTATCTAAAATTATAAAACATACAGAATTTTGTAACCTAAAATTTTGTTATAGTTTTTTTTGTCTTAAAATGCATGAAATCAGCATGTTTGTTGGTCTAATTTGATCAAAAACTCTTAATAAGAAACTTATTTGGACTATCTGTGTTCAAATATTTGAATTTTAGGCATAAAAAAAGCACTCGTTTAATAGAGTGCTTTTTTGTAAAATATAGTAGAATAAAAATTATTCTTGATTTGTTTTCTTTCTCCAAGTAAAAGAGTTTAATATATGTCTTTTAGCGAATCTTGCTGGAGAATCTGCATTTACCATTTTTACGTAAGTTGCTTTTGGAACACTAATGTATTCGTAAACACTTCCGTTAGAAAAGTCAATAATTAAACGACCTTCAACAAATTTATAATCTGTGATAGAACAAGTTGAAATTGTTTCTGTGTACTCAGGTAAATTAAGTTTGATAGTATCAGGGTGAATACTTACTAAAAAGTGGTAAGCTTCGATAATCGTTTTACTTTTTTCTTCTGCTTCTTTTAAACCAGCTTCATTTCCCACAAATTTATCAGGATGAGATTCTTTCATCGCATTACGATAAATTGTCTTTAAATCTTTTAACTCTGCAGTTTTTTCTACGTTTAGTAACTTGCGGTATTCAACTATTTTTTTCATAAATAAAAGGTAACTACTTGTCTATTAGTTTGAAATCGTTTTGTTTTAGTTCAAATCGACAAATTTTTTGCAAAGGTACACTTTTTTTTAACTTTTCAGTTTTGATCGAAAAAATATTCTTTTTGAATTATGAATTATGAATTATTAATTATGAATTATGAATTCGTAGATTAAAACTCATAACTCATAATTCATAACTTATAACTAACTTTAGTTTTCCGGTTTATGATTTGCTTTATCGAAGTTCCTTGATTTTTTAGGGTATTTATCGTAGCTCATGTCGCTTGGGTTTTCAATAACAGACTTTATTGTAATCCAATCGCCTTCTTTAAATTTAGCTTGAACCATTTTGTAGTCTAAAAGATATACGCCACAGAAATAATTATTATTTTCATCTTTTTCGATAATGCCAGTAAAAACTCCTTTTTGAGGCATATTTTGTTCTAAATCTTTAGACATGATTTTTTTGTTTTGAATTAAAGGAACAAAGGTAAGCAATTAATGTTTTAGGGAGTTCGCTGTAATCTGAGTATATTTGCACATGCAAAAAAACTTTAAACCACATCCTAATTCTTTTAAAAATACGTTTTGTGCTTTTAATGAAGTACTTGCAAATTCAATTCAAGGATTGAAAAAACAATTTGAAAGCAAAGCAGGAAGTACCTATTATTATACAGAAGAAGGAATGTATCGCGTTTCGAATCATTGGGGAAGATTGGCCAATAGTAAATGGCGTTTAATTGCCCGAAATCCAGAAACGGAATCAAAAACTAAAATTGGTTTTGCAAAGTGGGAAGAATTTTATCCTGATAATGCCGAAGAAAAGCTCTACTATATTAAAGCCGATTTTGAAAACAACCTTGCCAATTACGAGCACAAAAATAATCCTGAATATGACGGAAAAGCAGTTTTAAGAACGAGTTCTGAAACCACAAAACGGTTGAAACAGATTAGAAACCTACAGCAGCTGACCAATTGGGCAAAACATTTTGACTATGACGATATTGATGATTTGCGAAAACAAATTATCAACGAATTGATTTTTACTGAAAAAACGTTAGAACAAATTAAAAGAGAAGTGTAATGGGACGTAATAACGAAAGGAACATCAAAAAGCACAATGATAAATTGCACAAAGCCCAGGCAAAAGCCAAACAAGCAGAAATTGCAAGAAAAGAAAAATTAAAGGAAATCGTAAAGAAATTCAACGAAAGTAAAAACGAAGACAATTAAAAGAAAAATTTTGCCATAGATTAAAGGATTTACACAGATTATATTTTTTTGAATTATAAAAAATCATTTTTAATCCTTTAATCTGTGGCAAAAAATAAAACACAAAACCATATGAATTCAAAATTCGAAACACTAAAAGCAAACGTACAGGAAATCATTGATTTGATTGCTGCGAAAAACGATAGAGAAGCAAACAATAAATTATTGGAAGTAAGCGAAACACTTGACGAAATGATTGATTTTGCTGAAGAAGATGAAGAGGTGAGAGAAATCACTCGTTATCAGGTTTTGTTGAATCAACTTCATGTAAAAATTAATGGAGAAGAACCAGTTGATGGAGAATAAAAAATGTTTCTGCGATACAGGATTGCTTTTTGAAAACTGCTGCGGATTGTATTTAAGTGGCAATCAAAAAGCCCCTTCAGCATTGGCTTTAATGCGATCTAGATATTCGGCGTATGCAACTCACGATGCCGATTATCTTATGGAAACAACTCATGTTTCTGAAAGAAAATACTATTCAAAAGCTGAAATTTTAAGATGGGCCGTTTCTAATAAATGGCAGAAACTCGAAATATTGAGTTTTACTGAAAATACGGTGGAATTCAAAGCTTATTTTTTAGATTCAAACAATAATCCGCAAGTACATTACGAATTCTCTACTTTTAAATTCGAAAATGGTGCTTGGTATTATGTAGACGGAAAGTTTGAATAATTATTATATCTAACACTGTTAGCAGCAGATTTTGGTTAAATATTTTAACTAAAAATTAATAAACGATTCGTTTTTCATAATTCTAAAAAGATGTAATTTTAGATTTATGAAAAACGAATTTAAAAAAGGCTTTTATTTTAAGACTTACGAAGCTCCTTTTCAGTCTCCGTTTGACAAACTTTTTACGATTTTTAAAGAGTTAATCACCTATACTTCGGGCGATTTTGATGAAGCAATAAACTGGCTTCGGGAACTGGACAAAGAATACAAACTTACAGACGAAAATTATACAATTGACGACTTTATTGAAGATCTGAAAAAGAAAGGATACATTAGAGATGAAGTAAAAGGAGATGGAAGTTCTGGTTTCGGAATTACTGCAAAGACCGAAAGAGCCATTAGACAGCAAGCTTTAGATCAGATTTTTGGAAACTTGAAAAAATCTGGGAGCGGTAATCATAAAACAAAATATGCGGGAAGTGGCGATGAGCACACGGGAGAATTCCGTGAATATAATTTTGGAGACAGTTTAGAAAGAATTTCTTTAACTGAAAGTCTTCGAAATGCTCAGGTTAATAATGGTGTCGAAAGTTTTATGCTCACTGAAAATGATTTGATCGTAGAAGACGCCCAATACAAAGCGCAAATGAGTACGGTTTTGATGATCGATATTAGTCACAGTATGATTTTGTATGGTGAAGACCGAATAACTCCTGCAAAAAAAGTGGCTATGGCATTGGCTGAATTAATTACAACAAGATACCCAAAAGATACCTTAGATATATTGGTTTTTGGTAATGATGCCTGGACAATTCCGATTAAAGATTTGCCTTATTTGCAAGTTGGACCTTATCATACTAATACAGTTGCAGGTTTGCAATTGGCGATGGATATTCTACGCAGAAAGCGTAATACCAACAAACAGATTTTTATGATTACAGACGGAAAACCAAGCTGTGTTCGCGAACGTGATGGTTCTTATTATATGAATAGTAATGGTTTAGATGAATATATTGTCGATAAATGCTACACACAGGCACAGCAGGCAAGAAAGCTTCATATTCCGATTACGACTTTTATGATTGCTAGAGATCCGTATTTACAGCGTTTTGTGAATCAGTTTACTGAGGCTAATCAAGGAAAAGCATTTTATACCGGAATTAAAGGTTTGGGTGAAATGATTTTTGAAGATTACGAAGCTAATAGGAAGAAGAGGATTAAGTAAAGTTGCTAAGGTTCTAAGATGCTAAGATTCTAAGGTTTCTTTGCATACGCATATAAACGTTGCGTATATTGTAGAGACGCACCGCAGTGCGTCTAAGCACAGTAATGACACAAAGCATTGTCATTAAAAAATAAATAAACAAACTATATTTCAACACAATGGAAATAAATACTATAAAGACATTAGGTCAATTAAAAGCCACTGGATATAAAACTACAAGCATTAAGGATGAATTGCGAAATAATCTTCGTGAAAAAATCAAATCGGGAAAACCTGTTTTTGAAGGCGTTCATGGATTTGAGAATACCGTAATTCCAGAATTGGAGCGCGCAATTTTATCTCGTCATAATATTAATCTATTAGGACTTCGCGGTCAGGCTAAAACACGTTTGGCGCGCAAAATGGTAGAATTATTAGACGAATATATTCCGTTTGTTGAAGGTTCAGAAATTAACGACGATCCGTTAAATCCAATTTCTCGTTTTGCAAAAGATTTAATTGCTGAAAAAGGAGATGAAACACCGATTTCATGGTTGCACAGAAGCGAACGTTTCTTCGAAAAATTGGCAACTCCAGACGTAACGGTTGCCGATTTAATTGGTGATGTCGATCCGATAAAAGCGGCAAATTTGAAGTTGTCGTACGCAGATGATCGTGTAATCCACTTCGGAATGATTCCGAGAGCGAATCGCTGTATTTTTGTTATTAATGAATTGCCAGATTTGCAAGCCAGAATTCAAGTAGCGTTATTCAACATATTGCAGGAAGGTGATATTCAGATTAGAGGTTTCAAATTGAGAATGCCTTTAGATATGCAATTTGTTTTCACTGCAAATCCAGAAGATTATACCAACAGAGGAAGTATTGTAACACCTTTAAAAGATAGAATTGGTTCACAAATTCTAACGCATTATCCGGAAAGTATCGAGATTGCACGAACAATTACTGAGCAAGAGTCTAAATTAGATCAAAATCAGACTGATGTTGTATATGTTCCGAGTTTAGCGAGAGATATTTTAGAACAAATTAGTTTTGAAGCACGCGAAAGCGAATACATTGACAATAAAAGTGGTGTGAGCGCCAGAATGAGTATTACGGCCTTCGAAAATTTAATTAGTACAGCCGAGCGTCGCGCTTTGATTTCGGGAGTTGATAAGACAACATTACGTTTATCGGACTTTGTGGGAATCATTCCAGCAATTACAGGTAAAGTAGAATTGGTTTATGAAGGAGAGCAGGAGGGAGCCGATGTTGTGGCCGAAAGCTTAATTGGTTCTGCAATCAGAACTTTATTCCCTGAATATTTTCCTAAAATCGAAAAATTGGAAAAACCAGACGAAAAAACGCCATACTCTGATGTGGTAGAATGGTTTTTCGCGGAAAGTGGTTTCGAATTATTGGATGATGCTTCAGACAAAGAATACAAAAGTATTTTAGATGAAGTAACGCCATTAGATGAGTTATTAAAAAAATATCAACCTCAATTGGCAAAAGAAGATGTTTATTTTATGAAAGAATTTATTCTTTGGGGATTGGTAGAATATAAGAAACTGAGCAAAGACCGTTTTGCAAAAGGAAGTCAGTTTAGAGATATTTACGGAAGTTATATTAGTAAATTTTAAAAACATAATATTAAAATATAATCTGGTCTAGCTGGTTTTTTAAAACCGGCTGGACTTTTTTATTTTACAATAGCTACTTTTACAATCCAAAAATAAATTTATGTTATTCCTTATATTAAGTATTCTTTGCAGTGTTATTGTAGGTGTTATATTCAAAATTTCTAGAAAATATAATGCTAATCCATCACAAATTATTTCGTTTAATTATATCGCTGCGATTACGCTTTGTTACCTTACTTTTGCGCCAGATCTAAATGCATTAGACAATAATGCGCCATTAGAAATCTACACTTCTGTTGGAATTTTACTTCCGATTTTATTTCTGTTTTTAGCACTTTCTATAAAGTATATGGGAATTGCAAAGACAGATGCAGCACAAAGATTGTCGTTATTTATTCCTATTCTAGCAGCTTGGCTTTTGTTTAATGAAGGATTTAATACTTATAAAGTTATAGGAGTTCTAGTTGGTTTTGCTGCACTTTTGTTCATTTTAAAAAAGCCAGCGGACAACGCAGAAAACAAATGGATTTATCCAGCAACAGTTTTACTTGGTTTTGGAGTTATTGATATTCTTTTTAAGAAAATAGCCTTATATACAGTTGTCCCTTATACAACATCTTTGTTTTTTGTATTTCTAATTGCTTTTGCTGTTTCTATTCTTATAGTGATTTACAAGTTCTTTATACCAAAGGAAAATTTTGTTTTAAAAAGCATTCCTTTTGGAATATTGGTCGGCGTTTTTAACTTCGGAAATATATTATTCTACTTAAAGGCTCATAAAGCATTTGCAGAAAATCCGTCAACGGTCTTTGCAGGAATGAATATGGGCGTAATTATTTTTGGAACTCTTATTGGTGCTTTTTTCTTCAAGGAAAAGCTTTCCAAAATCAATATTTTAGGTTTGTTTTTGGCTCTTATGGCAGTTGTTTTCATATTTTTATCGCAATTACAGTAATTTTTTTAGTTCATAAACCTTTAGTTTACAGTTGTTTTTGTAAGTAAATTAAAAATCTTTCAAATTAACTCTACTAATTCTATAGAATTTATAAATATATTTTTGTAGCTTTGTCTCAACAATGAAAAACTATAGTCAAAATATAAGAACGTCTTTTCCATGCTGCTTTGCGATGTGCTGCCTGATGAATCACGTTTTGAAATGGCGTTAATAGAGAAAGTACTTGTTAGTTATTTTTTTTTTTAGCCTTTCATTGCACCATGAAAGGCTTTTTTTTGAATCATTAAAAAATCAAGATATGAGAACCAACAGAAATATGAAAATTTTGATGCGCCGTTGCCTAATCAAGATTCCGTGTTGCATCGAATTTGAATAATAAAAGAGAACGCGTCTTCAAAAGAGAAGAAGATCAATAAAAATAAAAAGATAACCCAAACCTAACACTATATATTATGAGTTCAGAAATTATAAAACACAATCCGTTTCAATCGATGATTGATCGCTTTAATATCGCTGCAGATATTTTGAATTTAGATGATTCTATCAGACAAAAATTGCAACGCCCAGAAAAACAAATCACAGTAAATTTTTCTATTACATTAGATAATGGAAATGTTCAGAACTTCGAAGGATACCGCGTAATTCACAATACAGCTTTAGGTCCTTCAAAAGGTGGAATTCGTTACGATACTGCTGTAAACTTGGACGAAGTAAAGGCACTTGCCGCCTGGATGACCTGGAAATCTGCTGTAACTGGAATTCCCTTTGGTGGTGCTAAAGGCGGCATTATTTGCGATCCGAGAAATCATTCTAAAACAGAATTAGAAAAAATCACAAGAGCTTACACCAAAGCTTTATCCGATATTTTCGGACCAGAAAAGGATGTTCCTGCTCCAGATATGGGAACTGGCCCAGACGAAATGGGTTGGTTAATGGATGAATTTTCGTTATTGCACGGAAGACCAATTCATGCTGTAGTTACAGGAAAACATCTTCATTCTGGTGGATCTTTAGGCAGAGTAGAAGCTACTGGAAGAGGAGTGAGTATTATTACGCTTTTGGCGCTTCAAAAACTAAAAATCAGACCTGCAAGAGCTACGGCAGCAATTCAAGGTTTTGGAAATGTTGGATTGCATTCTGCTTTGTTTCTTCATGAAAAAGGAGTGAAGATTGTAGCTGTAAGTGATGTTTCAGAAGCATTTTACAATCCGAACGGAATTAATATTCCAGAATTGATCTTGTATTATAATCTGAATAACAAAACGATAAAAGGTTATCCGAATTCGGTTGCTATAAAACATGAGGATTTATTGCTTTTAGATGTTGATGTTTTGATTCCGGCTGCAAAAGAAGATGTTATTACGCAGAAAAATGCTGGAGATATTCAAGCCAGAATTATCGTTGAAGGCGCCAATGGTCCAGTTGCTTCAGATGCAGATCAAATTTTACATGATAAAAATATATTAGTTGTTCCTGATATTTTAGCCAATGCTGGTGGTGTTACCGTTTCTTATTTCGAATGGCTTCAGAATTCGCTTTTGGAGTCTTGGAGAATTCACCAGATCAATAAACGTCTGGAAGATATTTTAGAGAAAGGTTTTGAAACTGTTTTTAGAGTTGCAGTAAAACACAATGTAACGCCTCGTATTGCTGCTTATATTATTGCTTTGAAAAAAGTAGCCGAAACACAATCGGTTAAAGAAGTGGCACTGGAAGCACCTTTATTTAAGCAAAATTAAAAATCAGGTTTAGTTCGTAAAAGATCATTTTCGTTGATTACGTTTTTTGTCTGCTAAAAACGTAATTGATGGAAGTGTCTTTTTCGTTTGAACTAGTAATTATAATTTTTTAGAATCGAAAAGTATCATACAAAATGAAAAACATCAATTTTCTAGCATTTGCCATGCCGGCCTTTTTTCTTTTTTTATTTTTGGAATATAAGCTTGCTCAACGCAGAAAAAGGCCTGAAATTTTTAACTATGAAAGTTCTGTTTCCAATATTTCCATCGGAATTGCAGAGCGTTTGATTAACTTATTTGTTGCGGCGAGTTTTTACCAATTGTATTATTTGATTTATGACGATTATAGAATATTTGAGATTCCGAGTAATGCTTTAGTTTGGTTTGCACTAATTCTTGCTACAGATTTCGTTTGGTATTGGTACCATCGATTAGGACACGAAGTCAATTTTTTCTGGGCTGCGCATATTGTGCATCATCATAGCGAAGAATTTAATTTTACAGCTGCAGCTAGAATTACGACATTTCAAGCCATTATTAGAACGGGATTTTGGTGTATTTTGCCATTAATTGGCTTTCATCCTAAAATGGTTATTACAATGTTGATTGTTCACGGTGCTTACTCTTTCTTCACACATACACAACTTATTGGTAAAATAAAATGGTTAGAATATGTTTTTGTAACACCTTCTGTTCATGGAGTGCATCATGCTTCTGATGAAAAATATTTGGACAAAAATTACGGAGATATGTTCACTTTTTGGGATCGCCTTTTTGGAACTTTCCAAACGGAAGAAGAAAAACCAAAATACGGATTGACGCATCCTTTGAAAAGCTACAGTTTCTTATGGCAACATTTTCATTATTACTTCGAAATCTACGAATTATGGAAACGCTCCAGTGGATTCAAAGCCAGATGGAATGCTATCTTCGGAAGTCCAGCCGATATGGATCAGGATATTCGACCAACTTTAGAAAAACGTTTTCTTCAGGATAAAACAGCTCCAAACCAACGACTTCGGTTTAAGAATTACCTTTATATTCAATTAGGGTTTTGTACGTTTATTTTAACCATTTTCACTTATTATTTTGATTATTTAGAAAGCTACGATAAAATATTTGTGCTTTCGCTGGTCATTATAACTTTAATCAATTGTGGCGCTTTGCTAGAACAGCGTAAATGGATTTATTATCTAGAATATGCTCGTATAGCCTTGATCTCAACTTATTTTCTATATGAAGAAGATTTAATCGCATTTTTCTTTGTTCCAATTGCCGTAATGATTTTTGCAGAGCAGTTATTTTCGCTAAGTAAGATTTATCAAAATACAATTTTGCAATTGGAATCAGTGGAATAATTTTTTTAGCCACGAATTCACGAATTATTTTTTATTATCTATTCGTGTAATTGACCCGCATAAATTTCACGCATCATTTTAAATAAAAATTCGTGAATTCGTGGCGTTTTTTCCTGCAAGGTTTTCAAAACCTTGTAGGTATTGAATGTTTTTAAGATGGGTTATAATAAATATTATAAGACCTACAAGGTTTTGAAAACCTTGCAGGAGCACAAAATTAAATCGTCTTAATTTCCATAATCTTCTGTTCAAAAGTATCTTTAAAGTCGGATTTACTTTTAATTCTCGTTTTGTATGTATAAATTGTAGCTACAGAAAGTTCAAGAAATTCGGCCATTTGATTGCTGTCTTGGATTCCTAATCTGTATAAAGCAAAAATTCGCAATTCGGTATTTAAAAGTTCGCCTTTTTTGACAATGCATTTATGATCGTTCGGGAATAATTTATTAAAATCTGTTACGAATGTAGGGAACAATTTCAAGAAGATTTCATCAAATTGATGGAAGAGATTCTCGCGTTCTTCTTTTACATTGTAACGTTTTAAACTCGCAATAACTTCATCTGTTTTTTTAGTGATGATTTTATGCAACGTACTTTTCTGTATATGGTCTATTTTATTAATGAAGGCCGATGTTGCCTTAATAAAATAGGTAATATATTCTTCTTTAATGGCATTGGCTTCGCTCAAACTCACATTCATTTCCTGCAACTGCAAGTACGAATCGGCCATAATTTTTCTGGCTTTGTTCTTTTCTTTTAATTGTTTGAAAATTATGCCAAGGAAAACGAAAATGATAACCGTTAAGATCGTCAAAAGAATAATAATCTTCTCTAGTTTGTCATTTTTGTCTTTTACATTATTTAATTGCGCTTTTTCGATAATAGGTAAAATCGACGAAATCTCAATTTTTCGATGTCTTGCATTATAAAACGTAGCATCATCCATTGCAATATTGATGTACTCGTTTGCTTTATCCAAATACCCCATTTTAAAAAGTTCATTGGCTAAATTTCGGAGTGCAACGGTTTCTTTCGTCGCATTTTTAACATCGGCAATGGCGGCAAGAGCCAAATATTGAATGGCTTTTTTGGTATAACCCCGTTCAGAATAAATATATCCGAGACTGGAAGTCGCAATTCCGTAATAATCTGGCGGAAGATTGTAGTTGTTAATCCAATAACTGAAAGCGAATTCGGCACCGCGCCAATCTTGTTGTTTCAAGCGTTTTAGGCTTTCGGCAGCCCAATATTCATTCGTATTGGTTCCGATTAATTCTAAAGCTTTCTTTAAGAAATGATTTCCTTGCTGTACATAATGAATATTAAAGCGCTGATCACGGTTGTAATCGGCTAAATCGTAGTAAGCACGAGCTTTTATGTTATAATATTCAAATTTATTTCTTTGATCCAGTTTGGTATCGTCTATAACATTTAGTGTGTCAATTGCTTCTTTAAAAAGCCCAGAAGATAAAAGCACAAAGCCTTCTTTGATTCGGCTTTTAGATAAAAACTTTGGATCTTTTAGAATCTTAGCCTTGATTTTGGACTGCTCTAAATAATAATATGCAGAGTCGTACTTAAAAGATTTGTATTCATCAAACAATGACATATAGCAATTATAAAGCTCTTCGTTGTTTTGACTAAGGGTAAATTTAGATACGCTTTTCTTTAAAGCTTCTATTTTTCGATATTTCTGTTTCAGGTAAATGTCTTTTTTCAAGAGAACCTGATCTAATTCTTCTAAATAAGGATTGTTCTCTTTCGCAGCAAGAGAAAAACCTCCTAAGAAGAAAAGCAGCATCAATATTCTTCGCATGATTTTGTTTTGGTTTAGGGAAAAGATTGGTTGATTGATATAGTTAGTTAATTCGATTTAAAATTAAGAATAAGTTTGAGATTAAGCTAAACCTGTTTTTTTAGAATCTTGTAAATTGTTTAATAAGATAGCTTTGAAAGGGGATTTTCTGGGTGAAAATAAGCTGTAAATGTTAAAAACAGGTAATTTATTTGCAATTATACAATAAAAACTAGTTATATATATGCATAGTGAAAAAAATATCATGATTATTTTACATATTGTCATTTTTACCATTAAAAAATAGCCGATTTTCATCTAAACAGCGTCTTGATTTTTTACTTGTTAGTAAAAATATAAAATATTGATTATTAGTTAGTTGTGTTTTTTATTGTTTGAATTTCATCTTGATTTTTATCAGATTTTTTTTTTAGGATTTATTTAACGTCTAGTTTCGCTGTATCCTTTTGAAGGGGATAACAAACTAACAAAAACCAAAAATTTATGAAATGTAAAAGTCTTTATTGGCTAGCTTTTATGATGTGTTTTTTTGCAATCGGATGCGATAACACAGATGACGGAAGCTATGTAGCACCAATTACTCTTTATGAAAAAGTAAACGGGAATTGGGGATTAACAAATCTGAAAATGGTTGATGAAGTTGCGAAAGCAAATAATATTCAGCCAAACGAAGAAAACTTGAGTACTTATTTTAACTACGAAGATTTTAAAATCAAATTTAACGTAGATGAAAAGAACAATCCAACAAGTTATGAAGTAACAGGAGATGTCCCTCCGTTATTTGCTCCTAAGGGATATTGGGCACTTAGCTCAGAATTTCAATCGTCTATCACTGGTGTTGGAACAAAAATCTATCTGTACAGCGATGCACAGAAAACGCAGAAAATAGATGAACTTAGATTAGTTTCGGTTCCAGGAAAAACCAGAGAAATGCAGATTCAATTGGTACGTTCTTCTGGCGGTGTAGATTTCTTGTCTTATGTGTTTAAATTAAATGCTATTAATTAAAAAGTAATATGAAAAAGTTTATATATACAATTTTACTTGCCTTGTTGATGGCTCCTAATTTTATTCAGGCACAAGAAGCTGCTGGAGCTGTTGGGGCAATGTCATCGTATCCTGCTGTTTACAAATATGATGAACAAGTTACTTGGTATTTTGATATGTCGGCATCGACATTTGCTGAAACAGAAGATTTATATATCTGGATTTGGTCTCCATCTGAACCAGATGCTGGACACTGGGAAAACTCGTCTGACTTTGCAAAACTGAAATACGAGGGAAATAAAATCTGGAGTTTTACGCTAACTCCAACACTTTATTTTTCTAAAACTCCAGAACAAATTGCTGCGAGTGATGGATTTTGGTTTCGTTTAAAAAACAAAAACGGATCTAAACAAAGTGACGTAGCAAATATGGCGTACGTTGATTTTTCTTCTTTTTACACTTCAGGTGAATTATTTAGATCATATCCAACAAAACCATTAATCGATAAACCGGTAAGTATTTTGTTTAATGCAAATCTTAATCCAGCATTTGCGGGCACTCCAAGTGTACATATGCATGGTGGTTTAAATGACTGGGCTATTCAGCAAATGTATGAAGCTGCAAAACCAGATGTTGCTGCAAAAACAAAATTAAAAGACTTAGGGAATGGTTTTTATAAAATGGATTTTATTCCTAAGCAGTACTTTAATGCTCCAGATGATTTTGTAATGGAAAAGATAAACTTTCTGATGGTAGCAGAGAATTGGACAGCAAATTCTGGCGATCAGGTTATTTACGCAGGAGAATTTGTTCCACCACCGCCACCAAGTTTTGCTTTCTTTCCATCACAAATCAGTCAAAAAGATTTTCTTGGAATGTCAAGAAAAAACAATGAGGTAGGTGTAAACAAATTGATCTACACGATTACAGCTGGACCAAAAACAATTTCTGGTGAGTTTACTGGAGGAACTGCAGAAATTAAAGGTTTTGTCAATTTAGTATCAGAATTAAATGGAGTTCCAAGTTTAAGCGAAATCCATGTTTTGGTAAAAGACAACAAAGACAAAACGATTTCGGATACGACGATTCCGCTAAAAACTTTAGATAAATAATCACTATTAAATTAAAACACCAATTCTAATGAATAGTAAAAATACAAAAAGCGTCCTGCATCAAATGTGGACTGCTAAGGCAGCGGTATTGATGATTTTTATGCTTTTTCTTTCTGCTAGTACTTTCGCGCAGACGAAAAAGCAAATCTCAGGAACCGTTTATGACAATACTGGTACGGTATTGCCAGGAGCTTCTATCATTGAAGTAGGAACAAAAAACGGAACAACAACAGATTTTGATGGTAAATTTAACCTTCAGGTAGCCGTAGGAGGTGCAATCGAAGTTTCGTTCATCGGATCAACAACACAAAAAATTCAGATTACTGGAAATAGTGCTAATCTTGAAGTGCGTCTGCAAAATGATGGGTATACATTGGCCGAAGTACAAGTAGTTTCTGTAGGTTACGGAAAAGTAAAAAAAGCAGATTTAACAGGAGCGATTTCTACCGTTGGTGCAGATGAATTGCTAAAAGGAACTATTGGTTCTACAGAGCAAGTTTTGCAAGGAAAAGTAGCCGGATTAAGTATTATACGTCCTTCTGGAGATCCAGCTGCAGGTTCTACAATTCGCCTTCGTGGAGGAACTTCTCTAACAGCAAGCAACAGTCCGTTAATTGTGGTAGATGGTATTGCAGGAGTTGATATTAACGTGGTTCAGCCTTCAGACATTAAATCGGTTGACGTTCTTAAAGATGCTTCGGCAACGGCAATTTATGGTTCTCGCGGAGCAAATGGGGTAATTATGATTACTACAAAATCGGGAACAAAAGGGGTTTCTGTTGTTTACAACGGACAAACTGGTATTGGTTATGTGAGTAATAACTTAGATCTTCTTTCTGCAAATCAATGGAGAGGATATGTACGCCAGAATCAAATTGGAGATGCGGTAGATTACGGTGGAAATACAAACTGGCAAAAAGCAATCGAGCAGACAGCAATTTCTCAGTCTCATACTTTAAGTATCAATTCTGGTAAAGCAGATAGTGGTTTTAGAACTTCACTTTCTTACTTAAATAACGAGGGAGTTATTAAAAAATCTGGATTAGAAAGATTAAGCGGAAATGTTAGTGCTTACCAATTTCTTGGAGATAACAAAGAAGTAAAATTTGATATGGGATTATTTGCAAACATTGACAAATGGCACCCAATTGATTACAGAATTTTTGAAAGAGCTTATAACTTAAACCCAACAATTCCGGTTTATGATTCAGAAGGAAATTTCAGTTCGATAGTAGCAAACCTTTATCAGAATCCTGTTGAGATTTTAACAAACAGAACTTTTGATAACGAAAGACATAGACTTTTGGGTTACTTTAAAACAGATGTAAAATTCTTAAACGACTTTACTGCTACAGCAAATATTTCGTTAGAGCATAATGCAGTAAAAGGAGGTACTTACAAACCATCTTATGCAGTTATGGAAGGACAGACTGAAGGCGGTTATGCACAAAGAACTTATGATGAATATACAAATGCACAAGGTGAACTTTATGTAAATTACAGCAAAGTAATAGACAAACACAACATTGGTGCTTTGGCAGGGTATTCTTATCTTGAAAACATTTATCAAGGTTTTGGAGCACAAAGAGGTGGTTTCGTAACAGATGCTTTCAGTTATAATAACTTAGGTGCTGGTTCTAACTATCGTTTAGGCGATGTGTATTCATACAAAGGAAAATCTAATTTAGTGTCTTTTTATGCTCGTGCTAACTACGGTTACGATGGCAAATATTTATTGACTGCAACAGTAAGACGCGACGGATCTAGCCGTTTTGGAGAAAATAATAAATGGGGAACTTTCCCATCTGCTTCTGCAGCATGGAGAGTTTCTAACGAAGAATTTATGAGTTCTACAAAAGGATGGTTAGACAATTTAAAAGTAAGAGTTGGTTACGGAGTTACAGGAAATCAAGATGGAATTGGAGAGTATAAATCGCTTTCTATTTTAGGAGTTGGAAGCGACAGTTACTATGATCCAATTACAAAAACTTGGAGTTTGGCTTATTCTCCAAAACAAAATCCAAATCCTGATTTGAAATGGGAATCTACAGAACAAGTTAACGTTGGTTTTGATTTCGGACTTTTCAATAGAATTACTGGATCATTCGAATATTATTCTAAAAAGACAAAAGATTTACTATACACATACGAAGTGCCTCAACCTCCATATTTAGTTGGAACAATGTTGGCTAACGTTGGTGAAATGTCAAATAAAGGAGTAGAGTTAACTTTGAATGCTGACATTATTAGAGGAGATAAATTCAATTGGAATGCGAATTTGACTCTTGGACATAACGTTCAGAAAATCGAAAAACTTTCTAACCCAACTTATAAAACAGATGTTATCTACAGCGGATCTCTTCATGGTTTAGCAGGTATGTCTGGACAATATTCTCAAATTATTGCTGAAGGATATCCTGTTGGAACGTTCTGGGGATTCAGAAATGCTGGTTTAGATGCAAACGGAAAAATTCAATATTATAACGCGGCAGGACAAGTTGTTGACGAAAGTGCATTGGTTGATGCTGATAAAACAGATTTAGGAAATATTCAGCCAGATCTAACTTTAGGTATTGGAATGAATTTTACTTATGGAAATTTTGATCTTGGATTTTCTGGATACGGAATGTTTGGACAAAAAGCTTTAAACGCGACAAATATGATGTTGAACGATCCAACTAGATTGCCAGCTTATAATGTGCCAGATGCTTTCTTAAGCAGCGGAATTACTTCGCCTCCAAAATATTCAGATTACTGGATCGAAGATGCTTCTTTCTTCAGACTTCAGACATTGACTTTTGGTTATACTTTACCATTGAAGTACAAGAAATCTAAATTTAGAATGTATGTAATGGGCGAAAACTTATTTGTAATAACAGGTTACAAAGGTGTAGATCCAGAGATTGGTTTAAATGCTCAAGACGGAATCAATCAGACTGGAGTAATGGATAAAACTGGTTTGGCAGCTCCTGGAATTGACAGATACAACAATTATCCTAGACCAACTACTATTTCTGTTGGATTAAATTTTACGCTGAATAACTAAGCGAATTGATAACCATAAAATATTAACAATGAAAATCAAAATAACAGCAGCCATACTTTTAAGCATGCTTTTTACGGTATCATGTACTGATTTGAACGAGCAGCTGTATGATCAGGTAGAAGATGGAAATTTCGGAAATACAACCAAAGAAGTTGATGCGCTGGTAGGTGGGGCTTATTCTTCTTTAAGAGGATTCTCCGATGCAATCTCAAATAATTTTCCAACTTGCGAATATGTTTTCTTTTTGAATGAAGTAGTTTCAGACGAAGCTACAATTCCGACCAGAGGTACAAACTGGTACGATGGAGGACAATACCAAGACGCGCAAAAACATACTTGGAAAGCAGACAATAGAATGATTCTTTCTGCTTGGCGTTACAATTATACTGGAGTTGCTAAAATAAATGCGATTATTTATCAAATCGATAAATCATCTCTTAGCGATAAATCAAAAGAACCGATTTATGCAGAATTGAAAGCACTTAGAGCGTATTACTATTACAATCTTTTAGATTTATTCGGAAATGTGCCAATTGTAACCAATTTTGAAGATACATCTCTTCCAACCAATTCAACTAGAAAAGAAGTTTACGATTTTGTTGAAAAAGAATTGACAGATGCTATTCCGCATTTAAATCCAAATGTGGTATATTCTAAAATGACTAGAAATGTTGCTTATTCTATTTTGGCTAGATTGTATCTTAATTCAGAAGCGTTTATTGGTCAGCCACGTTGGCAAGATTGTATCAATATGTGCCAAAAGGTTACAGGATACAGCTTAACACCAGATTTCTTTTCGAATTTCGTAACAGAAAATCAGACTTCGCCAGAAATTATTTTTGCAATTCCTTACGATTCAAAAGCAGGAACAGTTGGAAACTACATGAACTCAATGTCTTGCCATTACAATCAGAATCTAGCTATTTCTGCAATTCCAAACAATTATCCTTGGAGTGCAAACGGAATGTGCGCGCAACCTGGAGTTTATTCTTCTTTTGCAGATACAGATAAGAGAAAAAAATGTATGCTAGAAGGCGATCAGATCAATCTTGCGACAGGAAGTGTAATCATTATGAGCAATGGAGAGCCTCTTACTTATACAGAGAACCTAACAAGTCTTGAAGATGCGAAAGAAAATGAAGGAGTTCGTTTGCATAAATACGAAATGAAAGCAGGAGAACAATGGGAACGTGATCATGATTTTGTTTTAATCCGCTATTCAGAAATTTTAATGATGCAAGCAGAATGTTACGTGCGTTTAGGTTCGCCAGATTTAGCAAGACCATTTTTAGAGCAAGTTGCGTCTCGTGCAGGTGAAGAATTGCCAGCAACAATTGATCTTAAATTTATTGATCAAGAGTTACTGAAAGAATTTACATTTGAGGGAAGAAGAAGAACAGACAACATCCGTTTCGGAACATTCTTCGAGCCATGGTGGTCAAAAGGCACAACGGAAAAATACAGAGCAATTTTCCCAATTCCAAGTACCGTTTTAACTACTAATAAAAATCTTAAACAAAATCCTGGGTATCCAAATTAGGTTACTAGAATGTCAGTCTTCCATGTTGGTTAGTCGTGGAAGGCTGACATGTTTTTAAAATGATTATCTGCGAGGCTTTATTTAGCCACAGATTAAAGGATTTTCACAGATTAATAATCCTTTTTAATCTTTTAATCTGTGGCAAAATATAAAATAACAAACAGTACATCAATATGAAAAGATATATCACATCGTTGGCTTTTGTTTTGATGAGTATTGTGATGGTTGCCGGTTGCAGCAGCGATGACAAAGGCTCAGACAAACCAGTAGAACCAGAAAAAACAAACCCTGTTGCGATTGAGAAAACCAACAGCACCAAAATTTATATGCACTACATGCCGTGGTTTGAAACCAACGAAAGCAGTGCCGATAAAAAATGGGGATATCATTGGACAATGGCAAACAAAAATCCGAACAACGTAGGGGCAAACGGCCGAAGAGAAATTGCATCGTACTATTATCCGCTGATTGGGCCTTATCACTCAGGCGATAAAAATGTGATTGAAAATCATTTATTGATGATGAAATATTCAGGAATTGACGGAATTCTCATTGATTGGTACGGTACTTACGATGTAAACGATTACGGAATGATTAAAGAAAACACAGATCAGTTAATTGAAATGCTCGACAAAGTTGGTTTAGAATATGCCATTGTATACGAAGATCGATTCTTGACAAATGTTGTAAATGCAGGAAAAGCAATTTCCGTAACCAGTGCAGCAAAAACAGATTTGGCATATGTAGAAAAGAATTATTTTTCTGATGCTAATTATATTAAGATTAATGGTAAACCGCTGTTAATGAATTTTGGACCAATTGTTTTGAAGACCCCAGCTGAATGGACAAATGTCTTTAATACTTTAACAGCAAAACCAACTTTCTTGACACTTTGGGATCACTCTTCATTGGCAGGAGAAAATGCTTCTGGAGAATATGCTTGGGTATACAAAGACAATAGTTATCTTACTAATTTCTATACTAATACCAAACCAAAATTGGGTGTAGCAATGGGAAGCGCTTATCCAGGTTTTAAAGATTTTTATGCCGCAGGCGGAGGCGGCGCTGCTATTGGATGGACAATCGAACATAACAATGGAGCGACACTTGATGAAACTTTGACTTTGGCAAAAAACGCCAATGTAAATTACCTGCAGCTGATTACGTGGAATGATTTCGGTGAAGGAACCATGATTGAACCAACGGTTGAGTTTGGTTATTCTTTTGTCGAAAAAATAAAAACTTTCGCTGGAGTAAAAAACACAGAAAGCACATTTCCAGATATCAGCAAATTGTATGATTTACGCGTACAGAAAAAAGGAAATGTCGAGGCCCAGAAAAAACTCGATCAAGCTTTTAATTATTTTGTTTCTATGCAACCTGCTAAAGCAAAACAAGTAATGAGCGAAATTAAATAGAGCTGTAATTAATACAATTTAAATAATGAAAAACAGAAAATATAGATACTGTCTTGTGGCTTTAGCATCAATGCTGGTTATGGCCTGCAGTACTAAAAAAACGTATAAAATCAGTTCTCCTGAAAAGATCTCTGAATTAACTTTTGAATTAACGCCTACTGGACAGCCTCAATATAGTTTTTCTTCTAACGGAAAATCGGTTATTGAGCCTTCTCTTATGGGATTTGAGTTTCAAGGCTTGGCCAAAATGACTGATGGTTTTGAAGTCGTTTCTACAGAAGAAAAAGCGGCAGATGAAACTTGGGAACAACCTTGGGGAGAATTCAAAAAGGTAAGAGATCATCATAACGAACTGATTGTTCATTTAAAAGAAGCAAAAGGCGAGGAGCGTTTAGTTGATATTATATTCAGAGTTTTTGATGATGGAGTTGGATTTCGTTATGAATTTCCAAAACAGCCTCATTTAGGAAAAGTTAAAATCTCTAATGAAGTAACGCAATTTACTTTTAAAGATAATAACGAAGTTTGGTGGATTCCAGTTCACCGCGAAAATAGTTATTACGAAAGTGAATATCGTAAAACATTAATGAGTAAAACAGATACGATTAATACGCCTGCAACTTTTGAAACCAAAGACAAATTGTATGTAGCCATTCACGAAGCCAACTTGACAGATTTTGCTTCAATGACGCTTTTAAAAACTACAGACAAACAGTATAAAAGTGATTTAGTGCCGTGGGCAGATGGTGTAAAAGTATATGCAGAAACACCATTTAAAACACCGTGGAGAACTATTGTTGTGGGTAAAACTCCTGGAGATGTAGCAACTTCGACTATTATGCTGAATTTAAATGAGCCTTCAAAAATTGAAGATTTATCTTGGATCACTCCATCAAAATATATTGGAATCTGGTGGGGAATGCATTTAGAAAAATATACTTGGGGACAAGGGCCAAAACATGGTGCGACAACAAAAAACACAAAAGAATATATTGATTTTGCTGCGAAAAATGGTTTTGATGGAGTTTTAGTTGAAGGATGGAATGAAGGCTGGGACGGAGACTGGACTGCAGACGGTTCTGCATTTAGTTTTGTAAAAGCATATCCAGATTTTAATTTGGAAGAAATCACCAAATATGCTGCGATGAAAAATGTTCGTTTAATAGGACATCATGAAACGGCTGGAGCAACTAAAAATTATGAAAACCAATTGGAAGATGCTTTCAAATTGTATCAGAAAATGGGAGTGAACTCAGTAAAGACGGGTTATGTAAACAAATATTTGGATAAAAAAGAATGGCATGATAGCCAATACGGAGCGCGTCATTACAGAAAAGTGATCGAAACTGCTGCTAAATATCATATCATGATCGATAACCACGAACCAATGAAAGGAACGGGTTTACAGCGTACATATCCAAACTTTATGTCTCAAGAAGGCGGACGTGGACAAGAATATAATGCATGGTCGGTAGACGGAGGAAATACACCAGAGCATTTAACAACTTTGCCATTTACAAGAATGCTTTCTGGACCATTTGATTACACGCCTGGGAACTTCAATTTTGATTACAAAACTCCATCTGGAGCAAAAGTGCAGACTACTTTGGCAAATCAATTGGCATTGTATGTTATTATTTTCAGTCCGTTGCAAATGGCTTCAGATTTACCTGAAAATTATGAAGGCAAACCAGAATTTCAATTCGTAAAAGATGTGCCTTGCACTTGGTCTGATACTAAAGTATTAGATTCTAAAATTGGAGAATACACTACAATTGCCCGTAAAGATTGGGATGAGAAGAATTGGTACTTAGGTTCAATCACAAATAGAAATGCAAGAGACTTAAAAGTTGCTTTGTCATTTTTAGATAAAGACAAAGAATACGAAGCAGAAATCTATGCAGACGGACCTGGAGCAAATTATAAAACCAATCCGTATCCAGTTACAATCTCTAAACAAAAAGTAAACAGCAAAACTGTTTTAAATATCAAATTGGCAGCTGGCGGAGGAACAGCAGTAAAATTCTCTCCAATCGAAAAATAGTTTTTTTTAAGATTCTAAGATGCTGATAATCTGAGTTTCTAAGCTTCTGAGAATCTAAGTTTATAAAGTTTTATTTTGAGTTAAGTAAGTTTAAGTTTGGCAATAAACCCGATAGCTTTAGAGTTATCGGGTTTATTTTTTTGTTTCAGGTTTTAGGTTTGAGAGACTTTGATTATAATTTTACCGCAAAGCGCACAAAGTTTTTTCGCAAAGTTCGCAAAGGTTTTTTATTGAGGTTTTGTAAAAACATATAGTTCGCAAAGCTTTGTATAAAAACTTTGCGAACTTTGTGTAATCCTTAGCGCTCTTTGCGGTTAAAAAAAACTTAGAACCTTAGCAACTTAGAATCTTAGCCTCTTAGAGAGAACCTTTATCTTGTAACTTTAACATGCTTTCCAAAAGTATACACCGCTGTTATTGTTGGTCCATTATATCCCCATTTTAAGAAACCGTTTAAACGTTCTTGAACCGTATCTATTCTAAAATTTAAACCGGTATAGCCCGCAGTAAGGCTAAAGTTATCTACTACATTATATAAAACCGATAAATTATAGCTTATGATTCGGCCGTCGGTGTCATTAATTTTTACAGCAAGATAATTTACGTTGGCATATAAACCCCAGCGTTTTCCGAGAACAAATTCTCCCCATATTCCAACATCTGGAAGCGGAGCAGTAAAATTAAAGCTATCACGATATTCTACACTTTGCGTATTAGCATTTAATTTTAGGCCTAAATCTGTAAAAAGAACATGCGCACCAATTAACAGTCCAGCCTGATATTTTGGTTTGGATAAAATAGCGTAACCATAAGCAATTCTAGCAATCTGTACATTAAAAGTACCACGAACACTTCCGTTAATTGGATAAGTATGATCTCCGAAATTAATATCTCTTTGCAGCGTTTTTGTTGCAGTTCTGTCTAGTACAAAATATTCAAAACCTAATCGGGATCTTTTGGATATACGCCAGTCAAATGTTCCTAAAAATGATACGGTCGACTTAGAAAATCCTAAATCATTTTCAAGATCAATTTCAGTTCCTATATTTCCGTTATTGCCTTCAACCTGAACTTGGGTATTATTTACAGGAAAAAATCCACCCGCAGAAACTTTAAATTTTCTATTGTGCCACGGCAGATCTTCTAAAGATGTATCTTGGAAATCATCTTTTTCAGTTTTTACAATTGTTGTTAAGTCTTCGTCTTTGCTAGTTTCCGCAACTGTTTGAGCGTTTAGCGGAATCCAAAGGAGCATCATTACCAAAAAAATAAATAATTGTTTCATTAGAGTAGTTTTTTAAGTTTTTATTAGGTAATATTTAACAATTAAAGTTAGTAAAAATAATCGTTCATTTTTGTTTTTAAGATCGAATTATTTTCACGAATTACCTGGTTGTCAGTAAAATAAGAATTTTTTTAGAAAAATAGTTGACATGTCACTCTTTTTTGTAATTTTGTCCCATGGAAATTAAACATACCGATAAAGAGAATTTTTCAAATTTTTGGAAAGAAGAAATATCAGATAGTTTCTTCTTTCAGATTCACCGTATTAAAAGAGCAATTTTTAGACGAACTAATGCGTTAATGACAGAAGCGGGAATCACCTTGCAGCTGGAGCAATTGCCACTACTGATGATTTTGCATCATAAAAGCCTTTCGCAGAGAGAATTGTCAGACAAAACAATGCGCGATAAATCGTCTATTTTGAGAAGTATTTCAGCCTTAGAGAAAAAGAACTTAGTTGAGGTGGTAAAAGACAAAATAGATAAACGTAAAAATATCGTGAGTCTTACTGATGAAGGGATTTCACTAGCAAAAAGCATCCGATTGCTGATGAAAAGAGCAGAAGAAGAGGTAATGTCTGTTTTTTCGCCAAAAGAAAGAATAGAAGCATTGAATGCCGTAAGGTCTTATGCAGATAAGTTAGAAACGCTCTAATTTTTTTTAAACTTTAAAAGTTGATATATCAACTGATTTTTAAATAATTATTTTGAATAAATGAAAAAAAATGAATTGTTAGAGGGGCCAATCCTTTCTTCATTATTAAAATTAGCAATTCCGATTATGATTGCTAATTTGCTACAAGCCGCGTATCAGTTAGTTGATGCTTTTTGGGTAGGACGCTTAGGTGGCGATGCTGTTGCAGCGGTTTCGATAAGCACACCCGTAATATTTTTAACCATTGCTTTAGGAACCGGATTGGCGATTGCAGGTTCTATTTTAATTGCACAATATTTTGGAGCAGGAAACCAGAAAATGGTTAATCACGTGGCGGCACAGACTTTGTCAATGGTAATTATCGTTTCTATTTTCTTATCGATTATAGGATATATTCTGAGTCCATATTTCTTATATCTGTTAAAGGTAGAGCCTACAGTTTATGTTGATGCATTAGGATTTATGCGTGTAGCATTTGTAGGTTTAGTTTTTAGTTTCGGATTTATGATTTTCCAATCGATTATGCGTGGAGTGGGACGTGTAACGTTGCCCGTTTATATTGTTTTGGGAACGGTTATTTTGAATTTTGCATTAGACCCGCTGTTTATTTACGGATGGAAATTTATTCCAGCTTTAGGCGTTAAAGGTGCTGCTTTGGCTACTTTATTTACACAGCTTTTGGCTATTATAATTGGATTTGCAATCTTGTTTAGAGGAAAACACGGAATTCATCTTCGCATTTCAGATTTTAAACCTGATTATAAACACATAAAAAGAGCTTTTGAAATTGGTTTTCCATCTTCAATCGAACAATCTATGCGTGCGTTGGGAATGATGGCTATTACATTTTTAATTGTTCGTTTTGGAACTTTAACGGTTGCATCGTATGGTGCGGGCTCCAACTTAATTCAGCTTATTTTAATTCCCGCCTTAGGTTTATCTATGGCGATTGCTACTCTTGTTGGACAAAATATTGGTGCTGGAAATGTTGATCGTGCTGCCGAAATTTCAAAACTAGGTGCTTATTTAGGTTTTGGATTATTGACCGGTCTCGGAATCATAGCGTATATATTTGCACCATATTTAATCGCTTTTTTTGTTCCAAATGATCAAGCAGTTATCGAAGGAGGAACAGAGTTACTGAGAATTACTTGTCTCTCTTGGGGATTTTTAGGATTGCAACTGTGCCTAACAGGAGTTTTTCGCGCTGTAGGAAACACAAAATTGCCTATGATTCTAACTTTGGTTTCGCAATGGGTAATTCAATTTCCATTGGCTTATATTTTATCTCACAATACTTCTTTAGGCAAAATCGGAATTTGGTGGGCCTTTCCAACGGCTTCTGTTTTAACTGCTCTTATTACATTAATTATTTATGCAAAAGGAGATTGGAAGAAAGAAAGACTTACTGGTAAAACCAATAAATTGATTGATAAGGTTGAAAGCGAAATTGTTAAAGAAGGATTTGATATTTCTAAATAAAGTTCCTGACATGTTAAGACACTAAGGTTCTAAGATTTTTTGAAGACGCATATTAATGCGTCTTTTTTTTAAATTTTTCTTACATTTTTTTGATATTGAAAAAACAAAATTTCAGTATCTTTCAAACTTTGTAAATAAAAACTTAGCATCTTAGTAACTTAGCAACTCTAAAAATGGCCAAAAATCTAAAGCGTTATTTCGTAAAATCTCTTATTATATTAGCCTTAATTCATTTAGCTTACTTTTTATATGGTTATTTTACTTTTGAAGGCCTAAAGAAAATAGACATCTATACCGAATTTTATCGATTTAAATTTTACGATGACGTTTCAATTTCGCACTTCTTTGTAAGTGGTTTGTTTTTACTTGTATTCTTGATATTTTTAATTCGAAACCATTCTAGAGAAAATTACAAAGGAGTAAATTTGCTTAAAATTGGCATTTGTCTACTATTTATTTCATTTCTGACCTTTTCATTTTTCGTTAGCTATAGTTTCGGAATGAATGCTAAATTGAAATCGGAATTGTCTGAAAATGATTTTAATAAAGACAAAAAACTTTTGAATGTATTAAATCCATTTTTATATAAATATACTTCGTATACTTCTGAAAAATTGTTCAATTACGAGAATATATTATATCCAAAACCTTATCCTGTAATAAAAGAAGTAGATACTATCGAGCCTGGCGAATATCCTATTACAGAAGACAATTATTATAGTATCGATACCATAAAAGTTTTAACAAGCACTTTTGATAAAACAACAAGTAAAGCAGATAGTATTTTTGAAATTATGGGTTTTGATAAAGAACAACTGCACAAAAGAATGATTTCGAAAAGGATTATAGGAGATAGCACAGCCATTATTTTTAAAAGTGTTCCTGTACATCCAGAACACGACGAGGATATTTGTATTTTCCTAGAAAACCAGTCTTTGTTTAATCCAGTTTATGGAGATTCTATTGACAAACAGCAATATCAAGCCGCTGTAGATCGATATAAATTATTATATAATACAAAGAAAGATTCGTTAACATATACTTTTCAGAAATTGGATACACTTCTGAAGAAATACAATATAGAAACAAATTTGATTCCGAAATTGCTGACTCAAGATGCATATCATTACAGAGATAATCACGGGGAACCTTTAAACAGAATTCGAAATGATTTTGATAGAAAAGCTTTAGCAGAAAAATTTACAACTTTAGATAAATTATTTTACCAACCAAATTACTTGCATCCTAATATTGCTGCAATCTACTTTGCTGTAATTGTGATAGTTTGGATCTTTTTGTTTTTGTTTTACATTCTTTTCAATAAGAAAAAGGTTTAGTAAAAATAACAACGGCAAAATCAACTTAAGTTTTAAATTGATTTTGCCATTGTCATTGCAATTAGATTTTTACTAAACTCTATGATAATCTGCTTTCCAGTGTACGATTGCTTTTTTGATTGCATTTCCAGTTAAGTTATTTTTTAAAACGTCTTCAACAAGCGGAACTAATTCGTTGTCTGGCGCAAAACGCAATGCAAATATTTGATCATCTGTAAGCTTGTATTCAAATTCTTCAAATCTTTTCCCTGTAAGGGTAAAGTAGCGGTAACGCATTTCTAAACGTACAATTCTGTTTTGAAGCGTTAGCGCATAATGCTGTCGCAGCATGTAGGCTACTGCAAAAAGAAATACAAAAGCTACGCTGATAAAACCCCATATTAAATGATCTTCTGTTGTAATAGCCAAATAAACGCTAGCAACTAAAAATAAAATTAAAACAGGATAATATATAAAATGGTGCGGAGTATAAAATCGTATATGATTGTAATATGTCTGGATTTTCATGTTTTTATGTTTAAATGGCAGCCTATAAAAACAAAGCTACTCTATATTTCTATAGAGTAGCTTTTTCCCAAAAATAAACTAACATAACCAATGTTCTCTTTATAGACTAAACTTTTTACAGTTTGCTTTGTAAATTTTAATAAGAAGAAAGCCTTTCCATTTCGTTTTTCAAATCTTCAATATGGCTTATTTTTCTTTGATGTAAAATTAGATCGAGAGCGGTTAAATTTTGTTATACTTTAAAAGGAAAAAGTTACATGATTTCAATATTCGTATTTAAATTGTATAAAAAAGAATCTTTATAATAAGGTTTTAATGACGCTCCATTCCTTTAATTTATCTTGAAAAGTCTTGCCAGCATTGGCAGGACTTGTTGATGGAAGTGTAAACGTTTTATATTCCTTTGTCAAGTGAACATATTTTTTAAAAAATGCCGCTGCCTTTTGTCCGTTAAAAAGAATACTGTCTATTTTAGAGTGAGTTGCTAAAAAATGTTCGAAATCATTTGCGATTTCGTTTTTTATGGCACTGTCCAAGCTTCCAATACGATCGCAAAATTGTAAGACATCCCATAATGCGATATCATTTTTAATTAATAAGCTTTTTCGTATTTCGTAATCATTAGAAAATTCTTCTCCCAAAATCTGAAACATAAATTTCCAAAAGTTATTCTGATTATGACCATAATATTGATTGAGTTCTAGAGATTTTGTTCCAGGCATAGTGCCTAAAATCAGAATTTTAGAATTTGGAGAACTAATAGGAGCAAAGGAAAAACTTTTCATGTTTTAATAAATAATGGCTTATGTTAAAATAAACATTTATAAGGAATTATAAAACAAAACTGAAAAATTATATAACATTTTTGGCCTGTCTTTAAGCGAACTTTGATTCTCAGATTTTTAGCAAATAATCTGTTTAAGGAATTATAGAATTTTAAAATCCGGCGAACCATGAAAATTGTTACTATAAATACAGAAAAAACTCAAAATATATTTGATGAACTTCAGACTAGTTTTGGCGGAAAGGTGACTTTTGATTTAGACGAATATGCACTTAAAGTAGAAAACGACTTTGCAGAAGGTTCTATTATTGGAGCTTCCTTTAATGATAATATCTCATACGTTCAGTTTGATATGACATTTTCTGGAGATGTCAGACTAGATTTTCTAAATGTAAAATCGTCTCCTATTTATTTTGCTTATTGTTCTAAAGGTAATCTTTCGCATAGTTTTGGGTTAAGTGGAGAAGAGCGAAAATTGAAAACCTTTCAGACTGCAATAGTAACATCAAAAGAAAATCAAGATAATGTTTTATTTTTTGAGAAAGGAAAAAAAACAAAACTTACCTTAATTATTGTCGGAACTGAGATTGATGATACCAATCAAGCCCATTCTTTAAGTCAGCAAGTAAAAGATACTTTTTTTGAGAATAATCAAGTAACAGATTTCTTTTACATTGGATCATATAATTTGCAGATTGCAGAAAAAATAGAACAGCTTAATTCTATTACACAAAAAGGAATTGTTAGAAATTTGTTGAAAGAAGGAATAATGAGAATTATTCTTGCAATGGAAATACAACAGCACTCTGATGATTTATATGCTTTTGCAAATGAGTCAAACGGATTGACTTTGAGAGAAATGGAGGAAATAAAAGAACTTTCAGAATTCATAAAAACAAGCCCGGAAGAAGCCTTTTCAATCAAATCTTTGAGTAAAAAATCTGGATTATCGCCAAACAAACTTCAAGAAGGCTTTAAAATGATTCACAATCGTACTGTCAACGATTATATTACACACATGCGTGTTCTTAAAGCCGAAATCCTAATCAGAACATCCGATCTAAATATTTCAGAAATAGTGTATTGCATTGGTTTCACCAGCAGAAGTTATTTCTCTAAAATATTTAAACAAAAATTCAACTGCAGCCCAAAAGAGTATAAGTTTAATTTGAATTCTTTGGCTATTACGGCCTAGCGGCTGGAGTTGCTGAGATTCTAAGATTCTGAGGTTCTAAGTTTTTTTGAGAGAACTTATGGTTTAGCATAAAAAAAACTGTCGCTAGCTAAAAAGCATAATTATATTTTAAGTCGCTAAGATTCTAAGTTTTTTGGAAAAGCTCAGAATCTTAGCAACTTAGTATCTCAAAAAAAAGTACTGTCGCTAGCTCTAAAGCACATTATATATACAATAAGGTTCTAAGATTCTAAGTTTTCAAAAAAAAACTTAGAATCTTAGAACCTTAGTTTCTTAGTATCTAAAAAATTTATACATTTGCATAACTAGTTATATAATTAATTATTTGTTTATGGGATTTTTTGATAAAGTTGGAAAAGCGGCGTTAGGAAGTCGTTTACGTTTAATGACTGCTATTGTTATCGATGATGCTGCCAAAATATATGAATTGTATGGAGTAGATTTTGTACCGAAGTGGTTTCCTGTATTTTATACATTGGCAGAAGAACGTGAAATAA
Organism: Flavobacterium sp. GW823-FHT06G12; assembly: GCF_058794775.1. NCBI lineage: Bacteria > Pseudomonadati > Bacteroidota > Flavobacteriia > Flavobacteriales > Flavobacteriaceae > Flavobacterium > Flavobacterium sp. GW823-FHT06G12. The sequence goes on from NZ_JBXAHE010000003.1 coordinate 306,039, forward strand.
CCATTACTGAAATTGCTAATGAAATTGGTCATTCTCAGCCTTCTGTCAGCAAAATTATTCAGGAAATGATTGGTGCAGGATTAATTCAAGAAAGCGCAAAAACAGATGATAAGCGCAAGAACAATGTAGCACTTACTGAAAAAGGAATTTTAATTTCGAAGAAAATCAAGCAGCAGCTAGAAGATATTGATGTTGCAATTGAAGGGATAATTACTGAAAGCAAGCACAATTTGTGGGCAGCATTGGAAGAATGGGAGTTTTTACTAGAGCAAAAATCTTTAATAAAAAGAGTTAGCGAACAAAAGAAAAAAAGAGAAAGCAAAGATGTAAAAATTGTAGAATATAAACCAGAATATCAGCAAGCTTTTAGAGAATTGAATGTAGAGTGGATCTCGAAATATTTTGAAATGGAAGAAGCCGATTATAAAGCGTTGGATAATCCTGAAGATTATATCTTGAAAAAAGGAGGAAAAATTCTAGTGGCTTTATATGAAAATGAACCTGTAGGAGTTTGTGCTTTGATTAAAATGAACAATTCCGAATATGATTTTGAAATGGCAAAAATGGCCGTTTCTCCAAAAGCACAAGGAAAAAGCATTGGTTGGCTTTTAGGAAAAGCAATTGCCGAAAAAGCAAAAGAACTCGGAGCTAAAAAAATATATTTAGAAAGCAACACGATTCTAAAACCCGCAATAAACCTATATTATAAACTTGGTTTCGAAAAAGTTTTCGGTCTTGAAACGCCATATAAGAGATGTAATATCCAGATGGAGTTAGTTCTTTAAGTTGTTAAGGTTCTGAGATACTAAGACTCTAAGAAAAAAAACTTAGAACCTTAGTATCTCAGTATCTTAGAATCTTTTCTATCTTCCAAATCGATAATAATCTAAATCTGTATTTTTTTTGTTATTGAGAGAATCCAGGATTGAATTCATTCCGATTACACTGAAAGTAATTCCGTTTCCTCCGAAGCCTAGAATATAATGTTCATTTTTTCTCGGATTTGGCTTCCCGAAGTAAGGAAGACCGTCTTTGGTTTCTCCAAAAGTGCCTGCCCAAGAATAGTCAATTTTAAAATCTAAATCTGGAAACCTTTTAAAAAATTGCTTTAAAAGATACGCTTCTTTTTTAGGAAGCAATTTATCTCGTTTTGTTGTATCCTTAAAATCCTCATCGCCGCCGCCCATTATGATACGATTATCTTCTGTAGTTCGAATGTAATGATATGGAGAGGCTGTATCCCAAAAAATAGTGTTTTTAAAATGCTCTGGAAGATCAGACTGACTTTCAGAAGTGATAACATAAGTACTTTTTAAATCAACTACTTTTTCTTTTAAAGTTTCTGTGCTTTCATAACCGGTGCAATGTATAATGTGATCGGCAGTAATAGTATGTTTGGAATCTGTAGTGGCAAGAATTCTGCCTTTTTGATGCTGAATGGAAGCAATGTTAGTTCGGTCAAAAATTTGCATTCCTTTTTCATGGCAATGAAACAAAAGATCGGTTGCCAGTTTAAAAGGATCCATAACAGCGGCTGTTTTAGATTCTACCCCAGCAATTGCGTTCAATCCCATTTTTTGCAATTCAGATCTGCTCAACCAGCTTATTTCAAAACCATGCTGTTTTCTGGCTTTGAATTCATTTTTTAAATAGGGAACATCTTTTTTTAAAGTAGTGAAATAAACACTTTTTTTAAACTCAAAACCACAATCGCAACCTACAGTATCAATTATGTTTCGAAGATCAAAAATGGCTTTTTTTCCGTTTTGATAACTATCTATAGCACATCTAGCACCACGAAGTTTTATTAGTTGATGTAACGGAACATCAATTTCATACTGTAATAAGGCCGTACTGCCTGAAGTGCTTCCACCGCAGACATCGCGACGGTCTACAAGAACAATTTTTTTTCCTTCATTTAATAATTTATACGCTGTTAAAGCTCCTGTTATGCCACCACCGATGATTAAAATGTCGGTATGGATATCAGAATCTATTGAAGGGTAACTTTGTTTTATGGCATTTTTTAAAGGCCAATAGGTTTCAGTAGAGCTCAGTTTCATTTTTTGGTTATTTTTTTAGTGGTGCTTTTGGCAGGTTTTTTAGTATTATTTGGTTTATTATTTTTTTCTTTTTTACGGCTATGAACTTCTTCTGCTTCTGCAATAGAGTGGGACGTTCTTATAGTGATGTCTTTTTTTGCCAATTCGCTAAGGTGATGGTAATATTTTTGAATAATGATCATTTCTTCTTCAGTCATGTTTTCTATATCAACAAGACTATTGCTCGATAAATCGTTGGATGCCACTAATTCGTTTAGTTTTAATTGAATAGCAAGCGAATCTTTATTTTGCGCTTTTTGAATTAAGAAAACCATCAAAAAAGTAATGATGGTTGTACCTGTATTAATAACCAATTGCCAAGTTTCGGAATAATCGAATATTGGTCCAGAAGCAGCCCATGCGATAACAAGAAAAAGAGCTCCAATAAAAGCTGGTGTGCTTCCGGCAGCTTTTGAAACTTTAGAAGCAAACTTTTCGAAAGCGCTGCTTTTATGTTGAGATATAGAATTCATTATTATTTTGTTTTGGGTTTGCTGACTTTTTCTTTTCGAATTACTTTATTGTTTTTTTCATCATAAACGGCAGGATTAATTTCCTGTCCAGTTTTACTGAATATTTTAATTTTGGGAGCTTCATGCGTTCCAGTAATTACAATTGGAAAACCTATGATTCCGAAAAGCGGAAGTCCTAAGCGCATTCTAAGATCCAAAAGTCCGTCAAAGCTTGTAGTTCCTTTAATGGTGGGCCTAAAGCTGGCTACATTAAAAGTAAATGGCTCAATTTTTATAAGGTTTTTGTCGATAGTCGATTTAATTTCAATTCCTTTCATATCGGGATTGTCCAAACCGCTTTGTCCTGTTTTAGAGCTAATTCCGTCAAAAAGTTTGAGACCTTTAATTTTTACATCACGCAAATTTATTGTTCCTCCGCCTTGCATCGATTCATAAATTGGTCCCATATTTCCGTTCAAATCTCCTTTTACACTGTAGTCAACAGAAACTATTCCGTGTGCTTTTTCAGCAGCAGTAACCATGTCATGAAACATCGGAATTTCTTTGTATGCTCTTTGAACATCAAAATCTTTTGCTGTAAAATGAGCATCAAAATGTGCCGAAGTTGGAGATTCGTCTTTGTATAATGCATTAATTCCTAAAACACAATCAATGATATTAAAGGTAATGTTTTCTAAGTAAAATCCTTCTTTTTTTATTCCTATTTTTCCGTTTAATTTGTTAAAAACCAATTTGTTATACTCTATTTTGTCTGCGCTGGCATCTAAATTGACATTTAGGTTTTTTGGAATAATGACAACACCGCTCATTTTTGGGTGATCTTCTTTGGCATATTCTACTTCTAGGTTTCGATCCTTGTTTTCGCCGTCTTCAAGCGCCATAAATTCATCAACATTAATTAGTTTTGATTTTAGGTTGAAGTTTCCGCTCAAAGTCCCTTTCGATTCTAAAAAGTAATTGATCGTATTTAAGAGATAACCATTAATATCAAAATCTGATTTTCCATATGAAGCATTAAATTTTTCAAACCACATTTTCTCATTCTGAAAACGGAAATGTCCTTCTTTGATAAAGAAAGCTTTTGGGAACAATTCAGATGTTGCTTTTATATTTTTTAGCAATAAAGTCCCTTTGTTATCGAGTTTATCATATTGGCCAGTTGTGGCATAACTTTGTTTTCCTTTTAATGAAAGATTAGCTTTGGCGTAACCAGTCAAATCAAGACCTTTTTGAGAGAATACCTGATAGATTCTGCCCACATTCAGTTCGCCTTTAATTTTGGCGTTATAAGCCAGATCGCTAAAATCAGACAATGTAGCATTTACATAGACAGGGTTTCCTTCAAAAACAAAAGAAGCAGGCGCTACGGCAACAATCAAATCCTGATAGGTTCCCGCTTTATTCAGCATATTGGCTATAAAAGTGATATTGGTAATAGGATTTGGATAATATTTCGTTTTCAGCCATCCGTTTCTTAAAGAAATACCGCCGATCGTTTTTGGAAATAATTTTTTAGAAGTGCTAAAAACTCCTCGTGCCTGAATATCGGTTTTTAGAATTCCTTTTAAATCAATATTTTCCAATCCTAATGCGGCGTCAACAACAGCAAGGTCCAAAGCGCCTTTCACGCTTGCATTTATCGACATTTCGTTTAAACCTTTGCTGTGCAGATAAGCATTAAAATAATCTTTTTCGCCCACTTTAAATTTCAAGGTTCTCAAATTAACGAGCAATTGTTCGGTGTCCAAAGACGGAAGCATCGCATTCAAATCCATTTGAAAATCGGTTAAAGGAACTGGCGCATTTTTATAATTTACCGAACCTTCATTAATTTTTAAATTGAAAGCTAAGTTTGGTTTTTGTTTTTTCGAGACATTATAATCTCCTTTGAAAGTAAGCAGTAAATCGCTTCTTCCTGAAATTTCTGTTTTTTCTAACCAAGTCAAATATTCAGGAGGCATTACAGAAAGTAAATCTTTTACAGTGGTATTTTCTGAAGCTGCCTTGATATTGATTTTATAGCCATCTCTTAAAATGCTAAATATTCCCGTAAATTTTAATGGTAATTTATTAATGTGAAGTTCGTTTTTCTGCAAAATAAAAGTAAGCGCATGCGTATTGATTCGAGTAATTAAATCGGCACTCACTTTTTTTCGTCTTAAATAACCTGTCCGGTCATAATAGAAATCAAGATTATCAATTTTGGCATCAGTTGCAAGATCAAATATGTCTTCGCTTAGATTTCCTTTTCCGATATAATTAAAGCCTTTTGCATCAACTAGAATTTTTGCAGAACGATCATTATATTTTACATGACAGTTTTGTAAATCAATGCGTTCTAATCGAATTGCTGTTCCTTCTTCTGGAGCATTTGGATCTTCTTTCTCATTTTTTCTGTCTTCTGGAGCAACATAAATATTATAATTAGCTTGACCTTTTTCGTTAACCATTACATTGATTAAAGCATCTGAAACATATAGTTTATTGATTTTAATTTCATTATCAAAAAGCAGTCTTTTAATATCAATTCCAAAAGCAACTTGATCTGCTTTTAATAAAGTATCATTGCTGAAAGGCTTAGATCCCATTAAAGACAAATCGTCTAACGAAACAGTCAATGAAGGAAAATGTGTAAAAAACGAAAGTTTAGATTTAGTAAATTCCAATTTGGTATCCAGTCGCTCATTGGCAATTTTCTTCACTTCCGAAGCAATTTTTCCAGGAAATAGCAACGGAATAATGAACAGCAAAAACAAAATTACTGCAATCGTAATTCCAGTAATTTTTAAAACTTTTAAGGCGGTATGTTTGAATGAACTAGGCATATACTTTTTTTAATTGTGAATTGTGAGTTGTGAATTATGAATTGTGATATGCTGGATTTTTAATTTGTCCTCCTGAGCGGAGTCGAAGGATCGCATGCTTAATCTATTCTGTGTGTTCTAAAGGGCGTGTCCTTCGATTTCGCTCAAATGACATAAAGTGAGAATTGGAATTTGGAATTTTAGATTTAACACATATTTACTTTTTCTCAGTTTCAGCTTTTTTAGCTTCTTCCTGTTTTTGCTGTTCCTCTTTTTTTTGCTGTTCCTCTTTTTTTTGCTGTTCCTCTTTTTTTTGCTGTTCCTCTTTTTTTTGCTGTTCCTCTTTCTTTTGCTCGTCTTGCTTCTCTTTTTTTGCTTCTTTCTTCTCTTCCTTTTCTTTTTTAGCTTCTTCTTGTTTCTCTTTTCTTTCTTCTTGCTTTTCCTTTTTCTCCTTTTCTTTTTTCTTGAAGTAGCCTCTAAATAGAAAATTGCTTTTTGCAGCTTCCATATTTTCGCTGAAACCTTTTGTTCCTGTTTCTAGATTAGAAAGTGTGTTGGAAACGCTGTTTGCCATTTTATCATCTTTAACCAGTCTTGCCAAAGCTCCGTTTCCGTTGTTCATGCTGTGGCTGAAAATGGCTATTTCGTCTGAAATCACGCCAATATTGTCTACGCTTTTCTTTACGCTTTTCATGATGTCCTGCATTTCAATTCCGTCAATAGAAGCAATCTGTCCGTTGTCTTCAATCATTTTTTGAGATTTGTTGCCAGGAGAAATAGTTAGCACTTTGTCGCCCATTAAACCATCAGAACCGATACTGGCTGTGGCATCTGTTTTAATGAATTTTCGAACCTCTTCTTTCATTACCAAAACTACCCTAACAATAGAGTCATTTTTTAACTGAATTTGCTCTACTGTGCCAACATTAATTCCAGAAAAACGGACGTTGTTTCCGACTTCTAAACCGCTCACCGTTTTAAATTGAGAGCTAATGTGAAAAGTTGAGCCAAAAAGATTCTGCTGTTTTCCTATGAAATATACAGCCATTATAAAAAGCAGTAAACCTATCGTTACAAACATTCCTAGCTTCCAAGTATATCCAGATTCCTTTTTCATGATTTCTATTATTTATTTTGCTTATTCAAAAAATGAGCGTACCCATTCGTCTTCGTCTTTTTCTAATTCTTCGTATGTTCCTTCGGCATGAATAACTCCGTCTTTTAAAACTACAATTCGATCGGCCGTCATTTTTGCGCAGGCCATATCGTGTGTGATAATAATCGAAGAAGTTTTTTGTTTGTGTTTGATATCTAAAATCAATTCGCTGATTTCTCTTGACGTTATCGTGTCCAAACCAGTTGTAGGTTCGTCATAGAGAATAATTTCAGGTTTTAAGATTAGCGTGCGCGCCAGACCAATTCTTTTTTTCATTCCGCCCGAAAGCTCAGAAGGCATTTTGTCTACAGCATCTGCCAAACCAACATTTTCTAATGCTTCCATTACTTCGTTATCAACTTCTTCACGGCTTAAATCGCGTTTGTGTTTGGTCAAGGTAAAAGCGAGATTTTCTCTAACGGACATCGAATCGTAGAGTGCTCCACTTTGGAACAAAAATCCGATTCGGACTCTAATCTCATTCAGCTCGCTTTTTGAAATATTAAGAACGTTTTCATTAAAAACTTTAATTTCGCCTTTGTCTGGTTCGATCAATCCCACGATACATTTTATGGTAACCGATTTTCCAGAGCCTGAACGTCCTAAAACCACCAAATCTTCACCTTTATTCAAAGTGAGATTTACGCCTTTTAAAACGGCATTATCTTTTCCAAAAGTTTTGTGCAGATCTTTAATCTCAATAATCGGAGTTAGATCTTTTTCTTTTGTTTTAGGTTCTTTATGTAATTTTTCCTTCATCATTTTAAAAGAATAAATCGGTTATTTGAACAGCAACCATATCAATTATAAAAATGCTTAATGATGCTGTAACTACTGCAGAATTTGCTGCTCGTCCTACACTTTCTGTTCCGTTGGAAGCGTTAAAACCTTTAAAACAGCCAATAATTCCAATAATAAATCCAAAGAAGAAAGTCTTTAATGTTGCTGGAAACAGATCTAGAAATTCTAAGGATTGAATAATTTGAGTTAGAAAACGGTAAAAATTGACATCTCCGTGAATGTTTATTCCAACATATCCTCCAATGATTCCAATCGCGTCAGCAAAAAATACTAGGATAGGAACCATCAGAGTACAGGCTAAAACTCTAGTTACCACCAAATAGTTATATGGATTTACAGCCGAAACTTCCATAGCATCAATTTGTTCAGTTACTTTCATAGATCCTAATTCGGCACCAATTCCTGACGAAATTTTTCCTGCACAAATCAATGCTGTAATTACAGGAGCAATTTCTCTAATCAGCGAAAGCGCCACCATTCCCGGAAGCCAGGATTCTGCTCCAAATTTTACCAAAGTCGGACGAGATTGAAGCGTAAGCACTAAGCCCATAATAAAACCGGTAATAGCAACCAATGGCAGAGATTTGTATCCTATAACATAACATTGTTTTAGGAACTCTCGGGTTTCATAAGGCGGAATAAAAACCTCCTTAAAAAACCTTTTGGCGAATATTGTGGTCTCTCCAATTTCGGCGAATGTATTTTTAATAGCAAGGATCAAAATGTTCTGTTTTTAAGGTGAATGATGTGAATTGAAAATCAATTATTTAACATTTTTTTCAAATCATTAAATGATATAGGAAAGTTAGCTCAATACTTGTTAAAATATATTACACAACTTTTTAGCAGCCTTATATAATTTTCATAAACTCACAATAATTAAAACAGTTTGACGTTTGTGACCGCAAATAAAAAATCCCTTTCCAAATAGAAAGGGATTTTTAAAATAGGCAAGTATTATACTATGACATTTATTCTGTAAACTTCTTAAATATTGAACTTGCTACATGTCCGCCAAAACCAAATGTATTGCTCATAGCGTAGTTAACTATTCTCGATTGTGCTTTTCCGAGAGTTAGATTAAATTTATCTGCAAAATCCTGTTCTACATTTTGAGTGTTTATGGTTGGCGGTACAATGTTTTCTTGAACAGCTTTTATACAGGCAATCGCTTCTATTGCTCCTGCACCGCCAAGTAAATGTCCAGTCATGGACTTTGTTGCACTTATATTTGCATTCGGATTTATTCCAAATACTTTTTCTACAGCTTTAAGCTCGCTTAAATCGCCAGTTGGAGTAGAAGTGGCATGAGCATTAATGTAGTCGATTTTATCTGGAGTGATTCCAGCTTCTTCAAGCGCAAGTTCCATTCCTAAAACAGCTCCTTCTCCTTCAGGATGAGTTCCTGTTAAATGATAGGCATCTGCAGCTAATCCACCTCCAACAATTTCGGCTAGAATTACTGCATTTCGTTTTATAGCATGTTCATAGCTTTCTAGAATAACAACACCAGCTCCTTCACCTAAAACAAATCCGTCTCTTGTTGAATCAAAAGGACGTGAAGCCTTTGTGCAATCATCATTTAATGTCGATAATGCTTTTGACGCATTAAAACCGCCAATTGAAGATTCTGAAACTGAAGCCTCAGATCCACCGCTGATAATCATATCTGCTTTGCCCCAGCGAATGTAATTGAATGCATCTATAATAGAAGTATTACTCGCAGAACAAGCAGCAGCTGTGGTATAGTTGACTCCTCGAAGTCCATATTTAATAGAAATAACTCCAGAAGCTATGTTGACAATTCTTTTTGGTATGAAAAACGGACTAAATCTTGGTGTGCCATTTCCTTTGATATATTCTCCAATTTGTTCTTCAAAAGTAGAAATACCGCCATCGCCGCATCCCCATATTACACCAATTCGATTTTTATTTAAGGTGTCAAAATCAATATTAGCATTTTTTACAGCTTCGTCTGCTGCGTGTAAAGCGTATTGAGTAAAAAGATCGTATTTTCTAATTTCTTTTTTTTCAAATAAATGCTGCGAATCAAAGTTTTTAACTTCGCAGGCAAATTTGGTTTTAAAATGTGTGGTGTCAAATCTTGTTATTGGAGCGGCACCACTGACTCCGTTAATTAATGAATTCCAATATTCTTCAACGCTATTTCCAATAGGAGTTACTGCTCCTAATCCTGTTATTACAACTCTTTTCATTGTTATTTAGGTCTTAATTCTGTTAATATTGTTTCTTTTACCAACTCAAAATCGTCATCGTTTGTAAGTCTTGAAAGTTGGACTATTGCTACCATATTAGTAATTATCATTAATGCTTTTGTTCGTGCCGAAGTTTGAAAATCAAATATTTTCTGTTCTTTTCCCTCAGTTAGCACTTCAGTCAGCCAGTCAATTACCAATTTGGCAAATATTTTTAGTTCCTCTTTTATTGATTGGTCTAGTGTATTTAAGTCTGTTGCCAGTGAGCCGACAATGCATACTTTATTGTCATGCTTAATTTTTGTATGTACAGCGAGAAAGGATTCAAGTTGTATCAAAGGTGATTCGTTAACCACCTTTTCCTTTAAAGTTTCATATCTGGCAATATGTTCTTTAATAGTTGCTACCCCAAGATCTGATTTTGTCGGGAAATGATAATGAATAGAAGCGGTCTTTATGCCTATATCATTTGAAATATCTTTAAAACTAAATGCATTATAGCCTTTGTCTCGAATAAGTTGATCTGCTTTATCAATAATATTTTCCTTTGTTGTCATAGCAGTAATTTTTTTGACAAAGATACTACCTATTAGTAGGTAGGCAAATTTATTTTGTTATTTTTTTTATAAACAAAAAATCCCTTTCATTAAGAAAGGGATTTTCAGGGTTTAAAAAAGTGAAGTATTTGGTTAGCTTCAATATCTTTTCTTATAAATTTATGGCGATACCGCTTCGAGATTTCATTAACGGAATAACGCGTGATTGTGACAGGGCTAGTTTTTCCATTAATAATCTTGCAGTCAGATAACAAACAGTAGATTCTGCACCTTGATTTAAGTTTACATTGTGTTTCTCAAGTCCGTCGTAACCGCCGCCGCTTACTGGATTATACATAATTTGGTTCAAATGATTTTTGCCTAAAAACCAGTTAAATGCAGCTTTCATTTTCTTTTTATATTCTGGAGTTTTAAAGGCATTGTAAAAGGCATTTAAACTCTGAATGGTGTACGTAACATCAATTGGCTGTTCGCCGTATTCGTGTGGTTCAGAACCTTTATGATGCCAGCTTTGGTTCGAAATGGCTTTGAAAGTTCCTTCTTTGAAAGTTTTAGAAATTAGGAAATCTAATGAATCTAATGCTACTTTTTTGTAAACCGGTTTATTGGTAATTAAATAAGCGTAAAGCATAGATTCTGGCAAAATGCTGTTTCCGTAAGTCAGATAATTTTCAAACCATTGCCAGTCTTCTGTTGCTGTATCTTCATAATTTGCTAGAAGTTTAGCATTCAATTTATTGATGATTGCTGCTACGTATAAATTAGGAATGGTTGAATGGTATAAATACAACCCTTTTGTAGCAAAACCAATTGAACGTGGCGACTGAATATTTTCGGCCCATTTTAGGGAATTCAATAAACATCTTGTGGCTTTTTTGGTAATTGCTTCAGGCAGAATATCCGACATTGAAACTACCGTTCCTAACGCCCAGATAGCTCTGGCATTAGAATCTTCCAAATTTACTTCGGCATTTTGCTCAATATGTTCGCGGTTTTCTTGATCGACATAATTGATAAAATCTCCTTTTGGTTTTTGGCAACGTTGAATAAAATCTAAATAGATTAAAATATATGCTAGATCATCTTTGTCCTGAGTTAGTTTATAATGCATGCAAAACGCAATTAAAGCTCTTGCATTATCATCTAAAGTATATCCTGAATCTAAATCTGGAATAGAAATTTTACTAAACTGAATAATTCCTAATTCGGTTGTTAGTTTTTTGATGTGTTTTAACTGAATAGGAGGATAGCTGTATTTAATTTCGGATGGATTTTTAATCAGTTTCTGATAGGTATTCATTTGAGTAATTCCAACATTTTCCCATGAAGAAGCTCTCATTTTTGTAAAAGAACTAATACCCATTTCATGTCTCAAATTTTCATCTTCGATTAATTTAATCGCTGCTTCCGCAAATTGATCAGAATTTCCAATATCACACAAAATTCCAGAATCTGAAGTTAATACTTCTCTTGTATGCGGAATTTTAGAAGCTACAATTGGACAAGCGCAACTCATGGCATAAGCAAAAGTGCCACTCACTGCCTGATTGGGATCTTTTGATGTAAACATATAAATATCTGTCGCTTTTAGATATTCTAAAAGTTCATCAGTATCTAAATATTGATTGATAAATCTAACATTGTTGTGAAGGTTTAATTCTTTGACGATAGCTTCTAATTTGTCACGATAAGCATCAACCCCATCTTTGATTAAGTTTGGATGCGTTTTGCCAATGATTAGATATAAAGCATTTGGCGCTTTTTCAATAATTTTTGGTAAAGCCTGTAAGCCTGTTTCTATATTTTTACCTTCGCCCAAAAGTCCGAAAGTAGAAAGCACTAGTCTATCTTCAATGTTTAATTTTTCTTTTGCCTGTTTTGGAGTTTCATATATTACAATGTGGGTTCCGTGAGGTACGCAAGTAATTATTTCTTCATTGATGTCGTAGTCGTTGATTAGAATTTCTTTGGATTTATTGGTCATTACAAAAACCGAGTTGCTGTAGCTTAACAGCAGTCTCACAAAAGTTCTCAATTCGTCATTCGGATTTGGAATTACGCTGTGAAAAGTAAAAGTGACAGGGGCTTTAATAACATTTAAAAAATCTAAAAGATGATCTCCATAATTTCCTGAAAACAAACCAAATTCATGCTGAATATGAACTAATTTCACAGTTTCATCGTTATTGATTTCTTCTGCTACTTTAGCATATTCTGCTCTATTTTTTGTGTTTAAGGTAAATGCTTGCGTTGGTTCTTCAATAGGCTCTGTAACCAGTTCGCATATTTCGCATTTTATAGATTTACCGTAAACATCTGTAATTCCTTTGATGGTATCTTGCGTATAAGTTGCTATGCCGCATTGCGTTGGCGGAAAAGTTGATAAAAAAACGATTTTTGATTTATTTGATATTGTCTTCATGAGGATTCTTTTTTAGCTCGGTTAATAACTCGCTTAGGTTCAAAGATGCCACCGCAATCTCATCATCGGCAGCGCCATAATAAATATATAGTTGGCCGTCAAAAATAGCAGTTCCTGTGGGGAAAACTACGTAATTGACATAACCATGTCTTTCATAATATTCGGATGGAGTAATAATGGGTTTTGGCAATCTTCCAATTACTTTTTTTGGATCTTCTAAATCCAGCAAAACAGCAGCAGCGTGATAAACCAAACCTTTTACTCTTTTTTCGGCAGCATGATAAATTAAAAGCCACCCGTCTGCCGTTTCGATCGGAGGAGCTCCTGGACCAATATGACTGGTTTCGTGATCATATTTTGGTTCCATTACAATGTGATCTGGAAGATTCTTTAAATACTCTTTCCAAAAATCTTCTGTTAATTCTGATTTCTTTTCAAACGTAACAATTTGAATAGATGGAAATAAGCGGTGCAGCGCAACAAATTTTCCATTTATCTTCTTCGGAAAAAGAACTACATTTTTATCCCAGACATACAAATGCTCTTTCATTGTTTCCGTTAACGGATAATTTCTCTCTGTATTAAACGCCAATATTCTGGCGATGCTTGGGTTTTGCAAATGCTTTCTAATAAGATTGGTAAATTCGTTTAGAATGAATCTTGGTGTAATAATTCCTTTCTTTTTAAATTTTACCAAATCCTTAGAAACAGCCAAAGCGCCACAGGCATTTAGACCATCATAAGTAACATAAGTCATATAATACAGATCGTCTATTTTAGTAATTCTGGGATCTTCGACTCCATGAATTTCATAAATATATTCTGGAAGAAAAATCGGATTTGAACGTCTTTCTACCAAAGTTGTCGGTCCTTCAAAACGACAATAACCAATAGTAGAGAAGTTTCCTTTTTTGGCTGCTCTGTAAAACATGTGCACATTATTTCCGTCTTGATATATGGCAGGATTTAAAACGCCTAATTCCTCAAAAGTTCGATCTGTTTTTTGTAAAATGACGCCATGTTTCTTAGCTTCTTCCATTATGCGTATAAATTTTATTTAAAATTACTTTGAGATAGAAGTGATGATTAATGCAATCCATTAAAAAATTAACTCAAAAGCATAAACATGGTAATTCTGTAAGGCTGGTAAATAATCGTGAAAGTGGCGCGTAGTCTAGCTTTGGTTTGGTTTTATTGGGATAATATTTAAGTGTATAGAGTTAACAGGATTTGTAGGAATAAAAGAACTTTGAAATAGACAAAAAAGGCTTATAAAACAGTCGTATTAAGAACTTAAAAAATCAATATTATGTTACGTTGGACAGTTATATTTATAATTCTTGCTATTATAGCTGGAATTTTTGGTTTTGGCGGAATTGCTGCCGGAGCTGCAAGCATCGCAAAAATTTTATTCTTCATCTTTTTAGTCCTGTTTATTATTTCATTGATTACAGGCAGAAGAAAAGTTTAATTTTTAAGATTCAAAGGCTCAAAGTTTTTAACCTTTGCAACTCTGAGCCTTTGTAACTTTGGACCTTATTTAATACCATTTTGCATAGTATTTTCTTGTTATAAAAGCAATCGGAATTCCGACACAGCAAATTACAATGAGAATAGAAAGCAAAAGCGGGAAATCTAAATTCTTCTCTGGTAAAACCGGAAATACTATTGGCAGAACCAAGAGATTCATTACAACCCAAATAAAGAAACCATAAGAAATACCAGATAATAAGGTATTTATTTTGAAAAAAGGGATGTATGGGAAAATCTTAAAATAAAACCAGGCAAAAATAAAAGCAATTAGAAAATGAAGTCCCAATCCAACGAGAGTCATTTCTGAACCGCCTGTATAAGCTTCTTTCTTAAAAATGCCACTTGCAATAGATTGTAAAATTTTTTCGGCTGTTGTTTTATGTAGTATTCCTGCATAAATCAAAATAGCAGCAGTAATGTCTAATGTGCCTGCAACTAAACCAGATGAAACAATGGTTCTAACTTTTGATCTCATAAAAGTAAATTTGAGTTAAATACTAATCTATTGTTTTTTAATATGCTCATAAATCGATTTTAACTGATGAGTGTGTCTCTTCGTATGCACAATTGCAAAATGAAGCCATTCATAAATCGTGAAAAAGTCAAATCCAGGCACTTTAGAATCTAAACAAGTCAATGTTAAATCGTAAGTTTCTGCTGCTTCAAATAAATCATTTTGTATTTTTTTGATGGAAGCCAGCAGTGTGCCTTTTTCATATTCAACATCAGGAGGCTTTATGTTTTCGGGCGATTGGTATTTGGTAGTGAAGTCTAAAAATATATTATCAAGAGTTTTTACGTTTTCATCGGGTTCTCTGGTTGTTTTTTCTGTTTTTCCTGCAAAAAGCATGGTCAAGCCAGAGCAGGCCAGAATAATGTGCTGAGTGGTTTGCCCAGCAGTCCAGCTCCCTTCAAACGGAACAATATTGATTTCTTCTTTTGAAAAGGAAGAAACTAAATCGTGCAATTTACTGTAGGTTTCAAGTATGGTATTTTGAATAGCGCTCTTCATTTTTTTTAATTTTAGAAATAGAAAATTCGACAGTTCGTGTTTACCGATTGGTTTGCTAAAAACCTCAGTGCATTATCTGTGAAATTAAATTTATAGAAATTAGGGGAAATGATACTCTTTCAAATATACAATAAAAAATATTAAAATATTGTAAATCAAGTATTTGATAAGTGTTAATTTTTTAAGGAAGCGCTTCGCAGAAGTAACCGTGCGAATTAACAATGTCGATAATTTTTGTATTAGAAAAGGTAGGTGCGTGAATGCGCAGTATTTTGTCGCAATCTTCTAAATCGAAGTTGATCGAGCTGTTTGGATAATGCTCAAGAAGCTTCTCAATGATTATCGAGCATTGAGATTCTTCTTGAACATTTGTTTTAAAAACTTCAATCATAAGGTTTTGGTTTTTAGAGCGCTATGTTTTTATAACGGTGTATTCTATGATATGTTACATAAGATACGATTAAAATTGCAAAAACGATTAGAGGAAAGAAACCTTGAAAACCTATTCCGTCAACAGCAAAGTGACTTATAGAGGCAAAAATAAAGTCAAATGCAAATCCTGCATAAGCCCATTCTTTTATTCGTCCTGGCACTTGCGGAATAATTAAAGCTAAAACTCCAAGGATTTTAAATACAACTAAGGCATTTCCAAAATATTCAGGATAACCTAAGTGTCTAATTCCTTCCTTAGCCATTTCTGATTGAGAAGTTAAAGCTGGCATCACGCCCTCAAATAAAAAAATAAGAATTGTAGTAGTCCAAAAAATAATTTTTGTTGTTTTCATTGGGTATTTGTTTAAAAGGTTATTAGTTAATGTATTACAAATCTAATAATGTTTTTCTTTTAAAGAAATACACATTTGCGACTATTTTAGGGGCATTTTGGACAGAATTAATTATGAGTTATGAGTTATGAATTACTAACACTAAGTGCAGAAATACTTAATGGATTCAGCATGTGTCCTTCGACTTCGCTCAGGAAGACATAAATGAGAGTAAGGTAATCTGCGAAATCTTTGAGAAAAATTAAAAGAAAATAACCGTAAAGCAAGCAAATTGGAATTTTGATTTTTAAATATTGGGTTTTAAAAAGTAGTTCGTTATCAAAAACAAATCTTCGAAGCCTAATCTTGTATAAATGCCTTTTCCTAAAGGAGAAGCTTGTAAATGTGCATATTTAGTACCAGCGTCAATGGCTTCGTTGATGGCAAACTTCATTATTTCTTCCGCTAAACCTTTTTTGCGCATTTCTGGAATTACTCCAACACCATGAATTCCCATAACATTTCCTGTTTGAAAAAGAGTAAGCGTTCCTATTGGTCTCTCATCTACATGAACCAAATAGAATTGGACATTTTCATAATTATGAACCAGCGTTTCTTTACTAATTACATAACTAAAAGATAACGGATAAATATCTGACCATGTTTCAGCATCTTTTTCATTTAAAACTCTCTTAAAAGTCAGATTCTTTTCAAGAGGAAATTTTTCTCCCAGTTTTAAAGCCATTGCCATTAGCTGAATTCGTATTTGAAATTGGTTTTTATCGAAAACTTCTTTTGAATTGCTTCCGAAAATATCCCAATACGGAATGATCAATCCTGGATTTTGGTCTATAATTTCAAGAATCTGTGGCAGATTTTCTTCTGTAATATCTTCTCTGAACCACAGTCGATTTGGCCAACCTGAGTTTTTTATCTGACTGAATTGAAACGGATCGTTTTTATGATAAGAAAGGAGAGGAGTAGCAACAGTTCTCCAAAGTGTTGTAAGATTGTCAATATTATCTTTTACAAGGGCTGTATTTTTCATTTTTTCGAACATCGAATTTAAATCTATAGCAAAGATAAAACTAGCTTTCTTGAAAAACCTTTACATATGTTGATTTAAATATCTTTTTCCAGACTTTTTCTGATTCTGCTTAGCTGTGTTGGTGTAATGCCCAAATGCGAAGCAATATGCAATAAAGGAACACGATCAGCGATTGTTGGATGCGTCTCAAGAAGATTAAGATATCTTTCGGTTGCATTTTGCATTACTAGCGCCACTTCCCTCTGTTCTTTTTCGATAATCCAGTTTTTTTCCAAATATGCAATGTAGAAGTTTTTAAGATCATCATTTTCGGTAATCAACCGAATGTATTTTTTGTAATTAAGTTGGATTAAAATACAGTCTTCTAAAGCTTCGATCGTAAAGTCGGAAGGAGTTTGCAGCATTGATGAAACTTTAGAGCATGCAAGCCTGTTTTCGAAAAAAAGGTTTTTGTTATAAAAATTTCCTTGCTCATCGGTAATAAAAGTTCGTAAAATTCCTTTAGCAATAAAATACATATTTTTGCAGATTTCCCCATTTTCTAGTAGTATTTCTCCTTTTTTGATTGTCTGAAAATCTGTCAAGCCTTCAATCAATTTCCATGACTGTTCAGAGATAGGAGCGTAACTTTCGAAATATAATTTTAGATTGTTGAGGTATGTTTCTTTGTTGAAAGTCATTTTTTTTTTGGATTTGCCGCGAAGGCGCTAAGACAGAAAGTTTTTGTTGCAACGAATTTCACGAATTTTCACGAATTATTTTTCGAATGAAATGAAAATTAGTAAAAATTTGTATAATTACTGGCAGTCATAAAAAAATCTTCGTGGCTTGTCGTCTTCGCGATAAAATAAAAAACCGCTAGAAAACTTAAAGTTTTATAGCGGTTTCTCAAAAGAATATTAATTATTTGCATTAATCAGCATAATGAAAAATGCTTTTTTTAACTGTATTATTTATTTTCTCTAGTGTTACTTCTGTCACACCACCTTCGTAATTCATCGAAATAGCTACTTTGTCTTTAAAAATTTCATAATCAATAGAGATTAATCCTTCTTTGTTTACTTCAATAGATTTTTTTTCAGTTGGAAGAGTAGTTAAATAATACTCTGATTCATCTACTTCTTTGTTTTTAATGATGTTTTGATAAACCTCATTAATATCTGTATCTTTTAGAATGCATTCTCTTCCAGATCCCATTTCTACTTCTATGTCTTTACAATCTCCTTCTTCTGGATTCTCCTCTTTTATTTCTTCTTTGACTACGGTAACAGTATCAGCCGGAGTTTTAGCTGATTCTAATTCTTTCTCTGAATTGTTTTGTTTGCAATTTGTAAAAAGTAAAGCTAAAAGAGCGAAGCATGCTATTTTTTTCATTAGTTTAATTTTTTTAATTCGTTATTGTGGCGTAAAGGTTAGAAAACATGGGGTTTTGTTTGGCAAAAGTAAGAAAAATAAGTTTTATTTTGTTATTTAAACAAAAGAGAAATCGCACTAGAAATTCTACAAAGATTTGTCTTCCTGAGCGAAGTCGAGGAACACATACTTAATCTATCTAGTGTGTCTAACTAAGCGCATCCTCCGACTTCGCTCAGGAAGACATAAAATGAGAAAAAATCCGCAAAATCTGCGAGAGACTTTAAAAAAATCTTCGTGTCTTAGTGCCTTCGTGGCAAATTTAAAAAAGCAAAAAACGCCATGAAACCCAAAGGTCTCACAGCGTTTTCATCTCAAAAAATAAATAATTAACGGGTAACGGGTATTATTTCCAGCCTCCGCCTAGAGCGCGGTACAAATCTGTATTGGCTGTGAGTTGTTGTCTTTTAAGATCAGCTAATTCTAATTCGCTTTGTAAAAGATTTGCTTGCGCAGTTAAAACTTCAAGATATTCTGCTAATCCGTTTTGGAATAACAAGTTTGAATTTTTAATTGCCTGCTGCAACGTTTTTACTTTTTCTTTTAAGAACTTTTCTTGTTGCTGTAATTTTTCCACTTTTACCAAAGCATCCGAAACTTCGCTAACAGCTACCAAAACTGCTTGTCTAAAACTTAAGACTGCTTTTTCTCTTTCTGCTACAGCGATATTATATTGCGTTCTAACTCTTTTATTGTTTAGAATTGGTTGAGTTAAGCCACCTGCAACAGTTCCGAATAGAGAAGCTGGAATATTGAACCAGCTGCTCGTTTCGAAAGAGTTCAAACCGCCTTGCGCCGTAATTCTAAGAGCTGGGTATAAATCCGCTTTTGTGATACCGACATTTGCGTTTGCTACTTTAAGGGCTAATTCAGCACTTTTTACGTCTGGTCTTCTGCTTACTAATGAAGACGGAATTCCAATTGCTGGATTGCTTTTAATTTCAATTGAATTTAAAAGAATGGTTCTTTGTTTTGAATTTGGGAATGAACCGGTTAAAACACTTAAAGCATTTTCTTGAATAGCAATATTTTGTTCCAATAACGGAATCAATTGTTCTGAGTTTAATTTCTGTGCTTCAGACTGTTGAATTGCTAAAGTGGTTACTTGACCAGCATCATATTTTAACTTAATAATATTGGTCGTACTGTCGTTTAATCTTAGGTTTTGCTGCGCAATTTTTAGTTGAGCATCTAGCATCAATATATTGTAATAGCCTCTTGAAACATTAGCAACAATATTAGTCTGCAATGCTTTTTTTACTTCTGCAGATTGAAGATATCCTGCGTAAGCTCCTTTCTTTTGGTTTCTGATCTTTCCCCAAATATCAGCTTCCCAAGAAAGTGAAGCTCCAGCAGAATAATCATCAATATGTTTAGCGCCTAAAGCTTGATTCAAGTTCATTCCTGTAAAACTATTGTCAGAAGGATTGCTTGTATTGGCATTTACAAATAAATTGACTTGAGGAACATTTCCCCATTTAGATTGTGTAAATCTGTATTGCGCAATTTCGATGTTTTTCTCTGCAATAAGCAGGTCGTTATTTCTAGCAACCGCGCTGTCAATCAATTCAACAATATCTTTTTCTGCAAAGAAGTTTTTCCACTCAATATCGGCAATACTTGTTGTATCACTCGAAACCGATGCATTCCTGAAATTTTCAGGAAATGCATCTTTAGGAGTTTCAATATCCTTTGAGACTTTACAGGATATTATTGTCGTGATCAGAATGGCGAAGGTCACGATTTTGGTTATATAATTTTTCATTGTCTTTTTATTAGATTTCTGTACAAGTATCTTTTCTAGTTTCAAGATCTTTCGAGATTCTGTATGATATGTATCCGATGCCAAATATGATGGCAACAAGGATTGTCGTTATATAGTTTTCCATATTTTATTTTTCTTCGTTGTGAACTACAGCGATTGGTTTTCCGCTGAATTTTTCTTGTAAATGCTGGAACACAATGAATAATACTGGGATAATAAATAATCCTAGAATTACTCCAGAAAGCATTCCGCCCGCTGCTCCAATACTAATCGAATGATTTCCTTGAGCCGATGGGCCTTTTGCACTCATCATTGGCACAAGACCTACCACAAAGGCAAGAGACGTCATAATAATTGGTCGCAGACGTAATTTTGCTGCACTAATTGAAGCTGCAATTAAGCCTTGTCCAGATCTTCTTCTTTGCGCTGCAAATTCCACAATCAAAATGGCATTTTTAGCGAGAAGTCCAATCAGCATGACAAGTGCAACTTGTACGTAAATGTTGTTTTCGATTCCTGTTAAACCAATAGCCACAAATACTCCAAAAATACCTGCAGGAATTGATAAAATAACTGCTAGAGGAAGGATATAACTCTCATACTGTGCAGCAAGTAAGAAATAAATGAATATCAAACACAGTAAGAAAATTGTAGCCGATTGACCTCCCGAAGAAATCTCTTCACGCGTTTGGCCCGAGAATTCAAACCCGTAACCTGCAGGCAATTGTTGTTTTGCTACCTCTTCAATTGCTTTAATGGCATCTCCAGAACTAAATCCAGGTTTCGGAATGGCATTAATAGAAATTGAGTTAAACAAATTATATCTAGAAGCGGTTTCAGAACCATAAATACGAGTCAGTTTTACTAAAGTATTTATTGGTACCATTTCGCCGGTTTTATTTTTTACGAATACACGATCAATTGCAGTTGGATCTGCTCTATCGGCAATATCAGCTTGAACGACCACACGGTAATATTTACCAAATCGGTTGAAATCTGATGCCTGCGCGCTACCAAAATAAGCTTGCATAGTCTGTAAAATGTCTTTTACATTTACACCTAATTGATTCGCTTTTTCGTCGTTGATATCCAATTGTAATTGTGGATAATCAGCTTTAAAACTTGTAAAGGCAACCGCAATTTCAGGACGTTTCATTAATTCGCCGATGAAATTTTGAGAAATACCACTGAATTTATCC
The DNA here is from genome assembly GCF_058794775.1 of Flavobacterium sp. GW823-FHT06G12. Classification (NCBI taxonomy): domain Bacteria; kingdom Pseudomonadati; phylum Bacteroidota; class Flavobacteriia; order Flavobacteriales; family Flavobacteriaceae; genus Flavobacterium; species Flavobacterium sp. GW823-FHT06G12. Next base: position 327,304 of record NZ_JBXAHE010000003.1, read on the forward strand.
AGTTTTCCTCCAGTTTTATCTTGAAGAACCAAATCTAAAGCTTCAACGTTACTAAATCCTGGAACGGTTGGGAAACTGAATACGAAGAAACTTCCTCCAGAAATCTCACCCAATTTACCGCGAACCTGATTCATGATTTCGTCAATGTTTTTAAGAGAACCACGATCTTCATTTGGTTTTAGCAAAACAAAAACTACAGCAGCAGATGGGCTTGTTGAATTTGTTAATAAGTTGAAACCAGAAACCGCTGTTACAAATCGTGAAGATTCTAAACCTCTTAAAGTATTTTCAGCTTCAGTCATTACTTTTTGAGTTCCGTCAAGAGATGTTCCAGAAGGTGTATTTACTGAGATTGCAATAAATCCTTGGTCTTCTGTTGGAATAAATCCAGATGGAGTTGTTTTAACCATTAACACAGTTGCTAATGTAATTAAAGCCAAACCTCCTAAACTCAACCATTTTCTTCTAATTAAGAATTTAAGTCCGCCAACATAACGATTCGTAAGCGAGTCAAAACTGCTATTGAAAGCGCTAAAGAACTTTTCTTTAAATCCTTTTTTCTCATACGGTGCATCGTGATCGTGAGATCCGTGATTGTCTTTTAAGAACAATGCCGCAAGAGCTGGACTCAATGTTAAGGCATTAACAGCCGAAATTACAATTGCAATCGCCATCGTAAAGGCAAACTGACGATAGAAAACTCCTGTTGAGCCTTCCATAAAACCAACCGGCAGGAATACAGCAGCCATTACCAGCGTAATCGAGATAATAGCACCCGTTATTTCGTGCATTGCTTCATGGGTTGCGATTTTTGGAGACAAACGTTTATGCTCCATTTTCGCATGCACCGCTTCGACTACCACAATGGCATCATCGACCACAATACCAATCGCCAGAATTAATGCGAAAAGCGTTAAAAGGTTGATCGAAAATCCGAATAACTGCATGAAGAAGAACGTTCCTAAAATTGCTACAGGTACAGCAATAGCCGGAATTAATGTTGATCTAAAATCTTGCAGGAAGATAAATACCACGATGAAAACTAAGATGAAAGCTTCAACTAAGGTATGTTCAACCTGTTCGATTGATTGGTCTAGAGATACTTTTGTACTATAGAAAATATTGTGTTTTATGCCTGTTGGAAAATCTTTAGAAGCTTTTTCCATCATTTTATTAATGGCAATCTGAATATCATTAGAATTTGATCCAGCTAACTGAATAACCCCAATTACGATTCCTTTTTTACCATTTAAACGTGTTAAACTGGTGTAAGAGTAAGCACCTAATTCTACTCTGGCAACGTCTTTTAGACGAAGAACAGAACCATCAGGATTGGAACGAATCGCAATATTTTGGTAATCCTCAGGTTTGGTTAGTTTTCCTTTGTATTTAATTACGTATTCAAAAACTTCCGTACTTCTTTCTCCAAATTTTCCTGGTGCAGCCTCCAAACTTTTGTCCTGAATCGCAGCCATAACTTCGCTTGGCGTTACTTTGTAAGTAGACATCTGTGTTGGATTTAACCAGACACGCATAGAATAGTCTTTTACACCACCAAAAATACTTGCAGAACCTACACCCGGAATACGTTTCAACTCGGGAATAATATTAATCTGAGCGTAATTAGCAATAAAAGTTTGATCATATTTAGCTTCATCTTCGGTATACATACCAATTGCCATGATGAAACTGTTTTGCTGTTTAGCTGTAATAATACCTTGCTGAACAACCTCTGCAGGAAGCTGGCTTGTTGCCTGTGCGACACGGTTTTGTACGTTTACTGCAGCTTGATCGGCGTTTGTTCCTAATTTGAAGAAAACAGTAATAGCCAAAGTACCGTCGTTACTGGCAGTAGAACTCATATAAGTCATGTTTTCTACACCATTTATAGACTCTTCTAGAGAAGGCGCCACAGAACGTAAAACCGTTTCTGCGTTAGCTCCAGGATATACCGCCGTTACCAAAACTGATGGAGGCGCAATATCAGGAAACTGTTGTAAAGGCAGTTTAGTTAAACCAAGTACACCCAGAATCACCAATAAAATGGAGATAACAGTTGCAAGTACTGGTCTTTGTATAAATATTTTGAACATTTGATTTTATAATTATTTTTTGTTAGTTACTTCGGCAACTTTAGTTGATTTTTCAGGCTGAATCGCTTGTCCGTCCTGAAGTTTGTCAATACCGCTCAACACGATTTGGTCACCAGATTTTACACCGTCTTTAATTAAGTAGTTTGCACCACTTTTCCCTACAACGGTAATTGGCATTTTGGTTACTTTGTTATCTTTTCCAACTGTGAAAACAAATACTTTGTCTTGCATTTCAACAGTAGCTGCTTGCGGAACCAAAATCGCATCATTGTGGTTTAATCCTAAACGGATTCTTCCTGTGTTTCCAGAACGTAAAATTCCGTTAGCATTTGGGAAAGTCGCTCTAATCGTGATGGCGCCTGTAGTTTTATCAAACTGACCGTCAACCATATCGATTTTTCCTGTTTTTGGATAAGCACTATTATCAGCCAAAATCAAAGTAACAGGAGGCAATTTTTTAATTTTATCACCTAATGAACTTCCAGCATATTGCTCTTTAAAGTTGATGAAGTCGGTTTCACCTAAAGAGAAATAAGCAAATACTTCATGAACATCAGATAAAGTGGTAAGGGCTTCAACATCAGTTGCAGAAACTAAACTTCCTTGTTTTTTAGGCAATCTTCCAATGTAACCGCTAACAGGAGCTGTAACATTTGTATATCCTAAATTAATTTTAGCAGAACCTACCATTGCTTTTGCTTGTTCGATATTAGCGGCAGCAATTTTTTGAGAGGCTTTGGCTGTTTTTAACTGATAATCAGAAACTACTTTGTTCTGAACAAGTGGAGTCAATTTATCAACTTCTAAGTTGGCGTTGATTAAAGCCGCTTCAGCTGCATGAAGACTTGCCAAAGCGTTGTTTAACTGCTCACGAAACGGACGCTCATTGATTTTAAATAACGTTTGGCCTTTATTTACGTAAGCACCTTCATCAACAAAAATTCTGTCAAGGTTTCCGCTTACTTGTGGGCGTATTTCAACATCAACAGTTCCTTGTATAGAAGCAGGATATTCAGAGTCAGTGATTGTGTTTGCACTAGTTATAGCCAACACTGGTAAAACCGGCGGAGGTGGAGCAGTAGGAGCCTGATTTTTATCGGCACAGCTGCTTAAAACTAATGCCAAAATAAAACTGGTTATAATTACATTTTTCATTTTCATTGTGGTTTTAATTGGTTGAACATTTTCTCGGGTAAAAAATTTGGGAATTCTGGAATTCTCGGGATTCATATTTAATTGAATTAAATTATCTAACATTGTTAAGTAAATGAGCACAAATTTCCATACTTTAATGATTTTCAATTCTGTTCTTAAATCGGTATTAAATTATCTAACGTTGTTAAGTAAAAGTCTAAAAAAAGAGTTTTTATTACCTCTATTAAATTTTCTAACAGTGTTAAGTGAAGGTTATAAAAAAAAGGATTTTATATTATCCGATTAAATCATTTTACACCGTTAAGTAAAAATTGAAAAAAATATTATTGTATTGATTTGATGATACCACCAATGGCATCTTTCAAAATTTGGGCATTAATTGTTTCTAAAATATCACTTTTGTTAATGATATTAATGGCGATTAAACCATGAATAACAGAAAAGAAAGTGAAGTACTTTTGTTTTATGATATCTTGACTCGGATTGCTGTCTTTCATTACTTCAGCAATCACTTGAGTAAATAATTTGTAAGGTCCCTCTTGAGCCGAACATCGTTGTGCACAGCACGTCATTTGAACACCAAACATTAACTGATACATTTCAGTATTAGTAAAAGCGAAGTCCCAGTAAGTCATCCACATGGCTTCTAATTGATCTTCGGGTTTTTCAAACTTATCTATTGCAACTTGCAATTCTTTAGTCAATTTGACAAAACCTTTGCCGGTTAGTTCTTCTAAAATTGCTTCTTTATTCGAGAAATATTCATAAATAATAGGAGCAGTATATTCGATTCTGTCGGCAATTTTACGCATACTCAAACCATTCCAGCCTTCTTCTTTTACGATATCATAAGCAGCGCCAAGGATATTGTTCCTTGTCTCTTCTTTTTGTCTTAAAATTCGATCTTTGCTAGCCATTGTATTCAAGTATTAAATCGTTTAACACTGTTAGGCAAATGTATGGCAGATTTTCGAATTTCAAAATATTTTTGTCATAATATTTTCTTATTGTTCCATAGATGGATTTGGAAGCCTTGAATTTATTGAGGTTTTCGCTTTTAATATTTTTTAGAAGCAGGACATTTTCGTTTTTAAGAACGTTTTGTCCCGCTCTACATTATATTTTTTGTGGTGAACCCCACCACAAAAAGATGCCATTTCGATCGGGGCTAGGAGAGAACATAAATTTTTTCATTAGAACTTTGTCAAAGTTTACCACAAAGTTTGTCATTTCGACGAAGGAGAAATCTTCACAAGTAGCTCGACAAAGATTATCGATTTAGATTGTGGAGTTTCTTGTGAAGATTTGCTTCGCCTATTCGCTATCGCTCTGGTCTCGTTCCTTGAAATGACAGATTGTGAAAAATCGATAATAAAATCGATAATAAAATCGATTATTTCATTCCTCGAACGTTCGTTTCTATCGTATAAACACTTTTACCAGCAGTAATAAATAATGTCTTGAATTTTTTCCCTCCAAAACAGACATTGGCTGTCCAAGGTTCAGGAACATCAATATTAGCTATTTTTTCTCCTTGCGGATTGAATATGGTAACTCCTTTTCCGCATAAGTAAATATTTCCCGACTCGTCTATTGTCATTCCATCTGAACCTGATTCAGTAAACAGCGTTTTTTTACCTAAACTACCATTATTTTCGATTGTATAAGAGTATGTTTTATTACCTGCTATATCCGCAACGAATAAGGTTTTTCCATCCGAAGTTCCAATAATGCCATTTGGTTTTACAAGATCATTCTCAACGTTGATAATTTTGGATTTATCTGGAGATAAATAGTAAACGCATTCTTTCTCTATTTCTTTGGAGGTATGTGTCCAGTAATCTCTTTGGTAAAAAGGGTCTGTAAAATAGATGCCGCCTTTTGGATCAACCCAAAGATCATTAGGGCCATTCAGTCTTTTTCCTTCGAAGTTGTTTAGTATTACAGTATAATTTTTGTTTTGGTCTATTTTCCAAAGTTCATTTTTTTCATCGGCGCAAGCCAAAAGATTGCTTGCGTGATCAAAATACAAGCCGTTAGCTCTTCCAGCATTTTCCATAAAAACAGAAAGTTTACCCTTAACCGACCATTTCATAATTCTATTATTAGGCTGATCTGTAAAATAAATATTTCCTTTTTTATCCGAAGTAGGTCCTTCTGTAAAACTGAATTGACTTGATAGTTTTGTGAGAACTGCACCTTTTGCTATTATGGATTGGCTTTTTTCTTTTGATGTCTGAGCGGATATAAAATTTGTAAAAGTTAAAGTAATAAGAAATAAAAAGTATGATTTTATTTTAAGTTGGAGTGGGTTCATTATAAAAAGGTTTAAATCTTGCTTTTGAAGTGGTTTTAAAAGTAGTTTTTATTTCTGAAATTAAATGCAAGGAAATTAGAATTTTATTTTAATCTCAATTTATCAAAAGCATTTTTTCGTAACATTACAACAAAAAAAATGAAAACGCTAACTATCTTAAAAACCACAATTGCTGTTTTATTTTTCCAACAAATCTTTTCTCAGGAAGCCAAAAAAGAAACAGCATCGCCACAATACACAATAGAAAATTGTGTCAATCACTTTGAGTTAGAAAAAGCTACCAAAACAAAAGTCGGATACCAATATTGGTTTGCTAATAAAGATTTCACTCAAGAAAACACTTTGAAAATGAGCATTGTCGAACCTGGAAAATCGACACACGCGCCACATCACCATCCTGAAGAAGAATTTTTCTATATTTTAGAAGGAACTGCCGAATTCTTCCTTGACGGAAAAACCGTTACAGCTGGTCCAAATACGAGCTTTTATTGTCCGCCAAATGCCGAACACGGAATTAGCAATGCTGGAAAAACAGATTTGAAATATTTGGTTATTAAAAAGGATTTAAGGTAAATATATTGCAGAAGTTCAAAAAAAATGTAATTATTTAAATTGCCTCTAGCTTTAGCTGGAGGTTAATAATTTAGTAAATGAAAAAGGCTTTAGCCAAAAAACACATTTGGTTAAAGCCTCAATAAAGAGTTACAAATAAGCTTCCAGCTAAGGAGGCTGCCGAATATTTTATTTATTTCAATACAACAACTTCTTCAGGAATCATAAACAAAAGCGTACAGCCAGTTCTAGAAAATACAGAATGCGTACTTCCTGGAGGCATGTATAAATAATCGCCTGCTTTTAGTTCGTCTTTTCCAGAGCGTACTTCGCCTTCCAGAACATAAATTTCTTCACCCGCTGGATGTACATGATTTGGGTACGACGCGCCGGGCTCAAATTTTAAAAGAAAAGTAGGTGGACGGTTAGTAGCAGCATCAAAGCGTAATGCTTTAACATAAATTCCGTCTGTTTTTACACCTTCTTCTTGAAGTGGTTTCCACTCTAATTCATTGCTTTTTGTGATTTTAGTTTCCATATGTATTCCAATTTATATTAGTTAATTTTTCAAAAGATATTCATCCAAACTCCATCGGTATTTGTCGGCAGTTGCTAAGAGAAAAGCGCCCGTTGAAAAGACAAATACAGAATAATCAAGAGGATCTTTTATTCCAAAAGAATAAGTCATTGCCATCGCAAATAGAAAAGTTAATATAGAAGCGCCGAGAGCAGCTTTTCTGGTCTGATATCCAATAAGTAATAAAGTAGCAAATAAAGTTTCCAGAAAAGTGCTTGCAATTGCAATTGACGGAATGAAACTTTTAGGTAAAAAAGAATTTACTTGTTCGGCGTAAGCCAGAAAATTTTCCCAGCCTGAAGATTGTTTCCCAAGCAAACCCAACCGACTCGAAACGGTAGATAAAAATCCAATTGGCATTGTGATTCGTAAAAGCAAAATGGCATAATCTTGATATCTTTTCATAAACTATTTTATTAGTAATTAATCAGATGCAAAGATCAAGCAGTGGTGCTTTTTAAAGAATAGAGAATCTTGGAAAAAACATGTAATTATGCTTGAAGCCAAAAAATCTTTTGACTAATATAACGTACTATTTGTCATTTCGACGAAGATTTCTCATTCGTCGAAATGGCATAAAATGAGAAAAAATTTTGCGACTTTGCGAGCAATTTTCTGCGTTCAACAAAATAATCGTTACAGCTGAACAGCTTTCTCCTTATAAGATTTCGGAGAAATATTGGTGTGTTTTTTAAAGAAGTTTGAAAAATAGAAAGGATCATTAAAACCTAAAGCATAAGCGGTTTCTTTTACCGATAATTTCTCATAAGTAAACAAACGTTTTGCTTCAGAAATAATTAATCCAAAAATGATATTTTGAGCTGTTTTATTACAATGCAGTTTAGAGAGTTCGTTTAATTTGGCTTCGGTGGTGCCGATTAAATTGGCAATTTCATTTACCGAAAGATTTTTATCAAAATTCCCTCGAATAGCTTCTAGAAAATGAAGAAACAAAGCGTCTGGTTTGTAGATTTCTTCTCCCAATTTTATTTTAGAACGATTGATTTCGATTAAAATCAATTGAATTCTAGAATGAATAGAGATGAGGTATTGATACGGTTTTTGGGCAATTTCCTGCTGACTAAGCTGTAAAGCATCGACAACCAATTTGTCGTCATCTACTTTTATCACTTCATTCATTGCAAAATGACAGAACAAGCTATTATGAAAAATGAGTTCGATGTCATTATCATTTTTGCAGAAGAAATCATAAGTAAATTCGAGAACAAATCCGGTTGCATTGTTGCTGTTTTTTATAAAATGAATTTGACCAGATGTTATCGTTAAGACCGAATTTTTGGTGATTACATATTCGTTTTCATCTACCGAAAGCGTTATTTCGCCAGATGTACAAAAAAGAAGGACATATTTTAATACACGTCTAGGATGCTTTAAATCTTCTGCTTGTTCAAACGTCTTTATTTCAATCATTTGCTTTTGATTTTTAGCGCTAAGTTCGATAAGATTTTACAAAGTTGTTATGTATTTAAAGAAATTGTTTTCTTACAGAATAGCATCAATCAGCATGTTTTGCAAAATAATTAGAAGCCATTTCCACAATTGCCTCTTTTGTTGCAAAGCTATATTGTACTCCATGATTGAGTGTATAGGAATCTCCAAGTTGAGGATAATACTGTTTTCCATCTATATGAAAGGGATCTAGAACGGAGAGCCAGAGATTACGATGCAGATCTTTGAAATAAAACTGGTCTCGATTTGAGACAACTAAGATTGTCCCATTGTCATTGTCAAGAATTGAAGTATTGTTGCTTTTTTCATAATCGCCCAAAATAGTAATATTGGTATTGAATTTTTTGGACAGTAATTCGATAATTTTTTTTGTTAGTGGCATAAGATGTGGTATTTGATTTGTCTTTGAAGTAGTAAATTTAAAATCGTGTGTTTTATTAATATTACCCCTAAAAGTTTTTTTTATATTAAAATAAGCTTTTTTTCTAATTACAAAAGCCTTGAATAAAGAAAATTAGTTTTTTAAAAGCTAAATAAAAAAGGACAGCGACTAAAGAAGTGCTGTCCTAAAGTAAATTGTAATTCCGCATTTTAAAACCAAATCAAAATTTTTAAATGTGTGCAGTGACAACGATTAAACATAAAGTCAAACGAAAGTTATTTTGTTTTAATCGCTTTCTTTGGTTTCTTTATCACAGTAGTTGATCAAAAAAAATAATTATATATCGTTATAAGGTATTTTTCTAATTTGATATATTAGAAAAAGCACCTTTAAACAATAAGTATAAAGGTGCTTTTTGTAAATTTATAAATAAGCAAGATTACGATTCTGTATTTGTATCTTTTTTACGATAAACCAGATAAAAAACTTGTGGTAAAACCGTTAAGGAAAGAATCATACAGGTTATTAATCCGCCCACAATCATAATGGCAAGAGGTTTTTGAACCTCAGACCCCATTCCTGTTGATAAAGCAGCTGGTAACAATCCTAGAGATCCCATTAAGGCAATCATGACAATTGGACGTATACGACTGTAAATTCCATGAGAAATGGCGTCTTTTAAATGCATTCCAGCGCGCATGTTTTCTCGAATCATTCCAATGAGGACAATACTGTCAATCGCGCTGACTCCAAATAGAATGATAAATCCAATTCCTGCCGAGATTCCAAAAACGGTTCCTGTTACCCAAAGTGATAAGAATCCGCCAATAAAAGCATAAGGCATTGCTGTTACGGCAATCATAGTGTCTTTGAAATTACCAAAGTTGAAATATAATAGACATAAAATCAAAACTAAAACAACAGGAACAATCATAGCCAATTGTTTAGAGGCTCTTTCTTTGCTCTCAAATTCTCCAGCCCATTTTATTACATTTTCTTTCGGCAGTTTTACTTCAGCAGCTACTTTTTTCTGTGCTTCTTCAATGGTACTTCCTAGGTCACGTCCTTGTATATTAAATCCTACGGCAATGTAACGGCTATTTCCTTCACGATAAATAAAGGTTGGACCCGTTTTATATTCTACGGTTGCAATTTCTTTTAACGGCACTTTTTTGCCATTCATAGTAGGAATTAGAATGCTTTCAATTTTTTCTTTAGAGTCACGATATTCTTTCTCAAAACGTAGCGTAATATCAAAGATTTTTTCGTCATCATAAAATTTGGTTGCGGCTTGACCTCCAATTGTCATTCTAATTACAGCTTGAGCATCGGCAGTTGTAACAGCATAGCGCGCCATTTTTTCGTCGTCTAACTGAATTCTTAATTCTGGTAAACCAATGTTTTTATACACATTAATATCATCAATTCCTTTTACGTCTTTGATGGAATTTGCAACTTTAGCAGCCATTTCTTCCAATTCAAAAAGATCATTCCCAAAAATCTTTATCGCAAGCGGACTTTTTACACCAGCGACATATTCTTCGACATTATCCTGAATGGGCTGGCTAAAACCAAATGCAATTCCAGGATATACATCGAGTATTTTTTTAATTTCGGCAATTAATTCATCTTTACTGATGTCGTGTTTCCATTCGTCCTTATGTTTTAATTCGATATGAAATTCAATATTGAAAAACCCAGTTGGATCTGTTCCGTCATTTGGTCTTCCAGTTTGCGAAAGGACAAATTTAACCTCTTCAAATTTTCTTATTTTGGCTTTCATTTCCTGAGTTAATCGAACCGATTCGTCAAGATTAATGCTATTTGGCAAAGTGGCTCTCACATAAATTGCACCTTCATTTAGCTTCGGAATAAATTCTGAACCATAAAATGCAAATCGTACTGCACAAATAGTTAATAAAGCTAAGAACGAATAAATAGTAACTTTACGATGTCTGGTACTCCATTTAAAGAGTTTGTAAAGATTCTCTCTAAAGAATCGCGAAATCATATTTTCTTTCTCTACAATATTTTTTGTCAGCATGACTTTACACATTGCAGGCACATAGGTTAGGGACAAAATTAGCGAACCTAACAGCGCATAACCTAGTGTAAAGGCTAGGGGAGAGAACATTTTTCCTTCTACTTTTGTAAAAGAGAAAATTGGCATTAGAGCAATAATTAAAATAATTAAAGCGAAGAAAATATAAGTAGCAACACTACCCACGCTTTTCTTGATTAGTCCCATTTTACTCATGCTGTTAAAGCGTTCCATGCCAACTTGATGTGCTTTCTTTTCGAGCGAGACAAAAACTTGTTCTACAATAACGAGTGTTCCTTCGAGCAAAAGCCCGAAATCTAAAGCTCCCATCGAAATTAAATTGGCAGGCAATCCCTGAATTCGAAGCATTATAATAGCAAACAAGAACGAAAGCGGAATTACCGAGGCTACAATCAAAGAAGTTCTCCAGTTGTAAAGGAAAATAAACACAATTAAGGAAACTAATAATATCCCTTCGGTAAGGTTTTTTGTAACGGTTTTTACCGTAGTATTGACCAATTCAGTACGATCAATAAACGGAACTATCTTTACATTTTTAGGTAAAACTCTTTCATTAAGTTCGTCCAAACGTACTTTAAGTTTTTTGATTACTTCACCTGGATTTTCTCCACGTAACATTACCACAATTCCTTCTACAACATCATCATTGCCATCTAAACCTACTTGACCTAATCTAGGTTTTGCAGACACAGAAACTTCTGCTACGTTTTTTACCAATATTGGCGCTGAACCTTTAGTTTCAATTAAAATATTGCCTATATCTTCAATCTTATTGATTAAGCCAACGCCTCGTACAACGTAAGCCTGATCGCCTCGTTTGATTACATCTCCACCAACATTGATATTGCTTTTTGAAACCGCTTCGTAAACATCTAAAGCCGATAGATTGTAATTTTCTAATTGTGTTGGATTGATTTTGATTTCGAACATTTTTTCTTCTCCGCCAAAACTTACCACATCGGCAACGCCGGGAACAGAGATTAATTCTCTTTCGATAATCCAATCTTGAATGGCTTTGATTTCCTTAATAGGCAAGTCACTTTTAATGACATATCTAAAAATTTCGCCTGTAGCTCCAGATGGCGGATCGATTTCGACATCGGCACCTTCTGGAAGATCTAATCCGTTAAGACGGTTTGAGGCATATTGTTGTGCGTAAAAATCTTCGACCCCATCATCAAATAATACGGTTACAACCGATAATCCGAAAAGCGAAATAGAACGTACTTCCGATTTTTTTGGAATCGTGTTCATTTGTTTCGATATCGGAAGTGTGATGAATTTCTCTACTTCTTCGGCACTTCTTCCCGGCCATTGCGTAATGATTCTGGCTCTCGTATTGGTTACATCGGGAAATGCTTCTATGGGTGTGTGAATATAACTTACTATTCCGGCGGCTAATAATATGACTGTCAGAAAAAAAACTATAAGGGAGTTTTTTAATGAAAAAGCCACTAAACCTTGTACAAATTTTTTCATGTTTTGTAGGGTGTTTGTCCTTTTTTAGAAATACTTAGTTTTTTAATCTTTCATGAATTAAAAGCTGATTTTTGGTAATTACCATTTCGCCTTCTTTTACATCTTTGTCAAAATAAAGCCAATTGTTATTTTTAATAACTGGATTAATTTCTCTGGTTTCTATTGTACAATCGTTTTTGTAGATTAAGATATAATCGCGATTGTTGTCAAAAATGGCCGCTTTAGCAGGAACGGCAACTAAGGCTTCTCCGCCTGTACTTTTATCGATAAGAATATCTGCTGTCATACCTGGTTTTAATTTTAGGTTTGCATTTTCAAGTACCACTCTGGCTTTTAAAACATGTTCATCTTCATCAAAAACTTTAGACATCATTTTTATTTTTCCTTTAAAAACTTCTCCAGGATAAGCCGTAGTAGTAACATCGACTGGCATGTTTTCAGTTACGTTTTTTAAATTACTGGTATATACATTTACCAAAACCCAGATTTCTTTTAAATCTGATATTGTAAAAAGTGAATTACTGCCATCTGTTACTTGCATTCCTGGACTAATGTTTTTATCTACAATATATCCTTCAGTTGGCGCTTTGATTTGAAAAACAGACCTTTCGTTACTAGCACTAAACATAGCAAGGTTTGCTTTTACATTTTCTAAAGACGATTTTAAAACATCCAATTCGCTTTGTGCCTGCATCAAATCTTTTTGAGAAGAGATTCCGTCATCATACATCGATTTAACCGATTGTAAATTGCGTTGCGCTACTGCGATCTGAGATTGCAACGATCGGCTTTCAGATTGCATGCTGTTTAGTTCTGTACTTTTTATCTCGGCTAAAACCTGTCCTTTTTTGACATAATCGCCCAATGAGAAATTGGTTTTAGTTATAATTCCTTCCACAAGACTGTTAAACTGAACCACATGATCGCCGTTATAAGTAATATTTCCGGTAAGATTAATAGATTCACTTACAGCACGTTTTTGAATTGGTTCTATAGTGATTTTTTCTTTTAATTCTTTATCAATACAAAATTTGTCTGCAGTTGTCTCTTTAACTTCTTCTTTTTTGCCACATCCGTAAACGAGCAATAACCCAAGCATCGGGAGTAAAATATATTTCTTCATTATGTTATTATTTTTTAGATAATTCGGTTTAATTGATTTCTTCACCCGCGATATAGCGTAATTCTTCAAGATTGTTGTTGAGATCTTTTTTAGAGTTTAATAAAATGGTTTTGTTGTCTAGATACGCATCAACAAAATCAAGATATTCGAGCATGCTGGTATTTTTTTGCATGAAATTTTTTCGATAAGCTTCTAATAGTTTGTCCAAATCACCTTCGTAACTGGCATCAACATTATCGTACAGTTTTTTAGTAACTAACAAATCCTGATAAGCTTGCAAAACTTCTGATTGTACGGTTAATGTCTTTTCTTCAGTAGCCAATTTACCTTGCTCAACAGTCAGTTTTGCGACTTTTATGTTTCCTTTATTTCTATTAAAAAAAGGAAGATCAACAGAGAAGCCAAGACCAACAAAATCGTTCATTAAACTCGCACCACGGTCATAACTCACGCCAAGTGTAACATCGGGAGTTCTCATGGCTTTTTCATATTTATATTTAATGTCGTTATAGTCGTTTCCGAGTTTAAGAACTTTCATATCCGGACGATTTTCTACTGCCGAGGCCATTAGATTTCCTATATTGATATCTTCTATATTTTTATTTGCAGGAACAAAACCTTCGTCAGTCAATTTGATGAAACTTGCAGGAGGAAGATTCGTTAAAACTTTAAGTTCTTTTTGTAATGAATTGTTGTCTTTCTGTAAATCGCTGATTTCTTTTAGAAATTGAAGTTCAGATGCTTTTAACCTAATGTATTCGGCCTTGCCAATATTGCCTTGTGCGACCTGATTGCCATATGCTTTAATCAGGGTTTGCATTGACGAAAGCTGTTTTTTATAAATAGCTTCCTGAGCTTGCGTGTATTGCAGTTCGGTAAGATTGCTTCTAAACTCGATTTTGAGATTTCGCAAAAAAGTTTTGAAATATTCTTTGGCAATATCTACACCCACTTTTTCCATGGCGATCATTTTTTTTCGTTTTCCCGCAGTCTGAACCAATTGCTCAAGTTCGGCATTGATTTGTTGCGTTTTTCCGTAGTTTCCCCATAGAACGGGCAATTGTTGAGCAGTAGCATTGCTCCAAAGATTAATTTCTCCAACGGTCAATGTCGGATTTGGCCACAATTTTGCCTGAATAACTTGCGCCTCAGCAATGTCGATATTCAGTTTTTCGGAAATAAGAGAAATGTTCTTTTCCAGAAATATGGCTTCGGCCTGATTTCGAGAAAGAACAATTGTATCGCTGATGGCTCCAATTTGTGCCATACTTTTGAGTGATACAATTAAAAACAAGGTTAAAAATATACGTTTCAAATTGAGTAGATTTAATAAGATGCAAAGCTATTTGCTACGTATTAAGCCCTAATTTGATGTCTGTTAGAAACCAGTAAGAGTTGGATTAGAAAACGATTAGAGTTTCGGGAAAATCAGTGTTACGGTGGTTCCAAACGTTTTTTTAGAAGTAATTGTAAACTCAATATTATTTTGTTTGAAGATTACATTGGCTAATGTCAAACCAATTCCGCTTCCTTTTATATCGCTTACATTTTTACCTCTGTAAAAGGTTTGTTTGATAAATTGAAGATCTTCTTCGCTAATGCCTTTTCCTTGATCTTCAATGATAATTTTTAGCTGCTGATTTTGTTCTAATAAACTGATTTTTATCGGATTTCCTTCGGAATATTTAACGGCATTTTCGATGATATTAAACAATGCAATTTTAATTTCGTTAGAATTTCCTTGTATAGAAAGCAGTTTATCATTCAATACTTCTAATGCAATTTGAATTTGCCCTTTTAAATGATAAGAGGCAGACAATTGATCGTTGATGTCCCAAACCAATTCGTCGACTCTGAAAATTTCGTTAAGTTCCATATTATCACGAAGCCCCGAAAGCATCATCAAAGTATTCATTGTGTCTTCTATTTGATAGACGTTTTCTAATACTTTCTGAGACATTTCTTTGTATTCGGCACTGGTTCTGTCTTTTTGGGCAAAAACTTCAAGGTTTCCAGAAATGGCGGTTAAAGGCGTTTTGAATTCGTGTGAAACATAATTAATGAAGTTTTTCTGAATGATAAAAGTATCCGAAAGACGTTTCAGCAGATTGTTGTACGTTTCTATCAATTCCTGAATATCATCTTTGGTATTAGACGAAACAATTTGTTTGTCTAAAGAAGAAGCCTGAATCTCATTAACTTGATTGATAATGTTTTTGATTGGAGTATAAGCCAAATTAGAAAGCAATCGGCTGACCAAATAAATGCTGACTAATCCCGAAATTAAAACCAAAATCATAATGATTAATAATCTATCTGTCATGGTTTTGAAATCGGTATCGTTTTTTTTGACGAAAACTACAAAATCTCCTTGATTGTCATGATAGTAGGTTCCGAAGTAAAAATGATGTTTGGACTTAAAACTTAGTTTTCTGTTTTTTCTAATGTAATCTAATCGTTTTGAATTTATATTGTGATCCGAAGTTTTATCGCCGTATACAATTTGGTTTTTCTCGTTGTAAACACGTGAAACTATTTCTAGTGAATTTTCTTTAAACTGCTGTCCAATAATTAAATGCTGATTTTTTGGAAGTTCGTCTTTCTCTAAATAGAAAATTCCTGTAAGAAGACAGGTTTTCTGCAATTCGTTATAAACTATTTTTTCAGAATAACTGTAAAAAGAAAAATACGTGATCAGCGAAGCAATGACAAACACAACGCTGAATGTCAAAGAAGAAATTAAAGTAAAGCGATTACGGATTTTCATAAATTATTCTTTTAGCATATAACCAATTCCTTTTATGGTGTGAATGAACTTATGATTGTGTTCTATTTTGTTTCTTAAATACGAAATATACACATCGACCACATTGGTATTATTGTCGTAATTAATTCCCCAAACCGCAGTTAGAATCTGAGTTCGCGACATTACTTTATTTCTGTTTTCTAATAAATACAAAAGCAGTTTATATTCTCTCGGCGAAAGATCGATCAATTCGTTATTTTCTGTGACTTTATGTTCGTCTGGATTAATGGTTAAAGTTCCGCAGGTGTATAAAGTTTCGGGTTCGTTGTAATTAAATTTTGTTCTTCGCGTAAGCGCATTCACTCTCGAAATGAGTTCTTTAAAGTGAAAAGGTTTTACAAGATAATCATCGGCACCAGAATCTAGTGCAGTAACTTTATCATCGGTATTGCTCAATGCGCTGAGCATTAAAATAGGTGTGTGAATCTTTTTAAAACGCATTAATTTTGTCAGCTGAATACCGTCAATTCCCGGAAGCATGATATCCATCAAAATAATATCCCAAGTATTTTCTTGTACAAGGTCGCGCGCCATTTCGCCTGTTTCGGCCAAATGCACCGTAAAGTTGTTTTCTTCTAAACCTTTTATAATAAATTCGCTGATGCGTTTATCATCTTCAATGAGTAAAACATTCATAGATGCTATGTTAAGTGTTGCTGTTTGGATAAAAGCCGAAATGCTTAAATCCAATAATCTGATAAAGTGCTTTTGAAAAGATTATCAAAAATAACATTTATTTTTTGAAAGATATATGTTTATGTAAATTGTTGAGTGCTTTTGTTGTGGTCATATTGCAGATAAAATGATTCGATCTTTTGGATCTTTTTGCTAACCAGGATTAAAATCCCGTGTTACAAAATAAACCGAGCTTATGGCTCTTTAAAAATTCCGTTAGGAATGAAAAGTATTGTAGCAACGGATTTTAATCCGTTGAAAAAAATGATCGATATTAAGAATTAGTTCCGTAGGAACGATACATATATTTATAAATTCATAAAACGTTCCGCACCAAAAGCTGCAGCGGAGCAACATATTGTTGATAATATTTCACCCCGCTGGGGCTCTTTTGGAATGGGATGAATTGGTTTCTATAAATATTTCGTCCCGCTGGGACTTTCTCTAGACAATTGATATAATTGTAAAAATGATTATTTCTAATAACGATTTTATACATTTGGTATATTCTAAAGTTGATAAATATAGAAATGGTATTGAAAGAAAAATCTTTCTTTTTAAAATATTTTCTCTACATTTGAAGTTCCTAAAAAATTACGACTTTAAATTAGAGCAAGATTTGCCCTTGTATTATGTGTACGGTATCGGAAACGACCGTAAACGCCGTCGTAAGCGTTAGGAACACTAAGATGCAAGGGTTTTTATATTCCTAATATTACGACATTATGAGTAGAAAAAACACCCTTTCCAAAGAAGCCGAAACAAGGCTGATTGATTTTTTTAACCATATTATAGATCCAGAAGATATGGCTAAAATCTTAAGACAAGTAAATTGCATTTTAGCTCTCGGCGTAATGCGACAACACGAAACCCTCCAAATAGGACTACCAAATTTTGAAGACAATTATTATTGGCTCAATGAATTGGCGGAGATTTTGAATCCTTATTTGAGTGAGGAGTAGAGTTTGTGAAATGTAAAAACCTCGATTTTTTAAGGTCGAGGTTTTGATATTTATATACGATAATCCTTTTCAAGTAAAGATTTTATTTCAATAAACTCCTCAATGTAATTATTTTTTACTGTGTGAAAATTATCAACATAATTATTTAGAATTATCTCATTGGAAGGCTCATAATCTAAATTTTCTAAATGATAAATTTTGATGATCGCTAGTATTTTATCTAAATTTTCTAAAGTGAAATAATTACCATCTTCATTTATTTTTATAATTATATTTTCAATATGATTGATGATGTTCTCCTTTAAGTCATTTGAAATTATAAACTCATTAAAATCAAGAAAGGCAAACATGTCTATAAATATATTATCGATGTTTTGCACGAGCTCCTTTTTTAATTCAATAAAATCTTTATTATCATTTTTAAGTTCGTTAAAGAGGAAAATATAAAATACTAACAAAAAGCCATCTTTGACCCAAAGTGTTCCATACTTGTATTTTAATTGACTTTCTGATGGCATTTTATATCTAATTTTTTATTCAAAGTCAAATTTAAAGTAAAAAGTTTAGTCCTCTTACAATTATTTTTAAGTTTAGAAACTCTAATTATTCACGAGCGAGACGCTCGCGCCAGCTGGGGGTAAGATTAGAAAACAAATAAAACCTCGATTTTTTTATGATTGAGGTTTTTATTTTTGAAACTAAAAACTAGCTGTAGTTATATTCATCAAAATGAATTATGGGTTTTATGTAAGGTAGTGAAGAGATACAAATACCATCGATTTCTTGGTTTAGCATTTGTTCTTTATTTTCATAATTAAAATAGATGATGTAAGTAAAATATAGATATTTAATTGATCTGAAAGTTGAATAACGTGACGTGATTGCAGAGTACATCCAACTTGCAAACATTGGGTTTTCAAATTCTTCATAATTGTCAATAATATTTTGCGTAATTAAAGCTTTTCCAAATTGCATATCATCGTCGTCGTATGAAAATCTGCAATTTATTGGATGTTCTTTATTGATTCTTGGAATTAAAGAAATTGAAACAATATTTATATCATTAGTATCAGTTGTGAAATATACTAATGCATTGGAAAATGTATATCTGTAAGTGTAATACTTTGAGTCGTTTTCCAAGTATTCTTGATCAACATACTCTTCCACTTTAGTTAATGGTTGACCAAAATCTTCTATTACTTTAAAAATTGTTATTTTACCTGGAATGTAGTTATAAAGAAAATCTTTAGCTAAATATTTGTTCTTTACCTCACCTAGAAGTTCTTTATTTTTGTTGTCTTTATTTTTGCTTTTTTTCTCTAATAAATACTGAATAAGAAGTATTAAACCTCCGGATACAATTCCGCTAATTATTCCACTTATAATTGTTTCTAGAAAAGGGGTCATTGAAAGTTTTTAAAATGAATTATTTTATTCGCTCTTTTATTCTTTTCAAGTATACTGCAAATATTCTTAAAATCCATTTACTGGCACGAATGTTTCAAATTTGTAATTAATTTGTATTTTATTTTTCAATAAATATTTTGGAAATTAAAGTATCTGAATAAATTAAATTTTCCATATTATATTTTAAAAGAAATCTAATATTTCCAATTTGTTCTTTATCTGAATTTTTAAAATTAAAAACTTTCAATCCATCGAAAGCTAATTTTCTTTTTATTTGAATATTATAAATTCCTTTTTTATTCGTTTCATTGATAATTGGATTGTTTATTGATGTTTCTAGAATTTCAAAATTGGGAGGGATTCCTTCTAGTAAGTAGTAATCGTTAGTAATATTAAAATCTATTAATTGTATTTCTTTTTCTAAAACAAAATTAGTCCCTTGATATTCCGCAGTTATATTTAACTTATCAAGCGTAAACAATTCTTCATTCTCAGAAGGAACTCTATAATTTTCGATTTTTAAATAAGGTTTAATGATTTTTGAGCTATTTAGATTTAAAAAATTAAATGTTGTTCTTGTCACTACAAACTGTAATGCTAGGCCACCTAGTACAGTTATAATTATTCCAATGATAATTTCCTTTAGATGAATCTTACTAAAAATTATCGATAGTTTAGATTTACCATTAAGATTTTCTAAATATTCTAAACCCTTAAGAGAGATTGAATATTTACATAAAATTGTTGAAACACCGTCAATAGCTAAACTTGTAGATTCTTCTAACATATTAACCCATCCATTTTTTATCATTTCTTGTAAAACTTCTTGCAAAGATTGTTGCCCTTTTGTATATTTAATTTCAATAAGCAAAGTATCAAGTTTTACGGGATAATGTTTTTTACTTAATTCTTCAAGTATTTGTAATACTAAATCTTTTCGATTTTTAACTTTTTCTTTTTTCAAAATAGTTTATTCTTTTTGCGAAGTTAGAATTTTAAACTTATCCTAAAAAATGAATAAAAGGATGAATAAAAAATTAATAATTGAAATGAAACATTTTAGCTTTTTAATTTATTATCCTATTTACTTGCATTAGCGTTTCGCTCGTGTACACTATCGATGAAAACATTTGTATGTAAGCTTTCGCTAAGTATAATATTTAATCTTCTAATATTCTTATTTTTTCTTGAATCAGGTTTAGTAATTTGTTTAAATCTCCCCCAAAATAATGAGGCCTGCAAAATTCTTCATAAATAACTGCTCTACCATAATCGGAAACTTTAGGACCTCCAGTATATAGTTCATAAACTTCCCAGTTTTTTTTGATATGCATATCTGCTAGACGAATCGCACTGTCAACTTCTCTTTCTGCATCATTCCTAATTTTTTTATTTTTTCCATTTTTATATGTTGGATATGCCATTAAGAAATCTGAGTGAATCTTGTCTAAAATGTTGTACAGATTTTGCCATTCTTTTTTATTCATTTTTAGTAGTTTAAGTTATTTCTAAGTTATCAAAAATATCAATTTATCAATCTCAGCAACCACGTATTTTTACCTGAATTTATTAAACAAAAAAAGGACAGTCCTTCAAAAAGAAGAACTGCCCTTTTAGGCAAATTTTTAAATTTGCATTCCTAAGAATGCGTACAGTTTTTGGTAATCACTAAATTGAAGACTAAAACGCAGGTTATTCGTTTATGACATCGCCTTCCTTAGTTTCTTCGCTGGCAATTTTTACCAGTTTATCGTTTGGAGTTAAGTCACCGAAAATTTCAATTTTATCTTCGATTTCTCTTCCTTTTTTAATGTCAACTCTTGTGGCTTTGTGGTTTACTACTTTTACCACATATATTCCTTCTGCAGAACTTACTACTGCCGATTTTGGCACTACAAATGTGCTGTCTTTCGCGTTAAGCGGTAAAAGAACTTCGGCAACCATTCCAGGTAATAAATTTCCTTTGGTGTTATGAACGTCCATTTCGACCCTTTCAGAACGCAATTTTAAATCTAAAGCGCCAGACATTCTGGTAATTTTAGCTGAGAAAGTATCTGGCAACGATTTTACATTAAAACTCATTTCGTCGCCTGGGTGCAAATATCCTGTATACAATTCTGGAACAGAAACTGCCAAACGCAATTTGCTTTGCTCTTGAATCGTTAATAAAGGCAAATCTGAACCTTTTCCTGCTGGCCCAACAAATGTTCCTAAATTCACATTTCTAGCTGCTACAACACCATCAAAAGGCGCACGAATTTCTAAATAACCTCTCATGATCGAGATTTCTTTGTGTGCTGCAATTGCTGCCTGATATTGCGCATAATCAGAATTCTTTTTACCGCTTGCCATTTCTAAATCGTTTTTAGAAATCGTTCCTTCAACCTTGCTGGTTTCGTACAAACGGTTGTACGTGCTTTTGCTGGTTGCGTAAATGGCTTCCATAGATTTCAATCTCGATTCAGCCGCTGCTACTTGCGAGCTTATTTCTGGTGCTTCTAAAACAATTAAAAGCTGTCCTTTTTTTACTTTCGTTCCAATATCAACTTTTAAAGTTTTTACGAAACTGCTCACTTTTGCATACAAATCAACTTGTTGAAAACCGGTTAATTCAGCTGGCAAACGCAATTCTGTTGTTAGTTTTTCTTTCGATAAAAGGAAAGTTTCAACTTTAGGTTCTATTTCTGCTTTCGCAGTTTCTTCTTTTTTCTTTTCACAGCTGCTTAATACAACTAGTGCTGTAAATAATAATGCAGATGATTTTATAATATTACTTTTCATTTTTTGGTTTTAATGATGAGATATAATGGATGCTTTCTTCGTCTTCAGGATCTAAAGAAACAGATTGTGTCGATGTTTTTTCTTGTGCCCACGCAAATATCTGCGGAAGGATTAATAATACGGCAAAAGTAGAAAATAATAATCCACCGATAACCGCTCTTCCTAACGGAGAAACTTGATCGCCTCCTTCGCCATGTCCAATTGCCATTGGCAACATACCCATAATCATCGCAACAGATGTCATGATAATCGGACGAAGACGCAACGCAGCAGCTTCACGAGCAGATTCTAAGGCATTTCCGTTTATTTTTCGAAGCTGTTCGGCATTCGTGACCAAAAGTACGGCGTTGGCAATAGAAACCCCAACCGACATGATGATTCCCATATACGATTGTAAGTTTAATGTTGAACCAGTTAAAGTAAGCATTAATAACGATCCTAAAACTACGGCAGGAACCGTTGTTAAGATTACTAACGAAACTTTGAACGATTGGAAATTAGCGGCCAACATTAAGAAGATTACGAATACGGCAACCAATAATCCTGTTTGTAAACTACTTAATGTTTCGGTCAATACAGTACTTAATCCAATTGGCGTAACAAACAAACCACGAGGCAATTCGCCTAATGAACTAATTGTTTTGCTCACATCTTTTGAAGCCGTCCCCAAATCGGTTTTATAGATGTTTGCTGTAACGGTAATGTATGGCATAGCCCCTAAGTTATCATTTTCACCGCTTACAAAGCCCGGTGTAATTTTAGCAACGTCACTTAAAACAGGACGAAGCGAGTTTTTCAATACTGGAATTTCTCCAATATCGGTTTTGCTTTTCATTTTATTTAATGGCACTTGAACCTGAACAGAATACGATAATCCTGCTTTTTCATCAACCCAGTTATTTTTCTCTGTATAACGAGAAGATGAGGTTGAAGCCACCAATGAACGCGAAATATCATTCATATCAACTCCTAATTCAGCAGCACGGGTTCTGTCAATATCAATATTCATTGCTGGATAATGAATTGGCTGTCCGATTTGCACGTCTCTGAAATACGAAATTGCTTTTAACTTGTTTACAATTTGAGTCGCGTATAATTCGTTTTTCTTTTTGTCTTTTCCGGCAACTCGAATCTCAATTGGAGTAGGAGAACCTTGGCTTAAAACTTTATCCGTCAATTCGATTGGCTCAAAAGAAAGTTTAGTGTCTGGTAATACTTTTTTAAGTCTTGCTCTAAATTCATCTTTAAAATCATCCATATCTTCATGATAGTCTTTTAAACTTACTTGGAAAACCGCTTCGTGAGAACCTGCCATGAAAAGGTAAATCGGGTTAATCGAGAATAGAGAAGGGTGTTGTCCGACATAAACAGATGTAATTCCGATATGTTCTTTTCCGACCATTTTTTCCAATTCTTTCAAAACAACTCTAGCTTGTTCTTCTGTTCTTTCCAAACGAGTTCCGTCAACAGCACGCATTCTTAATTGGAACTGACTTGAATTGGTTCTCGGGAAAACGTCTTTTCCGATAAAACTAATAAACAAGATTGCCAAAGCAGTTGCAACAACCAGATACGTAATACTTGTTGCTTTTTTGTGAACAAACAAACGGTCTAAAGTTCGCATGAAACGAATCTTGAAACGTTCGAAAGCACTAATTTTTCCGTTGTTATTAGTGTCTGCTCTTTCTACATAATCCTTTTTCTGAGTGATTAGGTTTTGTTCCGATTCTGGCGTTATACCGCTGTCGTTAAACTCAGCTTCATCATCTGTAATTTCTGGTCCGTGTGCATGTTTTTCATGTCCTTTCATCATCCAGTTAGCCATTACAGGAACAAAAGTTTGAGATAATAAGAATGAAATAACCATTGAGAAACCAATTGCCAAAGCCAAAGGCAAGAACAACGCTCCTGGAATACCAACCATTGTAAATGCTGGCGCAAATACGGCTAGAATACAAAGTAAGATCAATAATTTAGGTAAAGCAATTTCCTGACAGGCGTCCCAAATGGCCAGCGCTTTTGGTTTCCCCATGTCGAGATGCTGGTGAATGTTTTCGATGGTTACGGTACTTTCATCCACCAAAATACCAATCGCCAATGCCAATCCTGATAGAGACATTAAGTTGATCGTTTGTCCGAATAATTTCAGGAATAAAACTCCAGAAATAATCGAAATCGGAATCGTCATAATTACGATTAATGCTGCACGACGGTCGCCCAAGAATAATAAAACCATTAATCCCGTTAAAACCGCACCAATAATTCCCTCAGTAATCAAACTTTTAACCGAGTTGATTACATAAACCGACTGGTCAAATTCGTACGTAATGTTCACATCTTCAGGAAGTGTACTTTGAATTTTAGGCAATTCTTTTTTCAATTTCTGAACCACATCCCAAGTCGAAGCGTCTCCCGCTTTTGCAATACTAATATAAACCGAACGTTTTCCGTTTACTAAAGCGTAACCCGCTGTAATATCGGCACCGTCTTTTACAGACGCAACATCGCCTAATTTCAAGTTCTGAACACCGCCTTTGAATAACGGAATCTGCTCAAAATCTTTAACTTCTTTAATCGTATTATTTGTTGGCGTAATATAGTTTTTGTCGCCCATACGCACGTTTCCAGATGGAGCCGTTTGGTTGTTTAAACGAATCGCGTCAACAATCTGGTCTGGCGTCATATTATGAGAACGCAATAAATCTGGATCTACGTTTACCTCAATAGTTCTAGGGCTTCCTCCAAAAGGTGCTGGTGATAATAAACCAGGAATTGCAGTAAATGAAGCACGAACATAAACGTTGGCCAAATCCTGTAATTCGTTGTTTGAACGTATTTTACTGCTCAATACCAATTGACCAATTGGAAGTGAAGAAGCATCAAAACGAATGATAAACGGAGGCTGTGTTCCCGGAGGAAAAGCCGCTTGGATTCTGTTGGAAAGCGCACTTAACTCGGCAGCAGCCTGAGCCATGTTTGTTCCTTCATAATAGGTTAATTTCATAATCATTAACCCCTGAATATTTTTGGTTTCTACCGATTTGATACCATTCGAGAAAGGTAAAACGTTTACGTAGTTTTTGGCAAAATAAGCTTCCATCTGATCTGGCGTGTAACCTCCAAACGGATGCGCAATATAGATAACCGGCAAATTCATTTTTGGCAGAATGTCTACCTTAATGTCTTTGATGGCACCAATTCCGAAGAAAAATAGACCCGCAACCAATACTAAAATGGAAATGGGTTTGCGGAGTGCAAAACGTATTAAATTCATTAGGATTTATAATTAAAATTCATTTATAAATAAGTCAAAATTTCCTGTCGCAGCGACTTTTAGTAAGTACGATTGCCACACGTTATTATTGACAATATCTCGATCGATTTCAGCACGATTTAAAACATACATCGTTTGTGTTAAATCAGTCAAATCAGTTAAACCGTTTTTGTATAAAGTCGATTTCTGGAGGTAAGCTCTTTTTGCAGCATCAACCTGAATTGGTGCTTCGGCATAATTTTCCAAAGTAATTTTGATCTTATCTTCGGCAAAATTCAATTGCGATTTCAATTCTCTATCTGCTTGATTGTATTCTTCCTGCATGGCTTGAGAAACAAATTTCTGAGCACTTACTTGTTTGCTTGATCTAAATGGCGTGGTTAAATTCCACGTGATTCCAACTCCAATTAAATAATTGGTACGATCTGGATTTACGCCATCCCAATAATTTCTTGTAAAAGCATTTTGATTGGTTGCGTACGAATTATCAAATCCTGAAGCTCTGGTTTGTAAAACCCCAAAAGCACTCATTGTCGGATAATAAAATCTCTTATACAATTTAACCTGCTGGTTGCTGTAATCGATTTTCGTTTTATAGAATTGTAATAAAGGGTGAAGACTGTCTGTAGTAACTTCTTTTGTTACTAATTCCTTTGGGATCTGAGTTACAAATAAAGTATCTGTAACGAAATCCTGAGGTGCAACACCCATTAAATCGACTAATTTGTTGTTTTGTTCTTTAACGAAGTTTCTAGCAAGATTTAAAGCGATTTTAGCTTTAGAAACTTCTGCAGTAGCCAAAGTAGAATCTACTCCTGCCAATAATCCGTTTTTAACTCTCGCGGCAGCAGTCTTTTTGAAAACTTCTGCACGATCTAAGTTTTTTTGCTGCGAAATCACTAATCTCTGGCTTGCCAATAGATTGAGATAAGCAGCCGAAATTTTGATTTCCTGCTGGAATTTTTCCTGCTGTAAATCTTTTTCTTTAGCCTGAACATCAATTTTAGATAAATTGATTTTTTCCTGTGTTTTTCCGAAGGTGAAAAAATCCCAGTTCATGTTGACTAAATAAAGCGCGCCAAAAGCCGAGTTCCAGTTTTGCTCTGGTAACGGAAGTCCTGATGAAGCAACTCCTAAACCTCCAAAACCATACAACGGTCCATTTTGTCCGTTTACGGTTCCGTAATCCTGCTGTGCCGATAAGTTAAGGTTTGGCAGGTAATCACGACGACATTGTTTTAGAGTCTCTTTTGATGCATTGGTGTAATTGTTTTTTGCTCGGATAGAACCGTAGTTTTCAAGACCTATCTTTATTGCTTCTTTTAAAGACAGGGTTTGAGCATAACCGATTGAGGCAAAAATCAATAAAAATAATAAGGTAATTTTTTTGAAATACATAAACTCAAGGTGTGAATAGAAATGTTTTTTGATGCAACAAATTTATTTCTCTTGTACTGATAAAAGTCAGGTTAAGTGATGTACTGCACTAGTAAATGACGAATTGAATTGGTCATTTTTTGAAAAAAATAATTAAATAATTGTTCGTACTTTGTAAACTATTTCAAAATTAAGAATGAACAAAAGAATTGATAACATACTGGATAACAAATGGTGGCAAGAGGTTGCCGTTGTCCTTTTTTCATTTACAATATATACCCTAAAAAATGATTGGATGTTATTTAGTTCTTTCATTTCGATTGCAATGGGTGTGTTTTTTTATTGCATTTTGTACATGCATGCCCAATTTAATCGATTTTTTCTCCTTCCGATTTTATTTAAAGCAAATAAACCTTTTACGTATATCATTTTAACGCTATTTGGAGTTTTTGTATTTTCTGTCATTTTGTATGAAATTACAAAAATGGATATGTTTGCCAATTGCCATTTATACCAAAACTCGCATCAGAGAAGTTATGCGTACCAATTGGCTAGTGTTTTGGGAACTTTGGTCTGCATTCTGAGTCCGATTATTGTTTTTAAGTTTTATCGTATTCACAGAAAACAAACCGATGCGGCTTTATTGTTCAATCAAATGCAATTAAATTCATTGAAAGGGCAATTAAATCCGCATTTTTTATTCAATACATTTAATACCCTTTACGGAATCAGTCTTCAGTTTCCCGATAGAACGCCCGATTTAATTATGAAAGTTTCACAATTAATGCGTTATCAATTGGAAAGCAATAGTAAACAATGCGTATCTTTAGAAGACGAATTGGAGTTTATAAACAGTTATGTTCAGCTTGAAAAAGAACGTGTTGGTTATAGATGTGACATACATTTTGAAAGCAAAGTAGATATTGAATACACTTATAAAATTTCTCCGATGCTGTTAATTGCATTTATCGAAAATGCTTTTAAACACGGAACTTGTGCTATTGAAAATTGCTTTGTAAAAATCACGATTTCTGTTGAAAACGGATTATTACATCTTCATGTTGCCAATTCAATTCCGAAGAAAAACGATGTGGTTTCAACTAAAATCGGTTTAAAAAATACCATTGAACGTTTAAATTTAATTTATGGGAAAGATTATAAATTAGATGTTAAAGACGATAAACAGACTTATATTGTAGATTTAGAAATACAGCTTAAAAAGTTTGTAGGATGAGAGAAACAAAGAAATGCATTATCGTAGACGATGAACCCGCTGCGCATTATGTTTTAGCCAATTATATAAAACAGAATCCACAGTTAGAATTGGTTTTTCAAGGCTATAACGGCATTGAAGCGATGAATTATCTCAGAGAAAATCCAGTCGATTTAATGTTTCTGGATATCAATATGCCTGAAATTTCAGGAATGGAACTGCTTAAAATTCTTCCATCGCATCCTAAAACTATTTTGACCACAGCATATTCTGAATTTGCACTTGAAAGCTACGATTACGGCGTAATTGATTATTTGCTAAAGCCAATCTACTTTCCTAGATTTCTAAAAGCAATTGACCGTTTTTTTGCGACCGAAAGTGTAAAACAAAAGGCAGAAGAAACCGTAAATTCGGTAAGTGTAAAAGTAGATGGTTATTTGATGGATATTGAATTAGATCAGCTTTTATACGCGCAGAGTTTTGGCAATTATGTAAAACTTCACACAACCAAAAGAACTTATCTGGCTTCTATTACCACAACAGAGTTTGAAAAATGCCTGCCAGAAAAGAGTTTTATGCGTATTCATAAATCTTACATTGTTGCTTTAGATAAAATTGATGCGACAGAAAAAGATTTTGTTGTTATTAAAAACGAAAGAATTCCAATCGGAATTACTTATAAAAGAGAACTAACAGATCGATTAAAAAAGCTTGAATTGTAGACACGATTTAAGCTCAACTTTAAAGGAGTTTATTTTTTTGTAAAATCATATTTTCTTCTTGTTATTGTAATAAAAAAAGTGTTAATTTTAATACGTTGTTTAAGTTTAATTAAAAAATTGAAACTATGAAAAACGTGCTTTTACTTTTTACTTTTTTATGCAGTAGTTTTTTAATTGCACAAGAAGGAACCAATATGAAAAAAGCAATCACTCCTCCAGAAGAAGTTCGATTAGCTTTTGAGAAAGAATATCCAGGAAAAGTGCCAGTTTGGTCTGAAGAATATGTTGGAGATGATGCAGATGAGATTCGATTTGAAGCACGATATAATGTAAATAATACAACAAAAGCGGTTGCGATTTATGATAATTTAGGTAACATGAAAGCTTTTGAATTGCAGATTGCATTTAGAGATCTTCCTGTACAAGCACAGTCTTATTTGAAAAAAAATTACAAAGCCAAAGCAATTTTAGAAATTGCTAAAGTAGTAGACGATAAAAACAAAACAACTTACGAAGTTGGCGTAACAAAAGATGCTAAATTTTATGATCTTGTTTTTGATAAAGATGGAGGTTTTGATGTCTCCATAGAAAAGAATTAAGAAGACCTTACTAATTCAAATATTATTGAAATGGCAAACCCGATAAGTTTTTTAAGCTTATCGGGTTTTGTTTTGTGTTTTTTTGTTTCAGGTTTCAAGTTTGAAGTTTCAGGTTGATATTCTTTGTGTGTTTTAACCGCAAAGTGCGCAAGGTTTTTTCTAAGCTGTATGTTATATAAACGCAAAGTTCGCAAAGCTCTATGTAAAAACCTTTGCTCCCGATAGCTATCGGGATTGCGTAATCCCTAGCGTTCTTTGCGGTTAAACTTGAAACGTGAAACCTGAAACGTGAAACCTGAAACCTGAAACCTGAAACTTGAAACTTGAAACCTCCTTACAACATCATTCCTCCAGAAACTTCGATTCTTTGAGCATTTACCCAGCGCGCTTCTTCGGTACATAAAAATGCTACAACGCCGCCAATATCATCTGGTAATCCAACTCTTCCTAAAGCAGTTAAAGAAGCAATCTGTTGGTTCATTTGTTCATTGTCGCGAACTACTCCGCCGCCAAAATCAGTTTCAATGGCGCCAGGCGCAACTATATTGGCTCTAATTTTTCTAGCTCCTAATTCTTTTGCCTGATATTTAGTTAAAGTTTCCATTGCGCCTTTCATAGAAGCGTATGCCGCATAACCAGGGAATGAAAATCTTGCTAAACCAGTTGAAATATTTACAATTCCGCCGCCGTCGTTCATTACGTTAAGTCCTTTTTGAGTTAAGAAAAATGGACCTTTAAATTGAATGTTAGTCAATTGATCAAATTCGGCTTCAGTTGTTCCAATGAAAGAATTATGAATTCCTATTCCCGCATTGTTTACTAAAAAGTCGAATTTATCTGTTTTAAAAGTGTCTTTCAAAACTGTTTTTACTTGTTCAAAGAAAGTATCAAAAGTTCCTGATTCTGCAACATTTAATTGCAATGCAGCAGCTTTTTGCCCCAGACTTTCAATTTCTTTTACAACTAAATCTGCTTCTTCTTTTTTGCTATTGTAAGTGATAATTACATCCAATCCTTTTTTTGCAATTGCTATTGCCATATTTTTCCCTAAACCTCTGCTACCGCCTGTAACTAGAGCTATTTTTGTATTTACTGCCATTTTTTTATAATTGTTTAATTTGTAAAATGTTAGATGTAAAATGTGAGTTGTGAAATGCTAGATGTGAATGTCTCTGTCTTTTTACATTTCACCTTTCACATCTTACAATTATGGATGCATTGCATTAAAATGATTTCTCAACTCTTCTGCGCTTGCGTTTAATCTTGTTTCGCTTGTGCCGAAAGTCAATTCTTGTTTTCCTTCTTTCAATTGCTCGAAAATCGATTCGATGAAACTGCTTACACTTGGATGCGCATCGTGAAGTCCGATTCCGCCTAAATCTGTGTTTAAGGCTGGTGGAATAATTTCAATTACTTCGATATTTTTCTCTTTTAATAAATGACGAAGAGAAAGCGTAAACGAACGGAAAAATGCTTTTGTAGCCGAATAAACCGGAACTTTTGCAAAAGGAGAAAATGCCAGTCCAGAAGTTGTATTCATTACGGTTTTTAGCGATGGCAACTGAATGAATAATGAAGTTAAATGTAAAGGCGCTTCAATATTAGTAGTAAGCTCATTTTTCATGTTTTCATAAAAATCAGCATCAGTTATCGACATCCAGTTTTGGATTCCTGCATTGTTAACTAAAACATTTAAATCGGGATGATTTTCTTTGATCCAATCGTAAAGTGCAATGCGTTCTTCTTCTAAAGATAAATCGCATACTTTGGTAATAACAGTTGGAAATTTTTCTTTTACTTCTGCTAATAGAGAAGCTCTTCTTCCACAAATAATTACAGTATTGTTTTCTTGAATGAATCGTTCTGCAAGTCCAAGTCCGATACCGCTTGCACCGCCTGTAATTAAAATTTTGTTGCCTGATAATTTCATCTTTTCGTTCTTTAAATTTGATGAGACAAAGGTAGGAGCGAAGTAGAGTTGGGGAGTTGTAAATATCAAATAGATGTTTGCGAAATTCAAATCACGAGTAGTAAAATCCAATTTTTAGAAATTCCAAATTCCAAAACTTTGTGGAGTTTCTTGCGGAGATCCCTCGTTCCTCGGGATGACAAACAGTATGGTTGCGACTCGTAAAACTTGAAACCTGAAACTTGAAACCTGAAGCTTGAAACAAAAAAACTAACTCCTAAAAGCAATCGGCGTATAAGTGGTTTGTTTTTTAAAGAAATTTGAGAAATGCGCTAATTCTTCAAAACCAAGTGAATAAGCGATTTCAGAAATATTCCAATCGGTTTGTTTCAAGAGTATTTTAGCTTCGTTTGTTAATCGGTTTGTAATTAATTCTGTTGTGGTTTTTCCGGTGTTTTCCTTTAAAACCTTATTTAAATGATTCACATGTACAGATAAACGTGCTGCGAAATCTTTTGCTGTTCTCAATTCTAATCGCTGATTTGGCGATTCAATTGGGAATTGTCTTTCCAACAATTCTGCAAATAAAGAAGAAACTCTAGCTGCTGAATTGTGCTTAGAATATAATGCTGTAATAGGTTGTAATTTTTGTCCGAAATGAATTAATTCTGCAACATAATTTCGAATTAAATCGTATTTGTAAATGTAATCAGAATTAATTTCTTTTTGTATTTTATTGAAAATCAAACTAACTTCTTCCACTTCGTCATCAGAAAGCTGAAAAATTGGATATCCGTCTGAAGCAAATATTGGCAATTCGTCCAGATCTATTCCACTTTTGTTTTTAGATAAAAATTCACTTGTGAAAACACAAAACTTTCCGCCTTGATTGGTGTCTTGTGGTAAATAGTTATACGGAATTTTTGGAGTTGCAAATAACAATCCTTGTTTTTCGATTTCGATTACTTTATCGGCATATTCTGCTTTATTGTGTCCTCTAATTAAACTTATTTTGTAATAAGCTCTTCTGTCATAAGGCATTCCAGGTTTTCCTTTCATGCGTTCCAAAAGTTCCTTTACATCAAAGACATTAAAGTGGCCTATTTCTTTTTGAATGTCGTTTGGCAATAACGAAGTGGGGTCAACAGTTGAACCTTCGGTAATATCTTGGTAAAATGAATCTAGGGATTTCATATCGTAATGAATTGCGAAATTCAAATATACAAAAAAATGTTTTTTGCCACGAAGACGCTAAGGCACAAAGTTTTTTTTAAGATCCCTCAAATTGTAACGCGATTCAAATCAAATTCACAGTTCCCGTGTTTTAAATCACGGGCTATAACCAAAATGATTACCTATTGTTAAACAATTTCGCAAAAACAAAAAAACTTTGTGCCTTAGTGCCTTTGCGGCAAAACCTTTAAAACAAACTTCCCTGTACAAACTCAGGCTCTGGATTGCTTCCAAAAGGAATAGCATCAATCACAAAAAACTGTTTCACTTTGGGATCAAATTCCCTTAGAACAATTTCGTTGCATTCAAATTGGAGAGCAATTGTAGCAAAAAGTTCAAAAGCAATTTTAAGATTTTCGGGTGTTAATCTTCGTCCGATTGACATATGCGGATCATCACTTTTTTTGAGCTGTAAAGATTTCAGTGTTTCGTGAATCTTTTTCATTATGGGCTTTAGATTGTTTTTAGATTCTTCGTTTGGAGCAATAAAAAAAGCTCCAGCATTTTCATAAGAACCAAAATGATCTAAATATACTTGAGAAGGCGTAAAAGTATCGCAGATTTTAATTAGCTTTTGCTTTATAGAATCGAGTTGAGATTCCTCAATTTTAAATTCACAAATCGTAATATGTGCTTCAGAATTACAGCTGTTGTACCATTCAATTTTACTTTTCAGTAAATCTTTCATTTTTTTGACACTATCAACAACTGGTTTTGAGTAGAATACTACAGAATATGTTTTTTCCATTTTTTAAGGGCTTTGAAACACAAATTTAAAGCTTTCCTTTCAAATGCAGTCGATGCAGAATTTCAGATTTTAATAAACCGCTTCCGCCTCCAAAATGCTCGATTACTTCTACATCTGGCTGGTTTTTTAGGCAGAATGAAGTAAATTCTTTCTCAACATGGTCTTCAATTGCCGAACTCAAAAGCACTATATCTATTTTATGGTTTTGAAAGTATTCTTGTGCTTCTTTTTCATCATTAAAAGCAATTGCATTCCAGTTTTCATCTGCATTAACAAGACGAAGTAAAATGGCCAAAATAGCTTCATTTTTTCCGAGTAATAAAAATTGTAGCGTTTTCATTTTTGTAGCTTCTAAGTTTCTAAGATACTAAGTTTTTGGCTCCAAAATATCTCGTTAACCAATTTGGCAACTATTTAATTGGAGTTACCTGCAAATGTAGGCAGGGTTTTATAAAAAGAGACTTAATCTAGGACAAGAAATATGTTTTTTAAATCTTTTTTGCGGTGAATTTGAGCAAGAATCTAGTATTTTCTTTTACAAATTTTCGTTAAAGTGTATTTTGGCAATGTTTTGCAGAACAATTACTTAAGGTTTTTGGCTTCTGTTAATGTTGTTAATTTTTTCATACAATGTGGAAAACCGTAAGGTTATCTGTTTTTATGCCTGTAATTTTGGGCTGTTGAAATTTAAGAACAATGTTGTTTTTTACCTTTTTTAGAATGCCATTATTTAAGTTTTAACAATTCATGTTTTTTGGAGAAACATTTTTTTTGAATTAAATTTTGACATATTCATTTGATCGTGGGTAATTGTATAAGAGTTTGCACTATACATTAATGTCTAATTTTTAGGGTTTTAAGAGGAAGTCGACGGACTGAATTTTAGAACCCTTTTTTTTTATATTATAAATGAAAAAGCAAGCAGCCAAAATTGAATAATATCAGTATTGATTTTGAATTTTTGAGGCGAAAATCCGTAATAGCTTTTAAAGGCTGCCGAAAAATGAGAAACGTCTTTGTAACCGCATTTGTATGCTGCTTCGCTTACTGTAGCGGTTTTGCTTTGAAACAATTTTTTGGCATGTTCCATCCTCAGTTTAATAATATAGCTTTTTACAGTGGTTCCAAAACAAGCTTTAAACCCTTTTTTTAATTTGAATTCGTTTAACGAAATAAGTCTGGAAAGTTCAGGTAGAGTA
This sequence comes from Flavobacterium sp. GW823-FHT06G12, assembly GCF_058794775.1. Taxonomy (NCBI): domain Bacteria; kingdom Pseudomonadati; phylum Bacteroidota; class Flavobacteriia; order Flavobacteriales; family Flavobacteriaceae; genus Flavobacterium; species Flavobacterium sp. GW823-FHT06G12. Next base: position 361,419 of record NZ_JBXAHE010000003.1, read on the forward strand.
GGAGTGTTTCGATAATCGTTTTCTAATATTTTTTTTGCTTCTAATAATTTGTTGTAATCTTCTTCGTTTATTTTTTCTGTTGGTAAGGGTTTGGTAATTAATGTTTCAAGTTGATGAATAAGAAGTTCTTTAATCTTACTTTCAATGTAAATTCTTTTTAAAACACCTTCTCTAGTACAATTTTTTATTTCTGATGTTACCCACTTAATTGGCGATGTAAACGGAAGATATTTAGAAGTTAAATAGCAAGATTGTTTTTGAAGGATTTTTTTTGAAAATTTTTCATGCAATTGCCAATCTTCGTTTATGATATTGTAGTAAAACTCCTTGGATAAAATAATAGACATATAATTTACATCTTTATGAGCTGGAATTTTAAAAGACCCCTTAAAGTTATTGGTGTAAAAGATATTATGGGTGTTTTCTTTAGAATACTTTTCACTTTCCAATTGATCAATATGAGTCTCAACATTACTGCTGTAAATAAAATTCATAACGATCGATTCTTCATCAATTTCAAAAATAAGAGTTTTAGAATTTGAGAAATACAATTGTGTATCAAGGAGAACCAATCCTTCTGTGATAAGATGACGGCTAATTATTTTTTCTGAATCACCATTTTGTATGTTGACATTTTCCTCCGTTAAAACACTTTTCGGATAATATTTATCTCCAATTTGAATTTTAATTATAGGCGTTTCAGAGGTTAGAAGTGTGGCTTTGATTTTCAAAATATAATCCGTTTTTACAAAATAATAATCCGTTTTTCCCTATCTTTTTTAAAGACGTTGATGGTACTTTTGCAGCAAAGTTATTTATAATTAGTCTAATTAAAGATATGTCAGCTCAAAAATTTTTATTTGCCAGTTTATTTTTTCTATCCACGTTCTTATCATTTTCCCAGCAAAATCAAGGCTTTGCAGTGACTGGTCAAGTTGCTGAAAAATCTGGAGCAACGATTCCGTTTGCGACAGTATTTATTGAAAAAACGAATTTAAGTATGATTTCCGACGAAAACGGGAACTTTACTTTCAAAAATGTTCCATCTGGAAAACACACTTTGAAAATTTCTGCAATAGGATTTTCAACTTTAAAAAAAGCGATAGAAGTTTCTGGTAATCCTGTAAATGTTTCCATTCATTTAGAAAGCGAATTAAATGAATTAGAAAGCGTTACAGTGATGGGCCGTACTGCAACCGATAAAGTAAATAAACAAGCCTATAGTGTTACTGCAATTGATGCTAAAAAACTTCATAATACAACATTAGATCTTTCGCATGCTTTAGACAGGGTTTCGGGAGTTCGTGTTCGTGAACAGGGTGGAGTAGGTTCTCAGTCAGAACTTTCTATTAATGGTTTCTCTGGAAATCAAATTAAGGTCTTTATTGACGGTATGCCGATGGAAAACTTTGGTTCTTCTTTTCAGCTAAACAATATTCCAATCAACCTTGCTGATCGTGTAGAAGTTTACAAAGGTGTGGTGCCAATCTGGCTTGGAGGCGATGCTTTGGGAGGCGCTGTAAATATTGTTACAAACACAAAGCCAAGAACCTATTTTGATGCTTCTTATTCATTTGGATCTTTTAATACACATAAAACTGCTATCAACGCTGGATATACTGCAAAAAGTGGTTTTACGACCGAGATTAATGTTTTTCAAAACTATTCAGATAATAATTACTGGGTAAATGTTGAAGCAGCAGATTTAAAAACGGGTGAATATTTTCCAAATGCAAGACTAAGAAGGTTTCATGATACCTATCATAACGAAACTGCAATTGTAAATATTGGTATTACCGGAAAAAAATACGCCGATAAATTAATGATTGGTTTTACAGGAGGACAAAATAAAGCAGATATTCAGACTGGTGCTAGAATGAAAGCTGTTTTTGGCAGCCGTTATAGACAAGGTAATATCTTAATGCCTACTATTAAATATCAAGTAAAAGATTTGTTTACAAAAGGCTTAAATGTAAACGTTAATGGTAATTACAATTTTGGTGAAGAACAAACTGTAGATACTGTATTTATCAAATACAATTGGTTTGGAGATTACATTAAATATAACGGAGAAGGAGGCGAAAAGCAAAGAACCTTAATGAAAATGCGTGATCATAATGGTATTGTAAATGCCAACGCAACTTATAGTCTAGGCGAACGCCACTCTTTTATGCTTAATAATACTTTTACGACTTTTGATCGTAAGCAGGAAGATGAATTAGTGCCTGAATCTATTGCTTATCAGCAGCCTAGAAAAACACAGAAAAATATTTTAGGTCTTGGTTATAAATTCGATTATAACAAAAAATGGAGTACCTCTGTGTTTTTAAAAAACTACGATTTATATACCAAATATTCAAGAAGTTATAATCCAAGCGGAAATGCTGGAGATATAGCGTATCAACAATTTGAAGATAAAACTTCTACACTAGGATATGGACTTGCTAGTAGTTATTACTTAAAACAAAATTTACAGTTAAAAGCTTCTTTTGAAAAAAGTTATCGTCTTCCAAACTCTCAAGAACTTTTTGGAAGTCCAAACGATAATATTGCGTCAAATATTGATTTAAAACCAGAATCTAGCTACAACTATAATTTAGGAGCTAGCTACCAGACGAACTTTAATAAAGTGAATGCATTAACATTTGACATCAACTTTATGTATCGTGATGCCAGAGATTTTATTCGTAACACATTGTTTACAAATCAGGTAGATAGTTATTCTGTAAATCTTGGAAAAATGACCAATTACGGTGTTGATGGAGAGATAAGATATTCGTACAGAAAAAGGTTTACAAGTGGTTTCAATATGACGTATCAAAATTTGCGTAATATGACTAAATACGAGCCAGAACAAACAATTGTATCTTGGTTTTATAAAGACAGAATTCCAAACATACCCTATATGTTTGGTAATGTTGATGCTACCGTATTTTTTAACGATGTATTCAGACAAGGCAATAATTTATCTGTTGGGTATAATCTACTTTATGTACATACCTATTATTTGTCATGGCCAAGTATGGGAACAAAGGACGGAAAATTAGAAATTCCAGTGCAGTATAATCATGATCTTAATTTAGTTTATACAATGGCAGATGGTAAGTATAATATCGCTTTAGAATGCAAAAACGTCCTAGATAATAAGCTATACGATAATTTTTCACTACAAAAACCAAGCAGAGCTTTCTATATAAAATTCAGATATTTTTTCACCAAATCAAATTAATAAAATTTTAAATCCATAATAATTATGAAAAGAGGTAGCAAATTAGCTTTATTCGCAGCTTTTATAGCTTTTACAACATTCTCATGTAGCAGTGACGAAAATTCAGGAAACGGAACTGGTGGCGGAGTCGATACTGGTAAAACGAAATATATCATTACAGCAACTACTGGAGCGGTTGGAATTGCAGATTATTTATTAACTGCAGACGATGTAACAACAGGTACAGTAAGTACAATTGGTAATGGTATTGAACAAGACGGAACTTACCGTTATTATATTACAGCTGAAAATAACTTTTTTAGTTTATTATACGGGCAAGGAAATCCAGGTGCTGTTACTACTTACAACTTAACTGCTGAAGGTAAATTGCAGAAAAAATCTGATTTTCAGGCAGAAACTGTACACGTTTTCGCAGCTGTAAATAAAGATATCTTAACCGTAAAAGTTCCAAGAAGCGGTGCTGCATCTATTGCTCAAATGTATAAAATTGATGCTACAAAATCACTAATTACAGGTGAAGCTCAACAAGATACTAAAATATTGGCTGGAAATGGAGAAAGAGCTTTCTTTACTTGGGCAACCCAAGTAGGAGACAAAGTATTTATGCCTTATATGAGTATTAAAGGAGACGGACTTGATAACTTCGGAACAGCAAATCCAGACAGTACTTGGGTAGCAGTTTACAACTATCCAGAACTTAAATTAGAGAAAGTAATCAAAGATAACCGTACAAGTTATTTAGGTGCTTACTTTACAAACGGATTATTTCAAGATGAAAATGGAGATGCTTACGGATTCTCTGGAGCAATTGCAACAAGCAATACTGTGATGACTTCTACAAAACCATCTGCAGTTGTAAAAATCAAAAAAGGAACTACAGAGTTTGATAAATCTTATTTCTTTAATGTTCAAGAAAAATCAGGAGGATACAAAATTTCTTCTACAACTTACATTTCTAAAGGTAAATTCTTATTGTTAATGTATGGAAATGTTGGGAAAAATAATGGCGCAGTTAAAATGGCTATTGCTGATGTTTATAACCAAACTTTTACATGGGTAACAAATACGCCTGAAACATTAACTTCTGTTACAAGTCGTTACAACATTACTACAGAAGATGGAAATTCTGCTATTATTGGAGTTAATACTCCAGAGGGAAGCTGGATTTATACTGTTAATGGTACTACTGCTGTAGCGACAAGAGGTATGAAAGTTGAAGGAGGTCAAATTACTGCAATTCAGAAATTAAAATACTAATTTTTTTGCCTTAAGTCCTCATTTTATGAGGGCTTTCGGTTTTTTTATTTATCCTATTTATCTATCCAATTATGTTTTCTTCTTCAAAACCAAATAATAAGAAAAAAAGTAAAAAGTCGCTTTTTAAGCGTATCATGGCCTGGCTGCATTTGTGGCTTGGTTTGGCATCAGGAATTATTGTAGTTATTGTCAGTCTTACAGGTTGCATTTATGTTTTCGAAAATGAAATCAAAGATTTTATTGAAGATTGGCGTTTTGTAAAGCCTCAGAAAGAGGCATTTTTACTTCCGTCTCAATTGGTTTCGATTGCTGATAAAAAAATGAAAGATAAGAAAGCTACAAGTGTAACTTTTGGTGCAAAAGATGAAGCTGCGATTGTAGGTTATTTTGTGGAGAAAAAAGAAGAAGGTGAAGGAGGCAAAGGTGAAAGAGGAAATAAAAGAGGAAATAAAAGAGGTGAGCATAAAAAAGATTTAACTCAAAATCAGGAAAAAGCAAAATCTGATTTGAAGCCTCAAGGGAAAAAAGGTGAAAAGGGTAAGGAAAAGGAAAAAAAAGGTAAAGGAGGAAGAAGATCTGGAACTTTTATAAGCGTTTACATGAATCCGTATACTGGAGAAATATTAAATGTAAAGACTTTTTCGAGAGGAGATTCGCCAGATTTTTTCAGATGGATTTTAAACGGACACCGCGCATTATGGCTTCCATATGATATTGGAAGACCAATTGTTGGAGTTGCTGTTTTAATTTTTGTCGTATTATTAATATCGGGCATCGTTTTGTGGTGGCCGACAAAATGGATTAAATCTATTATTGATAAAAGTTTTAAAATAAAATGGGATGCCAGTTTTAAACGTGTCAATTATGATATGCATAACGTATTTGGTTTTTACAGCTGCATCTTCCTGTTTTTTATTGCCATAACTGGCTTAGTATGGAGCTTTGGATGGTGGAGTAAATCTTTATATTGGGTTACATCTGGAGGAAAACCGTTGACAGAAAATCGCGAATCTCCAAAATCGGATACAACCAATGTAAAAACATTCAATATCACAACAGCCGATAAAGTTTTATTGAATTTAAGAAAAGAAAATCCGCAAGCTGCCGGAATTATGATTAGTATTCCAGGAAAGCCAGCAGATCCAATTGGTGCTTTTGTTTACAAGCAAAGACACACTTTTTATAATATGGATAGATATAGTTTTGATCAGCAGAGTTTGAAAGAAATTTCGATTAAAACACCTTTTTCAGGAAAGTATATTGAAGCCAATATTCCAGACAAAATCAGACGTATGAATTACGATATTCATGTAGGAAGTGTACTGGGGCTTACAGGGAAAATTGTTGCATTTTTGGCCAGTTTAATTTCTGCCAGTTTACCCATCACAGGATTTATTATTTGGTGGGGAAAACAGAAATTTGGTAAAAAGAAACCTGCTGCAAAACCAAAAGTGGCAAGTAAAGCAATTCCTGTTCCTAAACTGAAAAATACAGCAGAGCAAGAAATCACTGCTTAAACATATAAAATTGGTTTTTATAATTCCTTTTTTGTTTTTTTTTTTTGATAAAAGGCAAAACTTGTAAAAGTTTTGCCTTTCTTTTTTTTAATTATATCCGTTTGCTTTTAGCCATTCAGCACAATCTCTAGTCCAGAATTTGTTGGTGTCGCTTACACCTAAACCAAATCCGTGGCCTCCTTTTTCATAGATATGCATCTCTGCCGAAACTCCATTTTTCTTTAAAGCTAAATAGTAATTAATACTGTTTTCTGGTATAACAACAGTATCATCTGTAGCATGAATTAAGAAAGTAGGAGGTGTTTTAGAAGTCACTCTCTTTTCGTTTGAATAAGCATCTATTAGCTCTTTTGAAGGATTGTTTCCAAGTAAATTGGTTTGAGAGCCTTTGTGGGTAATTGCATTTTCCATTGAAATTACTGGATAAATCAACAATGAAAAATCGGGACGAGCACTAACCTTATAATCAGATTCATAAACTTTATCGTCATAATGAGTCGATGCGGTCGAAGCCAAATGCCCTCCAGCTGAAAAGCCTAAAATTCCCACCTTGTTTGGGTCAATATTCCATTTTGTTGCATTTTGCCTTACATAGCGAATAGCCTCTTGAGCATCTTGCAACGGTCCGACATTTTTATTTTTCATAGTTAAATCACTCGGCATTCTATATTTTAGTACAAAAGCTGTAATTCCTAAACTATTAAACCATTCAGCGACTTTTGTTCCTTCTTTATCAAACGCTAAGTGTGTGTAACCTCCGCCTGGGCAAATTACAACAGCAGTCTGATTTGGTTTTGTTTCTTTAGGAATAAAAATGCTTAAAGTAGGAACAGAAACCTGACTTGTACTTTGCATTTTTCCATCTTTTAGTTCTGGCTTTTCTTTATACTCTGGTGCTTTTATTTCGTCTGGAATTTTATTCCAAAGCGCAATCACTTGATTTTGTGCATTAATAGAAAATAGTCCTGAAAAAAGAAGAAAGCTAGTAGCGATTCTTTTTAACGATTGTGTTTTTATTGTTTTCAATTTTACTTTTAATTAATTGTTTTACAGTTGGTTATTTGGTTTTATGATAGAAATTCAGTATTTAGAATTTAAAAGATAAAAATAAGGAGAAATATAATTGCAAAACATGTGTTTCGGGACAATTTTACCCCATAAAAAGGATGAATTTCGCCTATTAGCTTTTAACAAATATATTGTTTAATGTGTAATTTTGTATTCTTTTTTTTATGTATTATGTTTATTTTAGAAGCTAAAATATTTTTTTATACAATATTATTTGGATTATACAGATTAAAAACTATATTTGTGCAATCGATTACATTATTTCTTTTTAAAGGTGTTAATATATTGATTATATTATTTTTAGAAAGCAGTAAATATAGTCTTTAAGATTACCAAAAATTACAAAACTATAATACCCACTTACTATGAATCAAACCGAAACTGTTGCTGTAAATCAAGGCATCAAAACAACTGGAAAATACCGTTGGAGTATTTGTGCATTGCTATTTTTTGCAACTACAATTAATTACCTAGATCGACAAGTACTGTCGTTAACATGGAGCGATTTTATTGCGCCAGAATTTCACTGGACTAATAACGACTACGGAAATATTACCGCTTTGTTTTCTATTTTTTATGCAGTTTCATTATTGTTTGCGGGTCGATTTGTAGATTGGTTGGATACTAAAAAAGGATTTCTTTGGGCAATCGGAATCTGGTCAGTTGGAGCCTGTCTTCATGCTTTCTGCGGTATTGCAACTTCAGGAATTATTACAGGAGAATGGTTTGTGGGCTTTCATGGTTCAAAAGAAATAATTAGTACAATAAGCGATACAGCATTGGTAATCAATGTAAGTGTTGCTTTATTTATTTTTGCTCGTTTCGTTTTAGCAGTTGGAGAAGCAGGAAACTTCCCTGCAGCGATTAAAACAACAGCAGAATATTTTCCTAAAAAAGACAGAGCTTTTGCAACGAGTATTTTTAATGCAGGAGCTACAGTTGGAGCTTTAGCAGCGCCAATTACAATTCCGTTTATCGCAAAATCATTCGGATGGGAAATGTCATTTATTATCATTGGAGCTTTGGGATTTGTTTGGATGGGATTCTGGATGTTTATGTACGATAAACCAGAAAAACATTCAAGAGTTTCTCCAGAAGAATTAGCTTATATTCAGCAAGATGATATTGCAGACAGCAAATTAGTTGGTTTCGTGCCAGAAACAAGTACAAAAGTTTCTTTAGCAGATTGCTTTAAATACAAACAAACTTGGGCTTTTGCATTTGGTAAATTTATGACAGATGGTGTTTGGTGGTTCTTCTTATTCTGGACTCCAGCGTATTTAAGTTCTGTGTATGGAATGGATTCTACAGAAGCGGCATTGCCTTTATTTGTGCTTTACATGATCACATTATTATCCATTATTGGAGGTTGGTTGCCTACGTATTTCGTAGAGAAAAAAGGAATGAATCCGTACGAAGGAAGAATGAGAGCAATGTTAATATTTGCATTTTTCCCATTATTGGCTTTGATCGCACAGCCATTAGGATATATCAGTTATTGGGTTCCGGTAATTATTATTGGAATTGCGGGTGCTGCACACCAATCTTGGTCGGCAAATATTTTTACAACAGTAGGAGATATGTTCCCTAAAAAAGCTATTGCAACCATTACGGGAATTGGAGGTTTAGCAGGTGGAGTTGGTTCAACGTTGATTAATAAAGGATCTGGAGTATTGTTTGATTATGCGAAAGATACCAATATGGCTTTTATGGGATTCAAAGGAATTGAGGCTGGATATTTTATCATATTTTCTATTTGTGCAGTTTGTTATTTAACAGGCTGGATTGTAATGAAAACCTTGGTTCCAAAATACAGACCGATTACAGATCTCTAAAGAGATTTCTCAAAACTAACTAACCAACCTAAACCGCAACCACATCATGAACCAAGCTAATGCAGCAATAGGAAAATACCGTTGGACTATTTGCAGTTTAGTTTTTTTTGCTACAACTGTCAATTATCTGGATAGAAATGTAATAAGTTACCTTAGGCCTTTTTTGGCAGAAGCGTTTCACTGGACTCCCGAACAGGAGGTTATAGATTACTCTAACATCGAACTGGCATTTAAAATTGCATACGCTCTCGGAATGCTGGTTGCAGGAGGAATTATTGATAAGTTGGGGACTAAGTTGGGTTATGCCATTGCAACAGGATTATGGAGTTTAGCCGCAATTGGACATGCATTGGCAACAGGAACAGGAGGTTTTTTAATTGCTCGAGTGTTTTTAGGAGTTACAGAAGCAGGAAACTTTCCGGCAGCAATTAAAGCGACTGCAGAATGGTTTCCGCAGAAAGAAAGAGCTCTGGCCACAGGGATCTTTAATTCAGGAAGTAATATTGGTGCTATAATCGTACCTTTAACTGTTCCTCATATTGCTGAAAAGTATGGATGGCAATGGGCATTTATCATTACAGGAATTGTAGGGTTTATTTGGCTTGCTTTATGGTTTTTGTTGTATGAAGTGCCTCAAAAGCAAAAACGTTTATCTCAAGCAGAATTAGAATACATTACTTCAGATCAAGTTGAGGAAGTAATAGAAGAGTCAAAAGAAAAGGTTTCTTGGATAAAATTATTATCATTTCGCCAGACTTGGGCTTTTGCAATTGGTAAATTATTGACAGATCCAGTTTGGTGGTTTTATTTGTTCTGGTTACCAGACTTTTTGATGAAGCAATATAAGCTTAATGCAACAGAAATTATCTGGCCTTGCGCATTGGTTTATATGATTGGAAGCATTGGAAGTATCGGAGGAGGCTGGCTTCCTTTGAAATTAATAAATAACAATTGGCCTGCTTACAAAGCTCGTAAAACAAGTATGCTGCTTTATGCGTTTGCTGTATTGCCGGTTTTGTTCGCTCAGCAATTAGGAACTATAAATATCTGGTTTGCAATTTTAGTAATCGGATTGGCTGTTTCTGCGCATCAGGCGTGGAGTGCCAATATCTTTACAACAGTATCTGATATGTTTCCTAAAAAAGCAACAGCATCTGTTACCGGATTAGGTGGAATGTTTGGAGCACTTGGCGGAATTTTGCTGACATTGCTGGTTCAGAAAAACATGTTTGTTTACTATACTAAACTTGGAAAAGTAGAAACTGGTTATTTTATTATGTTCTGTATTTGTGGAGCGTCGTATTTATTGGCTTGGCTAATAATGCATATTCTAGTTCCACGAATGAAAAAAGTCGAATTATAAAGAAAAATGAACAGAATTGAAATATTTTTCTCGTTTCAATTATGCTATTTAAATATAAAAATATAATTTTGTGCAATCGATTACATTAATTTAAAATTATGACAAAATATAGTTCAAGATACGCGTCAAGCCCCGAAGCTGTAAAAAAATATGACACACAGCAATTGAGAGAAGAATTCTTAATTGATGACTTAATGCAGGAAGATGAAGTGGTATTGGTTTATTCGCATTACGACAGATACATTGCAGGTTCTGCAGTTCCTGTAAAAGGCGATTTAGCTTTAGAAACGATCGATCCTTTAAAAGCGCCTTATTTTTTAGAGCGTAGAGAATTAGGAATCATCAATGTTGGAGGAAGCGGTTCTGTTGTCGTAGAAGGAACAACTTATGAGTTAGGTTTTAAAGATGCTTTGTACATCGGAGCTGGAAATAAAGAAGTGGTTTTTAAAAGTGATGACAAAAACAATCCAGCTAAATTCTATTTAAACTCTGCGCCAGCACACACAACATATCCGACTAAGAAAGTAAGTTTAGCTGAAGCTAATAAATTACAGTTAGGAACTATGGAAACGGCAAATCACCGTACCGTAAACCAAATGATTATTGGAAGCGTAGTAACAACTTGCCAATTGCAGATGGGAATGACAGAATTGAAACCAGGAAGTGTTTGGAATACCATGCCGGCTCACGTTCACGATCGTAGAATGGAAGTGTATTTTTATTTAGATATTCCACAAGACCAAGCAGTTTGCCATTTTATGGGACAGCCACAGGAGACAAGACATATCTGGATGAACAATCATCAGGCAGTTATTTCTCCGCCTTGGTCTATTCACTCAGGTTCTGGAACTAGCAATTATACTTTTATCTGGGGAATGGCTGGTGAAAACTTAGATTACGGAGATATGGATGTTTGTAAAATCACTGATTTAAGATAAGATGACAAATTTATTTGATATAAAAGGAAAAGTTGCCTTAATAACAGGAAGTACACACGGACTGGGAATGGCAATGGCAAAAGGATTAGGTCAGGCGGGTGCAACAATTGTTGTGAACGGAAATTCTTCTCAAGAAAAAATTGATAATGCTGTAGCCGAATTAAAAAGTGAAGGTATTAATGCAGTAGGCTACAAATTTAATGTAACTGAAGAGCAGGAAGTAAAAGAAGCGGTTGCTAAAATTCAGAGCGAAGTTGGACCAATCGATATTTTGATCAATAATGCCGGAATTATCAAAAGAATTCCGTTGCTAGATATGGAAGTATCAGATTTTAGAGAAGTAGTTGATATCGATCTTGTAAGTCCGTTTATAGTTTCTAAGCATGTTGCAAAAGGAATGATTGAAAGAAGACAAGGAAAAATCATCAACATTTGCTCTATGATGAGTGAATTGGGAAGAAATACAGTTTCTGCTTATGCTGCCGCAAAAGGTGGTTTGAAAATGCTAACTAAAAATATGGCAACAGAATGGGCAAAATACAATGTTCAGATCAACGGAATCGGTCCTGGATATTTTGCAACAGAACAAACCAAACCTATTAGAGTTGATGGACATCCGTTTAATGATTTTATCATTAGCAGAACTCCGGCTGCAAAATGGGGAGATCCAAGCGATTTGGCTGGAGCAGCAATATTTTTATCATCAAAAGCGAGTGATTTTGTAAACGGTCACATCTTGTATGTTGACGGCGGAATCCTTGCGACAATCGGAAAACCTTCAAACGAAGAATAATTTTCAAATTATATTTTAAAAGACATGAGCCAGAAATTCATACACGATAATTTTTTATTAGAAAATAAATATGCTGAAGAGTTATACCATAATTACTCTAAAAATCAGCCCATTATTGATTACCACAATCACTTAAATCCGCAGTTTATTGCAGAGGATAAAATCTTCGATAATATTACGCAAGTTTGGATTAATGGAGATCATTACAAATGGCGTGCAATGCGTACTTTAGGAATCAACGAACAGTTTGTTACAGGAAATGGTTCAGATAAAGATAAGTTCTTAAACTGGGGAAAAACAGTTCCGTACACGATGCGTAATCCGTTGTATCACTGGACGCATTTAGAATTGGCTCGTTATTTTGATATTTATGATTTGTTGAATGAGAAATCGGCTGAGAAAATTTATTTAGAAACTTCAGAGAAAATAAATTCTCAGGCGTACAGCACGCAAAACCTTCTTAAAAAAGTAAACGCTGAATTAGTTTGTACTACAGAAGATCCAATTGATTCGTTAGAATTTCACCAAAAATTCGCTAATAATTCGACTGGAATTAAAATGAGTACAGCTTTCAGACCTGATAAAGCCATCTTAATTGCTAATGATGGTTATAATGCATATCTGGACACATTAGGGGATGTGTCCGGTATTGCAATTAATACATATGCTGATTTACAGTCTGCTTTAAGAAAAAGAATCGAATTCTTTAATGCAAACGGATGTAAATTAAGTGATCATGGATTGAATCAAATTGATTTTGAGAACTATACAGAAAGTGAAGTAAATACTATTTTCAAAAAGAAAAGAGAAAACGGCGAATTGTCTCCAGAAGAAGTTTTAAAATTCCATAGTGCTATTTTGGTTTTCTTATCAGAAACGTATCATGAGTTTGGATGGGTGCAACAATTTCACTTAGGTGCATTGCGTAACAACAATGCTCGTATGCACAGAATCTTAGGTCCAGATACAGGATGGGATTCTATTGGAGATTATCCGCAAGCGCAAAAATTATCAGCTTTCTTAAACGCTTTAGACAGCAAAGATAAATTGACTAAAACGATTATCTATAACCTAAATCCTGCTGATAACGAAGTTATGGCAACGATGATTGGAAACTTCAACGACGGAAGCGTGCGCGGAAAAGTACAATTTGGTTCTGGATGGTGGTTCTTAGATCAGAAAGACGGAATGACAAAACAATTGAACGCACTTTCAAACATGGGCTTAATTAGCTGTTTTGTTGGAATGTTGACAGATTCTAGAAGTTTCTTATCGTTCCCACGACACGAATATTTCAGACGTATTTTATGTAATCTTTTGGGGGACGAAATCAAACGTGGTGAACTTCCAAACGATATGGAATGGATTGGAAAATTAGTTGCTGATATTTCATACAACAACGCTAAAGAATATTTCAAGTTTTAATTAAAAAATTAACCGCAATCCCGATAGCTATCGGGAGTAAAGATTACGCAAGGCTCATTAAATGAAATCCTTTTTAATCATTGTAATCTGTGGCAAAAAAAATATATAAATAATGAGTAGAGTAGTTGCATTTGGAGAAATCATGCTGCGTTTATCGACAGAAAGACATTTGCGTTTTTCGCAATCTACAGCATTTGGTGCTACGTATGGTGGCGGTGAATTTAATGTATGTGTTTCTCTGGCTAATTATGGTGTAAATGCTGAATTTGTTACCAGATTGCCTGAAAATGAAATTGGTTTTTCTGCATTAAAAGAAATCAGAAAGATGAATGTAGAGTCTAAAAACATTGTTTATGGAGGAGAACGTTTAGGAATCTATTTCTTAGAAACTGGAGCAGGAACTCGCGGAAGCAATGTGGTTTACGATCGTGCTCACAGCGCCATGTCAACCATAGAAAAAGGACAGGTTGACTGGGACAAAGTTTTGGAAGGTGCAGAATGGTTTCACTGGAGCGGTATTACACCAGCGATTTCAGAAAGTGCAGCAGAAGCTTGTTTAGAAGCGATTAAAGTCGCTCATAAAAAAGGAATTAAAATTTCATGCGATTTAAACTATAGGTCAAAACTTTGGCAATACGGAAAAACTCCAAGTGAGGTTATGCCAGAAATGTTAAAATACAGCAATGTGATTTTGGGAGATATAGATACAGCGTATTTCATGTTAGGAATCCCGAAAGTAAATCCGAATTATCAGGACGAAAAATCGCTTCCAGCAGTTTATGATAAATTGTTTGAATTGATTCCAAGTCTAAAAATTGCTGCAACAACGCTTCGTTATTCTGTTAGTGCTTCTCACCAAAGGATCGGCGGAATATTATACGATGGAAAAGCAATTTACAGCGCAGCCGTAAAAGAAGTTACTCCGGTTGTAGACCGTGTAGGAAGCGGTGATGCCTTTATGGGTGGATTAATTTATGGTTTATTAGAATATCAAAATAATAATCAAAGAGCATTAGATTTTGCAGTTGCAGCTTGTTGTTTAAAACATACAATTGCAGGAGATTATAACTTGGTTACTTTAAAAGAAGTTGAAAATATGATTGATGGTGATGGTTCTGCATTAGTATCAAGGTAATTTTAAATAAAAATGGCAAAATATTCAAGAATAGAAGTAGCTCAGACAATGAAGGAGAATGGTATGGTTCCGTTGTTTTTTCATTCTGATATTGAGCTGAGTAAAAAAGTTTTAAAAGCATGTTATGATGGTGGTTCCCGATTAATGGAATTTACTAGTCGAGGCGATTTTGCTCACGAAGTTTTCGGAGCTTTAAACAAATATGCTTTGGCAGAACTTCCAGGAATGATTCTAGGAGTTGGTTCTATTACAGACGCAGCTTCTGCTTCATTATACATGAGTTTAGGAGCAAATTTTATTGTAACACCAGTTTTTAGAGAAGATATAGCTATAGCTTGTAATCGCAGAAAAGTGCTTTGGTCGCCTGGATGCGGTACTTTGACAGAAATTGCAAGGGCAGAAGAATTAGGCTGTGAAATCGTAAAATTATTTCCAGCTGATACTTACGGGCCAGAGTTTATTAAAGCGATAAAAGGTCCATGTCCGTGGACGAATATTATGCCTACAGGTGGTGTTTATCCAACAAAAGAAAGTTTGAGTTCTTGGTTAAATGCGGGAGCAACCTGCGTTGGTTTGGGCTCACAGTTAATTTCAAAAGATATACTAGACAATAAAGACTTCGACGGACTTACTGCAAAAGTGAAACAGGTTCTTGACATTATAAAAGATATTAGAAAATAGATTAAGGGGTAATCATGCCTAACTCCTTATTTTATAAGTTTTTTTAGATTTTTAGAGATTGTAATTGAACATTACGCTTGAAAAATTTAGCTAGCCATTCCTCACAGCCGGCTTTATTTTACTCAATCGGGTGTAATGTTTCATTTACAATTTAAAAGGCAGAAATAACGAAATAAGGTTTGTAAATGGTTATTTATAAAACAATAAAGTAGAAAATCAAAATGGAAAAAATAAACAGATCAAACGCAGGACTTACAGAAAAACTTCCAGTTAAAATCGTACAATTTGGAGAAGGAAACTTCTTGAGGGCTTTTGTTGAATATGCAATCCAAAAATTAAATCAAAATACCGATTTTAATGCTGGTATTGCAGTGGTTCAGCCAATTGACAAAGGTTTAGTAAACATGATCAATGCGCAAGACGGATTGTATACTTTGTTTATGAAAGGGGTTAAAAAAGGTGAGGAAATTCAAGAAAAAGAGTTGATCACTAATATTGTAAGAGCGATTGATCCTTATGCTTCTTTTCAAGATTATTTAGCTTTAGCTAAAGAAGAAGAATTGGCTTTTATTATTTCTAATACAACTGAAGCTGGTATCGAGTACATCGCTTCAGATTTGCCAACAATGCAACCGCCAGTTTCTTTTCCTGCTAAATTGACTGTTCTTTTGCATGAAAGATTCAAACACTTTAAAGGTGCTGCAGATAAAGGTTTAACGATTATTCCTTGCGAATTAATCAATTATAATTCAGATACTTTAAAAGAAATTATTTTGAAGTATTGTGTAGATTGGAAATTGGAGCAAGAATTTATTTCTTGGTTATTAAATGACTGTTCTTTCCACAATACTTTGGTAGATAGAATTGTACCAGGTTATCCGAAAGATCAAATTGAAGAATACAACGCACAGCTTTCATATAAAGATGATTTGATTGTAAGTGCAGAAACTTTCTTCTTATGGGTTGTTGAAGGTGATGATGAATTAAAAGCAAAACTTCCATTTCATAAAACAGATTTAGATGTAAAAATCATTTCTGACATGCAGCCGTACAGAACTCGCAAAGTTAGAATCCTTAACGGAGCACATACAGCAATGGTGCCATTTTCTTTGCTTTACGGAAACGAAACTGTAAAAGAAACGGTTGATAATGCTTTTACTGGTGATTTTATCAATAAAGCATTATTTGAAGAAATCAATGAAACTTTAAATATGGATAAAGCAGAATTGGCTAGTTTCTCTGAAGAGATTTTAGACCGTTTTAGAAATCCATTCGTGAAACACTTATTGTCTTCGATCGCTTTAAATTCAATTTCTAAATTTAAAGTTCGTGTATTGCCAAGCTTAACAGGTTATGTTGATGTTCACGGAAAACTTCCTGTTCATTTAACTTTCGCTTTTGCTGCATTAATTCGTTTTTATAAAGGAACTTGGAACGGACAAGATTTACCAGTTAATGATAGTGAAGATATTACAACATTCTTCAACGGGCTTTGGAAATCTGATGATTACGAAAAAATTGCTCGTTTAACATTACAAAACAAAGGTTTTTGGGATGAAGATTTGACTGAAATTCCAGGTTTAACTAAAGCGATCACGATTGCTTTAGAAGAAATAGATTCAAACGGAGTTGAAGCTGGTTTTGCTAAGTTTCAAGAAAGAATAAAATAAATCCATTTTTGGGATTGGACTAAGAAATAGTTTGATTCAATAAATAAAAATCTAATTAAATCTGCTAAAATCTTTTGAAATCTGCGTGAAATTTTTTTGCGTATTGATTTTCACGCAGATTTATACAGATGAAAGCAGATTTGCACAGATTTAAATCTAAGCTCATGAGCAAAATTTAATTTTACTCAACGGCTTGAAAATAAGAGAAAAACAAAAAGAACAAAGAACAAAGGTTAATTATGGCAACGCAGAAAAAATTAATAAAAGTTCATCCTACAGATAACGTAGCGGTGGCTTTGGTAAATCTGACAGCAGGCGAAGTAATTGATTTTGAAGGACAATCAATTACCGTTGAGTCTGATGTGAAAATGAAACATAAGATTGCAATGGTTCCTTTTAATGTAGGAGACAGAATCATTATGTATGGTGTTTTGGTAGGTAAAGCGAGTGCAAGAATCGAAAAAGGAGGATTGCTTTCTACTGCAAACGTAAAACACGAAAGTGATAAAGTTACGGGTAAAACTGAAACTATCGGCTGGACGGCTCCAAATGTTGACAAATGGAAGGACAGAACGTGGCAGGGCTATCATAGAGAAGATGGACAAGTTGGAACAGAAAATGTTTGGTTGTTTTTTCCACTAGTATTTTGTGAAAATAGAAACATCGAAATCTTAAAAGATATTTTTGAGAAAGAGTTGATGAAACCTAAAGAAAACGATTATCAATTATTATTGCGTTCTTTAGTGAAATCAGAAACGGGTGGTGCAGGAAATCAAGAAGCTTCAAACGATGCTAATTTATTCAATAATATTGAAGTAAAATTCATCACACACCAAGGTGGTTGTGGTGGAATTCGTCAGGATTCTCACAGTTTAGCGAAGCTTTTGGCGGGTTATGTAAATAATCCGAATGTTGCTGGAGCAACTGTATTGAGTTTAGGATGCCAAAATCTTCAAATTTCAATTTTCAAAGAAGCTTTAGATGCAATTAATCCAGAGAGTAAAAAGCCTGTTTTAATTTACGATCAGCAATCTATAGGAACAATTGAAGCGATGTTGAGCAGTGTTGTAAAAGATACTTTTGAAGCTATTAAAAAAGCAAATGAAATTAAGAGAGAGCCAGCTCCATTATCTAAATTAAGAATTGGTTTGGAGTGTGGTGGATCTGATGGATTCTCTGGAATTTCTGCAAACCCAACTTTAGGAGTATTGTCTGATAAGTTGGCGGCATTAGGTGGAACAACAATTCTTTCTGAATTTCCAGAATTGTGTGGTGTAGAGCAGGAATTAGTAAACCGTTGCGTTGATGACGAAGACGGAAAACGTTTCTTGGATTTGATGAAATGGTACGAGAAAACAGTTGTTGATGCAGGTTCAGGATTTGATATGAATCCTTCTCCAGGAAACATCAAAGACGGTTTGATCACTGATGCTATGAAATCTGCTGGAGCAGCTAAAAAAGGAGGAACATCTCCAATTGCGGGTGTTTACGATTATGGGGAGTATATTAACGAGCCAGGATTAACATTGCTATGCACGCCAGGAAATGATGTTGAGTGTACAACCGCAATGGTAGGCTCAGGAGCTAATATGGTATTGTTTACAACAGGTTTAGGAACTCCTACAGGAAATCCAATTGCGCCGGTTGTAAAAATATCTTCTAACTCAGAGTTAGCGGCAAAGATGTCAGATATTATAGACATTGACACTGGTGGAATCATCAAAGGTGAAAAATCTATTGAAGAAATGTCTGATGAAATGCTTGAATTTATTATAGATATTGCTAGCGGTACTGTTAAAACTAAAGCCGCAATTTTAAATCAGAACGATTTTATTCCTTGGAAAAGAGGAGTTTCACTTTAGTTTTTTAGGTACAAAGGTACAGAGATACAAAGTGGCAAAGGTTTATATGTAGAGACGCACAGTAGTGCGTCTCTTTTTTTTGAGAAAGCTTCGGAGAAGCAAAATATTTATAGCAAAAGATTAACCGGTTACAACATAAAGCTCCAGAGGGGCGACATATGCTTAGGTTGTGAAAAAATATGTGTCGCTCCTCTGGAGCTTTATTCTCGATGACTAATTTTGATCTATAAATATTTCGCTTCTCCGAAGCTTGCATAAAAAAAGCCCATTCTAAAATGGACTTATATAACTTATATGGTAAAAAAAAAATTAAAAATTAGCTCTTGTAGAAGATTTGCGAATATGTAATTCTGGTGCAAGAACTACCTTTTTTTCAATTTTAATAGTATCTGTTTTATCAACCTGTTCTAAGAAAACACGAGCAGACATTTTTCCCATTTCTAGTGGAGACTGATCTACAGAAGTGATTGATAATTCCATGAATTTGGTAAACGGCTCGTTACTGAATCCTGCCACGCAAAACTCATTTGGAATGCTGATATTTCTATTTTGAAGTTCCTGAATTGCTCCTAATGCGGCGAAGTCACTTGAAGAGAATATGGCATCAGGCGGAGTTTGTAAAGCTAATAATGCACTTGCTGCTTCTTTACCAGCTTCGACGCTACTTTTTACATGAATAACATATTCTTCATTAAATTGAAGCCCATTATCTAATAAAGCTTGTTTGTAGCCTAAAAACCTGTTTTTGAAGATATCTAAAGACTGATCTCCAGAAAAATGAGCAATATGTCGACAACCTTCATCAATTAAATGTTTGGTAGCTAAATAACCTCCTTTAAAGTCATTAATGGTAACAGAACTTACACCATCAATATGCTTGCTTCTATCAAAAAATATTAAAGGCACATTTTTTTCCAATACATTTCTGAAAGCACTGTCATTTTCATCTGAAATACCAGTAACCGACATCATAATTCCGTCAACTTGTGCGTCTACTAATGTATGAAGGTTTTCGTTTTCTCTTTTTATGCTTTCGTGAGTTTGACAGATGATTACCTGATAACCGTGAGGATAAAGTTCTTCTTCGATTCCTCGAATAACAGAAGCGAAAAAATTGCTGTCAATACGCGGTACAATAACTCCGATATTATTACTGCGACCGCTTTTTAAAGCTAGCGCCAATTTATTTTGCTTATAGTTCATTGCAGCGGCAGTTTTGATTACCAACTCGCGCGTCGCTTCCTTTATTTTAGGATTATTGTTCAACGCTCTGGAAACTGTTGCAGCTGTGATGTTTAATTTTTCAGCAATATCGTAAATAGTTACTTTTTCACTCATTCAAAAAAAGTTTATCGGGATTATTTTAGACAAAAGTACATTTTTTTTTATTATGTAATAAAAATTGTTATCGATTACCATATCAAAAAACTAAAACGTTTTAGGTTCTACAATGATAATAAATTGTCAATATTTTTGCATTAAATGTAATTAAAATTTCTAATAAAAATTAAATATATAATTTTTTTCTAAATTAATTTGGTCTCGTAGAACTATTTTTCTATTTTCGTGTAATCGATTACATAAATCGTTATGTTTTTGACATTCAAACAAGAAAAATCTGTACAGATGATTGCAAATAAGATGGTCACATTTAAAAAGATTCTTTTTTTAGCCGCTTTTGGGCTCTTTACTGTATCATGTGCAAAACATTCCGCTTCTGGTTCTTCAGATAATCCATGGAAAAAAATGGATTTGGTTGTAAAAAGTATTCCTCAGACACATTTCGAAAATAAAGTATACAGCATTAACGATTTTGGTGCTGTTGCAGATGGCAAAACCTTAAACACTTTGGCTTTTCAAAAAGCGATTCAAGAATGTGCAGCAAACGGCGGAGGTCAAGTGTTGGTTCCGAACGGAAAATATTTGACTGGCGCAATTCATTTAGAAAGCAATGTGAATTTGCATTTAGATGATCATGCTGAGATTCTGTTTAGTTTAAATCCGAAAGATTATCCGATTGTTCATACTTCTTTTGAAGGAACTGAATTAATGAACTTTTCGCCACTTATCTATGCAAAAAACAAAACAAATATTGCAGTTACAGGAAAAGGAACTTTAAACGGTCAGGCAGATAGCACTAATTGGTGGATTTGGTCTGGAGGAAAAGATTATGGTTGGAAAAAGGGAATTCCATCTCAAAACGATCCAACCAATCGTGAGGTTTTGGTTGATATGGCAGAAAAAGGAGTTCCGGTTTCTGAAAGAGTTTTTGGTGAAGGACGCTACTTGAGACCAAACTTTATTGAATTTTTTGAATGTAACACAGCTTTAATAAAAGATGTCAAAATCATTAATTCTCCTTTTTGGATTTTACATCCAATAAAAACAAACAACATGATTATTGATGGAGTAACAGTTAATAGTCATGGGCCAAATAATGACGGTTGTGATCCAGAATATTCACAAAATATTTTAATTAAAAACTGCACTTTCAATACAGGTGACGATTGTATTGCAATTAAAGCTGGTCGCGATGGTGACGGAAGGAGAGTCGCAATACCAAGCAAAAATATCATTGTGCAGAACTGCAAAATGATTGACGGACACGGAGGTGTTGTAATTGGAAGCGAAATTTCGGCAGGAGTAAATAATGTTTTTGTCGAAAATTGTGTAATGGACAGTCCGCATTTGGATCGTGCCATTCGTATAAAAACCAATTCTAAAAGAGGCGGAGTTATTGAAGATATCTATGTGCGAAATCTGGAAGTGGGGACTGTTAAAGAATGTGTTTTAAAACTAAACATGTTTTACAATGTCTACGGATCTCAGACAGGCAATTTTATTCCAGTTATCAGAAATGTAAGCTTAGAGAATGTAACTGTAAAAAACGGCGGAAAATACAGCGTTTGGGCAGAAGGTTATAAGGAATCTCCAGTGGAAAATATTACGCTTAAAAATGTAAAAATCCAAAAGGTAGATTCTGTCTATTTATTAAAAAACGTAAAAAACATAAATTTTATAAATACCTATATCAATGAGAAAAAAGTAGCATCTATTAAAAACTAAACACTATCAATTAACCAAACTTTAAACCACATGAGTATTAAACAATTATCTAAGAAAAAAGATAAATACGGTTTTGTATTTTTCTTTTTCCTGAATTTTTTGCTGTGCAGTTCTATAAACGCACAGACAACAATAGAAGGGAAGATTACCGATGCGACAGGTATGTCGCTGCCAGGGGTAAACATTAATGAAAAGGGAACAAAAAACGGTACTTCGACAGATTTTGAAGGAAGTTTTAAAATTAATGTATCAAACAGTAAGGCAACTTTAATAATTAGCTATTTAGGATTTCAGACACAAGAAGTAAGTGTGGCTGGAAAAACTAAAGTAAATGTAAGTTTAGTAGAACAATCAAACGCATTGACAGAAGTTGTGGTTGTTGGTTACGGTTCTGTAAAAAAGACAGACCTAACAGGATCTGTTAGTACAATCAGTGCTGCAACTATTACAGAAAGAAATACGATTAGCCCATTAGAAGCTATTCAAGGTAGTACGCCTGGGGTTCAGATCTCATCATCAACAGGACGTGCAGGAGACGGATTTAAAGTGGTAATTAGAGGAAATAATTCTCTAATTGGAGATTCAAGTAATCCAAGTTTGGTAGGATCTTCACCATTATATGTTGTAGATGGCGTTCCGATGGACGGAATCGATTTTTTAAATCCGCAGGATATCGCTAGAATGGACGTTTTAAAAGATGCTTCTTCTGCCGCTATTTACGGTTCTAGAGGATCGAATGGGGTTATTATCGTAACAACAAAAAGCGGAACTAGTGCAAAAGCAGGTATAAGTGTAACTTTTGATACTTCTTATGGAAATAAAGTAGCAGCTAGATTGCCAAAAATGATGTCTGGAGAAGAATGGTGGAAATTTCATCAGGTTGCTTATATGAGTGCAACGCCTCTTACGCAAACTCCTTCGCAATTAGCCGCTTTGGCAGGAAATCAGAGCCCTTTATTGGTTTCTCGTGCAAATAGCGGTTATAATTTTGACTGGTATGATGCGGTACTTCAATCGGGAATGACAGAGAATAATTATTTAAATATTTCAGGACGTTCAGATTCAGGATTAAGCTATAATATAGGATTCGGAATTCAGAGTGATCGTGGTCTTATAGAAAATGATGCAACAGATAAATACTCTTTCAAATTAGGGTTAAATCATAAAATAAACGACAAATTTTCTACGGGCGTAAATGTAACAATTGCAAGATTAAACAATCAATTAGGTAGTGATTTAGCAATGCAGGACGCTTTTAGATTAAGTCCGCTAATGTCTCCTTGGGCAGTTGACGCGCAAGGAAATGAAAAAGTTGGAACTTTATTTTTTCTTCCGGGCAAGCTAACTTACCCTGATGGATCTTGGGCAATTAATAAGACTTCTACAGTCAATCCGTTAATGGAAATTGCGAATTCTTCGCAGACAGAAAACACTTGGCAAACAGTTGGAAATGCATATTTTCAATATCAGCCTTTAAAATGGCTTTCGTTTAAAACCACTTTTGCTGCAGGAATTATGAATAGTAAAGATTCATCTTCTTACACTGCACAAACTAATGCTGGGGTAACATTAAACGGAAAAAATTCTGCAACGCTAGAAAGTTCAGACAATTTCAATTATACATGGGACAATCAAATCGATTTGAAACATACCTTTAATGAAGTGCATGATGTTAGTGTATTATTATTGCAAAGTTTGTATTCTAATGTAGACGAAAGCTCATACATGTATTCTAATAATCAGCCTTTTGATGTTGGAACAGATAACATGGGGTCTGGCGCGCAAACGAGTTATGTTATAAAATCTGCTTATGCAAAAAACACTTTGAACTCGTATGCAGTACGTTTAAACTATGCATTTAAAGATAAATACTTGATTACAGCTTCTACTAGATGGGATGGTTCCTCTGTTTTATCTGAAGGTAATAAATGGGAAAGTTTTCCATCATTGGCTTTAGGTTGGAAACTTAGCAAAGAATCATTTTTAGAAAATAGTGCTGTTGTTTCAGATTTAAAATTACGTGCGAGTATTGGTTATACAGGAAACGATAACGTAGCAGCTTATACTTCTCAAGCGCTTTTAAACCAACAGACATTTTATGCACAAGGCTCAAATGTAGTTCCAGGATGGCAGTCAGAGAATTTGGCAAACCCAAATTTAACTTGGGAGAAAACAAGAGAATATAACTTAGGTGTAGATTTTGGATTCTTAAAAAATAGAATTACCGGTACTGTCGATGTGTATGACAGATTATCAGACAATTTAATTTACAAACAGCAATTGCCAGCAGAGTCAGGCTGGAAAAATACATTTGCAAATGTTGGGTCTGTTAGTAATAAAGGTATAGAAGCTTTATTGACAACAAAGAACATTAAATCTGGAAAAGTAACGTGGGAAACGACTTTTACATTTACTAAAAACGTAAATAAATTAGAGTCAATTTACAATCAGGATAAAGTAAGCGATATTGGAAACAAATTAATACTTGGCGCGCCATTAAACCCAAATTACAATTATGTTTATGATGGAGTTTGGCAAGAAAGTGAAGCAGCTCAGGCAGCATCTTACGGAATGGCTCCTGGTCAGGCAAGACCAAAAGATTTAAATGGAGATGGTAAGTTTAATCAAGATGATAGAACGGTAATCGGAAATCCAAATCCAGAATGGCAAGGAAGTTTTTATTCTAAATTAGTTGTTGGCCAATTTGATTTTAATTTTTCTGTCTTAACGAGTCAAGGACAAACTGTTTTGAGTACTTTCCACCAAAACTTTGCAGATGTAAGCGACCGTGGACGTCAGAAATTAGCAATGGATTACTTTATTCCAACTAATGGTGCAGGTATAGAAGCCAATGCAAATACTACAAACCCAAGACCTGGACCAGTTGCAACAGGTGCAGGAGCATATTGGACGTCTTTATTTGGATACTACAGAGACGTGTCTTACGTGAAAATCAAAAATATATCTTTAGGTTACACTTTAGATTCTGAATTATTGAAAAAACTAAAAATCTCTAATTTCAGAATTTATGTGAATGTTTTAGATCCGTTTGTGTTTACAAAATTCGACGGTTATGACCCAGAATGGGCAGCTTCTCCTTTTGGAGTAAACCGTCCGGCAGCAGTAACTACACAATTAGGATTAAGTGTTAAATTTTAATAAAGATATTCAAATGAAAAAAATACTAGTAATAATAGGAATAATTGCTGCAGCTGTAAGCTCTTGCAGTAATTATATTGAAGAAGATAGCCGTTCTTATGTACCGGCAGACGCGACATACAAAACAGCCTCAGGATTTCAATTATTGGTCAATACAAATTATGCTTGGCTGAAAGGAATTTATGGCGGAAACCCATGGCTTTTTGAAGCAGGAACAGATATGTACGCTGAAGGAAGAACTCCAGAACCAGCAGGATTGAGCCAGTATACACTGCTAATACCTTCTTCAGACAATGTAGCAGATTTGTATAATTCTTGTTATCAGCAAATTCAAGCAGTAAACAAGACCGTATATTATTCTACAGTTACAGAACAAACAGCAAATATAAATACACTTGTTGGAGAAGCACGTTTTTTAAGAGCAAATGCTTATTTCTTATTAGTGCAAACTTATGGCGGTGTTCCAATTGTTTTAGATAACATAACAACTCCAGTTTTATCTTTTACCAGAAACACAGCAGAAGAAGTATATGCACAAATTATTGCAGATTTAGATTTTGCTTTGGCCAATGTAGGAACAGCTGCTTACAGCGCATCTGGAAAAGTAAACAAAAGAGCAGTAAACGATTTATTGGCAAAAGTGTACTTAACAAGAGGATATGAAACTTTTGGTAAAGCCGATGATTTTTCAAAAGCGGCTGCTTATGCCGATGCTGCAATTGCAGGACAGGCCCTAAATATTCCGTTTAATCAATTATTTGTTACAACAGCGACAGGTGATAACGATTTGAATGCTGAAACAATTTTTTCAGTACAGTACGATAAGGCTTCAACAAGTACAGATCCTACAAAATTGGGTAACAACCAGTTTTACTATTTCAGTTCTTATTTAGGAGGAGCAGAAACAGGAGCGCCTTTAAGAAGTTATAATTTGTGTCCAACAGATTATGCTTTAGGTTTATACGAAAAAGGCGACGCAAGATGGAATGCTACTTTTATGACTGAAATTGTAGAAGGACCAGAAACAACAAACGGAGTTACAAAGACAATTTTATATTATCCGTATTACAGAAGTTCAAATCCAGCCTCATTAAAAGTAAGACATTTTTATGAGCCAAAATGGTTTACCGCAGCAGATAAAGCAGATTGGATGACTGCTAATGCTTCTAGATTATCTTCGACATTTGTATACCACCCTTGGGGAGAATATTCGGCAGCACATACTTTAATTAAAAACCTAGATTGTTATACTATTCCAGTTAAGAAATTTGATGATGCAAATCCGACAACTCCTTCAAGTACAGGACCAGTAAGCACAAGAGACATTATTGTTTCGAGACTTGGAGAAACTTATTTAATCGCTGCAGAAGCTTATTTAAAAGCAGGAAATCCAGGAACAGGATTAGACCGTTTAAATGAAGTAAGAAGAAGAGCAGGAGTTGCCAATGCAACTTTAGCTCAATTTAATATCGATTATATCTTAGACGAAAGAGGAAGAGAATTGTTAGGAGAATACAAACGCTGGTTCGATTTAAAACGTACAGGAACATTGGTAGCAAGAGCTTCAGCTCACAATTATAAAATAAAAGAAGCAAATTTTGTTGGTGTTGATGGTAAGCTTAAAATTTTAAGACCAATACCACAAACAGTTTTGGATTTAAACCAAAATAAAGATTTTCCTCAAAATCCCGGTTATTAGTAATTTGTTAGTTTTTTGAGAACTATGTTTTTTGAAGTAGTTAAAAAGGAGTTTGACTATAGGTCGAACTCCTTTCTTAACTAAAGAATTAAAGAAAAAATGAAAAAAGTAAAATTAATTATAGTATTGTTTTTGAATGTGTTTGTAATGCAAAGCCAGCAGTACAAAGTAGATACGTCGTACACTATTAAAAGCACTTTTACTAAATTAATTAAGAAATATCCGTTTATTACAATTCCAGAAATAAAAGCAAATCCAGAGGTTAAAGAAACATTCGATTTAGTTTACAATAAAGAACAAAATCGTGTTTTGCATTTTGATGCTTTTA
Source organism: Flavobacterium sp. GW823-FHT06G12 (assembly GCF_058794775.1). Taxonomy (NCBI): domain Bacteria; kingdom Pseudomonadati; phylum Bacteroidota; class Flavobacteriia; order Flavobacteriales; family Flavobacteriaceae; genus Flavobacterium; species Flavobacterium sp. GW823-FHT06G12. Next base: position 388,444 of record NZ_JBXAHE010000003.1, read on the forward strand.
TCAATACAAAAAAGAAAAAAAATCCAGCAGTGATTATGATTCATGGTGGAGGTTGGAGATCGGGAAATAAAAATCAAATGCAGTTTATAGGAAAAGAAATTGCAGCAAAAGGTTATTCTTGTTTTGCAATTGAATACAGATTGTCATTAGAAGCAAAATATCCAGAAGGAGTTATTGATGTCAAGAACGCTATAAAATTTATAAAAGACAATGCGGCGAAATTTAATGTAGATCCAAACAAAGTTGCGGTTTTGGGCTGTTCTTCGGGGGGGCAAATGGCAGCTTTGATTGGTACAACAAACAATAATCCGCTTTTTGAAGATAAAGAATTTAAAAGCCGTTCTTCTTCAAAAGTTCATGCCATCATAGATGTAGATGGAGTTTTAGCATTCAAGCATCCAGAATCGTCAGAAGGAGATATGGCAGCATTTTGGTTAGGCGGAAAATCAGACGAAATGCCAGAAAACTGGAAAAACGCTTCGGCGTTGAGCCATACAGATCAAAATACACCGCCAGTATTATACATCTGTAGCAGTATTCCGAGATTTCATGCAGGAAGAGACGATATGATTAAAATCTTGAACAGTTATAAAATTTACAATGAAGTACAAACCATTCCAGATTCTCCGCACTCATTTTGGTTTTACGATCCTTGGTTTACACAAACAATCTCGTACAGCGTACAATTTTTAGATAAAATTTTTAAATAACTTAGATAAACTATTAGAAACCGCTAAATAAAAAGTAAAATTTATTTTTATGTGTAAATCTCTTTCAACAAAGATTAATCTAAAAAAAACAATATTTGTTTTATTGATGCTTTTTGGTTTTAAAACTATTGGGCAGACTCCAAATGATGGAGAAGCAAAAGTTATTCCTTATGATTTAAAATGGTCAGAAAGAACAGCTCTTTCTATTTTAAATAAGTATCCGCAAGCATGGCAGCTTGACGGAAATGAAAAACCTAAATGGGATTATAAAATGGGGTTTGTATTGTCTGGTTTTGAAAAACTGTATCAAAAAACAAACGATAAAAAATACTTAAACTACATAAAAGAGTATGTAGACGGAATGATTGATAGTACTGGAAATATTAAGAAATATGATATTAAAGAATACAATATTGATTGTTTGAATCCGGGAAAACTGCTGTTTAATTTGTATGGCATAACAAAAGATTCGCGGTATCTGAATATTATTGGACAACTTCGAAATCAGTTAGAAAGTCAGCCAAGAACAGCAAGCGGAGGATTTTGGCACAAGCAGATTTATCCAAATCAAATGTGGATTGACGGTTTGTATATGGCAGAACCTTTTTATGCACAGTTTACTGTTAAATACGAAAAAGGAAAAAGTCTAGATGATATTGCTAAACAATTTGAATTGGTGCAAAATCATATTGTAGATAAAAAAACAGGTTTGGTATATCAAGCTTGGGATGAAAGTAAAGAGATTGCGTGGGCAGATAAACAAACAGGAACATCGCCAACAATTTGGGGAAGAGGAATTGGATGGTATATGGTTGCTTTGGTTGAAACGTTAGATTATTTCCCAAAATCACATCCAAAATATAAAGTTTTGGTAAGCTACTTGAATCAGATGGCAAAAAATGTGAATCAATATAAAAGCGAAAATGGACTTTGGTATCAAGTTGCTGACAAGCCAGAATTGTACGGAAATTACGTAGAACCATCAGCGTCTGGAATGATCATTTATGCTTTTGCAAAAGGAGCCAACAAAGGTTATTTATCGTCAAGCTATAAATCAACAGCAAAAAAATCATTTGACAGTTTTGTAAAAGAATTTGTGAAAGTAGATAAAAAAGGAGAAGTAAACATATTGAATGTTTCATCAAATGTAGGTTTGGGCGGAAAACCATTTCGTGATGGAACAAACACGTATTATCTTATTTCCAAAACAAAAGAAAACGGTGCAATAGGCCTTGGAGCATTTTTATTAGCCGCAATTGAATTAGAAAAATAGTAGAATTTAAATATATTTTGAAATGAAAAAGAGTAGAAAGCAAAGTTATTTTATGTCGATTTTGATGGCTTGTTTTATGACCATTACAAGTTGTAAAGTAACATCGCAAGAGCCAGCAAAAACAGATATTGTAATAGGAAAGAAGCTGAAATGGTCTGATAAGATGGCCTTAACATTGATGAAACGCCATCCAGAATCCTATATGCTAGACGATGCTAAAAAACCAAAGTGGGATTATGTTCACGCTTTAGTTTTGCATTCAATAGAAGAATTATACAAAAAAAATCCAGATCCTAGATATAAAGCTTATGTTAGAGGTTATGTAGATATTTTAGTTCAAGCTGATGGAAGCATTAATACTTACGAATTTGACAAATATAATATCGATTTAGTACTGCCTGGACGCTTGCTTTTTGATGTTTATGCAACTTCAAAAGAAGATAAATATTTAAAAGCATTGCAATTAATACGTAAACAGCTTTCAGAACAGCCAAGAACACAAAGTGGGGGATTCTGGCACAAGCAAATCTATCCAAATCAAATGTGGTTGGACGGCTTGTATATGGGAGAACCATTTTATGCTGAATACACCGCTAAATTTGAAAACGGAAAAAGCTTTGATGATATCGCAAAACAATTTGAAGTAATTCAATTAAAAGCAACAGATCCAAAAACAGGATTATTGTACCACGGATGGGACGAGAGCAAACAAATGCCATGGGCTAATAAAGAAACAGGAAACTCTCCAAACTTCTGGTCTAGATCTTTAGGTTGGTACGTAATGGCTTTAGTTGATGTTTTAGATTACATGCCAAAAGATCATCCAAAAAGAAAAGAGCTGATTCAATATTTAAACAATGCCTCAGAAGCAATTCTTAAATTTCAAGATAAATCATCTGGTTTATGGTATCAAGTTACAGACAAAGGTGGCGAAAAAGACAATTACTTAGAAGCTTCTGGATCTGCAATGTTTTCATACGCTTTTGCAAAAGGTGCAAACAAAGGGTATTTGCCAGCTAAATTTAAGAAAGCAGCCAACAAAGCTTTTGACGGATTAACTACCGTATTGATTAAAAAGGTTGATGAAGATGGCGGAATCACGCTAACAAACTGCTGTCAAGTAGCTGGTTTAGGTGGAAATCCGTACCGTGATGGTTCTTACGAATATTACGTAAACGAAAGAAAAAAAGACAACGATCCTAAAGCAACAGGACCATTTATTTTGGCTGCGATTGAGCTAAATAGATAATTTTTTAGAAGTTATGGGTTTTGAGTTATGAGTGATGAATGTTCAGCTTTGTCTTGCTGAGCGAAGTCGAAGCATCTCAAAGTAACTCCTCAAAGAAAAAGTAAGTTACAAACCCGACAGGTTTTAAAAAACTGTCGGGTTTAAACAAAAAGTATAGTTAAAAATGAAAAACATAAAAATCATCCTATTCCTCTTCTGTATTATTTCTTTTCAGAAGAATACCGCACAAGTTTGGACATCAGATAATGGAGACGGAACTTATACCAACCCGATTCTCCATGCCGATTATTCAGATCCAGATGTTGTTCGCGTAGGCGATGATTATTATATGACAGCTTCCTCTTTTAATTGCATTCCAGGTCTTCCTATTTTGCATTCTAAAGATTTGGTAAACTGGAAAATTATTGGTCATGCTTTGGTAAAACAGCCGCCATTTGAAACGTACGATAGAGTACAACACGGAAATGGAGTTTGGGCGCCAAGTTTTACTTATCATAAAAATGAATTCTACATTTACTATCCCGATCCTGATTTCGGAATTTATATGATTAAAGCTAAAAAGGCAGAAGGTCCGTGGTCTGAACCGCTTTTAGTAAAAGCAGGAAAAGGATTAATAGATCCTAGTCCGCTTTGGGATACAGACGGCAAAGCCTATTTAACTCATGCTTTTGCAGGAAGTCGTGCGCAAATTAAAAGTCTTTTGGTAGTTTGTACCATGAATCCAGAAGGCACCATTGTCAATAACGATGAAGTAATGGTAATTGACGGACACAAAGATGAGGAAACAATTGAAGGCCCAAAATTTTATAAAAGAAATGGCTATTACTATATTTTTGCTCCTGCAGGAGGTGTTCCAACAGGTTGGCAGACTATTTTAAGATCGAAAAATGTTTTCGGACCTTATGAAAAAAAGAAGGTTCTAGAACAAGGTTCGACCGCTATAAATGGTCCGCATCAAGGTGCTTGGGTTACCACTCAGACAGGCGAAGATTGGTTTTTTCATTTTCAAGATAAAGATGCCTATGGACGAATTCTGCATCTCCAGCCAATGAAATGGGTAAACGACTGGCCAGTAATGGGCGAGGATTATGATAAAAACGGAATTGGTGAGCCTGTCACTACTTATAAAAAGCCAAATGTTGGTAAAAAATATCCAATAGAAGCTCCAGCAGAATCGGACGAATTTAATGAACCTAGATTAGGTTTGCAATGGCAATGGCAAGCAAACAGACAAATAAATTGGGGATTTCCGACAAGTTTAGGTTACTTAAATTTGTTTTGTAATACAACTTCTCAGAATATCTTTAATGCGCCAAATTTATTATTGCAAAAATTTCCGGCAGAAGAATTCACCGCAACAACAAAACTGACTTTCAATCCGAGATTGAATCGCGAATCGACAGGTTTGATCGTAATGGGCTTAGATTATAGCTTTCTAAGTTTTAAAAATAATGGAGGAAAATTATACCTAAGTCAGAAAACAGGAACATTTGACAAAACAGTTTCAGAAAAAGAAACGACTCCAATACAAATAGATAACAATACGATTTACTTGAGAGTAAAAATTGGAAAAGGAGGAATGTGTAGTTTCTTTTATAGTTTAGACGATAAAAATTATCAAAAAATCGGAAATGATTTTAAAGCAAAAGAAGGAAAATGGATTGGAGCCAAAGTCGGACTTTTTGCTTTAGGCGAAGAAATAAAAAATGATTCCGGAAATGTTGAAGTAGATTGGTTCCGAATCACGAAGTAAAAATGCAAAATATAGAAAAAACGTATTTTTTGATTTTTTTTTCGAAAAAACGGCTTTTATATTTTGATTCTACCGGACGAATTTTAAAAAGCAATATCAAAAGACATTAGACAACAAAAAGATGTCTTAAATACAGGTTTAAAAGATTTTTCTTACATTAAAATGAAAAAATTGCTTATTTTTTGACTTTTAGAAGAAAATAAGCCATTCCAAAAAAAGGGTTAAAACAGATTAAAATGGTGCAATTAAAAAAAACTGCTTTATTGCTTATTACATTTTTAAGCATTGGACTTCAAGCTCAAACATCTTACAAACGATGGCCTGAAATTATTCGTAAGAGTGATGCCGCTTGGTTTGCATCTGCAGATGCGAAAAGAATAGCCGAAAACGTATTGCTTTACCAAAGAGACATTGGAGGATGGCCAAAAAACATTCAAATGCAGGAAGAACTTACAGAAAAACAGAAAAAAGATTTAATTGCACTTAAAAAAACTGCTGTAGAAACCACTACAGACAATGGAGCAACATGCCAAGAAATGCTTTTTATGTCTAGAATGTATGCGCAAGTCAAAGACGAGCGTTATCAAGAATCTTTCTTAAAAGGATTAAATTACCTTCTGGAAGCACAATATGCTAATGGTGGATGGCCGCAGTTTTATCCGTTAAAAAAAGGCTATTATACGCATATTACCTACAACGACGACTCAATGGTAAACATTATGAATGTGATAAGAGCAGTCGCAGATCAGACAGATTATTACAGTATAAAACCTTCAGCAGAAATTGTCGAAAAATGCAAAAAAGCTTTTGATAAAGGTATCGACTGTATTTTAAAAACACAATATAAGCAAAACGGAGTTTTAACAGCTTGGTGCGCACAGCATGACGAAGTTACATTGGCTCCTGCAAACGCAAGAGCTTTTGAACTAGCATCTTTAAGTGGTTACGAATCGGCTAAAATTACACTGCTTTTAATGTCAATAAATAAGCCTTCGAGAGAAATTGTTACTGCAGTTAAAAGTGCTCAAGCATGGTTTGAAAAAACGAAAATCACCAATTTAGAAGAAAAAAGAGTTCTTAATGATGCTGGAAAAATTATAGACAAAAAGATGATTCCTGCCGTAAATGCTAAACCAATGTGGGCAAGATTTATGGACTTAGAAACCAATGAACCATTTTTTTGCGATCGTGACGGAATCAAAAAGAAAGCTATAGATCAGATTGGAGAAGAGCGAAGAAATGGCTATTCATGGTATTCTGATGCGCCAGAAGAAGTTTTGAAAAAATATCCAGAATGGGCGGTTAAAAACGGCACAAAAGTAGGAGCAGTAGAAAAGAAAAATGTAAACTATATCACAGTAGCTCAAGACGGTTCTGGAGATTATACCAAAATACAAGATGCTGTTTACGCTACTCCGGCATTTCCGTATGAGAAAGTGACAATTTTTGTAAAAAACGGAATCTATAACGAAAAAGTTCGAATTCCAGAATGGAATAACAATGTTATTTTGCAAGGAGAAAGTAAAGAAAACACGATTATTACATATGATGATAATTTTTCTAAAATTGGTTTAGGAAGAAACAGCACTTTTTATACCTACACTCTTTTGGTAGAAGGAGACGATTTTTCGGCATCAAATCTTACCATCAAAAACACCTCAGGCGAGCACGGACAAGCAATTGCATTATCTGTAGTGGCAAACCGCGTCAAAATTACCAACTGCAACCTTTTAGGAAATCAGGATACTTTGTACTTATCTGGAAAAGAGGCTAAACAATATTTTAAGAATTGTTATATCGAAGGAACTACCGATTTTATATTTGGAGGAGCAACAGCTTTGTTCGAAAACTGTACAATTCACAGTATAAAAAGCTCTTATATAACAGCCGCTTCAACACCAGAAGGAACCCCTTTCGGATTCGTTTTTAAAAATTGTAAACTCACGGCAAATCCAGAAGCAAAAGATGTTTATCTAGGAAGACCGTGGCGCATTTATGCCAAAACAGTTTTTATTGACTGCGAAATGGGAAAACAAATTAAACCTGAAGGATGGGAAAATTGGTCGAAACCAGAAGCAGAAAAAAACGCCTTTTATGCCGAATACAATTGCAGCGGAGAAGGATTTCAACCTTCAAAAAGAGTAAAATGGTCGCATCAGCTTTCCAAGAAAGAAATAGCACAATATTCTATTGAGAACATTCTTAAAGATAAAGTTGCGAATTGGTATTTTTAATAAAAAAGGACTAAGGTTCTGAGGAGCTAAGATACTAAGCTTCTTTACTAAACCTAAAATCAAATAGTTCCTCCCCAAAAGAAAACCGCAGTACCTTAGCATCTTAGAACCTCAGAACCTCAGAACCTAAAAAAATGAAATACCTTTTCTTAATACTCATCGCCAGTACTTGTTTTGCACAAAACAGCGATTTTCCGTCAGTAAAAGTCGATTCTATTGTAAACAGGATAAAGATTCCAGAAATCCCTTCTTTTCAAATCAATGTAATGAAATTAGGAGCAAAAGGAGATTCTGTTTCAGACAATAAAAAAGCTTTTGATAGAGCAATGGCTCTGTGTAAAAAGAATAACGGAGGAACAATTATAGTTCCTAAGGGAATTTATAAAATCAACGGACCAATTCATTTTGTAAGCAATGTAAACCTTAAAGTAGAAAAAGGAGCCAAAATTAAGTTTAGCGACAATCCCAAAGACTATTTGCCAATGGTTTTAACGAGCTGGGAAGGCACAATGCTGTACAATTACAGTCCGCTTATTTATGCTAATAACTGTACTAATATTGCTATTTCTGGCGAAGGAACTATAGATGGAGAAGGCGGAAAGATATGGAAAACTTTTAAAGCAAAAGAAAACGAAGGCAAGAATCGAAGCCGTGAAATGAATCATAATAATGTACCATTAAACGAAAGAAAATTTGGAGAAGGCTATTTTCTAAGACCGCAGATGATTCAGTTTCTGAATTGTAAAAACATATTAGTAGAAAATATCAGAATAGAAAATTCTCCATTTTGGTGTCTTCACCTTTTAAAATCAGAAAGCATAACAGTTCGAGGCATTAGCTACAAATCGCTAAACCATAACAATGACGGAATCGATCCAGAATACGCTAAAGATATTTTAATTGAAAATGTAAATTTTGATAACGGAGATGACAACGTAGCCATAAAAGCGGGAAGAGATCATGAAGGAAGAGCTAATACCGCGACTCCAAGCCAAAACATTGTCATTAGAAACTGTAATTTTAAAGGACTTCACGGCGTCGTAATCGGAAGCGAAATGTCGGCGGGTGTTCAGAACGTTTATGTAGAAAATTGCAAAACAGCAGGATATCTAAAGCGGGGAATTTATCTAAAAACGAATGCAGACCGTGGAGGATATATTAAAAATATATTTGCTAATAACATCCAATTGGACCAAGTAGAAGATTGTTTATACATTACAGCAAATTATCACGGAGAAGGCAAAGGGTATCAATCGGATATATCTAATGTATATTTTTCGAATATAACCTGTAACAAAGCATCAGAATCAGGAATTGTAATTCAGGGATTTGCAGACAAAAAAATCAAGAATATTTCTTTAAAAAATATAGAAATAAAAGAAGCGAAAAACGCCCTCTCAAACGAAAATGCAGAAAATGTCTTGATGACAGATGTGTTTATAGGTAAACGAGCAACAGTTCCAACAGCGGTTTCGAAACATTAGATTTTTTAGGTTCAAAGTAGCAAAGGAACAAAGGGACAAAGGTTTTCTTTGCGGTTAATTTGTAACGCAAAGCACGCAAAGGTTTACTCAAAGTGCACAAAGTTTTTATAAAGGAGGCAAAGTTCGCAGAGATTTTCACGTAGAGACGCACCGCAGTGCGTCTACACAAAGAATATCCATAAAGCTTTGTGTCCTCTTTGACAGAGAATATAAGTAAAATATAGAAAAAAACTTAGTGACCTTTGCGTAACCTTAGCGCACTTTGCGTTTAATTTTTACCGCAAAGCACACAAAGAAAGCGCAAAGTTTGCAAAGTTTTTATTCTTTATGTGCTTTGCCAAAGAAGGCACAAAGCTTTGTCTCTTTGCCTTCTTTATTAAACCTTTGTGCACTTTGCGTATCCTTAGCGTACTTTGCGGTAGAAAAAAACTTCGCAGTAAAAAACAAAAATAAAAGAAAATGAAAAAATACATCATCCTAACACTTTTAATTACGACAGTTAGTTTCGCACAAAAAACAACCTTGTACTGCATTGGCGACTCCACTATGGCCAATAAAAAAGATCCCGAAAAAAATCCAGAACATGGGTGGGCACAGGTATTGCAGCCCTTATTCAAAGACAATATTGTAGTGGTAAACAAAGCCGTAAACGGAAGAAGCACAAAAAGCTTTATTGCAGAAAAACGCTGGGATTCGATATATCAAAAACTGAAAAAAGGAGATTATGTCTTTATCGAATTCGGACATAACGACGAAAAAATAGAAGATCCAGCACGTTACACCAATCCGCATACAGCATACAGATACAACCTAATAAAATTTGTAAAAGAAAGTAGAGAAAAAGGAGCGATTCCGGTGTTATTAACCTCTATCTCTCGACGCAATTTTAACGAAAAAGGCGTTTTAGTGCCTACACATGGCGATTATCCATTAGAAACCCGATTAGTAGCCCAAGAACACAAAGTGCCTTTTATTGATCTAGAATACCATACAGAACTATTGGAACAATCTTATGGACCAGACAAATCGAAAGAATTGCATCTACATTTTAAGGCAGGAGACAACCCATATTACGATAAAGACAAAGCAGACGATACGCATCTTTCATTGTTAGGAGCTACAAAAATCGCTGAGATTGTTATTAATGAGATCAAGCAATCCGAAGAACCACTACTTAAAAATCTTAAAAATGGAATTAAGTAGTTGAGGATTGATAATTCTCCACTGTTAGATTTCACAATCCAAAACTCAAAACTCATAATTCATAACTCATAATTCATAACTCATAATTCATAACTCATAATTCATAATTCATAACTCAAAAAAAAAGTTTTGCCCTATAATATAACTTTTAAAACTTTTAGAAGCTATCAGACTATTATAATGAGCTGATATTTGCAACTGTAAATAGTATTCTGGTTGCGAAATTCTCAGGTTACTCTTTACAGTTTTTTTACAAGCCATAACGCAAAAAGGAGAAAATTTTTTATTTTCTCCTTTTTTATATATAATAATTGTTTTAAATGCGCTTTTTTGATGAAATAGCAGAAATGCATGTTTCATTTCTTAAAAAAGTGAATTTTTAAGAAAATGCGCACAGCTGTAAATAAGATGTAAGTATTTTAATATATTTTGTGTAACATGTTGCAAAATAACATGTTTCATATTATAAAACGAAACTTAATTAACTGTATATCAGTATTGTATGCGTGAATAATATGCTTTAACTTTATCAAATAAAATCTGAACTGCCCTTTCAGAATTAAAATATTCTGTTGTTCAAAATAAATTTCAATTCATTACACCTTTTTTAATTGAAATCTTATCGCCTTAGTAAGTTGAAGCTCTAGATAATTGCTCCCAAATCTAGTATTAGAATAAAAATGAATTAGTTCTAGTAAAAGCCTTTAAATAAGTACACTCAAGTATTTTTTGATTTTTAGCAGTTGCATATGGCAAATGAAACTGCTTAAACAGATTTTCTAAATCTTTTTAATCCCACATTTAAGTTTAGCAGATTAAAACCAGAAATGGTAAATAACTGACTTTAAAATATATTTTGTCTTCGCCTGTATATCGATATTTCATTTTTTTTCTGCTGGTTCAAATAGTGTATAGCAGTCTTTTTGTTTCTTATTTTATTGATTAGTAGATGGATATGTTTTGTTTTGAGTGCTTTTTTTTGACCAATTTGTTTCAAATTTGAAACAAATATACCTTAAACTGTTATTCTAAAATCTTCTACTGGCAATCTGAGCTTTAGAATTGAAGGAATTTTGCAGCATAATTTTCTAGTATCAAATTTTATTAAAAACAAACAATTAAAAGTAACCAATTCAATACTGTTTTAAATCTTATGTCTTGATTTGTTGAATGTTATTGAAATTCTTTTAATTAAAAAAGCGATTTATGAAAACAAAATTTACATTCGTTTTGTTGTTATTATTGTTTACAGTAGGGCAATCTTTTGCACAAGTAGTCATTAATACTACGCCTACATCTTATCAGCCCGCCACTCTGGCACAAGGAGGAATAGCGGGTACGTACAGGGTAGACATTACAAACAATAATGCAGCAGCATTGAGCGGGGCAAAACTTACTGTGACACTGCCAGCGGGTATGGAGTACGTTTCGGGCTCTATTACAGGGATCTTAATTATAAAAATTGATCCATTTGGAAAATTGTTTTGGAGAATAATTTCTCCTTTATGATTTTTGATTATGCCATGCACAACACTAAGGCCTAATCCGCTGCCATAACTGACAGGTTTGGTAGAAAAAAAAGGTTCGAATATTTTATCTTTTATTGCGTCTGGAATACCACTTCCTTGGTCTTTAATTTTAAGATATAAATTGTTTTCATCATTTTCTATAATAATCTTAACCGTGCTTTTTTCAGGTGATGCGTAAATAGCATTTATTAATAGATTAAATAAAACTTGTGTTATTTGAACAGAATCTATCTTTGCAGTTATATTTTCATCTTTAAAAATGAGCTCATATTTAATGCCTTTTTTTTGAAAGTTTGATTTTAAAAATGACAAGGCAAAAACAATAATTGGTTTAATTTGCTGTACTTCTAGTTTTTGTGGCATTTCGCGCGAGAAAAACATTAATTTTTTTACTATCTCACGAGAATAGATTACTGAATTGATAACAATCGAAATATCTGCAGCAATATTTGGATCTGAATTATGATCTTTAATAAGTTCTGCAAAACCTAAAATGTTGCCCAGAGGAGTATTTAATTCATGTGCAATTCCAGCTGTCATTTCTCCAAGAAGAGTAAGACGTTCCATGCGCTCAAGAGTTTTTCTCAAAAGAGCTTTTCTTTCTAATATTTGATGTTTTTCAATGTAATTTCCAATTTCTAATGCGATTGTATCTAATAGTTTTTGTTCATCTGAGCTAAAATCTTCAAGAGTATATTTGTATGACGGATAGTGTACTTTTATATTTCCGCATTCAATCTTATTTATAGATATACTACTACATTGAAAAACACTTTTTTCTATCTGTTGTGATGTTGAAAGATGATAATTAGTCGTGTGAATTTCTACTACAGCATCACTAGAAAAACGCCAAGCATTTTTTGTGCTAATAATAATATCATGTAAGGTCTGAATATTAATAGAGTCTGCGTTAGAAATTGTTTTTAGAATTTCATAAAGAGAAGTAAGTTCTCTCACTTTTTCTCTTAAATTTTCTTCAGTAGACGGTAAATTCATTGTAAGAAAAAAGTATATAATTAATTTTGAAAAGCACCAAAAGTAAATAAAAAAATACTATTATTATATAAAACAGTGTTTAATGTTAACTATTTGAAAATAAACTAAATAGTTTTTGTTATTATGTCTTATTCTGATGTTTTTATAGCTTTTGGAGGTAAGTTTTGAATAAAGTTTTGTGTAATGAAAATGTCAGAATTTTTTATTGATTGTTTTTGACTTTAGTTAGCTCTTTTTAGAAAATTTAGAATTATGAATTAAGTCCTATTTTAATAGTTTTAAAACTTTCGTGTCCATTTTAAGAGTTTACCTATTGATACCTTTGTTTCAACAATTGTACAAAAACAAATAAAAATGAATACCACAAACTTTTCATTAGAATTTCAGTTGAATGTTTCAGAAATAAAAATGCTTAATGATATGTATTTTAAGCATTTGTTTAAAGATCGAATCGCATTTGGTCTTCTTGTTGTTTTATCTTTAATGATCCTAATCGATTTTAGTCTAGAAATAGACTATCTTGATTGGTTAATAAGAAGTCTGCTTTTGGTTGTTGTTTTTGTAATAATTCAATTTTCTTTTATAGATGTGATTTCTAAAGCGATTTTTAAAATGACAAAAAAAATTATTGGATTAAATAGATCTTCCAATAAATATAAACTCTCTTTTACTTATTCTAATATCTGTGTCAAATCACCACTGGGAGAATTAACCCATAAATGGTCAAAAATTGAAAAAGTTATTCAAACCAAAAACTTCTTGTTTCTATATATAAAAGAACAAAACAGTTACATAATATCAATTTCTAAGAAAGAAAGCAATTCTAAGAAAATTGAGGAATTACTCTCTTTTGTAGAAAAAAATGTTATTCATGTTATCAAAGTTTGAGGCTTTTTTTTGTTTTCAGAGCAAACTATAATCTATAAAACTTATTTAAAAATGCCTTATTATAATCATTTTATGGCTTATTGTGGGAGGTAAAGAACAACGGTTAAATATAATTTTGTATACTCTTAATTCATAATTATTAAGAAATGAATTTATTGTAGATCTAAAAAGACGGGAATGAAAAAGGAAAAAATTTTAGTCCGAGATAATAAAGGAATCTTTTTGAAAATGTTTAAAAGAAAATTGAAAACTGATTTTGATTTTTTTGAAAAATCATTTTTTGATAATAGTGAAGACAAGATAAAAGAATATGATCGTATTATTTATGTAGTCTACGATAGAAATGAACTGCTTGGCTTTTTACAGGAAAACAAAAATAGAAATGTATTGGTTTGTTTATTTGACAAACAGTTTTATGCAAGTTTATCATTTTTAGAAATAATGAGCAATTTGGTACTGTTTGATGAGTATAAAACTAGCAGAGAGATTTTTAAAGAAATAAAGGCTTTTTTTAAAAAGAAATTAGAATCAACAACTGAGAAAGTTGCTTCGCAATCTAATAATGCGTTTCCTGATTATTACAAGGCAATGTATTATTTAATGTAATCTATTTTATTTTTTTATGTTTTTGCAGCACAAATCTTGAGTGAAATTGTGCCTTTTATATGCAGGATAAGTGTTGTTCATTATCCTGCATTTTTTTTAAGCAATATGTAAACTTCTTTAAAAAGAAAATTTTCCATTTAGAATTGCTTTCGCGGTTATGCTTTGCTAATTGATAATAAAATAAAGCGACTTGGAATTTTAGGAAATAATACTATGAATAATGTCGAACAAACAACTTTCAAAAAGGAACAAATTCCTACTTGCAATGTAACCAATTTATCCAAACAGCTTTCAGGTGAAATAAAAAATGAGATCAAATAATTGTAATAGAAAAATCGATTCTTTGTTGTTATTAATGATCTGTAAACTTTTCCTTTTTAATAAAAACTAATCTGGGCAGAACTACCAATAGAGTATTTTTTTCCTTGTTTGGGGATTTTTCCATGCAAAAATTAACAAATAGGAGCGTTTTAAATGCTTGTTTTAAATTAAAAACCCTTGACTAAGATACTTTATACAAAGCATTAAAACAGGTGTATTAAAAACACTTTTGTAAATAAGTATTTGACTTTGAGTTGGTTGTGTTTATTGGGTGTTGTCAAAAAATAGAAGTCAATTTATTGTAAAGAAAATGAATGAAAAACTGCATTAAATTTAACAGCAAAATTGTTGTAACTATCACACAAACTTTTATTTTTGTGGCTTAATTTAACAATATATAAGCATGAAAGATTTATTAGTAAAAATCAACGCCGAAATTGAAACATTCAAAGCTGAAGCTGAATCTTTGACTGAAAAAGGAATTAAAGCTGCTGGACCAAGAGCACGTAAATCAACTTTAGAAATTGAAAAACTTTTAAAAGAGTTTAGAAAAGTTTCTATCGAAGAATCAAAAAAATAATACAACTAAAACCTCGTCAATCGGCGAGGTTTTTTTATGCCTTTGGTTTCTTATTAAATGTGTGTGATTTTAACGTAAAGCTCGCAAAGATTTTTATTGTATTTTTTACGAGAGTTTAAAGTTCGCAATGCTTTGTGCTTACTTTTTGGATTTAGTACTTTGCGGCTTATAGAAGTGTCTATAAAAAAACTTAATAACTTTGCGAAAATCCTTAGCAACTTCTGTGTTACAAAACGCAAAGAAAAAACTTAGTATCTCAGAATCTTAGAACCTTAGCATCTTAAAAAAAATCATATCCACTTTAGTTTTGTTGCAATAGAACAAGCTTCGGCAGTATTGTTGACTTTCATTTTCTCTAGAATATTTTGTCGGTGGCGGCTTACGGTATTGATGCTAATAAATAATAGTTGCGCAATTTCTTTACTTTGTTTTCCTTCTTGAAGCATTTTAAGGATTTCTTTCTCTCTTGTAGAAAGAAAAAAGCTGCTCTCTTTTTCATTTTGCTTAATGATATTTCCAGTCGCTGTATTAATAATGGCGCCTTCATATTGTGGAGTCAAAGAAAAATCAAAATTATAGAGACATAATGCGAGTTCTACATCTTCATATTCATTTGAAAAATAAAACATTTTATGTAATAAAGATTTTTCAGCTGTTTTATCGTTCATTCTCAGTTTGCTAATCACGCAAAAATCTTTTCGTTCTTCTATAGGAACCGTTTTTATAAACTGAAAAAAGTGAAGCTCTAAAAGGTATTTCTGCATTACATCATCAGAATTTAACTTGCCAAAAAGCTCTTCTTCCCAGATACTTTCAATTTCTTGAACTTGATCTTTTTTAAAAATATTAAGTTCTTCTGCAATTTTGCCCGAATAGATATAGCTTTTGTTTTTGTACAAATCGCTTAGAACGGCAATACCATTTTCTAAATCAGCGAAATTCTGAGCAATTTCTTTACAGGTTTTTAAAACCTTTTTATTATGTAAGTTTCCTGAGTTTTTTTGCTCTAAAAGCTGCTTGCTCAAATCATCTTTTATGCTTTTCATAAAATGGTTATTTATAAGTATTGTCTTATGGTTTTAAGCCGAATATATTTGTATGATTATATGACCTGAAATATAATAAAAAATGGGATTTAAAATAATTATAAAATTCTTAATCATTTTACTTGACTTATTATCAAGTTGTTTTGGCTAAATTTATTGCTAAAAATACTTGATGAAAGTATAATGATTGTCAATGCTTAATAAATTAAAATCATGAAAAACCTTCTTTTAATTGTTTTTTTTATAAGTATAAATTCTCTTCAAGCACAGAATTCTGCCATAAAAAGGCTTGATGGGAGTACAATTTCAACAGATAGTTTAACAGCAACAATTGAAAACTTAATGGGTAAAGCCGATGTAAAAGGGCTGGCTGTAGCTATCTTTAACGCTAAAAAGCCTGTTTATATGAAAACTTTTGGCTTTAGTAATGTTGAAACCAAAAAGAAGTTAGAGTTGCAGACCAATCTTTATGGTGCTTCTTTAAGTAAAGCCGTATTTGCTGTTTTGGTTATGAAATTGGTAGAAGAGGGCTTGATAAGTTTAGATAAGCCGCTTCAGGATTATCTGCCCAAACCTATTTATGAATATGATTTTAAAGTATGGCATGAAGATTTTAGAGAATTAAAATCATATCCAGAATATAAAATGATAACAGCAAGAATGTGTCTAGATCATACATCTGGATTGCCTAACTGGCGCTGGTTTGAATCTGACGAAAAACTGAAAATTAAGTTTGAGCCAGGAACTCGATACAGTTATTCTGGCGAAGGACTCACGTATCTTCAGGTTGTTCTAGAAAAAATCACGGGGAAAACTTTAGAAGAAATGGCTCAGGAAAAAATATTCAAACCGTTGAAAATGACAAATTCGAGTTATCGCTGGCAAGAAAAATTCGAAAAAGATTATGCATACGGGTATGATGAAAATGGCAAAATGCAGGAAAAAGACAAAGACAATGCACCAAGAGGAGCAGGAACACTAGAAACTACAATAGAAGATTACAGTAAGTTTATAACAGCAATTTTGAATAAAAAAATACTAAATGCTAAATCGTATAAAGAAATGTTTGGCCCACAGATTCGAATTCGTTCTAAAAACCAGTTTGGTCCAGGTGCATTAGAAGACGGAAATTGGAATGATAAAACAGAACTTTCCTATGGTTTAGGATGGGGATTGGTAAAAACGCCTTATGGTTATGGTGCATTTAAAGAAGGTCAGGGTTCAGGTTTTCAGAATTATAGCATTGTTTTTTCAGACAAGGGCATTGGCATGCTGATTATGTCTAACAGCTACAAAACAGGAGCAATAATGAAGTATTTACTGGAAACAGGAATAAAAGATACCTACACGCCATGGGAATGGGATCAATACATTCCTTATGATAAAAAATGAGTTTCTAAGTTTCTGAGATGCTAAGCTTCTAAGACACTAAGAAAAAAAACCAGAATCTTAGTATCTTAGAAGCTTAGCATCTTAGATTAGATTGAATTTCTATCAATAAAATTAAAAGGCACTTTTACCTGACCTTTTTCTTTATTCAAGATCATTCTGGCTGCAGTTTCTCCCATTACATTAAAATCGGTTGACATTACAGTAATGCCAAGCAGGTCTTTTAAAGGAGTGTCGTTATAAGAGATAACGCCAATATCTTTTCCTAAAACAAATTCTTCATCGCGAATTTGTTTTACTAAATTCACTAAGTCAGATTCTTCAATCGTGATAAATAAATCTCCTTTTTTAAGAATCATATCATCATAAACTTCACTTAGAATTTCAAAATTGATTTCGTGTTCTACGCAGAATTTTCTAAATCCGTGTAAAATTCGTCTCGGGTAAGGATAAACGGCTTTGTCTGGATAAACTAGAATTAAACGTTTGTATTTCGATATTTTAGAAAGCCCTTCGATTAGAGCATTATATATGTCATTTTCAAAATCCTGATAAATTTTGATTACTTCATCTCCAGCCCCAAGTTTTATATTATCTAAAATAACCAACTTTTCTTGCGGAATATTTTTAATAGCATTAACAACATTGTCTGTAAAACTGGAATGTTTTAATTCTTCTGTTTTAAAATGCGTTGTAATGACATAATAATCGTAAGCGCCTTCAAACTTATCTAAGATGTTTAAAAATAAGGTTTCGTCGCAGTGGTAAATTTGAAGGTCAACATGTGCATTTGCTCCTAGAGTATCAATAAACGAACTGTATGTTTTCATTTTATACGAACTCAATTTATTGGTAAGGAACAGAACATTAACCTTAGATTCAAGCTTTGTTCGGGTTATGTAATAACCTTTTCCTCTAATAGAAGAAATGATTTTTCGCTCTTTTAAAATATTGTAAGCTTTCTCAACAGTATCACGAGACATATAAAATTCTTCGCTGAAACTATTAATAGATGGAATTTTTTGATTGATTTTTAAATTTCCGTTGGCGATGTTCTGAAGAATAGAGTCAACAATTTGTTTGTATTTAGGAACTCGTGAATCTTCGTCTATTTTAATAAGCTTAATCATGTTCATTGTTAGGAAATTTGTTTGGCATTTCAGCAAAACTCTTTTTAAATTCTAAATAATTTTAAAAAAATCTCTTTTTTAAAAAAATCTGTTGCGTAGAATCGTTTTAGGCAAGAAAAAGAGAATTTGACAAGGCTTGTAATCTTTTTTTTATAATTTATAAATTTTAACCCGAATGAGGAATCAATAATTACGAAATCTATTGCTAAAGTAGCCATTTTAAATTTATTTACCCAATAATTACAGATTGTTATTTCTAATATTCTTTAGTTTTAACAAAAAATATAAAATACGTAAAGGATAGTACAGGACAGTTTTGTTTTTGACATTCTCTTATTTTACAAAACCAAATCACTATCTAAACAAACCAAAAACTAAAATTTATTAAATGGAATCATTATTAGGAATCATTTTTCATTCTATCGGAGGATTTTCTTCAGGTAGTTTTTATATGCCTTTTAAAAAAGTAAAGGACTGGGCTTGGGAAAGCTATTGGCTAGTAGGAGGATTTTTCTCTTGGCTTATTGTTCCACCAATTGCTGCCTATTTAACGATTCCGCATTTTGGTGAAATTATAGCTGCAGCTTCTCCATCAATAAAAACGTTTACATTTTCAATGGGACTTGTTTGGGGAATTGGCGGTTTAACTTATGGTCTAGGCGTTCGCTATTTAGGAATGTCTTTAGGAAACTCAATCACATTAGGATTTTGTTCTGCATTTGGAGCTTTAGTTCCTTCAATTTATTATGATTTTGTTCCAACAGAAGGAAAAATTTCATTCTCTCACATGCTTTCTCATTCTGGCGGACAGTTGGTTTTATTAGGTGTTGTAGTATATCTAGTTGGAATTGCTATTTCTGGAAAAGCAGGAATGCTGAAAGAAAAGGATTTTGCAACAGGCCATGAAGATAAGGATAAAGACTTCAATCTGGTAAAAGGTTTGATTGTAGCAGTGATTTCTGGAATTTTAAGTTCATTTTTTAATTACGGAATCGAAGCTGGAAAACCAATGGCAGAACAGGCTTTAATGAATGGAGCAAATCCGTTGTTCCAAAACAATGTGACTTATGTTGTCTTGCTTTGGGGAGGATTAACGACCAATTTTATCTGGTGCCTTTATTTGAATTTTAAAAATAAATCAATCAAAAATTATACTGATAAATCTACTCCAATAACAAAAAACGTTTTGTTTTCTGCTCTTGCTGGAACCATGTGGTTTTTACAGTTTTTCTTTTACGGAATGGGGGAAAGCAAACTTGGAAATGGTGCTAGTTCATGGATTTTACATATGGCGACCATTATTCTAACAGCAAACTTTTGGGGATTTTACTTGAAAGAATGGACAGGGGTTTCTAAAAAAACAATGAGAACTTTTTTCTGGGGAATTGGGCTTATTATGCTTGCAATCGTTTTGGTAGGAATTGGTAACTCATTATAAAAATAATTCAAGAAATAATTTTAAATACTATATGTCGAATACAAACACAATTAATAATATGAATTTTAAGCATGTAAGCTACCTTTGGGATGAAGCTAAGGCAGCAGAATTAGCAGGTGATGAAGTAGCGCTTTTTATTTATCGTTCTAACTTGTTAGGAGCTGATTTAAGATTAACCAACTACGGCGGTGGAAACACTTCTGTTAAAATTACAGACAAAGATCCTCTTACTGGAGAATCTTCTGAAGTAATGTGGATTAAAGGTTCTGGCGGTGATATCGGAACGTTGACAAAATCTGGTTGTGCGGCTTTGTATTTGGACAGACTTCGTAACCTTGAAAATGTTTACAGAGGAATTGAGTTTGAAGACGAAATGGTAGAATTATTCAACCACTGTATTTTCGATTTAGCTTCAAAAGCGCCTTCTATCGATACACCTTTACATGGTTTTCTTCCATTCAAACATATTGATCACTTGCATCCAGACGCAGCAATTGCTATCGCTGCAGCAAAAGATGGAAAGAAAATCACAGAAGAATTATTTAACGGAGAAATCGGTTGGGTAGGCTGGCAGCGTCCAGGATTTGATCTTGGTCTTCAGTTGAGAGCTTGTCTAGAGGAAGCAGAAAAAAACGGTAAAAAACTACGTGGAATCATGTTAGGTTCTCATGGTTTATTTACTTGGGGAGATACTGCGTTTGATAGTTATATCAATACGCTGGAAGTAATAGAGAAATGTGCTTCTTACTTAGAAGATAATTACGGAAAAACACGTCCAGTTTTTGGAGGTAAAAAAATCGACAGCCTTCCAGAAGCAGATCGTAAATTAAAAGCAGCAAAAGTAGCTCCAATTTTAAGAGGTTTCTGTTCATCAGAACGTCAGATGATTGGTCATTATACAGACGATGCAAGAGTTTTAGAATTCATTAATTCTAATGATTTAGCAAAATTAGCTCCATTAGGAACATCTTGTCCAGACCACTTCTTGAGAACTAAAATCAGTCCTTTGGTTTTAGAATTAGATCCAAACGAAGATTTGTCTGATGTTACAGCTGTAAAAGCAAAATTAGCTCCAGCATTTGAAGCATATCGTGCAATGTATAAAGACTATTACAATGCATGTAAAAAATCAAATTCACCTGTAATGCGTGACCCGAATCCAGTGGTTATTTTATATCCAGGAGTTGGTATGTTCACTTTTGCTAAAGATAAAACAATGGCACGTTTAGCATCTGAATATTATATTAATGCAGTAAACGTAATGAAAGGTGCAGAGGCAGTTTCAGAATATACTTCTTTGCCCCACCAAGAAGCTTTTGATATTGAATATTGGTTATTAGAAGAAGCTAAATTACAGCGTATGCCTAAACCAAAAGCATTATCTGGAAGAGTAGCTTTAATTACAGGTTCTGCAGGCGGAATTGGTAAAGCTATCGCTAAAAAATTCGCTCAAGAAGGTGCTTGTGTGGTAATTAACGATATTAACGAAGAGCGTTTAGAAGGCGCAACTGCTGAGTTCATCAAATCATTTGGTAAAGATGCCGTTTCTAGCACTTTATTGAATGTTACAGACGAAGTAAGCACAGAAAAAGCATTAGATGAAGTTTGTTTAGCTTTTGGAGGTGTTGACATTGTGGTAAATAATGCAGGAATCAGTATCTCAAAATCTATCGCAGAACACACTTTAGAAGAGTGGGATAGATTATACGATATTTTGGTTAAAGGACAATTTATTGTTTCTAAAGCCGGAATCGAAGTAATGCGCAAACAAGGTTTTGGAGGAGATATTGTAAATATCGTTTCTAAAAATGCTGTTGTTGCTGGTCCAAATAACCCAGGTTATGGTTCGGCTAAAGCTGCTCAAGCGCACTTAACACGTTTAATGGCTGCAGAACTTGGAGCAGATAAAATTCGTGTAAATACAGTAAATCCTGATGCTGTAATTTCAGATTCAAACATTTGGTCTGGAGGATGGGCAGAAGGTCGTGCAAAAGCATACGGAATTACAGTTGAAGAACTTCCGGCTTACTATGCAAAACGTACGTTGTTAAATGAAATCATATTGCCAGATGATATTGCTAACGCATGTTACGCTTTTGTTGGAGGTTTACTTGGTAAATCTACAGGAAACGCATTGAACGTAGACGGTGGCGTAGCCATGGGCTTTTATAGATAAAGATTGTTTAGGTTTTTTATATAAGTTTGTTTAAGCAAAAGTGGTTTTTTGTGGTCTAGCGTTCGAAGTTTTTCGAACGTTAGATTTTTTTAGCATATAACAATTCGCTTTAACAAAGAAAACTTAACAAAAAAGTGAAGTAAAACGGGAGTTCACAGCGTATAAAGTTATATCTTGTAAACTCTATTAAAATATCAATAACTATGTTAATCGGATCAAACCACATCGAATCTCATAACGAAGATTTATTAAAAAAACACCAAAATAAATTAGTTTTTACAGCATCAGAAATAAATGATACAGAAGCGATTATTCAAAAATTAATCGACTTTCAAATTGCAATTCCATCTTGGGCTTTAGGTACAGGAGGAACAAGATTCGGACGTTTCGCTGGTGGAGGAGAACCTCGTTCATTAGAAGAAAAAATTGAAGATGTTGGTTTGCTTCACAAATTAAATAATGCTTCTGGTGCGATTTCACTTCATATTCCATGGGATATCCCGACAGATTACAAAGCAATCAAAACACTAGCAAATCAGCACGGATTGAAGTTTGATGCGATGAATTCGAATACGTTTCAAGATCAAGCAAGTTCTGAGCACACTTATAAATACGGTTCTTTACAAAACGTAAACAAAGCAGTTCGCAAACAAGCAATTGCCCATAATATTGAAGTTATTAAACACGGGATCGAATTAGGTTCTGAGTCTTTAACAATTTGGCTGGCAGATGGTTCTAACTTTCCAGGGCAGTTAAATTTCAGAAGAGCGTATCAAAATACATTAGAAAGTTTAGAGGAAATCTACGATGCATTGCCTTCAAACTGGAAATTATTTTTAGAATATAAATGTGCTGAGCCTAACTTTTATTCTACGACTGTAGCAGATTGGGGGCAGTCTTATTCGTATGTTAAAAAGTTAGGCGACAAAGCGCAGACTTTAGTAGATTTAGGTCACCACCTTCCAAATGCCAATATCGAGCAAATCGTTTCTTTATTATTGATGGAAAACAAACTAGGAGGTTTCCATTTTAACGATTCAAAATATGGCGACGATGATTTAACAGCAGGAGCTTTAAAACCATATCAATTATTCTTAATTTTTAATGAATTGGTTGAAGGAATGGATGCAAGAGGAATGAATCACGCTAAAGATTTAGGCTGGATGATTGATGCTTCTCACAACATCAAAGATCCGTTAGAAGATTTATTGCAATCTGTTGAAGCGATTATGATTGCTTACGCACAAGCACTTTCTGTAGACAGAAAAGCATTGGAACAAGCACAAGAAGAAAATGATGTGGTAAAAGCGCAAGAAATTCTTCAAAACGCATTCCGTACAGATGTTCGCGCATTAGTGGCAGAAGCTCGTCTTCGTTCTGGAGCGGCATTAAATCCGGTAGGATTATATCGTTCACTTCAGGTTAGAGAAAACCTAGTTGGCGAGAGAGGTTTAAAAACAATGGCCACTGGGTTGTAGTTATAAGTTATGAATTATGAGTTATAAGTTGAGTCTTTTTGTGTTTTGTACTAAAAACATAAAAAGACTTAGCTTAAACATAAAAAAACATAATTCAAGAACTCATAACTTATAACTCATAACTCATAATTAGAATAAATGAATGTAGTTGCGATTTTTGATATTGGTAAAACAAACAAAAAGGTTTTTTTATTTAACGAAAATTATAAAATTGTCTGGGAAAAATCAGTAAATCTGGAGGAAACCACAGACGAAGACGGATTTCCGTGCGAAGATATCGAAGTGCTTAAAAATTGGATTTTAGATCGATTATCTGAAATAAAAGAGCTTAAAGATTATGTTTTAAAAGCCATCAATTTTAGCACTTACGGAGCAAGTTTTGTTTATATAGACGAAAACGGAAAAGTTTTAACTCCTCTGTATAATTATTTAAAAGATTATCCAGAGGATTTAAAAGCTGATTTCTATGAAAAATACAAAGGAGAAAAAAAGTTTGCTGTAAAAACAGCTTCTCCAGTTTTGGGCAGTTTAAATTCGGGAATGCAGATTTACCGCATAAAAGAACAAAAGCCCAAAATATTTGAAAAAGTAAAATACTGTCTGCATTTGCCTCAGTTTTTAAGTTTTCTTTTAACGAATGAAGCATACGCTGATATTACAAGTATTGGCTGCCACACCAATTTGTGGAATTTCAAAAAAATGAAATACCATAAATGGCTGAAAGAGGAAGGTATTTCAGATAAAATACCGCCAATTCATTTTGGTAAAGATGTCATTATGACCCGCGAAAATATAGCAATTGGAGTTGGTCTTCACGACAGTTCGTCGGCAATTATTCCGTACACGATCAATTTTACAGAACCTTTTGTTTTATTGTCAACAGGAACTTGGAGTATTTCTTTAAATCCGTTCAACAACAAACCCCTAACGTTTGACGAATCGCAAAACGACTGTTTGTGCTATATGCAATATACTGAGAAACCTGTAAAAGCGGCTCGTTTATTTGCAGGAAACGAACACGAAGTGCAGACCAAACGCTTGGCAGAACATTTTAAAGTTCCAGTTGATACTTACAAAGAAGTTTATTTTGATAAAAATATTGTAGCCAATCTACGAGCGCTAAATTATCAGATTTTCTATCCAAAAAAATACAATTTTGATATCCTGAAAGAATGCCCTTTTCAAAAAAGAGACCTTTCACACTATAAAAATTACGAAACAGCTTATCATCAATTAATGTTAGATCTGGTAGAACAGCAGGTTTTTTCTACCAATTTGGTCATTCATAACAGTCCAGTAAAAAAGATTTTTGTGGATGGAGGTTTCAGTAAAAATTCGATTTACATGAATTTATTAGCAGAAGCTTTTCCAGATGTAGAAGTTTATGCGGCCTCGATGGCGCAGGCAAGTGCTTTGGGAGCTGCGTTGGCAATTCATGATAATTGGAATCCAAAACCAATTCAGAACGATTTAATTGACTTGAAATTCTATAAACATTAGGTAAAAACGGTCTGTATGTTGTAAATTTGCTGAGAAACGTATTTTTTACATTTTTACAGTACACGCCTAAATGAACAACACACTAAATACTACAACATGAAAATTGGACTTTTTATACCTTGTTATGTCGACCAATTTTATCCAAAAGTAGGAATTGCAACCTACGAATTGTTACAAAAATTAGGTTGTGACGTCGAATTTCCGATGGGACAGACCTGCTGCGGACAACCAATGGCAAATAGCGGTTATGCACATTTAACGAAAGGATGCGATGCCAATTTTATTGCCAATTTTTCTGGATTTGATTACATAGTCTGTCCTTCTGGAAGTTGTGTTTTGCATGTAAAAGACCATTTGCATGACGAAAAACAAGAAGAGAAGGCAACGGCAATTAGAAATACAGTATATGAACTTACTGAGTTTATAACCGATGTTTTAAAAATTGACCATATAGATGGAAGATTTCCGTATAAAGTCGGAATGCACGTAAGCTGTCACGGTCAGCGCGGTTTAAAGCTTTCGCAAATGTCTGAATTAAACGCACCATTTTTCTCTAAACCTGAACAATTATTGCACAGTATAGAAGGTCTTGATTTGGTTGCTTTAACTAGAAAAGACGAATGCTGTGGTTTTGGCGGAACTTTCTGCGTAACAGAAGAAGCAGTTTCTGTAAAAATGGGACAAGATCGTATTAATGATCACGAAAGTCATGATGTGGATTATATTACAGGCGGAGATATGTCTTGCTTGATGCATTTGGACGGAATTCTAAAAAGGCAAAAAAGCAGAATCAAAACCATTCATATTGCCGAAATATTAAATTCACTAGAAAACTAAAATAGATGTTGAATATAAAATTTAACCGCAAAGTGCGCA
The DNA here is from genome assembly GCF_058794775.1 of Flavobacterium sp. GW823-FHT06G12. Lineage (NCBI taxonomy): Bacteria > Pseudomonadati > Bacteroidota > Flavobacteriia > Flavobacteriales > Flavobacteriaceae > Flavobacterium > Flavobacterium sp. GW823-FHT06G12. Next base: position 414,303 of record NZ_JBXAHE010000003.1, read on the forward strand.
AGGTTTTACGCAAAGTTCGCAAAGTTAATTTTAATCTTTGCGTACTTTGCGCTTTTTCCTTTGCGTACTTTGCGGTTAAATAAATCATTATAAACATTTCAAAATTGACTTTTAAATAATTAAAAATGTCATCAGAAAAAATAATACAGCACAGCGAAGCCGCGGCAAAGTTCAATAAAGACGTAGAGCGTGTCAATTGGCATGATGAAACACTTTGGTTTGTGCGTGCTAAAAGAGATAAATCAGCGCACCAAATAGCAGATTGGGAACTGTTGCGTGAAACCGCTTCTCAAATCAAATTTAATGTGCTTTCTAATATTCACGATTATTTAGTTGAATTTGAAGCGAATGCGCAACGAAACGGAATAATTGTACATTGGGCAGCAGATGCCAAAGAACACAACGAAATTGTGCATTCTATCATGGCTAAACATGATGTAAAGCAAATGGTGAAATCCAAATCTATGCTTACAGAAGAATGCCATTTAAATGATTATTTAGCCGAAAAAGGAATTGAAGTAATCGATTCTGATTTAGGTGAATATATTGTTCAGCTTCGTAAAGAACCGCCAAGCCACATTGTACTTCCGGCGATTCACTTAAAGAAAGAAGATGTAAGCGAAACTTTTCACGAACATTTAGGTACAGAGAAAGGAAATTTCAACCCGCAATATTTGACAGAGTCAGCGCGTCATAGTTTGAGAAATACTTTCTTGACTAGAAAAGTGGCTTTAACAGGAGTCAATTTTGCTGTTGCAGAAACAGGAGAATTTGTGGTTTGTACCAATGAAGGAAATGCGGATATGGGTGCGCATTTAGCAGACGTTCACATAGCTTGTATGGGATTTGAGAAATTGATTCCGAAAAGAGAACATTTAGGTGTTTTCTTGAGATTATTGGCAAGAAGCGCAACTGGACAGCCTATTACTACTTTTTCAAGTCATTTTAAGAAACCAAGAGACGGAAAAGAAATGCATATCGTAATTGTAGACAACGGAAGAAGTACACAATTAGGAAGAGAAGATTTTAGAAATTCGTTGAAATGTATTCGTTGCGGCGCGTGTATGAACACTTGTCCAGTGTACAGACGAAGCGGTGGACACAGTTATCACAATGCGGTTGCGGGACCAATTGGTTCTATTTTAGCACCAAATTTAGATATGAGCAAAAATGCCGATTTGCCTTTTGCCAGTACGCTCTGTGGTTCTTGTACTAACGTTTGTCCAGTAAAAATTGATATTCACGATCAATTGTACAAATGGCGTCAGGTTTTGGTGAAAGAAGGGCATACACCGAAAGCAAAAACAGTGGCTATGAAAACGATGGCAACGGTATTAGCAAATCCAACGGTTTTTAATATTGCTGGAAAATCAGGACGATTTGTAATGAAGAACATTCCAGGAATGGTCAATAATAAGATGAATAAATGGTACGATCAGCGCGAAATGCCAGATGTTCCAGAAGAATCTTTTAGAGAATGGTACAAGAAAAATTCGCGAGAATCTAAAGAAAAAGGAAATGAGTAGTAAAGGCGAAATTTTAAAAAGAATAAAAGCAAATCAGCCCGAATTGGTTTCAGAACTGCCAGATTTAAATCTTTTAGGTTCAGAACAATTTGATGTATTAGAAACCTACAAAACGGTTTTAAAAGGAATTGGTGGTGATCCTGTAGAAGTTGCCGATTATAACGAAATCATCAATTACATCAAATCCAATTATAATCTGGAGAAACGATTAATTACAACGCTTCCAGAGCTTTCTGAAATTGCTTCTTTAGATTGGAAAGCAGTAGATCCGCATTCGCTTCAAGACGTTGAATTAACGGTTGTAAAAGCACATTTTGGCGTGGCAGAAAACAGCGGACTTTGGGTAACCGATGATATTTTAGGACAGCGTGTTGCGCCTTTCATAGCTCAATATTTAGCGATTATAGTTCATAAAAAAGATCTTGTGCCAACCATGCAGCAAGCGTATCAAAGAATCGGAAACATGGAATACGGTTTTGGAACTTTCATCGCTGGTCCGTCAAAAACGGCCGATATTGAGCAATCTTTGGTTCTCGGAGCTCATGGAGCAAGAGGTTTGATTGTGTTTATATTGGATTAATAAAAAATAATAGAAGGGGAGCCTGTCTCATTTTTTGAGACAGGCTCTTTTTTTATGCATCATTCTATGATTTTTTAAGGACATAGCCTATGGTTTCAGCCATTGGAATGTAATATAAGACCTAATGCAAAATTCAAATGATTGAATCTTTGGACTTTATAAGCATAGAAAAGAGGTAAGAATTAATTTATCAAAAACAACATATCAGAATAAAATCCTGCAACTTCGGTGCAGAAATATGCTTTTGGTCTAAAATTTAAGGAATCTAAGCAAAATTATCTTATAATTGTGCTTATTACACAAACCAGAAAACCAAACTCATTTTGAAGCCTTTTGTTCTATATTTTCTATTCTTATTAGGGGTTTCTTCTTCCCTACATTCACAAGATTACCCCATCAAATTCCTTGACATATCAGACGGTTTGTCTAACAATTCCATAATTACAATTTACCAAGATAAAGAAGGATATATGTGGTTTGGAACCTACGATGGTTTAAACCGATATGACGGTTATAATTTTAAAATTTTTAGAAACAGAATAAACGATAAAAAATCGCTTTTGTTCAATACAATCTACAATATTGAAGGTGATTCTAGAAATAATATTTGGGTAGGAGGAACAAGCGGAATCTGTATTTACGATAAAACAAAAGCGTCTTTTCATACCGTTAAGTATACGTTGTGGGATGATAAACCAAAAGTGCTTCAAGATATTATACATCAAATGCGTTCGGTTTCAGATAATTTAGTTTTAGTCGCTTCGCAGAAATTAGGTTTATTGGCTTTTGAAAATGGTTCTTTTATAGGTAAACATATTCCTTTAAATGCATTAGGAAATAGAATTACGATTTCTAATTACGATGCCATTGCAATTCAAGAAAATAAAGAGAAATTGGGATGTTGGATATACGTTCGCAATGTTGGAGTTTGTACTTATGATTATAAAGCAAAAGACTTAAAAATTGTTTTTCCGCTTTCGATAGGAGTAAAAGCGATGAAACTTTCTTCTGATGGAAATCTTTTATTAGGAACCGACGAAGGACTTTTTTTATTAAACACAAAATCGGGTTCGATTTCAGAAAATTATTTTTCGAATAAGTGCAGCGTTACTGATGCTTTGGTGGATAAAAAAGGAATAACTTGGGTGACGACAGACGGCTGCGGAATTTTCTATATCAATCCAAACAGTAAAAATCTTCTTGCTTATAATGAACAATTAGCCAAAAGCAATTCGGTTTGGAGTCTATATGAAGATAAATCAGGTAACAAATGGTTTGGCTCGCTTCGCGGCGGAATCAGTATGTTGAGCGATACTCCAAAGTATTTTAAAAGTATTCGTTATAATGCTAAAGATCCTGCCGACAATTTTATTTTATCTTTTTGTGAAGACGAAAAAAAGAATGTTTGGGTAGGTACAGACGGCGCAGGCTTGAAATATTGGGATAGAAAAAACAATTCGTACACCAATTATGGAAATTCGCTTTCTAGCCCTTTTATTACCGGAATTGTTCGCGATAATAATAATGACATTTGGGTTTCTACTTGGGCGGGCGGAATCAATAAAATAAGCAAGAATACGAATAATGTAAAACACTATTCTTGTTATAATTCTCATACGAAACAAACCGAGAAAAATATCTGGTTTGTATTTAAAGATTCAAAATCAAATATTTGGGCAAGTGCTACAAATGAAGGTTCGTTGTACCTTTTAAATAGAAATAAAGATGCTTTTGAACTTTTTGATAAAAGGATTGATAACCTGCAATGCATAACCGAAACTTCAGATGGAAAGTTATGGGCAGGAAATTACACTTCACTTTTGTCAATTGATAAAGACACTAAAAAAATCACTAAAAAAGCAATTGGAAACCCTATTAGATGTATTTATGAAGATAAAAATAAAAATCTCTGGATAGGAACTCAAGAAGGAGGTTTGCTATTATTTGATAGAAAAACAAATACTTTTAAAAGACAGACTATTGACGATGGTTTGCCTTCTAATACTATTTTAAGATTACTAGAAGATAGTGAAGGCAACTTGTGGATGAGTACTTATAATGGAATCTGCAGATACGATAAAAGAAGTAAAACCTTCCGTAATTTCTCTGTAAATGATGGACTTCAAAGCAATCAGTTTAGTTTTAATGCCGGAATTAAACTTTCATCTGGCGAATTTCTTTTTGGAGGAATTAACGGATTTAATATTTTTTATCCTAAATCGATAAAAGGCTTCAATCAAAAGAATACTATTTTACTGACTGATTTTTATGTCAACAATCAGTTGATTGAAGAAACAAATGCAGAAGTTGCTACCGATTCTGATAAAATTAAAGAGGTTAGTTTAGAATACGATCAAACGACTCTATCATTAGAATTTGTTGCTTTAGATTACAACAATGCAGACAAGATAAATTATGCTTATTTTTTAGATGGTTGGGATGAGCAATGGAATTATGTAGGACAGACCCGAAAAGCAAATTACTCAAGACTTCCTGAAGGAAAATATACTTTTAAAGTTAAAACAACCAATTTTAAAGGAGGTTGGAATAAAGAGGTCAGTCTCATTTCAATAGAAGTTTTACCACCTTGGTACAGAACCTGGTGGGCCTATACTCTATATCTTTTAGCAATTGGCGGATTATTGTTTTTGTATCTTGATTACAATAAAAACAAAGAAAAATTAAAATATAAGGTCAAAATCGCCGAGCTTGAAAGTAAGAAAGAAAAAGAGATTGCAGAAAAGCAGTCGTCTATGTTTACTTATATTTCGCATGAATTTAGAACACCGCTTTCGCTAATCATAAATCCGTTAAAAAAAGCAGTACAGAAAGAAAATGTCGAGAACGGTTCTTCTGGAAGCGATTTGGCTATTGCGCATCGAAATGCCAGAAGATTATTGAGTTTGGTAGATCAACTGCTTTTATTAAGAAAAGCCGAAAATGATGCCGATGCTTTGCGTTTATCTCCAATTAATGTAAATAATCTTTCTAATGAAGTTTATCAATGTTTTGTGAATCAGGCAAAAGATAAAAACATCAATTATAATTTTACAATTCCAAATCACGAAATTACTATTATTGGCGATTATGAAAAGATAGAAATTTCATTATTCAATTTAATGTCAAATGCTTTTAAATACACACCAATTGGAGGCGAAATCAATCTGACTTTGACAGAAAACGATGAAAAGGTTTTTCTAGAAATATCGGATAACGGAGACGGAATTGATAAGAAAGACATTGATGTTATTTTTGAAAAATTCAAACAGATTAATTCAAAAGTTTCTGTTGGAACCGGTTTTGGTATTGGACTTTATATTGTTAAATATTTTGTTGACAAACATAAAGGATCTGTAACTTGTAGCAGTGAAGCTGGAAAAGGTAGCACTTTTAAATTGGCATTTTTAAAAGGAAACAGTCATTTTGAAGATGTAGAAATTACCAATGAAAAACCGCAGAGAAGCCAATTGTTTGACGAATTAATTCCTGATGAAATAGAAGAACCGATTTCGACAGCAACAACTTCAATTGCAGATAGCGATTTCAAAAAGACAATGTTAACCGATAAACGCACTGTTTTAATCATTGATGATAATGCAGAAATTCGAGCTTATCTAATTAAGCTTTTTGCTGATAGTTACATTGTTTATAGCGCAGAAAATGGCGAAGAAGGTTTAAAAATGACTAAAAAACATATGCCAGATCTTGTCATTAGTGATATTACTATGGAAGAAATGGATGGTTTAGAATTATGTCGAAGAATAAAAGAAGACAACACCTTATCGCATATTCCAGTTATTTTATTGACAGCATCTAAAAACCCAGAAACGCATTTGCAAGGAATTAATGAAGGTGCAGATGATTATATCACCAAACCTTTTGACGATGATATTCTTACGGCTCGTGTTGAATCTTTACTAAGAAACCGTCATAATCTACGCACTTATTTCTTAGACAGTATTACATTAAAAGAAAACACGCAGAAAGTTCCGGTCGAATATCAGCAGATGCTTAAAAAATGCATCGAAATTGTTGAAGCTAATATTCATAAAAAAGATTTTACAATTCGAACTTTCGCCCTAGAAATGGGAATGAGCCATAGAACGCTTTATACCAAAATCAAAATTATTTCTGGGCAAACTTTAAATGCTTTTATTCGTTCATTGCGAATTAGAAGAGCAGCGATGTTGATGCTGACTGAAGATATGAACATCACACAAGCAAGTACAGAAGTTGGATTTGAAGACCCAAAATATTTCAGACAGCAATTCGTAAAACTATTTGGAATGACTCCTTCAGAATATATAAAAAAGTATAAAACGTCATTTAATTCTGACTTGAATATCATCAAATAATGCAGCTAACATTATTTTGTTACTGCATTATTTTCTTGTTTTTTAAAAAATCAATTAAAATCTTCTATTCAACTTAAACGTTTTAGCTGAAAAAATGCTGTTTTTTCAATAATTATAAATTTCTCAAAAATACTGTCTTATTTTTTAATAGTCTTTAAAATTTATTTCAAAATAATAGTTAATTGCAATTTTGACCTCCTTTTTTTTCCAATTTACCCCTCCTTAAAAGTGTTATTTAAACATTTCTTTGCGGTAATAGCAATCACGAATTAGATTATTGCTGTTAGTTATAAGTGTTAATATCAAGATAGTTTGTTATCTGTTTAAAGAGGTGAGCACTCTTTAAATTTTAGATCAGTAATGATTGGTTTGCGTTACTTATCAGCCCGCAGTTTAAAAAAAATAAACTGCGGGTTAATTAAAAATGACACTTAAATAACCTGAAGTAAAATCAAAAAAAAGGAAATATCTAACAATTAACCAAACTCAATAGAATATGAAAATGACCACTTAATTATGTAATGCTGTTTTTTTGCTGCCTCAGACAAAAAATAGTAAAACCTTGAATAACCTACAAAATTAAAACAAGCTTTCATTTTAGAAAGAAAACTAACTAACCTAACCTTAAAACTAAAGAAATGAAAAAAAATGTATTTTTATTTTTTCTTGCCCTTTTTGGCTTTCTTGTAACCGGATGTCAAAATAATGAATCAGGATTTCCAAGTTCTGATAATCCTACGGTGGTAGTTTCTACAAAAGAGATTTATGGAGCTCCGAGTAGAAAATTTGAAATCAAAGCTGCACTTGCAGACGATTTAGGATTAAAAAGTGTAGAAATTCAAATTCCAGAATTATCACTAGATAAAGTAATTAGCTTTAAAACAGATCCGCTTTTAAAAACTTACGATTTAAGTTACTTTTTTGAAGTTCCTGCAAATAGAGGAACTTCTGAATCTTTTAAAATAAAATTGGTAATTACAGACGTTTCTGGAAATGTTGTAAACGAAGAAATCAATTTACGCCTTGATGGTGAATTTGCACCGCCAAGCATTACAATGATAACACCAAAAGAAGGTGCAGTTATCTTGTTGTCTACAAGTAATGAAATGCCTGTAAATTTTGTCGTAAACGACGATTCGGGAATTGATTATATACAAGTAAAATGTGAGGCTCTTGGCATTGACGAAATGATACAGTTAACAGATTCTCCTCAATCTTATACTTTCAACAAAACTTACACTTTGCCTGTAACTGCTGCAGATTACGTATTAACGATTACTGCAAAAGACAAATTTGCAATTCCGAATACAGGATCATTAAACGTAAATATTGTAGCAACAAACGAATATCCTGCAATTTATTTATGCGATCAGCCAAAGGGAACAAACCTAACGACAGATGCAGTGGGAGTTCCAATGTATTTCCATGAGAAGGATGGACAAGATTTCGAATTTAAATATTATGCTGACAAAGACAACAAAGAAGTTTATTTCTTAGGTCAAGAATCAGATTTTGCACCGCATTGTTTTGGTTTAAATGCAGCTGGAGAATTAGTAGACGATGTGACTTCAACAGCAATTATTTTACCTACAAAAGGATATTATAAGATTAAAGTAAATCCAAATACACTAAAATATACTGTAGAGAAATATACACCAACAAGCAAAGTTTGGGCAGATGTTGCAAACGGTTTATGGCATGATGATGCTGCACAAAGAAAACCATTCGTAAGTGTTTGTGGTGGCGGAATCGACGGTGCAAACTGGGATACATGGAATGCTTGGGTAGTTACAAAACTTCATCTAGCAAATAATGCAAGCAATCCATATCAATTAGTTGGAGAATATACTTTGACAGGAACTCTAGAAGCGACTTTTACAGGACAATGGTGGGATCCATCTTGGAGGTTAATCAAAAATGGTATTGCAACAATGTCACCAGGAGAAAACGGAAATGCTAAATATCCTGCAGCACATGGAGTTTACAAAGTAGTTTTAGATACTGAGTTGGAAAGAGTATTTATAACAAAAAAATAGTTGGTTATAACCTTGTTGTAACATTTAACAAATAAAACAGCTTAATATGAAATTTAAATATATAGGATTTTTTATTGCCCTTTTGTGTACTGCTGTATCTTTTGGACAAATAAAAATAAAAGGTACTGTTAAGGATAAAGCCAATGTGCCGATTCCGGGAGTGAATGTAATGGTGAAGGGAACTTCAACATCTGCAGCAACTGATTTTGATGGAAATTATGTAATCAATGTTCCAAATAAAAATGCACAAATCGAATTTTCATTCGTTGGTTTTACTTCTCAAGTTGTACCAGTTGGAGATAAAACAGAGATTAGTGTAGTAATGCAGGAAGCTAGCCAAGCATTGGATGAGATAGTTGTGGTAGGTTATGCGGCGGTTAAAAAGAGCGATGTAACGAGTTCGATATCTTCTGTAAAAGGAAAAGAATTGCAAACTATGACTGTTGGTAACGTTGCCGAATCACTTCAAGGAAAAGTTTCTGGGGTGCAAGTAACAGGGCAAGGAGGTCCAGGTGCACAACCAAGAGTTTTAATTCGTGGTATTTCGACTTTAAACTTAAACACAGATCCGCTTTACGTAGTTGACGGAATTCCGATGGGAACGAGCATTAATTTCTTAAGCAATAACGAAATTGAATCTTTGGAGGTTTTAAAAGATGCTTCTGCAAGCGCAATTTATGGTTCTCGTGCTTCGAATGGAGTTATTCTGATTACAACTAAAAAAGGAAAAGTTGGAAAAACTAGATTCAATTTTGATTTGAGCTCTGGTATGCAGATCATGAATAATCCTTACAATATGGCAGATGCCGAAGGTTATGCAAGAATAATGAACACGGCTTATAACAATTCAGGTTATTCAGATTATCTTCCGAATCCTTCTCAATACAGAGGAAAAACTACAGATTGGTGGAAAGCAGGAATTAGAACTGGAACCCCTGTTACAAATGCTTCATTAGGTGTAACTGGAGGATCTGATAAACACACTTACGCTATAAGTTTAAACTATTACGATTCTGATTCAATGTATGGTGTTGGAGGTTGGGAAAGAGTTACAATGAGAATCGCAAATGATTTTAAATTCACAGATAAATTCTCAGCAGGAATCACTTTAAACCCTCGTTATGAAACTTGGGGAGCACCAAACAATTGGGCAGATTTTGATAAAATTGATCCAATTACGCCAATTTACAAACCAGCAGACCAGTTAAGCGGAACTGAAAATGAATACAGCATTTATGCAAGATCTCCTTCTTACGTATGGAATCCAGTTGCTGCCGTAAAGCGTTATGATGATTATACCAATAAGTACAACTTAAATACGAACGGATATTTGCAATACGAACCAATCAAAGGTTTAGTATTTCGTACACAAGCGTCTATTGAAGTTGGAGATGAAACAAGAAATAAATTTACGCCCGATTTTGTAATTGATGCAGCACACGAAAAGCAAGAAATCAATAGTATTGAAAAATGGAATACTACAAATGTTGATTGGACTTGGCAAAATACCATTACCTATTCTAAAAAATTTGCAGAAAAACACAATGCTTCTTTGATGATTGGTAACACAATGGAAGAATACAATGGAAATAATCTTTGGGGTTACGGTGAAGGTGTTCCAAACAATTCAGATTCAATGAGAGAGCTAAATGCAGCTACTAAAAACAAAGACAGTAAAGGTAACAGCTGGTCTAGTTCGTTGATGTCTTATATTTCTCGTTTTTCTTATAACTACGATGGTAAATACTATTTCACAGGAACATTTAGACGTGATGGTTCTTCTAAATTCATGACCAATAACAAATGGGCAAATTTCCCTTCGGCATCGGTTTCTTGGAGAATTTTAAACGAAGGTTTTATGGAATCTGCAAAAGATGTAGTTAGTGATCTTAGATTAAGAGCAGGATGGGGTAAAGTAGGTAATCAAGGTTTGCCAGATGCGGTTTACCAATCTAATATCGGACAAAATTATTATACAATTGGTGGCGAAGTAGTAGATACTTCTTATCCGTCTTCAATGGCAAACAAAGACATTAAATGGGAAACGGTAGAAGATATGAGTTTCGGACTTGATTTCGGATTTTGGAAAAATAAAGTTTCAGGTTCATTAGAATATTATCAAAAAGAAACCCACGATATGTTGTTCTTAAAACAGTTTCCAACTTACAGCGGATTTCCAGGATATTCAACTATGTGGACAAATGTTGGTTCTATGAGATCAAGCGGTATCGATTTATTGCTTTCTTATAAAGATAAAAAAGGCGATTTCTCGTATGGTGTAGACTTGACTTTTACAACCGTAAATGTTGAAATGCTAACGCTTTCTGCTGATGGCGAGAAACTATATGGATCTGGAAACAGAACTTTGACTGTAAAAGGCGATGTGCCAGGATATTTCTACGGATATGTTGCCGATGGATTATTCCAAAACCAAACCGAATTAAACTCACATACAGATCAACACGGAACCAAATTACAGCCATATGCACAAGTAGGAGATGTTCGTTTTAAAGATGTAAACGGTGATGGAAAAATTGATGAAAAAGACAGAACAAAAATTGGTTCTCCTTGGGCAGATTACAACGTAGGTCTGAATTTAAACTTTGGTTATAAAAACTTTGATTTAATTGCTAATTTCTATTCTAGCATTGGAAACGAAATTGTAAACCAAAACATTTCAGATTTATATAATGGTGCAAGTCTAACAAACAAAGTTAGCGGATTAGAGCAAATGGCTTGGCATGGTGAAGGAACTTCAAATTACATTCCGCGTTTATCAAAAGATGATAACAATGAAAACTTTACCAAATTCTCTTCTCTTTATGTTGAAGACGGTTCTTTCGTTCGTATGAAAAATTTACAGTTAGGATATTCTTTCTACAACAAATTTGGTTTAGATAAATTGAGAATTTCATTGTCTGGACAGAATTTATGGACATGGACAAAATACACAGGAGTTGATCCTGAAGTAGCCGGAGGAGATCCTGATAAAGGAGACAGAGTAAAAGGATCAGGTTTTGGAGGATGGAACTATCCAGTACAGCCAACAATCTTGATGGGGCTTAATGTTGCATTTTAATCAAAACGATCATGAAAAAAATTATAGTATCAATCATAGCTTTCTCTTTGTTTTCAGCTTCTTGTAGTGATTTCATCGAAAAAGAACAAAGAGGAACCCAGACTTTAGAGAACTATTTTCAAACAGTACAAGAGTGTGAAAATTATACCAACGAATTAACAAAAAGGTTGTTGCTTCCTAACGACTGGTGGACATTAGTAGCGCCAAGAGTAACGAACGAAATGTCAACCGATGACGCTTGGATGGGAAACACCGGACAAGACAGTGGTGCGCACAGACCTGCTTCACAGTATCTAATTACTCCAGATAATATGGGAGATATGAACAGTATCTACACTGCACATTATTACACCATTCAATCGGCTAATATTGGTTTAGAGAGAATGGCTTCATCGCCACTTACAGATGTGCAGAAAAACCAATATACGGGAGAATCCTTATTCGTGCGTGCTTATTGCTACTACGAATTGGTAAATCTTTTTGGAGGAGTTCCGTTGTATACAAAATCTTTAGGAACAGGAGATTTAACTTTAGAAAGAAGCTCTGCGGCAGACGTATATGCGCAAATTGAAACAGATCTTAAAGATTCGGCAGCAAAATTAGAAAGCGCTCCTGTAAATAAAGATGGTAGAATAAACAAATGGGCAGCTTATGCTTTATTAGCTCGTGTTTCATTGTTTCAAGAAAAATGGGCTGAAGCTAAAACATATTCAAACAAAGTAATCACTGAAGGGCCTTTTGCGCTTGAGGCTGATTTCTTAAATATCTGGAATGTAAACAATCATAACGGAATTGAATCGATTTTAGAAGCACAATCTTCATCAGTTCAAAATAGAGATTTAGGTTCTGCATTACCAACTTTAGCGGGAGCAAGAGGAGAAGACAAAAAGAATTTTCCAAGTAATGATGCCGCCGATGTTTTGGACGGATGGGGATGGTGTATGCCAACAAGCGATTTAGAAAATGCTTATCTTTCTGAAAATGATGTAATTCGTCGTAGAAGCACCATTACAAAATGGGGAGAAGCTGCTTACGGAGATGAGGTTTTAAATCCAACTCATAAATTCAGTTTAAACGATAACAAATCAGGACGTATTTGCCGTAAATATTACATTCCAATTGCAACACGTCGTTCATTAGATAAAAAAGACGGTCACTTGCCATTAAATATTCCGTTGATTCGTTTAGCAGAAATGTATTTGACAAGAGCAGAAGCAAATTATCATTTAGGAGGAGATGCTTTAACAGATATCAATGTAATTAGAGCTCGTGTAAAATTAGATCCAAAAACAGGAATTTCTGGACCAACTTTATTGAAACAAATCTACAAAGAGCGTCGTTTAGAATTGGCTTTTGAAGGGCTTCGTTTATTTGATATCCGTCGCGAAAAAGATCCAACAACAGGAAGACCAGTTATCGAATCTTTAATGGGACCAAACGGAACCTTTGTAAAGTATAATTTGAGTTCTACAGACCCTTATGAAACAACCAATTTGAGAGAACCGCAAGACAAAGGAATCAACTTTGACCCTTCTAAGCACTTATTATGGCCAATTCCACAATTAGAAATTGATTTAAGCGGTAATTTAATCAAACAAAATCCTGGTTATTAAGATGAGCATCTTAAAAGGAAATAAAGTAAGTCTGCTGTGTGCAGGCTTGCTTTCTGCAAGTTCGCTTTTTATGAGCTGCGATTCTGATAAATCTGATAGCTCGAGTTCAGAAAGCGGCACAGCAGAATTGAATATTAGTTTAGATATGAATCTTCAAACAATGGAAAGTTTTGGAGCTTCGGATGCTTGGCAATGTAATTTCATTGGAAAAAATTGGCCTACTGATAAAAAGAATAAAATAGCAGATTTATTATTCAGTCAAGGTGTAGATGCAGACGGAAATCCAAAAGGAATCGGTTTATCATTATGGCGTTTCAATCTTGGAGCAGGAAGTGCAGAACAAGGCGAAGCAAGTGATATTACCGACGAATGGAGAAGATCGGAATGTTTTACTAGAGACGGAGTTTCGTATAATATGACAAAACAAGCGGGGCAGGTTTGGTTTATGAAAGCCGCGAGAGAACGTGGTGTAGACAAACTTTTAGCTTTTGCCAACAGTGCTCCAGTTTATTTAACTCAAAACGGAAAAGCACATGCTACAATCAAAGAATTTTACAATTTAAAAGATGGTAAAATGCCCGACTTGGCCGATTTTTGGACAACATCTTTAGATAAGCTAAAAACAGAACACGGTTTAACAATAGACTATGTGAGTCCGTTTAATGAACCGCAATACGAATGGGATGGAAGCGGGCAGGAAGGTTCTCCAGCGACAAATGCCAATATTTACAGTTTTGTCAATATCCTTTCTCCAAAATTACAAGCGAAAGGATTAGAAGCCAAAATTGTAGTTGGAGAAGCAGGAGCTTACGAACCATTATACAAGACTGTTTCAGGAAAAGAAAGCAGATCCAATCAGATTGATTACTTTTTTGCAACCAATTCTACTAAAAACATTGGCAGTTTAAGCAATGTAAAAAAGACAATTTCTGGACACAGTTATTGGCAGGCATGGCCATTAAGTGAAATGATTTCATCAAGACAAGCTGCCGCTGCGAAAATTCAGTCTGTTGGCGGAGTTAGTCTTTGGTCATCTGAATATTGCGTTTTAGAAAGTCCGGGAACTGCAGAACTTCCAGGTGGAGCTGGTTCAGGAAGAGATTTAGGAATGTCATTGGCACTTTGGACAGCTCGTATTATTAGTACTGATATTGCCGTTGGAGGTGTAACGTCTTGGCAATGGTGGACAGCAATTAGCCGTGGCGATTACAAAGATGGTTTAATTCATGTTGATGATGGAGCAAGTAATGGAGCAGGAAATGCAGATTACTGTAAAAATGACGGTTACATCAGAGATTCAAAAACACTTTGGGCTTTAGGAAACTTTTCTTTTTTCGTAAAACCAGGAATGGTGAGAGTTCAGATTCCAAGCATCGATAATTCGACAGCATTAAATGATGTAATGCTTACAGCTTATAAAGATGCTACAAATAAAAAATTGGTAATTGTTGCGGTAAACATAAGTAAATCAGCAAAAGCTTATAAATTGAATCTTGCAGGCGGAACAGTAACAGACAACAAATTAACCCCTTACATTACTTCTGAAACAATGAGTTTGAAAAAAGGAATAGCGGTTGATATTTCTGGTCTTGAAATTCCAGCCAGATCAGTAGTAACTTATGTTGGAACATATAAATAAGTTGCTAAGGGTCTAAGATTCTAGGTTTTGAAAGATAAGTAGTATTGTGTGCAAACTTTGTCAAAGTTTAAAACTTTGACAAAGTTATTAACCACAAACTTGTCATCCCGACGGAGGAGGGACCTCCACAAGTAACTCGACAAAGTAATGAGGGCTTGGTTGATTTATTTACGAAGATTTCTCTTTCGGCGAAATGACAAAAGACGATAACAAAAATTACGTCAACACGAAAAATAATAATTAAATGAGAAAAATATATATCTCGCTTTTATTGGTAACAACTTCAATGTCATTTGCACAGCGAACAGTTACTATTAGCACAGATAATGTAGTGCAAACCATGGATGGTTTTGGAGGTTCTGATGCCTGGAGAACACAGTTTGTGGGTAAAAATTGGCCTGAACAGAAAAAAAATGCCATTGCAGATTTGCTTTTTAGTAAAGAAATAGATGCACAAGGAAATCCAAAAGGAATCGGACTTTCGATCTGGCGATTTAATCTTGGGGCAGGAAGTACAGAGCAAGGAGAAAATAGTAAAGTTTCTGACGAATGGAGAAGAAGCGAATGTTTTCTGAATGCTGACGGGACTTATGATTTCTCAAAACAAGAAGGACAAAGATGGTTTTTGCAGGCGGCTAAAAAACGTGGAGTAGAAAAGTTTCTTATTTTTACTAATAGTCCTCCAGTTTATATGACTAACAACGGATTATCTTTTGCCTCTCAAAAGAATAAACTGAATCTAAAAGATGGTGCAATTCCAAAATTTGCCGATTTCTTAGTTCAAAGTATTCAAGGATTGGAGAAAAAAGAAGGAATCAAATTCGATTATGTTAGTCCGATTAATGAACCGCAATGGGAATGGATGCCAAAACACGGAGATACAAATAGTCAGGAAGGAACACCAGCAACCAATCAGGAAATATATGATTTGACCAAATCACTTTCAGAAAAATTGAAAGCTAAAAAAATGAGTACTGAGATTGTAATTGCAGAGGCCGCTCAAATCGATTATTTGTATGAAAATGTAAATTCAGAAAACCGTGACAATCAAATCGATTATTTCTTTGGAAATACCAAAACGAATGTGACCAAGTTTTCAAATGTAAAAAATGTAATTCTCGGGCATAGTTATTTTACAACATGGCCAGTTGAAAGACAGGTTTTAAGCCGAAAATTAATTGCTAAAGAAGTCAAGCAAAAATCGGGATTAAAATACTGGCAATCGGAATACTGTATTTTAGAAAACCCAGGAGAAGCTGAAATCCCTGGCGGTTCTGGTGGCGGAAGAGATTTAGGAATGCAGACCGCTTTGTTCGTTGCTCGTTTAATTCATAATGATATTGCGGTTGCCAATGCAGCTTCTTGGCAATGGTGGACATCAATAACAAGAGTAGATTACAAGGATGGTTTAATTTATTTAGACGATGGAAAAAGTAACGGCGGAACTGCTCCAGATTATGTAAGAAATGATGGAGAATTTCACGATTCAAAACTGCTTTGGGCTTTAGGAAATTATTCGCTTTTTGTTCGTCCAGGGATGTTGAGAATCGATATTCCAAACCAAAACGAATTAGACAAAGCAAATGATGTAATGCTAACGGCTTACAAAGATATTCAAAGCAAAAAACTGATTGTAGTAGCAGTAAACTGCGGAAAATCGGCGCAAGAATACAAATTTGATTTATCAAAAGGAACTTTAAAAAATAACGAGTTCACACCTTACGTAACTTCTGATACATCAAATCTAAAAAGAGCCGAAGTTCAGAAAAATGGAAATCTAGAAATTCCTGCAAGATCTGTAGTGACGTTTGTTGGAGAGTTGCAATAAACTTGAAACAAAAAAAAATAATTAAATAAACAAAAGAAGCTTAGACTCTTAGACTCTTAGCATCTTAGAACCTTAAAAAAAATGATTACAAAGAAAACCTTAATCCCCGTATTACTCTTTTCGTGTCTATCTGCAAGCAGTCAAATATCGTTTGGAGATTCTAAGAAAATAAATGACAACTGGAAATTCAATCTTCAGGAAACTCCAGAAGCAAAAAATAATGTATTTGATGATAGTAAATGGCAACAAGTAAATGTACCGCACGACTGGAGCGTAAAAGGCCAGTTGAGTCCAAGATTAGCAAGTTGCACAGGTTATTTGCCTGGCGGAATTGCTTGGTATAGAAAATCAATTAATATTCCGAAAACCAAATCTGGAGAAAAAGTCTATTTGTATTTTGAAGGAGTTTATAATAGAAGCGAAGTTTTCATCAACGGACATTCTTTAGGAAAACGTCCAAACGGATATATTTCTTTTGCTTATGATGCAACTGAGTTTGTAAAATTTGGTGGAGAAAATACAATTTCAGTTCGTGTAGACCACAGCCAAAGCGCCGATTCAAGATGGTACACTGGATCTGGAATTTATAGAAATGTGTGGTTGGTTTATGCCAATCCAGTTCATATTGCACAATGGGGCGTTTACGCTTATCCAGAGGTTAAAAAAGGAGCAGGAACTTTGAATGTTGAGGTTGATGTAGAGAACGGATCTTCATCAAAATCTGCTTTAACTGTTGTAAATGAATTATTTTCAAAAGACGGAAAATCGGTCGCAAAATCATCTTCAAAAGTTGATCTCGCTGCAAAACAAAACGGGAAAATTTCAACAAAATTAAATGTCAAAAATCCGCAATTATGGGACTTAGATAATCCGAATTTATATGAACTGAGAACAACAGTTTTAAAAGACGGAAAAGAAATTGATAAAACAGTAACACAAACAGGTTTCAGAAACTTCACATTCGATCCAAACAATGGTTTTGCCCTTAACGGAAAATGGATGAAAATGAAAGGAGTTTGTTTGCACCACGATGCTGGAGTTTTAGGATCTGCAGTTCCAAGAGAAGTTTGGAAAACGAGATTAAAAACGCTGAAAGAAATTGGTGTAAATGCCATTCGCACAAGCCATAATCCGCAAGCGCCAGATTTCTATGAACTTTGCGACGAACTAGGATTGTTGGTTTTAAACGAAGCGTATGACGAATGGGAATTTCCAAAACGCAAATGGTTAGAAGGCTGGAACTACGGAACACCAGGATTTGAAGGTTCATTTGATATTTTTGCAGATTATGCCGAAAAAGATCTTGAAGATTTTGTACGTCGTGACAGAAATCATCTTTCTGTATTTGCATGGAGTATTGGTAACGAAGTAGATTATCCAAACGATCCGTATTCTCACCCAGTTTTAGATAAAGGAAAAGACGGTTTTGGGCAAGCAGCTTACGGTGGTTATAAACCAGATGCGCCAGATGCCATGAGACTTGGAGCAATTGCAAAACGTTTGGTCGCTGCAGTAAAAAAATACGACAAATCAAGACCGACAACTGCTGGTTTAGCAGGAGTTGCAATGTCTAACGAAACGGAATATCCTGGAGCTTTAGATATTACAGGATATAATTATACTGAAAGCAAGTACAAATCAGATCATGAAAAGTATCCAAAAAGAGTGATTTATGGAAGTGAAAATGTTCATGATATGGAGCCTTGGTTGGCAGTAAAAAACAATAAGTTCATTTTCGGTCAATTTCTTTGGACAGGAATCGATTATTTGGGAGAATCAGGAAGATGGCCTTCAAGAGGGTTTTATTCTGGTTTAGTTGATTTTGCTGGAGTTATCAAACCTCGTGGTTATTTCCGTCAATCATTATGGTCAGATCAACCAATGGCATATTTAGGAACTTATCCGTTGACAAACGAAAAAGACATTTCTAAAGATGCTTGGGCAATTTGGAATTATGAAAACGGACAAAAAATTCGTGTGGTTTGTTATACCAATGCTGCAAAAGCGCGTTTAGAATTAAACGGAAAAGTAGTGGGGGAAACTAAATTGTATGACGAAAAAACAGGAATTATCTATTGGGATATTCCGTTTGCTTCAGGAAAATTAGAAGCAGTTGGTTTAGATAAAAACGATAAAGAAGTAAGCCGTTATGCTATTAATTCAACACAACAGCCAGTTGAATTAACAATTGCTGATAAAGACATTACAATTAGCAAAGACAAAGGCGTAGCGAAAATTATGGTTCAGGTAAAAGACCAAAACGGACTTCCAGTAATGCTTTCTGACAATGAAGTTACTTGTACGATTAACGGTGCGGCAACTTTGTTAGGATTAGAAGCAGGAAATAACAGCGACATGACTGATTACACAGATAATGTACAGCGTGTATTTCACGGACATATTGCAGCATATATTCAGGCAAATGGAGATTCTACAGCGCCTATAAAAGTTAAATTTACAAGTCAGTGGTTAAAGCCTGTTGAGGTTACTATTAATGTGAAATAAAGTATCAATCTAAAAACCTAACAAGTTTTTAAAAACCTGTTAGGTTTTCTTTACGTTGGTAACAATAAAATTTCATTATATTTAAAGTGTAAAAACCACACATAACCAAGCACAATGAAAATTACAAACTTACTTACGGTAACAATAGGAGCTTTTTTTCTATCTGTTGCAACTAACGCGCAAAAGAAAACGTTTCAAAAAGAAGAATTCAAACAATGGGCTCAAACTCCGCCAATGGGCTGGAATAGCTGGGATTGTTACGGACCAACAGTTGAAGAGCATGAGGTAAAAGCCAACGCCGATTATATGGCAAAAGAGTTGAAAAAATTCGGTTGGGAATACATCGTAGTCGATATCAGATGGTTTGTTGAAAATGATAAAGCAGGAGGATACAACCAAACAGATCCACGTTACGTAATGGATCAGTACGGAAGATATTTGCCAGCTGTTAACCGTTTTCCTTCAGCAAAAAATGGACAAGGTTTTAAGCCTTTAGCCGATTATATTCATAAAAAAGGATTAAAATTCGGAATCCATATTATGCGCGGCATTCCTAAAAAAGCAGTCGAAGATAAACTGCCAATAAAAGGAGCAAACGGAATCACTGCAGATCAAGTTTATTCTACAGCATTACAATGCGAATGGTTAAGAGACAATTATACTGTTGTAGCAGACAAACCAGGAGCACAAGAATATTATGATTCTATTTTCGAATTGTACGCGCAATGGGGAGTAGATTTTATAAAAATAGATGATTTATCAAGACCGTATCATGAAGGCGAAATCAACTTAATAAGAAACGCAATCGACAAATGCGGACGTAAAATTGTTTTAAGTACATCGCCAGGAGAAACACCAATCGAAGCAGCGCCTCACGTAACTACACATGCTAATATGTGGCGTATGGTTGATGATGTTTGGGATACATGGCCTCATATTACGCATTTAATGGATGTAGCTCAAAAATGGTATCCGCACATTGCGCCGGGAACATGGCCAGATTGTGATATGATTCCGTTAGGACGTATTTCAATTAGAGGAGAAAGAGGTGAAGACCGTATGACCCGTTTGACAAAAGACGAACAATATACTTTGATTACATTTTTTAATATTTTCAAATCGCCATTGTTTTTTGGAGGAGATTTGCCAAGTAATGACGCTTTTACATTATCATTATTGACGAATAAAGAAGTCGTAAAAATGCACAATCAAAGTACTGATGTAAAACAGCTTTTCCAAAAAGATGGAAAAATTGCTGTCACTTCAAAAAATCCAAAAGATGGCAGTGTTTATCTGGCTTTATTTAATATTTCTGATAACGGTTCGCAAAAAGTTGCAGTAAACCTTTCTGATTTAGGAATTTTTGGTTCGGCTGAAGTTTTGAATATGTGGACAGGCGAAAAATCAAAAACTACATCAAATGAAATTGGAACTGACTTAAAACCTCACAGTTCTATTTTATATCAATTAAAAAGTAAAAAATAAATGAAAAGAATATTTTTTTGTCTGATATCATTACTAAGCCTTTCGACTTCTATACAAGCCCAGAATTCAGCAAAAGGAGTTCCGCCCGTTATTGCCGAAAAAGATTTAACAGCTTATTTATTTGTTTATTTTATAGGGAATAAAGTCGAAGAAGAAGCAGTTAATTATGCTGTAAGCAGTGACGGATATCATTATTACGCGCTTAACAATAATAAACCAATTTTAGATAGTAAAGCAATCAGTTCGACAGGAGGAGTTCGCGATCCGCATATCTTACGCGGAGACGATGGCAAAACATTTTACATGGTTCTGACCGATATGACTTCTTCAAAAGGTTGGGATAGCAACCGTGCAATGGTTTTATTAAAAAGTACTGATTTAGTAAATTGGAAAAGCAGCATTGTCAATATCCAAACTACATTTCCAGGAAATGAAAACTTAAAACGTGTTTGGGCGCCGCAAACTATTTACGATGCAAAGGCTGGAAAATACATGATTTACTTTAGTATGCAACATGCTGGAGGTCCAGATAAAATTTATTACGCTTACGCGAATAAAGATTTTACTGCCTTAGAAAGTGAGCCAAAATTATTGTTTGTTCCAAAGTCAGGAAACGCTTGTATTGATGGTGATATCATCGAAAAAGATGGAGAATATCACCTTTTTTATAAAACAGAAACCAATACGCCTGGAATCAAAGTGGCAGTTACAAAAGATTTGACTTCCGGAAAATGGATTGAAAATGATAATTATCTGCAACAGACAAAAGATGGAGTAGAAGGTTCGAGCGTTTTTAAATTGAATAATTCAGATGAGTATATTTTGATGTACGATGTGTACACTAAAGGAAGATATCAATTCACAAAAACGAAAGACCTAGAGAATTTCAGTGTAATTGATAATGATATTTCAATGGATTTTAATCCGCGTCATGGAACTATTTTACCGATAACTCGTTCTGAATTAAAAAGAATTACTGATAAATGGGGAACACCTGCAAAACTTGCAAAAGTAAATCATAACCCAGTTCTGGAAGGCTATTATGCAGATCCTGAAATTTTGTATTCTAACAAAACAAAAAAATATTACATCTATCCAACAAGCGACGGATTTGATGGCTGGTCTGGATATTATTTCAAAACCTTTTCTTCAGATAATTTAGTGGATTGGAAAGATGAGGGGATTATTTTAGATCTAAAAAAAGATGTTCCGTGGGGAAATAGAAATGCTTGGGCGCCTTGTATTGTTGAGAAAAAGATAAAAGGAAAGTATAAATATTTCTACTATTTCACAGCTGCGCAAAAAGTTGGAGTTGCCGTTTCTGACAATCCAACAGGACCTTTTAAAGACAGCGGAAAAGCAATTGTAGCTACAAGACCAGAAGGAATACACGACGGGCAAGAAATTGATCCAGATGTTTTCACCGATCCTAAAACAGGAAAAAGCTATTTGTATTGGGGAAATATGTATATGGGAGTGGCTGAGTTAAATCCTGATATGGTTTCTTTAAAACCTGGAACGCAGAAAGTTATTGCTGTAAATCCTTCATTTAGAGAAGGAACTTATGTAATTTACAGAAACGGAAAATACTATTTCTTTTGGAGCGAAGACGATACGAGAAGTCCAAAATACAAAGTGAGATACGGAATTTCAAATTCTCCGACTGGACCGCTTGAAATTCCAGAAAACAATATCGTAATTCAAGGAAAACCAGAAGAAGGCATTTATGCAACAGGACACAATTCGGTTTTACAAATTCCGAACAAAGACGAATGGTATATTACGTATCATAGATTCTCTTATCCAACAGGAATAAAAATGGGAGACGCAGGAGGTTTTCATCGCGAAGTCTGCATCGACAAATTAGAATTTAATGCAGATGGAACCATCAAACAAGTTGTTCCAACTCATGCTGGAATTGAGGCTTTGAAGAAGTAATTTCAAAATTTAATTTTCAATAAAAAAGCTGTTTCTAAATTAATAGAAACAGCTTTTATCTTTTATAAACATGACTTAAGCCGTTTGATCATCAATAGTAGCTTCAGGAGCATTTTTCTTTACAGATTCAATTCCGTTTTCTCTAGCAGCTACACTTTCGTACATTTCGCTAGAACCAATAATCTGACCATTTCCAGCTTTTAAATTGAAATAAGGTTTTCCGTTTTTAGCTTCTTTTCTGTCGTAACGATTATCGTCAGCTGCGTTGTTCTTTACAGATTCAATTCCATTATTGCATGCCGCTTTTGTAGTGTAGCCTTCGCTTGTTAAAATAGTCTGGCCATTACCAGCTTTTAAATTGAATTGAAACTCACCGTTGGTTCTAGTAGTGATTACAAATTTTCCCATGTAGTTTATTTTTAAAGTTAGGTAATATTAATTTTGCTTTAGATAAAAATACAAAACTTAGTAATATAAATCATACGTCAATTTGAAAAAATAATTACTTTAATGATAACAATTTGTTTTTATTGAAGAACTTAAAATAGTAAACTTAGATTCCTAAACGAAAATCAGAAACACTTTTTTCTTCCAGATTAATTTCCTCAAAAATACTTTGAGTTCCTTTATCTACAGGACATTGAGTACTTATTCCCATCCAGATTTCTTTTGGGTAGTTGTTTTTATACAAACGAACCATCTGCCAGTTCTTTTTATCTAACGAATAATAACTTGCAACCGTTTTAGTGTCAGAAGAGATTTTCATGTAAACAGAAGGCTGTTTTACCACATCATGATTGTTATCATCAGAAGTTGTCATTGTGCGAACCGTTACAATTCTGTGATTGCCTCTTTCGTCTTGCTCAAAACAAAATTTTTGATAGAAACTGTCATTGACATAAATATATAAAACACCAGCATTATACAAACCTTTTTCTGTAAACTCAGGCGTAACTTTTGCGGTAAGCGTAAAAGGTTTTGTATTGTCTACTTTAGATAAAAGCATTGGCGCGCTAGTATTAGACAATTTTCCGTCTGGATCAGAAAAGTAATCTGATTTTTCACCAGCTTTAAAAATTACTTTTTCATTTGCTTCAGTCTTAATTAGCGAGTCGGCACCGTTTACTGCTTTTGTAAAATGGATAGAAGATAATTTGATATCACACGGCGAACCATTTACAAATGCAGAATCTGTTTTTGTTTCTTCTTTCATTGTTGTTTTTGCAGTTTCGTTTTTAGTATTGCAGCTCGTTAAAGCCGAAAGGCTAAGGATAATAATAGCATTGTAAAAAAATGTTTTCATAGATTATTTTTTTGGGATAGAAAGTAATATTTTTAATTTTCCAAAAATAGAATTGCTTCACAAAAAGGGCAATACGTAAAATTAACCAATTATACTTTCTAAATGCCACAGAATTCTTCGATCGAAAACCAATTAATGACTACATTTTTAGAACAAAAATTTGAAATTGGAGAATCTAATGATATCGAAATGTATAAACAATTCGTCGTCAATTATGTCAAAATAGAACAATGTGTCGCTGTTTTATCCGATTATCAATCTGACAAAAGTTATATCTATGCAGGTAGTTTCGGTTCGGTTTTTGGACTTCCAGACGAAAATTCTGAAATTGATTCTGCTTTTGAAGAATGCATTTTCACTAAAATCAATTCAGAAGATTTAGTGGAACGTCATGTTTTGGAACTCAATTTTTATCAGTTTTTAAAAGAAATTCCGAGAGAAGAATATAGCAATTACAGCACTTTGAGCCGTCTTAGAATGAAAGATTCTATCGATAAAATTACCTATATAAATCATCGAACGATTTATTTAAACACGTTTAATAACGGAAGTATTTCGCTTGCATTATGCTTGTATCTGCCATCAACAGATTTGCAGCCTCGTACAGGAATTGAAGGAAAGATTTTTAATATTAGAACAGGTCAAGTAATTGAATCTGAAAAGTATAAAAACAATACTGAAAATATACTTTCAAAGAGAGAAATAGAAGTTTTGACCAGCGTTGCAAAAGGAAACAAAAGCGAACAAATTGCAGCCGAAATGCACATTTCGGTTTATACTGTAAGACGACACAGACAGAATATTATCGAAAAATTGAAAGTAACCAATACGGCAGAAGCAGTTCAGACTGCTTTTGTAATGGGAATTATTTCGCTGTAAAAATTATTTAAGAAGCTATAAACAAAAAAAGAGACATCTTGCAATGTCTCTCTTGTATTTAAAATATTCGATTTGTTATTTAATCGTAATAGGTAATTCAACCGTTGTTTTATCCCAGCCAATAACTAAATTAGCAATATTACCTTGAGCTGTAAATGCAATAGATAAAGCTTCAATAGTTTCGCTTACAGATTTAACAGGAACAGAAACTCTCACTACATCTTTGCTTTCGTCATAAGCATAACTACCCCATAAATCTAATTCTTTATTGATAATGATAGTCCATTTGTCTTTTTCTGGAATAGCAAATAAACTATAGTATCCTGCAGGAACTTTTTTACCGCCAATAGTTACATCTTTGTAGAATTTGATTTCTGTATTTTCGTTAGCACCAACTCTCCAAACTTCACCAAATTTTACAACATCGCCAAAAATAGTTCTTCCTTTTGCAGTAGGTCTTGCATAAAGAACTTTGATAACCGGATTTGGATTATCTGTTTTTTTGAACTTAACTGCTTTGTTTGGGAAATAAGAAATATCAACAGGACTATTGTCTAATGGAGCAAATTTCACCACATCTTGAGCCTGAACTGTAAAGGCAGCAAATAGCGTAACTGCCAGTAAATAAAATTTTTTCATAGGATTACAATTTTTTAGAATAACTACAAAGTAAGTTAATAATGAAGAAAAATCATATAATTTACAGTCTGTTTTTTGTTAATGAATTGGTAATAGGCCATATAATTTATTATGCTTTTTTCTTCTTAGCGTACCAATTCTGCATAATATAAAATGCTTTCTTCTTTTCGCCGTCATTCGAAATTAAACCTTTTCGATTGTAACCGTCCTGAATTCCTGGAAGCAATCTTTTTGGAGATCTGAAATCAACCAGAATCCAAGGGCTTGTTCCGCTGAGGTGTGGAATCTTTTCAATCATTTTTAAATTCTGAATGTATAAATATTCCTGATATTCCTCTGTCCAGCGTTCGTTTTTTTCTCCGTGTAAACCAGCTTTAGCATCGCCTCCAAATTCAGAAACAACAATAGGTTTATTGTATTTAGATTTCCAAACTATTTTTTCAGCATCTTCTAGATTTCCGCCGTACCAGCCCAAATACTGGTTAAAAGCCACAACATCTAAAACTTCACCAATTGGATCGTCGATCGTTTCTTTTTTGGTCAATAAAGCCGCACTGATTAATCTTGTGTTATCTAATGATCTAGTGTGTGAAGCTAAATTTTTAATGAATGTATTTCTGGCATCCGAAATTGGCGTTTCATTTGCCATTGACCAAATAATAATGCTAGCTCTATTTTTATCTCTAATGATAGAAGCCGTTAATTGATCTTCGGCATTTTGATAGGTATTTTTATTTGTAAATTCTACTGTCCAATACACCGGAATTTCTTCCCAAACCATTATTCCCATTTTATCGGCTTCGCGAATAATATTTTCGTTGTGCGGATAATGCGCCAAACGAACATAATTGCAACCTAATTCTTTTGCCCAATTTAACAAACGCAAGGCATCTTCGGGAGAATTAGCACGTCCGCCTTTTGCATTTTCTTCATGAATAGAAATACCGCGCAAAAAGATTGGTTTTCCGTTTAGCAAAATTTTATCTTCTTTGGTTTCGATAGTTCTAAAACCAATTTGATCTTTTAATTTTTGTCCGTTAAAATCAATCGTTACGTCATACAATTTCGGATTTTCAGGAGACCAGTACGAGATTTTTTTAGCAGGAATTTCGAAGTTTAAAATTCCCTGAGCATTTGCTTTTTCTTTAAAATTGATTTTTAATTCTGGAATCGAAATCGAAACACTGTTTTGTGAAGCCTGTAAATTATTGATTTTGATAAAACCAGAAATAACATTTGCATTGCCTTTTTTTAGTTGAATAGTATAATCTTCTACAAAAGAAGCCTCTTCTTCAATTAAAGTTACATCGCGCGTTATTCCGCCATAATTCCACCAATCAGTATTTACCGTTGGAACATCTTCTTTATGACGCGTATTGTCCACTTTTATAACGAGATAATTGTCTTTTGGCTGTACAACAGAAGTGACTTCGTAATTAAATGGAGTAAAACCGCCTTCGTGCGTTCCTAGTTTTTTTCCATTTAAATATACATCAGCTTTATAATTGATAGCTCCCAAATACAAAAACAAACGCTTTTTAGCTGCTAGATTATAATCGAAAGACTTTTTAAACCAAACATTTCCTTCATAATATTTAAGTTCTGTAACCTGTGAATTCCAATCGCCTGGAATACTGATTGTAGGCGATTTATCAAAATCATATTCTACTAATTCCTGTTTGTTTTGAGCATGGTAATTTGTAAAAAAAGCTCCTTTTGCCGGCTTTTCACTTTTGTCATATTGGTCAAGGTGAAAACTGTAAAAGCCTGTTTGGTATGGATCTATAATATAATTCCAAACTCCGTTTAAAGAAGTGGTATTTCGGTTGGGTACGTTAGAAATTAAACCTTGGGATTGTCCAATTGCGAACGATGTCAGGAATAATAATGTTAGAATTTTTTTCATTTTGTAATCTTTATTTGTATTGTATTTATGTTTTGCCACGAAGGCACTAAGTCACGAAGTTTTTTTCTCTCGCTTTTTTTGTCATCCTGACAACTAGAAAAAAACTTAGAATCTTAGTAGCTTAGCATCTTAGCAACTTTTATTCAACCGAAATCTTCAAATATTCTCCTTTAAAGCTCTGATTCAATGCTGTCATTTCGATCGGATTGCCAGAACCATCTGGAATTACTTCGATAGACGCTTTTCCATTTGCCATTCTGATGGATTCGCTTCCAGTTGGCGTTCCTTGATTTTTTAATGTTTTTCCTCCTTTTAAGCATTGAAAATAAACACTTGCTTCATAATCCAAACAACGCAAATTATTATTATCAATAGCGATTGCAGTTACCAAATAATTTCCGTTTTTCCGTTTTTCTGATGACAATTGCAAAGAAACTGCCGTATCATTTTTATTGAAACGATAATTCACTTTTAATGTATCAGAAACTGTTTTTCCATCTTTTGTTTTTCCAATAGCAATTAAAATATTTTCGCCTTTTGTAAAATTGACATCCCAAGTTAAACCATTTGCAGGATAAAGAGCAAGATTTCGCTGTTTTTCTCCTAATGATTTTCCATTATGAGACAAAGTTACCTTATCGCAGTTGCTGAAAACGCTAATTGTTCGTGGCGTATTTTCAGGACCTTGACGTTCTGTCCAAGTATGTGATTCTATGTAAGCAAAAGGTTCTTTTGCCCAATAACTTTTAAAAACGTAATACGCATCTTTTGGAATTCCGTTTCTATCTGTAAGTCCTTTTTGATTCATATACGGAATATCATCTTCTGGACGTAACGGCGTTGCAAAATCCTTAAATGCCCATTGAACATTTCCCACAAACGTTGGATCATTCTCGGATATATGCAAATGCCAGTCAAACAAATCAACTATATAATTTTCGCTCCAATCGCCAATTTGAGCAATGTTTGCCACTTTGGTCTGAACAATTGCTTCTTCCCAACCTTCAGCTTTTATGATATTTTCTCCTGTTACAGGATTTTCGCTGTGACGGCCAACATGGCTGTCTCCGCCATATTCGGCATGAATAAAATGCTTGTATTCTTTTTTGTAAACATCAATTGCTTTCTGATAGCTTTTGTAGCTTCCAGAATACCAGCCTGACCAAATCGAAGGAGAAAATACATCTACAATATGCGAACCTTCATAATATTTTCTAATAGCCGTTTTTCTTGTTGGATCTAGTTGGTGTGCAATATCATTCAATTCGGTTAAAAACGCATTTGTTTTTTCTGCATTATCTCCGCCAGGAAAATCAGGAAGCCAGTTAATTTCATTTCCTAAAGACCAGATAATAATACTTGGGTGATTATAATTCTGATTGATGATTTCCGACAACATATTTTTGGTGTTAGTTTTCCAAGCATCATTTCCAATTCCGCCACGGCACCAAGGCAATTCATCCCAAACCAATAAACCTAATTCGTCGCAAGCTTTATAAATTTCTGGATCTTGCGGATAATGTGCTAAACGTACAAAATTGGCTCCCATTTCTTTTATCGATTTCATATCTGCCCAATGTTGTTCGTTTGTCATTGCAGCACCAACTCCAGCTTGTTCTTCATGACGATGCGTTCCGCGAATTAACAGACGTTTTCCGTTAAGGTAAAAAGGCCCATGATCTTTAAACTCAAACCATCTAAAACCTACTTTCTCTGAAACACTGTCTTTAATTTGATTTTTTTCTGATAAAACAGCAGAAAGTCTGTATAAATTAGGTTTTTCAGTATCCCAAAGTTCTGGATTTTTGATGTTTTCGAAAGTGATAGTCGAAGTTTTATCTGAAACCAAAACTGTTTTACTAGCTACTTTTTTTCCTTTCGGATTTTTTAAAGTTACCGTCAATGATAAATCTTTTGAATTATCAGGATTTACAAAAGAAGAAACAATTTGCACTGAAGCTTTTTTAGCAGAAACTTCAGGAGTGGTAATTTTTATATTTTCGATATGATTTTTATATTTCGAAACCAGCCAAACATCGCGCGTGATGCCTCCATAAATAAAAAAATCGCTTTTTTGAGACGGAATAACTTCGATATCGTAACTATTATCTACGCGAACAAAAATATCGTTGTTTCCTTCTTTAATTAATTTCGTAACATCGATAGAAAAGCCAATATAACCGCCAATATGAGAACCCGCTTCTTTGCCGTTTACATAGACTTTAGTCGTCACGTTTGATCCTTCAAAATACAAAGAATAAACCTGATTTTGATCGATTTTAGAGATGTTGAGTTTCTTTTGATACCAACTTGCATCGCGTCGATAACCGGGCATTAAATCGGTTGCATCTTCCGCATTCCAAGTATGAGGTAAATTTAGAGATACCCAATTGGAAGCTTTTTGTGCTTCGTTGAGGTTTGGAGTATGATTTTCTAAATAAAGCCAATTGTCATTAATGTTTCTCTTTGTCTGAGCAAAACTGCCCAGACAAATCTGAAACAAAACAAAAAGCGCAAAAATTGAAAAAGTTTTATTCGGTTTATTCATAGTTACAAAGGTTCATAGTTACAAAGGTTCAAAGGTTTTTCTAGCTCAAAGGTTCAAAGATTCAAAACCTTTGTTACTTTGAACCTTTGAGACTTTGCCTCTTTATTAATGCTTCCAAGAAATAATAATCGGCGTAGATTATTGGTTCATCAATTTCGTCGTGTTTTGGCCAGTTTCCAGTGCTGTGATCAAATAAGAAAGGCGCTTTAATTTGAGTATCCAAAATATATTTATCCGTTTGTACTGAAGCCATTACTTTATCGGCGAAAGCCAAATAACTTTTATTTTTGGTATAAGTATACAATTCGTATAATCCTGATACCATAACCATTGCTGCAGAAACATCACGGGGAGCATTAGGAATACTTGGATCTTTAAAATCCCAATACGGAATTCCGTCTTCTGGGAGGTTTTTATTGGTCATAAAAAACTTTGCAGTCGCTTCGGCCTGTTTTAAATAAGCAGAATCTTTTGTATAACGATACGACATGGTGAATCCGTAAACCGCCCAAGCTTGACCGCGCGCCCAAACCGAATCGTCATTGTAACCTTGAAGCGTTGTTTTCTTTCTAACTTCGCCTGTTGTTGGGTTATAATCGATAACGTGATAACAACTGTTATCTTCTCTAAACTGATTTTTTAAAGTTGTATTGGCATGTTGAATGGCAACATCGCGGTATTTTGGATTTCCTGATATTTTAGACGCTTCAAAAAGCAATTCTAAATTCATCATATTATCGATGATTACAGGATAATCCCAGATTTCTTTGTTGAAATCCCACGAACGAATCGATCCCACTTTTGGATTAAATCTTGTGCATAAAGTTTCTGCGCCTTTTACAATTACCGCTTCGTATTCTTTTTTGTTTTCCACTTTCAGCGCTTCTCCAAAACTGCAAAACACTTTAAAACCTACATCATGCGAATTACTATTGACACTTTCCTTTTTGCTGAAAGGAGTCCATTTTTGAGCTTGTTCTTTGTATTTTGAATCGCCTGTTAATCGGTACAATTGCCAGAGATTTCCAGCAAAAAAACCACTTGTCCAATCTCTAGACGGGACTTTACGAATTTCAAGCGTTTTGGTATTCATACTTCTTGGCATTGACATTGAATCGACCGGATAATCTAATAGCATTTTATAACGCGTTTCCAGTTTTTCAGTCGTTGCTGAAGTAGTTTTTGTTTGAGAATTAATCCCAGATTTGCATGCTGTTACCAGCGATGCAAACCCAAGAATTAAAAAAATGAAACTGACATTCTTCATAGTAAATATTTTGTAATCTTGATTTTTAGACTCGGATGAAACGGATTCGTTATTGCGGCCCTGATAGTTATCGGGAGCTGATTTTGCATGGATTTTTTTTAAATCTGCGTGAAACCTAATTATGCACGATGTGATTAAAAAATCCGTTTCAATCTGCGTTTTCGCGATAGCGAATCCGTTTTATCTGCGTTCAATAATAGTTAAAATTAATAACCAGGATTATTTGGTTTTAAATTCGGATTAATAGCCAATTCTGTTCCAGGCAATGGCCATAAATAATCTCGGTTTGGATCAAAATTAGCATGTGGTTCTAAACCATTTGGTCCAAATACTTCTGGTCCGATTTTTAATCTTTTTATATCATACCATCTTATATATTCAAAAGCCAATTCTAATCTTCTTTCGTCAATAACCATTTTTCTAAAATCGGTTTGAGAAAGTCCTGGAGTTACATTTGCTGGAAAAGAAACCAATTTCCCTGCTTTGTTTCTTGCTCTGGCACGAACTCGGTTTACATAACTATCTGCTTCTGCCGTACCTGGATTAATCTCGTTTAAGGCTTCAGCAGCAGTCAATAAAACTTCAGCAAAACGCATTGTGATGTAATTGTGCTGCGAAGTTCTTCCGTTTGCACCAGCTTTTCCAGGAAAACGGAAATACTTTGCAATATGCGGACGAGGCGCTTTCTCATTATCGCTTGAAGGATAAACTTGCAATGATCCGCCTGGACCGGTTTTCTTTCTGATAATTGTATCAAAACTTACAGCTCTTCTATAATCTCTCTGATCCCAAGTATTGAATACTTTTAAAGATGGAACTGCAACCGAGAAACCTTGTCCGTAGCTGTAACTGTCATCTTTTAAAGATCCTGTAAAAAACGCCGTATAATCTTGACCGTAATTTCCTGATGTTAAGTTATTGAAATCAATTGTAAAAAGTGGCTCTTTTAATGAAGCTGTTTTTGTAGCGTTGAATAAATCCTGAAAATCGGCATCTAAACCTAAACCAAATTTTGCTTCGTTTGTAATTACATATTTCGCTTCGTCATACGCTTTTTGGAAATTTCCTAAAGTCAAGTAAACAGAAGCTAAATATCCTGCAGCAGTACCTTTTCCGGGAACGGCTTTTACTTTTGGTTTATCATCTAGCCACTGTTTTGCAAACTCTAAATCGGCAATGATTTTTGGATAAACATCTGCTTCTTTTGTTTTACTTAAAGAATTTACTTGCGATACATCATTTACAACAAAATCTACGTACGGAATATCTCCAAAAAGACGAACCAAATGATAATAAGCAAAAGCTCTTGCAAAATAAGCCTGAGCCACAATAGCATTAACTTTTGCTGGATCTCCAGGTGTTTTTTTAGCACCTGCAATAGCCTGATTGGCAGCTGTAATAATCACATAAGATTGTGGCCAAAAATTCGCAACAAGCGCGTTTGTATCGTTCATAGACATGTCATTCACATCGATACGTGCTGCTTGAGTTGTTCTATCGCCAATATCGGCCATATCATCACGAAGCATAAGGGCAATTGTAAATTCTCTTCCCCAATAATTGTTGTGGGCAATATTAGCGAAAGCTCCATTTACAGCAGCCTGTAAATCGTCTGTATTATTGAAAAAGTTTTCTGGACGAATAATTCCTACTGGTTTTTCTTCTAGATCAGAACAGCTAAAAAAAGCAAGTGTTCCAAAGCAAAGAAGAGCTATATATTTTTTCATAGTTGTATTAGATTAAAATTTTAAATTGAATCCTGCTGTAAACGTTCTTACGTTTGGATATCCTCCGTAATCCAATCCTAAATAAGTATTACTTCTAGAGTTAGAGTCGTTTAAGTAATTTGTTTCAGGATCTGTTCCTGGATAATTGGTAATCGTCCAAATGTTTTGGGCACTGATGTAAAAACGAACTTTGCTTAATCCCATTTTTGAAACTACTTTTTCATTTAAACTATATCCAATAGAAATGTTTTTCAAACGGATATAACTTCCATCATAAACAAATCTTGAAGTAATTCTTTTTGTTCTAGCGGCATTTGCAGGAACATTTGTATCCGTATGAGTTGGTGTCCAAGCATCTAAAACTTCAGTTGTAGCATTATTGTTTCCAGAAGCCAACTCCATTAAAGTATAGTTTAAGATTTGACCTCCTTGCGAGCCTTGAAAGAAGATATTTAAATCAAGATTTTTGTATGTAAAATCGTTGTTGAATCCGAAGATGAAATCTGGATTTGGATTTCCGATAATTGTTTTATCCTGAGAATCTAACTTTCCGTCGCCATTTACATCTCTAAATTTTTCACCACCTGCAACAGTTTCAAAGTTTCCTGGCAGAACTGCTTCTCCTTGCTGAATTACACCATCATAAACAAATCCGAAGAAAGAACCAACAGGTTGTCCAACTCTTAAAATTTGAGATTCAGTTGCTAAGAAGTGTCCTGGAGCAGAATTGATTAAAAGATCTTTGTTGTCTGCTAATTTCAACACTTTATTTTTATTCGAAGAAATATTAAAGTTTGTAGACCAAGTAAAATCTGCACCAATAAAGTTTCTAGTATTAATTCCTAATTCCCATCCTTTATTTTCTAATTCTCCTACGTTTTGAAGCTGAGAAGCAATTCCTGAAACTCCTGGTAGCGGTCTGTTGAATAACAAATCTTTAGTGATTGTTTTATAATAATCTGCTGTAATGCTGATTCGGTTATCAAATAAACCTAAATCAATTCCGTAATCCTGCTGATATGAAGTTTCCCATTTCAAGTTCGGATTATCCAAAGAAGTTAACTGAACTGCATTTGTAATTACATCGCCGCTCACATAATAAATTTCAGAGAATCTAGAAAGAGTAGAGTAAGCACCAATTGAAGGGTTTCCTGTTGCTCCGTAACTTGCTCTTAATTTTAAATTGGAAACCGTTTTATTGTCTTTCAGAAAGTTTTCTTTACTAATGTTCCATCCAATTGCTCCAGAAGGAAAAGTTCCGTACTTGTAGTTTTTACTAAAGCTAGAAGAACCATCTCGTCTTGCGGTAAAGGTTAGTAAATATTTGTCGGCATAATCAAAATTCAACCTTCCGAAAGCAGAAATCAATTCTGTTTCAGATAAACCAGAATCAGGTTTTAAGAAAACAGTTCCAGCGCCTAAGTTTCTATACGAATTCGTATTTGTCAAAAATCCTCTTGAAGCGGCATACGAATTTTCGTTTTTATTTTTTTGGTATGAATATCCTCCAAGAACCGTTAGTATTCCTTTGTCGATAATTTCACGTTTGAAGGTCAGATAATTCTCTGTCAAGAAAGAAGAAAATCTAGTGTTGTTTACAGAAGCTTCTCCCTTGATATTTTTTCCAGCAATTAAAGTAGAAGGAATAAATCTTCCTGTTTGCGAATTATTATCGGTTAAACCTAAAGTCGTTTTAAAATCAAGATCTTTAGTAATTTGATATTGAGCGAAGAAATTGCTTCGGTTTACGATAGAAACAGTTTCTAAAATATTTTCCATCGCAGTTGCGTACGGATTGTCGATATCGTCTCCAATTGGAGCAGTAGTAGTGTAAGTTCCATCAGCATTGTAAATTCCTTTATCTGGCATAAAACGGTAAGCAGAAGCAATTACACCCGCAGCACCCGTTCCTCCAGCACCTGTCTGGCTTACGATTCCTTCTTTGTTCTGTTTGCTTGTAAACGTGTTTAAACCCACTTTAAATTTTGGAGATAAATCGGCTTCAAGATTACCCACAATAGTATATTTATCGATTCCAGAATTAATTACAACTCCATTTTGGTTGAAATAAGTTCCCGAAACATAATATCTCACATTATCAGATCCGCCTGAGAAAGATAATTGCGTGTTCGAAATCATTCCTTCGCGATAGATAACATCTTGCCAATCTGTATTTGCAGGACCTTGCGTATGCGTAGTAAAACTTTTCCTGTAAGCTGCAAACTGGTCAGCGTTCAATAAATGCAATTTGTTATTTACAGATTGAATAGAAGTCGAGTTGCTAAACTCAATTACAGGTTTTCCTGCTTTTCCTTTTTTGGTTGTTACCATGATAACTCCATTTGATCCTCGAGATCCATAAATTGCTGTTGCTGAAGCATCTTTTAAAACTTCGATAGAAGCAATGTCTTGAGGTGCTGGCATAGAAACACCTGCAAAACCATCAACAACAATTAAAGCGTCTCCGCTTGCATTGATTGAAGTTCCTCCACGAACTCTTATTTTTGTTGGAGCACCAGGTTCGCCACCATTATTAGACATTACCGAAACACCCGCAGCACGGCCTTGTAAAGCTTGTTCTGCATTTAAAACAGGATAAGCCGTCAACTCTTTTGCCGTTACAGAAGATACAGATCCTGTAATATCGCTCTTTTTACGTGTACCATAACCAACAACAATAACCTCGTCAAGGGCTTTTGTATCTGGTTTTAAACTTACATTGATAACATTTTTGGTTCCAACAGGAACTTCAACAGTTTGAAATCCGACGAAATTAAAAACTAAAACAGCATTTTTCTCTCCTACAATTACAGTATAATTTCCGTCCATATCGGCAGAAGCGCCAACAGAGGAATTTTTAATATAGACATTGGCACCAGGAAGCCCGAGCAAATCTTCGCTGGAAGTAATTTTTCCAGTTACTTTTCGTTCCTGTGCGTGCATCACGATATTTACCAGTAAAAAAGATACCAGTAAACACCATTTAAACGATTTGTTTTTGTGGTTTGTAAACATTCATTTTTTGGTTTTAAGGTTAATAAGTTAGATAAAGTAGAAAAGCAATAAACTCATTCCGATTATGATAATGACAAACAAAATTTGGAGTAAAAGGAAGCTTGTTTTTTTGATTTTCATATCGCAAATGTAGAAGCCAAAAAAGAAATAGAAATACAAAAAAGGGTATCTAAAAATACAGATACCCTTTTTGAAGCCTTTAAAAACGCGGATTATTTAAATAAGATGCGAAATGTGAGATGTGAGTTGTGAGTTGTGAAAAGTGAAAAGTGAAAAGTGAAAAGTGAAAGGATTGGTTACCTTAAACAATTCACAACTCACATCTCACATTTTACATCTCACATTTTACAATTTAATCGTATAAGATTTGTAAAATTTGTCGGCGTATTGAGATGGAGTCTCGCCGTACTTTTTCTGAAAGCATTTGCTAAAGTATTTCGGATTGTTGAAACCGACTTTATAACTGATTTCTGAAACGGTTAATTTGTTTTGTTCTAATAATTGAGATGCACGTTTTAATCTGATTTCGTGAATGAATTCATTTGGCGTACAATTGGTCCAAGCTTTGATTTTTAAAAATAGCATTGTTCGGCTGACACCCAATTCTGAACAGAAAAACGGAATATCAAATTGTTCGTTTGAAATGTTTTCTTCCACAATTTTGAATGCTTTTTTCAATAATTCTTCATCCAGAGAAGAAACCGTTATTTCTGACGGAATAAAACTGTCTTCGCTTGAAAATTTGATTCGTAAACGTTCTGTTGTATTCAAAAGATTTTTAACACGAAGTCTAAATTCCATTAAATTGAAAGGTTTACTAATGTAATCATCTGCGCCGCTTTCTAATCCTTCAAATTTGTAAACCAATGAAGACCTAGAAGTCAGCAGAATGACTGGAATGTGGCTCGTTTTTATGTTTTCTTTGATTTTTGAACAAAGCTCAGTTCCAACCATTTCAGGCATAATGACATCGCTGATAATCAAGTTTGGAACAAATTTTAAAGCTTTTTCAAAAGCGATTTTACCATTTTCGGCTTCAATAATGTTGTAGTCTTTTTTGAGGAGATTTTTCATGAACTTTCTCAAAACCTTATGATCTTCAACAATTAAAATTGTTTGTTTTTCTTCGTTTACAATTAAATCTTCAATATCTTCATTTTCAATAATTTCTGAAGTTTCTAATTGAGCCGAATATTGTTCAATATCGTCACTGATTTTAAAATCGGAAATAATTTCGCTGTCTAAAAGATGTTCGCAACCAAGCGGTAAAGTCACTTTAAAAATAACGCCACCTGTGGTTTTGTTCATAACGTCGATTTTTCCTTTATGCAATTCGACAATATTTTTTACAATCGAAAGTCCAATTCCAGTTCCTTTATTGTAGTTTTTCTGAACTTGATTGTGCATTGGAATTTCAAAAAACAAGTCGAAAATCTTATCAATATGTTCTTCAGCAATTCCTACGCCCGAATCTTCGACCGCAATAAACAGATTCTGCTGATCGTGATTGATTGTAACTTTGATCGAACCGCCTTTTGGAGTATATCTAAAAGCATTCGAAATTAAATTATAAAATACGCGTTCGAGTTTATAACGGTCAAAATACACTAGAATTTCTTCATTTTCAGTTTCAAACGTGTAATCGTAGCCGCCGTCTTTGGCATATTCAATAAACGATAAAAAGATTTCTTTGGTAAATTTTACAATGTTTCCGTTTGCAGATTCTAATGTAACTTGATGATTTTCCAGTTTTCTAAAATCCATTAAACGATTAATCAAACTCAACAGATGATTTGCACTTCCTTCAATAACCAGAAGCTTTTTATACATTTCATTAGTTCCGTTATAATCGGCCAGAATTTGTTGTAACGGACCTAAAATCAAAGTTAAAGGTGTTCTAAATTCATGCGAAATATTGGTAAAGAAATCTAGTTTTAATTTATTGTTTTCTTCAATTCGCTGTGTTTCTAGATATTCCAGTTCCAATTTTTGTTTCAGTCTGGCTTTCGATTTCATAATCCAAATCAAACCGTATAAACCCAAACCAATTACGATTCCGTACAATAAAAATGCCCAAATACTGCGCCACGGAGCAGGATTTACAATAACCGTTAATGTTGTTGGAATTTGGTTCCAAACGCCGTCGTTGTTAGCGCCACGAACTTCAAAAGTATAAGTTCCTGGATTCTGAATCGCAAAATTGGCCTCGCTGTTTTTGGTCGTTGTCCAGTTGTTTTCCAAACCAACCAAACGATAACTGTATTGATTGTTTTTGGATCGAATGTAATTTGGAATCGCAAAACTGATAGAAAAATTAGCCTTGTCATAATCCAAAGTAATGTTTTTGGTAAAACCAATGCTTTGGTCTAAAATTCCGTCTTTGTCATGCGCATTTACCGTTTCGTTTTTAATTTTCAAATCGGTAATTAAAACCTGTGGCGCATAATTATTTAAGGAAATTTTTGTGGCATCGAAAAAGGTTGCACCTGACGGACTTCCAAAATAAAACTGATTAGATCCTAATTTTAAAGCCGAATTATCGTTGAATTCATTACTCGCCAAACCATCTTTCTGATCATAAATGACAATTGCTTTTTTAATTGTATTGTACTTTATAATTCCTTGATTGGTACTGATCCATAAGTTTTTATCGTCATCTTCTAGAATCGAATGAATGGAAGTAATGACCGTATTTCCAATTCTGAGATTGATTCTAGTGAATTTTTTTCCATCAAAAACATGAAGACCTTTGGCTTTTGTTCCCACCCAAATTTTGTTTTGAGAATCTTCAAACAAAGTCAAAATATCGTCGCCCGACAAAGCCGAATGATCATAAAAAAAATGCTGTATTTGGTATTTATTAGGATCAAAATTTAGAAGCGAAATGCGATTTAAACCATTTTGTGTTCCAAGCCAGATTGAATTTTGTTTGTCGATTAAAATACTGCGAACCATGTTATTGGTTAGAAAAACGGGTTTAGAAGTATCATTTCCAATAATTTGAAAGGTTCTATCTAATGTATTATAACGAATTAAACCTTTGCCAAAAGTTCCAATCCATAAGATTTTGTTTTCAGCTTTAAGCGAATAAACGCCGCTTTCTTTTAATAAATCGGCCAGATCTATTGCAATTCTATTGTCTTCAATTTTTTTAGAAATAGTATTGTAAGCTGATAATCCTTTAGAAAAAGTTCCAATCCATAAAATATTATCGTCTGCCAAACACATGGCTTTGATATCATTTTTATGAGTTTGTCCAGTTTTGCTATTAATGTAACTTACAGTTTCGGTATTTTTATTGTAAATCGTGATTCCGCCACCTTCAGTTCCAAAATAAATGTTCCCGTTTTTGTCTGCAATAATCGAACTCACCACATCAAAACTCATCGGAATCTTTTTTGAATTCTGATTGTAATTAGAGAAATTGACATTTGAAACATCCCAAAGATTTACTCCTTTATAATAACAGCCAATCCAAATAGAACCTTTTTTATCCATAAAAACCGACTTTACTTTGTCGATTCCGTTGCTGTTATTGGTATTGTTGATTTTTTGAAGACTCTTATCTTGACCTAAGATATAAATTCCGTCATAAGCTCCAATCCATAAAGAACCTTGATTGTCAATTAGTAAAGAGCGAATGTCGCTATTAATTTCTCGATATTTGTCTGTTGGTAAAAAGGAAACAAAAGCTTTTTCTTTTTGATCGAATTTTAGAACACCTTTGTTTTTTGTTCCAATCCATAAACTGCCATCTTTGTCTTCAATTACCGATTGTACGTTTAATAAATCAGTCGAATTTAAAGGATAATTTTTGAAAGTTAATTTGCCATTTTTTCTACTTGTCAATTGACACAACCCTTTCGTTGTTCCAATCCAAATTTCGCCATTTTTGGTTTTTAAAATGCTCAAAATATTATTGCTCGGAAGGGTAGAAGCATCATCATCTGAATGGAAAACAGAAGAAAACAATCCTGTTTTTTTATTGTAAATCGTTAATCCTTTTGAAGTTCCAAACCACATTTCGCCGCCAATTTCTCTCATGCTCCAAACGGCATTATTACTAATGGTATGATTGGCTTTGGTATGAAGATATCTCGTGAAACGATTCGAAACTGGATCATAACAATTTAATCCATTGTAAGTTCCGACCCAGATTTTTCCTGAATTGTCTTCTTCAATTGCTAATATATCATTGTTACTAATCGAATATTTATCGGCAGTATCATTTCTGAAAATGGTAAATCGGCTTCCATCATATTTGTTTAAACCATCGCGGGTTCCAAACCACATCTGCCCAAATTTATCCTGATGAATAGCAATCACAGAACTCTGCGAAAGCCCATCGGTCGTAGAGAAATTTTTAAGACGGTATTTATTTTGGGAAAACAGGTTTCCTGAAATAAAAAGCAAAACCAGAAAGACTATTTTGTATTTCATAGCACTTGTATTATGATGAAGTTTTTTGCCACAGATTACACAGATTAAAAGGATTAATTTCTTTGTGTTAAGATTAGCCACGAATTGACGAATTATCAAAAAATTAAATTCAAAGAAAATCGTGAATTTGTGAATAAAAAAATCCTTTTAATCTGTGGAATCTGTGGCAAATATTTTAACCTATTTTAATCGTTTTTGCAGTTGATAGTCATATAATGACGGAATTTTTTCAATTGGTGTGTTCAAAAATTCAATGTATGGATCAATGTCATATTTGATTTCAAATTTCGTATTGCCATGAACACCAATAATTCTGGCTAAAGCGCCGTCTTTCATCCCGTACAATA
Organism: Flavobacterium sp. GW823-FHT06G12; assembly: GCF_058794775.1. Classification (NCBI taxonomy): domain Bacteria; kingdom Pseudomonadati; phylum Bacteroidota; class Flavobacteriia; order Flavobacteriales; family Flavobacteriaceae; genus Flavobacterium; species Flavobacterium sp. GW823-FHT06G12. Next base: position 454,958 of record NZ_JBXAHE010000003.1, read on the forward strand.
AAACAGTTTTCGATGGATCTGGATTTTCGACTTGAACATTGAGATTCCAAAACGTACTGAAAGGCCCGTGTGAAGGTTTCCAGTAATCGGCTCCACCGCCGCCAAATAAAGCGTAACTATTGTTTTTATCGGCTTTTAAATGAACCGTAATATTGTCAAATAGATTTTGATGATTTGCCCCAGAATGCTGATCTAAAACAGGATCTGTAAATATTTCGCAGTTTTGATATACGTTTTTTGTTGCAAATGTGTTGAAACTTAAAGGATGAACGGCAGAATTATAGATTTTTAAATCTTTAACCAAAACATTATGAACGCCGCCTAAAGTTACCGTATAATGAGCCAAATGCGGTCCGTCGGTTGTAACATCTTGAATGGTTACATTAGAAACTTCTTCGGCTAAAATACCGCTGTCTGCATTGGTGATTTTGACATCTTTAACCCAACTGTTGAAAAGACGAGTTAAGAAAATCCCGTTATTACCAGGTTCTACGTGATGCGCGACTCTCGGAATATCAGGAAAAGTAAAACGAAGATGTTCGATTCCAACTTCATTTAAATGTTTCCATTCTACTAATTGCGCCTGATAACTTGGTTTTATTGAAATAGTTAAAGGCGTTTTTAAAGTAATTTTAGAACCAGAAATTTTAGCAATTTCAACCTGCTGTCTTACAATGGGAAGTTTAGGAAATTTCCAATGATGCGAACCGGGTTTTACTTTGGCGCCTTGATATAAATCTTTGATGATTTCGCCGTTTTCGCCATCTTTATTAAACAATTGCAATTCGACAACATCACCAACTTTTAAACCTTTTACGTCAGAGACCGTAATAACATGTTCGCCCATTTTCCCCGAATTGACTTTCGCCAACGGATTAGACTCTGGTTCGTATTTATCCAAATAGGACTTTACACGTTCGCCCGGAACCTGTGTCCAAATAAATCCTCCGGACCAAGCGTATTGAGAAAAAGGTAAATCAATATTATTTTCTGGTTCACGTTGTCTTTTATCAAAAGTGGTTAAGTATTCGCGAAGTTCAGCCAAAACTTCAGAATCTTTAAGATACATCATCGGTCTTGGGCAGTAAATCTCAGTTCCGTTTTCGTTTGAACCTGCACCTCGAAGTACAAAATTGCTTCTTTCGATATACAAAATATCGCTTAGAATAATTCGTCCGGCAGGCAATTGCAGAATTACATCTCCTTCAACGGCATTTGCCGCTTTAAAAGCTTTTAAGAGTGCTTTTGAATCGTCTAGATTATCATTTGCTTTTACACCAAAATCAGTAGCATTAATTACTTTTCCATTAGTTTCAGGAATTTGGCTTTCGCCGAAATGATATCCTGCATAACTAAAATCAGGAAGATAATTGGTTTTTGAAGTAATGATTTTAGGTAATTCCTGCGCCAGTAAAGTGTTCATGAAAAGACCGCAGGATATAAGAATGGTTTGGCGAATCATGGTTTTGTGGTTGTTTGTGGTTAGTTAGTTTTTTTGTTTTGCCGCTAAGGCGCTAAGGCGCTAAGTTTTTTTAGCCACAGATTAAAAGGATTAAAAAGATTTTTTTTACGCAGATTTGGCTGATTATAGCAGATTTTATTATGTATAAATTATCTGCGTTCATCTGCCTAAATCTTTTTAAATCTGCGTGAAATATAAAAAAAACCTCGCGCCTTAGTGCCTTCGTGGCAAACAAATTATAAAGATCGTTTGATCCCTAATTCAAGTCCTCGCAATTCTGCCAAGCCTCTTAAACGGCCAATTGCAGAATATCCCGGATTTGTTTTTTTCTTTAAATCATCCAACATTTGATGTCCGTGATCTGGACGCATTGGTAATTGGCTATTATTTCTTTTTTCAACTTCCAGAATTGCTTTTACAACTTCGTACATGTCAACGTCGCCTTCTAGATGATTTGCTTCGTAGAAACTTCCTTCTTCGTCGCGTTGTGTGCTTCTTAAATGAATGAAATTCATTTTATCGCCATGACGTCTTACAATTCCAGGCAAATCATTATCAGCACGAACCCCATAAGAACCTGTACACATGGTAAATCCGTTTGATGGAGAAGGAGCAGCGTTCATTAATTCGATCAAATCTTCTTCTGTACTTACGACTCTCGGTAAACCTAAAATTGGATAAGGAGGATCGTCTGGGTGAATTGCCATTACAACACCTTTGCTTTCTGCAACTGGAATAATTTCTTTTAAAAAGTGAAAAAGATTATTCTTTAAAGCTTGTCTGTCAATATGATTATAAGCACTTAAAGTAACCAAGAAATCTTCAACAGAATAAGCTTCTTCAGCACCAGGAAGTCCAGCCAAAATGTTCTGCTGCAATTTAACTTTGTCTTCTGAAGTCATGGCTTCAAAATAGCTTTTTGCTTTTTGTTTTTGTTCTTCGGAATATTCGTTTTCAGCACCTGGTCTTTTCAAAATATGCAATTCAAAAGCAGCAAAAGCGTTGATGTCAAAACGCAAAGCTTTTGAACCGTCCTCAACTGTAAATGATAAATCTGTTCTCGACCAATCTAAAACAGGCATAAAGTTGTAACAAACACATTTAATACCGCATAAAGCTAAATTGCGTATGCTTTCTTTATAATTTTCAATGTATTGCAGGTAATTTCCAGTCTGTTTTTTAATGTCTTCGTGAACAGGAATACTTTCTACAACCGACCAAGTTAATCCAGAAGCGCCTTTTTTAGGATCTCCGTTTTCGTGCTCAATTTCAACTTTTCGTTTAATGATTTCATCAATACTCCAAACTTGCCCGTTCGGAATATGGTGTAAAGCCGTTACAATTCCAGTTGCTCCAGTTTGTTTGATGTCTTGTAAAGAAACAGGATCATTTGGTCCGAACCATCTTAATGTTTGTTCCATGTTTTTATATTTTTTATTTCCTGTAAGGTTTTTAAAACCTTGTAGGTATTTTTAATTTATAATAATCTACAATTTAAATCTACAAGGTTTTTAAAATCTTGCAGGAGAGAGGTTGAGATTTTAAATACTCGTTGCAGCAAATCCGCCGTCTACTTTTAATGTTATTCCCGTAACGAATTTCGACATGTCGCTGCATAAAAATAAAAGCGCGCCGTCAATATCTTCCGGAGTTCCAAATCTTCCCATTGGGGTATGATCAATGATTTTTTCGCCTCTTGGCGTTAGTTTTCCTTCTGGAGTAAGCAGTAAAGCGCGATTTTGTTCTCCAATAAAAAATCCTGGAGAAATTGCATTTACACGAATTCCTTCGCCGTATTTTTGAGCTAATTCAACCGCCATCCATTGTGTAAAGTTGTCGATTGCCGCTTTTGAAGCAGAATAACCCACAACTCTCGTTAAAGGTCTTTGTGCCGATGCAGAAGAAATATTGATAATGTTTCCTGATTTTTGCTTTGCAAAAAGTGCAGCGAAAACCTGAGAAGGAAGCATTGTCCCAATAATATTCAAATCAATAACCTTTTGCAAATCATCGCTTTTCATATCATAAATCGCTTGATCAGGTTGAATCGTTGCACCTGGCATATTTCCGCCAGCGGCGTTAATCAAGATATCAAGACGTCCGTATTTTTCAACGATAAAATCTTTAATTTTTTCTAATTCTTCTTTATTTAAAACATTGGCCTGAACCGCAAAACCTTTTCCGCCATTTGCTTCGATAGCTTTTACAGTGCTTTCAGCTTTTTCAAGTGACTGAGAAACGATTCCGACAATAACGCCTTGTTTTGCCAATACATTTGCAAAATTGCTTCCTAAAACTCCGGCACCTCCCGTAATCAGTGCAATTTTTCCTTCTAAGTTGAATATTGAATTCATGTAATTTTTATAATTGATTATTTTTTTGACTTCTTAACTTCTAATCGTTGCAATCAAATCTAAAACCCTTTTCGTTTCTTTTTCGATTGTTTCGTAAGCATCAAATTGCATTACTTCTTTACTAATTAATTTGCTTCCCATTCCAACCGCAGAAACTCCAGCATTAAACCAAGTTTCAATACTTTGTCTTGTGGTGTCAACACCGCCTGTAGGCATGAAAATTAAATCTGGAAAAATGTCCTTAATACCGCTCATAAAATCTGGTCCTAAGATATTTCCAGGAAAAAGTTTAATGAATTTCACACCAGCATTTTCGGCAGCAATAATTTCAGTTGGAGTCATACAGCCTGGAGCATAGAGAACATCTTTAGGAATTAAAAATGAAGCGACTTCAGGAACAAATCCTGGACTTATAAAAAAATCTGCACCAGTTAAATAATAAGTTTCTGCTTGCACTAAATTTTTGATCGTACCAATTCCAAGAAGCATTTCTGGCATTTCAGCATTTCTTACTTCAACCATTTTTTTGAAGTTTGAAAGCGCTTCTGGGCCACGGCTTGTATATTCAACTGCTCTAATCCCGATATTATATAACGTTCTTAAAACAGAAATGCTTTTATTTTCGTCGGCATTGAAATACAACGGAAGCATTCCTTGTTTGATTATGACATCGATAGAATTCTGAATTGTACTCATAAAGTTATACTTTTACTTTAATAACAATCTTTTTCAACGTTCCTTCACCAATCATTGCAGTATGGACATCTTCTGGAAACAAGATTGCAAATTGTTTTTCCTGCATTTCAAAAAAGGTGTCTGGTGCATCATGAAAAAATCGAACATCTCTTTCGTCACTATATTCACCATTCGGATTCACACATTTTTCTCTTGGTTTCCATGCAAAAGTTTCTGGTCCTTTAATCGAAATCTGGATATCTATGTTTTTATCATGACATTCAAAACCTTTAACTGCTTCTTCTTTTGTATTTCCTTGTCCGACAATTACAATTAGTTTTAAACCTTCGCCAATTTCAAAAGCACCTTCTTCAAGATTGGCAATGTCATTTTGATTTACATAATCAAATGCTTTCTTGAAATTTGGATGTAAACCATAGTATTTCTGAGCATTATGTAATGAATCTAGTATCATTTTAGTCGTTTTATTTTTGTTTTTTGATGTTATGTGTATATTTGCGTGTGCGTACACGGTATTTTACAAATGTATGCAAAATGTGATGTAAAACAACTTATTTTTGATAAAATAAATTAATTTTACCGAACTGCTTTTATTTTTTTAACTTAAAAAGAATCAACATCATAACAATAAAAAAAATTGCCGAACTAGCTAATGTTTCTGCCGGAACTGTCGACAGGATTATACATAAACGTGGGCAAGTGGCGCAGGAAACCGTTGATAAGGTAAATGCAATAATTGAAGAATTTGGATATACCCGAAATATTTTGGCGAGTAATCTGGCTTTAAACAAAAAGTTTCATTTTGCTGTTTTCCTTCCAAAATCAGAAACTTTGGAGTATTGGAAAAGTCAGGTCGATGGAATAGAAAAAGCTGCTTTGGAATTTAGCAAATTCGGAATTGTTTTGGATTATTTTTTTTATGATTATAATCTAGTATCGTTCAAAGAATCTGCTCAGAGAGTACTAGAATTTGATTGTGATGGACTTTTATTTGCACCGATTTTCTACAAAGATTCTGTTGAGTTTTTAAAGGAATATGAAAAAAAAAATATTCCGATTGTAATGATCGATTCGAATATTTCTGAAGAAAACGAACATGCATATGTCGGTCAAGATGCTTTTCAGAGTGGATATTTAGCTGGAAGATTAATCAGTTTTGCTGTAAAAAATGAAAGGCAAGTTCTAATTTTTAAGATTACTAGAGAAATCGAAAGCACTTCTGTGTATCAGCAACGCATAAAAGGTTTTTATTCGTATTTTGAAGATCATGACGAATTAACCAATTTCAAGTTTTCCGAATTTGCCTTAAAAGATTCAGGAATCGATCAGTTGAATTTGGAAATGTTTTCTGGCGTAAACAGTGTTTTTGTACCAAATTCTAGAGCTTATATTGTCGCTGAGTTTTTAGAAAAAAACAATATAAAAGGCGTTCGAATTATTGGTTTTGATTTACTAAAAGAAAACATCGAATATTTAAATAAAGGCGTGATAGACTTTTTAATCAACCAAAGACCCGAAGATCAAGGTTATATGGGAATTAATTATTTGTATAAAAAGCTGGTTCTACAAGAAGAAACAGAAAAGACACATTATATTCCGTTGGAGATTATTTTGAAGGAAAACTATTTTCCTGCTAAGCAATAGTTTTTTTGCCACTGATTAGAGGATTAAAATGATTTTATTTCACACAGATTTTGCTAATTTAAGCAGATTTAATTCAGGTTTTTATTTAAAACAAATCTGTTTAATTTTTTTTAAAATCTGCGTGAAACAAAAAACTTTGAGTCTTAGAGCCTTAGCGGCAAAAAAAAAATCACTTTTTAACCTTCACAATCAAAGGATTATTTACCTTCTCAGCAAAAGAATTCAAATACTTTTCCCATTCTTGTTTGGTTTGAAACGGACTTCCTTTTTTCCATCCAAAACCAACATAATAAATAGCTTTGTTGTTTTTTACTGAAATATTTCCGTACAAGTTGCTTAATTCTTTTTCGTCAGTAACATGATTATCAAAACTAATTAACGAACCTTTTGGCGCTACTAAACCCATACCAATTTCAGAATCATCAATTGGTTCCCAATAACTTAACCAGCCTTCTTTTAAATTGGTGCTAATTGTTCCTTTTTTGTCATGAAGCGTTAAACCGGCTGCAATAGTTTTTGTTCCAGTAATATTGATTTCAAAACGAGAAAGCTGACTTCCGTAATCTAAACTAATTAATTTCGATTCGGTTATTTTATTTCCTTTGGCATCCCAATCGGCATAAGTCAAAATAAAACTTGTTCTAATTGGACCAGTTGTAATCGTTTTCCAGCTAATGAAATTCTTGGAGAAATAATATTTTCCATCAACATTAACTGCAATTCCGCCCACGCCGCGACTGTCTCCAACTTGAAAATTATCCAAACCTTCGCCAGTATCTTTATGGTATGTTCCAGTTCCGGTTGTTGTTTTTTCGTACCATTTATTAATGATAGGATAATCGACTCTTTTTAGCCAAGCATCAATTCCGCTGGTTAACGTTCCGCCAGGAATATTATCTTCAACCATTTTTTGCGCCACAGGCCCGTAAGTTCTAAAAGCTACTTTATTGTTTTCCCAAGCATAATCGTCGGTGCGTTCTGGAACAAATCGAGAATAACAGTTCATTACTTTTGAAGCCGAAGGATTTGTTCCAATCAAAACCTCAAAATCCTGTTTTGAAGAAGCTTTAATTTTAGGCTGAAATAAAAGCAAATCTGCATTTCCGTCTCCATCATTATCTACGGTTTGTGTTTCTAAAAAGGTATTGCCATTTTTTATTGCATAATCTTCGAGTTTGACATTTGCAGGTAATCCAAGAGATTTTTTAGTTAATTCGATGGTTTCAAACTCTCTGTCAACTTTTAAATTGTTGGTAACAGTTATGATTTTATTCTGAGAAAAAGCAGTAAAATTGGCTGTCAGAATGGCTATGATAAAAAGATGTTTTTTCAAAATTCTTGGTTTTAATATTTTCGAAATTAGAGTTGATAAGAATATAAAAGTACAAATCTAATTATAATTGAAAATACAGAATGGGTGTAATTCTGTACATAATGCTGAAAATCAGAAAACAAAATTTAAATTTTTAATTCGATTTGTTTTTACAAATAAATTATTCCGTTAGAAATAATTAGTCAGTAGAAAAAAAACATTTATGAATTTGCAAAGTGTCCTGTACGGACATCTGTTTTGCGGAATAATGGTATGTGCGTAATCAAACTTTCTTACGTAAGTACCAAATTCTCTAATTATCAAATTCTCTTGTTAAAATGTAATTTATTGCATTAAAATAAAATTTTATATATTTGAGTTTCGACATTCTCTTTTTTGTTTTGATAATACTAAATAATTGTTATTGGTACATTTAAAAAAAAAGAATGTTTTTGTCTAGAAAATTACTTTTCCCAAAGAAGTATTTTTCAAGATTGTGATTTTTAAAATCACAAAACTAACCTACAGACTCAAAGAGAATGATGAAATTTAAAATTAGAATTTTACTTCTATTCCTATTATTTTCTCCAATTATCAATTCCCAAATCAAAAAGATTGGAGTTCCTTTTATAGTCAATTATAGTCCGAAAGCATACAAAGCAGCATCAGAAAATTGGGATGTTTTGCAGGATTCTAAAGGCATGATGTTTTTTGCCAATCATTTTGGTATTATGCAATTTGATGGTGTTCGCTGGGCAATTGTCACACAGCCGGAAAACAGAAGTATGGTGCGTTCGATGGCGATAGATAAAAACGATAAAATGTACGTTGGCGCTCAAGGCGATTTTGGCTTTGTCATTCAGCTTCCAAATGGACAATATCAATATACTTCTTTGGTAAAATTGCTTCCAAAATCGGCTCGAAATTTTGGTGATGTGCTGCATACGGTGATTCGAAATAACGAAGTGATTTTTTTCTCTTATGAAAGGATTTTTATTTATAAAAACAAAGCAATCAAGGTAATAGACGCTAAAACTGCTTTTGATGATTTCTTTGAAGTTGGAGGAGAAATTTATGTCTCGGATAATGGAAAAGGATTATTAAAGCTAAAAGAAGGTGCATTAATTTCTGTTGAAAATGGTGAGAAGTTTGTTGGAATGCAGGTTAGAAAGATTTTCCAAACGAAAGACGGACTTTTGTTGTTCACGCAAAAAAATGGTCTTTTTACATTCAATGAAAATCAGATAAAACCATTTGTAACCGAAGTAGATCATTTGGTAAAACAGAATCAAATTTCAGCAGGAATTGAACTTTCTGATGGATATTTCGGAATTGGAACCCGCCAATCAGGATTGATAGTTATAGATAGTGATGGACATTTGGTTCAACATATTGATAAGCAAATGGGACTTCAGAATGAATATGTAACCAATTTTAAAATCGATAAAGAAGGCAATTTATGGGTGACGCTCAAAGGTGGAATTTCGCTGATTCAGATTTCGTCTCCTTTGTCAAAAATCATAGATGGCACAAATTCTGAAACCAAGATTTATTGCAGTCAGATTTACCAGAATAAATTGTATATCGGAACAGATAACGGTTTGTTTTGGCTGAATTGGGAAGCTTATAAAAGCGGAAAAAGAGAAAATGTAACTTTTCAGCATGTTTCTGGAATGTCTGAAAATGTCTGGAATCTTGGTGTTTTTGGTAATTCTTTGTTGGCTTTTGAAAAAAACGGAATATTCGAAATCAATGGAAATTCTGCGAAATCGCTGGCCCAAATAGATGGTGCTTGGCAAGGAATTCTAATTCCGAATCGGTCGGATTTATTGGTAGTTGGTGGATACACAGGATTATATTTGCTGAAAAAAGTAAATGGATCTTGGGTTTTTCAGCATCGAATAAAAGGTTTTGAGGAAAGCAGCAGAATTATGGAAACCGATAAACAAGGAAACATTTGGATTGCGCACGGTTATAAAGGAATTTATAAACTTAAATTCAATTCAGCATTTGATTCCGTTACCGATATTCAGTTTTATAATGATAAGAATGGATTTCCGTCGAGTTTGTTTTTGAATACTTTTAAAGTAGACAATCAGATATTATTTGGAACAACAAAAGGTGTTTACAGGCAAGATGTTTCTTCAAAAAAAATGATTCCGGATCCTGTTTTCAAGAAATATCTCGGATTAGAAAATCATATTCGATTATTAAAACTAGACAATCAGGATAATATTTGGTACGTTTCTGGCGAAAATACCGGAAAAATGAGCAAACAGAAAAATGGAAGTTTTAAGATTGAAGAGCTTCCATTTCGAAAACTTCGATATATATATGTTCCTGGTTTCGAAAATATTCAAACCACAAACAGTGGTGACGTTTTCTTTGGAACACAAGAAGGTTTGATACATTACAGTGCAATTAAAAACAAGAAATACGAAACGAAATACAAAGCAGTTATTTCGGAAGTAAAATGTATTTTTCCGAAAGATAGTTTGTTGTTTTCCAGCCGTTACGATGTGCTCCCAAATAAAACAGGATCAGTAAATGATAAGTTTTCGTCTGTATTATCTTATGCCAATAATGCGCTTCATTTTTCTTTTGCATCGCTTTGTTTTGATGATGCAGATGCAACAAAATACGAGTATTGGCTGGAAGGTTTTGAGCCAACTTGGTCAGATTACAGCCTTCAAACAGAGAAAGAATATACCAACTTGCCTGAAAATGAATATGTTTTTCATGTACGAGCAAAAAATATGTACGATGTGGTTAGTGAAGAAGCTGTTTTTAAGTTTGAAGTTTTACCGCCTTGGTACAGAACTTTTTGGGCTTACTTATTTTATTTTGCGCTCTATAGTATTGTAATTTATTTAATTGTTAGATATCAGAAATTTGTTGCTGAGCGTCAACGTCTTCAATTAATAGAGAATCAGGAAAGGGAATTGCTTCGAAGCCGTGCAGAACTTAACGAACAGAAACTGACATTAGAACAAGAAAATATGGCAATTGTTCGTGAGAATCTTCAAACGACAATTAATCTTAAAAATGCTAAAGTGGCTTCAAATACAGTCAATTTAATTCATTTAAATGAAATTTTACTTTCAATAAAAGAATTGATCGCGCAGATTGACAAGAAAAACGAACCGAATGTAAACTTTAGTCTTCTGACGAAAATCAATAAATTAATAGATCACGAATTGCAGGGAGACAAACATTGGAACGAATTTGAAGAAATTTTCAATCAGTTGCATGATAATTTTATGCAGCGATTAAAATCGAGTTATCCAGAATTGACTCCACGCGATATGCGATTGTGTGCTTATTTGCGAATGAATTTCAATACAAAAGAAATTGCACCGCTTTTAGGAATTTCTGTTCGTGGTGTGGAAGATACCCGTTATAGAATTCGTAAAAAATTACAGCTTCCGTCTGATACGAATATCACTGAATTCATTCTTAATTTTTAATTTTTCTCGTATAAGTAGAATCTGAAGTGATTTTATGCTTTTCATCGATGATTTGTTACATTTCTTCGATAGTACCGTAGTCAAACCGTACTCAAAAATGTAAGTCTTGCCTGATTTTTTAGTTAATATTGCGCTGTTATTGTCGGAAAATACAATCTGTTTTTATAAATAAGATTTATTGAAGAAATAACAAATACTAACTAAAAACCTATTTAAAAATGAAGCAAAATGACTTTTTTTTCGGCCGACCACCGAAAAACAATTCTTATTTATTAAAACAATTTTGTGTAGCAGTTTTGTTCTTACTGTTGCCATTTCTCAAAACTCAAGCGCAATGCAATACGCTCGTTTGGTCTGATGAATTTAATGGCACAACGGTAGATTTAACCAAATGGCAAAGCATTTCAGGAAACGGATGTCCGTCGCTCTGCGGATTCGGAAATGCTGAAGCACAGCGTTACGATCCCAATCAGGCGACAATTGTAAAAGAAGGAACAAATAGTTACTTAAACATTGAGGCAAAATATGCGCCTAACGCACAATTTCCAGATCAGCCGTATGCTTCTTCGAAATTGACAACGGAAGGAAAGTATTCTTTAAAATACGGAAGAGTAGAAGCTCGTATGAAACTTTCTAATGCACAAGGTGCTTGGCCGGCTTTCTGGATGCTTCCAGTTAATGGCAATTGGCCTTTTACAGGAGAAATTGACATTATGGAAGCCAAACACAGAAATCCAAAATCGGTAGATGGAACGATTCATTATGATGGTGGAGGATATCAATTTACAGGAAGAAGCTACAGTTCTCCAATTGATTTGTCATCAGATTTTCATGTTTATGCTGTAGAATGGGGACCAAATTTTATTAAATGGTTTGTGGATGATGTTCTATTTCATACGGCAACACCAAACACAACTGTAAACGGCGGATGGCCTTTTAATGACAACAATTTTTATATTATTTTGAATCTCGCAGTTGGAAGCTACGGAACACCTTATACGAGAGTTAACGGTGCAGGAGTAGAGCCAATTCCTGCCGATTTTCCAGCAAAATTACAGGTCGATTATGTTCGTGTTTACGATGGCAGTTTTAAATATGCAGTAACTGGCGATAACAAAGTTTACCAAAACGAAACTAGTAAAACGTATTCTGTAAATGCAATTGCGGGTGCGGCTTACAATTGGACGGTTCCAGCTGGAGCAACAATTACATCAGGGCAGGGAACAAATTCTATTACGGTAAATTGGGGAACTTCTGGAGGAGATGTTTCGGTAACGGCGACAGTTTCAGGCTGTAATGTAAATAACTACAAATTGGCAGTAACAACCGAACCAGCATTGCCTGTTGAAAAAATACATGATGATTTTCAAAGCAATCGAAATGTATTGTATCCTGTAAAAACTGGAGTTTTGACCGAAGCTGTAGCGAATCCTTCTGCTACGGGAATTAACACTTCGGCTTTGGTTGGAAAATATGTTCGAAATTCAAGTGAATTGTATGATGTGTTGAACATCAGAAATGTAACCATAACTAATGCTAATGATTATGTTTACGGAAGAAAAAGACTTTCGTTTGATATTTATACTTCGGCTCCAGTTGGAACAAAAATTTCGATGCAATTAGAAAACAGCAATGTTACAACTGCGACAAATTATCCATCAGGTAGACATAGCGGTTTTAAGGCGACGACTACAGTTCAGAATAAATGGGAAACAATCGAGTTTGAATTTGAAAAAATAATCGACCCAAATACGAGTGCTTTATCAATTAATAATGTGGTACTTCTTTTTGAATCGAATTCGAATTCTGGTGCGACTTATTATTTCGATAATCTGCTGACAAAAGCAGCGCCAGAAAAGCCAATTATTGCAACAGACGTGCTGCAAAATTACGACGGAGTAAATAAAATCATAAAAGGAACAACAACTGGAACGTATTCTGTTGTGGCAAATCCAGCGACAAATTCGGTTAATTCTTCTGCAAATGTCGCGAAGTATGTTCGAAATGTATCTGAGCAATATGATGTGCTTTTCTTCAATACACAAAGTACGATTGAGGATGCCGGTTTGTTGAAAAATCAGACGAACAAAATTATGATTGATGTGTACACTTCTGCACCAATTGGGACAGTGGTAAGTTTGAATTTAGAAAACAGTGCAACATCACTTCCAGCCAATTATCCTACAGGAAGAAATAGTACCTACGTAGCGATTACAACCAAACAAAATCAATGGGAAACATTGACTTTCTATTACAATTCTAGTCCAGATGCAGGAACTTCAAATTTGGCAGTAAACCAAATGGTTTTGTTATTTAATTCGGGTTCTTACACAGCTGATACCTATTATTTCGATAATATTCGAATTGGCTCGACTAAACTTCCAGATACATTTACGCAAGGTGTAATTTATGAAGATTACCAGACGATTCACAATATTACATTTAGAGATGCAATTGGAACGTATACGGCAAACACAGCAAACCCAAATGCAAGCGGAATTAATACTTCTTCAAATGTTGGAAAATACGTTCGCAAATCGACAGAACTGTATGATAATTTCTCATTTAATACTACAATAGCCAATATTGGAGATTTTAAAGGTGGAGTTAAAAAGTTCGCGATGGACGTTTACACTTCTGCACCAGTCGGATCTATTATTTCTTGGCAAGCAGAAAGCAGCGCTTCAGTTCCAGCAAATTATCCTGTTGGAAGACATAGTATTTATCAAGGAGTTGTAAAACAAACCAACGCTTGGCATACAGTAACTTTTACTTATGCAAGTTCACCAGATGCTTCAACAGCAGACAGTGAAGTAAATCGTTTTGTTTTCTTATTTGAACCGGGAACAAATTCTGGAAACACGTATTATTTTGATAATTTAAGAGCTTTAAATTTAGTTTCTACAGAAACTCCAGCGGGATTGCCTTCGCCTTGGATTAGCACCGATTTAGGAGCAGTTACTCCAGCGGGAGAAGCGACACATTCTAACGGTACTTTTACCATCAAAGGAGCAGGAAATGATATTTGGGATACAAGTGATCAGTTTCAATTTGTAAATCAGCCTATTACTGGAGATGCAGAAATTATTGCTAAAGTAAATTCGTTAACCAATACAAATACTTATGCAAAAGCGGGAGTAATGTTCCGTGAAACGCTTACGTCAACATCAAAACACGCCATGACAGATGCAAGCGCAGCAGCAGGAATTGAGTTTTTAACTCGTGACACTGCTTCGGGAGTAACTACAGCTGAGGTTACAACAGGAGCGACTCCAAAATGGGTTCGTTTGGTAAGATCTGGAAATGTGTTTACATCTTATTCTTCAGATAACGGAACAACGTGGACACAAGTAGGAACGCCAAGAACAATTGCAATGGCTAGCACTATTTATGCAGGAATGGCAGTTACATCTCACGCAAACGGAACTCTAACAACAGGAGTTTTCAGCAATGTAACTGTTCGAAATATAACTGCAAATCCGAATGTGAATTTAGCTTTATCCAAAACAGCAACAGCTTCTACAGAAGAAAATCCTACGCTTTCTGCAAATAAAGCAACAGATGGCGATAGCACAACGACAAGATGGGCGAGTTCTTTTGCTAATGCGACTGAATGGATTTATGTCGATTTGGGAAGCAATTACAACATTAACAGAGTGGTTTTAAAATGGGAAGCGGCTTATGCAACGCAATACAAAGTGCAGATTTCAACTGATAATGTTTTTACAGAAAGTGAAACAGTAAGCAATCAAACTGCTGGAGATGGAGGAACAGATGATTTAACAGTGAGCGGAACAGGAAGATACATTCGAATTTTATGTAACGCAAAAGCTTTGCCTCCGTACGGATATTCATTGTATGAAATCGAAGCATATGGATCATCTTCAACAGCTAGAATGGCTATGAATGTTGTTGAAGAACCGCAGGCAGAAGAAGTTGTTTTTGCCATGTACCCAAATCCGACAACTAATTATATTCAAGTTTCATCTCCTGAAAACTTAGATAATAAAATCATTACGATTTACGACGATTCTGGAACTTTAATTTTAGAAAACAAACCTCAAGGAAACGAAAGCGTAATTGACGTAAGTAAGCTTCGTAGAGGAATCTACATTCTAAACTTCAAGTCAGATCAAAAAAGCTGGACTAAAAAGCTTATTAAGAAATAATTTTAAATCTGTTGGGTGCAATTTAAGGAGGGCATACCAATTGCACCTGGCGGATTTATTTAGTCATTCATTTGAAAATGGCTTTGGTTTAAAACTTATTTGCGTAACCCCAAAATTATTTAGATATGAATAAAATTAGACTTCAAAGATTTTCTTTTCTGATGACACTATTTCTAGTGTTTTCAAACCTGATACACGCTCAAGGGCCTGTACCTTTTACGATTAGTAATAATTCGACGTTTGCTGACAGCGAATTATATGTTGCAATTGTCGGCATCGATTATACAACGGGAAACCACGTTTGGGTAAATGCCAAAACGAGTCAGGTTTTGCCAATGAGCGCTTCTTACAATACAGTTACTGGGCCAACTTATGGAGGAAATACAGGGCCGGGGCAAAATTCTAAATATGCAGCTTGTTTTACTAAGTTGAGCGAAATTCCAAATAAGACCTTTACGCTTCCTTTAATTGCAGGATGTAGAGTTTTTATATCTAAAGGTTCACAATTGTATTTTTACTTTTTTGGCGCAAGCGGAGCTCCTTCAGGATATGCATCGCCAAATCCGCAAAATGCTACAGATCCCAATCAGGGAATTTTGTATGAAATGATTGAATTGACTAATAATCAATACGGTTTCTTCGGAAATCCAACAAGAGTCGATTCATACAAATATCCAATGGGATTGGAATTATTTGGTGCAAACGGCTACCAAAAGAAAGTGGGTGATTTGAAAAAACACGCAGATATTGTTGCTGCTTTTAAAGCGAATGTTCCTGCAGAATTTCAAGGTTGTGTGAACGATGCAACAGGTGAAATTACAGCACCTTCTAAAACGACAGCTTACGCGGAAGGATCTGGACCATACGCAAATTATTTAAAATCATACATTGATGCGATTTGGAACAAATACAAAAATGAAGACTTGATTTTTTATGCTGGAGATGCTGGTGTTTTTAAAGGAAGAGTTATTGGAGAACAACTAGAAATGGTTGGACAATCTGGTGCTTTTGTTGGAAGAACAGGACGTGTTCAAAATAGGCCAACAACGCAAGAAGCTCTTGAAGGCAAAGGCGTTTTGGACAGAAGATTGGTCGACGGAGATTTAGATCTTGTAATTCAATCGCAATTAACAGCTGCGATTAATCGTCATGTTGTCAATACAACGACCACAAATCCAGGACAGCAAAATTGGTACGATGCATCGAAATATTATCAAGTAAATCCAACAAATCATTATTCTAAATTCTGGCATTTGCCAGGAATCAATATTGACAATTTAGCTTACGGATTTGCGTATGATGATGTTGCAGATCAATCGCCATCACTTCATTCGCCACAGCCAACAAAAGTCATTGCTACATTTGGAGGTTATTACGGACTTACGACGCCTTCAGTTCCAGCTACAACAGATGTAATCACAATTTACAAAGATTGCAATTACACTGGATTTTCTGGCGGATTAACAATTGGAGATTACAATTTAGCTCGTTTAAATTCTTTAGGAGTTTTAAATGATGATATTTCTTCGCTAAAAATTACACAAGGTTATCAAGCGATTTTATATCAAGATGATAATTTCGGCGGAGCTTCAACCGTAATCAATTCTGATAATTCATGTTTGAATGCTACTTGGAATGATAAAGTGAGTTCGATCAGAGTAATTGCTAATGGAACAACAACTTTAGGAAACCAGACTTTCTTTCTTCAAAACAGAAACAGCGGTTTGTATATGGATGTTTGGAATTCAAGCATGTCAAACGGAGCAGGAATTAATCAAGGAGCTCTAAATTCTGGAAACAATCAGAAATTTACTTTTACGCATTTAGGAGACGGAATGTATAAAATCATTGCAAACCACAGCGGCATGTCAATGGATATTAATAACTTCAATAAAGCTAATGGTGCAAGAGTAGAACAATATCCATATAATGCGACCACAAATCAGCAATTTATTTTGGTTTCTACAGGTGATGGTTATTATAAAATTGTTGCCCGTCATAGCGGAAGAATTGTTGAAGTGGCAGGAGCAAGTACAGCTTCTGGAGCAATTGTGCAGCAATGGGACAATAACAATCAGACTTGCGGACAGTGGAAATTAGTTCCTGCTACAAGTTCTCAAACTTCAGTTTTAATTCAGGCAGAAGATTATTCAGCAATGAGCGGTATTCAAGTTGAAGCAACTACAGATACTGGCGGAGGTTCAAATGTGGGTTATACAGAAACCGGCGATTGGTTAGCGTATAATAATATCAATTTTCCAACCACTGGTTCTTATTTGATTGAATACCGTGTAGCAAGTGCCGTGACTGGCGGAAGATTATCTTCTGATTTAAATGCTGGCGCAGTAGTTTTAGGAAATGTTGATATTACAAACACTGGCGGATGGCAAAATTGGCAAACTGTTTCTCAGACTGTAAACGTAAATGCAGGAACATATAATTTCGGAATCTACATTCAGAATACAGGAATGAATATCAACTGGATTAAAATTACAAAAGTAGCAGGAACAGCAAAAATGGCAGCAACTGAAACGATAGCAGAAGAAGAGCCTACTGCAACAGAATTGAATGTATATCCAAGTCCAGCAGAAAATACTCTTTTTGTGACCACATCTGTAAGCGGAGAAAAAATAAGTATTATAGATCAGACAGGAACACTAGTTTCTGAGCAAAAAATCAATAATAACAGCATTGATGTTTCGCGTCTTAGAACTGGAATCTATTTTGTTATTTTCCATAAAGATGGTACAAAAACGGTTAAGCGTTTTATTAAAAAATAATTTAAGAATGCAGGTTTTAGATGAAAATCTGAAACCTGCATTTTTTCAATATCCCCATAATTTACAAATTAAAACAAATCACTATGAAAGACAACTACACAAAAATGTTGGCAAAATGGATTCTTATTTTAGTATTGGGTGTTTTTAATTTTTCTGTAGCCCAAAAAAAAGTAATTGCATATATTCCCAATTGGATTGATTTAAATGCTTTTTCAAGTACCATTCAATACAGTAAATTAACGCATATTAATATTGCTTTTGAGAATCCTGATGCAAACGGATATTTAAGTTTTAATTCAGGAAGCAATACAATTATAAATGCCGCGCATGCACAAAATATAAAAGTTTTTGTTTCTCTTGGAGGCGGTGCCGTTTCTGAAGGAGGAGCAATTAGAGACAATTATTTTAATCTGATAACACCAGCAAACAGAACAGCTTTCATTCAAAAAATATACGATTATGTTGTTGCTCACAATTTTGATGGAGTCGATGTCGATTTAGAAGGACCAGCTATTAATGGCGATTATGGAGGGTTTGTGATTGCTTTAGCGAATAAATTGCATGCCAATGGCAAATTGATTTCAGCAGCGCTTTCAGAAGGATATGGTGGTGCAAATGTACCTTCATCTACTTTTGCCGCATACGACTGGATCAATATTATGGCTTATGATGCAACAGGGCCTTGGGCACCAAACAGCCCAGGACAGCATTCTCCTTACAGCATGGCGGTTAATCAATTTAATTATTGGACAGGAAGGGGATTGCCTGCAAGCAAGGCTGTAATTGGACTTCCTTTTTATGGATATGGTTTTGGAGCTTCTGCCAATCAGGGAATTTCTTATGCCAATATCGTAGCGCAATATCCAGGTGCTGAAAATTTAGATCAAGTTGGAAACACAATTTATTACAACGGAATTCCGACTATCAAACAAAAAACAACTTTTGCGATTCAAAATGCGGCGGGAGTTATGATTTGGGAGTTGTCTCAAGATGCTACAGGTTCTAAATCTTTGCTTACTGCCATTAATCAGGTTATTACAGGAAGTAATCCGCCAGCAACAGGAACTTTAATTCAGGCAGAAAATTATAACGCGATGAGTGGTGTTCAAACAGAAGCAACCACAGATACAGGCGGTGGATTAAATGTTGGATATTGTGATACGGGCGATTGGATGGCGTATTATAATATTAACTTCCCAACTTCTGGTTCATATCAAATTGAATATCGTGTCGCAAGTGCTGTAACAGGCGGAAGATTATCATCTGATTTAAATGCAGGAACTATTCAGCTTGGAGCTATAAATGTACCCAATACAGGAGGATGGCAAAACTGGCAGACGATTACGCAAACTGTAAACGTAAATGCTGGAACCTATAATTTTGGAATCTATGTTCAAAATACTGGTTTTAATATCAATTGGTTTAGAATTACAAAATCGGGGTCAACGGCAAGAACAGCTGCACCAGCTACCGAACAGTCTATTGCAAGTTTAGAAATTTATCCAAACCCAACAGAAAGCGAAATATTTTTTACGGCAGAAGTTTCGGGTGGAAATGTAAATATTATTAATACTGAAGGTGGAGCGACAGTTTCATCTCAAACGGTAAATAACAATAGTGTAGATGTTTCGACTTTGAAAACCGGTATTTACTTGATTTCGGTTGAGAAAAACGGAATCAAAACCGTAAGACGTTTTATTAAGAAATAATCATAACCCATTTGCCATAATGGTTTTAGATGCATTAAATTTTTAGGTTTTAATGTGTTAAGAAGGCTGTCTTTTTGGACAGCCTTTTTTTATCTGCAATCTTGATAGCTATAAGAACCGCAGTTTAAAAAAACATTATCATTTCCATAACACTAACATAAACTGATTCTAGGTTTAAATCGATAAAATTGCGTTCGATTAAAAGCTCCAAAACTTCTAATAAAGTGTCCCCAATTTATTAAAGTTAAAACCTATGAAATTAAAATTTACTTCACTTTTTATAGTGTCTGTTTTTGTTGTTTTTAATAGTTCTGTTTCGGCACAAAAAACAAAGAATTTAAACGGAACACAAATCGCATTTTTATCTGATGTTCATTTGCAGGATTTATTTGGCAGATTTTCAGATTCAGATTACAAAGGCGTTCTAAATCCAAGAACGAATCAATATGCTTTGGTGCGAACCATGTCATCTCAATTGCATTCAACTCGAATTTTTAATGAAAACTATTTTGCTTTTTTAGCAGCTTTAGATGATATCGCAAAGCGAAAGATCAAATATGTGGCTCTTCCAGGTGATTATACCGATGACGGACAGCCAATTCACATTCGCGGATTAGCTAAAATTTTAGAACAATATTCAAATAAATACGGAATAGAATTTTTCATTACCACAGGAAATCATGATCCAGTTGGACCTTTTGCACAAGAATCTGGCAAAGAAGATTTTTTAGGCAAAGAAGGTAAAAGTCAACCCATTTATAGCAAAGACGGTATGTATGCGCCAAATCTCACCATCGAACAGCCTGTAGTTGTTACCACCGATATTGCTAAAATGGGTTATTTAGGAATTACCGATAATCTGAAAGATTTTGGTTTTCATCCGAATAAAAAAAATAAATTTTGGGCAACACCTTTTTCAAATTATTCAAGCGAAAATTATTCATTCGATAAAGCTTTAGAAAGTGCAAAATTAGCCAATCGTGTATATG
The DNA here is from genome assembly GCF_058794775.1 of Flavobacterium sp. GW823-FHT06G12. Classification (NCBI taxonomy): domain Bacteria; kingdom Pseudomonadati; phylum Bacteroidota; class Flavobacteriia; order Flavobacteriales; family Flavobacteriaceae; genus Flavobacterium; species Flavobacterium sp. GW823-FHT06G12. Next base: position 475,540 of record NZ_JBXAHE010000003.1, read on the forward strand.
AAGTTGCACCAGGTTATGAAGTTCCAGACGTTAGTTATGTTGTTGAACCGATTGATGGACTTTGGTTAATGGCAATTGATGGAAACGTCTACATTCCGAAGAAAACCGATGGCGACCCTAAAGATTCTAAAAGTTATTCTGAGGCTAGTACAGGATATAATAATGTACTTTCAAACAAAAAACATTTAATTAATTGGGTTTCTGCTATTTCTGATCAAGCCAAAAAACAGGGAAAAACTTTAGTTGCTTTTAGCCATTTTCCGATGATTGATTTTAATGATGATGCTTCTGCAGAAATAAAAGAACTTCTTGGTCCAAACAAATGGCAGTTAAACCGAGTTCCAGTTGAAGAAGTGGCACAAGTTTTTGCAGATGCTGGATTGAAGATTCATTTTGGAGGCCATATGCATATTAACGATACAGGAGTGAGAACTTCTCCAAAAGGAAATACCTTAGTTAATATTCAAACTCCTTCGCTTGCGGCCTACATTCCGGCTTACAAATTATTGACTTTAAAGAAAGATAATGTAGTCGATATTCAGACAATTACAATCGATAATGTTCCGAGATATGATGAACTTTTCGATTTGTATAAAATGGAATATCAGTTTTTAGAAAGTCAGAATACAAAAGATATTTGGAATGCAGCTATTTTAAAGACTAAAAATTATCATGATTTTACCGATTTTCATTTGAAGGAATTAGTGCGTCTTCGTTTCTTAAAAGACGATTGGCCTTCTGCTTTTAAAGATTTTATTTTGAATGTTTCAGCGAAAGATTTATTGGTTTTAGCGAACATTAAATCAGATAAAGATTTTGATTTTATTTTGAAAAATAAAGAGCAGTTTCAAAAAGAATGGAAAGAAGCGGAGACGAAATTGGAACAGATTTTAATTAAAAAGAAACTTAAAAAAACAGATTTCAATTGGACAGGAAATGATCTTTTAATTGATTTTTATCGCTTTAGAAGTGCAGACGAATTGGCTCTTGCCGATGTTGGAGCTGAAAGAGCAAAACAATATAAAGTATTATCTGATTTGTTTTTAGAAGGTACTAAAGCCGATCTTTCAAGTGAAACTTTACTTCAAAAACAAATGAAGCTGTTCTTAATTATCTTCAATAAATTTATGGATGAAGTTCCAGCAGATCATTTTTCTGTTGATTTGAAAAGTGGTGATGTTAAAAGTTTGAAGTAATTTTTTTTTTAACCGCAAAGAGCGCAAAGGTTTACGCAAAGTTCGCAAAGTTTAATTTTTGAGTTAGATTTTATAAAATAAAAAGTTCGCAAAGCTTTAATCTAGCTTTGCGAGCTTTGCGTTTTTAAACGTACAATTAAGTAAAAATCCTTGCGTTCTTAGCGGTTAAAATTTACGGTACTGTTACAGGATTATTTCGAACATAACTTCCGTCATCATACTTAATTTGGTATGGAGAATTAAAGAAAGTGCTTGGCAGATAATAATCGGTTGTAATGATTTGTGCTCCAGATTTTTTTGCGGCTTCAAAATGCGAGTAATCGTTGGCGCGGGCTTCTTTGGTATCAGAATCGGCTCTGGTTCTTATAATGTAACCTTTTTTTACTAAATCTTCAATTGTCGGATCTTCAGCATTATTTCTGAATAAAGCTGCAGCTTCTGGTTTTCCTGGTTCTGCGTTAATAAAAACGGCGCGTCCCTTAAGGGACGGATGATTCAATGCGTACAAATCTCTTTTTGCGCCGTTGTTATCTAATAAGAATAAAAATCGTCCTTTGGCTTCTTTTAAAGTCGGCCAATTGTTATTTAAAACCGCTTCTTCGAGAGTTTTATATTTTCCGCGAACCATGTCTGGCGTGATCAGTTTGTCTTTTCCTAATTCTTTACGGATTACTTTGTCCATTTCGTCAAAAACTGAGGCTGTGAAATCTTCTGGTTTTGTACCGAAGAAATTCGCATCTCCGTCTTTTGGTTCCAAAGTAATGAAAACAGGAACGTGTCCCGGATTAGCATCCGACCATTTTTTTAATTCCTGAAGACAGATTTCGAAAGTATAAGCAGAGGTTCTAAAATCGATATCTGGCATATGGAAAACCTTAAAACCTGGTTTTTTCATTAATCCGTTTGGGTCGTAAACTTCTTCAGATTTTGCAATATCTAAACCTTTCGGATGTGCATATTTTCCGCCTTTCGCGTCAGCAAAAATGTCAATTTCCAGATTGCGTAAACCTTTGTTTAATTGATCGGTAATGCTAATATGAGTGTATTGCAAGCCTTTAAGAGAGCGAGTGGTATCTCTAGCTTGGATAAGATTGTATAAATCGGTTTCAATCGCATGACGATAACTGTTGTGCGATCCGATAACCTGAATCTGGTTAATTTTCAGATTGTCGTTCTGAGCCTGAGCGCTTAAAGCTCCTGCAAATAATAAAGTAAAAAAAAATGGTTTCATAATTCTAAAATGTAATTGATACTGTTGACTGGGACGCATCAAAAGAAAATTGCATTTTTTGAAAGGCACTAAGTTAAAATCTGAAGCCGATTTGTGTGTTAGATTAAAAAAAAGAAATCGCAAAGTGATTCTTTCTTTTGCATTAAAAAAGTAGTATTTCTACAACAAACGTGTTTATTTATTAATTTAAAGATAACCTTGACGCAAAAAACATTGGGTTTTCATTTTATTATTTTACGATATTAAAAAGCCTGTAATTAGTATATGAATAATCCTGAAATTTTTGAAAAAACGTATAACCAATATTGGAAAAAGCTTAATGCGTTTTCTTATACGATGACTCAGGATAAAGACTTGGCGCAGAACATTGTTCAGGATGTTTTTGTGGATTTATGGGAAAGAAAAGAAGAACTGAATATTAATGCTATTGAACCTTTTTTATTTCGTGCAGTAAAAAATCAGGTTTTCAAACATTATCAGAACAATCGTTTTGATAAGACGATTTTAGAAGAAAAATTCGAAGACTACATTATTGACAATTTTTCGACTATTGATCCAGAAGTGATGGATTTGCTTTATTCTTTATTAGACAAACTTCCAGAAAAAAGAAAAGAGGTTTTGTTGATGTATAAATTTCAAGACATGACAATCGATCAAATTGCAGACGAACTTGGAATTTCTAAACAAACCGTAAAAAATCAGATTTCATCAGCTGTAAAACAACTTCGAGAAGGCTTAAAAGACTTGGTTTGGCTGGCTCCATTCATTATTTTCAATCAAAAATTTTAAAATAACTTTCGCTTGATGTTTTCATAATATTCGGCAATAGTACGATTTCTGGTTTCTGGTACTTATCTATAACAATAAGTATTATGATAAAAAGAATTAAACATAGTTTAGAATATCTGCTCGATAAAAGTTCGCGAGGAAAAACTTCATCGGCAGAAGAAAATTTATTGCATGATTTTGCTTTCGACGAATATCAAAATTCAAAATGGGATAATGATCTTATGGGGAACCCAGAAATCGAATCTCAAAACATCTACGACGAAATTCAGATAAGAATTGGAAAGAAAAGATCTTTCAATCCTTATTTAAAATATATGGCTGCTGCCAGCATTCTTTTTCTGCTTGGTTTAGGATTTTTCTTGAGACCAAATGTTTTAAACCAAAAACAAATCACATTTAAAACGTCATCGATTCCCCAATCTATCCAATTAAGTGACGGTTCGAAAATTTATCTGGCAGCAAACTCATCATTTCAGTATCCTGAAAAATTTGAAGGCGATCAAAGAACGGTTTCTTTACTAAAAGGAAACGCGTTTTTTGAAGTGGCCAAAGACAAAAAACACCCATTTATTATTCATTCTGGCGAAATACAAACCAGAGTTGTCGGAACTTCATTTCACATTCAATTATCAAAATTAAACTGTAAGGTAATTGTCGTAACCGGAAAAGTAAATGTTTCTGGAAAAGGGCAGAGCGTAGATTTAGTGCCAAATCAAGAAGCTTTGTTTGAAGGCCAAAAATTAACTAAACAAGTTGCCGATAAAGCTTTTTTGGTGAATTGGTACAATCAAGATGTAACACTTGACCAAACTACTTTAAAACAGGTTATTGCCATTTTACAATATAAATACGGAGTTTCATTTCAGTATAACAACGAACACGTATTAGCAACGCCGTTAACGGTATTCATTAAGAAGGACGCGACATTAGAAAATGTTTTGGAACAAATAAATTATATCACAAACCTAAAATTCAAAGTCTATGGCGAAGTAGTAAAAGTGGATTAAAAACAAAAAAAGCAGTTGCTGGAACAACTGCTATTAATAACTAAGCATCGTAAAAACAATTACTTAAATCATGTATTTTAAACCTTCTTATTTAAATCTAAAGAGTTTTGTCTTTTTAGTCCTGGCTTTACTTGCCTTTCAGAGTGGCTACAGTAAAACTAATTTATTAAAAGAGTCAAAAGTAGCAAATAAAATAGAAAAAGCTACTCTGGTTTCTATTTTTTCAAAATTAACGCAACAAACCGACTACAAATTTAGTTACGGACAAGCTGTAATTGCTGATAATACAGCTTATACTGTAAATTATAGTAATGAGTCTATTACTGCAATTTTGAATGATCTTTCGCAAAAGGCAAATTTCAATTATAACATTAGTGGAAAACTGATTTTAATTCAAAAAACAGCTGTGCCAAAAGCAATAAATGCAAAAGCAGTTGATAGAATTAAAGTAAAAGGAAAAGTTGTTGACGAATTTAAAGTGCCAATTCCTGGTGCAACAGTATCAGAAACAAGTTCTTCAAATTCAACAGTTACTAATTTTGATGGAGAATTTGAAATTACGGTTGGAGAAGGAAAAACATTGGACATTTCTTATATGGGGTATAAAACCAAAACAGTTGCTGTACAGACTGGTTTTATGAATATTCAACTAGAGCCTAATACAGCTGAACTAAACGAGGTTTTGGTTGTAGGTTATGGTAAACAATCTAAGAAAGATGTTACTGGTGCAGTTACACAATTGGAAGCAGGAAGTTTCAAACAAGGTGTAAACGTTTCGGTAGATAATTTAATGCAAGGAAAAGTGGCTGGTGTACGTGTTGTAAATACAAGTGGTGAGCCTGGAGCGGGAGTAAATGTAACAATTCGTGGGGTAGGATCTATTAGAAGCGGAAGTACGCCTTTATTTGTTGTAGATGGTGTGCCATTGTCAAATGATGATGTAAGCCCTTCTGGAAGTAATGTAGGTTTTGGAACTTCTTCTGCTAAGAATCCGTTGAACTTTTTGAATACAAGTGATATCGAATCGATTACGGTTTTGAAAGATGCGTCGGCTTCTGCAATTTATGGAGCAAGAGGTTCTAATGGAGTTGTTTTGGTAACAACTAAAAAAGGTTCTAAAGGTGAGGGAACACTAACTTTTGATTCTTATATGGGAGTTTCGACTGTGGCTAACAAACTAGATGTTTTAAGCGCAAGCGAATATAGAAATGCAATTACAGACAAAGCATTTGATCACGGCGGAAATACAGATTGGCAAGATGTAATTTATAGAAGTGCTATAACTAAAAACAATTCGCTTTCTTTTTCTAAACAAACAGAAACTGGAAATTATTATGCTTCGATTGCACAAATGGATCAGGAAGGTGTGGTTCGTAACAGTAATTTCAAACGTCTTTCTGGAAGAATTAACGCCGCAGAATCATTTTTAGATAACAAACGTTTGAAAGTAAAAATGAATCTTACTGCAAGTGAAACTAAAGATGATGGAGTTCCTACGAGTGATGATGGAGGTTCTAACGGACAATTGATCGTTCATACTTTGATGGCAAATCCAACACGTTCGGTTTTTGATGCGAATGGAAACTACACCAATTTCAACATGAATGCACATTACAATCCTGCATATTTGTTGAGCATTTACCAAGATCAAACGAGAACATTAAGAGTTTTAGGAAACTTAGAAGCTTCTTTAAGAATTATTGACGGATTAGAATACAAATTAAATATTGGTATTGACCGTTCGATGGCAGAAAGAAACACAACTATTTTTCCAAACTTAACAGATTTGAATCCGAAAGGAAAATATGTTCAGAATAATTTAGATTCTAAAAACTCTTTGGTAGAGCATTATTTGACTTACAATTTAAATTTAGACAAGCATAAAATCGAAGCTTTGGCTGGTTTCTCTTATCAAAAATTTGAAAGATCAGGAACAAGTTTTAGCATTGACGGAATCTCTGATCAAGGAGAAGGAGTTCCTCCATCAATTAATCCTGGATTTAAAGGAACACAATCTGGTACAACAGGTTATGCGCAGGAGAATGAATTACAGTCTTATTTCGGAAGGCTGAATTATAGTTTTGACAACAGATATTTGGTTACGGCTTCTATGAGAGGCGACGGATCGACTCGTTTTGGTAAAAACAATAAATATGGTTATTTCCCATCTTTTGCTTTAGGATGGAATATTGCTAACGAAAGTTTCTTAAAAGAATCTTCTACTTTAAATAATTTAAAACTAAGAGCAAGCTGGGGTCAAACAGGAAATCAAGAAGTTGAAAATAAAATTACTCAGGCAAGTTACTCTTTAGCTGGAGCTGACGGATATTATTTATATGATGATTTAAATTTAGTAAACGGAGTTTCTGTAAACAGAACGCCAAACCCTAATTTGAAATGGGAAGTTGTAACGCAGTATAACGTTGGTTTAGATTTTAATTTATGGAACGATAAATTGTACGGAACATTAGATTATTTCAATAAAACAACAACCGATGCAATTTTAAATGTTCCTTCTCAAGCGTTGAGTCCAACAACTACGATTTGGACTAATATTGACGGTAAGATTATCAATAAAGGTATCGAGTTTATGCTAGGTTCTAAAATAGTAGATACTAAAAACTTTACTTGGAATATCGATATGAATGGTGCGACTTTGAATAATAAAATTCAAGATCTTCCGGTTTCAGAAATCTTAACAGGAACAATTTCAGGTCCTGGACAATCTGGTGTAAATGCTAATATTTACAAAAGTGGATATGCTGCTGGTTCATTCTACTTATTAGAGCACATTGGTTTTGATGCAAACGGAGCAAATATCTTTAAAGATCAAAACGGAGACGGTAAAATTGATAATAGCGACAGAATTATTATTGAAGGTGCATTGCCAACTTTCTACTACGGATTCAACAGTGACATGAGATACAAAAACTTTTCGTTCTCGTTTTCTATCATCGGACAAACAGGTGGCTATTTATTGAATAATACAGGTTTGAATGCATTAAATATTAACAACTTGGCATCAGACCGTAACGTAGCTACAGGTTATTATGAGTCTGGAGCAAATGCAACAAACTCACCAATCTTGTCTACTTTATTCTTAGAAAAATCAGATTTCATTAGATTAAATACAGCTCGTATTGGTTACAATTTTGACTTAAAAGGATTAAACTGGATCAACGGATTAACACTTTACATAACAGGTCAGAACTTAATTACGATTACAAATTATACAGGTTACGATCCGTTAATCAACAGTCCGAAATCAAACGGAGGAAACCAATCTATCGGTATCGATTATGCAAGTTATCCAACTTCTAGAACATTCAGTTTTGGAGCAACTTTAAAACTATAATTATTATGAAGACAAATACAATTTTTAATATAAAAACATTAGCGATATTTTCTTTTATATGGCTTTTTGCAAGCTGTACTAACCTTGACGAAGTTGTTTTGGATGAGGTTTTAGGAGAAGATACTTCAAATCCGGCTGGGGCTCTTGCAGCTGCTTACGACCGTTTAGGAGACGGAACTTTTGTCGATCACGGAGGTGTTTTCTCTTTGCAAGAATACACTACAGATGAAGCAATATTGCCAACGCGCGGAAGTGACTGGGGAGACGGTGGAAAATGGAGAGACATGCACGAGTTTACATGGAAATCGGATAACGCGATTGTAGTGGATAACTGGAATAAATTGACAAACGGAATTACACGTTCGTTAACAGCAATTCAATCGGTAGAAGAAAGTTCAATTGCAGAGAAGAAATTATTTTTAGCGGAAGCGAAAGGACTTTTAGCGTATTATTTATACACTACTTTAGATTTGTACGGACAAGCTCCATACAGAGATCCGATGAATCCGAACGCGCCTTTGCAGATTTTAAAAGCTGATACACAAATTGATCAATTGATAAAAGATGTTGAAGCTCTAGTGCCAGATTTGGCAGAAATGGGAACACAGCAAACGCATCACGGTAGATTTACAAAAGAAGCCGCGTATGGATTCTTAGCGCAGATGTATCTGAATCGCGCTGTTTTTAAAGATCGTTTAAATGCATCTTCAAGCTTTAATTTTACTGAAGCTGCTGTAACTGGTACAGGAACAGATATGGATCGTGTTATCTATTATACTTCATTGCTAATTAATTCTGGAAAATATTCTTTAGAAAGCGATTACTTCAAAAACTTCGCAAGAGACAATGAAAAAGGAAAAGAATTGATTTTTGCGATTTCTCAAAAGATAGATTACATCAGAAACGGTTCAAACAGTTTTGCTTATGTGTGTATGGAGCGTAACCAAAGAACTTCTGCAGCAAATAGAGGAACAAATGCAGCATGTACAACTCCTGAGTTTTTTGCAACTTGGGATGGAAATCACGATGACCCAAGATTCCAACAAAAATACCAATATGGAGACGGAACTTGGTTTATGAATGATGGAACAGATATTAGTGTTCCGGCAACAGACATTGTGCCAAAAAGTGCCAATTTACCTTGGTTTCACTTTAATAGAGGAATTCAATACGGACTACAATACGGACCAATCTTATTGTCTTCTGGTTCATTGGAAATGGTAAACGGACGTATTAAAGTTTCTCCGTTAGTTATGGAAAAAAGCACAACAACAAGAATGGATTTTACGCCTTCTTTAACTTTCAAAAATCCAGCTCAAGCTGTTTTTGCTCAAAACGAAATCAATCAAGGAGCGCGTATTTTTAAATATGAATTTGATCCAGAAGGAGGAAACGGAAACAGTAATGTTGATATTCCATTATTCCGTTTAGGAGGAATTTATACAATGAGAGCTGAAGCTTATTTCAGAAAAGGGAATACAGGTCAAGCTATGGAAGATTTGAATAAATTGCGTACAAGCAGAAAAAGAGAGTCTCTGTACGGAGGCGTAGCAGGAAAAGCTTTGACTTCAATCGATCAAACGGTTTTATATAATGAAATTGGCTTCGAATTATACTGGGAATTGTACAGAAGACCACAAATGATCCGTTTCGGGAAATTTGATCTTCCAGGAACAGCAAAATCAGCTTCAGAGCCATACAGAAGAGTATTCCCAATTCCGCAGTCAACAATAGATGTGACTAAAGAATTCAAACAAAACCAAGGATACAATTAAGCTTGTGTGTTTATTTTTTATTTTTTTTCAAAAAGGCCTGTTTCGAGTAGAGACAGGCTTTTTTTTTTAAGATGCTAAGTTTCTAAGGTTCTGAGATGCTAAGGTTTTGTGCACTGTATGCATTTTGTGTTAGATGCACTGGAGTGCTTGCTTAAAAAACTTACATGCTAAGCTTTTAAGGTTTTGTGGATTGTATGCATTTAACGGTAGACACACAGCATTACATTTCTGCATAAAAAACTTAGAACCTTAGCATCTCAGAACCTTAGAACCTTAAAAAAATATAATAAACGAATAGTTAAATGTAAGTGTTATCTGATTGATAATGAGTATATTTGAGTTAGTGAAAAACACGCTGAAAATGTTTAAGAATAAAACGCTATTAAATAACTCAAAAAGTGTAAAAAATCATGATACATCAAATTGACACCACAGATAATATTGTTGCTTTTAGAGCATTGGCAGAAGTGACAAAAGAAGATTTTGTAACTGCTGTAACTCCAGCTGTTGAACATTTGGTAAAACAAATCAATGAAATTAATTTTTTGCTGGTTTTAGATACCGATATTAAAAATTTTACGCCGGGAGCTTGGTTGCAAGACGGGCTTATGGGACTTAAGCATTTAGGAAAGTGGAATAGGGCAGCAATTGTTACCGATACAGAAGAAATTATCTCTTTTACAAACGGATTTAGTTATATAGTTCCAGGTGAGTTTCGTGGTTATAAAAAAATAGATTTCAATAAAGCATTAAATTGGGTCGAGGGAAATATTTCTTAATTCAATTGAATCAAAAAAGAGCGCTTATCTAAGATGAGCGCTCTTTTTTTTATGATAGTTTATTTATAAACGATTAGTGGTTGTATTCGATACCGCTGCTCGATTTAGCATCTATTTTATCTTTACTAACTTGACTGTATTTTTTATAGCAAGCTGATGCTAAAATTGGCAATGCAAGACTTCCTACAACAGCACTTGCTTTTTTGTGCCCTGTTTTTTTCAAAACTGCCGATGCCAAAAGAACACCAACACCAGCGCATACCATTTGTTTTACTGACAGATTTAACGGTTTACTTTCAGGTTTAATTCCGTGTAATAATGGGTCTATAAAATTTAAATTCTCCATGATGTCAACTTATTTTAATTATACTTACTTATTTAATTACTATTTTTTTATTTTTTACTGTCGTCGCTGTCAGTTTCGCTTTCAATTTTTTCAATTTCAACCTTTTCTTTCTTTATAGCTTGGCGTAAAAGTGCAAAAAGGCTCATATAAGCATTTGCCATAAAAACCAGAGAAAACCCTGCCAAAATATACCCTCTCCAATCATTTAACAAAAGTTTATAATCGCAGATGATCAGAAAGGCAATTGTAACATAATGGCTAAAGCAATATTCACAGGTAAAGAGATAAAAGAACTTTCTTGATAAAATGTGTCTGTCATTTTTAGAATGCCTGACACACCATTCATGAGGCTCTCTAAAAATCTCCTCGTGTGTTACAGTCCAGCTAATACAGGCAATTGGAATTGCTAGAATAAAAAGCCAGACAATTTGATCAGCTAAAGTCATGATTAATGCATTACAATTTACGATATTTTTTTTCGTTATTCTCTCGGATGATTTTCTGGATAATGTTCTGCGTCAAAGTCATCTAAATTTTCATCTTTGTCAAAATCACTATCTTTTTCTACGTCATTTTCGTAATCTAAATCAGCATCATATTCATCATTTAAATCGTCTTGAGTTCCGTCATTCGTAATGTCATCATCTTCATTGACAATTCTTTCTTGATTTGGAATATTTTCTGCTTTAATATTGGTTTCAAAGTCTCCTTGTAAATGAGAAGGATCTTGAATAAACTCTTCTTGATATTGATACGGATCTTCATCGCGAGCATAATCGTCATTATCAATAAGAGTGTTTTGTTCGTAATAATCAGGATCACTTTCGCCAAATTCTCGATTATCGTGTTTTTTCAGAACTTGCTTAAACTCATCCTCATTAGAATAAGAACCGTCAACAAGCGTGTTTTGTTCGATATAATCAGGATCAAATTGACCATAATCATGGTTGTGTTGCTTTTCCATAATAGTGTTTTTTTGATTTGTTATTTTTCCAATATTGAATCTTCGCATAGAAGACTTGCTAATTCTTTACAGTTTTACTGTATTCACGTTCTGCAACATTTCTGTTGATGTAAATTCTTTTTAGGCTCGTACTTTAATTAAAGGCTTGTATTTCATGGCATTTTTTAAAATGCTGTAATTACAAATTTAACACGTAAATAGAAGGGAGGTTTTATAGAAAAAAGTATTATAGTTGCATAATTAACAGTTACTTATAATGTAAATATTGTAAGAAATTATGTAAGTTTACTATAAGAGAACAATTTACATTTGATATGAAATCAATGTGCAATTAAATTTGAATCAATATGGCATCAGAAAAGATAATGGCATGCTGTGAGGCTTTAATAGAAAAGAACTTAACGATAGCATTTGCAGAAAGCGCTTCTGCAGGTAAAATGTGTTATGAGTTTTCTACGGTTTTTAATTCTGGAAGAGTTCTAATAGGGGGAATCGTTTGTTATCATTCGTCTATGAAAGAAGATTTATTACAGATTCCGTGGGGAACAATTGAACAGCATAGTGCCGAATCTGCAGAAGTCACCAAGTTAATGGCACAGAATTTTTACCGTTATGTTAATTCTGATATTTGTGTTGGATTAACAGGACTTACAACACCAGGAGGAAGCGAAAGCGATTCAAAACCAGTAGGAACTATTTTTATACACATTATTTTTGGAGAAAAACAAATAGCCAAACGTTATGAATTTAAAGGAACGCCAGAAAACATTATAAACCAAGCAATAGATGTTATAGCCGATTTGATTTTGAAAGAGATATAAAGAAAGAGATATTAGAATAGTAAAAGCCATAAAGAAATTACCTTTACGGCTTTTTAATTTTTAAATTTGCATCTAAAGAATTTTGATTTTCTCATTTATGAAACCTCTCTCTAGTTTTAACGTAAGAGCTTATGCAATTTGCGAAAACGATAATAAGATTTTAGCACTTTACGAATATCACAAAGGCAAAATATATTGTAAACTTCCAGGTGGAGGTGTAGAATTTGGCGAAGGTATTCTAGATTGTCTGCACAGAGAATTTGAAGAAGAACTTAATGCTAAAATCGAAATCGTTGAACATTTATATACACAAGAACATTTTGTTGAATCTATTATTGATGATGGGAGACAGATTCTTTTGGTTTATTATATCGTAAAAATTAGTAATCTTGAAGAAATGAAAATCAGTACATCAGATATAAGCAGATTTGAATGGATTGATATCAATGAAAATCCGTTTGTTTTACCAATAGATAAAATTGTGCTTGCCAAATACAGAGAACGATTTAACATTCTCAATCAGTAAAGTTTACTTTTTAATATAAAGTGTACCATTTTTGATTGTCTTTTTACCCAATAAACCTTGCTGATGTAATTTCTCTAAAATAGAAGTAGCTTCAGAAGTCGATTTATCCAAAATAACAGCATATTCTTTTGGGGCTAATGTATGAAAAATCTCAAACAGATTTAGCGGATTTTCATTTTTAATACTCTTCTTTTTTGCTTCAGGAAATAATGCTAATAAAGCATTTTCATAAGCATCATAAGGTTTAGAACCGTAAACAGTTAATTGATTATTATCGGCGTTGGCTAAAAATAAAGTTGGAAAACCTCGTACGCCAAGAGTTTTTCCTAAATTTAAGTCATCTTGAAAAAGTTCTTTGCCATCATCATAATCTTCTTTTAGTTTCGGAACATCTAGACCTGCGATTTTTGCAGCTTCTGCTATGTTTTCCCATTTAGCAATGTTCTTTTTATCTAGATAAAGTTTTTCGCGAAGAATACGCATAAAATTAACCGCTTTTTCTTTACTCTGCATTTGTGCTGCTTTCACAGCAATACAGGAAGGATAGGAAGAATCTAATGGATCTTCAAGCCAAACATTTCCATCAATTGGCATTTCGTAATACAAACTGGCTTCATCCCAATGATGCGCCACATCAGAAGGTTTGCTTATTCCGCCGCTATTATAACTCCAATCTGGCAATAAACCGCCCATTCGATAATCAATTTCGAAATAATCGCCGTATTCTAGTTTTAGTTTTCTAAGCTGAGGTTCAATTCCCCAGCAAGAAGAACAAATTGGATCGGTATAGTAAATTATCTTTACAGGTTTATTTTCTGTTGGAATAGCTGTTTTGGCATTTGAACTTTCGCCAACAGGCATTTCACACATTCCGCTTACAGGATCGCATAATAACGGATTTGTTTTTTCTTCACTCATTTTAGTGTTCGTTTGTGACTGACAGCTTACACTGCAAATCAAGATTAATAGTATCGACAGTATTTTCATAATAGTTTTAAAAGGTACTCTCGGATTTATGAATATGTTGCAAAGTTGAGCCGAAAATCATAGCGAGTCAATTAGTCAAAAAAACATGACTAGAAAATACATCCTAGTTTTGAGAAAATGCTTTTACAAAAAAGTGAGATTATCATTATAAAGTAATTGCAGGCTTGTAATTAATTGTTTATTTTTCACTTCGTAAAAATAGAAGTCAAAGATGAATTATATTCAAAAAATTAAACGCCTTTACAGCCTATCTGGAAATGAAAACTACGGATTTTCAGAAAAACAGATTCTCGATCTTGAGAAAACATTAAACGTAAAACTTCCTTCAAAAATCAAAGAATATTATCTGGAACTTGGGAAAGAAGAAAATCTTAATTACTGCTTTAACAGACTTTTGAAACCTGAAAATGAAATCGGATTTTCTGATGATGATTTTTTGGTTTTTTATGAAGAAAATCAAAACGTAGCTTTTTGGGGAATTAAAAAGGAAGATCTATTACAGGATAATCCGTCAGTATATGGCAATTACGACACAATAGAAAAATCAGATTGGGAAATAGAAACTGAGACATCGGAGAACTTTTTTCTGCTGATGGCAGTTTTCAACGGTACTTTGGGCGGACTTCAATTTAATGGAAATTACTTAGGAGAAATAGACTCGCAAATTGTAAAGTTTGTAGAAGAAAATTATACGATTGTTCCCGAAATCAGCAGAGAAAATCAAAAAGTATATACAGATGATTTTTATGAGGTGATCAGTTTGTCATTCGATCAGGAAAACAATTGTACAGGAGCTTTTATTGGATCAAGCGATCAGGGACGATTTGATGCCATTCTTGATCTTGTTGATATTGATTGGTCTTATCTGTCTTATGACGATGAAGAATATGATGAAGAGGATGAAGAATAATCAAATTAAAAATGTGACAATAAAATAGAGAATGAGAGAATTAAATTATTTAGTAAAAATAGAAGGTAACGAAGCGCTTTTAGAAAAATTCATTAAAGCGATTGATAATAATACCGTTAAAATTGATAAAGCATATCCGAATCCGTATCTATTAGATTCGGGAGAAAAATTTCTGTTATCTCCCATAATTGAATATTTTTTCCAGACGAGACCTTTTTCAAAAGAGTTTTACATTTCGTTTGTTGAAAAACTTAGAAAACTTAACGGATTCGATAGCTACCGTTATACATTAGGATTGCAAGCTGAAGAATTGGTCTTTAATAGTTTTGAAAGAGTAAAAAAAGGCAAATACAAGATTTTTATACCTAAAACAAAAGAAGAACTTCCGAAACCCATATTGACAGAAGAACAAAAAGAGCTTTTGAGTTTTATATGTTATATTGCTGTTTCTCATATAAAGTATGGACCAAGTTATGCCACAGTTACAGCAAATGAGTATTTTGATGTGGTAACTGAATTAGGTTCTGATGAAGTAGAACAACTTAAGAAGTACGGAACAGGAAAACTTTCAAAAGAGTTAACAGAATACAAAGACAAAGATTTTGTAGGTAAAGCAAATGATGTTTTTGCTAAAATAAGTCTTAAACTAATTACCGAAACAGAAGAAAGTTATGCAAAAGCATTAAACTTCGTAAATAACCTTCTAAAATCTGATTTTCCTAAAAGTTTTGAAATTAGTTTTTCGTCCAAAACAAAAGAATTGCTTCCTGTAAAAGGACTTCCAAAATGCGGACAAAATTATTTTTTTGCTGGAGCGGTAAAATATCCAAATCTGCATAATGGTATTTTAGAATATATTGATCTTACTAAAAAGAAATACGAATGGTACACCAATCTTGAAGCCGAAAATTGTGCCATGCCTTCAACTTTTGCTGTTTTTGCTTTAGGATTGCAGGACGAAAAGTATTTTGATGCACTAGTAGATTATTATCAAACAATAGATGGAGAACATCAATCTATTCAGCAGAAATTTACACCAGTGTTTCTGGAGAAATTCGGAATAAACGAAAAATCAATTAAAGTCTATATCAATGCTGTTTTGTCAATGCAAGAACATCCGCATAATAAAGCTTTCATTTCTTATTTTACAAATGAAAATAGCTTGAAGTTATTATTGGATAATAAAGAGAATTTTGTTTCGTATTATTTTACAGAAGAAGATTTAAAAGAATATTCAGAAAGTAGCACTAATGTACAAGAAATGGCAGATTATTGCTGGGAAGGTGTGATCTATACTACGTTTGGACAAAGTAAAGGTTTTACTAAAATTAGCAAACAGCTTACGGATTCAGAAAGAGAAATCTTTGAGAAACTTTTGTAATGAAGCGTTATGAATAAGCAAATACAAATCGATGAACTCAACAATAACACTTTTTTCTGGAAGTATTATTTCTGTTGGTCGAGAGGCTATGATGAAAAAGAAGAACTCAATATTGATGAGGTTTTAGAAGTTGTAAAAACAGATGAAACCAAAGCATACGAATGGGAAAGATCATTTTTCAATGAAGAAGATATAGAGGAAAATCCAAGATATGTTGCAGGCGAAATAAATGATGATTTAAATTATGCAGTTGAATTTGCAGAATATGAAATCAACTTTTTCTTGAACGATATTTATATTGGGAATTTAGGAGGTCATTTTGAAGCTTGGTTTTTTACTTTGGATAAATTATTAGCTTTTGAAAAATATCCTAATCTGTTTCTTCTTTTTCTTCCAATGACAGGAATACAAGAAAATGAAAAAGCTGTTTTAAAACCCATAATGGTAAAACATTTAAACGCAATTCCAAAGTTTGAAGCACATTCAGAATATATTTCAGACTGTATTTTAAATGGATTAGTAATGCAATCTCCTTTTGTAGAAATAAAAGATATCGGATTGACAAATACCGAAAATCATAGTGTAAGAAACATAACAGATTATCCGCGCTACAAAGAAGATGTAACGAAATTGAATAAGATTCTGAAAAACAACTTAGTCCCTTAGAATCTTAGCTACTTAGTAGCTTAAAAGACTCATTAAACTTTCATTAACAAAAACTAATTTATCATTATTTTATATTTGTAGGAAACAAATTAATTCTAAAGCATTCTTCTCATGAAAATAAAGCCTTTTTTCTATCTATTTTTATTCGGTATTATTTCAGTTTCGGCTTATAGTCAGAATGTGAAACTGATAAATATTAATCAGCTTAATGAGAGAATCAAAAATGGGAAAGACAGTACATACGTCGTTAACTTTTGGGCGACTTGGTGTGCGCCTTGTATAAAAGAACTGCCGCATTTTGAGAAATTAGGAGCAGAATATAAATCAGAAAAACTGGCTGTTTTATTAGTAAGTCTAGATTTTAAATCGAAACTAACTTCAAATGTAATCCCGCTTGTAAAAAGGAAAAACTTAAAGAATGAAGTCTTTCTTTTAAACGAAAGTAATCCACAAGAATTTATTGATAGAATAGATCCAAGTTGGTCTGGAAGTATTCCAGCAACACTTTTTATTAAAAATGATAAACGAAAATTTGTTGAAAGCGAATTTACCTATGAACAATTATTAACTGAATATAAAAAACTGTAAACCATTATGAAAAAAATAATCTTATTACTAGCATTAGCATTTTCTGCTTTTCTTTCGCATGCCCAAAGTGGCGTAACACTAAAAGCGGGCGACGCAGCACCAGATTTCAAACTGAAAAATGTGGACAACAAAGACGTTTCTTTTGGAACTTTTAAAGATGCAAAAGGATATATTGTTGTTTTTACTTGCAATACTTGTCCTTACGCAGTAGGATACGAGCAAAGAATTATCGATTTGGATAAAAAGTTCAAACCACAAGGATATCCGGTAATTGCAATCAATCCAAACGATCCTGAAGCTTCTACAGCAGATACTTTTGCTAAAATGCAAGATTTGGCAAAAGACAAGAAATATCCTTTCCCATATTTATTTGATCCAGGACAAAAAATTACTGATGAATATGGAGCAAAACGTACACCTCACATCTTTATCGTTTCTAAAACAGCAAAAGGAAATGTTGTAGAATACGTAGGAGCAATCGATAATGATCCAGAAGGAAATAATCCGCAAAAGACAAAATATGCAGAAGAGGTTATCGCATCATTAAAAAGCGGTCAAAAACCAGCCATTACACAAACTAAAGAAATTGGCTGTACAGTAAAAAGAAAAGCAAAAGCTTAATTGTTTTGTTTCAGGCTTCAAGTTTCAGGTTAAACGTAACGGAATAAAACGTGAAACTTTAAACAAAAAAATAATAAAATACAAACGCCCCATATTTGGGGCGTTTCTTTTGGCATGTATAATGAACAAGTTTACTTTTTATCTATTCTATAAAGTCTTCCTTGATCGGTAACGGCGTATAATGCTTCATCTTTTCCTTGTGTAATATCTCTAAATCTTTGACCTTCGCCAGCCAATAATCTTTCTTCTCCAGCCACTTTATTGTCTTTAAAAGCTAAACGCACAATATGCATACCGCTCAAAGCACCAATAAAAAGATTATTCTGCCATTCAGGAACGCGGTTTCCAGCGTAGAAAGTCATACCGCTTGGCGAAACTACAGGATCCCAGTAATAAACAGGCTGTTCCATTCCAGTTTGTTGCGTAATTCCTTCTCCAATTTTCGTACCACTATATTCGATTCCGTAAGTAATTGTTGGCCAGCCGTAATTTGCTCCAGCTGTAATTCTATTAATTTCGTCACCACCTCTAGGGCCATGCTCGCTTTGCCATAATTCTCCCGTAGTTGGATGAATTGCCAATCCCTGCGGATTTCTGTGTCCAATACTATAAAGTTCTGGTAAAGCTCCCGTTTGTGTAAAAGAAGGATTTCCCGGCGCTGCTTGTCCGCTTGTTGTAATGCGAACAACTTTACCCAAACTGCTGGTAACAGATTGCGCTAAAGGGCGCGTTTCTAATACAGATCTTTCGCCAATGCTTACAAATAGATTTCCTGTTTTATCAAATAAAACTCGGCCTCCGTAGTGCAATGTGCTGGCATTTGGCGTATTAGAACGGTAAATGACGTTAACATTTTCAATTGCTGTTTCATTGTCCGAAATTCTGCCTTTCGCTACAGCGGTAATATTTCCGCCTGCAACAATTTCAGAAAAAGCCCAGTAAATCATTCGGTTTGTAGCAAATGCAGGGTCAAGGCAAATTCCGAGTAAACCACCTTGACTATCAGGATTAACAGCAGGAACACCAGTTAAAGCATTACTGATAACGCCTGTTTGAGTTACGATTTTAATTTTGCCTGCTTTTTCAGTTACCAAAAGGCGTCCGTCGGGAAGATAGGCAACTCCCCAAGGAGCGCTTAAACCGTTGGTGATTACTTTAGATTCAACCTCGGTGGTTGTTTGAATGCTTCCTGCTCGTGTTTGTCCAGAAAATGCTGGTTTATAAGTAGTGTTTGCAGTTCCAGTTTCTACTGGAGGTCCTGTTGGTCCTGGATCTGTGCCTCCTTCAGTATTGTCGTTATTAGAACAACTGCTCAATGCTAGAATTCCGGCTAGAAGAAAAATACTTTTTTGAATTATCATAATGCTTTCATTTTGGTGGTTAAAAATAAATTTTTGCATTACCGAACATTTCTAGAAAGAATAGAGATTCATTAAAAATCGAAATGGTTAGTTTCGAGCGAATACTCTGTTTTGTTTTCAATTAAGAATGCCTAAATGCTAGTGCCATTTTTTATGAAGCAGATGAATTTCAAAAAACAGAAATTAAACTTCTTTCGGAAAGCATTTAGTGGGACATGCCTTATTGGAACGGAAAATTGTTACAAAATATTGCCATAAAACAAGGGTTTGTTCTCTTCTTAGCAGAAATTTAACGTTCTAAAATTCAAGAAGTATTAAGCTGAGGTCTTGCCTTTAAAGGTATTTTTAAAGGCTTTTTAGTTTTTTCATGAAGACTGGAAAAACTTCATTTAGTTCTTCAAAAAGAGGATTTTTGCGGTTTTTTATTTTTATTTCGCTGAATAATTTTAATCCTAAAGCAAACTGAACAGCTTCAGATTCGTTTGCGAAAATGTTTTTAGACTTTATTCTTTCAATAATTCCAAAGATTTCATCGTGATTGTCAAATTCTATTCCGAGTTCTTTTGCCGGTTCGGTTTCACCGTTTGCATATTCCTTAAGGCTTAAAGTAAGGTAATATTTGTTTGATCTTTTTTCCATGATTTTTGTAATTCTTATTCTAAATTTATTTCAGCCATTTATCGACTAATGTCTTAAAGGCTTCTTTATATTGTTCGCCAACCGTTATTTCTATTTTATCAATAAAAATGGAGTTTTTACTAATGGCGCTTATTTTATCTAATGAGACAATGAAAGAACGATGTACGCGCATGAATTTTGAAGAAGGAAGTTTTTCTTCTAGAGCTTTAAGCGAAATAAGAGACATTAAGGCTTTCTGCGAATCTTCAAGATGTACTTTTACATAATCTTTTAAACTTTCTATGTACGTAATATCTTTTAGCGAAATTCTAACCCATTGATATTCTACCTTCAAGAAGATAAATTCATCATCGGCAGCAATAGTATTAAAGTTATTATTGGCTTCTTCAGATAATTGTAAAACTTTGCTTGAAGCACGCAAAAATTCTTCGTAACTAAAAGGCTTCAAAAGATAATCTACCGCATTAACTTTATAACCTTCAATTGCATAATGATTGTAAGCCGTAGTAAAAATAATTTTTGGTAAAGGTCCAGGCTGATCTTGTATTAATCTTGCCAATTCCATTCCGCTTAAATTAGGCATATTAATGTCTAAAAAAACAAGATCTGGTTTTGTTTCCCTGATAAGTCCCATGGCATCGACAGCATTGTCGCAGGTCGTAATTAATTCTAAAAACGGAGTCTGCTCTATAAAGGTTTCTACCAGTCTTAAAGCCAATGGTTCGTCATCTACTGCTATACATTTTAATACTGTCATTGCTCTAAATTTATCTTCAATTTAATTTTATATGTTCCGTGATCCGTAACTCCAAAAGAAATAAAATGCTGATTCGGATAAATCAATTGCAGTCTTCGTTTGGTGTTGGTCAAACCAATTCCGCCTACATCAGTAACTGCTGTTTTTTCGAAATAAGTGTTTTCAACTTCAAATTCCAGCTCGCTTTCATTTTGCGTAAGCTTAATGTAAATCTCACTTTTATCAGTGGCATGAACACCATGTTTAAAAGCATTTTCTACTAAAGGTAGTAATAACATCGGAACAATTGGGTAATCATGTATCTTTTCAGGAATATCTGTCGTAATAGTCAGTTTACTATTGGCACGAAGTTTCATTAATGCAATGAAATCTCTCATAAATTCAGCTTCTTTCAGCAACGTTGTTTTTTCTTCTGTGCTGTAAAGCAAATATCGCATCATACGGCTCAAAGTGTGAAGCGCATTCCTAGAATCTTCAATATCGGTGTAAGTAAGAGAATAAATGCTATTAAGCGAGTTAAAGAAAAAATGCGGATTGATTTGTGCCTTGAGCATTGCAAGTTCTGCAGCCGTTTTATCCTGTTCTAACTTTTGTTTATGTTGAGCCGCTTTTTGCCAATATTGCAACATCGCCCAGCTTGTGCTTATTCCTAAAACAAGTAAACTAAGCATTAAAACATAATTGTCAAAATAAGGATTTTTATATTTTTTGAATCCTAGAATCAAACTTATTTTGGTGTGAAGATCAGTTTGTGAAGTATAAAAGTATGCAATAACCTGCATAACAAAAATCGTAATAAAAGCCCAAACTAGAAAAGGAGAAGTATTGTCTTTAAAAATGGTTCTTGGAACTATAATTCTTGCATTCGAATAAAAAATGATGATCAGTAAAATCAATAAGACCATTTGCCAGAGCCAGAAGACACCAGGTAGTGTTACATTCCAAGTTAAAGGTATGTAAAACAGCATTATAAAGCCTAATAATACCCAGCTCAGTATGTGTAATCCGGTAAATAAGTAAGGTCTGAAAAAGCTTGGTCCCATTGTAATTCTTGATATTTATGGACAATATTACATTTTATTCAAATACAATTTTTTGGTAATCGCTAAAATGGGATTTAGAGTCTCTAAAAAGCATTTTAGAGCCGATAAGATGAAAATTAAACACTTGTTTAATATTTTAAATAAAACCATCGGTTCTCATCTTACTTTTATCGATTCTCTTTTGCTCTTCGTCTATTTGAAATTTTTCGTATCTTATATTTTATTTCTTTTGTTCACATATAATCGATAATTACACATTTTTCACAATGACTAAGCAATCATTTTTAAGCATCCTCGCAGCATCACTTATTATCGCTTCTTGCGGTAAAAATGATAAATCGGCTCAAGCCGGAGGTGCGCCGCAGATTAAAGAATATAAGACTGTGACATTACAGCTAAAATCAGCGACATTAAACAGCGATTTTCCTGCTAGTATCCAAGGACAGCAAAATATAGAAATTCGCCCAAGAGTTGAAGGCTATATTGATAAAATTTTTGTTGATGAAGGTGCTGTAGTTAAAGCAGGACAGCCTTTATTTAAGATTAGCGCTCCAGAATATGAGCAGCAAGTTCGTACTGCGACAGCAAGCATTAAAAGTGCCCAGGCAGAAGTTAGTTCAGCTAAATTGGCTGTGAATAAGGTAAAACCATTGGTTGAGAAAGGAATTATCAGCAAATACGATTTAGAATCGGCTCAATATACTTATGAGTCAGCTATGGCATCTTTAGCGCAAGCAAATGCAGCTTTAGTAAATGCTAAAGTTAATTTAGGATATACAACTGTTACAAGTCCAGTAAATGGAGTTGTAGGTTCAATACCTTTCCGTTTAGGAAGTTTGGTGAGTTCTAATACAGCTGAGCCTTTAACAACAGTTTCAAGTATTGGTAATGTATATGCATATTTTGCAATGAATGAAAAAGTTCTGCTAAATTTTACTAAAGACGCAGGAGGTTCATTAAACCAAAAAATTAAAAGTATGCCAGATGTTTCTTTATTGCTTTCAGACGGTTCGACTTATGATCAAAAAGGAAAAATAGAAACCGTAAACGGATTAATTAATACAGAAACAGGTACTGTAAACTTTAGAGCACGTTTCCCAAATCCAAAAGGAATTATCAGAAGCGGAAGCAGTACCACAGTTCAAATTCCGAACTACGTTAAAGACGCCATTATAATTCCTCAAAGCGCCACTTTCGAATTACAAGATAAAATGTTTGCAGTTATTGTAGGAAAAGACAAAAAGACAACAAATGCTAATATCACAGTGCTAGACAATTCAGCAGGAAACTATTATGTGGTAACAAGCGGTTTAAAAGCTGGAGATGAAATCGTATTAGAAGGAGTAGCTTCATTGAAAGAAGGAACTGAAATTAAACCTAATAATCAAAGCCAAGAAGCAGTTTACGCCGATTTAAAATAAAAAAAATGTTTAAAAAATTTATACAAAGACCCGTACTCTCGACGGTAATATCTGTTATTATCGTCATCTTAGGTGTTTTAGGCCTAATTGAGTTACCGATTTCCCAATATCCGGATATCGCGCCGCCAACGGTAAACGTTGCAGCAAGTTATACTGGAGCCAATGCAGATGTGGTACTTAAAAGTATCGTAATTCCGCTTGAGGAACAAATTAATGGTGTAGAAAACATGACTTACATGACTTCTACAGCAACAAATGATGGTAACGCATCAATCAAAGTTTTCTTTAAAGTTGGTACAAATCCTGATTTGGCAGCGGTAAACGTTCAGAATAGGGTTTCTAGAGCAACCAGTTTATTGCCAGTAGAGGTAACTCAGGCTGGGGTTACAGTAACCAAAAGTCAGAGTAGTAACTTGTTGATTTTCTCTTTATATAGCGATGATAAAGCTTACGATCAGACATTTCTTCAAAACTATGCAAAGATTAATCTTGTACCGCAAATTCAGCGTGTAGTTGGGGTAGGAGATGTAACCGTTTTTGGTGCCAAAGATTACTCGATGAGAATCTGGCTAAAACCAGACATAATGCAGCAATACAAACTGATTCCAAGTGATATTTCGGCAGCTTTAGCAGAACAAAATATCGAAGCAGCACCAGGTAAATTTGGTGAAAACGGAAATCAGGCATTTCAATATGTAATTAAATACAAAGGACGTTTAACAAGCGCTCAGGAATTTGGAGACATTGTTATAAAATCTGTTGGAAATGGACAGATGCTTAGACTTAAAGATGTGGCCAAAGTTGAATTGGGATCTTTAAGTTATTCATCAACCATTAAAACAAACGGAGTAGAATCGGCAGCAATGGCGATTAGCCAGACTCCTGGATCTAATGCTCGTGATGTAATTATCAATTCTAAAAAACTGATTGAAGAAGCTGCAAAAAGTTTTCCAAAAGGAATGAAGTACACTATCATGGTGGACGTTAACGAAAACTTGGATGCTTCTATCGAAAAAGTAATTCACACTTTGGTTGAAGCCTTTATATTGGTTTTCATCGTAGTATTTATTTTCCTTCAAGATTTTAGATCAACTTTAATTCCAGCAATTGCGGTTCCAGTTGCTATTGTGGGTACGTTCTTCTTCCTGAATTTATTCGGATTTACGATCAACTTATTGACGCTTTTTGCGATGGTTCTAGCCATTGGTATTGTGGTCGATGACGCGATTGTCGTCGTCGAGGCCGTTCACGCCAAGTTGGATCACGGATATAAATCGGCTAAAAAAGCGACTATTCATGCAATGGACGAAATTTCGGGAGCGATTATTTCGATTACCTTAGTAATGGCTGCGGTATTTATTCCCGTAACCTTTATTAACGGATCAACTGGAGTATTCTACAAGCAGTTTGGTATTACACTGGCGGTTGCGATTATTCTTTCGGCAGTAAATGCCTTGACTTTGAGTCCGGCTTTATGTGCGCTTTTATTGAAACCGCATGCAGATGATCACAAACATAAAAGTTATTTACAGCGTTTTTATACTTCATTTAACGTGGCATTCGACAATGTTACAGCACGATACAAACGTTCTGTAAGTTTTCTTTCTGCGAAAAAATGGATTGCATTGGCTTCAATTGTAATTGCTGGTGCTGCGTTGGTTTATATGATGAAAACTACGCCATCTGCTTTCGTTCCTTCAGAGGATCAGGGAACTGTTTTCGCTAATATTAGTTTGCCGCCATCGGCTTCTATGGAGCGTTCGGATATTATTGCTAAAAGAGTAGATAGTATTGCGAAAACCATTCCTGGAGTTAAAAATACACTTCGTATTGTTGGACAGAACTTTACGGCTGGAGCAGGTAGTGCTTACAGTATGGTTATTGTAAAATTATATCCTTGGGATCAGCGTGATTTAAGTGTTGATGATGTAATTGGGCAGCTTTTTGCTAAAACAAGCGGTATTCGCGAAGCAAGTATATTCTTTATTTCGCCTCCAACCATTCAAGGTTTTGGACAAAGTGGTGGATTCGAATTCCAATTGCAGGATAAAGGAGGACATACGACTTCTGAGTTTTATAAAGTGAATAATGAATTCTTAGCGAAATTATCTGAACGTCCAGAAATTCAATATGCGACAACGCCATTTAACCCTGGTTTCCCTCAGTATATGATGGATATTAATTTAGCGAAAGCGAAAGACGCAGGAGTTTCTGTAAATACGATTCTATCAACTATGCAAGGATATTATGGTGGATTGTATGCTTCGAATTTCAATAAATTCGGAAAACAATACCGTGTAATGGTTCAAGCAGCTCCAGAATTTAGAGCTAATACAGAAGGATTGAATAAAATTTTCGTTCGAAACAGCGCAGGAAATATGGCGCCAATTACCGAGTTTGTAAAAATGACCAGAGTTTTTGGACCAGAATCTATTTCGAGATTTAACTTATTTACGTCAATTTCGATTACAGGAGCACCAAAACCAGGTTATAGTTCTGGAGATGCTATTAAAGCAATTCAAGAAGTGGCAGCAGAAAATCTTCCTGCAGGTTATGGATATGAATTTTCAGGTTTAACGCGTGAGGAATTAGCTTCAGGAAGTGAAACGATATTCATTTTCCTTTTATGTTTGGTTTTCGTTTATTTCTTACTGAGTGCACAATACGAAAGTTACATTTTGCCATTTGCAGTATTATTATCGATTCCGTTTGGATTAGCAGGAGCGTATTTATTCTCGATTATTTTTAAATTAAATAGTAATATTTACCTGCAGATTTCCTTAATCATGCTTATCGGACTTCTGGCGAAGAACGGTATCTTGATTGTCGAATTTGCTTTGGATAGAAGAAGAAAAGGGCTTCCAATTGTACAAGCTGCTATTGAAGGAGCAGTAGCGCGTTTACGTCCAATTCTGATGACTTCGTTTGCCTTTATTTTAGGATTAGTTCCGTTGATGTTTGCCAAAGGTGCAGGTGCTGTTGGTAATAAATCTATTGGTACTGGTGCCGTTGGTGGTATGTTAATCGGAACCATTTTAGGGGTATTTGTTATTCCAGTTCTGTTTATCATTTTCCAAAACTTGCAAGAAAGAATAAGTGGTCCAGCGAAAGATGGTTATGATGATGACGATGATGATGAAGACGAAATTCATTTAATAGAAGCTCACAAAGAGTAAAATTTAATTACAACAAAAATGACGAATAGTTCTAATAAATATATTTTACTGGTAATAACAGCCGCACTTATTAGTGCGTGCTCTGTTACCAAGAAATACGAACGTCCCACAACTTTAAAAACAGATCAATTGTATCGTGATCAGTCTACACAAGATTCGACTACAATTGCAGACATGCCTTGGAATACTGTTTTTAAAGATGAAAAATTAAATGCATTAATTCAAAAAGGTTTAGAACAAAACTTGAATCTGAAAAATGCAATTGAGAATATTGTTCAGGCAAGAGCTTCTCTGCGTCAGAGTAAATTGGCTTATTACCCAAGTTTGCAGTTGGACGCCAATGTAACTCATAACAAGCAATCTCAAGCAGGATTAAACTTTCCGGCAGGAATCAATATTAATACTTTAACGACTACTTACAAATTAGGCGTAAGCAGTTCTTGGGAAATTGATGTTTGGGGAAAATTAAGCAGTGCTAAAAGAGCGGCTCTAGCAACTTATTTAGCTTCTGATGCTGCAAAACAAGCCGTTCAGACGCAGTTGATTGCTGATATTGCCAATAATTACTTCTTGCTATTATCGTATGATGAATCGTTGAAAATTACGGAAGAAACCTTAAAAAGCCGTATCGAAAACGTTGCAACCATTAAAGCTTTAAAAGAAGGAGCAATTGTAACTGGTGCAGCTGTTGTTCAGAGTGAGGCCAATCAGCACGCGGCCGAAGTTTTAATTCCAGATTTAAAACAAAGTATCCGCGAAACCGAAAACGCTTTAAATATTTTACTGGGACAAGGACCTGGGCCAATTGATAGAGGAGTGCTAGGAACACAGATTATTCCTGAACAAATTGCAATCGGAATGCCAGCACAGTTATTGAATAATCGTCCTGATGTCCGTCAAGCGGAATTTAATTTCAGAGTCGCTTTTGAGTCGACTAATTTGGCTAAAACTTATTTTTACCCAAGTTTGACGCTTACAGCAAGTACTGGATTTTCAAATTTAGAGTTGAATGATTTCTTCAGCCACTCTATTTTTTATTCGATTATTGGGGGATTGACACAGCCTTTATTTAATCATGGTTTAAACAAAATGAGATTGACTACAGCGCAGTCACAACAATTGCAAGCATACAACAATTTCCAACAAAGTCTTTTAGTGGCTGGTCAGGAAGTTTCAAATGCTTTGTATGCGTACCAAATGGCTGTTGAAAAAGAAGATTCTAGAGCGAAACAAATTGCAGCTTTAGAAAAAGCAGTAGACTTTACACAAGAACTTTTAGAATACAGTTCGGCAACTAACTATACAGATGTATTAACATCTCAACAAAATCTTTTAGCAGCACAATTGAACGGAGTTAATGATAACCTGCAAAAATTACAAGCTGTTATTAATTTGTACAGAGCGTTGGGTGGTGGTTGGAAATAATTGTTTATAATGATAAAAACCGTCTCAAAACCTGAGACGGTTTTTTGAAAAGTACGTCGTTTAAAAAACGCTCTCCGTCGATTAGTTTGATGATTTTGTATAATGAATGCTTGAATCGAGAATCTTTGGCATTACTTTCGATTAATATCTACTAAGATTAACATTTAAATTCTAAAGAAATGAAAAAGTTTATATTCGCCTCAGTGCTTTTTATGAGTGCATTTTTTGCTCAAGCTCAGGTATCAGTAAATGTAAATATTGGTACACCTCCAAATTGGGGACCGTTAGGTTACGACAACAGCAGATACTATTATTTGCCAGACATCGATGTATATTATGATGTAAATCAAAGCGTATTTATTTACGACAACAGCGGAAAATGGGTTCGTGAAAGAAGACTTCCGTCAAGATATAGAAACTATGATTTGTATTCTGGTTATAAAGTAGTTTTGACAGATTATAGAGGAGATGCTCCGTACTATTATCACACAAAACACAGAACTGAATATCCGAAAGGTTACCACGGAAAACCTCAAAAAAATAGAGGCGAAAAACCAAAAGGTAACAACGGAAATCATTACGGAAACGATAAAGGAAAAAACAAAGAAAATAAGTCAGACAAGAACCACGATCACGGTAATGGCAAACACCATTAAATAAACATGACTAAAAGAAAACGCCTCCAATTGGAGGCGTTTTTGATTTTTTATAGCCACTAATTTCACGAATTAACACGAATTTTTATTTTTATAAAAGGGTGTAATTTATGCTAATTCGTTGCTAAAATGAATTGCCTCCAGCTAAAGCTGGAGGCAATTGATATTTAAATATTTTTTAAAAATAAATTTGTGCTAATTCGAGTAATTCGTGGCTAAAAGAAATCCTTTTAATCCAAATAATCTGTGGCAAAAAACTATTCAGAGAGAGTTTTTACTTTATGACCAAAAGCCCCAAAAGAAAGAATGATCAAAAAGCAAACTAACGGAATAATATACCCAGACTGAATATCATCGTGATTCATATCGATTAAAGTTCCCATTCCGTACGGAATAATAGCACCACCAACAATCGACATTACCAACCAAGAAGAACCCGTTTCAGTATTCGATTTCAAACCTTTAATTCCTAAAGAGAAAATTGTTGGGAACATAATTGACATAAAAAATCCGATTCCTCCAAGAGCGTAAATCACTACAATTCCAGATCCGTAAATAGCAACCAGACAAAGTAAAACACTCATTACACAATAAATTGACAACAAAACATAATCTTTTACAAAACGTAAAAAGAATGTTCCAATAAAACGTCCTGCCATAAAAAGGAAACCATAGATTCCTAAATAATATCCAGCCGTTTTTTCGTCTAATCCAGCACCTTGCTGTGCAATTCTGATAAAGAAACTCGTAATACAAACCTGCGCCCCAACATAGAAAAATTGAGCTACAACGCCCCAGCTTAAATGTCTGAATTTTAAAACCGAGAAAAATCCAGGTTTAATTTCAGCTTCTGCATGAGTTGCTTTCATTGAAGGCAATTGTACGAAATAAAATATAACAGCGACCAAAACTAAGATGCTTCCTAAAACAATATAAGGCATTTTTACAGAAGCCGCTTCGCCCAATAAATAAGCCGCTTTTTCAGTTTCTGGCATTGCCGCCATTTGTTCTTTTGTATGATTTGTTCCCGAAAGAATAAATAATGAACCCACAATAGGAGCAACCATGGCAGCTAATCCGTTAAAAGAAGCTGCTAAATTCAATCTTTTAGAAGAAGATTCTGCAGGTCCTAAAATCGCTGCGTATGGGTTTGCACTGGTTTCTAAGATAGTTAAACCGCATCCAATTACAAAAAGAGCAAATAGAAACAATTCGTAAGTTCTGGTATTAGCTGCTGGAACGAACAAAAAGGCTCCTGATGCAAAAACTAATAATCCAGTAATTATACTGTTTTTATAACCAAATCTTTTAATCAGCATTCCTGCAGGAATCGCCATAATGAAGTAAGCGAAGAATACAGAAGTATCAATAAGAGTAGACTGGCGATTGTTTAATTCGCACGCTTTTTTCAAGTGCGGAATTAAAACTGAATCTAAGTTGTGAGCCATTCCCCACAGAAAAAATAGGCATGTAACGAGGATAAAAGGCAATAGATATTGCTTTTGATTTCCTCCTTCTGTTGGCACTTCATGTTGATCGCCGGCTTGGTTTGTAATTTGCATTCGTGTGATAGTTTTAAGTTGTTTTTTAGTGGTTCTCGCAAAGTCGCAGAATCGCAAAGTCTTTCAAATTGCTTTACTTTTAACTCTGCGTCTTTGCGACTTTGCGAGATTGTTATAAAGCTAATATTTAAGATTTTCTTTTCACAAATAAAAGGTGATCGCAAACAAGAACTACTTCACCTCTTTGGTTAATAATTTCCACATGTTCTGTAACAGCTCCCATTTCAGGATTTTTGGCTTCGCCTTTTTCAGAAATAGTTACTTCAGAGTGAATAGTATCGCCGATATGAACTGGTTTTACAAAACGCATTTTATCATATCCTCTAGAAAAAGCTTCCGGATTTATTTCTGAAGCAGTTAATCCGATTCCGATGGCAAAAACCATGGTTCCGTGTGCGATTCTTTGTCCGAAAGGTTGTGTTTTACACCATTCTTCGTCCATGTGATGAGGAAAGAAATCTCCTGTGTGTCCGGCATGAACTACGAAGTCAGTTTCTGTAATTGTTCTGCCTAAAGTTATTCGTTTGTCGTCGATTTGATAATCTTCGAAAAAAGTTGATTTAAAATACATAATTTATTCTTTTTATTCGCCAGCTCTTTCAAATAGATTTCAAAATCAGGTTTGTTTTGAAGAGGACTTAAATTTTGTTTTTTGGTTTTGAAATATAGTGTTTTAATTACACTTCATCAAAAGAAATTCCGCCGTTTTTGTTACTTTCATAACAAGCTTCTACAACTTTCATCGTCCCCAAAACATCTTGGACACTTGCAGACAATGTTGAGTCAGAACCTTCTTTGTAACGCATCAGATTAGACATTGCACCAATAAAAGCTTCTGGGAACCACGAACCTTCCAATTTTACTTCTGTCCATTCGTATTCATTTTCATTATCTTTTTTGGGCAATGCATACTCAAAAACATCAGGAAGACCGTCAGGATAGTTCATTAACAAGCCCATTTTTGCTTTAACTGCTCCCTTTGTTCCTTCCCATTTAATGTAGCTTTCTTCGTGTTTTGGACCAAAATGATGATCGTGATTTGTATTGATCACAACATGTTTATCTTCGCCATAATCCAAAATAATAGTAGATCGGCTTGATGATAATTTTTTAAGCGGATGTTTGGCCGTTTTTGCCAATACACTTTTCGGATTTCCCAGAAAAGATCGAATACAGTCAATATAATGCACGCTATGGAAAAGAATTTCCAATCTTGGATGTTCTTTAATTAAAGGAAACAATTCCCAAGGCGTATTTACGGTAACTTTAAATTCTAAATCGTATAATTCGCCAATAATTCCCTGATCGATTAAATATCTGGCTGCACTTACAAAAGAAGCAAAACGTAATTGGAAATTGATTGCAGCAACCAGATTTTTTCTTTCACAGACTTCGACAATTTCACGAGCCTGAGCCAAATCATTTCCCATTGGTTTCTGAATCAAAACTGCAGCTCCGTCTGGCAATTGTTCTAAAATTTCGATGTACTGATCAGGTAAAACCGTAATATCGTAAACAGCGTTTGACGGCGCATTTTTAACCGCATCGGCAACACTTTCAAAAACATGATCGATTTTGAATTGTTTCTGTAAATCGTATGCTTTCGAAATCGTTCTGTTTGTAATACCAAAAACTTTAAAACCAGCCATTTCGTATGCAGGAAGATGCGCATCTTTTACAATACCGCTCGCTCCAATAATCACAATGGGCTGTTCTGTTTGGGGAAGTAAAGGTTTATAGGGAATATTCATTTGTTCTATATTTTGAAATTAAGCCTGCCAATTTTAATTCTTGACAGAGCTGTGTAATGTTGTTCCTTGACTTAATTCTCTAATTTTTTTCTGAGTTTCTTCTAAAAGTATTTCAGATGGAATATCGGTTTCAATGGCTTTTAAAACAGTGCTATCAATCAATTCAGCTACTTTTGGCCAGATTGGCGTTTGAGGAAGTGTCAATGCATTTTCATGAAGCATTTCCAGTTTATGATAAAATGGAATCAAAGTATTGATTTCTGCATCTTTCCAAGTTGATTTTCTGCATCCAATACCGCCTTCAGTAGTTAATAGTTTATCGCTTTCGGGTGTAGTGGCAAATCTTAGAAAATCGTAAGCTAATTTTTTGTGCTTGCTTCCTGAGCCGATAGTATATAACCAATATACATTCAAAGAAGCTGTTTTATGCCCCGGATCAGATGGGAGGGAAGTGATATCGATTTTTCCTTTCACTTTAGATTCTTCAATTACTTCCGCCATAGAAGCAAACCCGAACCAATTGATTGCCATTGTAGCTTGTCCTTCGGCGAAAGCCAAACCTGCTTCAACTGAACCAAATTCTCTCGATTTTGGATGAACCGCATTTTTGTCATTGACCATTTTTCGATAAAAATCTAATGCTTTTATCGCTGCTTCATTATGAATGTCAATCTGATTTTTTTTGTTTAATAATGAACCACCGCGTGTCCACAATTGCAAACAGAAATCAAAAACCATATTATGTCCGTCTGGATAATTGGCAAAAACAGCACCGTATAAATTTTGCTCGGGACGATTAAAAAATGTGGCTATTTCTGCGAATTCCTGCCATGTTTTTGGTGTTGAAAGTTCGTAACCAAACTGTTTTTTAAAATTCTCTTTCTCCGTTTTGTTTTCGAATAAATCTTTTCGATAAATCAAACATTCTGGACCGTCATGAAAAGGAAGTCCGAAAATGCCGTTACTTAGTTTCTGCAAATGCAAAAGTGATTTGTGCCATCCAAAAGGATAATTTTCAGGCGGATTTTCGCCAATTAATGGAAATAAATTAAGAACCGCATTTTCGTTTACAGCATCAAAAATCCAATCGGTATTGATGTGGGCAATATCCCATTTTCCTTCTTTTAGACCTTTTTCTGAAATTGTAGTTTCATATAAATCATGAAGTTCTAAGGCAACCATTTCCGCTTCCATTTTTATATTGTTTTGAAGTGAAAATGCATCCCATAATTTTCGAAGTGTACTTTCGAAAGGATCGAATTTACGAACGGCGATTCTAATTTTTTCCATTAACAGTCAATAAATTCTTTAATAATTTTCTCGTTGTCCTGACCCAGTTTCGGAGAACCTTTTCCTGAAATAAGATATTCGCCGTCGATTTTTATCGGACAGCGCGTTGTTTTATATGTATATCCATCCAACATTTCGACTTGCTGGGTAAAATTCAAAACCTTAAATCCGTATTCAGCAAATAACTGCTGATAGTTTAAAACTCCTGCACACCAAATGTCTGCAGGTTCTAAAATGTCCAGCCAAAACTGTGTTTCCTGCGTTTGCAAATGCTCTGCAAGTATATTTTTGATTTCGTCTCTAAGCGTGAATTTATTTTCTGGGAAAGCCAATAAAGCATCACATTGTAGCAAAGAAGCCAAAACAGGAATAGATCCCATCGCAAGCGCTAAATAACCGTTTTTGGTTTTGTAAATTCCGTATGGAGCGCCCAAATAAGCGTGCGCGTTATTGGTTTTAGTTCGAACAGGCAATTCGCCTCCGTCATTAAAATACGTCGTAATGGTTTCAAATTGAAAATCAAATGCCGATTCCAACATACTGACTTGAATTTTTGCTCCAATATTATGCGTTGCTTTTCGGTATAAAGCAGCTAAAATTCCTTGCGCCAAATGTGCTCCGGCAAGCATGTCAACAATCGACAATCCCATTGGAACTGGGCCATCTTCTTGATTACCGCTCAGCCAAGTCAAAGCGGTTAAAGATTGTAAAAGCAAATCCTGACCCGGTAAATCTTTCAAATCGGGATGTTCTCCAAAACCTGAAATTGACCCATAAATTACATTTGGATTAATACTTTTTACATCTTCATAACTTAAACCAATGCGTTCCATAACTCCAGGTCTGAAATTATGCATGACAACATCGGCTTTCGCTAATAACTTTTTTAATTTTTGAAGTTCTTCTGGCTGTTTAAAATCAATTGCAAAAGATTCTTTGTTTCTGTTGATGGTATGAAAAACAGACGATTCGCCGTTCATAATCAAATCAGAAGTATATAAAGTACGGCAGATATCTCCCGTTCCCGGTTTTTCAATTTTTATCACACGCGCTCCCAAATCGGCCAGACGTAAACTCGCTGACGGCCCCGAAAGAAACTGACTGAAATCTACAATTAAATAATCTTCTAATGGTTTCATTTCAAATCGTTTAAAAATTGTTCGTGTATAATCAAATTGTCTTGTCCTACTTTTGGCGCTGCTTTTTCACTTAATAAAATCTCACCATCCAATTGTATTGGACTTCTGGTGGTTACCAAAGTTTCGCCTTCGGTATTTTTTACGGTTTGTTTCAGCTGTAATTCAGTTACAAAAGGCTGATTATCCAGTTCTTCATAATTGAAAACTTTTCCGCACCAGATGCCTTCTTTCTGCAAGATTTCAATCCAATAATCAGAAGTTTGGGTTTGAATTTTTTCGCTCAAAATCGTTCTGATTTCGTCGCGTTTTTCAAACCAAAGGTGTTTATCAGCGAAAGCGTTTAAATCTAATCCTAAGGTTTTTCCAATAAAAAGTAAATCGCCCATTGCCAGCGATAAATATCCGTCTTGAGTTGGATAAACGCCATAAGGAGCGCTTAAGAAAGCATGTGCACTTCCTTTAATGTCACCTCTTTCAGGCTGTTGCCCGCCATCGTTTAAGAAAGAAGTAATGGCTTCAAATTGTACATCGAGAATAGATTCTAATAAGCTAACTTCAACCAAAACTCCTTTTTTTGTTTTGGCTCTTTTTAAAAGCGCTGCTAAAATTCCCTGTACAAAATGATTGCCACACATTAAATCGGCTACAGCCAAACCAAAAGGAACTGGGCCTTGGCTTTTACGTCCACTTAACCAGCTTAATCCAGAAAGCGATTGTAACAATAAATCTTGTCCCGGTTTTTTTGCCCACGGTCCTTCATTTCCGTAACCTGTAATGGTTCCGTAAATAATCTGCGGATTTATAGAAAGCGTATTTTCAAAATCTAAACCGATTTTTTCCATCACTCCAGGTCTGAAATTATGCGTCATAATATCAGCCTTTTCGATTAGTTTTTTAATTAAAACCAAATCGTCAGGATTTTTCAAATCGGCTGCAAAAGATTCTTTGTTTCTATTAATCGTATGAAAAAGCAAACTGCTATCATCAACAAATAAATCTTTGATGCTCAATTGTCTGCAGGCTTCACCTTTTATAGGACGCTCAATTTTGATAACGCGTGCACCCAAATCGGCTAGTTTTAATCCAGCTGAAGGACCTGCTAAAAACTGGCAGAATTCCAGAACAACTAATCCTTCTAAAGGTCTCATACGGTCTGGATTTTTAGAGATTCCGCGTAAAGCGAATTCATTTCTTCCAAAACTTTTAATTCGTCTCCGCCATTCATCAAATAATTACGAACCACATCTCCAGCATGATCCTGGAAATACATATGCCCATAATATCTCGGACGAAGGAAAGCGCGTTCTAAAGCAGGAAGTGTGTTTTTGAAATAATCATGCGTCACGCCATTAATTCTCTCGCTTTTCCAAGCTTGCAAATGACCCGGCTGACCGCCATTGTCAGTATAAATATTTTGCTGAACCTGTGATGAACAAGTAAATTCTGCATATTTTATGGCAGTTTCAATATGTTCGCTGAATGAAGAAACAGCCAATCCAGTTCCTCCCAAAGAAGAAATCATTGGATTCTCATTCAATTTTACTAAATCATAAAAATGTAAAAGGTTTTGGCTGTAGCCAATGCGAGAATAATTAGAATAACCGTAAGCAAACGGGCAATACGCAATTTCGTCTGAATTAACCATCGCTTCATAAACCTGAATAGGATTACGATTAAAGTTAGATGGATCAATCAACTGCGTCAGTTCTCTAAACATTTGAAGTGCTTTGATTCCTGTTGTTTCAGAAATCACTTTTTGTTCAGACTGAAAAGGAGCTTCACCCAAACTACAGCAAAACATATAAAAACTCATTAAAACATCAACCGGAATTCCAGCAAAAGCAACTAAACCTTTTTTAGCCAATGCTAATAAATCGTCGTACGTTTTAGGAACTTCTAAATTGTTTTTTTCCAAAAGATCCAAGCGGGCAGAGGCAACTGGAGTTGCAGCATCAATTGGCAACGCCCATAATTTATCATGAAAAACATAACTTCCGTATGATTTTCCAACAGTATTACTTTCTTGATCTTTAATATATTCGTTTGATAAATAATCAGATAACGGAAGAATCGCTTTGGTCTGCGCTCCAAAACCTGTCCAAGGATGATCGATTACCAATAAATCAAATCTTTTGGCCAAGTCTTCGATAGAAGCATCTGCAAATTCTTGTAAACTTCTTTTCTCCCAAGAAATTTCAACTTCAGGATGTAATTCTGTAAAACGCTGCGATGTGGCAACCATAGGAAGCAAACCTCTTGTATGATTCCAAGTTATGCCTTTTAATTTTATCATTTTGTATGGGATTTTTTGATAATGTAATCGATTGTATTAATAAATGTAAAAAATACAATTACAAAAGTAGGAATAAGATTGATATGAACAAGAAATCATTTATTTTTAAGAAATCTTTTTTACATAAAGTGATAAATAGTGATATAATTTTTACAAACCGTTTAAAAAATGTTATAATTTATTGAAGTTTGATCATTTTTAAAGGTAGAAAATGAAATATATCTCGGATATTAATTTTTAAAAAGTACTTTTGTAATTGTATTTTTTACATTTATTAATTTTGATTTACTTTTTTACATGATTTCGAATGGATAAGAAGCAGAATTTCTAAGATGATTATACGATTGATGAAGACTTTTCATCAGAAAAAATAAAATAACAATTAAAAATATACGATTATGAAATTAATACGTTTTGGAGAAATCAGAAAAGAGAAACCTGGAGTTTTGATTGGAGAAAAGAGATATGATGTTTCTTCGATTGTAACCGATTTTAACGAAAGTTTCTTTGAAGAAAACGGATTAGAAAAATTGCAAAAAGCATTAGAAAGCAACCCAACTTTACCAGAAGTTGATGCTTCTGTACGATTGGGTTCTCCTGTGGCTCGCCCTTCAAAAATTATCTGCATTGGCTTAAATTATATTGATCATTGTAAAGAAACCAATGTGCCGATTCCGACAGAACCTATTATTTTTTTCAAATCAACAACTTCTTTGTGCGGTCCAGATGATGATTTGATTATTCCAAAAAATAGCGAAAAAACAGACTGGGAAGTAGAATTGGCTTTCGTTGTTGGCAAAAAAGCAAGTTATGTTGAAGAAGCAGAAGCTTTAGATTATGTTGCTGGCTATGCTTTATTGAACGATTATAGCGAAAGAGCATTTCAACTAGAGCGCGGCGGACAATGGGCAAAAGGAAAAGGAAGCGACACTTTTGCGCCTCTTGGTCCATTTTTGGCTACAAAAGATGAAATCATTGATGTGGACAATTTAAAGATGTGGCTGACAGTAAATGGTAAAAAATACCAAGACAGCAATACCTTAAATTTGGTTTTCAAAATCCCTTATTTGGTACATTATTTAAGTCAGTTTATGACTTTGCTTCCGGGCGATATTATCAGTACAGGAACGCCTCCGGGAGTTGGTTTGGGAATTAAACCAGATCCGATTTATATTAAAGCAGGCGATGTTGTTGAATTGGGAATTGAAGGTTTAGGAACAAGCAAACAGAAAGCTGTAGCATATCAAAAATAAAATTTAAGAAAGTATAAAATGAAATATATTGTTTGCGAAAAACCGCAGGAATTTCTATTAAAAGAAACCAATATTCCAGAACCAAAAGAGGGAGAAGTTTTATTGAAAATTAAAAGAATCGGAATCTGCGGAACTGATATTCACGCTTTTGGCGGAACTCAACCGTATTTTGAATATCCAAGAATTTTAGGTCACGAATTGGCTGCTGAATATGTAAAGGGAAATGCAGAAGGATTTAAACCGGGAGATAAAGTAACTTTTATTCCGTATTTTAACTGCGGAAAGTGTGTTGCCTGCAGAAATGGACTAACAAACTGCTGTGTAAATATTAAAGTTTTTGGTGTTCATATTGATGGCGGAATGGCGGAATATGTTTCGATTCCAGAACAATATTTATTGCACGGTCAAGGTTTAGATTATGATGAATTGGCTTTGGTTGAACCTTTGGCAATTGCGGCGCACGGCGTTAGAAGAGCGACAGTAAAACCAACAGATACCGTTTTAGTAATGGGAGCAGGACCAATTGGAATTGGTTTAATTCAGTTTGCTAAAATTGCAGGAGCAAAAGTAATTGTAATGGATATTAACGATTACAGGTTAAATTTCTGTAAAACAGAACTAAATGCAGATGAAACGATTAATCCGTTAAACGATGATGTTGCGCAAAAATTGGCTGAATTGACAAACGGTGACATGGCAAATGTGGTTATTGATGCTACTGGAAATCAGAAAGTAATGAACAGCGCTTTTAATTATATTTCACACGGCGGAAGATTTGTTTTGGTCGGACTTCAAAAGGGAGAATTAAGTTTTAGTCACCCAGATTTCCACAAAAGAGAATCGACTTTAATGAGCAGCCGAAATGCGACTATTGAAGATTTCGAATATGTAATGAAATGTCTGAAAGAAGGTAAGATTGATCCGAAGAAATATATCACGCACAGAACTAGTTTTGCTGAAATGATTACTGATTTTGGGAAACTGATTGATCCGAAGAATAATGTGATTAAGGCGTTGATTGAAATAGAGTAATTAGTTATTAGTGAAAAGTGATTAGTGAAAAGTGATTAGTGAAATGTGAAATGTGTGCAAGTTTAAGTTGAATGTATTTCACTTTTCACATCTTACAAATCACATTTAACACACAAAAAAAATGGATTTAAACTTAAAAAATAAAATAGTGGTCGTTTCTGGTTCGGCTGGAAAAGAAGGCAGTATCGGAGAAACGATTGTCAACAGATTGGCAGATGAAGGTGCCATTCCAGTCTTAGTTGACAGAAATGCTAGAGGTTTCGAATACGTGGAAAGACTTCAAAAAAGAGGTGTTAATTCACTATTTGTACAAACTGATGTAACCGATCCTGTCGCGATAGAAAATGCTGTAAAAGTAATTGGAGCTAAATATGGAAGAATCGATGCTATAATCAATAATGTTGGTGTAAATGATGGTGCAGGATTGGATGCTTCTTACGAGGAATTTATGGATTCATTGAAATTGAATGTAGTAAGTTATTTTCTTTTAGCTAAATATTCACTTCCATACTTAAAAGAATCAAAAGGTAATATCTTAAATATTGGTTCAAAAGTGGCTTTAACAGGGCAGGGCGGAACTTCTGGTTACGCTGCTGCGAAAGGTGGCGTTTTAGGATTAACTAGAGAATGGGCGGTAGATTTAATCCAATTCGGAATTCGTTCTAATGCTATTATTATTGCTGAAAGTTATACGCCAGCTTACGAAGATTGGATTAAAACTTTGCCAGATGGAGAGGCAGTTTTGAAAAAAATTAGTAAAACGATTCCATTAGAAAGCCGAATGACCAAAACAGAAGAAATTGCAGATACGGCTCTTTTTATCATTTCTGAAAAATCATCGCATACTACAGGACAATTTGTTTTTGTGGATGGAGGTTACGTACATTTAGACCGTGCATTAATCAGCGATGTTAATTAAAAAGATATGAGTAAAAGAATAGATTCCCATCAGCATTTTTGGAAGTTTGATCCCGTTCGAGACAGCTGGATTGATGAAACGATGGAGAATATCCAAAGAGATTTTCTTCCTGAAGATTTACAGCCATTATTAAAGGCAAATCATTTTGAAGGATGTGTTGCCGTTCAGGCAAGTCAGTCAGAAGAAGAAACTCATTTTCTATTGGATTTAGCTTCTAAAAATGATTTCATAAAAGGAGTTGTCGGCTGGATCGATTTACGAAATGAAAACATTGCAGAGCGTTTGCAATTCTTTTCAGATCAAAAAAAGCTGAAAGGTTTTAGACACGTCGTTCAAGGCGAAGCGGATGATTTTATGTTTGGAGCAGAATTTAGAAGAGGAATTGCGGCTTTAAAAGCATTTGATTATACTTACGATATATTGATCTTCGAACGTCAATTACCAGCGGCAATAAGTTTGGTAAAAGATTTTCCAAATCAAAAGTTTGTAATCGATCATATTGCCAAACCAGATATCAAATCGGGAAGTATTGATTCTTGGCAAAAGGGAATTCAAGAAATTGCAAAGTACGAAAACGTCTGGTGTAAAATCTCAGGAATGGTCACAGAAGCCGACTGGAAAAACTGGAAACCAAAAAAATTAAAACCGTATTTAGATGTAATTTTTGAAAACTTTTCAGTTGATAAATTAATGTACGGCTCAGACTGGCCAGTTCTTAATGTTGCTTCTGATTATAGTGAAGTGGTAAAAACATTGGAAGATTATATTTCGAAGTTTTCAATTGAAGATCAGAATAAGATTTGGTTTGAGAATGCGAACGAGTTTTATAAGTTATGAGTTAGAAGTTAGCTCATAGATTATAAGAGCCTGAAAGGCTCATACCATGAACACTGGGCAACACCCAGTGACCGCAGATAGGCATATGTAAAAAAGCCCTGAAAGGGCGTAAGCAATTACATGACGATTATGCTTACGCCCTTTTAGGGCTTTTTTATGCTGGTCTATATCAATTCATAGGGCGTTGCCCTATGGTGATGCTTTGAGGCCGTTGGCCTATTATTTAGAATAATAAAAAATATAACCCGTGGTTTCAACCACGGGAACACAATGCTAGACGTTTCAATATTGCGTCTTCGTGGTGGAAACCACGGGCTATATTTGAAAATGTGACTTCGGTCGAAATGTTAAAAATTATTTCTAATTTTTCAAAACATTATTTTCCGGAGCCCATTTCTTCTGCCATTCAGGATATTTCTTCAGAGCCTTTTCAGGTTTATCGGTGTACCAAGCATAGCCCGTTCTTCTTTCACGGCTTACTTCGGCTAAAGAATATAAAAACTCACTGTCACGATCAGAGAATAAAGGGCGATGTGTTTTAAGTTCATAATAACGAGTCCAAATAGGTGGAGCAGTTGTATCGTGCACGACTCTTACGTCATTTTTGATTTTCTTGTATTTGGATTCCATTTCTTCAGCAGCAAAACTTTCAACTCTGGTATTATAGATTTTAGAATCCTGAAACCATTTTATTGCGCCTTGTACTGCATTAATAATTTTTGCATCTGGATTTTCAATATCCATTAAAAACAAAACTACATCAACGCTTTCGGCATTACAGATGCTTGGCGGTTCAAATTTACGTGCCCAAGCAGGTTCAAGTGTTATTTCGTCGTGTTGCTGGCACCAAGCAGTCAATTTTCCATTGTCTTTAATTTGCATTTTCAAAATACAATCCAATCCTTTTTGGTAAGCGTTGACTACTTTTTTTCGGGTTTTAGCGTCAATAAAAGCATAATCAGGATCATTATTTACAATCTTTTTTAAAAGATTCATGATGCCCATATACGCTCCATCATTAAAAGTAATATGTCGGCTATAACCTTTTTCTAAAGGAAAATATTGTGGCCAGCCGCCATTTGAATATTGTGCTTTTATGACAAAATTAATTCCACGTAGGCATCCATCTTTATACCTCGGATCTTTTGTGAGCGTATAAACCTGTGCCAGATAATGAATATGAGTATAAGTCGTTTCATTATCGAAAGTAGTATGTTCTATGTATTTTGTTTTAACTACGCTATCTATTTGCTGTGGCGTTAAAATAGCTTTCATGTCATAATTCTTTGGCCACCCACCATTATCACGCTGGAAATACAGAATATTATCTGCAATTTTAGTATAATCTGTTTCAGCATATTTCGGCTGATTCGGAATCGGATTTATGATATTGGTTTTGTCTTTTATAAAGTACCAATGATTAGTGCCATCAGTAAAAGGTTTTGTGCTTATTTCACTATTTGACTGTGCATTGGAGCACAAAAATGAAAAAACACAAAAAGCAGATGCCAGTAATTTCGAGCTGTTTATAGAATTGAACATAGAATCTCGTTTTTAGAATTTAACAGCTTTCTTAGGCACATTTTTATCGATAGTAGTCGTCTTAGAAAAATTAGCAGAAGAACCACTTAAATCAATATTCTTGCTCGCTTCACCATTAATTGTAATCGCATTTGATGAAGAAGGATTAAACTCGATGTTTTTCAGGGAAAGGTTTTTAGTATTATAAATTTCGAAAGCATTTTTAGCCTCAATATCCAATTGTGCGTTGCTGATTTTAATTCCGTTAGCATCAATTATAGAAAAACCTTTTTGTGCTTTTGCAATTAGGTTTGTGATTTCAATGTTTTCTAAATTCATTTCAGGAAGACCTTGTAAAAATACTGCTTGTTGAGCGCCTTTGATTGTAATATTTTTGATCACAATATTTTTAAACTGAGGTGTTTCTTCGTTTACCGGAATTGCTTTTGTGCTAACAGTATTTCCACCTTCTGCTAAAGTTTCAGCAATAGATTTTCCGCCATAATACAAATCAAATGAAATTGCTTGAGATGGAATATCAGTCATAAAAACATCAGAGATATAAATGTTTTCTACAACACCGCCACGTCCGCGAGTACTTTTAAAACGAAGACCAACATCAGTTCCCATAAAAGTACAGTTAGAAACGTGCAGGTTTTTTACACCACCAGACATCTCACTTCCAACTGTAACTCCGCCATGACCATGATACACGATATTGTTTTTAACGATGATATTTTCGCAAGGAACACCTCTTTCGCGTCCGTCTTTATCTTTACCTGATTTAATGCAAATTGCATCGTCACCCACATCAAAACTTGAATTTTCTATTACTACATTTTTACAAGATTCAACATCAAGTCCGTCACCGTTTTGAGAAAACCATGGATTACGAACAGTTATATTTCGAACAATTAAATCTTCAATTAA
Organism: Flavobacterium sp. GW823-FHT06G12; assembly: GCF_058794775.1. Lineage (NCBI taxonomy): Bacteria > Pseudomonadati > Bacteroidota > Flavobacteriia > Flavobacteriales > Flavobacteriaceae > Flavobacterium > Flavobacterium sp. GW823-FHT06G12. Next base: position 518,487 of record NZ_JBXAHE010000003.1, read on the forward strand.
TAACGGGTGAATATTCCATGCAGGAGAATTTTGAAAAACAGGTCCGTCAAATAGCACTCTTTTACTATTTTGAATGCTTACCAAAACTGGACGCAGGAAATCATGAATAGCTTCAAAATCTTCTTTCGTTTTTAAATCAAGACGAATGTTCTGATCGGCACCTTTAGCTCCTTTTAGATATTGTTCAGAAGGATACCAGCTGTCTTTCTTTTCATTTAAAACTCCGCCAGAAGCTACAAATTTCTTCCATTGTTCATCTGTCAATTTACTCTTTTTAACTTGTCTCCAAGCTTCGCCAGAACCATCCCAAACACCATTTCCTGTAAATGCTATATTTTCTAAATTTTTGCCATAAATAGGAGAGATGCATCGCCAAATGTTTAAACCTTCGAAGCTGGTTTCGATTATTGGATACAAAGATTTATCGGTACTGAATTTGATTAATGCGCCTCTTTCTGCATGAAGCTCAATATTACTTTTTAGAATGATTGGACCCGTTAGCCAAATTCCAGGTGGAATAATCAGTTTTCCACCGCCTTTTTTCGAAAGTGCATCAATAGCATCTGCAAAAGCTTTTGTATTTAAAACGTAACCGCCATTTACTGCTCCAAAGTCTTTTAGATTCACACTGTACTGCGGAATTACAGGTTCCTGTACTTCAGCCATTTTAAATTCAATATTTTTATACGTGTCAGCAGATTTCTGTGCAGAAACTGTATTGAAACTCAAAGCAAAAGAGGCGAGAGCAATACATAAAAGGTTTTTTCGGTTAGTTTTCATTCTTATTGTATTATAGTTAAAAGTCTTTTTTGAGAAATCGATTCACTATTAATTCAATTTTTTATTGCTGAAATTTTTATTCAATAAATAAAATTACTGTTTTTTAATTTGAAATATTCAATGTAATCGATTACACAAATCTATTAAAAAAATAATATGAAATGACAGTTTTAGTGAGTTTATCACAGATTTTTTATGAATTTAACTTTTTTTGATTCGGAAATGAAAGGATAATTAAAAGCCGAATTTTCGAAATGAATGTCTTGAAGTCAATATTACAGGAGGGTACAGGATGCTCGTAATTTTATATTCTTTTAAATTGTGCCTGTTATTTGGCAAAAGTGTTAAAAATACAATTATTTGTAAAAATTATAGCGCTTTAAATAAATGCCTCGTAATTTTATCTCAAGAAAAAAATCAATACTATAAATAATGCGTTTAATTCCTTTCAACAAATTACTAGTCGTTTTTTTACTGGTATTCACAATTTCGGCAAGTGGTGCTGAAATCTGGGTTTCACCATCAGGAAAAGATTCGAACATCGGAACAAAATCAAATCCGTTGGCAACGGTTCACATGGCAATGCGAAAAGCCAGAGAACTTCGTCGTTTAAAAGATCCATCTATAAAAGACGGAATCCGAATCATAGTAATGAACGGAATGTATTATTTAAACGAACCTTTATTTGTGCGACCAGAAGATTCTGGAACTGCAGACAGCCCAACAACAATTGAAGCCGATGTAAATGCAAGACCCATTATAAGCGGTGGAATCGAAATTAAAAACTGGACAAAATCGACAACCGTTATTAACGGACTTAAAAAAGGTTCTGTTTGGGTGGCAGATGCTCCTAAAAAAGCAGGAAGTCTGATTGATTACAGACAATTATGGATAAACGAAAAAAAAGCAGTTAGAGCCAAAAATACTGCGGGAACCACAATGGAACGTATTTTATCTTGGAATCACGAAGAACAAACCTGTTGGATTCCGTTTAAAGATAAATCGGTTAAGTTCGAACCGGGAATGGAAATGTTTATTGTGCAATGGTGGTCGAATGCCAACCTACGTATCAAAAATATTGAAGTTCAAAAAGATAGCGCTAAACTTTCGTTTGAAGAACCAGAAAGCCGTATTCAAAGCGAGCATCCGTGGCCAGCGCCGTGGATTTCTAAAAACAACGGGAATTCGGCTTATTTCTTAAACAATGCTTTTTCGCTTTTAAACGAGCCTGGAGAATGGTATTTGGACAAAAAAAATGCTAAAATCTATTACATTCCGAGAGCTGGAGAAGATATTAATTCGGCAATTGTAACTGCGCCTGTTTTAGAAAATCTGGTTGAAGTAAAAGGGACAATCGATTCTCCTGTTCATCATTTTCAATTTAAAGGAATTTCGTTTCAGTACAGCAACTGGCTTCGTCCGTCACAGCAAGGTCATGTGCCGTTGCAATCTGGTTTGTATTTGTTAGATGCTTATAAATTGAAACAGCCAGGAACACCAAATCAGGCAAGTTTAGAAAATCAAGCCTGGGTTGGACGACCTCGCGCTGCCGTAGAAGTGAATTATGCGAATAACATTCAGTTTGAATCGTGCCGTTTTGAGCATTTGGCTTCAACTGGTTTAGATTTAAATAAAGGAACAAATCACAATACCGTAAAAGGAAATTTATTTAAAGATATTGGCGGAAGTGCCATCAATGTTGGAATTTTCTCTGAAGAAGCTTTTGAAGCGCATTTGCCTTTAATCATAAAAGATGAAAGGGAAATGTGTTCTGATGAAGTGATTTCGGATAATTTAATTACCAATGTAACCAATGAAGATTGGGGAACTCTGGGAATCAGCGCTGGTTTTGTTAGAAACATCACAATTGAACACAACGAAATTTCGGATGTATCGTATTCCGGAATGGCAATGGGATGGGGTTGGACGCATACGCCAAACGTGATGCAGAACAATAAAATTCTGGGAAATAAAATTCATCATTATGCCAAACATTTACATGATGTTGCTGGAATTTACACGCTTTCGGCTCAGCCAGGAAGCCGAATTGAAGAAAATTATATCGACAAGGTTTACCACAGTCCATACGCTCACGATCCGTTTTTATGGCTGTATTTGTATACCGATGAAGGTAGCGAAGGTTTTACGATTAAAAACAACTGGATTGCCGAAAAGAAAATCCTTAAAAACCATAATGGTCCAAAAGGCAATATTTGGGAACACAATGATCCATATGTAAGCACTAAAATTAAAGATGCAGCCGGAATCAGGGCGCCTTACAAAGATTTAGAAAAAGAAGTTGTAATTGATGAAAAATGGGGATTGCAGGAAATGCCAAAACCGTATGCAATCGAATTGATAGGTTCTGATTTTGATATTGAAAAAATCAAATCGACTTTAACCGGATTTAGAATTGTAGGTCAGGAATTGTACCAATGGAAAAATCATTTGGTGATTTACGGAAAAATGAATCAGCCGGAAAGAACAAAACGAAAACTGGCGGGCGCTTTTCCTTCTTTAGAAATTAAAATCTATGAAGATTTGGTTTATGATTTTCAAAACTTCGAAAGATGTAAAGATTCAAAACCAGCATCGGATTGGGAAAATATTGTTTTAACAGCGAATCTTCCTGCTGATGAAAAACTCCAAAAAGAATATGTGGAATATCATAAAACACAATTCGAAAAATGGCCAGAAGTTGCAAAAGGCTTCTGTAACGCCGATTTCCAGCAATTGCAGGTTTTCAAAAAAGACAGGCAATTAATCTTGATAATCAGTATTCCGAAAGAAGAAAGTTTGGATAAACTGAATCCGAAAACAACACAAAATAATCCTCGTGTAGACGATTGGAACGCCTTAATGAAAAAATACCAAAGCGGAATTGAAGGCGCAAAACCAGACGAAACCTGGATTTTCTTAAACAAAGTAGAAACAAAATAATATTTTGCCACAGATTAAAAGGATTAAAATGATTTTTTCTAATCTGTGAAAATCCTTTTAATCTGTGGCAAAAAAATCTAAAATCTAAACTCAACAATCTAAAATAACCACACCTCATGTTAAAAATAGCCATTCTAGGACTTGGAGAAGGACGAAGTACAATGTCGGCAGCTATAGAAAGTTCAAAATTAGAACTCGTTAAAATATGTGACCGAAACGAAGAATTGTGTAAGCAACGTGCAAAAGAATTTGATTTTCATTCGTACACAACTAATTACGACGATTTATTGAATGATTTGTCAATTGATATTATCGCGATTTATACACCAGATCATCTGCACGCACAACACGTAAAGCAAGCTTTATTAAGTGGAAAACATGTCGTTTGTACCAAACCTTTTATCGATGATCTTTCGGATGCTAAAGAACTGTTAGAATTAAGCAAATCGACTGGAAAGAAAGTTTTCATTGGGCAAAGTTCCCGTTTCTTTGAACCAGCAAAAAGACAAAGAGCTGATTACGAAGCGGGTTTAATTGGAGATTTGATTACAATTGAAGCGCAATATCACGCCGATCATAGATGGTTTTTAAAGAAAGAATGGTCGCTTTTGCAATCGTTTAAATGGCTATACGGTGGTTTGAGTCATCCTGTAGATTTTATAAGATGGTATTTGCCAAATATTCAGGAAGTGATGGGTTACGGAATGATCAGCAGTAACGGACAAAATGCAGGATTGAAGAATGAAGATACAATGCATTTTATCTTCAAAGCAACTGATGGTAGAATTGCTCGTGTAAGCGGTGTTTACACTTCGCCAACTCAGCCAGCACAACGTGACAGCGGAATGAGCACAATTTTGCGTGCTACAGAAGGAGCAAGTCAGGCAGATTATCACGAATTACGATATGCGATTACAGATAGAACTGGCGAAGAAAAAGTAATTACTTGGGGAGACAGCACGATAAAATATTATTTCCGTTTTGAAGGACAAAGTCATCACGGCGGAGAATATCAGAATTACTTAGAATATTTTGTAGACAGCATCGAGCAAGGTTTTGAAGCGTATCCAAACATGGAAGAAGGAATTGGAACTGTGGCTTTATTACAAGCTATGGATAAATCTCTGCAAACAGGAATGCCGGTTAAAATTGCCGATATTCTTAACGAATACAGACTATGAACAGTATCTACGATAAATTAACCACGCTCGATTTTGTAATTGTTGCGGGTTATTTAGTGGCTTTGTTAGTCATTGGATATGTGGTAAGTATGAAGCAGAGAAAGAAAAACGAAACACTTTTTCTGGCCGGAAACTCCTTAAACTGGTACAGCATCGGGTTTAATATGTGGGGAACCAATGTTGGGCCTTCGTCATTATTGGCTTTTGCGAGTATTGGTTACGCTACAGGAATTGTAGCAGGAAATTTCGAATGGTACGCTTTTGTATTTTTACTGCTTTTGGCAATGGTTTTTGCACCGAGATATATTGCAAGTAAAGTAAGCACCATGCCCGAATATATGGGAAAACGTTACGGCGATAGTACACAGAACATCTTGGCTTGGTATGCTTTGGTAAAAATATTAGTAAGCTGGCTGTCTTTAGGATTATTCAGCGGAGGCGTTTTAGTACGTCAGATTTTAGGAATCCCGATGTGGCAGAGCGTTACGGTTTTAGTGATTTTCTCTGGAATATTTACGTTTGCAGGAGGATTAAAAGCAATTGCAAAAGTGAATGTTTTTCAAATGATTCTGTTGATTGTAGTTTCATTGACGCTTTCTTTTTTAGGTTTGCAAAAACTAGGTGGAATAGATGTTTTAATTGCTAAAACGCCTTCTAACTTCTGGAATTTAGTTCGTCCTTCAGATGATGCGCATTATCCGTGGCCTGCTATTTTGTTAGGATATCCCGTAGCTGCAGTTGCTTTTTTCTGTACCGATCAATCGATGGTGCAGAGTGTTTTGGGAGCTAAAAACCTAGAACAGGGACAGCTTGGTGTGAACTTCATCGGATGGTTGAAAGTGATGGCGCTTCCGTTATTTATTTTGCCTGGAATTTTATGTTATGCGCTATATCCAGAATTAGGAAGCAACTCCGATTTAGCTTATATGACCATGGTTACGAATCTTTTCCCAAGCGGCATGAATGGTTTGGTAATCTGCGTGATGATTGCGGTTTTGGTGGGAACAATTGGTTCTTCGTTAAACGCTTTAAGCACCGTTTTTACCAATGATATTTATGTAAAGAAAATCAACCCGACAGCGACGATTCAGGATCAGATTAAAATTGGCCGATTGACGATTGCTGCTGGATGTGTTTTTGCCATTCTTATTGCAGTTGCGATTGACAATATCAAAGGACAGAATTTATTCAACATCTTTCAGGCGGTTTTAGGTTTCTTGGCGCCTTCGTTATCTGTTGTTTTTCTTTTGAGTGTTTTCTGGAAACGCACTACCAAAAAAGCCGTAAATGCAACACTTTCGTGGGGTTCTGCGTTTAGTTTGTTTGTTGGGGTTTTGTATTTATGGATTTTCCCTGCAGATAAATATCCAGTTTGGCCTCACTTTTTATTGATTTCGTTTTACATTTTTGCTGTGCTTTTAATTACAGCTGTAATTATTTCTTTAACCGATAAAAATCCTGAAGTTAATGTTTCAGATGAAACGGATATTCCTAAAACTAGCAAAAAGGTGAAGTTTTTGTTTGGTTTGTTGGGGTTAGTGATTTTGATTTTGTATTTGGTTTTTAATGGGAATTAAATTTTCTTCAAACTCTTATAATTTTAAAAACGCTTCTTAGCAATAGGAAGCGTTTTTTGTATGTTATTGAATGAATAAAAAATAAACAGTAGGTTTGTTAAAGCAACGAGTAGAAATCTAAAAACAAGTAAGGTGGAAAATTTTCGATTAGATAACCAATCTTTGACTTTTAAAGTAATTTATAATCAAATGGAGGTTTCTCAGAATAATATTTTGTTACATACGATAAAAGGAATGTCAATAATTCCAATTCATGTAAGAATCTCTCCTTTTGAAATAAAAGAAAATTTTATTCAAAAAAAGAATGACAATTTAGAAATTCAAAATGAATTGTACCAAGGTATTTATTATACAAATATTGTAGAATACACACTTGGGGAAATTTCTTTGGCAGCAAATTTTCTAACTGATTCTTGGGCTAATAATATTTTGAATCTTCTAAATGAGGAAAAGGAAAATTGCTTAACAATATCATTAACAGATGATGCAATAAAGAAACAAATCATTCTTGCAAATCCTAATCTTTTTAGTTGTGATTCCGATATAGATAATTTTTGTATTACTCATAATATTAGTGTGCAAGATTTTGTTGAATGTGGAAAATTTGAACAACTTGAAATAGATTTAGAAGGTATCTCTGCAAGATTAAGTTCTGAAATAATATTTTTTAGAAAAAAACTTTTTACAGAACTTTTGATTCAGAAGATAGATGCTAAGATTTTTGATTTTGAAGAACTGAAAGGAATGATTCTTCCATTAAATAAAAAGAAACTATATATTGAATGGAGAAAATCACAATTAAAAGAAATTGAATTGGTTCAGAAATATATTAAATCGCCATTTACCTTTGACGATTTGGAACAATTTTCAAATTTTAAGGCAATTAACAATTTTGCAGTTAAAAATATATATACACAAGACTTAGTAACTGAAACTTTTTATTGGATGCAATATTTTCCTAAAGCGAAATCAAGATTTGAAATTGCGACAAAATATTACAGCGAAGGTGGTGATTTGCGTGATTCTGTTGATAATCTGCGACTTTCTTTAGAGCTACTACTCAAAGAGTTACTGGGAAATGAAAAGAGTTTGGAAAATCAAACTTCTATTATTAGTGAATATCAAAAATCGCTTGGAATAGGTAAACAAATTATAAATACATTTCAAAAAGTACTTGAATATTACAATAGATTTCAAAATGATAAAGCGAAACATGATGCAGATATTAATAATATCCATGAAGTGGAATTTATTTTTGGATTAACAATGATTTTTATAAGAATGCTTATAAAGTCAAATTCAAAGTATAATTTGCAATAAAACAAAATCCTTTCATGAGAAAGCGTTTTTTTATTGCTTTGTCGAAACCAACAACTCCCGAATATCAACCTTCAAATATTTAGAAACCTCATAAAGTGTTTCAATAGAAGGTTGAGCTTCATTTGTACACCAACGAGAAACAGTCGATACAGTTTTACCCAAATGAGTGGCTAATTCCTTACTAGTTCGATTGTTTTCAACCAAAACAACTTTTATTCTATTTAATTTAAGTTTCGACACAATGTTGATTTATTGATATTTCATGCAAATATCTTATAATTTAAATATAAGAAAAAGAATAGTTGAAATCATCAAAGTTGCCCTAAAACGACAATTTAGTGTCTTAAAAATATTATTTGTAGTATAATTTTTACTATTTTTGTTTCGATGAAATAAAAATAAAATGAAACAATCAGTAAAAAGACGATTAAAAATACAGCCAAGACATATCGCAAGATCGTACCATCAATACGTTATATTTCCAGAAATACGTCTTTGCGGAAAATGGCTTCAGGAAATCGGTTTTAATTACGGGAATTTCGTAACGATTGAACATCAGCAAAATAAAATCATTATTACAACCAATAATGAAATTGAAACGAAATAAAAAACACATAGCTTTCAATTGAGAAAACTATGTGTTTTATTATGAAATCAAATGCCTTTTAAAGACAATCCAAATACTATGTTTCTATGTGTTTAAAAAATTATTCCTGAACTTTCTTTTTCTTCTCCAAATTAGGCAAGAACCCTGTAATAACCCCAATTAAGGGCAGGAATGCACAAATCTTAAATACATATTCAATACTAGTAGCATCGGCAATTTTTCCTAAAATAGCAGAACCTAAACCGCCCATTCCAAAAGCAAATCCGAAGAAAAGACCTGCAACAAGTCCTACTTTTCCGGGCATTAATTCAGTTGCATAAACCAGAATCGCTGAGAATGCCGAAGAAAGAATTAATCCGATGATTACAGATAAAGTTCCAACCCAGAATAAAGAAACATAAGGTAACATCAAGGTAAAAGGAGCAACACCTAAAATAGAAACCCAAATTACATATTTTCTTCCGTATCGATCTCCAATTGGTCCTCCAATTAAAGTTCCAGCAGCAACAGCGCCAGAGAACAAGAATAAATATACTTGCGATTGCTGAATCGTGATGTGGAATTTATCTATAAGGAAAAAAGTATAATAACTTGTAATGCTACTCATGTAGAAATACTTAGAAAAAATCAGAACCAATAAAATAATCAACGAAGCAATTACTCGGTTTTTAGATAAATGATGTGTCTCGATTTGGTGAGAAGCTTTGTTCGCATTTCTTTCCGATAAATGTGCCGTGTACCAAATCGCAATTTTATACAAAGCAAAAACACCAACTAACGCGATAATACAAAACCAAGCGATATAAGATTGTCCGTGCGGAATTACAATAAAAGCTGCTAATAAAGGCCCAATCGCACTTCCTGCATTTCCTCCCAATTGAAAAATAGACTGAGCCAAACCTCTTTTTCCGCCCGAAGCCAAATGCGCCACACGTGAAGATTCAGGATGAAAAATTGAAGATCCAATTCCGATTAAACTTACGGATAATAATAAGTTGATAAAACTTGAAGCGATTGAAACAAAGAAAAGTCCAACCATTGTAAAACACATCCCAACAATTAGCGAGTATGGCTTTGAGTTTTTATCAGTATACATTCCAACAAACGGCTGTAAAATAGACGCTACCATTTGGTAAGTCAAAGTAATAATACCAATTTGAGTAAAACTTAAACTGAAATTATCTTTTAAAAGAGGATAAATTGAAGGAACAACAGCTTGTAAAAGATCATTAATTAAGTGAGAAAAACTTATGATGAATAAGATCGAATAAGTGGTTTTTTTAACTATGTCAGGATTTGCTTTAATAGTGTCCATGAGATATTTTTTGATTTTTAAATTAGGTTAAAAAACAACAGCTGTATTATTTTTTGCAAAGATTAAAAGAATACTAATGTCAGAATTGCTATATTTGGACAATGAATAGTCAATATCGGACATATAGAGTAGCAACGGATTTTGGATATCAAGTAGATTCCTCAATCCCAGTTATAGGTTATACTGAAACAGTTAACAACGAAATGTGCATCTCGCACTCGCATCCAAGAGCTCAATTGATCTACGCGACTCGTGGCGTAATGAATGTTGTGGTGGGCAATAACATTTGGGTTGTAAATCCGTTGCAAGGCCTTTGGATTCCAAGCGGAGTAGAACATCAGGTTACTTTTCAGAAAGACGTTAACTATTACAGTGTTTTTATTGATCCTTCTGCAATTGGAGGATTGCCAGAAAAGAGCTTTTCGTTTGATATTCCGATGTTTTTAAAGCAGTTGGTTTTCAAAATCATTTCTTTTGGAACAAGTGGTAACTTAACAGAATCACAATTAAGAATCATTTATGTCTTTTTAGATGAACTGGCTTTAATAGTGCCAAGCGCCACTTTTTTGCCTACTACAAATGATGAAAGGCTGCAGAAAGTGGTAGAACTTTTAATGAGTGATGTTTCGAGTAAACAAACAATTGATTATTATGCCGAACTTTCTTTTATGAGTAGCCGAACTTTATCACGATTATTCATAAAAGAATTGGGAATGAATTTCAGCGATTGGCGCACCCGAATGAAATTACTGGAAGCCATTAAAAGATTGGGCGAAAAACAATCCATTAAAGAAATCGCTTTAGATTTAGGTTACGAAACAGCGAGTGCTTTTATTTATATGTTCAAAAAGCATTTGGGCAAAACGCCTTCTAACTATATTTTAGAAGATGAAAATGAATCTGAAAAGATGATTGCTTAGATTGTTAGCCTAAATTAGAACGCGGATAAAACGGATTTACTTCGTAAAGACGCGGATTTAGACGGATTTTTTAACACATAGAAACATAGTTTTTTTACTTAACGAAATAGAGAATAAAAAATGACTAGTCATTAACACATAGCTATGTGTATGTATGAAAGTGAAACGCCTTTTAGACAAAGGAAGTCTATGTCTCTATGTGTTTAAAAAAAATCCGTTTCACTCACGTCTTAGCGATAGCGAATCCGTCCCATCAGCGTCCCATAAAATTCTAACATCATTTTTTTTAGTACTAAAAAAGTGATAAGTCATAATTTTTCCCTTAAAAATTTATCAAGAATCATAGTTTTTTATGAAATAGCAGGATAGTGCAGGTTGTGAAATGTAAAGATAACACTTATCTTTAGTCCCAAAATACACTAACTATGCTAAACCGCTTTCCCATTTTTAAGACTTTACTTCTTTTTGTTGCCCTTTTTTCGTGTTCGCTGTCATTTGCGCAAGAAAAACCAAGAGAAGCGACATGGATCTGGTATCCAGGTGATTTTGAAGTTTGGTTAAGCAATAAAATGCAGGTTAGACGTACAGAACGCGAAGCCGTATTTCCTCCGCTTTGGCAATATTACAGTCCTTATGCTTTGGTTACTTTTCAGACAGAAGTAGATATTCCAAAACCAGACGAATTGAAAATCTTTTCAGAAGGCCCTTTTCAATTACTTTTAGATGGCGTTCAAATTTACGGACAGCCAAAATCAATATCAGTTCCTGCTGGAAAACACAAAATTTCCTTTAAAGTTTACAATCAGGAAGTATTACCGGCTATTTATATTAATGGAAAATACATTAAATCTGATACTTCATGGAAAGTTACCAACGAAGATAAACTTTGGATTGATGAAACCGGAAAAGCGCAACAATCTGGTACTCCTTGGGTTCCTGTTGGTTCTTGGAATTTTAATTCACCAGAAAATAAACCTTCTGGGTTTAAACTAACAACGAAACCTTTAAGCGCAACGAAAACTGAAAAAATAGGAACTGGTCAATTAGTAGATTTTGGAAAAGAAACTTTCGGTTATATTAAAATTCACGGTTTAAAAGGAAAAGGTAAATTAGCACTGTATTATGGTGAATCTCGTGAAGAAGCTTTGGATTCTGCCAAATGCGAAACTTTAGATCATTTATCTTTTGACGGAAAACAATCTGAAACATATACACACGATGGATCAAAAGCATTCCGCTATGTTCAGGTGCAAGCAGATGCAGGAATAAAATACGATTCGATTTCGATGCTTTATGAATATTTGCCATTAGACTATCGTGGCGCATTCAAATCTTCGGATGAACAATTGAATAAAATTTGGGATGTGTCGGCTTACACCATGCATTTAACGTCTCGTGAATTTTTTATCGACGGAATCAAACGCGACCGCTGGGTTTGGTCTGGCGACGCTTATCAAAGTTATTTAATGAATTATTATTTATTCTTTGATTCGGCTTCGGTAGAAAGAACTTTGTTAGCGCTTCGCGGAAAAGATCCTGTAACGGCTCACGTCAACATCATCATGGATTACTCGCTGTATTGGTTTGTGGGGGTTTACGATTATTACTTACACACGGGCGATACGAAATTCATCAAAACTTTTTATCCAAGAATGAAATCGCTTATGGATTTCTGCTTAGAAAGAAGAAACAAAAACGGATTCCTAGAACCGTTAGAAGGTGATTGGGTATTTATTGATTGGGCAGACGGACTTCCAAAAACAGGAGAAGTGAGTTTTGAGCAGATGCTTTTAGCAAGAAGTTTAGAAGCTATGGCGGTAAGTGCAGAAATTGCAGGTAAAACGGAAGACCAAAAACAATATCAAAAATTAGGGAATGATTTAAAAACGAAATTATTTGATGTCTTTTGGGATAAAAAAGAAAACGTAATGAAACACCAGCGTATCGATGGGAAAATTCAAAACATTGTAACCAGATACGCTAATATGTTCGGTATTTTCTTCAATTATTTTACTGAAGAACAGAAACAAAGCGTAAAAAATAAAGTGCTACTGAATAAAGATGTTCTTCAAATCACAACTCCATACATGCGTTTTTATGAGTTGGAAGCATTATGCGCAATGGGGGAACAAAACTATGTTTTAAAAGAAATGAAAGATTATTGGGGCGGAATGTTGAATGAAGGCGCAACCTCTTTCTGGGAAGAATACAATCCGAACAAAAAAGGAACGGAACATTTAACCATGTACGGACGTCCTTACGGAAAAAGTCTTTGCCATGCTTGGGGCGCAAGTCCGATTTACTTATTAGGGAAATATTATTTAGGTGTAAAACCAACTGCGCCGGGATATTCAGAATACGAAATCAAACCAAGTTTAGGCGGTTTAAAATGGATGGAAGGAAAAGTGCCAACACCAAAAGGAGAAGTTGCCGTGTATTGCAGTACCAAAGAAATCAAAGTAAAAGCAGGCGAAGGAGAAGGGAAATTGATTTTTGAAAGTGCAGTTAAGCCCAAAACAAACTCTGGAATGATAAAGGAATTATCAAAAAATAAATATCAGTTAATTGTAAAACCAAATGTAGAGTATAAAGTGAGTTATAAGGCGATTTAAGTCCTTAGTGATTAGTCCTTAGTAATTAGTTTTTAATCTACAACTTATAACGCTCAGTTTGTCATTTCGAGGAACGAGAAATCACACTAGAAATTCCGCAACAATTGTCGACAATCTTTGTGGTTACGAGTGCGATTTCTCCCTTCGGTCGAAATGACAAAACACAAAAAAATAAAAAACCAATGTTTTCAAAAAAGACAAAATATAGCTTCAAATTAAAAACCGTTTTCTTAATGCTGTTAACTGTCTGCATTCAAGCCACAGCACAAAACACCGCATGGAAACCAGCCTCATTTGAAATTGTAAAATCCAATTACAAAACTTTCAAAACTACTCAATACGCACATGTGTTTTCAGGAAGCAAACACAATATCGTTCGTTTAGCTCCAGAATTGCAAGGTTTGACTGGAATTGAACTTCCTTTAGATAAATATAAAAATGGAAATAATGCTCCATTACAATTAAAATTTAAAGAACAAGTTCAGGTTTTGATTGGAGTTTTTCAAGAAAATAATTCAGATTATCTTCAAGCTGATAAACTTCAAAATGCCAAATTAGTTTTAGAAAATGGAGTTACTGTAACGGGATTGCCTTCAGTAAATGTTTATGCGGTTTCTTTCTCAAAAGGAACACAAACCTTAAATTTTGGAAAAGGATTATTTACCATTTTAGGTGTTATAAAAGTTTCTGAAAAACTAGAGCCAAGAAATGCCAATTTTCCAGATGGAAAACTTTGGAATCCAACTTTTATTGTAGAAGGATTTTCAGATGAAAAACCGCTTTTCGAAATTATCGGTGGAGAAAACAAACCTGTCATTGATGAAGGAATGTCTGGAACAGAAGGAATTCAAGGCGGTTTTGAAGGTGGACGAGTAGTAAAAGTCGGCGATACCTATCATATGTTTCCAACCGAAAGAGCAGGAGAAAAAGGCGTTGATTACTATTACGATCGTGTAAAAACCAAAATCGGACATTGGACAAGTAAAGATGCAATCCATTGGAAAAGAGAATCGACAATTTATCAAGCAAGTGGAACTTATGCCGTAACTGAAGATGATAACCCAATGAATGACCGTCGTGCTGCGATTTGGTCTTACATGCCTGTTTTTAATGAAAAAGCAAACAAATGGTATGGCTATTATTTGGCTTATACCGTAAGCAAAGAAATTGAACCAAATCATTCATTCGGAAGAATCTGGCGTTGTGAATCGACTATAGAAGGAATCGACGGAATTGGCGGTCCTTATAAAGATATGGGAATCATTATGGAACCTGGATTGGATTCTCAACCTTGGGAAGGACGTCAGGGTGTTGCTTCGTTTTTTCCGTATCAGGTTGGAGATAAATATTTTGGCTTTTACAGCGGTGCATATCCGTTCAATTCATGGGCAGATTATCCGAAAAAATCTGGTAAAGGTTGGTTTGTGGCTTTAGCTGAATCTAAAAGTTTAGAAGGCCCTTGGTTGAGAATGAATAAAGGTTTGGAACCCATTAAAACCATGCATCCGTTATTCGTAGAAAATCCAATTGTAAGTCAATTACCAAACGGAATGTACATCGCGATTTTCGATGGAGGTCCAGATGGTTGGGGACATCATTTACCCAACATGATTGCGTATTCATTATCAGCAGATGGAATTAATTGGACAGAAGCACATTATTTACCAATAGAAACCAAAGTCGATAAATGGTGGGATATTATGCGAACGCCATTATGTTTAATACCAGAAGGAAATGACGTTTACACAATAGTCTATAACGCCATCGATCTGAAAAGAAGATTTCATCCAACAGGAATGGTAAAAGTCAAACTGAATAAAGACGTAATGGAATCTAAATTAAAAGAGTTGAAAAAATAAATTAAAGTTTCCCGCAGATTTTGCAGATCAGGCAGATAAAAAATCAGCTAAATCTGCAAAATCTGCGAGAGAAACAAAATAAAATCTGCGTCATCCGCGTACCAAAATATAACCAAAAAATGAAAATTAAATATCTACTAATTGCTATTTCAGCACTTGCTATAACCAGCTGTGCAACTAAATACAAGAAAAGAGAAATTACGGACAGCGTAATGCAGGAGATTTACGAAGAAATCAAAACGCCTTATAAATACGGTTTGGTGATGGTTCCGACTGACAACTCATACAAAATGGATTGTCCGAGTGTATTTAGAAAAGACGGAAAATGGTATATGACGTATTTAATTTACGATGGAAGGGGTTACGAAACTTGGCTGGCAGAAAGCGACAATCTTTTAGACTGGAAACATTTGGGAAAAGTAATGTCCTTTTCAGAAAATGAAA
This sequence comes from Flavobacterium sp. GW823-FHT06G12, assembly GCF_058794775.1. NCBI lineage: Bacteria > Pseudomonadati > Bacteroidota > Flavobacteriia > Flavobacteriales > Flavobacteriaceae > Flavobacterium > Flavobacterium sp. GW823-FHT06G12. Next base: position 534,042 of record NZ_JBXAHE010000003.1, read on the forward strand.
AACATTGGGACGTCAACCAAAAAGCAGGTTATATTTCGTTACAAGATCCAACTTGGGGCGGAAGTTACGAATGGGAAAAATACGATGACAAATACTGGATGAGTTATTTTGGTGGAGATAGTAAAGGTTACGAAGCAGGTGTTTTGTCAATCGGAATGGCATACACCAAAGAAACACCGACAAAACCACATGAATTTCAGAGATTAGAAAATCCGGTTTTGACTCCAAAAGACAAAGACGCCAAATGGTGGGATAATAGTACGATGTACAAAAACAGTGTAATTCGTGATAAAGACAAAATTACAGGACACAATTTTATCATGTATTATAATGCCCGTGGCGATAGTATCAATCCTGCAAAAGGTGCTGAGCGTATTGCTATGGCGGTTTCAAACGATATGAAAACCTGGAAACGTTATGGCGACAAACCTTTAATTAATCATCATAAAGGAATCTCAGGAGACGCTTATATTCAGCGAATTAATGATACTTGGGTAATGTTCTATTTTGGAGCTTTTTGGACAGGTTGGAATCAAGGAGCATTTAACCGTTTTGCAGTTTCGAATGATTTAGTAAACTGGACGGACTGGAAAGGAGATGATTTAGTAAAATCATCAGAACCTTACGACGATATGTTTGCGCATAAATCATTTGTCGTAAAACACGACGGAATTGTGTATCATTTTTATTGCGCTGTGAACAAAGCAGAACAAAGAGGAATTGCCATCGCAACGTCTAAAGATTTAGGCAAAAGCAAATTGAATTTTGTGGCACCGCCGGAGAAAAAGAAGAAATAATTATGAGTTATGAGTTATGAGTTATGAGTTATGAAATACCATAATACTCCCAACTGAAATGACTCCGCTAGGAGGCTCTCGTCGGTAGAAAAAAAATAGCGCATAGAAAATTTTGTCCCATAGGGACAATTGAATCAAAATAATAATGAACAATAATATAAAACCAATGTTTACATCAAAATCAAAATACAATAATCCATTTTTCAGATTACGATTTTTGACGTATACGTTTTACATTTTACTATTCACAACTTACACGCAGGCACAATCCGTAACAGGAGAACCAGCGGGAGTTCCGGAATTGCATAAAAAATACGAATTTGCTCCGTGGGAAGATCCAACAATTACGAGTATCAATAGACAGCCATCAAGAGCAACTGCTTATTCGTATGCAAGTGTCGAAGACGCATTAAAAGGTGACAGAACCAAAAGCCGAATCCAAATGCTAAACGGCGATTGGGATTTTAAATATGCTGTAAATCTAAAAGAAGCATCAAAAGATTTCTATAAAAATACTGTTTCAGGCTGGGACAAAATCGAAGTGCCTTCAAATTGGGAAATGAAAGGATACGATAATCCAATTTACAAAAGTGCCGTTTATCCGTTTCGACCAATAAATCCGCCTTATATTCCTAAAGATTATAACGGAGTTGGTTCTTACCAACGCAGTTTTACGGTTCCTGAAAATTGGAAAGATATGACGATTACGTTACATTTTGGAGCCGTAAGTTCAGGTTTTGAAGTTTGGTTAAATGGAGGATTTTTAGGTTATGGCGAAGACAGTTTTCTGCCATCAGAATTTGATATTACACCTTATTTAAAAGTGGGAGAAAATGTAGTTTCAGTTCGTGTAATTCGTTGGACAGATGGTTCATATTTAGAAGATCAGGATCATTGGCGCATGAGCGGAATTCAGCGTGAAGTTTTCATTATGGCCGAGCCAAAATTGCGTATTCAGGATTTCTTTGTTCAAACTAAATTAGACAAACAATATACAGATGCGATTTTTAAACTTCGTCCAAAAGTAGAGAATTTGACAGGAGCAAAAATCAAAGATTATACGATGAATGTTCAATTGTACGATGCTAATAATACGGCCATGTTCAAAGAACCGCTTCAAAGACCGGTAATCGATTTAATTAACGAAAGTTATCCTCGTTTGGACAATGTTCGTTTTGGATTCTTTCAGGAAACCATTAAAAATCCTAAAAAATGGAGTTCAGAAGAACCGAATTTGTATACGATGGTTATTTCGATAAAAGATAAAAACGGAAATATTACCGAAGCCAAAAGCTGTAAAGTTGGGTTTCGTTCGATTGAATTTTCGAAAGAGAATGGAAAAATGCTTATTAACGGAAAAGAAACTTATGTTTATGGCGTAAACCGTCACGATCACCATCCCACAAGAGGAAAAGCCGTTACGAGAGAAGATATCGAGCAAGATATTACTACGATTAAAAAGTTTAATTTCAACTTTATACGCACGAGCCATTATCCAAACGATCCTTATTTCTACGAATTATGCGATCAATACGGAATAATGGTTATGGACGAAGCCAATCAGGAAACACACGGAATTGGCGGAAAATTAAGCAACGACCCGCTTTGGACAAATGCTTATATGGAACGAATGATTCGAATGGTCGAAAGAGATAAAAATCATCCGTCGGTTGTAATGTGGAGTTTAGGAAATGAAGGCGGAAAAGGGCCAAACCATTCTGCAATGTCGGGCTGGGTTCATGATTTCGATATTACACGTCCCGTACATTATGAACCAGCGCAAGGTAATGCCAAATTAGACGGATATATTGATCCGCTTGATCCAGGATATCCAAAAACGATCGATCATGCGTATCGATTCGAAAACCCGCAGGATGATTCGTATGTCGATATGGTCAGCCGTTTTTATCCGGGCGTTTTCACACCGAAATTTTTAGTAGATCAAAAGAAAGATACGCGACCAATTATTTTTGTTGAGTATTCTCATGCGATGGGGAATTCAGTTGGAAATTTAAAAGAATTATGGGATGAATTCCGTTCGCTTCCAAGAGTTATCGGAGGTTGTATTTGGGAATTCAAAGATCAGGGAATCTTGAAATTTGATTCGAGATCAGGGCAGAATTATTTTGCTCACGGAGGAGATTTTGGAGAGAAATACCATGACGGAAACTTCAATACAAAAGGAATTGTAGATTCTAACGGAAAACCAAAAGGATCTATTTTTGAAAACAAATGGGTGTATCAGCCAGCGATTTCGACTTTAAATGGAAATCAATTAGAAATTAAAAATCGTCAGGCAGTTAAATCTTTAGAAGGTTATATTCCAGTTTTAAAAGTTTTGGAAAACGGAAACGTAATTAAAACTCAGATTTTAAAACCGTTAAAAGTAGAAGCAGGACAATCAACAACTTTAGATATCAGTTCTTATCTTCCAAAAATGAAAGCTGATGCGGAATATATTTTAAATATAGAATTTCAGCTTTCAAAAGATGAGCTTTGGGCTTCAAAAGGCTACGCTGTCGCGGAAGATCAGTTTATATTGAAAAAGAAAGAGGCTGTTTCGCCAGAATCTAAAAAAGAAACGCTGAACGTTTCTGAGTCTGATTCCGATTTCAAAATCAAAGGAAAAACTTTTGATATTACAATTGGAAAAACAAACGGAGCTTTGAGTTCATATTTTTTTAACGGAGAAGAACAAGTTTTTGCACCGCTTTTACCAAACTTCGTAAGACCGCTTACAGACAACGATAAACGCGGATGGAAATCGCAAAAGTTGTTGAAACAATGGTACAAAGCAAAACCAAAATTGGTTAATATTTCAATTGACAAATCGGCTTCGGAAATCAAAATTACAAGCGATTACGAAGTGATAAAAGACAGCGCAAGTGTAAAAGTAATCTACAACATTTTACCAAACGGATTAATAAAAGTAGATTACAGCTTAAAAGCATCAGACAAATTGCCAAACATTCCAAAAATCGGAATGCAGATGGGAGTTCAGAGAAAATTCGATCAAATTTCATGGTATGGAAAAGGGGAACTGGAAAATTACAGCGATAGAAGTTTCGGTTCGTTTGTTGGGAAATATTCGCTTCCAATAAATGATTTTATAGAACATTATCCAAAACCACAAGAAAACGGAAACAGATGCGATGTGAGATGGATGGCATTAAGCACTCCACAAAAAAACAATGGATTTTTAGTAATTAACGATACCAAAGTTTTAAGTATGAGCGCATGGCCGTATACACAGGAAAACTTAAGCACATCTGGTCATACATACGATTTGAAAGATCCAGGATTCTTAACACTAAACATCGATTTAATCCAAATGGGAGTAGGAGGAAATGATAGCTGGACGATTGTAGCACAGCCATTAGAACAATATCAGATTAAATCTGGAAATTATGAGTATAGTTTTTATTTGACGCCTTTCAGCGGTTCAAAAAATCAGTTGGAAAGTAGTTTGAAGAAATTTAAATATTAGATTACGATTTATCCTAACAGGTTTCCAAAACCTGTTAGGTATTTTGTATTATATAGATAAAGTGTATTTTAAGTATAGTAAAAGTACAGTTTGTCATTTCGACGAAAGGAGAAATCTCCACGAGTAGCTCCGTAACGAGAATCCAATCTTTGTAGAGTTTCTTGCGAAGATTTCTCCTTTCGTCGAAATGACAAACAAAACGGTTAAAAACAATTAAAATGTTTCAAAAAAAACACCTTTTTTTCATGTTACTTCTTGTTGGATTCCTTTCTGCGCAGGAAGTCCATAAAAAAGAAACCACTTTTCAGCCAACATTAGAATCCTCAAGACCTTGGGTGTATTGGTATTGGATGAAATCGGCGTATTCTAAAGCAGGAATCACAGCCGATTTAGAAGCGATGAAACAAGCTGGGATTGCGGGCGCTTATTTAATGACGATCAAAGGGTCAGCAAATCCGCCATTGATAGATCCGCCGGTTTTACAGTTGACGCCTGAATTTTGGGATATGATTCATTGGGCATTTAAAGAGGCAGATTGTTTGGGGTTAAAACTAGCTTTTCATGGAGCAGACGGATTTGCCGTTGCAGGTGGGCCTTGGATTACACCAGAAATGTCTATGCAAAAAGTAGTATGGTCAACAACTGAAATTTTAGGTGGAAAAAAAGTGGCGCTAAAATTACCCGTTCCAGTACATTACAAAGAATATTATAAAGACATTGCCACTTTTGCGATTCCTATAAAAGAATACCAAATTACTTCGCAGATGCAACTGCCAAAAGTAACCACATCAAACAATACTGACGCATCGCTTTTGGCTGATCCTAAAAAAGATGAAAACTTCAAGTTTGCTGATGCAGGTTGGATTCAGTACGAATTTGCACAGCCTTTTACCTGCAAATCCATTGTAATTGAAACCAAAGGAAGAGATTTTCAGGCACAACGTCTTATTGTAGAAGTGAGTGATGACGGAGTCAATTTTAGATTTCACGAAAGAATGATCGCACCGCGTCACGGCTGGCAGGATATGGATTTCCCAAATACACATACTATTACGCCTGTTACGGCAAAGTATTTCAGATTTGTTTATGATCCAAAAGAAACAGAACCTGGAGCAGAAGATTTAGATTTTGCGAAGTGGAAACAGAATCTGAAAGTGAGTAAAATTACACTTTCGAATCAATCACTGATTAATAATTACGAAGGAAAATCAGGAGCAATTTGGCGTTTGACTCCGCAGACTACTGAAAAAGAAATTCCAAACTCTGATGCATTCAAAAAGTCAGAAATCATTAATATCTCCAATTTTGTTGATGCCGATGGAAACCTAAACTGGAAAGCACCAAAAGGGAAATGGAAAATTCTCCGAATGGGGCATACTTCTACAGGACATGAAAATGCAACTGGCGGAGCAGGAAAAGGATTAGAAGTAGATAAGTTTAATCCCGAATTAATTCGTTTTCAGTTAGATCATTGGTTTGGTGAAGCCGTTCGTTCTGCTGGACCTGAACTGGCTTCAAAAGTTCTGGAAATCCTTCATTTTGACAGCTGGGAATGTGGAAGCCAAAACTGGTCTTCGGTTTTTCAAGCTGAATTTAAAAAGAGACGCGGTTATGATCTTGTAGAATATTTGCCTGTAATGGCTGGAATTCCAGTAGAAAGTGCCGATTTCTCAGAGAAAGTTTTATACGATGTACGTAAAACAATTGCCGATTTAGTAGCCGATAATTTCTACGGAACGGTGGCTCAGATTGCAAAAGAAAACAATATAAAATTAAGTGCAGAAAATGTAGCGCCTGTTGTGACTAGTGATGCCTTATTACATTATAAATATGTCGATTATCCAAGCGGGGAATTTTGGTTGAAAAGCCCAACGCACGATAAACCTTTTGATATGGTCGATGCCATTTCTGGCGGACATATTTACGGAAAAGATATTATTCAGGCAGAATCTTTTACGGCTCTGCGAATGGATTGGGACGAACATCCCGGAAATCTAAAAACCACTGCAGACCGTAATTACGCTTTAGGAATCAATCGTTTATTCTATCATGTTTTTGTGCACAATCCGTGGACGGACAGAAAGCCCGGAATGACTTTAGATGATATCGGAACTTTTTTCCAAAGAGACCAAACTTGGTGGAAACCCGGAAAAGCTTGGTTTGATTATTGTCAAAGAGTGCAGTTTCAGTTACAAAAAGGTAAACCAGTAATTGATTTAGCCGTTTTTATTGGCGAAGATTTTCCTTCCCGTTCTTTTGTTCCAGATCGTTTAGTGCCGTTTATTCCGAATGTGTTTGGTGCAGCAAGACTCGAAAGCGAGAAAATCCGTTTAGAAAATGAAGGTCAGCCAACGGCAAAAATGCCAAAAGAAGTGACTTATTCTAAAAATATAACCGATTTATCACAATGGATTAATCCATTAAATGGATATCAATATGATTCTTTCAATGCTGATGTTTTAATTAATAGAGCGAAGGTAGTAAACGGAAAAATTTCGTTTGAGGGCGGAATTGAATATGGGGCTTTATTCTTTCCAGGAAGTCATAAAATGGCACCAAATAAGATGCTTTCTTTGGCTTCTGCTGAAAAAATCCTGCAATTGCTAAAAGAAGGAGCAACGATTTTTGTAGATGAAAAACCGAATCTTCAGCCAGGGATTAATTCAGAAGCTGATCAAAAGAAATGGCAGAATGTAATTGATGAAATCTGGAATAATGCCAATTCATCAACATGGAAAATCGGGAAAGGAACGGTTATTAAATTGCCGTATTTAGGAAATGATTTTGCTTCCATCGGAATTACACAAGACGTTTATTTTCCAAATTTAAATAGAGCCGATTCGGAAACATTGGCTTGGGCACATCGTAAATCGGATACTGAAGATATTTATTTTATCTCCAATCAAAAAGGAGAAAAAAGAACATTTGATGCTTCTTTCAGAATAGCTGGAAAAGCTCCTAAATGGTATAATCCTGTAACAGATCAAACTTCGGCTTTATCCAATTGGAAAATAGAAAACGGAAGATCAATTGTTTCGATAAGTTTAGATGCGAACGAATCTGGTTTTGTGATTTTTAAAGGAGAAACGAAAGAAGTTTTAGCTCAAGGAAAATCCTCTGAATTTGAGAAAGTTCAGACTTTAGATGAAAACTGGGAATTACAATTTGATCCTGAATTTAAAGGCCCAAAAGAAGTGGTTAAAACGAACAAACTTTTTGACTGGAGTACTTCTGAAAATGATCAAATTAAGTATTATTCAGGAACGGTAGTTTATAAAAAAGAGTTTGGTTGGAAAGGAAAGGAAACCAATAAAATCTGGTTGGATTTAGGTGAAATCTCAAATATTGCCGAAATCAAAATCAACGGAAAGGATTGTGGAACACTTTGGACTTTTCCTTTCAAAACAGATATTTCAAAAGCTTTGCAAAAAGGAAAAAATACGATAGAAATAAAAGTTACAAATACGTGGGCAAATAGATTAATTGGTGATCAAAAATTGCCAAAAGAAGAAAGATTGACATGGACAACAGCGCCATTTAGATTAGAAGGAGAACCGTTGTTGAAAGCGGGATTATTTGGGCCAGTAAGTATTGTAAAAGAAAAATAAAAGTTAGCCACAGATTAAAAGGATTAAAAAGGATTATTTTTTTGAGAAGGAAAGAAGTTGGTCGCCTCCAGCTTTAGCTGGATGTTAAGAAGAATACACAATAGGGCTTTAGCCAAAAAGTTAGTTTGGCTAAAGCCCATTGAAAATAAACATTTGATACGCCTCCAGCTAAAGCTGGAGGCAATTAAAAAAGAGAATAATAACATATTAAAAGGGGATAGAATTGAGAAAAATAATTCGTGAATTCGTGGCGAAAAAAATCCTTCTAATCCTTTTAATCTGTGGCAAAAAATAAATAAAAAATGAAAAAATCAATTATTGCATTATTAACGATTTTAACAACTCTTCAAATCAATGCCAAAATCAAATTGCCAGCATTGTTCTCTGATAACATGATGCTACAGCAAAAATCTAACGCACCAATTTGGGGCTGGGCAGAAAAGAACGCCAACATCGTAATCAAAACTTCATGGGATTCTAAAACTTATAAGGTAAAAGCAGACAATTCTGGTAAATGGAAAACAGAATTAAAAACGGTTTCTTTTGGCGGGCCTTACACAATCGAAGTTTCAGAAGGAAACGAAAAAGTAACCATCAAAAATGTTTTGTTGGGAGAAGTTTGGCTTTGTTCAGGACAATCGAATATGGAAATGCCATTGAAAGGATTTCAAGGACAGCCCGTTAAAAACGGAAACGAAATTATTGTAAGATCAACTAATAAAGACATTCGTTTAATTACGATTCCAAGAGCAACAGTTTTGGAACCTTTACAAGATTTTGAAGGAAAATGGGAAGAAGCTTCTCCAAAATCGACTTCTAATTTTAGTGCGACGGCTTGGTATTTTGGATCACTTTTGCAGGAAGTTTTAAATGTCCCTGTTGGATTGATTCATGTTTCTTACGGAGGTTCAAGCATGGAAGCTTGGATGAATCAGGAAATGCTGAAAGATTTCGCTAGTGCTAAAATTCCGACCACAAAGGAAGAATTGGCAAAAGATCCAAATCGCGTGCCAACAACTTTGTTTAATGGAATGCTTTCGCCTGTAATTGGTTATGAAATTAAAGGCTGTATTTGGTATCAGGGAGAATCGAATTACGAAAGAGCTTCTGAATATACCGCTTTAATGAAGAAAATGGTAAGCAGTTGGAGAACGTTGTGGAATGAGGGAGAATTTCCTTTTTATTTCGCTCAGATCGCACCGTTTAATTATGCTTCATTTCATCCAAAAGATTATTTAGAAAAATACAATTCAGCTTATATAAGAGAAGCGCAGTTGAAAGCTTCAAAGGAAATTCCGAATTCAGCAATGGCAGTTTTAATGGATGTTGGGGAAGAAAACAACATTCACCCAATGGACAAGGAAAAAGGAGGAAACCGTTTAGCTTTTCAAGCTTTGGCGAGAACATACGGAATTGAAGGTTTTGAATTCGAAAGTCCGAAATACAAATCAATGGAAATAAAAGATGGTGCTGTAACAATTTCTTTTGATGATGTTGCTAACGGAATTACGTCTTATGATAAAGAAGTTTTAGGTTTTGAAATTGCAGGAGCAGACAAAGTTTTTTATCAAGCGAAAACTGTGGTAAGAAGAAAATCGGTGGTTCTGACCTCTGATAAAGTTAAAAATCCTGTTGCAGTAAGATATTTATGGAAAGATTTCGCTAAAGCGGAATTGTTTAGCGCAGGTGGTTTGCCAGTTTCTTCGTTTAGAACAGACGAATGGTAATATATGGACGCTCCTGCAAGGTTTTCAAAACCTTGTAGGTGTTTGAATTATGAGTTTAACGTCTAGTTTGTCATTTCGACGAAGCAGAAATCTCCACGAGAAGCTCGACAAAGATTGGCGACTATCGTTGCGGAGTTACTTGCGAAGATTGTTCCTTCGTCGAAATGACAAGAAATGAGAATAAATCTGCGAGAGAAAATAAAAAATATACTTACAAGGTTTTGAAAACCTTGCAGGAAAACGTAAAAAATGAAAAATAATATACTATTTATACTTCTCTTTACAACGCTTTGCCTTAAAGCGCAAATTCCTGCGCTTGATAATTACAATCAGGTTTGGACAACGCAAAGCAACAATTCATCAGAATCTATGCCTTTGGGTGGTGGTGATATTGGTATGAATGTCTGGGTGGAGAAAGGTGATTTGTATTTCTATTTTTCGCGAAGTGGGACTTTCGATGAGCATAATACCTTATTGAAATTAGGTCGTGTAAAAGTGACTTTAACGCCGAATCCGTTTCAAGGAAAAGAAGGGTTTCATCAGGAATTAAAATTGAAAGATGGTTATGTTTTAGTTGGGCAAAACAACACAAAAATAAAACTTTGGGTAGATGTTTTTAAACCGATAATTCATGTAGATTTAGAAAGTAAAAATGCTTTGCAAATGACGGCTTCGTATGAAAGCTGGCGTTATCAGAACCGTTATCCGAAAGGAAAAGAAAATAATGCCAATTCTTATAAATGGGCGCCTCAGGGAGAACTTATTACCTATAAAGATTCTATTTCGTTTGAAAATAACGGTATCAAATTTTATCACAGAAACAGAGAAAACACTGTTTTTGATGTGGCGGTGAAACAGCAGAAAATGGAATCGGTTAAAGACCAAATGCTGAACCCGATTGCGAATCTGACTTTTGGCGGATTTATGACAGGAAATAATCTAAAACCAAACGGAACCTATTTAGGAAAATATCAGTCGACAGATTTTAAGGGGTTTAATTTATCAAGTATAAAACCTTCCAAAAAGCATTCACTAGAAATATATTTAAATACCAATCAATCTGATTTTTCGCCTTGGAATAACGGATTAAAAAGTTTGATTTCAGCTAATAAAAATAATTTCAAACAAGCAGAAAAAAACACTCAAAAATGGTGGAATACTTTCTGGAATCGCAGTTTTATTTTCACTCAAAAAAATCAGGAAACGGTTAAAGATTCAGTATATCAAATTGGGCAGAATTATCAATTGTTTCGATACATGCTGGGATGTAATGCGTATGGAAAATATCCAACAAAATTCAACGGCGGACTTTTCACGGTTGATCCTGTTTACACGAATAAAGACCTAAATTTTACGCCCGATTTCAGAAATTGGGGAGGAGGAACGATGACAGCACAAAACCAGCGATTGGTTTATTTTCCGATGGTAAAAAGCGGTGATTTTGATATGATGAAATCGCAATTGAGTTTTTATCTCGATTTGCAAAAAAATGCTGAATTGCGTAGTAAAGTCTACTGGAAACATGGCGGTGCATCATTCACAGAACAATTAGAAAACTTCGGTTTGCCAAATCCAGCCGAATACGAATGGAAACGTCCCGCAGATTACGATCCAGGAATGGAATACAATGCGTGGTTAGAATATGAATGGGATACCGTTTTAGAGTTCTGCCAAATGATGTTGCAGCAGAAAGAATATGCAGGAGAAGATATTCAAAAATACAATCAATTCATCATCAGTTGTCTTCGATTTTTTGATGAACATTATCAATATTTAGCAAAGCAAAGAGGCAGAAAAGCTTTGGATGGAAATGGAAAATTAATTCTTTTTCCGGGTTCAGGAGCAGAAACGTATAAAATGGCGAATAATGCCAATAGTACGATTTCGGCTTTGCAAGTTATTACAGAAAGTCTTTTAAACCTTTCAGGGAATCAATTGTCAAAAGAAGACTCAGAATATTTAAAAGCATTTCAAACGAGAATTCCGCCTTTGAATTTTGGGCAGATTGAAAATCATAAAGTTTTACTTCCTGCTAAAACTTGGGAAAGAGTCAATAATTCTGAAGTTCCGCAATTGTATCCTGTTTATCCGTGGGGAATTTATGGCGTTGGAAAACCTGATTTAGAAACGGCTTTAAATACATGGAAATACGATCCAGATGCTTTAAAATTTAGAAGTCATGTAGGTTGGAAACAAGATAATATTTTCTCGGCTCGTTTGGGTTTAACCGAAGAAGCGATGAAATACAATACACTTAAAATGGCCAATTCAGAAAGACGTTTTCCAGCTTTTTGGGGACCAGGATTTGACTGGGTTCCAGATCATAATTGGGGAGGATCGGGAATGATTGGCATGCAGGAAATGCTTTTGCAGGAAGCAGACGGGAAAATCTATCTTTTTCCAGCCTGGCCGAAAGAATGGAACGTTCATTTTAAATTACACGCCAAACAAAATACAACAATTGAAGCCGAACTCGTGAATGGAGAATTGAAGGTTTTAAAAGTAATTCCAGAAGAAAGAAAAAAAGATATTATAAATCTGCTAGGAAAATCTGAAGCAGAGAAAACGAAATTAAACTAACTATTACTAACAAAAATGATAAAGAAATTAATAAGTGGTGCTGTTTTGTCCCTATTTTTGACCACAAATGGACAAGCACAATCAGCTCAAAATGCTGATAAACAAATTGTAAAAGTTGACTTTGACTTTTTTCAAAGAAGACTAGAAGAAGTCCATGATCCTAGTTATGATTCTTGGGTGATTAATGAAGGAAAAGAAGCCGAAAAATCATTTAATAATGTGTCATTTAAGTTAAAAGGAAACTTTACTTCAAAGTGGTATAAAGTAGGAATGAGTGCTCCGTTTTACAACAAATTAGGAAGCGATGGTTTGGTTACTTCCGAAAATTTAGAATTGAAAATTAGCGGACTGAAAGCGGGAAAACATACGCTTTTGACTTTTCATAACGCTTTTGATGTCATTACAGGAAAAACTTTTTCTCCGATAAAAATCTTTGTAAACGGAAAACTTCAGGAAACAGTAAATGCTAGTCAGAGAGCCAATGCTAAAATTGATGCTTCGATGGCGTATATTACTTTTAATGCTGAAAAAGGAAAAGATGTAATTGTTCGTTTTGAAATTGATCCAACTTCAAACCAAGATATTATAAAACAGATTGTGATTAACGGTTTTGAAATTGATACACCAAATTTAATGAATCAGGCCAGAACTCCAGAACCAAAAAACAGAGACGAACATGTTGAAGTGGGTAAAACTTTAACTCTAAAATGGGATGCTGTAAAAAACGTAGCATCGCATAAAATATATTTCGGTGAAGATAAAAATGCGGTAGAAAACGCAACTGAATCTTCAAAAGAATTTAAAGGAAAATTAACGGAGAAATCTTTTGCAGTTTCTGATTTATATTCGGGAACAACTTATTATTGGAGAGTGGATGAAGTGGATAATAATGGCGAAGTGACTTTAGGAAATGTTTGGTCGTTTAAACCTGCTCAATTGGCGTTTCCAGGTGCAGAAGGTTACGGACGCTATGCCGTAGGAGGTCGTGGCGGAAAAGTGATTGAAGTAACCAATTTAAATGATGACGGTCCGGGAAGTTTACGCGATGCCATTAATCAGGAAATTGGTCCAAGAACGATTGTTTTCAATGTTTCGGGAAATATAAAACTGGCTTCTAGATTAGTAGCAAATCAGCCTTATATCACTATTGCAGGGCAAACTGCTCCGGGAGAAGGAATTACGATCAGCAGAGCGCCAATTGGGTTGACAGGAAATGATGGTGTAATTCGATTCTTAAAAGTGAGAATTGGAGGCGGAACCACTTTTGACGGAATGGGATTAACGGGCGCTGATTATAGTATTATAGATCACTGTTCGATTAGCTGGACAATTGATGAATCGTTTAGTTCACGTGGTGCGCATCATATCACTTTACAACGAACTTTAATTTCTGAAGCTTTAAACATTGCGGGACATGATAAATATCCAGCTGGAAAAATGCATGGTTTTGCAGCAACAATTGGCGGTGATATTGGTAGTTTTCATCATAATTTATTGGCACATAACCAAGGTCGTAACTGGAGTATTGGTGGTGGATTAAATGGTGACGGTTATTACACAGGAAGATTGGATATTACCAACAATGTGGTTTACAATTGGGGAGGAAGAACAACTGACGGTGGTGCAAACGAAGTGAATTTTGTAAACAATTTTTACAAACCAGGCGCTTCAACTACCATATTTGTGGCGCTAAATGCACAACATGAAGGTGTTGGAAAAGGTATGCAACGTTACTATTTTAACGGAAACATAATGCCAGGTTACTTTGATGAGAAATCTCAGGATAAAGGCAGAAAATCTACTATAAGCCATAATGAGAAAGTAGATTATGAAACTTTTGTAGACAAACCATTTTTTCCTTCGTATGTAGAAACGCAATCAGCGAAAGTGGCTTACAAAAATGTGCTTTCAGATGTTGGTGCCAATCAGCCGTTTTTTGACAAACACGATAACAGAATTGTAGAGGAAACTCTTAAAGGAACTTTCACTTATAAGGGAAGTAAAAGCGGATTAGGCGGTATGATTGATAACGAACAAGATGCAGGCGGATGGCCAAATTTTGCTTCAGAAACTCGTCCGACAGATTGGGATACAGATCATGACGGTTTGCCAAACTGGTGGGAAAAAGCTTTTGGGTTAAACGAAAATTCAAAAGCTGGAGATTTCTCAGATGCCAATCAAGATAATGACAAAGACGGATTTACGCAATTGGATAATTATTTAGACTGGTTAGCTCAGCCTCATTATTTTATCAATTTAAAAGATAAAAAGGTTTTAAATGTAGCAGATTATTTCAAAGGATACGAAAACAAACCAGTTTACACTTTCTCTGATGTTAAAAATGGAAAGGTGATTTTAAAAGGAAAAGAAATTCAGTTTACAACTGTTGAAAAAGGATTTGCTTCTTTCGTTTTAACTGTAAAAGACGTAGACGGAGATTCAATGAGCAGAACCATTAATTTCTTTATTAAATAAAAAAAATGGGTTTGCCACGAATTACACTAATTTCCACGAATTAGTTTTTTGCCACAGATTAAAAGGATTAGCACAGATTATTTAGTATAAAATCAATTTAATCCTTTTAATCTGTGGCAGAAAAAAGAAAAAAAATTAGTGCAATTCGTGTAATTCGTGGCAAACAAAAAATAAATTCAAAATGAAAAAGAACATCATCATATCCTCTTTATTTCTTTCAACCGTAATCTTTGCGCAAAACAAAGGCTTGGTTGCCAATTCAGAAAGTCCGTATTCTAAATTACAAAGTGTAGGTTTACAAGATGTAAAATGGACAAACGGTTTTTGGAAAGAACAATTTGATGTAGAAACCAAAAATACTTTGCCGTATATGTGGGATTTGTATCATAACGATGAGATTTCGCATGCTTACAAAAACTTCGAAATTGCAGCAGGTTTAAGCAAAGGAACTTTCAAAGGACCTTCTTTTCATGATGGTGATTTTTATAAGATTTTTGAAGGAATGGCAGCAACGTATGCCGTTACAAAAGACAAAAAACTCGATGCCGAAATGGATAAAGCCATTGCGCTTTTCGCGAAAGTACAGCGTAAAGACGGTTATATTCATACGCCAGTTTTAATCGACGAACGTTGGGGAACTTTAGGGCCAGAAGAAGTAAAAAAACAATTGGGTTTTGAGAAATATAATATGGGACATTTAATGACTGCAGCTTGTATTCATTATCGTGCCACAGGAAAAACAAACTTTCTGAATATTGCAAAAGGTGTTGCCGATTTCTTGTATGATTTCTATAAAAAAGCTTCACCAGAATTGGCTCGAAATGCCATTTGTCCGTCTCATTATATGGGAATTGTAGAAATGTATAGAACAACCAAAAATCCGAAATACTTAGAATTGGCTAATAATCTAATTGATATTAGAGGAACTACAAATGACGGAACCGATGATAATCAAGATAGAGTGCCGTTTAGACAGCAAACAACTGCAATGGGGCACGCTGTAAGAGCGAATTATCTTTATGCCGGAGTTGCCGATTTATATGCTGAAACTGGAGAAAAAAAATTACTAGATAATTTAGAATCCATTTGGGATGATGTAACGTATCGCAAAATGTACATTACTGGTGGCTGTGGTTCTTTATATGATGGTGTTTCGCCAGACGGAACTTCTTATGATCCAACAGTGGTGCAGAAAATTCATCAGGCTTACGGAAGGCCTTTTCAATTGCCAAATGCAACGGCTCATACAGAAACTTGTGCTAATATTGGAAATGTGCTATGGAACTGGAGAATGCTTCAAATTACAGGAGATGCCAAATATGCTGATGTTGTAGAATTGGCATTATACAATAGTGTGCTTTCGGGAATGGATTTAGAAGGAGAAAAATTCCTTTACAATAATCCGCTGAATGTTTCTAACGATTTGCCATTTCACCAAAGATGGGGAAATGAGCGTGAAGGTTATATCGCCTTATCAAATTGCTGCGCACCAAACGTAACCAGAACAATTGCTGAAGTTGGAAATTATGCTTACAATATTTCGAAAGAAGGTTTGTATGTGAATTTATACGGGAGTAATCAATTGAAAACGAAATCCTTAAACGGAGAAGAAATTGAAATTGAACAGCAAACGAATTATCCTTGGGACGGAAAAATTACTTTGAAAATTGTAAAAGCGCCGAAAGATTTGCAAAACTTATTTTTAAGAATTCCCGGCTGGAGTCAGAATGCTGAAGTTTCGGTTAATAATTCGAAAATTACAGATAAAATCATTTCAGGAACTTATTTGAAATTAAACCAAAAATGGAAAAAAGGAGATGTGATCGAATTGAATCTTCCAATGCCAGTTGAGTTAATGGAAGCCAATCCGTTAGTGGAAGAAGTTAAAAATCAGGTTGCTGTAAAAAGAGGGCCTTTGGTGTATTGTTTGGAATCTGATCAGCTTCCTTCGAAAGTAAGTGTAAATGATGTGGCTTTAAGTTTGAAATCGAATTTTGCAACAAACAATTTCATCTTGAATAATAGAAATTTAGTAAGCATTGATGCAGAAGCTGTTATAAATTCAAATAATTCATGGAATAAAACGTTGTACAAACCGCTTTCTGCTAAAAATGAAAATACTGTACAAGTAAAGCTGATTCCGTATTTTGCGTGGGGAAATAAAGGAAAAGGAGAAATGACGGTTTGGATGTCTCATTAAAATTATATATAGATTCCTATTTTTTTGTAGAGGCGCACTGCAGTGCGTCTACGCCATGTATATCAAAGATTGTGGTTACGTTGCGTTAGAAGCACTGCGGTGCGTCTCTACAGATATACATTGTGTAAAAATTTTAAATATTAAAAACTATGAAATATATTCTGGCTTTATTTTTAATAACACTTTCACTATCAGCCCAAACGCTCGATAATAAACTCGCTGTAACCGTTGCTCAAGACGGTTCAGGAGATTTCAAAACGATTCAGGAAGCGGTGAATAATGTAAAAGACAATTCAGAAAAACGAGTAGTAATTACTATAAAACCAGGAAAGTATGTTGAAAAGTTAGAAATTCCTGCTTCAAAACCTTTTATTACTTTAAAAGGTTTAGACAGAAATAAAACGATTATTTTATTTGATGATTATTCTGGAAAACCGCTTCGAGAACCAGATCCATCGGGAAAGAAAGAATTTGGAACAGGAACTTCGTATTCTTTCATGATCAAAGGAAATGATTGTACGCTTGAAAATCTTACTGTAGAAAATACGGCAGGAAGAGTGGGACAGGCGGTGGCGCTTCATATTAAAAGCGATCGCGTTATTGTGAAAAATTGTAATCTTTTAGGAAACCAAGACACTCTTTATTTATCTGAAGAAAAAACTCGTATCTATTTTGAAAACTGTTTTATCAATGGTACAACCGATTTTATTTTTGGAGCCGCAACGGCTTATTTTTACAAATGTACAATTGAGAGTTTGGTAAATTCTTATATCACAGCAGCTTCAACACCACAAGGACAAGCTTACGGTTTTGTTTTTGTTGATTGTAAGCTTACAGCAAAAGACAAATCGGTAGATAAAGTATTTTTAGGAAGACCATGGAGGCCTTATGCACAAACCGTTTTCATTAATACCGATTTAAGTTCGCATATTATTCCAGAAGGTTGGAATGAATGGATTGATACTCGATTTCCTAATAAAGACAAAACTGCTTATTATGCAGAATATGGAAGTAAAGGTTCCAGTGCAAAATATATTTCGCACCGCGTATCGTGGTCGCATCAATTGAAGAGAGAAGATCTTAAAAAATACAATCGAGATTTAGTTTTAAACGGATGGGATCCGAATAAATAGTGCTTTAATTTTACCCAAAAACAGGGAACCTTAAACAGAACAAAATTTTAATTTAACAAAAACCCGCTGACATCAATGTTTAGTGGGTTTTTTGTTGTTATTGAGTTAGCAAAAAATGGATAGATTATCGTTTAAATTTCGTTGGTCAGAATTTACTTTTAAAAATATATTTTTCAGTAAAAATTATTCAAACTTTTTTTATGCCATCCTGTAACTATCCTGTTTATTGTTTTGTAAGTTTTTTATCGTAAAATAAATATACTTTCAGTATTTTTCTCTATCGTTTTCGTAAGAAAAGGGTATTTCATAAGCACTTATTTATCAGTACAGATACTGTTTAATTTTGCAGAATATATACTATATGTTTATTTTTGATATAAATCTTATTGTTTTTTCGTCAAAATGAGTTTATAAATTTTCTTTTAAGCAAACATTTGCCCGAAATATTTAGGTTCATCTATTTTTTCCATTCGTTTTTTATTAATATTGTTTTTTTAGTCACATTTTTTTTGACATTCTGCGATTAAAACAGGATAGAGCAGGACGGTTCTCATGTATCATCGTCCTATTTTTGGAATATTAAAATAAATGTGTTTTAAACATTTAATAATCTTTAGTTAAGATTTCTTTAAATAAAGTTTTATTAAAATTAAGACATGTTTAAAACATGACTAACTAACATTAATAACCTAACCAAACAAACATTTATGAAACAAGCACTTATAAAAAGATGTAGTTTTCTTTTGTTTACACTGATGAGTGTATTGAGTTATGCTCAGAATCAAGTTACAGTAACGGGAACAGTTACAGACAATTTAGGAGGACTATTGCCTGGAGTTAACATTACTGAGAAATCTACAAAAAATTCAGTGACGACAGATTACAATGGAAAGTATCAGATTAAAGTTAAAAGCGGAGGAACATTAGTTTTTTCTTTCATCGGAATGAAAAAAATGGAGATACCTCTAAATAATCGTTCGATCGTTAATGCAAAAATGGAGGATGATTTTAATCAATTAGATAATATAGTTGTAGTTGGTTACGGTACTCAAAAGAAAAAGGAACTTACTGGAGCTATTGCAACAATTAAAACAGATGAGTTAATGGATTTGCCAGTTACTAATTTATCTGACGCCTTAAAAGGACTGGTTCCGGGGGTTTCAGTTACAAGTGGTACTGGTCGTCCTGGTGATGCAGGAACTATTCAGATTCGTCAAAGTTTTGGTTTCTCGAAAGATGGAAACTCAACTATTCCATTGGTAATTATTGACGATATGATTCAGGTTGATCCAAGTAACGGAAAACCAACTTTGGAGCAATTCAATAGATTAGATCCTTCGGAGATTGAAAGTATTACGGTTTTAAAAGATGGTTCTGCTGCAATTTATGGTTCACGTGCTTCTCAAGGAGCGATTGTGGTAAAAACGAAACGTGGTAAAGCAGGTAAAGCAAAATTTAGCTATAACAGCCAGTTTGCTGTCAATGATGCTGTAAGTCACAGTAAAGTATTAAACGCTTATGAGTTTGGAGTTTTTAGTAACAGATTTAATACAGGAAGAGTAGTTGCGCCAGGTGTAGTTGATCCAATTACATTATATTCTCAATCTGAATTAGAGCAAATGAAAGGTTTGAACTATAACTGGTTAGAAGAAGCATGGAAACCTGCTATTCAGCAAAAACACTCTTTCAATGTAAGTGGTGGTAGCGAAGATATTACCTATTTTGCGGGTGCAACTTACTTAACGCAAGATGCAAACTTAGGATACCAAAAGTATGATAAATGGAATTTCCGTACAGGAATCAATGCTAAAATTGCTAAGAATTTAGATTTTTCTGCTTCTATATCTGGAAATGTTGGAACAATTGATAAGTCGTTTACAAAAGCGTCAGCAAATATTAGTGACGGAAGTTATGGATCTGCTGCCGGTGGAGAACAAGCAGATTATGGATTCTTATTACACATGCCACAGCATGTGCCATGGCAAGTTACTCTAGATGATGGTAAAGAATATTATGTATCTCCATTTCCTAATTCAAACAAAAACTTAGGTAGTGCAAATGCTAATACTACAATTGCTGGTTGGAACTATTTTGCCAATTTAAATAATGGTTCTCATCAAATTACAGATGATAACTCATTTAATGTAACTGCGTCTTTAAATTATAAAGTTGCTGCAGTTAAAGGATTATCTTTTAAAGTTAATTATGCAAGAACTCAAAGTTCTTCTTACACAGAGCAAATTCAGTTGCCTTATGATTTAGCTCGTATTAGAGATTACCAACTTTTAGACAAACACTTAGCAAGTGAAGCTAATCCTAGTATTTATAATGCTACAACTAATCCAACAGGAAGTTATATTATTGATACAAATGTTAGAAACTCGAGAGTTTACTATAATAATAATGATAGTAAGAGTACTCAAGGAGATTTTCTTATTAACTATGATAGAACTTTTGGAGATCATCAAATTGGTGCAATGGTTGGAGGTGAAGCATCAGAAGTATACAATACAGCTACTCGTTTAGCTTATGAGCAAACAGGTAAAGATTACTTAGGAGATTATCGTACAGCAGGAACATTAAATGCTTCTAATAGTACAGCAACAAAGGTTGAAGGTGGAACTCTTTCTTATTTTGGTCGTTTCAATTACAGCTACAAACAAAAATATTTATTCCAGTTTCTTTTCAGAAGTGATGCTTCAACGAAATTTGCACCAGAAAAGTATTGGGGATATTTCCCATCTGCTCAGTTAGGTTGGGTAATGTCTAAAGAAAACTGGTTCGAAAAAGCTTTGCCTTGGGTTGATTTCTTAAAAGTTCGTTATTCAATTGGTAAAACAGGAAAAGATAATATTCAGCCATGGAGATGGGCTCAGTATTATGATGTTATTGTTGACAAAGGTTTTCAATTTGGTGCTAATGGAGGTACTAATGGAAGTGGTTTAACGCCTAGAGTTAACCCTAATAGAAATGTAACTTGGGATACTACTATAAAAAACAACATTGGTATTGATATTAATGTGTTAAAAAATAGATTAAATTTTACCTATGATTTTTACTATGATAAGAGTAAAAACATGTTAACAGATATGAGTAGTGCTGTTGGTGTGCCAATTTCTGTTGGAGGTGGATATGCTGAAGAAAATTACGGTGCAGTTGATGCATGGGGACATGAATTTGCTATTAACTGGAGCGATAAAGTTAAAAGCAATATTAGCTATAACATAGGAATAAACTTTAGTTATAACAATAATGAAGTTAAGAAATTTCCAGATCAAGGAAACTTAACTCCTGCTAACAACACTACAAGAGTTGGACAATCTGTAGGATTCAATCCTGTTTGGGGATTTGCAGTTTGGAAAGGAACATCTACAGGAGATGGTATTTTACGTACAGATGAAGATATTGCAAATTACTGGGCTTATTTAAGTGAGCGTGCTGCTGCAGTAGGTGGTGTGCCAAAATATCTAGATATTAGTTCAATGAGCGGAATGAGAAAAGGATCTTTGGCTTATCAGGATGTTGCGGGTCAGCTTAACCCTGACGGAACTCTAGCGCCAGCTGATGGACAAATCATGAAAGAGAATGATTATGTTAAATTGGCAAACAGCAGCAGAACTTATGGGTTTACTACAAACTTAGGATTTAAAGTAGATGGGTTTTATTTAAGATCTCAAATCTCGACTTCTTGGGGAGGTGCAACTTTTGTAGATTTAGTAAACCAAGGTACTTCTTCTGCCCACAATATGTGGTCTCGTGAGAGTTTCTGGAGAGATATGTATGCTGAAGATAATCCGAACGGAAAATATCCTAGCGTAGCACAATGGGCTTATATGTCAAGTCCTTCAGATTTCTGGCAATTGAATACTTTCCGTTGCTTCGTTAGACAATTATCTGTAGGATATGATATTCCTAAGAAAGTTTTTGCAGACACTAAAATTGCTGCTATTACGTTGGGTATAACGGGTAATAACCTATGG
The DNA here is from genome assembly GCF_058794775.1 of Flavobacterium sp. GW823-FHT06G12. Taxonomy (NCBI): domain Bacteria; kingdom Pseudomonadati; phylum Bacteroidota; class Flavobacteriia; order Flavobacteriales; family Flavobacteriaceae; genus Flavobacterium; species Flavobacterium sp. GW823-FHT06G12. The sequence continues at coordinate 556,029 of NZ_JBXAHE010000003.1, forward strand.
GATTTATACAACCCTTATCCTGATCATTACCGTAACATGTATGATAATTCTTCTGTAGCATATCCTACACTTAGAACTTGGACGCTTAATTTTAACGTATCATTCTAAACTAAATTAAAAGCAATTATGAAAACACCATTTAAACATATAACATTATCACTATTGCTTGCTGCTGGAGCAGTTTCTTGTAGTGATGATTTTCTAAAAGACAAGAAACAATATTCATTTTACGATGATACGTTTTATCAGACGCAGGAACGTGCACAAGCTTATGTAGACAATCAATATTATGATTTTTACAATGCATATAAGTCACCAACTTCTACAATTATTGGTTCTTATACAGATGCCAATTCTAGATTAACAGAAGAGCTAGGAGGAACTCAAGATTTTATCAATCCAAATAAAACACTTGTAAATTCACAAGATGCAAATGGCTACTATGGTGTAAAACTTGCAACAAGTATTAATAATACTCCATATAACAGAATTAGAGAATGTAATGTTTTTTTAGAAGACATTGATGTAAAGGGTTCAAATTTGGATAAAACATTCCGCGATCAGGCAAAAGGGCAAATGTACTATATGCGTGCTATGCAATATTTTGATTTAATGCGTGTGTACGGAGGAGTTCCAATTGTTACTACAGTTCAAGATGCATCAGCTGATGATGCATCAATTCAGCTTCCAAGAGCAAAAGTTTCTGAAGTCGTAGATCAAATTATAAAAGATTTAGACATGGCAGCAAGTTTATTGCCTGGAAACTGGCCTACTCAATACGGTCGTTTTACGAGAGGAGCGGCTTTAGCACAAAAATCAAGAGTGCTTTTAACTTTTGCTAGTCCATTGTTTAATAAAAACTGGGATGGCTCAACTGAGCGTTGGGAAGCAGCCTTGAAAGCAGGACTAGAAGCAGAAAATCAATTGACTGCAGATGGGTACGGATTGTATGGAAGTACAGCAAAACAATGGGAACAAATGTTTTTGATTGACAATGCATTTTGTTCTGAAGCGATTACTGTTCAACTTTGCGGAACGGGTGTTACCTCAAACGTAATAAACAATTCATGGGAAAAAGGTATTCGTTTATTAAGTTTAGGTGGAACAGGAGGAGGAGTAGCTGCTCCTAAAGAAATGATTGATTTGTTCCCAATGAAAGATGGTAGAAGACCAACTGCTGCAAACGGTTACAATGATTTTACTTTCTTCGTAGACAGAGACCCAAGATTCTACAGAACTTTTGCTTTTTCTGGTTCAAAATGGGGATCAAAAGAAACGCCTAATTCAGTTCTTTGGGCTTACCGTTGGGTAGATGGATCAAATAAAGCAGGTTTTTCAGATGGAAATACTGCAATCTCTAGTCCAGCTTTTGTTAGAAAAATGACAAATACTGCAGCTAGTAAAGAAACCAATTTCCAATATTCTGGAACAGATATTATGGAATATCGTTATGCTGAGTTATTGTTGAATATTGCTGAATGTTATGCTGCTTTAGGTCAGACAAATAATACTTTAGCTTATTTAGGAAGAATTAGAAACCGCGTGGGTATTGATTCTAAAAATAATTACGGAATTGGAACATTGGCAAATAAATATCAAGCAATTGAAGCTGTTTTATATGAGCGTAGAGTAGAATTAGCTTACGAAGGAAAACGTTTTTGGGATGTTCAAAGATGGATGCTTTATGATAACGAAGCTCTTCCAGGAGTTGTGGGTGGTACTGTAAGCAAATTAGGTTTAACTCCAATTAATGGAACAAAACGTACTGGTAACTTTTTACAATATAATTCTACAACGAGTTCTTCGACTACAGATCCTTTAACTTCTGCTAGAGCAAATGTAGTTGCAGATCCAGATGCAGCAAATTTTGAAGCTCAGTTGAAGACTTTAGAGACGTTCTACAACGCAAATTTCATCCGTACACCATTACTTACGCCTATGGATAACTTTAGTGGAGTAGCTGTTAATATTAAATTTAATCCAAATTATTATATCAATGGTTTAAATACAACTGCTTTAACTTCAAATCCATGGTTGTTACAAACTATTGGCTGGAATGATAACTTTGGAGGACTAGGAACCTTCAATTATCAAGAATAGATTTAACATCAAAACAATGATTATTATATAAAGCTTTTCACCTGTATTCGTTAAAAGATACAGGTGATTTGTTTAAAAAGAATTACCACAACTAGAAATTAACATGAAAAATTCCGCATTATTTATCGCATCATCTCTGCTTTTTTTAGGAAGTGCAAAATGTTTTGCTCAATATCCGAAGATTAGTCCAGAAGTTCAGGCTCAGGAAAAAGCTATTAAAGAAGAAGCTCAAAGACTCTCTGATGAAGCTTGGGAAAAAGCTTTAGTCGTTATTGAAGAAGAAGCTAGACATGGAAAACCATATATTCCATGGGCAGCAAGACCAACAGATTTACCTCAAGCAGAAATTCCTGCTTTCCCAGGTGCTGAAGGTGGAGGAATGTACACATTCGGTGGTCGTGGCGGAAAAGTTTACACGGTAACGAGTCTAGAAGATCGTGGACCAGGAACTTTACGTGAAGCTTGCGAACAAGGAGGAGCGAGAATAGTGGTATTTAATGTTGCTGGAATTATCAGACTTAAAAGCCCGTTAATCATTCGTGCACCTTATATCACAATTGCTGGACAAACAGCTCCAGGAGATGGAATTTGCGTGGCGGGAGAATCAACTTGGATTGATACTCACGATGTAGTGATTAGACACATGCGTTTCCGTCGCGGAGAAACTTTCGTAGGCCGTCGTGATGATGCTATTGGAGGAAATCCTGTTGGAAACATTATGATCGACCACGTTTCTGCAACTTGGGGATTAGACGAAAATATGTCAATTTACAGACACATGTATAATCCAGGACCAGGTTATCCAGATATCAAAGTGGGAACGGTAAATATTACAATCCAAAACAGTTTGTTCGGAGAAGCTTTAGATACTTACAACCATGCTTTCGGAAGTACTTTAGGTGGAGAAAACTGTTCTTTCATGAGAAATATGTGGGCTAATAATGCAGGAAGAAACCCTTCTATCGGTTGGAACGGAATTTTCAATTTTGTGAATAACGTAGTTTTCAACTGGTACAACAGATCTACAGATGGTGGAGATTATACTGCTAATTACAATATCATCAACAATTTCTACAAACCAGGTCCTGTAACCGATTTGACTCAGCCAATTAGCTACAGAATTTTAAAACCAGAATCTGGGAGAAGCAAATTGCCTTATATGGTTTTCGGTAGAGCTTATGTAAACGGAAACGTAATTAACGGAAACGAAAAAGTTACTAAAGACAATTGGGACGGAGGTATTCAAATCGAAAATAAAAAAGGTGAGTTAATGACTTATGATGAATCGAAAGACTATTTCGCAAAGATGAAAGTAGAGAAACCTTTCCCAATGCCTTGGTTCAATAAATTCATGACTGCTGAAGAATCTTATGAGTTCGTACTTAAAAATGTTGGAGCAACCTTACCACTTAGAGATAAAGTTGACGAAAGAATCGTAAGAACGGTAAAAACTGGAGTTCCAGAATATGCAAAAGGATTAGAGAAAAAGACTTTCTATCAATTCGAGCACAGAAGACTTCCAATGGATTCTTATAAAAAAGGAATCATTACAGATATTTCTCAAGTTGGAGGATATCCAGAATACAAAGGAAAACCTTATGTAGACACGGATAAAGACGGAATGCCTGATGCATGGGAGAAAAAATACGGTTTAAATCCGAATGATCCATCAGATGCTCAAGGAGACTTAAACGGAGATGGATATTCTAATATTGAAGATTACATTAATGGTGTAAATCCTGCGATTAAAGTAGACTGGAAAGATTTGGCTAATAACAAAGAAACATTAGTTAGACCGTTATTAGATTTAAAATAAGGAATAATTTTTGAAAACATTCTTGTTTCAGAGTAAACAAGAATGTTTTTGAAAAGAGCCTGAAAGGCTCAAAGCAACAACAAAGGACAACGTCCTTTGACAATAGAATGGAAGCGAAAAGCCCTGAAAGGGCGAAAGCAATTAATGAAATATAGACATAGGCTTGCGCCCTTTCAGGGCTTTGCTATATGATGTTTATAATTCATAGGATTTTATCCTATGGTGTTGCTTAAAGGCCTTTGGCCTTATGATTGAGTTAAAAAAAATAACTAAAAAAAAGAAAGACAATGGCACTAAATAAAATAAACGCAGGCTTGTTATCGCTGGTTTTCGCATTTTCAACTTTAAGTGCGCAACAGCATTTAGATCCTGAATATGTAAAAGTTACCAATGAAAGAGCTGCAAAAATCGTTACCAAATTAGATTTGAAAAACGAAGCAAAAGAAAAAGCAGTTTCAAATATAATAGCGCAGCAATTCAGAGATTTAACAGAAATTCAGGACGGAAGAGACGCTGAAATAAAAAAAGTAAAAGAAGACGCTTCTTTAGCTAAAGAAAAACAAAACGAGAAAATTGACAAGTTGAAAGCAAATGCAGACAAGTCAATTGCAAAATTGCATAAATCTTATATCAAAAAATTAAGTAAAGAATTATCAGAAGATAAAATTACTGAAGTTAAAGACGGAATGACTTATGGAGTGCTTCCAATTACAGTGGCAGGTTACAATGATATGTTGCCAAACTTAACAGCAGAACAAAAAGATTACATCTACAAAGCTTTAGTTGAAGCAAGAGAACATGCAATGGATGCTGGTTCTTCTAAAGAAAAACACGGTTGGTTTGGTAAATACAAAGGAAGAATCAACAACTATTTATCAAAACAAGGTTACGATTTAAACAAAGAAAGTGCCGATTGGCACAAACGTATCGAAGAAAGAGAGAAGAGTAAAACAAAAGATTCTACTGCAAAAGAATAATCTCTTAAAAACTAACTACTATTAACTAGACCACACAATTCAATGCAAAATATTTTTCCAAACCATACTTTAAAAAGAACATTTATGGCGTTGTCATTTTGTTCTCTTGTATCATCGGCGTATGCTCAATATCCCGTAATTCCAAAACCCGTTCAAGAAAAAGCCGATGCTATTTTAGCTGATGAAGAAAAAAGACTGAGCGAAATCTGGAATGCTAATCTTCATATAATCAAAGAAGAAGCAAAACAAGGAAAACCTTATTTACCTTGGGCTTCGTATCCAAAAGATTTTGTTTTTGCTGATATTCCAGCTTTCCCAGGAGCTGAAGGCGGTGGAGCGTACACACAAGGTGGTCGTGGCGGAAAAATATTTGTGGTTACGAGTTTAGAAGACAGCGGAAAAGGAACTTTTCGTGAAGCCTGCGAAGCTGTTGGAGCAAGAACAATTGTTTTCAACGTTTCAGGAATTATTCAATTGAAAAAAAGAATCAGCATGCGTGCGCCTTACGTTACCATTGCTGGACAAACGGCTCCAGGTGACGGAATTTGTATTGCAGGAGAAACTTTAGAAATCGATACACACGACGTTATTATTCGCCATATGCGTTTCCGTCGTGGAGCAACTGAAGTAACAAGAAGAGATGACGCATTGGGTGGAAATCCAATGGGAAATATCATTGTAGACCACTGTTCTGTAAGCTGGGGATTAGACGAAAATATTTCATTATACAGACATCAGTTTGCTGCTAATGCGAAATCGAAACTGGAGAAATTGCCTGCTTGTAATATCACGATTCAAAACACTATTTCATCAGAAGGTTTAGACACTTATAATCATGCTTTCGGAAGTACAATTGGCGGATTAAATAGTACTTTTATGCGCAACTTATGGGCCGACAACATTTCAAGAAATGCTTCTATCGGAATGTATGGAGACTTTAATTTTGTGAATAACGTAGTATTTAATTGGTGGAATCGTACGCTGGATGGCGGTGATTATCGTTCGATGTTGAATATTATCAACAATTATTTTAAACCTGGACCAATTACACCACAAAACGAACCTATTGCACACAGAATCGTAAAACCAGAATCTGGATATATTGAACCAAAACAATACGGAAGAGCGTATGTTTCAGGAAACTTTATTGTTGGTTCTCCTGAAGTGACAGCTGATAACTGGAATGGCGGTGTGCAATTGGAAAATCTTCCAGAAGCAGAAACCAAAGAGTTTTTAGCAGCAATCAAACAGCCAAAACCATTCTCAATGCCAAAATTCAATATCATGTCGGCAGAAGAAGCTTATGATTTTGTTTTGACGAATGTTGGAGCAACAATTCCGAAAAGAGATGCTGTTGACGAAAGAATTATCAAGCAGGTTAAAACGGGAAAAATTGAAGTAAAAGACGGTTTGGAAAATTCAATTGGAAAAGAATATATCAAAAGAAGATTACCAGCCGATTCATATAAAAAAGGAATTATAACGCATCCAGACCAAGTTGGCGGATATCCAACTTACAAAGGAAAAGCATATAAAGACTCAGATAATGACGGAATTCCAGATGCTTGGGAAAAGAAATACGGTTTAAATCCAAATGACGCTTCAGACGCTAATAAAGATGCAAACGGAGACGGATATACCAACATCGAGAAATATTTTAACGGAATCGATCCAAACACTAAAATTGATTGGACGAAAACGGAAAATAATACAGATACTTTGGCTAAGCTGAAATCATTGTTACAATAATTAGATATTTTCAACGCAAACCTGACAGGTTTTTTAAAACCTGTCAGGTTTAAGTACACAAAGAAAATCCATCTAGTTTGTCATTTCAACGAAGGAGGCCCGAGCGATAGCGAATAGACGAAGCAAATCACACTATATCTGATGATTAAACTTTTATAGTTAAGTAAAGTATACACAAAGTTTGTCATTTCGACGAAGGAGAAATCTTCGCAAGAAACTCCGCAAAGTATATCAATCTTTGTCGATTTAGCAACGAAGATTTCTCCTTCGTCGAAATGACAAGATTGGAGAAAATAGGATTTTATAAATTTATTGTTCCTTAAAAGGTTAATTTTAAGAATCTAAACTCTGAAATTTAAATTAAGAAAAAAAGTGAATTTCTATCAATTAAAAAATATAGTTTCTTCTTTTAAAAACACATTTTCTTTAATGTGTATTACTCTGTTTATTAGCGGAAACATCACAGCCCAAAACACTTTCCCAGATATCATCAAAACCAAAGAAGGAAAACTTTCTTTCACAACAGATAATCAAGGAAATCAAATCCCAGATTTTTCTTTTGCAGGATATAGAAACTCAGAAGTTGCCATTCCGAATTTGGATAACAAAATTTTTGTTTCGCAGCAAGAAGAAGATGCAACGCAGAAAATCCAAAATGCAATTGATTATGTAAGTGCATTAAAACCAGATAAATCAGGATTTCGTGGAGCTGTTTTGTTAGACAAAGGAACTTTTAAAATCAGCGGAACATTATATATCAGAAAATCGGGAGTTGTTTTAAGAGGAAGCGGTAATGAAGAAAACGGAACCGTACTTTCAGGAACAGGTTTAGAAAGAGAAGCTTTAATTAGAATTTTAGGCGTAAACGATAAAGTGTATAAAGATTCATTTGAATTTGCGAATGCTTATACGCCACTTGGAACTCAGAAAATCCAGTTAAAAAATACTTCAAAATTAAAAGTTGGAGACGAAATCGAAATCAGCAAACCTTTAACAGATAATTTCATTAAAGAAGTAAACATGCAGGATTTTGGCGGAGAAACTTCTTGGATTGGATGGAAAAAAGGGGATTGGACGACAACTTGGAATCGTGTTGTAACCAAAATAAACGGAAACGAAGTAACCCTAAACGCACCAATTACAATGTCATTAGACGATGCTTTTGGAACTTCAAAAGTTACTGTTTATTCTTGGCAGGGAAGAACTGAAAATAACGGAATTGAAAATATATTAATTAAATCAACCTATAATCCTTCAAACTTAAAAGACGAAGAACATAGATGGCAGGCTATCAGCATTGAAAACACCAGAAATGCTTGGGTTAAACAAGTTAATTTCAAACACTTTGCAGGCGGAGCTGTTACGATTTTAAAAACAAGTCAGCAAATTACAGTTGAAGATTGTATTGCCACAGAACCAATTTCAGAAATCGCTTCATTCAGAAGACATACTTTTTATACCGAAGGTCAGCAGACTTTATTCCAGCGTTGTTACTCCGAATTTGGATATCATGATTTTGCCGTTGGCGGATTCGGTACAACTGGACCAAATGTTTTCGTACAATGCGAATCACATTTGCCATTCGAAAACAGTGGCGCAATCGGAAGTTGGGCAACAGGAGTTTTATTTGATATTGCCAATATCGACGGAAAAGCATTAAGTTACAACAACAGAGAACAAGGAGGAAGAGGAGCAGGCTGGACAGCAGCCAATTCTATAATCTGGGAATCATCGGCATCAAAAGTAGAATGTTATAGTCCGCCAACAGCACAAAACTGGGCTTTTGGAGTTTGGGGACAATTTGGTGGAAATGGACACTGGAAAAATGTAAACGAACATATCAGTCCAAGAAGTTTATTCTACACACAGTTAGAAGCTAGATTAGGAAAACTTCCAGTTCAGCCATTTATCTATGACTTAGGTTCAGAAGCTTCTTCAAGTCCGAGTATAGAAGTTGCTGCAGAATTGACTAAAAACTCTGCTACAACGGCAAAAAGTTTACAAGAATTGATTGTAGAAGCTTCAAAAGCAAATCCGATTAACACAGACAGTAAAAGTTTAAAAAATGCAAACGATTTAAAAGTTGCATCAAATAAAACAGAAAAATCAACTTCAAAAGTAATAATAGAAAACGGTTGGTTGACTTTTGAAGGAAAAGTAATTGCAGGAAAACAATCGAATGTTACATGGTGGAGAGGTGATTTAACCGATGATTTCGTAAACAAATCAACACCGCATATCACACGTTTTGTTCCAGGAAGAACAGGAAATGGTTTGACAGATAAAGTACAGGAAACAGTAGATTATTTGACTAAAAATAATATCGTTGCCTTAGAACACAATTACGGTTTATGGTACGACAGAAGAATGGACGATCACGAACGTGTACGTCGAATTGATGATGATGTTTGGCCACCGTTTTATGAACAGCCTTTCGCAAGAAGCGGACAAGATTTAGCTTGGGATCATTTAAGTAAATACGATTTGACGAAATTCAACGATTGGTATTGGAGCCGTCTAGCTCAGTTTGCAACGCTAGCAGAACCAAACGGACAATTGTTAATCAATCAGCAATATTTTCAGCATAATATTTTAGAAGCGGGAGCGCACTGGGCAAGTTCACCTTGGCGTTCAGCAAACAATATCAACAGCACAGGATTTCCTGAACCACCGCCTTATGCAGGAGACAAACGCATTTTTATGGCAGAGCAGTTTTACGATATTACGAATGCTCAAAGAAGAAAATTACATGAAGGTTTCATCAGAAAATCATTTGAGAACTTTCAGGAAAACAGCAACGTAATTCAGTTAACAAGTGCCGAATATACAGGTCCGTTACATTTTATGGAATTCTGGTTAGACCAAGCTCAAAAATGGAAAGATGAAACTGGCAAAAAAGGATTAATTGGTTTAAGTGCTACAAAAGACGTTCAGGATGCTATTTTAAATGATGCTAAAAGAAATACAACCGTTGATGTAATCGACATTCGTTATTGGTATTACAAAGAAGACGGCTCAGCTTATGCTCCACAAGGAGGCGTAAATTTAGCACCAAGACAGCATGCCAGAAAACTGAAAACCGGAAAAGAAACCGATAATCAAGTGTATCGCGCCGTTCGTGAATATCGAGAAAAATATCCTGAAAAAGTCATTTTATATTCAACAGATGGTTCGTCAAGATTTGGATGGCCAGCTTTAATGGCAGGAGCTTCATTGCCAAATATTCCGAAAATTGAATTACCTCAGTTTTATTCCGCTTTAAGCGAAATGAAATTAGTTGATGGAAATACGTTTTCAGACAATCTTTGGAAATTAGAAAACAAAGGAAAAAGCTATCTTTTTTACTTGAAAAACGACCAAGATATTACAATCGATTTATCAAACGAAAAAGGAACATTTGAAGTATTTGCAATTAATGCAACAACAGGAAATATAACGAAAAAAGCAAATATCAGCGGAGGAAAACAAGTGACAATCCCACAAGCTGAAATAAAAGAAAAAGTGCTTTTTGTAGTGAAAAAGTAAAAGAAGGGTTTGCCACGAATTACACGAATTAGCACGAATTTAATTTTGAATTAAATCTGCTTAATCTGAAAGATCTGCGAGGGTAAATTTTTCACGCTCCCGATAGTTATCGGGATAAAAAGATAAAAGCAGATTCAACAGATTTTTAAATTTTGATCTGCGAAAATCTGCGAAATCCGCGTGAAACAATAAACACAAGCAGAAAAAAAAATAGTGAAAATTAGTGAAATTCGTGGCAACCAAACCCAAAAAACATAAATTCAAAAACAAACCAAAATGAATCTGAAAATTAAATCTTTATACGCTCTTTGTATAAGCTTTATGTTGACAGCACAAAGCGGATTTTCGCAATCTGCTAAAACAAAAGCATCTCTGCCTGAAATCAAAGTTTCTAAAAATCAGCATTATTTTGTAACCGAAAACGAAAAACCATTTTTCTGGTTGGGCGACACAGGTTGGCTAGCATTCGGAAAACTGGACAGAGCAGGAATTGAGAAATATTTAAAAGACAGAAAAGACAAAGGATTTAATGTAGTTCAGGTTATGGTTTTGCATAATATCAATGCTGTTAACGTTTATGGCGATCCGGCTTTGATAAACGAAGACGTTTCAAAGCCTTTAATCACGGCAGGAAATGATTTCAAAGATGCAAAGCAATACGATTACTGGGATCACATAGATTACACTTTAGATGTAGCTCAGAAAAACGGAATTTATGTAGCGATGGTTCCAGTTTGGGGAACCAATGTTTCAAAAGGAAATAAAGTAAGCAAAGAACAGGCAATTGAATATGCCAAGTTCTTAGCTAACCGATATAAAAACAGAACCAATGTAATTTGGTTAAACGGTGGAGACACACACGGAAATGAATTCCAAGATATCTGGAATGCCATCGGAAATACTTTAAAAACCAACAATCCAAACCAGTTGGTGACTTTTCACCCTTTTGGAAGAACCGATTCTTCAGAGAATTTCCATAACGAAAAATGGCTGGATTTCAATATGTTCCAATCAGGACACAGAAGATATGATCAGGATTCTATAAAAACGAATTTCAAAGAAGACAATTACAAATTTGTTCTAAGAGATTTTGAATTAAAACCAACAAAACCTACACTTGATGGAGAACCATCTTACGAAGGAATTCCACACGGCTTACACGACACACTTCAACCAAAATGGACAGCAAACGATGTTCGCCGTTACGGATATTGGTCAGTACTTTCAGGTGGTGCAGGTTATACATACGGGCACAACGCCGTAATGCAAATGTTCAGAAAAGGCGATAAACCAGCTTACGGAAACAAAGAATTATGGACATCAGCCATCAATGCGCCTGGAGCAAAACAAATGGTTTATATTAAGAAATTAATGGAAGAAGTGCCATTTTTAGAAGGAGTTCCAGATGTTTCTTTAGTAGTTAATCAAGGAGAGAAATACGATTATATTCCAGCCATAAGAGGAGAAAAATATGCTTTATTATACACGTACAACGGGAGAATAATAGAAGTAAAACTAGGAAAAATTTCAGGAGACAAATTCGAAGCAACTTGGTACAATCCGAGAAATGGAAAGAAAACTAAAATCGGAACATTTGACAATAAAGGAACTCAAAATTTTCAGCCAGAAGGCAAAAAAGAAGATGGTAATGACTGGGTTTTGATTTTGAAATCTACTAAGTGATTAGTGAAAAGTAAAAAGTAATTAGTGAAATGCAATTCGTGAGTAAGTAATCACGAATTATCCACAATCTTGTCATTTCGACGTAAGGAGAAATCTTCGCAAGAAACTCTACAAAGTTGCTCACCATTCGGAGCTACTAACGAGGATTTCTCCTTACATCGAAATGACAAAAATGAGAGTAAAAATCTGTGCTAATCATTTTAATCTGTGGCAAAAGAAAAAAAACACAACTATGAAAAACATATTAATAATACTCTGCTTCATAACCGGATTAAACACCACTTTCGCACAAGACGGCTGGCTAAACATCCTAAAAGAAGGCGGAAACAACAAAGGAATAAAATGCACCCAAGCCATTCAGAATGCCATCGAGAAAGCTTCTAAAAACGGCGGTGGAACCATCTTTTTCCCTGCAGGAGAATACTTGACAGGAGCTTTAACACTAAAAAGCAACATCACAATTCACTTAGATTCTGGAGCACTTTTAAAGTTTTCAGAGAACTTCGATGATTTTCTACCTTATGTAGAGATGCGTTATGAAGGAATTGTAATGAAAAGCTTCCAACCCTTATTTTATGCAAAAGACGTAGAAAACATCACCATCACAGGAAGAGGCGTAATCGACGGACAAGGAAAAGCATGGTGGAATGAAGTGTACCGAATCGAAACGGCTAAAGAACCTATTCCTCCAACCAAATATCAAACCATGTGGGAAGAACAAAACAAAGGACTTTACACAGAACCGTATTACAAAAGAACGGTTGACAAGAAATTCTTTAGACCCTCTTTCTTTCAGGCTTACAATTGCAAAAACATTTTAATTGAAGGCGTTACGTTCAAAAATTCGCCTTTCTGGACAATCAATCCTGAATTCTGTGATAATGTAACCGTTACCGGAATTTCAATTTTTAATCCGCATTCGCCAAATACAGACGGAATCAATCCTTCTTCTTGTACCAATGTTCACATTTCAAACTGTCACATCAGTGTTGGAGATGATTGTATCACAATCAAATCAGGAAGAGACGGCGACGGACGTAAATACGGAAAAGCAACAGAAAATGTAACCATCACCAACTGCACCATGTTAAGTGGTCACGGTGGAGTGGTTATCGGTAGTGAAATGTCGGGAGGAATTAAAAAAATCACAATATCCAACTGTGTTTTTGACGGAACAGATCGCGGAATCCGTATCAAGTCGGCTCGTGGAAGAGGCGGAGTTGTAGAAGATATTCGCGTCGATAATATCGTAATGAAAAACATCAAAGAAGAAGCTATCGTTTTGAGCCTTTTCTACGATAAAGGAACTACAGTTGAACCTGTAACCGAGAAAACACCGATTTTCAGAAACATTCATATGAGCAACATTACGGCTTCAAACGTAAACAAAGCTGGACAGATTCTGGGAATTACCGAAATGCCAATTCAAAACATCACTTTCTCAAACATCAATATGGATGGAAAAGAAGGTTTTACAGTAAGTACAGCAACAGATGTTGAATTTCATGATGTAAAAGTGAACGCAACCGTAGGTTCTTCTTTCAAAATATCAGATTCAAAAAATATTATTTTAGACAATGTTGGATCTTCAACAGCAATAAAAGGAGTTCCTGTTATCAAATTAGATAATGTTTCGAATGCGTTGATTAACAATAATTTTCCATTCAATCCAACCGATATTTTTATCGAAGCTGATGGGAAAGACACTAAAAACATTTTCTTGAAAAACAATGTTTTAAATAACGTTACAACGAAAATCAAAAAAGGAGCTTCTTTAGATAAAAAAGCAATTACAGAATAATGCGTTCCTGCAAGGTTTTCAAAACCTTGTAGGTTTAGTTTGAGCACATAGAAAGAAATACCTACAAGGTTTTGGAAACCTCGCAGGAAAAGAAAACAAGAAATGAAAAAAATATTTATCATACTAACCCTTTCTCTTTTTGCGATTAGTTATTCGCAGAAAAAGAAAGATTTATATCTTTTTACGTCGTTTAGAGAACCCGCAACAGAAGGTTTATATTTGGCATACAGCGAAGACGGTTACAACTGGAAAGGATTGGAAGGTTCATTTTTAAAACCCGAAATCGGAGCCAGTAAAATCATGCGTGATCCGTCCATTACAAAAGGCGCAGACGGAACGTATCACATGGTTTGGACAACCGATTGGAAAGGTGGAAATGGTTTTGGTTACGCAAGTTCAAAAGATTTAATTCATTGGTCAGAACAACAGTATATTCCAGTGATGAAAAACGAACCAGAAGTTGTAAATGTTTGGGCACCGGAAATTTTTTATGATGATGTAAAAAAAGAGTACATCATTATCTGGGCATCAACAATTCCATTCCGATTTGAAAAAGGAGTGGAAGAAGAGAAAAACAACCACAGAATGTATTATGTAACGACTAAGGATTTCAAAACGTTTTCGGATACAAAATTATATTACGATCCAGGTTTTAGTGTAATTGATTGTGTGATTGTCAAAAAAAGCAAAAAAGATTATATTTTGGTTTTGAAAGACAATACAAGACCAATGCGCAACATAAAAGTAGCTTTCGGAAAATCGCCTTTGGGGCCGTTTGAAAAACCTTCAAAGCCTTTAACTGAATATTTATCGGAAGGTCCAACCGTAGTAAAAGTTGGTAAAAATTGGCTTTTGTATTATGACAATTATGGTTCAAAAAATTATAAAGCGTTAAGCACAACAGATTTTGTTCATTTTGAAGATGTATCATCAAAAATAAGCCTTCCCGAAGGGCACAAGCACGGAACGATTACAACAATCTCTGAAGACGTTTTAAAAGGATTAATTGATAGAAAATAAAAGATAATGCCACAGATTTCACAGATTAAAATGATTTTTCAATTATTAGTATTTAATTAAAAAATAAATCTGCTTGATCTGCTAAATCTGCGGGAAAAATTTACTCTCGCAGATTTAGCAGATCAAGCAGATAAAAAATAATCTTTTTTAATCCGTGTAATCTGTGGCAAAAAAATAAATAAAATGATTACTTTCCAAAACATAAAAACCAACATCATTACAGCTACAATTATTTTTGCTTGTACCGCTGTAAATGCGCAGAACGACACTGTCCGTTATGTTGGCAAAACACTTTCAAACATCGATTACCATCACGGAATGTTAAGTCCAGCGGTTGGAGTTCACGCTACACAAATTATGCGTGCAAGCCGTGAACATCCTGAAAAAGCGGATGGTTTTGGTTGGACATACAACCACCAGCCGATGATGGCGTATTGGAATAATACATTTTATCTGCATTATTTAAGCGATCCTTCGGGCGAACATATTCCGCCAAGCCAGACTTTATTAATGACTTCTAAAGACGGTGTAACGTGGACTAAACCAGAAGTGATTTTTCCAATTTATAGAATTCCTGACGGATGGAAGAAAGAAGGAGTTGAAGGCGTTGCCAAAAATCTGGATGCAATTATGCACCAGAGAATGGGGTTTTATACCTCTAAAGACAACCGACTTTTTGCATTAGCGTATTACGGAATCGCAATGGATGAAAAAGACGATCCAAACGATGGAAAAGGAATTGGTCGTGTAATCCGTGAAATCAAGAAAGATGGAAGTTTTGGCGAAATCTATTTCATTAGATATAACAAAACTTGGGACAAATCGAAATCGAAATTCCCATTTTATACCACATCAAAAGACAAAGGTTTGAAAAAAGCCTGCGAAGAAATTTTATCTGAACCATTGGTTTTACAGCAATGGGTAGAAGAAGCTGATCGTGACGATGAATTGATTCCGTTACAAAAACCATATAAAGCGTTTAGTTATTATCATTTACCAAACGGAAATGTAGTGGGATTATGGAAACACGCTTTAACTTCCATAAGTAGAAATGGTGGGAAATCTTGGGATTATATGCCATTGCGTGCTCCTGGATTTGTAAACAGCAATGCTAAAATCTGGGGACAAAAAACTTCCGATAATCGTTATGCAACGCTTTACAATCCGTCGGAATATCGTTGGCCTTTGGCGATTTCGACAAGTGATGATGGATTGAATTACAAAGATTTATTATTGGTTCATGGAGAAGTAAGTCCGATGCGTTACGGTGGAAATTATAAATCAGCAGGTCCTCAATACGTTCGCGGAATTACAGAGAAAAACGGAACTCCGCCAGATGGAAAAATTTGGGTGGGTTACAGTATGAATAAAGAAGATATTTGGGTGGCATCGATTCCTGTTCCTGTAACTTCGGTAGTAACAGAAAATGTAAATGACGTTTTCAATAATCTTCCAGACGGACAAGAATTAAAATTGTGGAACACATATGATCTTTCTTGGGCATCAACAAAAATCGAAAAGAAAGCCGATGGTAAAAAATGGCTGACTTTAAGAGATCAGGATTATTTTGACTATTCCCGTGCTGAAAGAGTTATTCCTTTTGCATCAAAAATGGAAGCCATTTTCACAGTTAAGCCAGAGCAAAATAATCACGGTTTATTACAGGTTGAATTCCAAAATAAACAGGGTTTACCATCGGTAAGATTGATTTTTGATTCGGATGGAGAATTAAAGGTAAAAAATGGTGCACGTTTGAGTTCGGTTACAAAATACGAAGCAAACAAAGCGTATACAATCACAGTTAAATTAGATGCTAAAAACCGTCAATACACTATAAAAGTAAACGATGGAAAAGAATCAACGAAGATATTTTATGCGCCAACAGATGGTTTCGAACGAATTATGTTCCGCACAGGAGAACAGAGACATTCGCCAGATCCGGACACAGCGCCAGACACCGACGATTACGATGATCTGCCTCAAACGGGAAAATTAATCCCAGAAGCAGTATTCAATATCGAATCTTTGATTACTAAAAAGTTATAATTATTTTACCATTAAGAGATTAAGTAAATTAAGCTGAATGTTTTAGTTTAGTTATTACCATAAAGATATTAAGAGAATTAAGTGGAGTGCTTAATGAAACTTATTTTTAAGATTATAAAGTAGTCAAAGCTTTATTTACTTAATCTCTTAATGGTTTAAAAAAAAAGTATCTTAATGGTTCAATTAAAAATTTATAAAGTGAATATTTCAAAATCCATATTAACCTTCATTTTTGTTTTTTTCTTTTTCATTTCAAATGGGCAAATTCTACCTGTACGTTTAACAACAGAAATGGCCGAAAACCCATTAGCAGTTGTGGAGAATCAGCCGAAATTTAGCTGGCAATTGGTTTCAAAAGAATCCAATGCATCGCAAGTTGCTTATTTGATTTTAGTAGCTTCATCAGAAGAAAAATTGAACAATGACGATGGAGATATTTGGAACAGCGGAAGAGTTAATACCGACAAAAACCTGCATATTGTTTATAGCGGAAAACCATTAAAAAGTGAAACCAAATATTTCTGGAAAGTGAAAGTTTGGAACCAAGCGGGAAAAGTTTCAAAATGGAGTAGAAATGCCTCTTTCAGAACCGCTCCATTAGAATCCGATTTAAATCCAACTTGGATTGGTGCGATTACAAAAGCAGATAGCCATTTGCCAGAAGGCAGAAACTACCACACTGCCACTTTCAACAGAGAAAAAAAGATGTCCTTTATCAATGCTTCCGACTCTTTGGCACGCAGAAGTATTATGTTGCGTAAGCCTTTCGAAGTAGAAAAAGTAGTCAAAGAAGCTGTTGTTTATATTTCAGGTTTAGGACATTACGAATTAACCATCAACGGGAAAAAAGTGGGTAACAGTCAATTTGCACCTTTATGGACCGATTACGATAAAACGGTTAATTACAATGTTTACGAATTAAGTGCAAAAGATTTTCAAAAAGGCGATAACGTAATTGGCGTTCTTTTAGGAAACGGAATGTACAACACGCTTGCCGAAAGATATACCAAATTCTTCGTAAGTTTTGGTCCGCCGACTTTATTCTTTAAAATGAAAATCAAGTATAATGATGGTTCAGAAGAAATTATAAAATCAGATAGAACTTGGAAATACAGCAAAAGTCCGATTACCTATAACAGTATTTTTGGTGGAGAAGATTACAATGCCAGTTTAGAACAAAAAGGCTGGAATAAAAAAGGTTTTAAAGATAGAGATTGGAAAAAAGTAGTCATTCAGGAAGCACCAAAAGGAGTTCTTAGACCACAGACAGCACCGCCGGTTACGATTCAGAAACAATACGAAGTGAAAACCGTAAAAGAACTGAAACCAAATTTCTATGTTTTTGATATGGGACAGAATCTTTCAGGATTTCCAACCATCAAAGTAAAAGGAAAAAGAGGACAAACGATTCGTGTTTGGGTTGCTGAAGGATTAAATGAAGAAGGCACAATTGCTCAAGGAAGATCTGGAAAACCATATTATTACGATTATACTTTAAAAGGAGACGGAACAGAAGAATGGACGCCAAAATTTAGTTTCTACGGTTATCAATATGTTCAAATTGAAAATATCAATTATAAGGAAGATAAAAATAAAGAGCTTCCAACTTTGGTTGATTTAAAATCGAATTTCATTTACAATTCGGCAGGAGAAGCAGGAAGTTTTGCTTGTTCGAATGAAATTTTCAACAAAACACACGAACTCATAAATAATTCGATTAAAAGTAACTTTCAAAGTGTTTTTACCGATTGTCCGCAACGTGAAAAGTTAGGTTGGCTGGAAGAAATTCAGTTGAATGGACCTGGATTAATGTTCAATTATAACTTGCAGACTTTCCTTCCAGCAACGATGCAGAATATTTCTGATTCACAAAGAGACAATGGTTTAATTCCGACAATAGTTCCAGAATATGTAATTTTTGGAGGCGATTTTACCGATTCTCCAGAATGGGGTGTTACAGGAGTAATTCTGCCTTGGATGTATTATGAATATTACGGAGATGCTTCATTATTAGAAAAATATTTTCCTGTAATGAAAAACTATGTGGATTATTTAGGAACGAAAGCAACAAACCATATCGTTTCACATGGATTAGGTGATTGGTACGATTACGGAACACATCCTGCGGGATATTCTAAAAATAGTCCGATCGCGCTTTCTGCGACTTCGCACTATTATTATGGAGCTTATTTAGTAGCAAAAGCATCAAAATTACTAGGTAAAACCGAAGATTTTGAGAAATACAATACATTGGCTTCTGAGATTAAAACGGCTTTCAACAAAGAATTTTTTAACGAAGAAACCAAACAATACGGAACAAACAGCCAGTTTAGCAATGCTGTTCCGATTTTTATGGATATTGTGGAGCCTCAGTATAAAGAAGCTGTAATGCAGAATTTACTAGCAGATATCAAAGAAAAAGGAGATCGTTTGACAACGGGAGATGTCGGAAATCGTTACTTATTTCAGACTTTGGCAAGAAATGGCGAAAACGAAACCATGTACAGAATGCACAATCATTACGATGCGCCGGGTTATGGTTTTCAGATTAAATTTGGCTTGACCACTTTAACGGAACAATGGGATCCTAGAAAAGGAAATTCGTGGAATCACTTTATGTTAGGACAGATCGAAGAATGGTTTTATCAAAGTTTAGCCGGAATTATGTCTGATCCTGAAAAACCGGGATTCAAACATTTCTTTATTCAGCCAGAAGTGGTCGGCGATATGACTTTCGCGAAAGCGGACTATCAATCGGTTTACGGAAAAATTGCTTCTTCTTGGGAAAAGAAAGATGGTAAATTTATTTTGACAGTTCAGATTCCAGTAAATACAACAGCGACAGTAAAATTACCGGTTGCTAAAAATTCAGAAATAAAAATGGATGGCAAGAGATTTAAGACAGGTTTTGATGAAAAAGCTCAAAAGCCAGTTTTGGAATTAGGATCTGGAATTTATACAATAGAATGTCAATTGTAGTTATGAGTTATGAGTTATGAGTTATGAGTTATGAGTTATGAGTTATGAGTTATGAGTTATGAGTTATGAGTTATGAATTGTAATTAAACTCGAAAAAGTAGAAAAAATCAATTGCCTACAGCTTTAGCTGGGGGTTTAAAATAAAGCAAGTCACAAGGTTTTAGCCAAATGAATAAGTTCGGCTAAAGCCAATTTTAGAAATTAATTTGTTTTCCTCCAGCTAAAGCAGGAGGCAAATCAAAAAAAATGTAATAATGAAAAGAATAAAATACATCTTCTTAGTTTCCATTTTTGCTTTGACATTTGCCAATGCGCAAAGTACTTCTGATACTAATTTTAGAAAGCCAGTATCAGAAACATTGAAAAAAATAGAAACTCTTTTTAGTGTAACGATCAACGACGACAGAGGTTTATTAAAAGGAAAAGAACTGGATTATGCCGATTGGAGAATTGAACCTGGAAATCTGCCACTTTCGCTGACTAATATTCTAGCGCCGTTTGAATTGATGTATTTTAAACAACCCGACGGAACCTACATTATACGCAAGTATGAAAACCATAAAGTTTCAGTAGATAAAGGAAAGGAACGCTTGTTTTACTTAGAAAGCCTTTATTCGACGAAAGAACAATGGGAGAAACGCAAAACGGAGTTAAAAGCTTGTATGATTGCATCATTTGGTTTGGATAAGGCGCCCCCTACACCGAAGTCTAAACCACTTTTAACTCCAAAGAGAATTTACAAAGATTATAGTGTTGAAAATATAGCTTTGGAAATTTTACCAGGGGTTTACGCAACGGGTTCGATTTATAAACCGTATCCGCTAAATAAAAAAGCAGCTGTTATTCTAACTCCAGACGGACATTTTGGTGATGGAAGATATAGAAAAGACGAGCAATACAGATGTGCGATGATGGCTAAAATGGGCGCAATCGTTGTTGCCTATGATTTATTTGCTTGGGGAGAATCGTTATTGCAATTTCCTGAAGAAACGCACAGAAACAGCATTGCATCGACAGTTCAAGTATTGACAGGAATTCGTTTCTTGGATTATCTAGCAACCGTTAAAAATGCGGATATGACAAGAGTTGGCGTTACAGGAGGTTCTGGCGGAGGATCACACACGATGTTTCTAGCAGCAATTGATGACCGAGTAAAAGTTTCAGCTCCAGTTGTAATGGTTTCGTCTCACTTTTCAGGCGGATGTCCATGCGAAAGCGGACGCGGAATCCACTTATGCGGAAATGGAACAAACAACGCTGAAATTTCAGCAATGATGGCTCCAAAACCGCAATTGATCGTTTCGGATGGAAAAGACTGGACGTTGGCAGTTCCTGAATTGGAGTTTCCGTTCATTCAAAGAACTTATGAATTATACGGCAAGAAAGATTTGGTAGAAAATGCTCATTTTGCAAAAGAAGGACACGATTTCGGAATCTCGAAACGTATGGCTTTGTATCCGTTTATGGCGAAATATTTAAACTTAGATTTGAATAAAGTAAAGAATGACAAAGGTGAAATCGATGAATCGACTTGTGTAATTGAACCAAAAGAAAAGTTGTTGGTTTTTGGAGATAAAGGAGAAAAACTGCCGAAAAATGCTTTAAAAGACATCAACAAATTATATGAAATGTTCGGAGAAAAAAATCTGAAAGTTTACGAGGTTAAGAAGTAATAGAGTTTGCTACTAATTTCACGAATTGGCACGAATTATTTTTTTTGCCACAGATTAAAAAGATTTACACAGATTATTTAATTAAAAAAGAAATCCAAATAATCCTTTTAATCTGTGGCAAAATAAATTAGAGAAATTGAAATAAAAATTAAAAAGAAATTAGTGCGATTTGTGTAATTCGTGGCGAAAAAAAAATATACTATGAAGTTAAAAAGTAAAATGACGGCTATTTGTTTTGGAATTTTTTCCTTGACAACAACAGCTCAAACCGACCTAAAATTATGGTACGATAAACCCGCATCCATCTGGAATGAAGCTCTACCTTTGGGTAACGGACGTTTAGGCGCAATGGTCTTTGGAGATCCAGTAGTTGAGCGTTTGCAGTTGAACGAAGAAACTATTTGGGCAGGTTCTCCAAACAGCAATGCACATAATAAATCTATTAAAGCACTTCCAATTGTTCGTCAGTTAATTTTTGATGGAAAGTTTGATGAAGCGCAGGATTTGGCAACGCAGGATATTATGTCGCAAACCAATGATGGAATGCCGTATCAGACTTTTGGAAGCGTTTATATTTCATTTAACGGACATCAAAAATATACCGATTATTATCGTGATTTAGACATTAGCAATGCTACAGCAAAAGTAAAATACAAAGTAAATGGTGTTGAATTTACAAGAGAAATTCTAACCGCATTTTCAGATCAGGTTATTGTAGTGAAACTTTCTGCTAGTCAGCCAGGACAGATTACTTGTAACGTTTTCATGAACAGTCCGATTGATAAAACGATGGCTTCGACAGAAGGAAACCAGATTATACTTTCGGGAGTTGGAACTAATTTTGAAGGCGTAAAAGGGAAAGTAAAATTTCAAGGACGATTAACGGCTAAAAACAAAGGTGGAGAGATCGATGCCAGCAACGGCGTTTTAAGCATCAACAAAGCCGATGAAGTAACTTTATACATTTCGATTGCAACCAACTTTAAAAATTATCAAGATATTTCGGGAGATGAAATTGCAAAAAGTAAAGATTATTTGGCTAAAGCCGAAGTAAAAGATTTTGAAACTATAAAGAAAGCCCATGTTGATTATTACCAAAAATTCTTCAACAGAGTTTCTTTAGATTTAGGTTCGAATGAATTGACTAAGAAACCAACAAACGAAAGAATCAGAGATTTTTCGAAACAATTTGACCCGCAATTGGCGAGTTTGTATTTCCAATTTGGACGTTATCTTTTAATTTCAAGTTCGCAACCAGGAGGACAGCCAGCCAATTTACAGGGAATTTGGAATGATATGGTCACTCCGCCTTGGGACAGTAAATACACGACCAACATCAATGCCGAAATGAATTATTGGCCGGCACAAGTAACTAACTTACAGGAAATGCACGAACCTTTTGTGCAAATGGCAAAAGAGTTGGCTGTAACAGGCGCAGAAACGGCAAAAACAATGTATAATGCCAGCGGATGGGTTTTGCATCATAACACTGATATTTGGCGAGTTACCGCTCCGGTAGATTCAGCTGCTTCGGGAATGTGGCCGACTGGCGGTGCGTGGGTTTGTCAAGATTTGTGGGAAAGATATTTATACACTGGAGATAGAAAATATTTAGCAGAAATTTATCCAATCATGAAAGGCGCTGCTGATTTCTTTTTGGATTTTATGGTGATAGATCCAAACACAAAATATTTAGTTGTTGTTCCTTCAAGTTCTCCCGAAAACACACACGCAGGCGGAACTGGAAAATCTACAATTGCATCAGGAACAACAATGGATAATCAGCTGGTTTTTGATTTGTTTACGCATGTTATCGAAGCTTCGGCATTGGTTTCGCCAGATGCTGCTTATGTAAAAAAAGTAAGCGATGCTTTGGTAAAAATGCCTCCAATGAAAGTAGGTAAACACAATCAGTTGCAGGAATGGCAGGACGATTGGGACAATCCGAAAGACAATCATAGACACGTTTCGCATTTGTACGGATTGTATCCAAGCAATCAGATTTCGGCAATAAAAACACCCGAATTATTTGAAACTGCTAAACAATCCTTGATTTACAGAACAGACGAATCTACAGGCTGGTCAATGGGATGGAAAGTAAATTTATGGGCGAGATTATTAGATGGAAATCACGCTTACAAATTGATTCAGGATCAATTGCATTTGGTAACAGCGGATCAAAGAAAAGGAGGCGGAACATATCCGAATATGTTAGATGCGCATCAGCCTTTTCAAATTGACGGAAATTTTGGATGTACAGCCGGTTTCGCCGAAATGTTAATGCAGAGTCAGGAAGATGCGATTCATTTACTGCCAGCTTTGCCAAGCGTTTGGAAAGATGGAAGCATAAAAGGGTTAGTGGCAAGAGGTGGATTTGTAATCGATATGACATGGAAAAACAATAAAGTTTCGGAGTTAAAAATCTATTCGAAAATTGGAGGAAACTGCCGATTAAAAGTTGAGAATACGCTGAAAGGTTCTTCGCTTAAAAAAGCAAAAGGAAAGAATCCGAATCCGTTGTTTTACGATGTAGAAGTGAAGAAACCGATTATTTCTAAAGAAGCAAAACTGCCTAAAGTACAATTGCCAACGTACAATATTTACGATGTGAATATGAAAGCAGGGCAGACTTATACTTTTACTGGGAATTAAAATAATGAATTAAACCTGTCAGGTCTCGATACGTTTCCTGCAAGGTTTTCAAAACCTTGTAGGTATAAATCATTAAAGTTTGCGAGTGACACCTACAAGGTTTTGAAAACCTTACAGGAGTAGTAAACCTTGAAAGAGTGGTAAAACGTAGAGGTCTCTTGCGTGAGTGATGGAAGTGGAGCTCTCCCGATTTTTCATCGGGAAGCGGGAACGGACAGCACGACCCGGAGGGACACGCCCAAAGAATTAGTTTTAAAATAATAATTAGAATATGTTACAACATTTCAAACATAAAATAATAATACTTTCAGTTGTCGTTGCTTGTATAAACAGTGGTTGCAAATCGACTGTGGAACATTCACAAAAAGGAAAATCGGTTATTTTAAAAGAAAAAAGCTTCAAACATTATGTGGATTATTTCAACAAAATGGAAGATGAAAATTTGAAGTTTGCAATTCCGAATGACAGCGCTTGGGCTTGGATGGAAAAGAATATTCCGTTGTTTGAATGTCCACAGCAGAATTTTGAGGAAATCTATTATTTCAGATGGTGGAGCGTTCGAAAACATATTAAGAATACACCACAGGGATTTGCAATTACAGAGTTTTTGGTAGATCGTTCGTATGCCGATAAATACAATATGATTAGTTGTGCTTTGGGGCATCATATCAACGAATTCAGATGGGTTCATGACCCGAAATACATTGAACAGGATGTGAAACTTTGGTACCGAGGAAATGATGGAAAACCAATGAACAAATTGTATAAATTCAGCAGTTGGACGGCTGATGCTTTGTACAATCGTTATTTGGTGAATAAAGATGAAAAATTCTTATTGGATTTGTATCCAGACATGGTTACGGATTATGCCGTTTGGGAAAAAGACCGTCAGCGTAAAGATGGTTTGTTTTGGCAACATGATGTGAAAGATGGAATGGAAGAATCCTTAAGTGGAGGACGAAAAGTGCAAAACGCAAGACCAACGATTAACAGTTATATGTATGGTAACGCTATAGCAATTTCTAAAATGGCTGAATTGAAAGGTGATAAGGAAACAGAAAACAAATTCAAAGCTAAAGCTGACGTTTTACAACAATTAGTCGAAACCAAATTATGGAATTCTAAAAGTGAGTTCTTTGAAACTTTAACAGAAAAAGATACTTTAGCACAAGTTCGAGAAGCAATCGGATTTATTCCGTGGTATTTTAATCTTCCAGAGCAAAATAAAGGATTTGAAAAAGCTTGGGAACAAATTAAAGATGAAAAAGGATTTTCAGCTCCGTTTGGTTTGACAACGGCCGAAAGGAGAAGTCCAAGATTTAGAACACACGGAACAGGAACGTGCGAATGGGACGGCGCGATTTGGCCATTTGCAAGTTCGCAGACTTTAACGGCTTTGGCGAATGTTTTGAATAATTACAATCAGGATTTTGTAGCCAAACCCGATTATTTCAAACAAATGGAATTGTATGTTCAATCACAATATTATAGAGGAAAACCTTATCTTGGCGAGTATTTGGATGAAACAACAGGTTATTGGTTAATGGGCGACAGAGAAAGAAGCCGTTACTACAATCACTCGACTTTTAATGATTTAGTGATTACGGGTTTGGTTGGTTTACGTCCGAGAGCTGATGAAAAGATTGAAGTGAATCCGTTGATTCCGCAAGAAAAATGGGATTGGTTTTGTCTGGATAATGTTCTATATCATGGCAATATTATTACCATTCTTTGGGATAAAACAGGAGAAAAATATAAAACAGGAAAAGGTTTTAGAATCTTTAAAAACGGAAAAGAAATTGCGGTTTCTGAGAAATTGGAGAAGTTAGTTTCTGAATAATTTTAAGCCCAACAGTTTTTAAAGTTTGTCAGGTTTAGAAGACAAAATTGATTTAGTAAAGAATAAAATTTGGAAAAAACAGTATTAAACTATTCAATCAAAGGTGGTGTATCTCATATTGTATGGAATATGGTATTTGTGGTTTTAGGGATTTACTTTTTATCACTTATAAATGTTGAAAAATTTACATTTAAATTTAGCAATTTAATATTACCAATTGTCGCTGTTTTGTTTATCATCGTTTATGGAAAAAAAGCGGTAATGACGCTCTTTAATTTTCATAAAAAAATAATATTCTCACAAGAAGGATTAGAACTTAATGAGATTTCTTATGAATGGAAAGATATTGTATTTCCAAGAGTTATCGTCAAAACAGAACATACAGCAAAGTACAATTTGTCATACAAGGAGTTTTACCTCACTTTTGTTTATAAGCAGAAAACGATCGAAATAAAAATAGATGATTACGATGTATCTGAAAATGAAATTAAAGAACTTCTAAAAAAATATACTCCCAAGTTTATACCAAGCACTATGAGCGAAAATAAAACGGTTTACCAACCTATACATGATTTTGACCAGATCATCACTCTAGATGAATATTACGATCTTGAATATGAGGAATCTGAAGAAGCCATTAAAGACATTCAGAAATTGGCGGTAAAAGATCTAGAGGCGGTAAAGCGTTTTTGTGAAAACAATATTTATGCACAGCCTGATAAAGTTAGGTTTGTCTATTATGCATTGAGTGAGGATGAAGATCTTGATAAATGGGCAGATTTTCTTTCAGATGAATTCAGAAGAGTTTACCAAATAGGAGTAGAGCAAAATAAAGTTAAGGAACTTTCTTCTGTTATTAATGAGATAATAGTCGAGACAATAGATTCTTATCCTGCAGAAAGAGTTAGAGAAATACTATTAAAGGGTTTAGATCATAAAGAATTTGAAACTCGTTTAAACGCATTAGAATTTCTTCCTGATTGGATTGATGAACAGGTTTTAAAGGCTAATCCATCTATAGTATCGAAGCTGAGACAAAAGCTAAAAGATCCAGAATGGAAAATACGATGGGAAACAAGTAAGTTATTGGAGCAAAATAAAGTTGCTTTTGAGAGTTTAAGCACATTGGATAAATTAAGACGATTTATAAATCCTTAATATTTGTAGAATTGTTCTCATTTTTGTCATTTCGACGTAAGGAGAAATCTTCGTAAGAAGCTCGACAAAGATTAGATTATTGTTACGGAGTTACTTGCGAAGATTTCTCCTTACGTCGAAATGACAATACTTTGTCTATAAATAAAAAACAAAAAGACCTAACAGGTTTTTGAAACCTGTTAGGAGAAAAAATAATACCATGAAAAAGTTTTTTTTACATCTTACTTTAATCATTTCACTTTTCACAATTTCGGCGAAAGCCCAAAACAAAATCATTGTGAGTGATTTAAAATGCGAAATGCTAACAAATCCAGAAGGAATTGACGTTTTACAGCCAAGATTAAGCTGGAAAATAAAAGCGGAGGTAAACGATGTAAAACAAACTAATTATCAAATTTTAGCGTCTTCGTCTTTAGAAAAACTAAATGCAGGAAACGCAGATTTATGGGACAGTGGAAAGGTACAAAGCGACGAATCTGTAAATGTAATTTATAACGGAAAAAAACTAAAAGACCGACAAGATGTTTATTGGAAAGTAACGATTTTTACCAATAAAGGAGAAATTCAATCAAAAGAAACAGCACATTTCAGCATCGGAATTTTAACTTATGCCGACTGGAAATCGACTCGTTGGATTGGGTATGAGAAAACTTCTCCAGGAGATGGTATTTCGCAGTATTCGCGATTATCAGCCAGATATTTAAGAAAAGAAATCGACTTAAAAAAGAAAATCAAAAGTGCCAAGGTTTATATCATGGGAATGGGCTTGTATGAGTTATACATTAACGGAAATAAAATTGGAGATCAGGTTTTAGCTCCCGTTCCTACAGATTATACGAAGAATGTAAAATACAATGTTTTTGATGTGACTTCGCAATTGCAGGAAGGAAAAAATGTGTTGGGAACGATTTTAGGAAACGGACGTTTTTTTACGATGCGTCAAGATTACAAACCTTATAAAATCAAGACTTTTGGGTATCCAAAAATGGCTTTGCAGTTGTTTGTAGAATATACTGATGGAAGCAAAGAAGTTATTCGCACTGATGATACTTGGAAAATCACAACTGACGGTCCGATTTTATCGAACAATGAATACGATGGCGAAGAATATGATGCCCGTAAAGAAATGAAAGGCTGGAATACTATTAATTTCAATGATAAAAAATGGCTTTCGGCAGAATATGTTCAGGAACCAGGCGGATTCTACGAAGGACAGATGTCGGCGAATATGAAGATAAAACGCGAAGTAAAACCTATTTCGATCAAACAAACATCAAAAGGAACTTATATCTTGGATATGGGGCAAAATATGGTGGGCTGGCTACAATTGAAAGTAAAAGGAAATGCGGGCGACAAAATCACCATGAAATTTGCTGAATCTTTACAGCCAGATGGTTCGTTATATATTGCCAATTTACGTGATGCCAAAACAACTGATATTTATACGTTAAAGGGTGAAGGCGAAGAAGTTTGGGAACCTCGTTTTATTTTTCACGGATTTCGATTTGTGGAAATTTCAGGTTTCAAAACTAAACCGACTTTAGAAAATTTCGTTGGAAAAGTCGTTTATGATGACATTGCCACAACAGGAACTTTTGATTCTTCGAACCCAATTATGAATCAGATTTTTAAGAATGCTTGGTGGGGAATCAGCGGTAATTATAAAGGAATGCCTATCGATTGTCCGCAACGAAATGAGCGTCAGCCTTGGTTGGGGGACAGAACAACTGGAGCTTACGGAGAAAGTTTCTTATTTGATAATCAGACGTTATATGCAAAATGGTTAGATGATATTAAAAACTCACAAACTATCGATGGTGGAATTCCAGATGTAGCGCCTGCTTTCTGGCGTTATTATGGTGATAATGTAACTTGGCCGGGAACTTATATTACAGTTGCTGATATGCTGTATCAACAATTTGGCGATAAGAAAGTTGTTGAAAAACAATATCCGTCTATGAAAAAATGGATGGATTACATGGAAGAAAACTATTTGGTTGATGATATCATGACCAAAGACAAATACGGCGATTGGTGTGTTCCGCCTGAATCTTTGAAATTAATCCGTTCGAAAGATCCTTCTCGTTTAACGGACGGCGAATTGATTTCGAGTGCGTTTTATTATCAGCTTTTAAATATCATGAAAAAGTTTGCTGTGATTGCAAATGCGCAAAATGACATTAAACATTATGACGAATTAGCTTCAAGAATCAAAAAAGCATTCAACGCTAAATACTTTAATCCATCAAAAAATAATTATGCCAATAATACCGTAACAGCGAATTTACTGCCTTTGACTTTCGGAATGGTTCCAGAAGAATTACAGCAAAAAGTTTTCGAAAATCTGGTACACGAAGTAGAGGTGACTAAAAACGGTCACGTAAGTACTGGGGTTATTGGAACCCAGTTTTTAATGCGAACATTAACCAATTTTGGTCGTGGAGATTTGGCTTTCAAATTGGCCTCAAACAAAACCTATCCAAGCTGGGGTTATATGGTCGAAAACGGTGCCACAACCATTTGGGAACTTTGGAATGGAAATACTGCCGATCCAGCAATGAATTCGCAAAATCACGTGATGCTTTTAGGCGATTTATTGATTTGGTATTACGAGAATATGGCGGGAATCAAAAGCAATCCTGAAACTCCAGGTTTCAAACAAATTATTATGAAACCAGATTTTAATGCTGAATTGACTTATGTAAATGCTTCATACGAATCGATTTACGGGACAATAAAAAGTGACTGGAAAAAAGATAAAAAAGCTTTGGTTTGGAATATTACGATTCCAGCTAATACTTCTGCAATTGTGTGTCTTCCTGCGACTGATGTTTCAACTATTTCTATCAATAAACAGAAGCTGGATAAGACTTCTTATACTTATTCTGTAGAAAAAAATCAAATAATTGTCACACTTTCGTCAGGAAATTTTGCTATTAGCGTTAAATAATCTGCATTTTTAATAATTCGGGACAGTACAGGATACATTGTTAATTTTTTGGTGTTATTTTTACACTTATTAAATATTTTTACCTAAAAAAATGTTAGGTATGTATTTATAGTCAAAAAAAATAATTCATAATTTAATTAAGAATGAAGTTAGCAAAATTAGCATTTGTCTTGTTTGGACTTTTCCTTTTAGGAAGTTGTAAATCGGCTTTAGAGAAAAAGACTTGGAAAGAAGGAATTTTAGTAGATGAATTTATTTATGATAAAGCACCTTATCCGTCTTGCCACGCCGTTACAATTGTCGAAGCTACAAATGGTGATTTAGTTGCCTCATGGTTTGGTGGAACTCACGAAAGACACCCAGATGTTTGCATTTATGTGGCCATTAAACCAAAAGGGAGTGATAAATGGGGAGAAGGTGTAAAAGTTGCCGATGGTGTGATGAAAGAAGGGCCGAGATTACCAACTTGGAACCCAGTTTTATATCAAATTCCGGGAGGCGATTTAATGTTATTCTACAAAATAGGACCAAAACCATCAGAATGGTGGGGCGTAATCAGAACTTCATCTGATGGTGGAAAAACATGGTCTGAGGCTCAAAAAATGCCAGACGGTTTCTTAGGGCCAATCAAAAATAAACCAGTTTTATTAAGCAACGGAACTTTATTATGTCCGTCAAGTATTGAAGGCGACGGCTGGAGACTTCGTATGGAATCTACTCCAGATTTCGGAAAAACTTGGGTAATGGGCGATACGCTTCCAAGAGGAAAACAAAAAATCAATGCAATTCAGCCAAGTATTTTGTTTCATAAAGACGGAAGTGTTCAAGCTATCGGAAGAACTAGAAACAGAGCTATTTTCAGCACATTCTCAAAAGATAACGGAAAAACTTGGTCGGATGTAGAGTTAATCGGACTTCCAAATAACAACTCAGGAACTGATGCTGTAACGCTTAAAGACGGAAGGCATTTGTTAGTATACAATCACGTTCTTCCTCCTGGAAAAGAAGCAAAAGGACCAAGAACGCCTTTAAATGTTTCTGTTTCTAAAGACGGAATCCATTGGAATGCGGCTTTAGTTTTAGAAGATTCAAAAATCAGCCAATATTCTTATCCTTCAATTATTCAAAGTTCAGACGGAATGGTTCATATCGTGTACACTTGGAGAAGAGAAAAACTGAAATATGTAAAAATCGATCCAAGCAAATTAGTGGCGCTTCCAATTAAAAACGGAATCTGGCCAGGTGACGAAGGAAAAGTGGTAACGGCAGTAAAAGCCGAAGAAGAGTAATAAAGATATAGCCACAGATTAAAAGGATTAAATGGATTAAAAAAATCTGCTCAATCTGCCAAATCTGCGTGAAAAAAAATACTCTCGCAGATTTGGCAGATTATGGAGATTGATTAGAAAAAAAATCATTTTAATCCTTTTAATCTGTGACAAAAAAAATATAACCATGAAATCTAAAAGAAATTTATTTATTGCAATGCTAGTTGTTATGTCAACGACATTCAATAGCTGTGCAACGGCTCAGTCTTCCAAAAAACAAAAATATAAAGTGGCTGTTTGTGACTGGATGATTTTAAAAAGACAAAAATTTGGTGCTTTCGGTTTGGCAGCTGAAATAAAAGCTGACGGAATCGAACTGGATATGGGAGGTTTAGGAAATAGACCAACATTTGACAGCAAATTGGGCGACCCAGTTGAAAGACAAAAATTCTTAGATAAATCAAAAGAAACTGGCGTTGGAATCAGCTCAATTGCGATGTCTGGATTTTATGCACAGTCTTTTGCGACAAGAGAAATAACGCCAATGATTACCGATTGTATTCAGGCCATGAAAAACATGAAGGTAAAAGTGGCTTATCTTCCGTTAGGAACACAAACCGATTTGGTTAAAAATCCGGAATTACGTCCAGAAGTAATTAAAAGACTGCAATGGGCAGGAAAAGAAGTCGGTAAAATCGGTGGAGTAATTGCGATTGAAACCTCTTTGGACGCGACAGAGGAGAAAAAACTTTTAGACGAAGTTGGCTCAAAATATATTAAAAGCTCTTTCAATTTTGCGAATGCTTTAGATAATAAAAGAGATATTTCTTCGGAATTAAAGATCTTAGGAAAGAAATATGTAGCTCAAATTCACGCTTCGAATACCGATCAGTTTTGGTTAGAAAATGACAAAGCGATCGACATGCCAAAAATCAAACAGACTTTGGATGAAATGAAATGGAGCGGATGGCTAATTGTAGAGCGTTCTCGCGACGTAACGCAAGTACATAATGTAAAAGCCAATTATGGAGCAAACGTAGCTTATTTGAAGAAGATTTTCCAGAATTAAACAATAAACAGTGATCAATATGTAATCGTTAAACAACACAATTTTTCACTATAAATCTGCGTGATTTTTTTTACGCAGATTTTATTCTCATTTTTTGTCATCCCGAGGAACGAGGGATCTCCACAAGTAACTCTACAAAGATTGATAATTACAGTGTTGAGCTACTTGTGGAGATTTCTCCTTCGTCGAAATGACAAACTAGATGGGAATTTTTAATGAATAAAATTAAAATACTATGAAATATTTACAATTACTTTTTTTATGTCTTTATGTCTCTTTTGCGACAGCGCAGAACATCACCGTTGTGAGTGATCCGAGTTCGCCAAGAACAAAATTTGGAGCAGAGAAATTATCAGAAACCCTTTCAGCAAAAGGATTCAGTGTAACTTCTTCTGATAAATTCAAAAAATCAAAAGATAAAGTAATTGTAATTGGAGAAAAAGGAACCGATTTCTGGAAGAAAAATGCTAAAAGCGCTAAAATCGACGATAGCAAATTAACCAAGAAAGAAGGTTTTCAGATTCGTACTCAAAATAATGTAATTTACATTGAAGGAACAGATGCTTCAGGAGCTTTATATGGTGCTTTAGAATTAACAGATAAAATTAAAGCTTCAGGAAAACTTCCTTCAGAAATTAATATTGACGATAGTCCAGAAATGGTTTTGAGAGGCGCTTGTATCGGAATGCAGAAACCAGTTTATCTTCCAGGACGAGATGTTTACGAATATCCATATACGCCAGAAACTTTTCCTTGGTTTTATGATAAAGCTTTATGGATAAAGTATTTGGATATGCTGGTAGAAAACCGCATGAACTCTTTGTATTTATGGAACGGACACCCGTTTGCTTCTTTGGTGAAACTAAAAGAATATCCATTTGCAGTTGAAGTTAGTGATGAAGATTTCAAAAAGAACGAAGAAATCTATAAATTCTTAACGGTTGAAGCCAACAAAAGAGGAATCTGGGTCATTCAGATGTTTTATAATATTATTGTTTCTAAGCCTTTTGCAGAGCATTACAATATTAAAACACAAGATCGTTCAAGACCTATTACGCCTTTATTGTCAGATTATACTAGAAAATCTATTGCAGCTTTTATCGAAAAATATCCAAATGTTGGATTAATGGTTTGTTTGGGAGAAGCAATCAATACCGTTGATGATGATGTAGAATGGTTTACCAAAACTATTATTCCGGGTGTTCGTGACGGTTTACAAGCATTAGGAAAAACAGAAGAACCGCCGATTATTTTGCGTTCTCACGATACGGACGGGCCTTTGGTGATGGAAAAATCACTTCCGTTATACAAAAACTTATATACAGAAAGTAAATATACAGGAGAATCTTTAACGACTTACACGCCGGGAGGACCTTGGGGAGAAACGCACAAACAATTGAGTGCCCTTAAATCAATTCATATTGAAAACGTTCATATTTTGGCTAATTTAGAACCTTTTAGATACGGTTCGCCAGATTTTATCCAGAAAACGGTAAAAGCGATGCACAGCGTTCACGGAGCAAATGCACTGCATTTATATCCGCAAGCTTCGTATTGGGATTGGCCTTACTCTGCGGATAAAACGAAATCAGGAGAACGTTTATTAGAAATGGATCGTGACTGGATTTGGTACAAAGCTTGGGCAAGATATGCTTGGGATAGCAAAAGAGATCGAAACGAAGAAGTTAAATTCTGGGATAATGATTTAGCTGCGAAATTCGGAACGAGTCAGGAAGCTGCAAATAACATTTTAAAAGCGTACGAAGAAACAGGAGAAATTGCTCCAAAAACATTAAGACGTTTCGGAATCACAGAAGGAAACCGTCAAACCTTATTGTTAGGAATGTTCGAAAGTCAATTGGTAAATCCTTCCAAATGGAGAGTATATCCTGGATTCCATGAATCTTGTGGACCAGCGGGCGAATTGCTTTTAGAATATGCTAAAAAAGAGTGGAATAAAGAACCGCATTCGGGCGAACTTCCAACGCAGATTATTGCTGAAATTACAGAACACGGAAGATTAGCTGTTGAAGCAATAGATAAAGCAGAAGCCAGCGTAACCAAAGACAAAGAAGAATTTGAACGCCTTAAAAATGATATGCATGCTTATAAGGCTTTCGCCGATTTTTTCTCAGAAAAAGTAAAAGCAGCTTTATTGGTTTTAAGATACAGTTATTCAAATGATATTACCGACTTAGACAAAGCTTTGCCTCATTTAGAAAAAAGTATTGAGTATTATGAGTTATTGGTAAAACTAACAAAAGATACGTACTATTATGCCAACAGTAT
This sequence comes from Flavobacterium sp. GW823-FHT06G12, assembly GCF_058794775.1. Lineage (NCBI taxonomy): Bacteria > Pseudomonadati > Bacteroidota > Flavobacteriia > Flavobacteriales > Flavobacteriaceae > Flavobacterium > Flavobacterium sp. GW823-FHT06G12. Next base: position 590,624 of record NZ_JBXAHE010000003.1, read on the forward strand.
GCAGACTGCTCAACGCCGAATCCCGATTGGAGGAGACGATGGAAACAACAAAACTTGGGCAGAATTGTTACCGCATTATGAGCGTGAATTGGCTAATTTTAAAAGAAATCTAGAGAAGCTAAAATCTTCTAAAGATGGTAAAATAGAAACCAAAGAAGGTAAACCTTGGAAATCAGCAGAAGTAACTTTTATAGATGAAAAACCAGGAACGTATCTAGTAAAAACGGGTACAAAAGTTTACGGAACAGATATTTCTGAATTAACTAAAATTGCTCCTGAACTTCAAAACCTAAGAGGATTCTCATTTGTAGAAAACGATCAAAACGAAAAAGGAACACATTTGAAGTTTAGAAATACAAAAGCGGTTAAATTAGTGGTGGGTTATTTCAATTCAGATCAAAAGAGATTTTTATTGCCGCCAAGTTTGGAGACAGATGCAGCAGGAAATGCGCACGGTCAAGCCGAAGTAATTCTGGCAAGTGCAATGAATTTAAAAGATTTGCCTCGTGTAAACATTCATACGTATACGTTCCAGCCGGGCGAGAATAAATTAGATTTAGGAAAAGGAAAAGTATTGATTTTAGGTTTCATCGACGCAGATCAAACTATATCACCACGCGATGTTGGATATATCGATGCAGGAGAAAAAGCAGCTATTGACTGGTTGTTTTATTAAGAATGATTTGGGCGTGCCCCTTCGGGTCGGGCTGTACGTTCCTGCTTTTTTTGAGGCGAAGAAAAATCGCCTCAAAAAAGAGCTCCACTGCCATCCCTCACGCAAACTCGTAGTTAATTTAGAACTAACAGGTTTTCAAAACCTGTTAGGTTTAGTGTCAAAGAAACATATGCGTTTCCTGCAAGGTTTTCAAAACCTTGTAGGTATTCTAAATGAACGTTAAAAAGTAAACCTACAAGGTTTTGAAAACCTTGCAGGAAATAGAAAATATGAATAGAATAGTTTTTTTTATTTTTTGTTTTTTTTCAAGCCTTTGCTTTGTTTGGAGTCAGAGCAAAGATTTAGGGAAGTTTCGTAAAGAAATTTCGCTGAATTCGTCTTGGGAAACCGTAATACTGGATAATCTTCCGCTGAAAGAAGAAGATTTTGTAGAAAATCCAAAAACTGATTCCAATTGGCAAAAGGTTAGTGTGCCTCACAATTGGGATCAGTATTATGGTTTCAGAAGAACAAAACATGGAAATTTACATGGTACCGCTTGGTACAAAAAAACACTAAAACTCGATAAGAAAGACAGTTCAAAACAGCATTTTCTCTATTTTGAAGGTGTAAGTTCTTATGCAACTGTTTGGGTAAATGGTAAAAAAGTAGGAGAGCACAAAGGCGGAAGAACTACTTTCACCTTAGACATTACAAAAGCAGTTTCTTTCAACAAAGAAAATATCATTTTAGTAAAAGCAGCGCATCCCTCTTTTATTGCAGATCTTCCTTGGGTTTGCGGAGGTTGTTCAGGAGAATGGGGATTTTCAGAAGGTTCTCAGCCAATGGGGATTTTCAGGCCAGTTTCTTTGGTAATTACAAATGATGTTAGAATTCAGCCGTTTGGTGTTCATATCTGGAATGACAAATCGGTTTCAAAACAAAAAGCGATTCTTCATACCACTACAGAAATCAAGAATTACAGCACTTCACAACGAAATTTAACTGTCGAAAATATCCTTCTAGATGCTTCAGGAAAGAAAGTTGCTATCAATAAAAGCGATAACAAAATCAATTCGGGAGAAACAAAGGAAATAGCATTGACACTTCCTGAGATTCAGAATCCTAAATTATGGTCGCCATCTAATCCATATTTGTATAATTTGGTTACTTCAGTTTACGAAAATGGGAAAATAATCGATCAGTTAACAACGCCTTACGGAATTCGTTGGGTAAGTTGGCCAGTTAGCCGTGACGGAAAAGACAATCGCTTTTTTATTAATGATGAACCAGTCTTTATAAATGGCGTTTGCGAATACGAACATTTGATTGGAAAAAGTCATTCGTTTTCAGACGAAATGATTCATTCCAGAATCGAACAGATAAAAGCAGGCGGATTTAATGCTTTTAGAGAAGCGCATCAGCCTCATAATTTATTATATCAAAAGGAATTAGACGAAAACGGAATCTTGTTTTGGAGCCAGTTTTCAGCACATATTTGGTACGATACGTCTGAGTTTAAAGAAAACTTCAAAACGCTTTTACGAGAATGGATCAAGGAACGAAGAAACAGTCCATCTGTAGTAATGTGGGGATTGCAGAATGAAAGCACGATTCCGAAAGAATTTGCAGAAGAATGCACTCAGATTATCCGCGAAATGGATCCGTTATCAGCATCGCAAAGAATCGTAACAACTTGTAATGGAGGAGAAGGAACAGATTGGAATGTCGTTCAAAACTGGTCGGGAACGTATGGCGGAGATCCGTTAAAATACCATCTGGAAATGACTACTCAGTTATTAAACGGAGAATACGGCGCATGGCGTTCAGCCGATTTGCATACAGAAGGCGAGTTTGACCAAAAAGGAACTTTAAGCGAAAACCGTTTTTCTCAATTAATGGAAATTAAAGTTAGAGAAGCTGAATCGGTAAAAGATAAAATTGCGGGACAGTTTAATTGGCTTTTTGCTTCGCATGAAAATCCGGGGCGAGTGCAAAACGGAGAAGGTTTTAGAGACATTGACAAAGTTGGTCCAGTAAATTATAAAGGACTTTTTACCATTTGGGGCGAGCCTTTGGATGCATTTTATATGTATCGAGCCAATTATGTTTCGAACAAAATCAATCCGATGGTTTATATTGTTTCGCATACGTGGCCAAGCCGTTGGGAAAAACCGGGAATCAAAAACGGAATCGATATTTACTCGAATTGTGATGAAGTAGAATTGTTTAATGATGTCAATAAAGCTTCACTTGGAAAACTAAAAAATCCAGGAATTGGACAGCATTTTCAGTTTAATAATATCAATATTCAGTACAATGTTTTATATGCTGTTGGGTATGTAAACGGAAAAGCGGTTGCTAAAGATTATATCGTTTTAAATAACTTTCCAAAAGCACCAAATTTTGATGCTTTAACGTCTGAGAAAAAGGATATAACAAAAGCTCAAAAAGGTTATAATTACATTTATAGAGTAAATTGTGGTGGTTCTGAATTGACAGATTCTGCTGGAAATACTTGGTTAACGGATACTCATAAGAACGGACAAAATACTTGGGGCTCTTTATCTTGGACAGATAATTTTGAAAAACTTCCAGACTTTTTTGCCAGTCAAAGAACAACTTTCGACCCAATAAACGGAACAAAAGATCCTGAGTTATTTCAAAGTTTTAGATACGGAGTTGATAAACTACGTTACGAATTTCCTGCTCCAGACGGAGAATATTTAGTCGAATTATATTTCACAGAATCTTGGTACGGAACTGGCGGTGGTTTAGACTGCAAAGGCTGGCGATTGTTTGACGTTGCCATCAACGATAATGTTGTTTTAAAAGATTTCGATATTTGGGCAGAAGCTGGACATGATAACGCTTTGAAAAAGACCTTTAAAGTAAAAAGTACAAACGGCAAAATTGTTATTTCCTTCCCAAATGTAAAAGCTTCACAAGCGATTATTTCTGCCATTGCGATTGCAACAAAAGACATTCATGCAAGACCAGCGTCAGAATCTTCAAAAAACATTCAAAATCTGGTTTTAGATTCTTATGATAAAACCAACAGAGTAGCTTCATGGCTGGATATTAATTCAAAACAATATTCTGATTCTGATGTTGTTTTTACCGAATTGCCTTCAGAGGTTTTTGGAGCAGATTATTTACAGTTTTCATCTAATTCTAAAAATAAAGGATCGTTTATAGCTAAAGAAGATTCAGAATTATATCTTTTTATAGGTAATAAAAGTTTGAATATAGAGCGATTTTCTGAATATAAAAAGTTAGAAGAAAAAGTTAAAAATAGCAGTCAAACCGAATTTGTGGTTTTCACTAAAAAAGTGAAGAAAGGCGAGAAAGTTCTGTTTGATAATTCAGAAACTATAAACACAATTGCAGTGGTTCCAACTTACGACATGGGCGAAAAAGACGATTCGAGACCAGTTGTAATTATCGAAGCCGAAAAGACAAAAACAACGGGAACAGGAATCGAAAAAGGAAATTTGAAAAAAGCTGACTATATAGAGTTCACAAAAAAGACAAACAATAGCATTGAGTTTGAAGTAAAACCTGGAGTTGCCGGAATTTATTTAATGCGTTTCCGTTTTATGAACCGAAATGAAACACCATTAAAAGTCAAATTCAAAATGGAAGATGCCTACGGAATTTTAATGAGAAATGATACAATTGAATTTTTTCCTTCTCCAGAAAAATGGAAGATTTTAAATACGACTTCTGGTGGTTATATTAACGCAGGAACGTATAAAATAACATTGGAAGGAGATGATTTGAAGGGATTAATGCTGGATAATTTTGAATTTCAGTGATTTTATGAGGTTCAAAGGGTCAGAGGTACAAAGTTGCATAGGTGAAAAGGTACAAAGGTTTATCTGGTTTGTCAGGCTGAGCGGAGTCGAAGCCCGCGCAAAGCATTTGCCCAACGTTTATCACATTCAGTTTGTCATTTCGACGAAGGAGAAATCTTCACAAGAAACTCGACAAAGATTGGCAATACGTTGCGGAGTTACTCGCGAAGATTTCTCCTTCGTCGAAATGACAAGATTGGATAAGTTGGGAATTTTAAAAATGATTATTTAAATATATTATGATTTTAAAAAAGATAATAATTGCTTTAACAATATTGTTTTCGGTATCAGTTTTTGCACAAAAACAAGCCAGAATTGTCGAAGATTTTAACAAAAACTGGAACTTCAAATTAGGAGATTATCCAGAAGCAATAAATGCCAATTTCAATGCTTCTGATTGGAGAGCGCTTCAATTACCGCACGATTGGAGTATTGAAGGCGCTTTTGATAAAGATGCCAAAACCAAACAGGCACAAGGATTTTTACCTGCAGGAAAAGGCTGGTATCGTAAAGTGTTTGCTGTTCCAGCGAATTGGAACAACAAAACAGTTTCAATTGAATTTGATGGTGTTTTTAAGAACAGTGAAGTTTTCATTAATGGAAAATCATTAGGAATGCGTCCGAATGGATATATTTCTTTTGGATATGACTTGACGCAATATTTAAACTTTGGAAAATCAAATACAATTGCCGTAAAAGTCGATAACGATGCTCAACCCAATTCAAGATGGTATACGGGTTCTGGGATTTACAGAAATGTACGTTTGGTTGCCAGTGAAAAACTGCATGTAGGGAAGTGGGGAACTTTTGTAACAACGCCAGAAGTTTCAGCAGAAAAATCAAAAATACATCTAGAAGTTACGATTGATAATGATAATGCTGTTGCAAAAGAATTTAAACTGGTTACTTCGATTGTAAATGCAGAAAATAAAGAAGTTGCCAATTTTACATCAACAGAAAAAATTGGTGCTAAAACCTCAGAAAAAAAGATTCATGATTTAGAAGTAAAACAGCCGAAATTGTGGAGTACAGAAAATCCGTATTTGTATAAAGTCATTACAAAGGTTTACGAGAAATCGAAATTGGTTGATAATTATGAAACTCCACTTGGATTTAGATATTTTAATTTTGATTCAGAAAAAGGATTTTCTTTAAATGGTGTTCCAACTAAAATTTACGGCGTTTGTCTGCATCACGATAATGGTGCTTTAGGTGCGGTAGAAAATATTCATGCCGTTAGAAGAAAACTGACTTTGATGAAAGAAATGGGAGCCAACGCTATCAGAATGTCTCATAATCCACATTCTTTGGAAATGATGCAATTGTGCGACGAAATGGGGTTTATCGTTCAGGATGAAGCTTTTGACGTTTGGAAAAAGAAAAAAGTAACCAACGATTATCACAAAGATTGGGATGCTTGGCACAAACAAGATTTAGAAGATTTTATTAAAAGAGACCGTAACCATCCATCGGTTATGATGTGGAGTATTGGTAATGAAATTAGAGAACAGTTTGATTCAACTGGAATTGCGATTACCAGAGAATTAGCTAAAATTGTAAAATCACTAGACGCAACTCGTCCAGTAACTTCGGCTTTGACCGAAAATGTAATTGAGAAAAACTTCATTTACCAATCTGGAGCTTTAGATCTTTTGGGTTTCAATTACAAACACGAAGATTATAAAGATTTTCCAACTAAATTTAAAGGACAAAAAATATTGGCTTCAGAAAGTGTTTCGGCTTTAGAAACACGTGGACATTATGATTTTCCTGACGGAATTAAAGCTTGGCCAACAAAACACGGTGCCCCGTTTGACGGAAATGCCGATTGGACGGTTTCGGCTTACGATCAGGTAAAATCGTATTGGGGCGCAACGCACGAAGAAAACTGGAAAACAATTAAAAGTCAGGATTTCATGGCGGGAACTTTTATCTGGACAGGATTCGATTATATCGGAGAGCCAGATCCATATCCGTTTCCTGCAAGAAGTTCGTATTTCGGAATCGTTGATTTAGCCGGACTTCCGAAAGATGTGTATTATATGTATCAAAGTGAATGGTCGAATAAAACGGTTCTGCATATTTTACCGCATTGGAATTGGAAAAAAGATCAAGAAGTAGAAGTTTGGGCGTATTACAATAATGCTGATGAAGTGGAATTGTTCTTAAATGGAAAATCTCTAGGGAAGAAATCAAAACAAAATGATGATTTGCATATTTCTTGGAGAGTAAAATTTGAGCCAGGAACATTAAAAGCGGTTTCGAGAAAGAACGGAAAGGTGGTTTTAGAAAAAGAAATAAAGACGGCTGGAGAAGCTTCTAAAATCGATTTAAAAGCAGATAAAACTGCAATCAAAAACGATACTTACGATTTGGTTTACGTAACAGTTTCTATGACTGATAAAGATGGGAATTTAGTCCCAAACGCCATGGATTTAGTCAATTTTGAAGTTTCTGGCGGAGGGAAATTAGTTGGTGTTGATAATGGTTATCAAGCCAATTTGGATTCTTTTAAAGCAAATTCTTGTAAATTGTTTAATGGAAAATGTATTGCGATTATTCAATCTAATGGAAAAAAAGAGAATATTCAATTGAAGGCTAAGACTGAAAGTGGAATTCCAGTTTCTTCAGTTGAAATTAAAGTGAATTAAAAAAATATAACGTTTAGAAAACTCCATTAGAAATAATGGAGTTTTTTTATATCCGTCATTTTGGCTACGACATCTTCCAAATAGGCTACAAACAGACTTAGGCATCGATTGATCTTTGCATTATAATTTAAAAACAATTAAAAATGCAAAAGACAATTTTTATTACAGGAGCTTCAACAGGATTAGGGAAATCTACAGCAAAATTATTTCAGAGCAAAGGATGGCAAGTCATAGCAACTATGCGAAATCCTGAAAAAGAAACAGAATTTAACCAGCTGGAAAACGTCATTGTACTTCCGTTAGATGTAACAAATCCAGAACAGATCGATTCAACGATTAAAAGTGTTTTGGAGAAATATTCTATCGATGTGGTTCTGAATAATGCAGGTTATGGTTTAATTGGCGTTTTGGAATCTCTGGAAAATCATCAAATTGAACGTCAGATCGTCACTAATTTATTTGGCGTTATTTGGGTTTCAAAGGCATTTGTGTCTCATTTCCGTGAGAAAAAAAGCGGTACTTTCATTAATATAACGTCTACTTTTGGATTAATGGGTTTTCCAACTTGTTCTATTTACAGCGCTACAAAATTTGCTGTTGATGGATTTTCGGAAAGTCTCGCATCAGAATTAGTTCAGTTTGGGATACAGGTAAAAGTGGTTGCGCCAGGGGGAATGAAAACAGATTTTGCCATAAGATCTATGGAAGTTGCTCAGCATGAAGCGTATGAAAAATTAACTTTAGAAGTTAGCAAAGGTTATAGCGCTGAACAAATTGACAATTATACAAATGCTGAAGATGTTGCCCAAATCATTTTTGAAGCTGCTACAGATAATAAAAGTCAACTTCGATATGTAGCGGGAAAAGATGCAAATGCATTGTATAACGAACGATTAAGTTTGGGTGCTGAAACTCAGATTCAGAACATCAAATCAATGTTTACTTTTTAATTTACAAATTAGATGAAAAATCAAGCTATAGAATTGACTACCTTTAAACTCAAAGGTTTTACAACCAAACAATTTATTGAAGCAAATACTGAAATTGATGCTTTTTTGAAACGCCAAAAAGGATTTCGTTCCCGAACAATTTTTGAATTAAAAAAAGATTTTGTGTATGACATGCTTGTTTGGGATAGTGTAGAAGAAGGTACTAATGCCATGCATAAATTAATGACAGAACTTAGTGATTCTCCTGTACACGATATGATTGATCAAAGCACCGTGAGTTGGAATATTGCACCGGTTGAACATTTTGTAAATTTGTAAAAAGCGGAGCATTTTAAGTCAAAATTTAATTCATAAAAAATGAAAAATCAACCCAGAATATTTCAGTCTGTTTCAGAATTGCATAAAGCTATGGGACAGCCTAAACCGGTGCATCCGCTGATTAGTATTCTGAATTATGGTGAAGCGGTTTTTGATCCCAAAGATTTTGAAAACGGAATTGTTTTGGATTTTTATAAAATATCTTTCAAAACAAATTTTTCAGGAAAACTGAGATACGGACACGGTTTCTATGATTTTGAAGAAGGTGGAATGTCGTTTGTGTCTCCGGGACAAGTTCTGAAAATGCAGGATGAAGAAGCCGATTATAGCGGAATGTCATTAAATATTCATCCTGATTTTTTTCGTCCTTATTCCTTAAATGCCACTATCAAAAAATATGGGTTTTTCTCTTATTCTGCTGCCGAAGCTTTATATCTTTCTGAGAAAGAAAAAGAGACTATTTTGGGCGTTTTTAATAACATTCAGGATGAATTGAATCAACGTATAGACAGTTTCAGTCAGGATGTTATTATTTCGCAGATAGAACTTTTGCTTAATTACAGCAATCGTTTTTACAACCGTCAGTTTATAACCAGAAAAGCGGTTAATAATGATGTGCTTTCTAAACTGGAAGAACTATTAGAAGATTATTTTAATAGCGAAAAACCAGAAGAAAACGGTTTGCCAACCGTACAATTTGTAGCCAATGAAATGCAGTTGTCACCCCGATATTTGAGCGATTTATTACGCAGTATTTCGGGACAAAATACTCAGCAGTTTATTCATGACAAATTAATTGAAAAGGCTAAAGAATATATTGCAAAAGGAACTCTTTCAGTCTCTGAAATTGCCTATAAATTAGGTTTTGAGCATCCACAGTCGTTCAATAAACTTTTTAAAAAGAAGACAAATGTAAGTCCAATTGCATTTAAAGAATTATTTACTAAAAACTAAATTATGGCATCATTAAATTTTGAAGAATTAAAACAACGTTCTGCACAGATAAGAAAGCGTTATCATGAACTAGAAGTAGCGCATCATGGAAGTGAATGGACAATAGAAGAAGATGCGTTGGCTTTTCTAACCGATGCTGGTTTGGTTGGCCGCCATGTTATGTCGCATGAAGGCAGATGGCCAAAAGCAAATACAGAAGAAGAATTGAAGCATAAAATTGGAGAATCAATTTGGTGGCTTACAGTTTTAGCTGAAAGAATGAATATCAATATTGAAACCGTTACAGAAGATTTCTTAGCTAAAACAGAAAAATTATTATAAGGTTATTAAAAATAAAATAGATATAGATGACACCAACTTTCTTCCCAAATCAATTAGAATTTAGAAAATGGCTTGAGAAAAACCATCAAAAAGAGAAAGAACTTTTGGTTGGTTTTTATAAAGTTACGAGTAAAAAGCCTTCTATAAGCTGGTCAGAATCTGTAGATCAAGCGCTTTGTTTTGGCTGGATTGATGGTGTTAGAAAATCTATTGATGCGGAAAGCTATACGATTCGTTTTACTCCAAGAAAGCCTTCTAGTATTTGGAGCGCAATTAATATTCAGAAGATAGAAGATTTGACAAAAGCGGGATTAATGACTGATGCTGGTTTGAAAGCATTTAGTTTTAGAACCGAAAATAAGTCTAAGATTTATTCGCATGAAAAAGATCCAGTTCCGCTTTTAGAATTGTATGAAAAACAATTTAAAAACAATAAAACCGCTTGGGAATTTTTTGAAAAGCAAGCGCCTTCGTATAAAAAAGTAATGATTCATTGGATTATGAGTGCCAAGCAAGAGAAAACGCAACTCTCAAGACTAGAAAAAACGATTACTGAAAGTGAAAAACAGAAAAGAGTGCTGTAAATATCTCGAATAAAATCCTTATTTTAGTAATCTGAGTTTTAACTAAATATGGAAAAAGAAAATACCACAAAAATAAAAGGGGAGATTTTGCTGGGTATTATTTTTGCCCTAGAATTATACGGCTTGCCTGTACAGTTTTATTTGCTGTTAAAAAATCCTGAATTTACTTTTTTCAGTGCAGCGGTCCGATTTTTTAGTTTCTTTACCATTACAACCAATACGATCGTTTTTATTTGCAGTGCTTTGTTATTATTTGGCGGCAAAAGTAAGGCAAATGCTTTTTTCCGAAAGTGTACTACTATTACGGCGATTACAGTTTATATACTGATTGTCGGAATTGTTTTTAATGTACTTCTTCGCCCAATTTTAGATTTGCAAGGACACCATCGCATTGTAAGCGAAATTTTCCATACTGTTATACCAGTTTTATTTTTCTTTTTCTGGCTGTTTTTTGTAAGTCCAGAAAAGATCTCTTTTAAAACCATTTGGTTTTGGTTGGTTTACCCGATTATTTACATGATTTATACCATAATCCACGGTTTTATTTCTAGCTTTTATCCTTATCCTTTTATTGATGTTACTAAGCTCGGATTGCAAACAGCACTCATAAACGGAGTTTTCGTTTTAATTTCTTTTGTCGTTTTGTCTGTGATTTTGATTTCGATTTCAAAAATTAGGACTAAGAAGATTAGCTTCGAAAACTAAAATAAAATATTCAATCTACTAGTCAGGAATTGACAAAAAAAGGAACTTTCTTCTTTACTTCTTTCTTCTGAAATTTTTCTACAAACTTCCGATGGCATTAATTTAATAGATCAAAAATATATTGATTTTTGTATCTAAACTTTACTTTAAGGTTGTAATTAATTGTTCTTTAAGTTATTAAAGGTAAAAATTCATTGCCTGAATATTCCGTAATTACTGGTCTGACTAATTAATTAGTATAAATATTAATTAATTAGTTTTGCTACTAATTAATTAGTAGTTATATTTGTCAAAAGAATTTCCACTATGATAAAATTAGCCAAACGAGAAGAACAGATTATGCAGGTTTTTTGGGATTTAAACAAAGCCTTCATCAGAGATATTATTCCATTGTTGCCAGATCCGAAACCACATTATAATAGTGTTGCGACGATTGTCAAAATATTAGAAGAAAAAGGATTTCTAAATCGGGAAACAATAGGGAATATGCATTGCTTTTTTCCGGTAATTCAAAGAGAAGAATATCAACAATTTGCGCTAAAAGATGTTGTGAGTCAGTATTTTGATAATTCGTATCCACGTATGCTTGCCTTTTTTGCTAAAGAGCAAAAATTAACCGAAAAAGAATTGGACGAAATCGTAAACATGATAAAAAAAGATTCGATATGATACCATATATTCTATACACAGCGCTTATTCTTTTTGCTTGTCTTATGTTTTATAAGCTGCTTTTGCAGAAAGAAACTTTTTATAATTTGAATAGATTTGTTTTGCTTGCGTGCATGCTAGTAGCTTTTACTTTGCCGTTGCTTCCGATTCCGCAGCAATTCTCCCTTCAAAAACAGAAAGAAACTGCAGTTATTCCTTCCATAAAAAAAACAGTGACAAAACAATCAACTGCTGAGCTAAAACCACTTCCTGTAAATGAAGTTTTAGTAAATGAAACAAAGCAACAATTTAATATGGCTTTGGTCCTACAGTGGATAGTGTATTTGTATTGGTTTGGTGTCATTGTTTTTGCGCTTAATTTTTTGATGCAAGCTGTTATATTATTTTACAGAGCGTACACATCAGAGATTATTAGGGATGGAAAATTTAGAATTGTCGAAATAACAGGTGATAAAGCACCTTGTTCTTTTGCTAATAATATTTTTATAAATCCTGAAAAATACGAATGGGAAACGTACAATCAGATTTTGCTGCATGAAAAAATTCATATTGAGCAAAAACATACTATTGATCTTTTGCTTGCAGAAATCGTACTTGTTTTTCAGTGGTTTAATCCTTTTGCTTGGCAATGGCGAAAAGCATTAGAAAGCAATCTTGAATTTTTGACTGATAACGAAATGCTACAGCAAGGTAGTGTAGAAAAAGAAAGTTATCAATTTAGCCTGCTTAAAGTAGCGGCGCCACAATTTCCTTTGAGTCTTACAACTAACTATAATCAATCATTACTCAAAAAACGAATCATTATGATGAATTCAAAAAAATCAAACGTAAACACAACATGGAAATATTTTTTCCTTTTACCATTATTGGTATTGTTTGCCTGCCTTTTTAATCAACCGGCAGCGCAAAGTCAGACGCTAAGTTCGAATCTTAAAAACGAAGAAACTAAAGCGAATCCAAACACTCAAAAGGGTGATCAAACCGAAGGAAACTGGTTTGCCACAATCAAAGGCAATACGGTAGAAATGGAATTTAAAAACGACGAGAATAGTCATTCTACTCATACTTATTATATTAGCGAGTTTAGCGGATTATCAAGAGATAAACAAGGAACATTTTCTCTAACGCGTGAAGCTGGAACAATGAACTTTACCGGAAAATTTGAAGGAAATAGTGGAAAGGGAACGTATAAGTTTGTTGGCAATAAAAATTTCGCCAAAGAAATGGCTGCACAAGGGATTACATTGGCAGATGATACAGATCTTATGGTTTTCTTTGCTGTAAATATAAAAACGTCGTATGTAAAAATGCTGCATAAAAAAGGGTATAAAAATGTAGACAAAGAACAAGTAATTCCGTTGGCGGCTTTAAACGTAAGTGAAGATTACATTGATTCTATTAAAGATGCTGGAATTGGAAATATAGATATTGAAACGCTGATTCCTTTTAAATCCTTAAACATTGATAAAGCTTTTATTGAAGATATTATTAAATCGGGTTATAAAAATGTTTCGCCAGAAAATCTGATCACTTTAAAATCTCAAAATATTGACGGAAAGTATATTAATGATTACCGTTCTTCGGCAAAAACAAAAAAGAATGAAAGTGGAGAAGAAGATGAGGACAATATTGTTGCTTTCAAAACTTTAAACATAGATAAAGCTTATATTGATTCTTTTAAGAAAATGGGTTATAATGATCTTTCAAACGACGACTTAATTGCTTTAAAAGCTTTAAATGTAACTCCAGAATATGTTACTCAATTCGAAAAAGTAGGTTATAAAAACATTTCGTCTGAAAATCTTGCAGCTTTAAAATCGCAAAATATCACGGCAGATTTAATTAAGGAATATAAGGATCTGGGTTTTTCAGATCTAGATTTAGATGATATTGTGGGTGCAAAAGCGGTTGGTGCAACGCCAACTTTCATTAAAGCTATGAGAGAAAAAGGACATAACTTTAAAGGTATTGAAAAGTATATAGCTTTAAAAGCGGTTGTTGGCAACTAAGCTAATATTGCTTTTGATAGTTAAAGCAATGCATTTTCTCTGTAAATAAAATATTTCAAGTTGTAAGACTACAATCAAAACATATTATTAAAGCCCAAATCTATAGATTTGGGCTTTATTTTTTAGACAACTTCAAAAAACAGTTGTTTTAAAATAGTATACCAAACGAATTATTTAAATAAAATCATTTCATACCAAAATGCTGTAAAAAATGTTGTTGGTCGAAATTCTATTCGAGAGATTTCAATTTATACTACATTTATGCTTTATAGACTATTCTAAAGCAAATCAGCAATGAAAAAAATATTTCTTTCCTTATGTCTTTTTGGTGTAATTTCTAGTGTTTCAAGTCAGGAATTGACTAATGCTCCAAAGCCTTTTGGACCGCTTCCGACACAGAAACAAATCGATTGGCAGGAAATGGAATTTTATGCTTTTGTACATTTTTCATTAAATACTTTCACGAATAAAGAATGGGGTTATGGAGACGAATCACCAGAACTTTTTAATCCATCGCAATTAGATGTTCGACAATGGGCGCGCGTGGTAAAAGAGGCGGGAATGAAGGGAATTATTTTGGTTGCCAAACATCATGACGGTTTCTGTTTATGGCCATCGGCTTATACAGAACGTTCAGTTAAGAATTCACCTTGGGAAAACGGAAAAGGAGATTTGGTTAAAGAATTGGCCGCAGCTTGTAAAGAATACGATTTAAAATTGGGATTATACCTTTCGCCTTGGGATAGAAATCATCCGCAATACGGGAAACCTGAATATATTACCTATTTCAGAAATCAGTTAAAAGAATTATTGACAAATTATGGAGATGTTTTCGAAATGTGGTTTGACGGAGCAAATGGCGGAGACGGTTATTATGGAGGTGCAAATGAAACTAGAAAAATCAATTCTTTGACTTATTATAATTGGGATGAAACGTATAAGCTAATTTACGATATCGCGCCAAAAACGCTAGTTTGGGGAGTTGGACCATCTGAAGCAAGATGGATTGGAAATGAAGAAGGACGCGCAGGAAAAACGAATTGGTCGTTACTTCGTCAGAAAGATGAATTGGCTGGAAAAGTACATTACTCTGAGTTTATGTCTGGGCATGAAGATGGAGAAAAATGGGTTCCTGGCGAAGCCGATGTTTCCATTAGACCAGGATGGTTTTATCATTCAGTTGAAGACGATAAAGTGCGTTCGCTTGACGAAATGGTCGATATTTATTATGAATCGATTGGAAGAAATGCGACTTTATTATTAAATCTTCCAGTTGATACGCGTGGTTTAGTTCATGAAAATGACGAAGCAAGATTGAAAGAGTTGGTTGCCACAATTAAAGCCGATTTCAAAAAAGAACTATTGGCAGGAACTCAGGTTCAAGCTTCAAATATTCGTGCAAACGATTCTAATTTTGGTCCGCAGAATGTTATTGACGGAAATAAAAATACGTATTGGGCAACTGACGATAAAGTGAAACAAGCTACAGTTGAATTTACGCTTAAAAAGCCAACTGCAATCAATAGAGTTTTGCTTCAAGAATATATTAAACTGGGACAGCGCATAAAAGCATTTTCTATTGAAGTAAAAGTAGATGGACAATGGAAAACAATCGCCAATGAAACTACCATAGGCTACAAAAGAATCCTGCGTTTAGATCGAGTTACGGCTTCGGCACTTAGAGTGAATATTCTTGATGCAAAAGCTGGATTTGTAATTAGTGCAATTGAAGCTTACAATGCGCCAACTTTTGTAAAAGAACCTCAAATTCTTCGTGATAAAAATGGTTTGGTTACGATTAAATCGGAAGAAGGAAATGCAGTTTATTATTCGCTTGACGGAAAAAATCCTTCAGAAAAAAGTACTTTATACAAAGCACCATTCGTATATAATAAAGCAGTAGAAATAAAAGCTATTTCGAGAAATACAAAAGAGAAAATTAATAGCGCGGTAAAAACAGCTAAATATGGTGTTTCTAAAGAGAAATGGAGAGTGATTTCTATTTCAAGCGGAGACAATAAATCGGTTGAACGAATTATTGATGGCGATGCGAATACCGATTGGGCTTTTGGAAACAATGAAAATAAATTGCCGCAGGTAGTCATTATTGATATGGGAGAATTGCATACGATAAATGGCTTTACTTATACGCCACAGCAAGTTGGAAATAATTTGAATTTGATTTCGAATTACGAATTCTATACGAGCGAAGATAATATTACTTGGACGAAACAATCTGAGGGAGAATTCTCCAATATTAAACATAATCCAATTGAACAGTTTAAGAATTTTACTGCGGTAAAAGCTAGATTTTTAAGATTTGTTGCCACAGCAGCTGTTGGGAAAACACAAACAGTTTCGATAGCCGAAATAGGTGTTGTGGAATAAAAGTCCTTTTTTGGGAAAACAAAGTTGTTTTAAAAAGAGCCGATATTGTAATTGTAGATTATTTCTATAAATATTAAGCTTCTCCGAAGCTTTTTAAAAAAGGAGTTGCTTTTTTGAAACTGTCCTATTTTGTCTTTTGCCGAAGCTTAGCCGTTATTAGTCGAATTTTTAGTACAAGCGGATAATATAATTCTACTTTTATCTTAGTAATTAAATGGCAAGGCAAATGATTAAAGAAGATATTGGTTTTAGAGAAGCAGGAAAATTTGAAGAAACACGTTTTGAGAAAATTCACAATGTTATTTTCGAATCGTCGCAAGAAGCTTCTTTATTGGTAGCGCAGGAAATTGCCAATTTAATTCAGAGAAAAAATGAGCTAAACGAGCCTTGTGTTTTAGGTTTGGCTACGGGTTCTTCGCCAATTAAGGTTTATGAAGAATTAGTTAGAATGCATAAAGAAGAAGGTCTGAGTTTTGAGAACGTTGTGACTTTCAATTTAGATGAATATTATCCGATGGATAAAAATGATATTCAGAGCTATTATCATTTTATGCACGAACATTTGTTCAATCACGTAAACATTCCTTCTGAGAATATCAATATTCCTGATGGACAGGTGAGCGCCGAAGAATTACAGCAATATTGCATTGATTACGAGATGAAAATTATCTCTTATGGAGGTTTAGATTTTCAGCTTTTAGGAATTGGTAGAACGGGGCATATTGGGTTTAATGAACCTGGTTCGCACGTAAATTCGGGAACTAGAAGCATTACTCTGGATCATATCACGAGAGTTGATGCGGCTTCTTCTTTTTTAGGAATAGATAATGTTCCTAGAAAAGCCATTACAATGGGAATTGGAACCGTTAGAAACGCAAAAAGAATCGTTTTACTTGGCTGGGGAATCAGTAAAGCAGGAATTATAAAAAACACAATCGAAGGAGAAGTTTCTTCGCACGTTCCAGCTACGTATTTGCAAGAGCATAACAACACAACATTTGTTCTAGATACAGAAGCTTCGTCTGAATTGACAAGAGTTAAAACGCCTTGGCTGGTTAAGTCTTGTGTTTGGACAGATGAATTAAAATTAAAAGCGGTGGCTTGGTTAAGTGAGTTAACGAAGAAACCTTTCCTGAAACTGACGGATAAAGATTATAACGACAACGGTATGTCGAGTCTTTTGACGGAAGAAGGAACTGCATACGATTTGAACATTAAAATGTTTAATAAAATGCAGCAAACCATCACTGGATGGCCGGGCGGAAAACCCAATGCAGATGATACTTATAGACCGGAGCGTTCCACGCCGGAGAGAAAAAGAATTATCATTTTCAGCCCGCACCCAGACGATGATGTGATTTCTATGGGAGGAACTTTTGACCGTTTGGTAGAGCAAGGTCATGAAGTTCATGTAGCTTATCAGACTTCTGGAAATATTGCAGTTTCAGATGTTGAAGCTTTGAAGTTTGCTGAAATTTCAAAAGCATTACATCCAGATTCTAGAATGTCGGACAAAATAATTGACTTTCTTCAGAACAGAACAGGAAATGAAATCGATTCACTAGAAGTTAGAAAGCTAAAAGGATTAATAAGAAGAAGCGAATCTTTTGGAGCAACACGTTACATTGGTTTGCCAGATTCTAACGTAAACTTTTTAGATCTTCCGTTTTACGAAACAGGAACGGTTAAAAAGAATAATCTTTCGGATGCAGATATCAACATTATGTGTGATATTATAGAAAGAATAAAACCGCATCAAATTTATGCTGCTGGAGATTTGGCAGATCCGCACGGAACTCATAAAGTGTGTTTAGACAGTTTGTTTGAAGCTTTAAAAAGATTAAAACATAACAGCTTTATGGACGATTGTTGGGTTTGGCTTTACAGAGGCGCTTGGCATGAATGGGAATCGTACCAAATTGACATGGCAGTACCAATGAGTCCTGACCAAGTTTTAAAGAAACGACATGCTATTTTTTATCATCAGTCTCAAAAAGACGGCGTTATGTTTCAAGGTGATGACAGCAGGGAGTTTTGGGTGCGAGTTGAAGACAGAAACAGATTGACTGCAGAAAAATATCACAGCTTAGGATTAGCAGATTACTCGGCTATCGAGGCGTTTAAGCGTTATCATTTCTAAGTGCTTTTGCAGCAATAAAGATAATAGACTATTTCATGGTTTATTTTGGTTAGTTACCTATAATTGAGAGAAAATGCGGTCGTGGTTGGCCGCATTTTCATTTTTTATATGGTCTGGTAAAATGTGATCTGTAAAATGTGAAATGTGAGTTGACAAATGAGCATAAAAAAAGTTAGATATTTTACATCTAACTTCTTACTTATAACTTTTTACTAAATAGAAGAACTTAAAATTTTCTGTTTTACTTCATCAATATAAGATCTTCCTATAACGTAACGAAGTCCTTCGATTTCGATGCTATTTCCTTCAACAGCATCAATTTTGTCAATTGCAATGGTGTAGGATCGATGTATTCTGATAAAATCTCTTTCTGGAAGTAATCCTGTAAAATCTGATAAAGTACTGTGAATTATGAATTTACCAGAAGTTGTACTGATTTTTAAATAATC
Source organism: Flavobacterium sp. GW823-FHT06G12 (assembly GCF_058794775.1). Classification (NCBI taxonomy): domain Bacteria; kingdom Pseudomonadati; phylum Bacteroidota; class Flavobacteriia; order Flavobacteriales; family Flavobacteriaceae; genus Flavobacterium; species Flavobacterium sp. GW823-FHT06G12. The sequence continues at coordinate 609,274 of NZ_JBXAHE010000003.1, forward strand.
TTTTAAACTTTCGATAACCAAAATCTCATTCAAGAAAATCTTTTTCATTTTTTTCTTGTCGATTTTCACGAAAATAAAAGGATTCTCTTTACTATTTTCCTGTGGTGTTTTAGTGGTATTATTAAGGCGTTTGTTGATCTTGTTTACCGCTTTCATTAGTCTCGGAAACTCAATTGGTTTTACCAAATAATCTAAAACATCAAGCTCATACGTTTCAATTGCAAACTGATCGTAAGCACTTGTGATAATAAGTAAAGGAGGGTTTTCTAAACTTTTAATAAAATTAATACCATCCAAAACAGGCATGTTAATGTCTAGAAAAATTACATCTATAGTATTGTTTTTTAAGAAATTTAATCCTTCAATAGAATTACTAAAAGTATTTACTAATTCTAAATCTTCAATCTGTTCAATATAATTTTTAATAACGTTTATTGCCAATGGCTCATCATCGATAATTAAACACTTTATTTTCATTTGTACTGTTATTTTTGGCCGGTATGTGATTTTTTGTAGGTATAGTTTTCTAAACTTATAAAAGGCGGGGTCAAGTAACTTTTATAACTAGTTTAACGACAAAAATATTCTTTTTATTTTTAAATGAAAGCTTATAGTCACTTTTATTATATCCTAATTCGAGTCTTTTCTTTACGTTTTCAATACCTATACCACTTGACTTGTTAAAATTATCTTTATGTACGGTAAATTCGGGCATTGGGTTTGAAATTGTGAAATATAAATAATCTCCTTTTACTTTAAAGTTAATGTCAATTACAACATTACCAGTGTTTTTGTTTACTCCGTGTTTAAAAGCGTTTTCGACAAAAGTCAAAAGCAATACCGGTGAGATTTCTTTATCATGAATATCTCCAGAGATATACATGTTAACTTCAAGGCGTTCTCCATTTCTAATTCTTTCCAAATCCAGATAATTCTGAATGCACATAATTTCATTTTCTAAAGTCTGCTTTTTGCCTTTTGTTTCATAAAGCATGTATCTCATCAATTCAGAAAGTTTTAAAACGATCTTTGGTGTTTTGTTTGATTTTTCTACCGAAAGCGAATAAATATTATTTAAGGTATTAAAGAAGAAATGCGGAGAAATCTGCGATTTTAAAAACAATAATTCGGTTTCTAGTTGAGATTTTTCTAAATCGGTAACACGTCTTTGCTCTTTTAAGAAATCCAAAGTAATTTTAATTGCTGTAACAAATGTCATTACATACAATTCTCCCATCATCATGTCTATCGTGTAATTGAGCGTAAGCGTGTTGATGGTCTGTGGACCTTCTGGCCAGACATTGTGTGTAATCAGCAAATAAGTGAGGTTAAATTTTAAAACCACCATTATAAAAATAGCGGACAATACGGTTACTATATATAGGAAGTATTTTTTACGGTAAACCAAATAGGGCATTAAAACCAAAATATTCAGATAACATAATGCCATGTGAATAGGAAATCCGAGTAAAGTAGTTTTTAAAGAGTAAACGTAATCGTTAAAATAGCTTCCCCATCGGAATGTATTAAACACAAAATACGTCAGCCAAAAGTAAACATGATAACGTATAGGTAAACTATAAGGTTTGTTGGAGTTGAAAATCATAATCGTAGAAAAGAATGTCGTTTGTTACTATTTTTTGATGTTTAGAGCTGTTTAAATGTCGTCCGTCTAAAAATATTTTGGTAAAAGTTGAATTTGTATAAATTTAAAGTTAAATTAATATTGTTTTGATATGAGGAAAATTACGCTGCTTTCTCTGACGGTAATTTTTACTGCAAGTTGCAAAATAAATGTAGATAAAAATAAACATCCGCAAAGTTTTGCAACAAATTATGTTGATCCTTTTATAGGTACTGGAGGCCACGGACATACATATCCTGGTGCAACAGTTCCGTTTGGGATGCTTCAAGTGAGTCCAGATAATGGAATTTCTAGTTGGGACTGGTGTTCGGGCTATCATTATTCTGACTCCATAGTTTCTGGATTTAGTCATTTACATTTAAGCGGGACAGGAATCGGTGATTTGGCAGATATTTTATTTATGCCGACAGACAAAAAGTTAGACTTAACCGCCAAAGCCGCTTCACGCGATTTCTTACCGTATAAATCAAAATATAATCATGTTAACGAAAAAGCAATACCGGGTTATTACCAAGTTTTTCTTGAAGATCCTAAAATCAATGTAGAATTAACTTCTACACAAAGAACCGCATACCATAAGTATACCTATAATAATAACAACACACAATCTGTTGTTGTCGATTTAGGTTTTGCTATTAATTGGGACAAAGCAACAAAAACAGCTATTACAGTTGAAGATGCAAATACTATTAGCGGTTACCGTTATAGTACAGGTTGGGCAAAAAATCAGAAAGTATTTTTTGTAGCAAAATTTTCTAAGCCAATTATTGAATCTATTATTACCGCAGATAAAAAAGTAGTTTCTGCGAAAAGCGCTGAAGGCGAAAATACTGCTCTTCAATTATTTTTCGATCCTAAAAACTCTAAAGAATTAGGCGTAAAAGTGGCGCTTTCTTCTGTAAGTATCGCTAATGCGAAAGATAATCTAGAAGAGAACAAAGAATTTGAGAAAGTAAAAACAGACGCTTCTGCAGTTTGGAACAAAGCTTTAAGCAAAATCACAGTTGAAACTCCAGTCGATTCTTTAAAAACTATTTTCTATACGGCTTTATACCATGCTCAAGTTGCTCCAGTAACGTACAGTGATAAAAACGGACAATTTAGAACGGAGGATGATAAAATTGTAACTTCAAAAAATTACACAGCGTATTCCACCTTATCTCTTTGGGACACGTTTAGAGCTGAAAATCCATTGCTAACTATTTTGGATCCGAATAGGGTTTCAGATATGGTGAATTCGATGTTAGCGTACTACGAAACCAAAAAGATACTTCCGGTTTGGACTTTATATGCAAATGAAACCAACACAATGACAGGATATCATTCGATTCCGGTTATTGTTGATGCTTATTTAAAAGGCATTAAAGGTTTTGATGCTGAAAAGGCTTTTGAAGCAATGAAAGCAACAATGATGCAGGACGAGCGCGGATTGAATCTCTACAAAAAATACGGTTACATTCCTTATAATTTATTAGACGAATCAGTTACGATTACTTTAGAATATGCTTATGATGATTGGTGCGTTGCTCAAATGGCAAAAGCTTTAGGAAAAACAGCTGATTATGAGTTTTTCTCCAAACGTTCAAAAGCTTACGAATATTTATTTGATGCCAAATCTGGTTTCATGAGAGGAAAATCCGAAGATGGGAAATCATGGAACGAGCCTTTCGATCCAAAACACTCTAATCACAGGGAACATACAGATTATACTGAAGGAAATGCTTGGCAACACAGCTGGTTTGTGCCTCATAATGTAGATGAATTCATTAAACTTCACGGAGGAAATGACACTTTCACAAAACGTTTAGAACAGTTATTCACAGAGAGTTCTGAAATTACAGGAAACAATGTTTCAGCAGATATTTCTGGTTTGATCGGACAATATGCACACGGAAACGAACCAAGCCACCACATTGCTTATATGTTCAACCATGCAGGTCAGCCTTGGAGAACGCAATATTGGGTTCGTCATATTTTGGACACACAATATAATACCACAGCGAATGGTTTGAGCGGAAACGAAGATTGCGGTCAAATGTCGGCTTGGTATGTATTTAGCTCAATGGGATTATATCCTATGAATCCAGCTTCGGGAGAATACGAAATTGGAAGTCCAATTTTTGAGAAATCGACTTTAAATCTTCCAAACGGAAAAACTTTTGTAATTGAGGCAGAAAATGTTTCAGACAAAAATTTCTATATCCAATCAGCTACTTTAAACGGAAAAACATTTAATAAAACAGCCATTTCTCACCGAGAAATGCAAAAAGGCGGTGTACTTCATTTTGTAATGGGAGCACAGCCAAACCAAAATTGGGGTCTAAACTAACTAATTCAAAATAAATAATTTAATGAACATTATTGACGTATCAATCATTTTAATCTATATCGTACTCTCGGTCGGTATCGGAATCTGGATTTCAAGAAAAGCATCAAAGGGACTTGATGATTATTTCCTTGGTGGGAAATCAATCAAATGGTATTTCTTAGGATTGAGCAATGGCTCAGGAATGTTTGATGTTTCAGGAACTTCCTGGATGATTGGAGTTTTATTTTTATATGGCGTAAAAAGTTTCATGTTTATGTGGCTTTGGCCAATCTGGAATCAGATTTTTGTCATGATGTTTCTCGCAGTCTGGATTAGAAGATCAAAAGTAATGACGGGATCTGAATGGATTTTAACTCGTTTTGGAAGCGACAAAGCTGGAAAAGCATCGCATATTATTGTAGCTATTTTTGCTATTATTTCTACAATTGGTTTCATTGCTTATTTCTTTGTTGGAATCGGAAAATTTGTAACCATCATTCTTCCTTGGGATTTAACAGTTCACATGAATGGTTCTGTTTTCTTGACTTCAGAACAAGCTTATGCATTGTTAATCATTTTCTTAACTACAATTTATACCGTTAAAGGTGGAATGTTTTCTGTAGTTGCGACAGAAGTAGTGCAATATATTATTATGATTGTTGCCGGAGTTTTAATCGCGGGTTATGCATTCATCAATTATACAGATATTCAAATCAATTCGGTTATTACGCCAGAATGGAAAAATGTTTTCTTTGGATGGGAATTTGAAACGCAATGGAGCGATAAATTCGAAACTTTCAACAGATTAATTGATACTGAAGGTTACAAAATGTTCGGCGCTTTCATTGGAATGACTTTATTCAAAGGATTTTTCGCGAGTGTTGCAGGACCAACTCCAAGTTATGATTTACAGCGTGTTCTTTCTACAAAATCTGTAAAAGAAGCGGCTTACATGAGTGGTTTTACCAACTTGATTTTATTCATTCCGAGGTATTTATTAATCACAGGAATTGTAGTTATTGCCTTAGTAAATTTAGCTCCAGAATTAAACGCAAACGTTAATCTAACAGGAGCAGATTTAGAATTATTGATGCCAAAAGTGGTGAATCTTTATATCCCAGTTGGAATTAAAGGAATTCTTTTAGCAGGATTATTAGCCGCTTTCATGTCTGGATTCTCAGCCTTCGTAAATGCAGGCCCAGCGTATATTGTAAATGATATTTATAAAAAGTATTTCAAACCTGTTGCTTCAAACAAACACTATATTAAAGTAAGTCAGATTTCTTCTTTCTTGGTTGTTGGTCTTGGAGTTTTCATGGGATTCTTCGCAGACTCTATCAACTCACTAACACTTTGGATTACAAGTGCTTTGTATGGAGGATATGTTGCGGCCAACTTTCTGAAATGGATTTGGTGGCGTTTTAACGGATGGGGGTATTTCTGGGGAATGGTCGGCGGATTAATAGCAGCTTCTCTTCAATTCGTTTTAGATCAAAACAAAGGAAATTTAGCAGAGGGAACATTCTTGCATGATCTTTCGCAAGTGCCATCAATTTACTTGTTCCCATTAATTTTCGGAATGTCAATATTAGGTTGTCTTTTAGGAACTTATCTAAGTAAACCAACCGATATAGAAGTGCTGAAATCTTTTTATAAAAACGTTAGACCATGGGGATTCTGGAATCCAGTTTACAAGCAATTAAAAGCAGAAGACCAATCTTTCCAAAAAAATAATGATTTCTATCTAGATATGATGAATTGTGTAATTGGAATTGTATGGCAGTCAAGCATGATTCTGCTTCCAATTTATTTCATTATCAGAGATTATCCGAAAGCTGGAGTTGCTTTGGTGGTTTTCTTAGTGACGACTACTGTGTTAAAGTTTACTTGGTTGGATAGAGTTCGTAAGATAGAAGAATAATACGTGTAGCAACTTTGTCAAAGTTTCAAACTTTGACAAAGTTTTACATACAGTTTGTCATTTCGACGAAGGAGAAATCTTCGCAAGAAGCTCCATCTCGTAAGTTGCCAATCTTTGTAGAGTTACTCGTGGAGATTTCTCCTTCGTCGAAATGACAAAACTGTTTGTGACAGTTCAAAACAACAGTCACAAACAAAAGAATAAAAGAATAAAAAACTAATAAATAAAAGAACAAAAAATGAGTACTATTCCTTGGCAAGACAGACCCGAAAACAGTAAAGATGTAATGTGGAGATATTCTGAGAATCCAATTATCGACAGATATTCGATTCCTTCATCAAACAGTATATTCAATAGTGCAGTTGTACCTTTTGGAGACGGATATGCTGGGGTTTTCAGATGTGATAACAAAGCGGTTCAGATGAATATTTTTGCTGGTTTCAGTAAAGATGGTATCAATTGGGACATTAACCATGAACCAATTGAGATGAAATCTGGAAATACAGAAATGATTGAATCTGCTTATAAATACGATCCACGCGTGGTTTGGATCGAAGACCGTTATTGGATTACTTGGTGTAATGGTTACAACGGACCAACAATTGGTATTGGTTACACTTTCGATTTTAAAGAATTTTTCCAATGTGAAAATGCCTTTTTACCATTCAACAGAAACGGTGTTTTATTCCCACAAAAAATCAATGGAAAATACGCGATGTTGAGCCGTCCAAGTGATAACGGACACACGCCTTTCGGAGATATTTGGATCAGCTATAGCCCAGACATGAAATATTGGGGAGAACACAGATTGGTAATGAAACCAAGTCCGTTTGAGCAAAGCGCTTGGCAATGTACAAAAGTGGGTGCAGGACCAATTCCGATTTTAACTGAAGAAGGTTGGTTAATGATCTACCACGGAGTTATTAATACTTGCAACGGTTTCCGTTATGCAATGGGTTCAGCGCTTTTAGATGTTGATTCGCCTGATCAAGTAAAATACAGAACGCAGCCTTATTTATTAGGACCAGCAGAAACGTATGAAATGGTTGGAGATGTTCCAAACGTAGTTTTCCCTTGTGCAGCTTTACACGATATAGAAGAAGATAAATTAGCAGTTTATTACGGGGCTGCAGATACGCACGTAGCAATCGCTTTCGGAAAATTAAGTGAAGTAATTCAGTTTACAAAAGAAAATAGTTTATAATATAAAGATGCATAGTAGAAGTAAATTATTGTCCCTTGCCGTTTTTTTTGTTGGATTGATGGGTTATTCGCAATCTGAAAAGGAGGTTACACCAAAAAGTTATATTGCGTATAAGACTTCAAAAGAAATTGTTATTGATGGCGATGAAGCAGATAAAGCTTGGGAAAAAGCATCTTGGACAACTCCTTTTGTCGACATAGAAGGTGTTGAAACTCCAAAATACAAGACTCAGGTTAAGATGCTCTGGGACGATAATTACTACTATATTCTGGCAAAAATAGAGGAGCCTCACGTTTGGGCAAATCTAAGACAGCGTGACACTATTATTTTTTATAATAATGATTTTGAGGTTTTTATCGATCCAGATAACGATACGCACAATTATTATGAATTGGAAATTAACGCCTTAAACACGGCTTGGGATTTATTCATCAATAAACCATACCGAGAAAAAAACACGGTTTTAAACGACTGGAATATTACAGGATTAAAATCGGCTGTAAAGATTGACGGAACGTTGAATAATGCTTCCGATATTGATAAAGGCTGGACATTAGAAATAGCCATTCCGTGGTCGGTTTATAAAACATCCTATTTTGATGATATTGTTCCGAAAGATAAATTTTGGAAAGTTAATTTTTCTAGAGTGAATTGGCAGCATTCAATTGTTGACGGAAAATATGAACGTAAAAAAGATTCAGAAGGAAAATTTCTCCCAGAATACAATTGGGTTTGGTCGCCTATGGGAGTGATAAATATGCATGAGCCCGAAAAATGGGCTTATGTATACTTCTCTTCAAAAGAAAGCGACGATGAATTTACAATTCCGCAGGAAGAAAAAGTAAAATGGGAGCTGTATACTTTGTATCGTGCTCAGAAAAGATATTTCGAAAAGAATAAATCATGGGCAAAATCACTGCAAAGTATCAGTAAAAAAAATATAGTTGTTGATGGAAAAGTTTTAAAACCAGTTTTAGAAAATCATTCATCAGGATTTAATATCTTGGTAAAGAGTCCTTTTTCAAACAAAACCTTAATAATTAAAGAAGATGGTAAAATTATTACGAACGAATAAGCTGCAAAAACTATCAAAAGTTTTAGTATTAGCGCTTTCGCTGAGTTTATTCTCTTGCGGACAAAAAGAAAATAAAGATCAGCAAAACGGAAAATTCACTTTTGGAGTCTGGACAACTGCTGATGCTAAAAAATCGGATGCAGATTATTCAAAAGAATTCAAAAAATACAAAGATGGCGGAATCGATGAAATTTTAATTAACACTCAAACCGATCCGAAACTATTAGCAAGATTAGTTCCGCTTGCAAAAAAAGAAGGACTAAAAGTGCATGCTTGGATTATGGCAATGAACCGCCCGAATGATTCAGTTGCATTACAACATCCGGATTGGTATCAAGTAAGTAAAGAAGGAAAATCTTGTTTTGATAACCGTCCTTATGTAGATTATTACCAATGGCTTTGCCCAACTAAAGAAGAATCCAGAAATCACGTTTTAGGTTTGGTTGAAGGTTTAGCAAAAGTAGAAGGAATCGAAAGTGTGCATTTAGATTACATTCGTTTCCCAGATATTTTCTTGCCAATTAGTTTATTACCAAAATACAACTTAGTTCAGGATGTAGAATTACCACAATTTGATTTCTGTTATTGTGATGCCTGTGTAAGTAAATTCGAAAAAGAACATCATAAAAATCCGAAAAATAGCCACAACACTTCAATTGATATGGAGTGGAAAAACTTCAGATTAAATGCAGTAAAAGCGGTAGTTGATGATGCGTATAAAATCGCACACAAATACAATAAAAAATTAACGGCAGCAGTATTTCCTTATCCGGAAATGGCAGATCACATGGTGCGCCAGCGTTGGGACAAATGGAATATTGACGAAGTATATCCAATGATTTATCATAGTTTTTATGATGAAGAAATTGACTGGGTTGGTTACGCAACCAAACAAGGTGTAGCCGATTTAGAAGGAAAACAAACGAAAGTAAATACAGGAATTTATATTCCGGGATTAAAATCGGATGCAGAATTGAAAGAAGCGATTTTGCTGGCCAAGAAAAATGGTGCAACAGGAGTTTCATTTTTTGACGGAAATGCCTTATCGGATAGTAATTTAAAAACAATTGCAGCCGTAAAATCGGCCTTGTAGTCGATTTTACTGGGATTAAAAATTATTACTGATTAATTTAGCAACATTAAGAACGTTTTGTTTCTGAAAGTTGAATTAAAACCAAAAGACATGTCAAATAGAAGAGATTTTATTAAGAAAACCACTTTAGGCACTTTAGCCATAAGTTCTGTTTTGGGCGTAAGCGGATTTGCTGCCAATCATGAAAATGAAGAAACAGCAGAACCAAAAGAAAAAAAGCAGACCAAACCAATTATTATTTCGACATGGAATCACGGTTTGCCTGCGAATAAAGAATCCTGGAAGAATTTAAAAGAAGGAAAATCAGCTTTAGATGCAATCGAAGCGGGAATGAAAATACCTGAAGCAGATCCAACTGTACGTAGTGTTGGTTATGGAGGATATCCGGATCGCGAAGGAAAAGTTACCTTAGATGCTTGTATTATGGATCATAACAGCAATTGCGGTTCTGTTTGTTTTTTACAAGGAATAATGCATCCAATTTCTGTTGCGAAAAGAGTATTGCAAAATACGCCTCACGTAATGTTAGCAGGGCAAGGTGCATTGCAATTTGCTTTGTCTGAAGGTTTTAAAGAAGAAAACTTACTAACACCAGAATCTGAAAAAGACTGGAAAAAATGGCTGGAAGATTCCAAATACAAACCAGTTATTAATATAGAAAATCACGATACCATAAGCATGCTAATGTTAGACCAAGATGGCAACCTTTCTGGCGGATGTACCACGAGCGGTGCAGCTTGGAAAATGCACGGACGCGTCGGTGACTCCCCAATAATCGGCGCGGGTCTTTTCTTGGATAACGAAGTAGGCGCAGCTGCAGCAACGGGTTTAGGAGAAGCTGTAATTAGAACTGCTGGAAGCGCAATGGTTGTCGAATTAATGCGTCAGGGAAAATCTCCTTATGATGCTTGTAAAGAAATTACAGAGCGTATTTACAACAAACATAAAAACCACAAAGACATGGAATACCTGCAAGTTGGTTTTATTGCTTTGAATAAAAACGGTGAATACGCAGGTTACAGCTTAAGATCAGGATTTAATTTCGCTGTTTCTGATGATGCAAAAGGACATAGAATGGAAGATGCGAAATTTAAAATGTCTTGGGATAAATAAATATGATTACGTTGGATGGATTTTAATCCATCCCTACAATATATTTCGAGCCAATGGCTCTTTCATAAAAAGTTCCGAAGGAACGGATTATTTTGTAGCAACGGATTTTAATCCGTTGAAGAGATTAAACGCAATATTTGTCATTTCGACGAAGGAGAAATCTCCGCAAGAAACTCTACAAAGATTGGCGAGTTACTTTGAGGAGCTACTAACGAAATGACAAACTAAACCTAAAAACTACATCTTTAAATGTTTGAACAAACAATTAGAGAAACCAAAAAACAAAGAATGAAAAAATTACTATTCCTATTAACCGTAATCACTTCAATTTTCTCGGCTAACGCGCAGAAAGTTTACACGGAAAGTGATATTCGCATCATTCCGAAACCGACTCAGACCCTTATTAAAACAGGTGTTTTTGAATTTACAAAAGACACAAAATTTGTAGTAAACGGTGATTTCCAAAAAGATGCTGCAAATGCTTTGGCTTCTAAATTTGGGACTGCTGCAGGATGGAAACCAGAAGTGACTACAAAAGCGCCTGCGAGTAATTATGTTTTATTAAAAACAGATCCGAACTTAAAGAATGAAGCTTACGTTTTAGATGTAAATCCAACGAATATTGTTATTTCTGCAAAAGGGAATAATGGTTTTTTATATGCTTTAGAAAGTATCAGACAATTACTTCCTGAAGCAATTGAAAGTCAATTTGCAATTACCTCTGCAAAATGGCAAATTCCAAGTTTGACTATTAATGATGAACCTCGTTTTAAATGGAGAGGTTTAATGTTGGATTTTTCACGTCATTTCTTTGATAAAAATTATGTTTTAGCGACAATCGACCGTTTGGCAGCACATAAAATGAATGTTCTGCACATGCATTTAGTAGACGATCAGGGTTGGAGAATTGAAATCAAAAAATATCCAAAACTAACAGAAGTTGGTGCATGGAGAGTAGATCAGGAAAACAGAAGCTGGAATGCCAGATTAACGACAAATCCTGACGAAAAAGGAACTTATGGTGGATTCTTCACACAAGAAGAATTAAAAGAAATTGTAAAATATGCCGCAACAAAAGGAATTGAAGTAATTCCGGAAATTGAAATGCCAGCTCACGTAAGCAGTGCCATTGCATCTTATCCGGAATTGGCTTGTTTTGAGCAGAGAATTGGAGTTCCTTCTGGAGGAGTTTGGCCTTTAACAGATATTTACTGTGCAGGAAAAGAAACTACGTTTGAGTTTTTACAGAATGTTTTAGACGAAGTAATGGCAATTTTTCCTTCAAAATATGTTCATATTGGAGGTGATGAAGCAACTAAAACCAATTGGGCAAAATGTCCGCACTGTCAAAAAAGAATTAAAGACCAGCACTTAAAAAGTGTAGCAGAATTACAAAGTTATTTTGTAAAACGTATTGAAAAATATGTTAATTCTAAAGGTAAAAAACTAATCGGTTGGGACGAAGTATTGGAAGGTGGATTAAATCCTAGCGCAACAATTATGTGTTGGAGAGGCGAAAAAATTGGTGCAGAGGCTGCTAAACAAGGCCACGATGTAATTATGTCTCCAGAATCTCCTTGTTATTTTAACTTCTATCAAGGACCTCAAAATGAAGAACCTTTAGCTTTTGATGCTTATAATCCTTTGAATAAAGTATATCAGTTTGATCCAGTTGTACAAGGAATGACTCCTGAAGAAGCTTCGCATATTTTAGGCGGACAAGCCAATTTATGGGCAGAACATATCGCTGGTCCAAAAGATTCTGAATATATGATTTTCCCAAGATTAGCCGCTTTATCAGAAACATTATGGAGTCCGAAAGAGAAACGTAATTGGAACGATTTTACGTCAAGATTGTTTTCAATGTTCAAGCGTTACGATTATCAGGGATTAAATTATGCAAAAAGCGCTTATTTGGTAACGGCTTCTTCTACAGCAGATTTGGCTAATAAACAAGTGAAAGTGGAATTGAAAAATGAATTTCCAAATCCAGATATCCGCTATGTTTTAGGAAACCAAAGCATTGATCATCACGCTATAAAATACACTACTCCAATTGAAATTAAAGAAACTACGGTTTTAAAAGCTTCTTTATTTCAAGACGAAAAACCAGTTGGAAAAACATTTACAGATACTATAGTTTTCCATAAAGGATTTGCGAAAAAAGTAAAATACTTAACGCCTTTTAATGAAAATTATAAGGGAGATGCCAATACAATGGTTAATGTAATCAGAGGAAGCAAAAATTTCCATGATGGACAATGGCAGGCTTGGCTGGTTAATGATATGGAATTGGTAATTGACCTTGAGAAAGTAGAAAGTATTGAACAAGTTACAGTTGGAGCTTTAGAAAGTCAAGGTGCTGGAGTTAATTTCCCAATTCAAGTGAAAGTTTTAATTTCTACTGATGGAATTAAATATACGCAAGTTGGAAAAATAACACGTCCGTATGCAGCAAATCCAGTTCCGGAGTTGAAAGATTTCAAAATCAATTTCCAAAAACAAAATGCACGTTTTGTAAAAGTAATCGGTGGCAACTTAAAGAAAAGCCCAAAAGGAGAAAGCTCTTGGTTGTTTGTCGATGAGATTTTGGTGAATTAAATATTTTAAAAAATGAATAAGATATTATTTAAGCTCGGTGTATTATTGATTTGCGTGATGCCGTTTTTTACAAAAGCGCAAACCAAAGGATTTTCTATATCTAATGGAGAATTTCAAAAAGATGGGAAAATTATAAAAATACATTCGGGAGAAATGCACTATGAGCGTATTCCTAAAGAGTATTGGAGACATCGATTGCAAATGATTAAAGCTATGGGATTGAATACCGTGGCAACTTATGTGTTTTGGAATTATCATGAAATTGAGCCAGGTGTATGGGATTTTAAAACGGGAAATAGAGATTTGGCAGAGTTTTTACGTATTGCTAAAAGTGAAGGATTATATGTAATTCTTAGACCAGGCCCGTATGCATGTGGTGAATGGGAATTTGGAGGATATCCTTGGTGGTTGCAAAATAATCCAGATTTAGTAATTCGTACCAATAACAAAGCATTTTTGCAAGCTTGTAAAACGTATCTAGAACATTTATATGCAGTCGTAAAAGGAAATTTTGCTAATCAAGGAGGCCCAATTATCATGGTTCAGGCTGAAAATGAATTTGGTTCTTATGTTTCTCAAAGAACTGATATTAGTGCTGAAGATCATAAAGCATACAAGACAGCAATTTACAATATACTTAAAGAAACGGGATTCCCAGAACCATTTTTTACTTCTGATGGTTCTTGGTTATTTGAAGGTGGCATGGTTGAAGGCGTATTGCCAACTGCAAATGGGGAATCAAATATAGAAAATTTAAAGAAGCAAGTTGATAAATACCACAAAGGGCAGGGGCCTTACATGGTCGCAGAGTTTTATTCTGGTTGGTTGGATCATTGGGCAGAGCCATTTATTAAAGTTGGATCTGAGGAGATTGCAAGCCAAACTAAAAAGTACCTTGATGCAGGCGTTTCTTTTAATTATTATATGATGCACGGCGGTACTAATTTCGGATTTACTTCTGGAGCAAATTATAATGAAGAAAGTGATATTCAGCCGGATATTACAAGTTATGACTATGATGCACCTATTAGCGAAGCAGGTTGGGCAACACCAAAATTTATGGCCATTCGTGAAGTAATGCAAAAGTATTCTAAAACAAAATTAGCGCCAATTCCAGAGAAAATACCAGTTACAAAATATCCAAATCAGCCTGTCAAAGCAAGTATGGATGTTTTAAGTTGGATCAAAAAAGAAAAAGCGGTTGTAAATGATCAGCCTTTGACATTTGAAAAGTTAGGTCAGGGAAATGGATATGTTTTGTATCGAAAAAGATTTACGCAGCCAATTTCTTCTGGCAAATTGAAAATTGAGGGATTGAGAGACTTTGCTACCGTTTATGTAAATGGAATTAAGGTTGGTGAATTGAATAGAGTTTTCAAAAATTATGAACTGACAGTTTCTATTCCGTTTAACGGTATTTTAGAAATTCTGGTTGAAAATATGGGGCGTATTAATTACGGAGCCGAAATTGTACATAATACGAAAGGAATTATTTCTCCAGTATTCATTAATGAATATGAAATTAGTGGTGGTTGGGAAATGTATAAAATGCCAATGAGTGAAGTGCCAGCTATTAAAAATGAGACGATAAAATCGGGGCGCCCAGTTTTATATGAATCTACAGTAAACATCGATAAACCAGCTGATACTTTTCTTGATATGTCTGCTTGGGGAAAAGGAATTGTATTTGTTAACGGACACAATCTTGGACGCTACTGGAAAGTAGGACCACAACAAACGCTGTATGTGCCGGGCTGTTGGTTGAACAAAGGTGTAAACAATTTTGTCGTGTTGGAGCAGCTTAATGAAAAGAACCAAACAGAATTAACTTTTACAGATCAACCGATACTTGATAAACTAAACTAAAAAACAAAGAATAATAAATTATAAATTAGATTAAAGATGAAAAAAGGAATATTCATAATCGCCCTTTTATTTTCAGCTCAGATATTCGCGCAGGCGATTTATGAAGATGAAAGATACGTACCAGAAACAGATCCGTTAGTTTTAAAGAACTTAGACGAATGGCAAGGCAAAAAATTTGGTTTGCTAATGCACTGGGGAACTTACAGCCAGTGGGGTATTGTAGAATCTTGGTCTATTTGTCCAGAAGATTATGGATGGTGTGAACGTAAAAAAGGAAGCAATCCGTCTAATTATAATGATTATATCAAAGATTACGAAGGTTTAAGAAAGACTTTTAATCCAGTAAAATTCGACCCTGCAAAATGGGCAAAAGCGGCTAAATATGCTGGAATGAAATACATGGTTTTTACCACCAAACACCATGATGGTTTCAATATGTATGATACTAAATATTCTGATTACAAGATTACTAGTAAAGATGTTCCTTTTCATACGAACCCGAAAGCAGATGTTTTAAAAGAAATTTTCAACTCTTTTAGAGGAGAAGGTATTTCAACTGGAGCTTATTTCTCTAAACCAGACTGGCATAACGAAAACTATTGGGATCCTTATTTTCCTCCATTCGACAGAAACGTAAACTACGATCCGTCTTTATACCCTGAAAAATGGCAGAAATATGTTGATTTCACGCACAACCAAATCTTAGAAATCTTAACAAACTACGGTAAAGTTGATATCTTATGGTTAGATGGAGGATGGGTTAGAAAAAGAGACCAGGTTAACATCAGAGAAAACTACGACGAGAAATTTACTGAAAACGAATCTAAAAACGGTTTCATTAAACATAGAGTGGTAGATCAAGATCCAAAAATGGATGAATTGGTTGTAAAAGCGCGTCAGAAACAACCAGGTTTAATTGTGGTAGATAGAGCAGTTCACGGTAAAAACCAAAACTACTTAACACCAGAAGGACGTGTTCCTGATAAAACATTGCCTTATCCTTGGGAATCTTGTATTCCAGCTGGTGGTGGATGGTCTTATTCTCCAGGTGCTCAATACATGACAGGAAGACAAGGAATCCATTTGTTAATTGATATTGTAGCTAAAGGCGGAAACTTATTATTAAACGTTGCTCCAAGTCCAGAAGGAGAATGGGATAAAGGCGCTTATGATTTATTGCAAGCTTACGGAGATTGGATGAAAGTAAACAGCACAGCGATTTATAACACAAAACCAATCGAACCTTATAAAGAAGAAAACATTTGTTTTACACAAAATAAAGCAGGTAATGTATTTGCATTTTATTTAGCTAAAGAAGGAGAAGACAAAATTCCTGCTGAAGTTACTGTAAAAGATATCAGTCCTAAAAAAGGAACAAAGATTACGATGTTAGGTTCTAAAACTTCTTTAAAATGGACAAAAGAAGGAAACGGATTTAAAGTAGTAATTCCAGAAAGCTTAAGAAACAATCTTCCTGCAAAAGAAGCTTGGACTTTAAAAATCGAAGCGATTAACAGATAAGAATGAAACCTATGGTTTTAAATACAAACAAATTTCAAACAGCATGTATTTTTTGCATGCTGTTTTTTAGCATTACTATTTTTGCGCAAGAACCTGCCGATTTTGTTAATCCGTTTATTGGGACTTCCAATTATGGCGCGGCTTATCCGGGACCAATTGCACCACGCGGAATGGCAAGTATTAGTCCTTTTAATGTGGCTGGAGTAAAAAATACACCTATGGAAAAAGACAGTCAGTGGCTTTCGAATCCGTATGTGAATGAAAATACTTTTTTGACAGGTTTTAGTCAAGTTAATTTAAGTGGAGTCGGCTGTCCAGAATTGGGCGTTATTTTATTAATGCCAACGACTGGAGCAGTAGAAGTCGATCATTTAAAATATGGTTCTACTTATTCTAATGAAGTTGCAAAAGCGGCATATTACAGCGTAAACATCGACAAGTATAAAGTAAAAGGCGAATTTACAGCTTCAAAACGAGTTGGGATTAGCAGATTCACTTTCCCGAAAGGGCAATCTAATATTTTGCTAAATCTTGGTTTAGGATTAACGAATGAAGAAGGTGCCATGATAAAAGTGGTTTCTTCAACAGAGATTGAAGGAATGCGTTCTGTCGGATCATTCTGTTACAATAGCCCAGAAGATGCTTATCCGGTTTATTTTGTGGCTCAATTTTCTAAACCTGCCGATAAATTCGGAGTTTGGAAAAAAACTGCGAAATACAACGGTGTCGAAGCACAATGGATGGGATACAACGGAAAAACCAGAATGATGGAAAATACGATCAAAACCGTTGTGGGGGATAGTATTGGAAGCTATTTTACCTATAAATTCGATAAACAAGAAACGGTTGAAGTGAAGATTGGAATTTCGTACGTAAGTATCGAAAATGCTCGTGAAAACTTAGCAAAAGAAGTGGGGAACAGATCTTTTGACGCAATTTACAAAGAAACCTATAACGAATGGAACGAAGAATTGTCTAAAATTTTGGTTGAAGGTGGTACAAAAGATGAAAACACGATTTTCTACACAGCTTTGTATCACACTTTAATTCATCCAAATACTTTAAATGATATTAACGGACAATATCCCGTAATCAAAAGAAGTGAAATTCGTAAAACCAAAGATACTCGTTATACCGTATTTTCTTTGTGGGACACGTATAGAAATGTCCATCCGTTAATGTCTTTGGTTTATCCAAAACAGCAATCGGATATGGTAAAAAGTATGTTAGATATGTTCGATGAAAACGGCTGGTTACCAAAATGGGAATTGAATTCGACTGAAACTTTTACCATGGTTGGAGATCCTGCAAGTATAGTAATTACAGATACTTATATGAGAGGGATTCATGATTTTGATGTTAGTAAAGCATATTACGCGATGTTGAAAGGCGCAGATAATATTGAAAATAATCCGCTTCGTCCGGGATTGAAAGATTATATCAAAAAAGGATATTTGACAACCGACCATAAAGGTCCAGTTTCGACGACTCAGGAATACAATATTTCAGATTATTCCATTTCGCTTATGGCCAACGAATTCGGAGACAAAGACAATGTAAAACGTTTTAAAGAACGTTCTTTATCCTACAGAAAATTATTTGATAAAAACTTTAATCTGCTTCGTCCAAGAACGCCTGACGGAAAATGGTACGAACCTTTTGATCCTGCTTCTGGAGCTAATTTTGAAGAAAATGTTGGGTTTATCGAAGGAAATGCTTGGCAGTACGCTTTTATGGTTCCGCACGACATTATAGGATTAAAGAAATTAATGGGTGGTGATCAAGCTTTTTCGGCGCAATTGCAGAAAATTTTTGATATCAAACAGTTTGATATGGCAAACGAACCAGACATTGCCAATCCGTATTTATTCAATTATGTAAAAGGCGAAGAATATAAAGCTCAGGATATGGTAAAGAAATTGGTTCAGGAATATTTCAAAAATGAACCAAAAGGATTACCAGGAAATGATGATACCGGAACAATGTCGGCTTGGTTGGTTTATTCGATGATGGGAATTTATCCAATTTCTCCAGGAGATCCAATTTACACCATTACAGCGCCTATGTTTCATAGAGTGACGATCAAATTAGATCCAAGATATTATAAAAAAGAAAGCATTGTAATTGAAAGACAACTCAATAACGGGGGAAAAATCAATTCGATTGAGCTAAACGGAAAATCACTTAATACCTTTTTTATTTCACACGATGATTTTGTGAATGGGACAAAGCTTAAAGTGATCCAAAATTAAACACACACAACTATGTTACAATTAAGAATGAGAAAAACGGCCATTATTTTTGTAATGGCTGTTGGTTTTTTAAACCAGACCCACGCCCAGAAAAAATATCTTTATCAAGATGCAAAAGCTCCTGTTGAAGATAGAGTAAAAGACTTGTTAAGCCATATGACACTTGAAGAAAAAGTGCGTCAGATGGATATGTATAGAGGAGATTTTTTTAAGGAGAAGGAAGATTTTGCTAAAGGCAAGTCGGCTGAAAAAATTGGAAAATTGGGGATTGGAGCAATTCATGATCTTTATCCGCGTTCAGCGAAAATGATCAATGATTTGCAGACTAACGTAATCAAAGGAAACCGTTGGGGAATTCCGGCACTGATTATGTGTGAAATGCTTCACGGATATTTAGACGAAGGAAGCACTGCTTTTCCAATGAACATTGGACTTGGAGCAACTTGGGATACTTCTATTTTAGACAAAGTGGGTAAAGTTATTGGTATGGAAGCCAGAGCTCATGGAGTTCATTTTGGTTTTGGACCAAACTTAGATTTAGGACGCGAACCAAGATGGGGAAGAGTTGCAGAAACTTTTGGGGAAGATGCATTTTTAAACAGTGAAATTGGTTTGGCATTCATCAAAGGATTGCAAGGAGACGATTTAAAATCGGATCGTTCTATTGTTGCTGAGCCTAAACACTTCGCGGTTCACGGTATTCCACAGGCAGGAGGAAATTCTTCTCCAATTTTAGTTGGAGAACGTTCTGCTAGAGAAGATCATTTGCCATCTTTCCAAAAAGCATTTACAAAAGGCGGCGCATTAGGAACAATGTGTGCATATTCTGAGTTAGACGGAATTCCTTGTGCAGCAAATCACTGGTTATTGACTGATGTTTTGAGAAACGAATGGGGTTTTAAAGGACTTGTAGTTTCAGATTTAGGAGCAATTAAATACATTCAGACAACTCATAAAGTGGCTGATTCTCCTAAAGATGCTATTAGAGAGGCTGTTTCTGCAGGAGTTGATATGCAGTTTTACGATTTTTCTAATGAATTCTGGCAAAATACAATTATTGAATTAGTAAATGAAAAGAAATTGACAATGGAGAACATCGACCGTGCAGCGGGAGCAGTTTTACGTTTGAAATTTTTATTGGGTTTATTTGAAAATCCGTACACAGATAAAAACTTGATTAAAGAGCGTTTTCATACTAAAGAAAACCAAGCTGTTGCTTTAGAAGCAGCTCAAAAATCAATGGTTTTATTAAAAAATGACAATAATATTTTACCATTAAGTAAAAATCTTAAAAACATTGCTGTTATCGGGCCAAATGCAAACGCTTCAAGACTTGGAGGTTATGCTCCTAAAAACAGCGTTGGAATGACGGTTTACGAAGGTGTGCAACAAATAATGGGAAAAACAGCAAATGTTGTTTACCAAGAAGGTGTTCCTTTGATCGTAAAGGGTCAGGCTATTCCATCTAAATATTTATTCACTTCAGACGGATCTCAAAACGGATTAAAGGGAGAATATTTCAATAACAGAGAGCTACAAGGAACTCCAGCTTTAACTCGTATTGATAGCCAATTAGAATTTGACTGGCCTTGGGCTCCTGGCGATGGTGTAAATGTGGATGATTTTTCTATTCGTTGGACGGGCTATATTCAATCAGACAAATCGTTTGATGGTTGGTTAGGTTTAAGTTCAGATGACGGAATCAGAATGTGGGTTGATGATCAATTGGTTATCGACAACTGGACAAAAGGAGCAACAAGCATTGTTACGACTCCTAAAAATATTGAAGCAGGAAAGAAATACAAAGTCCGCATTGAAATGTGGGAAGGCGGCTGGGGAGCTAGAGCTCACTTACGTTGGAACTTAGAAAAAGTAGACATGCAGCCAGCAATCGATGCCGCTAAAAAAGCAGATGTTGCAATTGTAGTTTTAGGAGAATCAAACGAATTGGTTGAGGAAAATAGAGATGTTGCAAGTTTGGATTTGCACGGAATGCAACAAGAATTGATTGAAGCGATTCAAAAAACAGGAACTCCAGTAGTTTGTGTGTTATTAAACGGTCGTCCGCTTTCTACAAACTGGATTGCTGAAAATATTCCAGCAGTTTTAGAAGGATGGTTTCCAGGAGAATTAGGAGGAAGAGCTGTAGCAGATGTTTTATTTGGAGATTACAATCCAGGTGGTAGATTACCGATTACGGTTCCAAAATCGGTTGGACAGTTACCTATATATTATAACCAAAAGCCGTCTGCGATACATAAATACGTTGCAGAAAGCGAACACCCTCTATATTCATTCGGTTACGGATTGAGTTACACGAAGTTTGAATATTCTAATTTAAAAATCAGTGCAAACGAAATCAAACCAGACGGAGAACTAAAAGTTTCTGTTGATGTGAAAAACACCGGAAATTTAGATGGAGATGAAGTTGTACAATTATATGTAAATGATGTTTACAGTTCTGTAACAACTCCAGAGAAAACTTTAAGAGGTTTTAAACGATTAAATATTAAAAAAGGAGAAACAAAAAATGTTGAATTTACACTTACAAAAGACGAGTTAGGCCTGTATAACAGGCAAATGAAGTTTGTTGTAGAGCCAGGAGACTTCGAAGTAATGGTTGGCGGAAACTCAATAGATCTTCTAAAAACCAAATTCAAGGTTTCTAACTAAAAAGTGTTAAACACCGAATAATTTTAAACGATTTTTAGTTAAAAAAATGAATACAATCAAAAAAGGCCAATTTCTATTCGATTAATAGATTTTGGCCTTTTTTATAAGGCAGAGTAGGATTACAAATGAAAACGTTTTCTTTCAATATATGACCAAAGATTTACCAACACCTTTGAAAAATTGTCATTTGTCGAAATTATATTTTGTTAACAGAATGTATTCTTAAGTTTAACATGTTATTAACTCTAAAAAAACAACTAATATGATTAAAAGCGTACTAAAATTACTGTTTGTCATATGCCTTTTTGGGTTTCAAAGCCTACAAGCGCAGACAACAGTAAAAGGAACGATAACAGATGCTCAAAGTGGAATTCCAATTCCTGGAGCAAATATTATTGTTAAAGGAACTAAAACAAGTGCTTCATCAGATTTTGATGGTAAGTACAGCATTAATGTTCCTAATCAATCAGCAGTTTTAGTTTTTACTTATGTAGGATCTTCTACAAAAGAAGTTGCTGTTGGATCACAATCTACAATTAACGTATCTTTAGGTCCAGATACACAGCAATTAGGAGAGGTAGTTGTTACTGCTCTTGGTATTAAAAGAGAGAAAAAAGCAATTACATATTCTGCGCAGAATGTTTCTGTAGACGAATTGTCTGAAGCAAGATCATTAAACGTTGCCAACTCACTTTCTGGTAAAGTTGCTGGTCTTAACTTCTCTACAACTTCTAATGGTGTTGGTTCTTCTTCTAGAATTACATTAAGAGGTAACAGATCTCTTAACGGAAACAACCAACCTTTATATGTTGTTGATGGTGTGCCAATTAGTAACGGTACAACTACATCAAATCCTGATATTGATACAGGAGGAACTACACAGCCTGACGGTATCTCAAACATTAACCCTGAAGATATTGCTTCGATGACTGTTCTTAAAGGACCATCTGCAGCGGCTCTTTACGGATCTAGAGCATCAAATGGTGTAATCGTAATTACAACTAAATCTGGGAAATCTGGAAAAACTTCAGTTTCGTTATCATCTAACTTTATGGCATCTTCTGCTTATAACTTGATGAATTTACAAAATGAGTACGGACAAGGTACAAACGGAAATTATGTTTCTAACTCAAGCTCGAGCTGGGGTGCACCTCTAGACGGACGTCAGGTATCTGCTTGGCAGTTAGTTCGTAATCCAAATTATGCTGGGCCAGCTACACAAAGCTATTCTCCACAGCCAAACAACGTTATTGATTTCTACAAAACTGGTTATAACTTAGCAAACACTTTAACAGTTACAGCTGGTAACGAAAAAGCGCAAGGTTATTTCTCTTATACTAACACACGTGCTGAAGGTATTGTTGGAGGAAACCAAATGGACAGACACAATCTTAATTTAAGATTGACAAGCAAAATTTCTGATAAATTATCTTTAGATGTAAAAACAAACTACATTGTTCAAGATATTGATAACTTATTGAGAACTGGTGAAGAATCTATCGGAACATCTGCTTATTTATTGCCTCGTAGTATCGCTTACAGAGATTACAAAGACTTTGAATATATTGATGCTGCAGGACAAAGACAAGTAAACTATTTCCTTGACGAAACAGGAGCTCCAGGTGGAAACCCATTTTGGTCTGCTTTAAGAGATGATGCTCGTACAGATAAAAGAAATAGATTTATTGGTTTAGCTTCTCTTAAATATGAGTTTACAAAAACTTTAAGTTTGCAAGGTAGAGCTGGTTTAGACCAAATGACAAACAAAAACGTAAGAAACAGATATGCAACGGCTGCTTTCAACAGTAACATGGGTTCATACAGCGAATCTTATGAGACAGTAAGCGAATTAAACATTGATGCTTTACTTTCTTACAATGAAAAATTCGGAGATTTCTCTGTTGGTCTTAATGCTGGTGCGAGTTCATTGCAACAAAACAGTTCAGCTTTAAATTCTGGTGGTGTATTAAGTAAAAGAAACTTTTTTGCATTATCAAACGTGCAAACAGTTCAGTCTACTTCTACAGCTTCAGAAAAAAGAATTAACTCTGTTTACGGATTTGGTCAAATTGGTTTCAGAAACTATTTATTCTTAGATTTAACAGCTAGAAATGACTGGTCTTCTACATTGCCAACAGATTATTTCTACCCATCTTTCGGACTTTCAGCAGTTGTTTCTGATATGGTTACATTGCCAGAAGTTATTAGTTTTGCTAAAGTTAGAGCTTCTTATGCACAAGTGGGTAACGATACAGATCCTTATCAGACACAACAAAGATTCTCTTACATTGGAGGAAACGGCGGTATGTTATACGGACAAAACACAAAAGCAAATCCAAACTTAAAGCCAGAGATTTCTTCTTCTACAGAGTTTGGTGCTGATGTTAGATTCTTCAACAACCGTTTAGGTTTAGATTTCACTTATTTCAATACATTAACTAATAACCAAATTTTCTACATCAATACGCCTGAGCCTTCTGGATATTCTAGAGCTATCGTAAATGGTGGAGATATCGAAAATAAAGGTATTGAGCTTACGCTTACTGCAACTCCAATCCAAACAGAAAACTTTACTTGGGATATTACAGCAAACTATGCTTCATATAAGTCAAAAGTAAAATCTATCTTCGAAGGAAGAGATGAATTAGTTCTTGGTGAAGGACGTTTAGTGAGAAGTAAAGTTGTTGTTGGAGGCGAATATGGTGATTTATATATCAAAGGTTTCCAAAGAGATCCAAACGGAAATATCATTGTAAACAGTGCAGGTATTCCATTAGCTACAAATGGTTTTGATGTTCGTGCTGGTAACTTTAATCCAGATTGGACTGCAGGTTTCAAAAACAACTTCAAATACAAAGATTTCTCTTTAAGCTTCTTAGTTGATTTCAGAATTGGTGGCGAAGTTATTTCATACACTCAAGCTAGACAAGCTGGTTTAGGGGTAAGCGATATTACTTTAGCAGGAAGAAATGGCGGAATCATTGTGGATGGTGTTGTATCTAACGGAAACGGAACTTACTCTCCAAACACAACAAGCATCAATGCTGAACAATACTGGACAGCAATCGGACAGAGAACTCCAATTGCAGAGCCATTTATTTATGATGCTACAAACATCAGATTAAGAGAGCTTGTTTTTGGTTACTCAATGCCAAAGCGTTTATTAGGTAACTCAGGATTTACAAGCATCGATTTCTCATTAGTAGGTAGAAACTTGTTCTTCTTCTTAAACAAAGCTAAATACTTCGATCCAGAAGCAGGAGCAGGTACAGGTAACTTACAAGGGATAGAATCTTTCAACATTCCATCAACGAGAGATTATGGAGTGAATGTTAAATTCGGATTTTAATTAAAAAAGAGATATCATGAAATATAGTTTTAAAATAAAAACATTAGGAGTTGCATTAATGGCAGTTTCGATTTTATCAAGTTGTACTGGCGATTTTGATGAAATAAATAAAGATCCTAATTCATTGACTGAAGATCAGTTAGATGCTACATTGGCTGGTCCTGCATTTGCTTCGGCATTATACGCAGGTATCCACAATGGTTCTTATTCTTCTCCAGGAGTAGATGATCAAGGTACGTGGGGTATTGCAACAGGTATTTTATCTTCAACTTTTATCCATTACTTAAACTGTGGATACGGAACAGAAAGAAATGCTTTCGTAAACGGATACGAAGGTAGAGGATGGACAAGATTCTACACCGTTGCTGCACCAGCTTTATCTAATGCTTTTAAAGCATCTGAAGGAAATGCAGAAGCGACGGCGATCTTAAAAATCTGGAAAGTTTTCATGTACAATCAAATGGTTGATGCTTATGGACCAATTCCTTATACTGAAGCAGGTAACGGAAAAGATAAAGTTCCTTACGATAGCGTAGAATTTATCTATGCAGATTTCTTTAAATTATTAGACGAAGCAAATGCAACATTAACTTCTACTTCTGCAACTTCAGTTGCTTCTCTTGCCCCAAATGATAGAGTTTATTCAGGAAGTGTTGACAAATGGAGAATCTTTGGAAACAGTATGAGATTGCGTTTGGCTTTAAGAATTTCTGACAAAGAACCTGCAAATGCAAAAACTCAGGCTGAAGCTGCAGTTGCTGCTGGAGTAATGCAAACAAACGATCAAAGTGCATACTTTAAAGCAAGTAACATTACGCCAAACAATTTAAACATGATTGTAAACAGCTGGGGTTATGTAATGACAGCTTCTATGGAAAGTATTTTAGTTGGTTACAACGATCCTCGTTTAGCAAAATGGTTTGCTCCGCTTGATGCAAATGCTACTGTAAAAGTGTATAGAGGTAATCCTGTAGGAGGTTTAGAAGATCAATTTGGAACGACTAAATTCTCTGCTTTCAACAATGACGTTTTAGGAAACGGTGCTGCTAACACACTTAGTGAAACTAAAAATATCGAAATCTTTATGGCTTCTGAAAACTATTTAAGTAGAGCAGAAGGAGCTTTAAATGGATGGAACATGGGCGGAGATGCTAAAACTTTGTATGAAACAGGTATTAGACTATCTCTTGCACAATGGGGAATCACAGATGCTGCTGCAATTAGTGCTTACATCAATGGTTCTACATTACCTACATTGCCAAACATTTTGACTTTATACCCAACTTTAGATTTACAAGATATTCCTGTTAAATTACCAGTTGCATGGTCTGCATCTACTTCTGATCAAAGAACTCAAATTGCGGTTCAAAAATACTTAGCAATTTTCCCAGAATCTTGGGAAGCTTGGGCAGATTTAAGAAGAAGCGATGCTAAAGTAATTTATCCAGTTTTAAATACGGATAACCCAGATGCTGGCGTTGGTAAATCTTTGATGAAAAGAATTATTTACACGACAAATGAGTACTCATCAAACAAAGCAGGCGTAGATGAAGGAATCTCTAAATTAGGAGGTCCAGATTCTGGTGGAACAAGACTTTGGTGGGACACAAAATAATTAATTTGGTAAAGTAAAAGATCAATCGATTTGTTACTTGAGCAGAAGGAGAGGTAACTCTCCTTTTGTTTTTTATGAAGAACAATGAATTTTTGCCCCAACTTTAATTCATAACATACAATTATTAATTTTCATCAAAATAAAATGATTTTAAAGACAAAATATACTGTTGCAGCGCTATTGGCTTTATTTCTTTTTTCTAGTGAAATAAAAGCACAAATTAAAGCTGTTAATATCGAAAGCAGTTATATTGCCGATCCGCCTGTGACAACAAATAGTCATGCCTCAACTTTGGTTGAGCATAAACCAAATGAGATTTTAGCAGCTTGGTTTGGTGGAAAATATGAAGGTGCAAAAGATGTCGGAATTTATATTTCGGCTTATAAAGGCAAGAAATGGTCTGCACCAAAAGAATTAATTCAGCCATTGATTAAAAATGGAGATACACTTCCTTGTTGGAATCCGGTTTTGTTTAAAAGCAAAAATCAGAATTTATATTTGTTTTATAAAATTGGAAAAAATCCAAGAGAATGGTTTGGCGCTATGATGATTTCGAAAGATAACGGAACAACATGGGGAGAACCAAAATATCTTCCAGAAGGAATTTTAGGTCCAATTCGGAACAAACCAATCGAAACTACTCCTGGTGTAATTTTATGCGGAAGCAGCACAGAAAGTGTGAGTACAGACGAATGGCGCGTGCATGTTGAAGAATATACAGAAACTACAGATTCTTGGAAGAAAATAGCGGTAGAAAACAATCAGAATTTCGATATCATTCAGCCCACATTTTTAATTCATAGTAAGAGCGATATTCAGATGCTGTCTCGAAGCAAACACAATAAAGTAGTTTCGAGCTGGTCAGGAGACAATGGTAAAAGCTGGATTAGAACCAATACGATAAATGTTGTTAATTCAAATTCGGGTATCGATGCTTTAACAGTAAACAAAAATCTGTTTTTATTAGTAAATAATCCGCTTCCAATTGGAAAAGACTGGTTTAACGGACGTAATATTTTAGACGTAGAATATTCTAAAGATGGTTTAAAATGGACGAAACTATTCGATCTCGAAAAACAGGAAAAAGGAGAATTTAGTTATCCAGCCATAATTCAAACCACAGACAAGAGAATACACATTTTGTATACTTATGATCGAAAATATATTAAACATACTTCTTTTGATTTATAAGATAATAGTACGCTGATAAAACGGATTCACTTCGTGAAAACGCTGATTTTTACGGATTTTTTTATTCTATTTTTTATATAATATCTGTGTTTATCCGCGTCTTTGCAAAGCAAATCCGTTTCATCCGCGTCCAATCTATAGAAAAACAATTATGAAATTAAAACTTCTTTTTACGACCGCATTTTTTTGCTGTACTTTCGTGAATGCACAAATGGCTAAGACCTTTTATAAACATGACAAATATCTTTCATCAGATAAATTAGAAGGTCGTTTTGTGGGAACTAAAGGGAATAACGATGCAGCTGCATATATCAAAAAATATTTTAAGAAATATGGTTTACAGCAATTCAAAGATAGTTACTATCAGCCTTTCAAAGTATTTGTTAAAGAAGGAATCAATAAAATGAAATCGGATACAGTGACAACGCAAAATGTTGTTGGTTATATTGAAGGTTCAGATCCTACTTTAAAAAACGAATACATAGTAATCGGAGCGCATTACGATCACTGGGGCTGGGGCGGACAAGGTTCTGGAAGTAAAAAGAAAGAGGCTTTTGCCATTCATAACGGAGCAGATGATAATGCGTCTGGAGTTTCAGCTTTGTTGTGCATTTTAGAAGAAATTTCGAAACAAAAAGTAAAACCAAAAAGAAGCATCATTTTTATTTCGTTTAGTGGAGAAGAAGAAGGGGTGCTTGGTTCAAAGTATTTTATTAATCATTCTCCGGTTCCCAAAGAAGCCATAAAAGTAATGCTGAATATGGATATGGTCGGAAGATTAAATGATAAAAAAGAGCTTTATATGGGCGGAGCAGGAACTTTTCCGAACGGTGTAGAATTAATGAAAAAACTGCAAGAAAACTCAGGATTAAATCCTGTTATTCATGCAGGAGATGTCGGCGGTTCAGATCATGTTTCTTTTTACAAAGAATCCACTTCGGTAGTTGGTTTTCATACAGGCGGACATCCGCAATACCATACGCCATATGATGATATTGAGCTGATTAATTCAAATGGAGGAGCGTTAGTTGCTAAATATATTTATAACGCACTCATACAAATTGCCAATTATGAAGAAGCTTTGGTTTTTATCAAACAGAATTAAATAAAGCATTATTCAATACAATAAATTAAGTCGACTAGTGAAATTAAAGCCTGTTCAGTTTCACATAAAAAGTTAAGTTAATTAGTTTTTGTTTGTTAGAAAAGACGGTGTCTATTAAATATTATAGACACCGTCTTTCATTTTGAAAGCCCATGAAGCCATAGCATCAATAACAGGAAGTAAACCAGTTCCTGCATTGCTTAATTTATAAGTTACAAATGGAGGTACAACGGGTTTTGCTTCACGAATGACCAATCCATCTGCTTCCAGTTGTTTTAAGTGCTGAATAAGCATTTTTTCTGTTACAGCCGGAATTGCTCTTTTCAATTCGCTGTAACGTTTATCTCCAGTCGATAAGTGATATAAAATAATAGGTTTCCAGTAGCCTCCAATTTTCTCCATAACAAAAGTTACAGGACATTTTTCCAACGCATACTGCTTGTTTTCCTGAATAGTAGACGATTCTTTAATTGCTGTCATGATACATACTTTAGGGTAAGTACTTGTATAAAAGTAAGTACAAAGATACCTTTGTCTTGTTAAATAAAAAAACATTTTAAGATGAAAATTATAATCTCAGGTTCATTAGGAAACATAGGAAAGCCACTAACGGCACAATTAGTACAATCAGGTCACGATGTAACCGTTATAAGCAGTAATGCAGATAGAAAATCTGCTATTGAAGATTTAGGTGCAAAAGCCGCAATAGGATCAGTTAGCGATGCTGATTTTCTTTCTAAAACTTTTGCTGGTGCAGATGCTCTTTTTGCTATGACTCCTCCAAATATGGGTGGAGTAAATATTATTAAAAATACTACAGATGCTGGTACTGCTTTCGGGAAAGCAATCCAAACAACAAACATTAAAAGAGTGGTAATGTTAAGCAGCATTGGAGCCGATTTGCCAGCAGGAAACGGACCAATTGCAGGTTTGTATAATATTGAGAAGATTTACGAGAAATTAGACGTTTCTGTCACATTTTTAAGAGCAGGATATTTCTACATTAATTTCTATAATGACATCCCAATGATAAAAGGAGCAGGGATTATGGGAGCAAATTTCCCAGCATCAAATCGTATTCCGTTAGTGCATCCAGAAGATATTGCAAATGCTGCTGCCGAAGAATTACAGAAAACTACAGAAGGCAAAAACGTCCGCTACATTATAAGTGATGTTAAAACACCTTCAGAAATTGTAAAAGCATTTGGAACCACAATTGGTAAACCAGAACTTCCTTGGATTGAATTTACAGATGAGCAATATTTTGGAGGAATGACTCAAGCTGGAGTTCCAGAAGAAATGGCTGGTTTATATACCGAAATGGGATCTGGATTAAGAAACGAAACCATCGCCGCAGATTTCTTAAATAATGATGGAATTGCAAGTGGAAAAATCAAATTAGAGGATTTTGCAAAAGAATTTGCTTCAAAATTTTAATTATAAGCTGTTGGTTAAAATGATTTAATACATAGAAACATAGTTTTTGTTATTTGAAAAAAGTCGGTGTCTATTAAATGTAATAGATGCCGTTTTTTGTTTTAAAAAATTGATGTAGATGTAGAATTAAAAGCATTGGTATTATTTTAGTATTTGCTTAAATAAACAAATTAGTTATTTTTGTCTTATGGACAATAATTCTTGTATTAGGCAAAAGGCAGACATTAAACAAATTAATCGTTGTAAGGAACGAATTTCGGAGCTGCATAATTCTTTTGATTATTTATCGAATGGACTTGAATTAGCAGGAAATAATGTAAGATTGAGAATCTTATTTCTGCTTTATGAAGAAAAACGGCTTTGTGTTTGTGATTTAAGCGATATTCTAAATATGACAATTTCTGCTGTTTCTCAACATCTTCGAAAACTCAAAGATCGAAAGCTTATCATAACTGAAAGAGAAGCACAAACTATTTTTTATTCATTGACAGAAGAGTATGAAAAAATGCTGAATCCATTTTTTAAAATACTTAACGATAACAAAATTTTCGAAACAAATGAAAATGAATAAGAAACTAATCGGCACTGGACTTTTGACCGCGTTTGCAGCTTCATTATGCTGCATTACACCAATACTAGCTCTTATAGCAGGAACTGGCGGACTTGCTTCAACTTTTTCTTCGCTTGAACCTTTTCGTCCGTATTTTATTGGCTTAACAATTTTAGTGCTAGCTTTTGCTTGGTATCAAAAACTAAAACCACAAAAGAAAATAGATTGTAATTGCGAAACCGATGAGAAAACAAATTTTACGCAGACCAAATCATTTTTAGCAATTATCACTGTAGTAGCAGTTTTGCTTTTAGCATTTCCATCGTATGCTCATATCTTCTTTACAGATTCTGAAAACAAAATAATTGCTGTGGATGCGTCCAAAATTCAGAAAGTTGAGTTTACGATTAAAGGAATGACTTGTTCGGGTTGCGAGCATCATATTACAACGGAAATAAACAAACTCGAAGGCATTATCGAAGTGTTGGTTTCTTATGAGAAAGGAAAAGCGATTGTTAGATTTGACAATACAGAAGTCAGCATTGAAGAGATAGAAAAAGCAATCAACGCTACAGGTTACACAGCATTAGAAAATAAAATTATAATAGGATGAAAATCGAATTACAATCCATACTAACTTGTCCTAACTGCGGATACAAAAAAGAAGAGACAATGCCAACAAATGCTTGCCAGTATTTTTACGAATGCGAAAAGTGCAAGACAATTCTAAAACCTTTAGAAGGTGATTGTTGCGTTTATTGCAGTTTCGGTTCTGTAAAATGTCCTCCGATTCAAGAAAACAAGAAATGCTGTTAATAATGAAATGAAACTATCATAAAAAAACATTCCGCTTACTATAAATAGAAGCGGAATGTTCGATTAAAAAAAAACTCAAGTGATGAATTTTTCACAGACTGTTTTCACAGTCGTATATTTTTAGAATACCCCAATGTAGTGGTTTCCTGCTTTGTTTACTAATTTAGCACCTTTAGTAACTTTTCCAGTAGGAATATCAATTACATAAATGTTACCATCTTTTCCAACTGGAGTAACAGCGATGTAGAATTCATTTCCGTCTACAACAAAACCTTGATATTGACCAAAATTTAAGTCAGCATCGTAATCAATACCTTCTACTTTTGTAGCTGTTCTAGCGTTTAAGTCTAATCTTGCTACGAAACCTTGTTCAGTTCCTTCATAAGTGTAAACCGCATAAGCAATTCCGTTTCCAGCATATCTCCAAGCATCGATATAAGAACCTTTAATTCCTAAAGCAGTATCTAAACTAAATACATAAGAATTGTCATATTCGTTGCTTTGGTTAATTTTAAGGATATAAGAACCTTTTTTAGTATCTCTTTGAGTAGCTTGGTAGATGTTTCCATCGGTAGCTACGAAACTGTTAAAACTTCTGTATCCGCTTGTGTCACCAAAACCAACAGTTGAAGTAATTACTTTTGGATTCTGTAAAGAAGGATAATCAACTATAACTGATTTTGAACCTAAACGGTCAAAAGAACTTTCGTTAGCACCTGTTAACGGATTTGTTTTACGCATCCAAGTTCCAATAATTAATTTATCGCCCGCTTTGTTTAATGTTGGTGCATCTAAACGGAAAATATGGTGTCCTTGGATTTCTTCAGCTGTTGTTAAGGGAATTTCATATTGTCTGTAATTAGAAATCAATGATTTTTGTAAATCTAAGCTCAAAACTGTAGAAGAACCTCTTGTGTATTTATAAGTTTTTCCATCTTCTTCTGTTATAATAACAGGTGCAGTTACGTTTACAGCAACTCCAGTTTTATCACCATCAAAAAGTTTTACCCATCTTGGAGATGTTCCTGCATATTGAGAAATGTTTGCAGTAATATCAGATTTAACAAAGTTTTTTGCTCCATTGACCTTGTATGTCATGAATTCACCTCCGTTTGTTCCAGTGTAAGTAATATTAAAAAGTGTATTTCCGTCTACAGAAGATTGCAAACGAGCAGTTCTGTTAGATTGTACACCTTCACCATTATCAAAAACATTAACAGAAATGTTAGGGTTTATAGCATCTTCCTTAGAAATAGAATAAATTCTAGTTCCACCGTTTCCATCTCCAGGATCCGTTTGCATCAAAGCTCCTGCAACTGTAATCCAACGCCCGTCAGTTATTGGATTTACAGGTTCTGTTTCTTTATTATTATCATCACTGCTGCAGCTTGCTGTAAGTGCAAATGTGGTCAAAACTAGCCCACAAGCAAGTAATTTTAAAGTACCTTTTTTCATAGTTGTATTTATTAAAAAATTAATTAATCAGTTACTAAAATTTATTGAGTGTATAATTTATTTTCAAAAAGAAAGCTCTTCCAGGTTTTTGAACTGCAAAATTGTCGTAAACCTGCTGGTTCGTAATGTTTTTAGCATCAAAACTGGCAATAAACTTTTTGTTAGGGAAAGTGTAACTCAATCCTAAATCATGTGGAAACTGGACAGGCGTTCTGTCGTCTTCATTGTCAAGCCAATTTGTATAAAAAGCTCCTACATATCCAAAATTGTAAAAGAGACTTAATTGCGAGTCCTTTTGCAATACATCCTTAAAATTGTATTGAGCATTACCATTTATTGTAAAAAAG
This sequence comes from Flavobacterium sp. GW823-FHT06G12, assembly GCF_058794775.1. NCBI lineage: Bacteria > Pseudomonadati > Bacteroidota > Flavobacteriia > Flavobacteriales > Flavobacteriaceae > Flavobacterium > Flavobacterium sp. GW823-FHT06G12. The sequence continues at coordinate 642,411 of NZ_JBXAHE010000003.1, forward strand.
GGCTCGTTAGGAAATTGTTTGTTGTAATTTTCCAATTGCACTCCATTTTTATCAAATTGGTCTTTAGATCTCGAAGTAAACTGTGACATATTCATTGACAGGAACAACCTGTTTTTGTGTGAATATTCTACCGAAGCTTCATAACCAAGAGATTGTGCTTTTCCTAAATTTATAGATGGCGCGACTTCTAATGCTTCATTTAAACGAGGGCTAAATCGTCTTACAATTTTATCTTTCGTATTTCTCCAGAAACCAGATCCATTAAATCCGAATTTGTGATTATTGATGATATATGGACCAAATTGCAAACCAACATTTAAATTATTACTCTGTTCAGGGATTAGCGAACTATTACCGCTTTGATTTTCACCTGGATTTCCAAAAATTTCAATTTCAGAAGGAAGTCGTATTGCTTTTTCTGCAGAAAGCGAAAACATTAATTTTGGCATTATAAAGTAAGAAGTAGCTAGACCGTATCCGTAAAAAGTAGTATTGTTACTCTCCAGTTTTTCTTCAATCGCTGTGTTATTATTAATAAGCACAGGGGTTCTCTGTTCTGTTTTTTGATTATAGCGTTTCCCGAAAAGATTAGTTCTTAATCGAGAATTAAAAGCTTCTAGTTCATATGCAAATGAAAAAATGCTTTTTTGAAGTTCTCTTTTTTGTTGAAAATCTCTTTCTAACTGCGATTTCTTTTCGTCATAATCATCTCTGTCAAAAGAATAAAGCATACTGCTAAAAACAAATCGGTGATTTTCATTTAACGTATAATTTAAGCCGCTTCGAGTACTGAAAATCTTATTATTCAATTGTAGAATCATAGGGCGATCTTGCTGAGCGCCATAAGGAGTTAGAACATATTCGCCGTGAAGACCAATTACTTTTTCTCCAAACCAGTTGTAATTATATTTAACGGTATCATTTACAACTTCACCTCTTTGGCTGAAAACAGAATTCACTGTAAATTCAAGACCTTTTACAATAAAGTCTTTTTTAGTATAATTAATACTTACCACCTGCGCATCAGATTCGGTAAATCTGCCTTTATAAGGTCTTGACATCGACTGTCCATGCTGGATTTCGTTATAGTCATCAGAAGCGTTAAAACCTATTAAAAAGGTATCTGCCCAATTTACATTTGTAAAACCTGCTTCAATTCTTCCACCAAATGAACGGTAAGCATCTTCAAAACGTTTTGCCTTGATATAAACTTTTTGTCCGTTAGGAAGAATGTTGTAAGCAAATTTTCCCCAGATTTCATAATCATTATCAGAATAATTATAGAAACCAGAACCTTTTAGAGTAAAGCCAGATTTATCTCTGTAAGTCGTATTAAAATTAGATTGAAATGTATTAAATGAACCATAAGAAGCAGAAGCATTTAAAGTGTTTTTTGCACCTTTTTTTAATATAACATTAATAGCGCCACCCAAAGCATCGTCGGCTAAATGAGCAGGAACGACTCCTTTGTAAACTTCGATTCGTTCTATTAACGCTGGAGGAATACTATTTAAGTTAAAAGAAGAACCGTAAGTTGAAATCGGAATTCCGTCTATAAACACTCTAATAGCATTCCCAGTCATTCCATTCAAATTATAAGTGACATTCGATCCTAATCCACCATTTTGTCTGATTCGAACACCAACAGATTGTCCTAACAATTCATTGGTCTGAATATTTCTTTTAGCGGCTTCCTGCGTGTCTATAACATTTACTGAAAATCCTTTTTCTGTAATCTCCTTCTTAACAGTTTTCTTTTGAAGCACAACTTCTTTTAGCGATCTTGCATCATTTCTTTCAATTGAAATATTTAGCTCAGTATTCGGTTTGTTGATCGTAATTTTTGTAGTTCTTGTTTGGCCTTCCATAGAAGAGGTTTCCAAGATATACTCTCCGTATTTTAAACCCTTAATATCGTAACGACCAAAATCATTAACAATAGCATATTTTTGAGTTCCTTTAATAATAATTGATGAACCATAAGCTAATTCATCGGTTCCAAAAGTCACTTTTCCTGTAAGATTTCCAGTTTGTGACCACGCTGAAATGGTAAATAAAAATAGTAGTAAAATTGTTCTCATATTGAGTCTGCGTGTAAAAGTGCTGCAAACTTATATGATAATTTAAATTTAATCTAAATAAAGTAATTAGAAGATTATTAGAATTGCAATGAAGGTTCTAATGTTATTTTAATATTGTTTTTTGAGTTATGAATTATGAGTTATGAATTATGAGTTGTGAGTTATGAGTTACGAATTGATGATTCGGTTGTCTTCCTGAGCGAAGTCGAAGGATATGCGCAAAGTATTTTTCTGATCATTGAAATGAAATAATCTCGCTAAATCGCGAAGACGAAAAGTTCATTTATGAGTTGCCTCCAGCTTTAGCTGGAGGTCATTTTTAAAAGAAATGAAAAAGGCTTTAGCCAAAATAAGTTTGACTAAAGCCTTTTATGTAGAATTTATTTATCCCCAACTAAAGCTAGAGGCAATTCATAACTCATACTTCATAACTTATAAGCGAAGTTCTTAGACTTAACAACTTTCCCTTTATCAGTAATCATTACACAACTATAATTAGGAAATTTTTGAAGTAAAAGCAAACCTTCTTTCTGTCCCAAAACCATCATAGAAGTGCTTAATCCGTTAGCGGTTTCTGCGTTCGGACCAAAAACCGTAACACTGCATAAACCAGTTGCAGGATAACCAGTTGCAGGATTTATAATGTGCGAGTAACGTTTTCCGTTAAAAACAACGAACTTTTCATAACTGCCAGAAGTAGTTACAGCACCGTCTATTAAAGGAACAGCTGCCAATATCTTCTCCGGTTTAAACGGATTTGTGATTCCGATTTTCCAATCTTTTCCGTTGGGTTGTTTTCCCCAAGTGCTCATGTCACCAGAACCGTTTACAATACCAGCTTGAACACCTTTTGCGATCATCATGGCGCGGCATTTATCAGTTGCATAACCCTCGCCTAAAGCACCAAAACCAATTTTCATTCCTTTTAGCTTTAAGAAAATAGTAGATGCTGTGCTGTCTAAAATGATGTTTTTATAGCCAACTTTCTCAACAGATTTTTTTATGGCTTCCGCCGAAGGCATTTCAGTCATCGAACCGTCAAATTTCCAAATACGGTCTAAAGCAGCAAAACTAACATCAAATCCGCCATTTGTAATTTCAGAAAGTTTAATCGCTCTTTGTGCTAGTTCAAAAACTTCGCGATCTACTTGTATGGGTTTTATTCCCGCATTCTGATTCACTTCAGAAACTTGAGAAGTGGGTTTCCAATCGGAGATTAAATTTTCAATTCGCGTAATTTCAGCGATAACTTCATCTATATTTTTTTCTGCAGAAAGAGAATCTTTGTCTACAATAGAAATATCAAAACGTCCGCCCATCAAAAGCGTAGTTCTTTTTCGTAATACTTGCGAATGTGCAGATACACAGCAAATAATTACAAAAAAGAATGAAATTTTATAGGATAATAATTTATGCATGAAAATGTATTAAAAAGTCGAAAGTCAAAAGTCGAAAGTCAAAAGTCAAAAGTCGAAAGTTGAAAATCAACAATCTAAAATCTAAAATTACTCTAATAACAATCCGTTAAAAATTGTTTATTCGCTTTATATTCTTCAAGTGTTTTTAGTCCTTTTGAAAGACACAATTCATTTAAAATTGATTCAACATCTTTCTGCATGGCAAGTGAACCACAAATCATAACGACACCACCTTTTTTAAATAGATTCGTAAAGAAAGAGGAATCTCTTTTAATCAAATCCATCACATAAATATGTTCTGCTTCACGCGATAAAGCGACATGAAAATTATCCAGATGTTCTTTCTGAATCATAATGTCAGCAAACTTTTTGTAAGCCATTAAAGTTGGCGTCTCCATTCTAAATCCGCTATACAAATGAAGTTCTTGTTTTGTTTTATTTTGTTCAATCATTCCTAAGAAAGGAGCAATTCCTGTTCCGTTAGAAATAAAAGCCACTTTTTGAACTTTTTTAGGAAGATGAAAAGCAGGATTTTTTACAATCTGTGCTTTTATTATATTTCCTGGTTCTAAAGCATTCAAAAAGCCAGACCCCAATCCGTTTGGATGTAATTTTACAACCAATTGAATATTTCCAGAATGATTTCCAATCGAGTAGAGGCGTTCTCTAGAATCGTTAGCAGGATAAATTGCCAATAAATCGCCCGAACTAAATTTAACTCTAGAACTAGCTCTTAAAGTCAGAATAAAAGTATGTTCGGTTTCAGAAATTGGTGTTTTATCCAAAACCATTAATTTTTGCAGACCTTTCGGAATATGGTTGTATAATGATGGAGTTGTAGCCAGCGGAATTCCTGTTTTCTCGCTCCATAATTTTATCCATTCTACAAACTCAACCGCCGATTTATCATTTACAGTTTGTAAATTCAAATAACGATCTGCCCATTTTTGTTTTTCTAAAAGTTGATCTATTTCAATAGCAAACTGGCAAAAATCTGGATATGATTTTGAGCCAAAACCAATCACAGAGAAATTAATATTTTGATCTTGATTTTGTTTCTCTAATAAAGTTTTGAATTGCGTTCCGTTAGAAGGAGCGTCTCCTAAACCATGAGTTGAAGTAAAAACAATAATGTGTTCTGCTTTCGGATATGCGGAAAATTTATTCAATTCACTGACAAAAACTTTCTGCCCGTGATCAATTAATTGTTTCTGAATTGAATTGGCGAATCGGAAAGTGCTTCCGTTTTCTGAGCCAACCAAAAGAATAAAAGTGCTTTCGCTAGCTTTAAATTTATTCTTAATTCGACTAGATCTTCTTTTTAAAGTAATTGCAAAACCAGAATAAATAAAGAAGAGAATGTTAATGCAGGCTATAGCCAAAATAATCGCCCAGATTCCGTTAATTCTTCCTGTATGAAGATCTAAGCTTAATGCCGCAAATTGAGTTCTCATTGGCGAAAGCTTTTCAGAAATTACAGCTCCTGTAACCTGATTGACTTCAATTTCTCGGTCTTTCAATTCAATAATATAAAATTCTTCAGGATCATCTGTAAAAGGAAATTCGATTTTCTTTACATCAGATAATAAAGTGGTATTAAAAATTGAACTTGTTTGGGTTTTCTCTGAGAGTTCTGTTTTTACAGGTTTTGATTTTTCTTCACCCATAAAAAAGTTGAATCTTTCTAGAGATAAATAAGTTCCTGTAAGCGAAATAATTAAAATCGGAATTAAAGCCAATCTTCCTAAAAGGACATGGTAATATTGTGCAAAATATTCTTTGATTATTTTAGAAAAGAAATTTCGGATGCCGCGCTGTCTTTTTAAAACCAGTACGAAACCCGAAATTGATATTAATAGCAAGCAAAAAGAAATTACGCCCACAAAAAAACGTCCTGTTTCATGAAGAAACAGTGAACGATGCAAACTCGTAATCCAATTTATGAATTCGCTTTTTTTTGCAGGAGTTCCTAATACTTTTCCAGTTTTTGGATCAATGTATGCTTTAACGTCATTTCCATCTGCGTCAATAGCTTGAAGCGTTACAAATTGATTGTAATCTACACTCAATTCTGTAATTTCAGAATACTTTTTCTTTAAAATTGGAAGCGTTTCGCCTAAAGTTATTTTATTAAAATCTTCTGCTTTGTACGGAAGTGTTTTTTCCTGAACCGCATCGACCGCCAGAATGATTCCTGTTACCGAAGCCAAAAGCAAAAAAATAGAAGAAAATAGGGCCAAAGCCAAGTGTGCGTAACGCCAAAAAGAAAGAGTCATTGAGTGTATTCTAGAAATGTAATGGTATTATATTTTACTTAATCTTACGTATTTGATGTAACCTTTACCATCTGTTTTTTCTGCAAGACCTTCAGTTGTAAGCGGAACTTCAAGATCGCTTACATAATATTTCTGATCTTCTACAGCAGATTCAAAACGTAATTTGTAACCTTTATTAATTTTAGAATTCTCAATTTCGATTGTAGTAACACTACGATCACCTCCCGTTACAGAAGCTCCAGTTTTAGCGCTTATGTCGTCTGATTTTTGAGCAGTGTGAAATTTATTCCATTCTTTTAAAGACTTGTACCATTTTTTATCATCGCCCATTACGTAAAGAGTTTTTTCGTATTCTCCTGCCGAATTCACTAGCGAAACAACGATATAAGCACCTTCTCCCATATAGTTATTCATTTGCAGCATAATCTTGTATTTGCTTGATTGCGCTTGAGATTGTAAAGAAACTAAAAAGATAAAAGCGCTTGTAAGAGCAATTTTTAATATTGATTTCATCTGAAATTATGTATTTGTGTGGATTTGTAATGTGAAATCCCAAATCCCAAATGTAAAGTTTGGAATTTGGAATTTCAAATATTGATTATTAATTAATTATTTATTTTAAGAATTCAACAGAAACATTGTTTTTGGTTAAAAGCTCATTCTCTTTCGCTAAAGCGTAAGCCGTTTCGTCAAATTCTGTACTGATATCTTTTTTAGCTCCAGCAGAAACTAAATATTTTAAAATAGCATCATCCTTAGAAGTCATTGCCGCTCTGTGTAAAGCCGTTAAACCATCTTTATTTTTAGCGTTGATGTCAACTTTTAAGTCAGTGATTTTTTTCAGAAGAGAAACATCATTTTTAGTAATAGCTAAATGATATAAAGTGTTTCCGTCTTTTTGTGGAGCTGCAAGATTTAAACCTTTTTCTTGAAGTAATTTTGCTTTTGCATCAAAAGGATCTGTTGCTGCTTTCTCTCTTCCTGCCGGACGATATGATTGTACTAAGTAAACACCTAAATTATTTCCGTCTTTATCTTTCACATTTACATCTGCACCTTTGGTCAAAAGTAAATTTACAGCTTCTGAAGTTCCATTTCTAACAGCAAAAGTCAAAGCAGATTCTCCTTTAAGATTTTGAGCATTTATGTTTTTAACAGAAGGAAGAAACAATTCTAAGACAGCAGTTTCTCTAGCCGCAGCAGCAACCATAACTGGCGTATTTCCTTCTTTATCAGCTTTGTTTACATCAACACCTTTACCTAAGAAATATTTAATGATTTCAGCCTGATTTGGTTTTCCAGCCAAAAAGTGCAATACATTTTGTCCTGCTTTATTTTGAGCAGTTGCTTTAATTTTTACTTCTTCAACCAAATATTTATAAGTTTCTAAAGTATTACTTTCTCTTCGACTTCCTTGTGCAGCAAATAAAAGCGCATCGCTAGTTGGTTTAATGCCTTTTTCTACAAGTTTTTTCAAAAGAGCAATATTTCCAGATCTTGCAGCATAAGTAAAAGCTGTGTTTCCGTCATTATCTACATCTTTTAAAGACATTCCTTTAGTAGAAAAATAGTCAGCAGCTTTTAAATCTTTATCAGATGCAATGGCCAAAAGCAAAAGGTTTGCTCCATTCGCATATTTTTTTGTCGGATTAAGTCCAGCTTTAAAGAAAGCATCGTACATCGCAGCATCTGACTGGCCGTTTGAAGCAGCGAAATCAGCAGGAGCGGTTCCGTGACTGTCTTCAAAATTTACGTCAGAACCTTTATCAATTAAATATTGAACCAATTCAGTATTTCCTCTATACGCTGCCCAATGCAGATAGATACGATTATCGTGAGTTAATTTTGTGATTGAATTTCCAGGTTGCTCAACCAAAAATTTGATTGTTGCAAAAGGCGCGTCATTATTAATGGCTAAGGTGGTAACATCAAATGCGTTTGCATTGGCTTCAGCTGGATTATTTCCTTTAGAGATTTCTGCCTGAACCGTTTCAACAGTTGGAGAAGTTTTCCAGAAAGCCGCATCTAGCAACGCATTTTTTTGCTGAGCACTTACAAATAGAGTAGCAGCAAATGCAAAAGAAACAAAAAGATTCTTTTTCATATTTCGATAATTTATGGTTATTGAATTGTACAAGATTAATTTATTTTTTTGGGAATATTTTATTCTATTTAGAATAAATAAAAATAAAAGCAAATGTAAAAATTAATATTCTTAAACCAAGAATAATTTACTGTAAAAAGGGAATTTGAAGGTATTTTTTCAAAAATTAAGAATCCCTTAAGTAAATTTTAATTTTGTTTTAATTCGACCTCTTTTTTGAAGTGGCACAATGATTTTTGAACGTTTTTTCTCTTTTATAGCTCTAATAAGATTAAATGGCAAGAATTGATGCAATAGTTCTTTTGTAAGGCGTTGATTTTAATAATATCTTTTGCTTTTTTACTATGGGTTTGAGTGTAAGTTTTTGTAATAAAGTATGTTATGATTTTTTTGTACGCGACAATTATTTGGAATTATTATAAATAACTGACGTTTTTTTTGCTGAAAAATTTACTTTCAAATTTCTCTTTCATCAAAACGAATGTTGATAACTGTTCTCGTTTTGACCTCAGAAAGTACTTTTTTTCATGTTAATAACTTAGTATTATTTTTAGGGAAACTGCTAGCTCATTGTAAATTACAGCGTATTATTTTCATGTTGATAAATTTGCTAAATCGTGATTTTTTGAAGTTTTAAAACTGTTGATAATTGAGCAGATTTTTAACATCAAAAATTGGACAATAGAATAACTGTGGGTTAAATTTGTAATTATAGAAATCACGCTAATACCTCCCCAAAATAAGCGCTCGGATTTCTATTTCAAAATAGTCACTTAAAACTCTATATATATGTCAATTTTTGATAAAAGAATCAATTATAAACCTTTTGAATATCCTGAGGTTCTGCAATTTACCGAAGCTATTAATAAGGCTTACTGGGTACACACTGAAGTAGATTTTACTGCCGATACGCAAGATTTTCATGCGCATTTGGATTTGGCAGAAAAAACAGCTATTAAAAATAGTTTATTGGCAATTGCGCAGATTGAGGTAGCTGTAAAAAGTTTTTGGGGTAATATATATGAGCATTTTCCAAAACCAGAATTCAACGGATTGGGAACTACTTTTGCAGAATGTGAATTTAGACATTCTGAAGCGTATTCTCGTTTGTTGGAAGTTTTAGGATATAATGATGAATTTGAAAGATTATTGGATGTTCCTGTAATTCGCAGACGTGTAGATTATCTTTCGAATGTATTAAAAGACACAAAATCTCAGGATAACAGAAAATACATGGTTTCCTTGATTTTGTTTAGTATTTTAATTGAAAACGTTTCTCTTTTCAGCCAGTTTGCTATTTTATTGTCATTCACAAGATTCAAAGGATATATGAAAAATGTGAGTAATATCATTGCTTGGACTTCAATCGATGAGCAGATTCATGCTAATGGCGGAATTTATATCATTAATAAAATCCGTGAAGAGTTTCCAGAATATTTCGACGCAGAAACTCTCGAATTAATTAGAGAAACTGTTAGAGAATCAATCACTGTGGAAGCCGATATTTTAGATTGGATTTTTGAAAATGGAGCGATTGAAACGATAAACAAGGAAGACTTGGTAAACTTCATGAAATTTAGAATTGATGAAAGTTTAAAGCAAATCAATATTGAAACGATTTTTAATGTTTCTCCAGAAGAGTATTCAAAAATGACTTGGTTTGAAGAAGAAGTTTTTGCAAATAGTTTAGATGATTTCTTTGCGAAACGTCCAGTAGAATATACAAAACACGATAAGAGTATCACAGCAAACGATCTTTTCTAATACAAGCCCATAATACATTATGAATACGATAGACACAAACCCAGCAAATAATAATTTTGAGCCACAAAATGATAGTAAAATGTGGTGGAAAAATTCTGAAAGTGAACAGATTTTAAACCGCGGTTATCTTTTAAAAGGAGAAACTGTAGAAGGAGCAATTGATAGAATTTGTACGGCTGCAGCAAAAAGGCTTTACAAACCAGAATTGAAAGAGTCTTTCATGGAAATGATCGAAAGAGGTTGGATGAGTATCAGTTCGCCAGTTTGGGCAAATATGGGAACAGAAAGAGGATTGCCAATTTCTTGTTTTAATGTGCACGTTCCAGATAAAATTGAGGGAATTACACATAAACTTGGAGAAGTAATTATGCAAACCAAAATTGGAGGTGGAACTTCTGGTTATTTTGGTGAATTACGCGAACGCGGAAGTGCTGTAACCGATAACGGAAAGAGTAGTGGAGCAGTGAGTTTTATGAAGCTTTTTGACACGGCTATGGATACCATTTCTCAAGGAGGAGTTCGTCGTGGTGCTTTTGCCGCTTATTTAGATGTAGATCATCCAGATATTGAAGAGTTCTTGAAAATTAAAAGTATTGGAAACCCAATTCAGAACTTGTTTACCGGAATCTGTGTGCCAGATTACTGGATGCAAGAAATGATTGATGGAGATGCTGAAAAAAGACAAGTTTGGGCAAAAGTATTAGAAAGCCGTCAGCAAAAAGGATTGCCTTATATTTTCTTTAGCGACAACGTAAATAAAAATAAACCGCAAGTTTATAAAGATCAGAATCTAAGAATCAACGCTAGTAATTTATGCAGCGAGATTATGCTTCCGTCTACGCATGACGAATCATTTATCTGCTGTTTATCTTCTATGAACTTAGAATTATATGAAGAATGGAAAGACACTGAAGCAGTAAAATTAGCGATCTTTTTCTTAGATGCTGTTTTACAAGAATTTATTGAAAAAACAGAAGGAAACTATTATCTTTCTGCAGCAAATAAATTTGCTAAAAGACACCGTGCACTTGGTTTAGGTGTTTTAGGATGGCATTCTTATTTACAGAAAAATATGATTCCGTTTGAAGGAATGGAAGCTAAAATGAAAACAACAGAGATTTTCAAACATATTAGTGATAAAGCAGATAAAGCTAGTCAGGAATTGGCTAGAATTTACGGTGAGCCAGAATTGTTAAAAGGTTACGGAAGACGTAATACTACAACAATGGCAATTGCTCCAACGACATCTTCTTCTGCAATTTTAGGACAGACTTCGCCAGGAATTGAACCTTTTAGCAGTAATTATTATAAAGCAGGATTAAGTAAAGGTAATTTTATGCGTAAAAATAAATACCTTAAAAAACTGCTTGAAGAAAAAGGCTTGGATAATGAAGAGGTTTGGAGAGGAATTATGCTGAACGGTGGTAGTGTGCAACATATGGAACAGTTGACACAAACTGAAAAAGATGTTTTCAAAACGTTTAAAGAAATTAGCCAATTAGAAATTGTACAGCAAGCAGGAATTCGTCAGAAATTTGTTGATCAAGGACAAAGTTTAAATCTTAATATTCCAGCAGAATTGGCGATTAAAGATGTAAACCGTTTGATGATTGAAGCTTGGCAGCAAGGAGTAAAAAGTTTATACTATCAAAGAAGCCAAAGCGTTTCTAAAGAACTAGTAACAAGTCTTGTTTCTTGCAGCAGCTGTGAATCATAAAAATTATAAAGCCGAATCTTTAGATTCGGCTTTTTTGTGAATTTTTACCGCTAAGATTTGTTAAGATTTACTCGTAAGAAACGCAAAGGGTTTCATGCAGATTTTAAAAGATTTAAGCTAATTAAGACAGATATGAATTGCCTCCAGCTTTAGCTGGAGGTTTTTGTTTTTATATTGTAAAAGGCTTTAGCCAAATTCAAAGTTTGGCTAAAGCCTTCTTACTTTCTTTTTTACCTCCAGCTAAAGCTGGAGGCAATTCATGTGAAAAAAAACTTAGAGTCTTAGCGTCTTAGTGGCAAAAAAAATAACTCTAAACCTTAGACTTCAACCTACTCAAAGTTTCCTGAGAAATATTAATATAAGAAGCCACAATTTTATTGGGCAATCTTTTCACAATCGCAGGATTTATCTTCAAAAGTTGATTATATCTCTCCAAAGCATCCATTGTGGTAAAAGACATTAACCGATTGGCATTATTCACATAAGCTTTTTCTAAATAATTGCTGTAGAACTCACGCCATTGAGGAATAATTTTCATTAAATGATTAAAATCTTCGTGTGAGATGCTTAGCAATTCGGATTTCTCTACAACTTGAATATTTTCTGCTGCTGGCATTTTGGTAATAAAACTAACTAAAGCTGTTGCAAATTGATTTTCGAAAGCAATATATCTTGTAACATCTTTTCCTTCTTCATTAATAAAAAAGATTCTCAAACAACCTTTTGCAACAAAAAATGTTTCTTGACTTATTTGTCCCTGAGCCAGCAAAATTTCATTTTTCCCTTTTTTGATAAATTTAAAATAGGAAAGAATGGTTTCTAAATCTTCATCAGAAACGTTAATGCTTTTTCGAATGGAATTACCAAGTTGTTCGTATATCATTTAATTATAATCTCTCACAAATTTGCGGTAATAAATAATATCTTCAATAGATAAAACCACCAAATCGTGTTCTTGTGCAAAGCTAACAATTTTGTCTAGTTTAGCCATGCTTCCGTCTTCGTTCATCAATTCGCAAAGAACGGCTTCGGGTTGTAAGCCAGCCAATTTCATTAAATCTACGCTTCCTTCTGTATGACCATTTCGTCCTAAAACACCATTTTCATTCGCTCTAAGCGGAAAAACATGCCCAGGTTTCGCTAAGTCTTCTGCCCTCGCATTCATTGCAATTGCAGTCTTTATAGTTGTAATTCTGTCTTTTGCAGAAACTCCTGTTGTTACTCCATTTTTAGCTTCAATCGTAATGGTAAATGGAGTTTGAAAACTGCTTGTGTTTTCTTTTACCATGTATGGAAGTTCCAATTCGTCTGCTTTATTGTTAGTCAAGCAAAGACAAACAATTCCGCTGCATTCACGAATCATTAAAGCCATATCTTGAGCACTCATATGATGTGCAGAAAATATAAGATCGCCTTCATTTTCTCGATTTTCATCATCGGTTACCAAAACACCTTTTCCGCTTTTAAGTTGCTCCAAGGCATTTTCAACACGTTCTTTACTCGAAATTCCAAATTGGGTTAACGGACTTAATTCTGTACTTATCATAAAAGTTTTTTTAGAAATAATAAGAGACAAATCTAAAATTGTTTGAAACTAAAAAGTTTGATATAAGTCAATAAATCGGCATTCTATTTTTTTAATGTTAATCTAATTAAGTTATCATAAAATCTTAATTTAGTACCCAGATTCCATAATCGAAAGTTTAATAAATACCATCTTAAATGGAGAATATCACCGTTATTATAATGCTGCTTTTCGGCGTTGCTTTTCTTAGTCTTGTTAGCAAAAGATATAACTTTCCCATTCCGATTGTTTTGGTTTTATGTGGCGTTGTTATTAGTATTGTTCCTGGACTTCCTGTAATTGCTTTAAGTCCTGAAATTGTATTTATTATATTTTTACCACCGCTTTTGTATCATGCTGCATGGCATACCAGCTGGTCAGACTTTAAGCAATCTATACGTCCAATAACTTTTGCTGCTGTTGGTTTGGTTTTCTTTACAACAGGATTAGTTGCTGTTTTTGCACATTGGCTTATAGATGATATGTCTTGGCCATTAGCTTTTTTACTTGGTGCAATTGTTTCGCCTCCCGATGCAGTTTCGGCAACTGCGATTACAAAAGGGTTAGGTCTTAATCCTAGATTGATTGCTATTCTAGAAGGAGAAAGTTTAGTAAATGATGCTAGTGGTCTTGTTGCATACAAATATGCCCTTACGGCAATTACAGCTGGAAATTTTGTTTTATGGCAAGCCGGATTAAATTTCGTCTTAATGTCAGCTTTGGGCATAGGAATTGGTTTGGCTGTTGGCTTTATCATGTATTATATCCATAAAAGATTTGTTTGCGACGATATTATCGAAGTAACGCTTACATTATTGACACCATTTGCTTCCTATCTTCTTGCCGAGCATTTTGAAGGATCGGGAGTTTTGGCTGTGGTAACAACAGGACTTTTTTTGGCAGCAAGATCAGGTACGATTTTTTCGCATGAAAGTCGAATAATGACCAATACCATTTGGGATGTGCTTAATAATATTTTGAATGGCTTGATTTTTATTTTAATCGGACTTCAGTTAAGACAAATTATTGCTGGAATTAGTAATTACTCTGGAAATTCATTATTTATCTGGGGAGCAGTTATTAGTATTGTAGTGATTCTAGTTCGTTTTTTATGGGTTATTCCAGCTACAATTTTACCAAGAATAATTAGTAAAAAGATTCGAGAAAAAGAACAATTTGATTATCGAAACATGATCATTTTTGGATGGTCAGGAATGCGTGGTGTGGTTTCTATGGCTGCGGCTTTGGCACTTCCGTTAATGTTGAATAAAACAGAAGAATTTCCGCTTCGAAATTTAATTATATACTTAGTTTTCTGTGTAATACTCTCAACTTTGGTTATACAAGGTCTTACGCTTCCGTGGTTGATTAAGAAGCTGAAAATTGAACGTTATTCGATACTTGCAGAAGAATATAATATTAGAAATGTAATTGTTTCAGAAACTATCGCTCATATTGAAGATAATTTCTCCTTGCTGAATGATGAATTGCTTCATAACATAAAAAGTAAATACGAAGTAAAATTTAATCGTCTGCAAAAGACTGAACTTCCTGCAAATTTCTTTGGAAATGGAAAACTTCTTGGAGGTGAAATTTTTAATGACTTTACTAAAATCCAAATTGATTTGCTAAATGTAGAAAGAGGAAAATTAGAATCAATGCATAAATTTGGCTCTGTAAACGAAGAAATCTTCCGCAAAATCGAAAAAGAACTAGATCTGGAAGAAACCCGTTTATGGATGGAAATGTATGAGGAAAACTAATTTCTAATTGTGAATTGTAAATGGTGAATTAAGTTTTTACGCAAAGAATAAATTAATAATTCACCATTTACAATTCACCATTAAATAACCCCCATTTTCTGCATTAAAAAGGTTGCACTTTTATTTTTGCAGATTCCGTTTCGGAGTTTGTAATCAAAATGTAAATCGTTGTTTTGGATCTCAACTTCGAAACATTGATTGGTTAAAATATCAGGATATTCATTTGTAGTCAAACAAACTTCTATGTCGTGCGTTGCGATGGCACCGATCGCTTTTTTAGAAATGATTTTCTTCACCACTTCAATTGTTCCGTTTCTTTTATCATCAGAGTTTGTACCTCTTAAAATCTCATCTAATAAAACAAAAGCAGGCTGATTTTCAAGTTCATCCATGATCTGTTTTAAACGTTTAATTTCAGCAAAAAAGTAAGATTCAGAATCAGATAAAGAATCTGATAATCGCATTGAAACTAATACTGGAAGTGGATGCACTTTAGCTTCTGATGCACAAATAACTGAACCAATTCCGCTAAGTACCATATTGATTCCTAAACTTCTTAAAAATGTACTTTTACCTGACATATTAGATCCAGTCAAAATCACAAAAGATTGTGGGTGAAATTGCGTATCGTTTCCAACTCTTGTTGCGGGGTTCAATAACGGATGACTTAGATTTTTGAACTCGATTTTATAATCAGAATTGATTTCGGGAAAAACGAAATCTTCATTGTTGTAAGCTAGATTAGCTAGACTATTTAACGCTTCAATTTCGCCAATAATAGAAACCCAATGATTCATTTCTGAAGCATAATCTTCTTTCCATTTTAAAAGTGCTTTTAAAACATGCAGATTGAATAAGAATGTTCCGTTAAATAAAGTGGCTGTTACAAAGTTATTTATTGTATCCATTCTTGAAAATAACTCAGAAAGCTGTTTTAAATGCTGGCTCGCTTTTGCATTTTTAAAGTTAAGCTGTTCTTGTAAGCGAATTAGTTTCTTAGATTGGAAAGATTCATGTTCAATTTTTTCAATCAATAAACTGTATTGCTTTATGATGTTAGCGACATTATCTGCTTTTGCTATTTCCGATTGAATTCTCTTTACGGCTCTTCCTAAAACAATTAAATTGGCAATAAAGACATACGTTAAATAAGAAAGCATAATGGTTTTTGATGTAATAAAGTACGCTGCCAGAAATCCAAAAAATGTTACTGGAAGAATGAATGATAATGCGACTAAAACTTTAGGTAAGGAGTTATTTGTAAAAGAAGTCCAAAGTTTTATTGCTTCATAAGATTGTTTGGAATCTTGACTTATGATTGCTAAAGCCTGAAATTCTTGCCTCCAATCAATTTTGTTTTTTAATTCATTTATAGCTTCCTGATTTTCTAAAATTTCAGCCTCAGGAAGAGTGTGAAGCAATAATTCTGCGAGTGTTTTTTTTCCGATAAAAGAAGCTGTTCTGTTTAGATTTTGAAATAAAGAATGTTCTCCAAAAATATCCAAATCGTAAGCATACGGATGATGGAAATCGATAAATTCAGCTCCATTTTCAAAAGGTGTTTTTTCCCTTTTCAGAAAAGCAATTTCGTTCTGATTAATTTTTAAAAGTGTTTCTGCAAGCAATCTTTGAAATGACACTCTCGAATGTATTCTCATAAAAAAAATAAAACCAGCAAAAGATAAAACAGCTAGAATGACATAAAGTATTTGATCTGTCTTGATGTAATAAAACATAAAAAACAAGAAAAGAAAAATACTTAATAGCCTCAAAAGACTTATGCTGTTGTATTTTTTGTTGGTTTTATTATAGAGTTCTGAGTATTTTGTAACGTTGTCTGGATATGCTTTCATTCTATTATTTTGGTTGAAATACAAATATAGCTTTTAAGTCACAAAATCATCACTATTGTTATTTAATCTTCATGCATAACCAAAATCGGAATGGTAACTTCTTTGGCTATTTTTTTTGAAAAACTAGAATCAAAAAGACTTTCAAAGAAAGAACGTTTATGTGTTATTGTGGTCAAAATATCGATGTCTTTGTAAAGTATAAAATCTAGAATAGTTTCTTTTACATCGTCACTTGGCAAAACTAGAAACTCCACATTTTCTTCAGAGAATTCTTTTTCCCATTCTTTTCGAACTTCTTCAGAAACATCAGAATTAGAAGTTTTAACGTATAAGCTTTTTACTTTAGCACCGGTTTTTTTAGCAATTTTCAGAATTTTTTTCAGTTCTTTTTTATCTTTTTCACGGTAGCGTGTCGTAAAACCAATCGTTTTTACTTTTTTGTATTTGGCATCGATAGGAATACACAAAACAGGAACTTCGACTCCAGAAATGACAGATTCGGTATTAGAACCTGTAAAGAATTTAGTCCAGTCAGAAGCACTGTTGGTTCCCATAATCACAAAATCGACTTGATCTTCTTCTACAGCGTTTTTTAAATTGTAGATAAGATCACCATCCATTAAACGGTGTTTGATTACAATATCTTCTAATTTACGTTCGGCAGCAATTTGGCGCAGTTTTGGAATTTCATCTTTAAACATTTCAAACTTTGCTAATTCAATTGAACTGTATATAGAAGCATAATTCTCTGGAAAGAACTGGCTGTCGTAAACAGGAATCTCGAATGTATGAAGTAAGATTAATTCGGCGTTTACAACTTTAGCAAATTCTAAAGCATGAACAAATGCATTGGTGGCAGCGTCAGAGAAATCGGTTGGAAATAATATCTTTTTCATAGTATTTAAGATTAAGGTTTGTCTCTCAAATTTACTCATTCTGCAAAGAAAACAACCTGATATTTATCAGTATTTTAACACTTAATGATTTATTAATCTCAATTAATTTGTAGATTTCTTGTTTGAATCGAGTTGTATTACCACAGAAAAGAATTTGAGCGTTTTTTTATACCTTTGCAGCATGATAAATCAAGATTCTATAGTTGCTTTGGCTACGCCTTCGGGAGCTGGAGCCATTGCCATAATTCGTATTTCTGGAGCCGAGGCCATCACAATTGGCAATTCGGTGTTTAAATCTATTAAAAACAAAGATTTAACGAAACAGAAAACACATACGCTTCACTTAGGGCATATTGTAGACGGAAGCAAAACATTAGACGAAGTTTTGGTTTCGGTATTTAAAGGTCCGAATTCTTATACGGGAGAAGATACGATTGAAATTTCTTGTCACGGATCAACGTATATTCAACAGCAGATTATTCAGTTATTGCTTCGAAATGGATGCAGAATGGCCGATGCTGGTGAATTTACATTGAGGGCTTTTTTAAATGGAAAATTAGATTTGTCGCAGGCAGAAGCAGTGGCAGATTTGATTTCGTCAGACAACGAAGCTTCTCATCAAATTGCGATGCAACAAATGCGTGGCGGATTCAGTAATGAAATTGCGAAACTAAGAGAAGAGCTTTTAAATTTTGCTTCTTTAATTGAATTGGAATTGGATTTTGCAGAAGAAGATGTAGAATTTGCAGACCGAACACAATTTCATGAATTATTAAATAGAATTGAATTTGTTTTAAAACGTTTAATTGATTCGTTTGCCGTTGGAAATGTAATTAAAAATGGAATTCCAGTTGCGATTGTAGGTGAACCGAATGTTGGAAAATCGACTTTATTGAATGCTTTATTGAACGAAGAACGCGCCATTGTATCTGACATTGCGGGAACAACGCGTGATACGATTGAAGACGAATTGGTAATTGGTGGCATCGGATTTAGATTTATTGATACTGCAGGAATTCGTGATACAAAAGACGTTGTAGAAAGTATCGGAATCAAGAAAACTTTCGAAAAAATAGAACAGGCTCAAGTTGTAATTTATTTGTTTGATGGATTAAAGTTTCAAACATCAAGTTCTGAATTTGTAAATGAAATTGAACAGATTAAGAATAAATATCCGCTAAAACCACTACTTATTGTGGTTAATAAAAAAGATATTTTATCTGCTGATGAAGTAGCGAATATTACCAATCAATTAGAGAATTTAAATGCAAAATTGCTATTAATTTCTGCAAAAGAAAAAATAGGAGTAGAGGATTTAAAAAATGAATTGTTGTCTTTTGTAAATACCGGAGCGCTTCGTAATAATGAAACTATTGTTACCAATACAAGACATTATGATTCGTTATTAAAAGCTTTAGATGAAATTCAGAAGGTAAAATTTGGTTTAGAATCTGGTCTTTCAAGCGATCTTATGGCGCTTGATATTCGCGAAGCTTTATATCAATTTGGCCTTATTACAGGTCAGGTTTCTAATGACGAATTATTGGGGAATATTTTTGCAAATTTCTGCATCGGGAAATAGGAGACGGAAAGATACGAAGCAAGAAAGAATAAAAGAGTTAAGGTGTTGAAAAAACATCTTAACTCTTTTTTTTATGGAATTGCTATTGGAATGAAATATCTGATTTTAGATAGATATTTAATGGTAAAATTAACGGTTATGCTTGGAGATATTCCTTGAAGGAGTCGGTTTTGATTAGGATTTTGGTTTTTAAAATTATTTAGGCGTTAAGGAAACTTACATGTACTTTTTTGTTGTTTTGTTCTTTTTATTTTAAAGTGAAAAAATTTTCTTACATTTATATTTACTATATGTATTTCAAGGATATTCAACACCTTATGAATTATACTGATATGTTGCACGAACCTTTACATAAACTTATTTATCTCGCAGAGGACGATGAGGATGACAGAATTTTATTTTTGGAAGTCCTTAAGGAAATCCATCCTGAGATTAGCGTTAAGGTATTTGAAGACGGGCAGCGACTTTTAGATAGTCTTCATGAGGCAGAAAATGACAAACCTGAAATCCTATTCCTAGACATAAATATGCCCTGCAAAAATGGTTTTGAATGTCTAAAGGAGATAAAATGTAGAGTAGGATGTTTGAGTGGGGTAAAAATTATTATGTTTTCTACCAGCAGCAGTACATTACATATTGAACTTTCCTATAAACTAGGAGCTGATGGCTATGCTATTAAGCCAGGCTCAATTAACGAACTTAAGGATTTGCTTCAAGAAATTATAGCAATAGACTGGAGCAAAGCCTCAAGAAATAGAACAGAATTCGTTTTGGATAGTAAAAAGTAAAAAACAAATGAAAAGTTAGCTGCGCTTAGTGATTCTTTGAAGCTAATTTTTTATACAAGATTATCTGATGCAAATTAATTTATACCGCAACTTCTTTTTCAACGGAAGCTAAATGGGCAGATTCTTCAATAGAAGTTTTCAAAGAAGCCTCTTCTGCTTGGGTTTCTTCAGTAGGACTCTGTAGAGCGCTTTTTTTCATAAGAATATAAAAATCCCTCAGATGCCACCATGCCGGACAACGATCGATAGGACCGTTAAAGTTTCGAATACCAATGTAACAGCTTTTTAGGAATAACCGAGTATCGGTAATCTTTGCCCATCCTGTCCATTCCACGATTTCAGGCGGTGGATTATTCTCAAAATGGCGTTTTATCTCTTCGTAATTCATGCTGCAAAATTAGATAAAAACTATGCATGAGGCAAGGTATACGATTGGGTTTATGCTTTATTAGCTATGGGGTTGTACTGTTTTTTAGTTCACTGTTTTGAAAACTAGATTATTGAGGACAAAGTTTTTTTTTACTTTATTTTTATTAAACTTAATTTTTGGCTGTCTGCAATGCCAAGCTTAGAATGATGTAATATTATTAGCAGATTCTGTAAGCTTTTATATTCATATTGCAATAAATTTGTTTCTATACTGGTAATGATACTTTATTAATCATTCAGAAAAAGGAACAGGGGACCGGCGGGTTCGTCTGAAGGTTCTGTACAATGATTTAGTTAGTTACCGCATACCATTTCAGGCACCCGCCGGCTGCCGAATAACTCCTTAAATATTTAAGGAGTTTTTTCTTTTATTTTAGCAGATAATCTTCTATAGAAATAGGCACTTTTTTATGTTGGCATATTTTTTTCTTTTTTAAAATTTTTTAAGTTCAATTGGTCTTTCAAAGGTTTTGGTTCTGAAATCATTACAGTAGGTATCTGCATTTATTCAATAATGTTAAAGAAAAAAAACAGCCTTTATAGCTGTTTTTAAATTGAAAGAAAATTTTATCTATTTGGTTTTCGTTGGACGGACCTCTATTTTGCTTGGTAGAACATTAGGGTTCATTTTTAGGAGGTCTACTACCATCTGTCCGATATCTGAGGGTTGGATTTTCCAATTGTCATCTTCATTTGGTGTATGGCCGTTAAAATTTGAAGTAACCGATCCTGGCATAATGGTGGTACACTTTACATCATAATCACGTAGATCTAACATCGCTGCTTGCGTAAAACCCACCAGTCCGAATTTTGAAGCGTTGTAGGCAGCACCTTTTGCAAAGAAATTGGTTCCTGCGAGCGATGCTATTGATATGTAATAGCCTTTGTTTGTTTTTAGTTGTTTGCTAGTTGCTTTCAGGGTATGGAAAGCTCCGGTCAGATTAGTATCAATCATTGCGTTCCAGTCCTCTAAGGACATTTCGTCTACGGGAGCAAATTTACCTACTCCTGCATTAGCAATAACAATATCGAGTTTTCCAAATTCAGATATAATCTGTTCAACAGCTTTGAGCTGGTCATTATAATTTCTGACATCAGATTCTAGAATAAGGACATTCTGGCTTCCCAATGCCTGTTGCGCCTTTTCAAGCGCTTTTATATCCCTTCCTGAGATCGCTACTTTTAGCCCGTTCTGAACTAAAGCTTCTGCAATGCCAAAACCAATGCCTTTTGTCGCGCCGGTTATGTAGGCAACTTTGTTTTCTATGTTCTGCATTTTTATAAGATTAATTTAAGTTCTTTTTATTGCCTTTTCTATGGCAGCTATTTTGTATGTACTTTTAAAAAAACATACAGTTTATAAAAATACGATAAATTTCTAGTATAGTAGTAATAAGGCTGGTATCTAAAAATATAAATATACACTGTTTGAAGTGGCTAGGACATAAACAAGTGCTCATGTTAATCAACATCTAACTGTCTTTTATTAATGAGCCTTTAAGGGCAGTTTTTACATATGCTAGTAACACTATTATGGTTTTAAATGTGATTTTAAAACAATTGTATATTTGTAAGAAAATAGGTGTAAATACGTGAAATTAACCCGATGTAAAATTTTACATTTGGCTTTTGAAAGAGAATTTACAGATACAGAATATACAAATATTTAGGTTTTAATTTTTTAAGGTTTTATGACAGATAGATATCATGAGATTATAGCAGGAGAGAAAGCGGCTTTAAAACTAAAGCTCTCAGAGATTAGGCGCCGCCACAATAAAGAACTCTGTATTTTATTTGCAGCATATGTCTTGATTTTGCTGTGTATGATCTTCTTTTTACTTCCGCTCTCATAATGCGTTTGTTTGATAATAGCATATTAAGAAGTTTTCGTGGTTTTGCTAAGAAGAAAGGAATTTTGCTGAGCAATCTACTTTATTTAGAGGGAAACAAAAAAGGAAACATCCGCAGGGATATTTCCTTTTTTTATTGTTTAATGGAAGATATTTGAATTTATCTACCGCTAGATGCTGTAATTTTTCCTAACTGCAATCTGAAGTCTGGTCTCTTTGCATTGCTTATGTCAACAAAAGTTTCTTTATTGTCGGTTTGCGAATATACATTTTGGAATAGGTTATTGCCGTACCAGTTTTCTAGATCAGAATTGTCTGTTTTATTTTCTGTAAAGATGTTACCCGTACATTGGTTGAAAAACATTTCTTCAAATTTGATCTTCTTTAAGTTATCTGCATTTACTGCCATTTGGCTATCTAATAATACAGCTGGATTAAAACCTGAAATCACACTTCTTTTAAGCTCAAGAGAAGCATTGTCAGCTACATAAACAGCTTCTTTTATAAGACCAGCCTGAATATCAGCTTTGATATTATCACTGTCATTTAAAAGTGTAAGGTTTGAAGCAGAAACGAAAGTTGATTTTCTAGTAAAATCAGTTTCGCTCTTCTTTTCGTATGCTTTTACCTCAAGACATCTTGAACCGTCTCTGTTACTTGAAAGATAAGAAGATCTAACCGCTAGAGAATTAAACAAACGGCATTGAGCACCTTGTGTGATTTTAAAATCGTCGTTTATAGATTTATATGAAACCAGTTGTGAAGCATTTACATCTCCACCATAAAAAGCAAATGAATCGCCTCCTGAGAAGCTCACCATAATGTTTTCTAAAACAGTTTTGTTTCCAGCTCCAGCAACAGTTAATCCATTAAAGCTATCTGCTCCTTTTACTTTTCGGCCCGCAAATTCAATTCGAACAAATTTGAATATTCCAGAGTTGCCAGCTGCATTGTCTCCTCCGTATGCGGTAAGTGAAGGATCAAGATCCATAGTGTATGAGCCAGCTCCACCAAATTTATTGATAGGGGCATCACCAAGGATTACTACGCCACCCCAGTCGCCTGCTTTTTTCATGCTCGCGTTTGAAGTGAAAATAATAGGATCAGTTTCCTGTCCTTCTGCTATGATTTTTGCTCCTTTTGTTATGATAAGAGTTCCTTTGCTTGCTGCATCTCCAATAATTACAGTACCAGGATCAATTGTTAGAACTGCGTTATTAGTAACATATACATTTCCTTGAAGGATGTATACATTTTTTTTCATCAGCTTAGTGTTCTGAGTGATATTTCCAGCCAGTATCTGGTTGGCATCTTTAGACTCCGTCTTTTGCGGTTTGAATTCTGTCCAGTTGTCCAGCCAGTTCGCATATCCGATAATTCCTTTTTCCTGCTGCGCGTTCACGCCTACGGCAATCAGCAGGCACATCATTAAAGTAATTTTTTTCATAGTCTTGGGGCTATTTGTAGTGGTATTTTTTTTGGCTCTTTTTAAACAGATTATAAAGTTTTTAGCTTTTGTGGTCGCTGGGAAGAAAATGTCTGACTAACAACTACAAGAAAATTTAAATCTTTTTTCTGAAGAACATCTAACAAAAATACGTAAAATCATGAGACTTTACAGGGCTTTACTTATATTTAACATTTGTTGAAGCTAAGTTTAACAATGAGTGACATCTTTCTTTCTTTTAAATTTTTTAAATCATGATTTTAGCGCTGAAGGATAGGTAGTTAGGATGATTTATTAGTTTTCATTGAATTTTAGCTTTCTTGCTAGCGTTTAAAAACTTTTATCATATTATTTTCATTTCTATTCCAACCTTTTAGGCCAAGTAACAATCTATTATAGTAAGGGAAACAAAAAATATTCTTTTTTGTAAAAATTCTGCCTTTCTTTAATCAAAAAATATATTTCTAATGAAACTTAGATTATGCCTGTTGTATTGCCTTATATGCATTTTTGCATCTTGTAGAACGCAAAAAGATTCAAAATCAGATATTAAAATTGCTAAAACAGTTAGCGGAATTGTAATGGATGAAAATGGTCCGTTGCCTGGAGCTACTATCACTGTGAAAAACCAGAAAAAGGGAACATATGCAGACTTGGATGGAAAATTTGAAATGAGCTTAAATGAAAATGATGTATTAATTGTAGGCTTTATAGGTTTAGAATCAAAAGAAGTCACCATTACTGCTAAAGATTATTATGAAGTAAATTTAGAAGCTTATAAGCCTTTTGTAAGTCGTAAGGAAAAAAGAAGAATAAAACGGGAGATGCGAAGAAACGGATTTTATATTTATCCAGATTAATGCCCTTGATGTTTCTTAAGTTGAGATTTTGATGAGGTTTTATTTTTATCGACAACAATATGCCTCGATTCTGTTGCAATACTTTTATGCAGTTTTACATATAGTGAAAAATATCTTAAGAAAAAGCAACCTAAAAATTGTCTGGCCTTGCTTTGGTTATCCTTTGCTTTTTTGTGTAACGCAATAATAGTTAACTTTGTTTTACTGCAATAGAGACAAATGCATATGAAGATAAAGCCGATACCAGTAAATACATTACCACCTGATTTTAATGAGGGCATCATTATTGGAAGAAGGTTCTTGAATGGCGCACCGGATTCTAAAGAAACGGAAAGATCTCATCGAGATTCTGGATTTACCTTTATTGTGCAAGAAAAAGGGAGTACTCATATGGAAATTGATTTTCAGAAGATGGAAATCAAAGCGCCTTCGGTTATTTTTATCCATCCAAACCAAGTGCATCGTCTGATCTTATTTGAAGAAGCTATAATTACGAGTTGGATAATGACAGTAGAAAATCTTCGTCCTGAATATTTAAAGATTTTAGAAGATCTTGTTCCTGTAAATGTACTTCCTGTCGAAGAAGATGTTCTATCGATAGTAACTGAAACGGCTTTACTCTGTGTTAAAATGTCTGACAGAAAAGGGGAAAAACTATATGGTTCAATTGTAAACGAATTTGGCAATGTATTGGTCGCATTAGTCGTATCACAATATTTAGCCGAATCAAAAAGAAATGAGAACTATTCAAGGTTTGAAATTATCACTAAGGCATTTATGACCGCTTTAGAATTGAATTTCACGGTCGAAAAAAGTCCAAGCTCTTATGCTGAGAAATTAAATATCTCAACGCCTTATTTAAATGAATGTGTTAAAGCTAAAACAGGCTACTCGGTTTCACATCATATACAACAGCGTATTGTGCTAGAAGCAAAGCGCTTGCTTCATCATTCTGATCAGTCTATTAAAGAAATTGCAACAGAATTAGGCTATGATGATTATTCTTATTTTACCCGTTTGTTTTCTAAAATAACCAAAATGACTCCATTGGCATTTCGAAATCAAAACCGCGATTAGTCCTGTATTTGCTTCTTTCTGACATTGCCCGTTCCTACGAAACGCGATTTCTTTGCACCAATAAAAAGTATGATAAGATGGAAAGAAAAGCAAGCAGTCTGTTAGAAAATAAAAAAATAGCTATTCTAGGCGCTGGACCAGGTGGATTAACATTGGCTCGTCTGTTGCAATTGAAGGGAGTAGAGGTTAAAGTTTATGAAAGAGATTTTAATCAGGATTCTCGCGTTCAAGGTGCAATTGTGGATCTGCATTTTGATTCTGGTTTAAAAGTAATGCAAGCAGCGAACTTATTGGAAGCTTTTAAAGCTAATTACATGAAAGATGCCGATAGATATCGTTTGGTTGACAAAGATTTAAATATACTTCTTGATGAAATTAATGAGGGCAATCAAGATAATTTTGACGATGAGCATTTTAGGCCTGAAATTGATAGAGGAGTATTAAGAAATATGATAATTGAAGGCCTTTTGCCTAACACTGTAGTATGGGATAGCCAATTTCTGAGTATGGAACAGGTTAATGACGCGTGGGAATTGAAATTCAAAAATGGTATGACAGCTAATGCAGATATTGTAATCGGCGCCGATGGCTATCGTTCAAAAGTTCGTTCCTACGTGACAGATATTAAAGCATTGTATTCTGGTGCAACAATTATTCAAGGGGAAATTGAAAATCCGAAAAATGACTGTTCTGATATATATGAGCTAGTCAATAATGCAAATCTTAGTGCAATGGATATAGGAAAAACTATTGCGGTACAGCCAATGGGAAATGGCGGTTTGACATTTTACGCGGCTTCTCTGTATGCTGAAGATTGGATTAAAACAAGTGGTATCGATTTTAATAATGCTGATGAAGTTTATGCTTATTTGGTTGGATTTTACGCCGACTGGAACCCAAAGTTTTTTACTTTATTTAAAGCTTGCAAGAAATTTCTAGTTCGACCGCTAAATTATTTTCCAACGGACCAGCACTGGGAAGCAAAAGAAAATGTAACGCTTCTTGGTGATGCTGCACATCTGATGCCACCTTCTGGAGAAGGAGTTAACACTGCTATGCTAGATGCTTTAGATTTGAGCGAATGCTTAACTAATGGAGAATTCAGCGATCTAAAATCTGCTGTTGCGGCTTATGAAACAAAAATGAAGGCAAGAGCTTCAGTTTTAGGAAAAGAAGCTATTGAAGGAATAAAGGATTTTGCTTCTCCAAGCAGGGATTCTATAGAAGATTTAGTAGGAATGTTTCTAAATCGGAAAGAATAAAATACAGATTTTTTTTTGATTATGCGGGACAATTGTTAAATTAAATTTATATGTTAATTTTTTTTTAAAATAAAATTTATATTTTTTTATTTTAGCGAACTCAATTAGCCCCCTTTTCCAAAATGATGTTCTGTACAAAAAAAATTAGATTCTTTTTTGTGTTATATGCTTTTGTTTTTTTTACCAAATTACAATCTCAAAAGCTATTCTCTTCATCCAAAGATTTAACAACTCATATTGAGTCTATTATAATCAAAGAAAATAATCAAAAGAAAGACACTTTAGAACTAAAAAAAAGACTGTCTTTTTTGAAGGAATCATCCAATAAAAAATACCATATTCTTTATGATGCTTTATTAGCAAACGGCTATTCTGTATTCTTTGACAAAACAAATCCCCAAAGCGAGTATCATTATTTAAAATCTATTCAGGAAGCCCAAAAAAGTAAAGATTTAAGTCTTATTATTTGGACACAGCTAAATTATTCAAAGTACCTGTATTTTTACTGTCAGATTGATAGGCTTACTCCGATCGTTCTTAAAGCAATGGAAGAAAGCAATCAGATTGATAGTTCGGAGATGATTTTACCAGGCGAAACTTTTAAATTTTTTGGATGGATAATGTTTACTATAGAGGATGATTCTGCTGTAGATTTTTTAAAAAAATCAATGCTTTACATGAAAGGAACTTCTTCAGAATCTGCAGATGTTTTAAATGCAATTGGTAACTGTTATTTCAGAAAGAAAGATCTCGTAAATGCAATGCATTATTTTGATAAATCTGAGGCTGTGGCATTAAAAACTAATGATAGTGTAAGATATGCAAAAGTCTTAGGTGATAAAGCGCTTATTTACAACAAAAAAGGAGACGTAGATACAGCTGTGAATCTTTTAAAGCAGGATATAGCTTATTCTCAAAAGTTCAAAATTGAAAAAAATGAGATGTATGCTTCGATACTATTGGCAAGAATTCTGCTGAAATTAAACAATAAAATAGAGGCTGAAAAAATTCTAGAAAGAGCTGGTAAAATTGCAGGAACTAAATCTTATTACAGAAGTTCTTTAAAAGAAGTAATCGAATTAAAACTACTGCTTTTAAACGGTGAAGACTCTCAAAAAGAACTGATATTAAGACGACAGCTTAAACAGGTTGAAGAGTATTTACTTCAAACCAATGGCAATACTGTATTGAAAAGAACTAATTGGCTTATTCAGAAAAAAAAGTATGAAGATGAAACCCAAAAAATCTTATTGGAATTAGAAAAAAGCGAAAGAATAAGAAACATTGGTCTCTTAATCTTAATTTCAACGATACTTTCGAGTGCAATTGCTTATGGTTTTTTTACTAAAAGACTGGAAAATAAAAGATTAAAAGAGGAAGAATATGAAAATGATCTTTTAATGTATGAAGAAAAACTTAAAGATGTAAGTTCTAATATAGATAGCTATGCTGAAAATCTTCAAAATAAAGACAAACAAATATCATTTTTAGAAGAAGAACTCGAGGAAATTAAAAGTTTTACTTCAAAGCATTCAGAACAAGAAAAAAACAAATTGCAGCAAATGTTAAGTTCTCACATTATGACTGATGAAAATTGGAGTGCTTTTAAAAGAGAATTTATAAATCAGTACAGTGATTTTTATTATGCGATAATAGAGAATTTTCCTGAAGTAAAAGAGTCAAATCTTAAAATAATAATGCTCCAAAAATTAAATCTTAACAATTATGAGATGTCTAATTTACTTGGTGTAACAATTGATGCAGTCAAAAAAAGCAAACAACGACTTAAGAAAAAATTAGGCGATAAATATGACCTTTTGTTTGAAATGGTAGAGTATAAAACATAAAAAGTTAGCACCACATAAAAACAGTATTTAGAACAAAAAATGGAAACAAGCTTCGGCTTGTTTTTTTTATAATTTTTTTAAATCTGTCTTTTTTTAAGGTAAGTTATTTCTTTACATGTAATGGAGCTAGTTGAGTGAGCTACAAAAACAAAAAATTACTACGCACGTACTTTTTTTTCTGAAAATGAAGTTTGTGGGGCAAAAATATAACATCACTTTAAAATGTCTTTTTTTTGTCCACCCCAATAAATAGGCTTAGTAGGGAAGATGTTTTTAATTTTGAAGCTTAATTGAGACTTTATTTTTGATCTCATTTCTGTAAACACTTAAAATAATTACGCTGCTTGAAAAAAATCTACTTACAGTTATTTAGGATGTTCTCTTGTTCATCTATCATTTTTAGAAACCCAAATATTTCATGTCTTGAAAAGATTGGTGCATTTGCAAAAATCTCAATATCTAAAATTGCAACGGTAACGTTATTTTTTGAATTTTTCCCCTTATTCAGTAACAAACAAAAAATGTCAATCTTATGAAAGAAATGACTTTTTTATTAAATGTCTCCAAAATATACAGTTAAACTAACCCAGAATTATATCAATCAATTTTACTACTTACTTTTTTATGGAAAAAAACTACTTATTAATTTTGAAGTTTCTAGTCTTTGTATGGCATCTCTATTTACAGAAGATTAAAACTTTTAAGCTTTTAAAAAAACAACCCAATTTGTTAAGATACTCGTTTGTAACTTGTTTCTTTTTATTTACTGTTTTATTGCAATCTCAAACAATAAAATATGTTACTGTAAATGGTTCAGGAAGTAAAGACGGAAGTTCTTGGAGTAATGCTTCTGAGAACTTACAGAAAATGATTAGTTCATCTGACAGTGGTACTCAAATATGGATTGCCAGAGGAACATATACTCCTAAAGTAGCTTTGGCGCCTAACGGCAGTGCACAGGACAGGAATAACACTTTTGGACTAAAAAAAGGTGTACAATTATATGGTGGTTTTATTGGTAATGAAAACAGTCTTTCACAGAGAAATATTACAGCAAATGAAACTATTCTTAGCGGAAATTTGGGTGGCGGAAATTTTGCACACCATGTGATACTTATTTATGCTCTTGAAGAAAATGAGAATTACTACTTAAACGGACTAACCATTAGTGATGGTAAGGCTGATTCATTAGAGTATTATAAAATATCTACAGAAACTAAGAAGAATTCTATTAACGATAATATCAAAGATAAATATCCGGATTGGTTTGTTTCGATGACGGAAAGCCCTTATTATAGTTATGCTTCATTAGGTTTGCAACTTGCAGGATTTAGTGGCTTGCCTAGTATAGCTTCAATTCCGGGAGGTGACATGGTAACAACGGAAATACTTAATACATCCTATCCTAAAAGTAATGGTGGAGCTATATACAACATAAAAGGGGTTTTAACATTAGAAAACGTAACCTTTAAAAATAATCAAGGTATAATTGGTGGGGCAATATGTTTACAGGAAGGTGCTCGCGCCAATTTTACTAACTGTATCTTTTCTAATAATACGGCCACAGATAATGGAGGTGCAATTAGCAACAGCGACAGTTATTTGACTATTACAGGAGGAAATTTTAATGCTAACAGTGCGCCTCTGGGAGGAGTTATTTCTGATTTAGATGGAAAACTTTTAAATCTAAGTAATGTAACATTTAGTAATAACCTGGCGAATAAAATTAAGACTGGTACAGGTTATGGCGGGGCTATTTATATTGAAAAAGTGAGTCAGGATAATTCATCATCAAGGATTGTCAATAATTGTACTTTTGATAACAATAGCGCAGATGTTGCAGGTGCTATTTATGCTGACGAAAATATACGTAATCTTAAAATTACGAATAGTGCATTTACCGGTAACAATGCTTTGATGGAGGCTTCTACTACAATTGCTGGAGGTGGAGGAGCTATTTTGCTTCGCAGAGTTATAAATGCAGAAATAACATCAAACAATTTTAGCAACAATAAAGCTTTAAAAAGTATAGGAGGAGGAACCTTTGCAGTTGAAACAAATGGTATTACATTTTCTGGAAATACATTTTCTGGAAATGCTTCTTTGTTAGGAGGTGCTGCATGTTTCATTGAAAATAAAAATACAACGACCTTAACCGGAAATACTTTTACCGGAAATAGTGTTACGGATACAAGTAGTTATTCTGTTTCTGGATTTGGAGGTGCTATAGTATCTGCAAATGATAATAATATTAAAATCTCTGATAATATATTTACAGGAAATACGGCTACTAAATTTGGAGGAGCCATTAATTTCGAAACAATCACAGTTAATTCTGTCATTAATAATAATATTTTCAAGACCAATAGTGCTTCTGAATTTGGAGGAGCAATCTATGCCAATGTAGTTAGCAATAATATTACTACTAAGCTAACAATAAACAATAATAATTTTGAAAGTAACAACTCTGTAAAAAGAGGAGGAGGAATATTTTTAGCTAATTATAGTACAACTGACATTCGTGATAATTCATTCGTAGGAAACAAATCTTATTTTGGAGCTGTTTTAGATATTGAAAGTTATACAAAAAACCAGTTTTTCAATAATACTGTAAAGAATAATGTTGGTGTCGCAGACAGCGCAGGGTATTCTGGTTGTATAATTGCTGTCTTTGAAGGTGTAAATAAACTGTATAATAATGTTTTTACAGGAAATGAAAGTTTTACGACTATTTTTCAACCTAATTCTACAGTCGATTTTGTAAATAATACTGTTTGGAATGAAAGTCCGGGGTATGGTATTTATACCTTCAGTAAAAAGGTTAAGCTGTATAATAATATTCTTGAAGAACTTACTGTTTCAAGTACTTCGGCTGATGTTCAAAGTAATTCTTTTAGGTATGATAGTCAGAATAATTTTGTAAATAAAAACAATAATATTCGCGAAACTAACCCATATTTTGCTGATGCTGCTAATTATAATTTTAATCTAACAGGTTGTAGTTCCATAATAAATAAAGGAAACAATTCTTTATATTCAAGTGAGTATCCAAACACTGATTTTTTGGGTAAGAACAGAAAAGTAAATACGATTGATATTGGTGCTTATGAAAATGAATTAGGTGCTTCTGGTAAAACAGCACCAACTGCTGTTGCAGCACAATCTTTTTGTAATGAAGCGATTGTTAATGATTTAAAAGCAACTGGCACAAATGTAAAATGGTACAGTCAAGCGTCAGGAGGAAGTTCGTTAGCCAGTAATACAGCTTTAGTTTCTGGTAATACGTATTATGCAAGTCAAACCGTTAATGGCTGCGAAAGCGATAGAACAAGTGTTAGTGTATCGATAAGTTCTACTCAGGCACCAACTGCACAATCTCCACAAAATTTTATTATTGATCAAGCAGGAGCTAAAATCGTAGTAAATGGAAGCAATTTAAAATGGTATACACAAGAAAAAGATGGTACAGCATTAACAGCAACACCTTCTTTAAATATGTCATCTGAAAATTCTGCTACTTATTGGGTAAGTCAAACTAACGCTAACAATTGCGAAAGTATCAGGACTAAAATAGTTGTTAATGTAACTAAAATACCTCTTACAATTAAAGCTGTCAATAAGGTAAAAGTATTTGATGGAAGTGTTTATGGAAATAGTAATTATACTGTAACTTATTCTGGTTTTGAATCTGGTGATAGTCAATCAAATAGTACCTCTGGAACTCTTGCTTTTTCAGGTGACGCTGCTACTGCAACTGAACCAGGTATTTATAAAATTATTCCTCAGGGTATTACTTCTACTAAATACACTGTTTTGTATGAAGAAGGAACTTTAGAAATAAAATCAAACTTAATTCTAACAGACAACATCTTATATGTAAAACAAAACGGAAGTGGCGACGGTTCTTCATGGAATAGTCCTTTAAGTAATTTAGAACTTGCTTTAACAAGAGCTTCTAATATTAACTCCGTACATACAGATGATACTGATCCTAAAAAAGTTAAAAAAATATTTGTAGCAAAAGGGACTTATCAAGTGACTTCAGGAAAGTCATATATAATGCCTAAAAATATAGAAATATATGGTGGATTTGATCCTGATAATGCTATTACAAATCTAACACATCAACGTATCACAGGTAATTTAAACGATGGAAGTATTTTAAAAGGAAATAATGCATCGGTTATTAAAAATGATGATAATAGTTTAACTAGCAGTGCTCTTTTAAACGGTTTTACAATAACAAGCGGTAGTGCAACTAATGGTGGAGGTATATACAATAAAAAAGTTGCAGCAAGATTTGAAAACTGTATCATCAGAGCCAATAATGCTACTACAAACGGTGGTGCTATATATAATGAGAACGCCAATACAACATGGGTTAACTGCTTAATTGTTAATAACACAGCACCAAATGGAGCATCTATTTATAACAATGCATCGTTGCCTACACTTCTTAATCTTACTATAGCAGATAATACAGGTGCGCAAGGAGCAGCATTGTATAATGCAAGTGGTTCTTCTGCAAGAATTGTAAATACAGTTAGTGTAAAAAATAATTCAGACATTGTTAATAATGCCAGCACTCCTAGTTATGAAAACAGTTTGATACAAGGTATAGGTGGTGTTACAAGCACAACTACAGTTTTTGATGCAAATTATTCGTTATTAACTACCAGTCCTGCTCTAAATGCTGGTAAAAACAATCCAGCTAGTATTGCTTTTCCAACCAAAGATTTAAAAGGCAAATCGCGTATTATTGATACTAATGTAGATATAGGGGCTTTTGAGAGAAATAAAACCCAAACCATAACAGTGGCTGCTCTTACAAAAAAATACGGAGATGAGTCATTTACACATGGTACTGCAACAAGCGGATTACCATTAGAATATACGTCTAGTAATACTTCTATTGCTATAATAGAAAACGGCAAAATTAAGCCCGTAGGTGCCGGAACAGCAACTATAACCCTAAAACAATCAGGAAATGACAGCGAATATGATGCTGCATCTCCAACAGATTTCATATTAACTGTAAATAAAGCAGCATTAACTGTAACAGCGGATAATAAATTATTTTTTGAAAATGGTTCTGTATTTAAAGACTTTTCTGTGAATTATACAGGGTTTGTTCTAGGAGATACTCCAAGTACAGCTTTTGGGGGTGCAATAGCTTATAGTGGTACAGCTGTAACTGCAACCACTATAGGTAACTACGTTATAACTCCTTCTGGATTAACATCTTTAAATTATAATATTACTTACAATAATGGTAAGCTAACAATTGAGTCTGATGTTCAATTAACAGATGGTACAATATACGTTAAAAAAGGAAGTGCAGGAAAAGGAACCTCTTGGGATGATGCACTAGGAGAAGTTGCTGAGGGATTAAAATTAGCACACTCACTTAACACTAGTGCTAGACCAGATGTTACTAAGGCTAATAAAATATATGTGGCTAAAGGGACTTATGCTCCAAAATACAGTCCTAAAGACAGTTCTAACTTTGCGGATGAAGATACAGACAATAGTTTTTTATTAGTTGATGGTGTAAAAATTTATGGAGGTTTTGATGGATCTATTGCTAATGAAAGCATATCCAACAGACAAATTCAAAAGAATAAAACTATTTTAGATAGTTATAATCCAGTAACAGGACAAAAAGTACATCACATTGTTATTGTTTCTAACTCTACAGGAGACAACGAAATAGATGGATTTACCATTATGAATGGTGCAGGAGGCTTTGGATCATGGATGGGGGCTGGTGCGACAATGACCATAAAGGGTAAGCCAATTACCCAAGCATTTGGTTCAGGTATTCGTGTACACAGTTCTAACCTTAATATAAAAAACTGTACTATTACTGGAAATTCCTCTGGTAACCAAGCTGGTGCTATGTATATAACGGATGTGTCAAATGTATCTGTTTTTAATACGCTTTTTTATAATAATAGCGCAGATCATTATGGGGCTTCAGGTACCTCTATGGTGATATCAGAAGCTAATGTGAAAATTTATAATTCTACTTTTGGAGATTCGCAGAATTCATTTCAAATTGTTACTGATCATGCAAATGCTAATTTGGAAGTATATAACTCAATATTTAGATATTTCGCTGATCCTACTCATAATGATATAAATAAATCGAGAGGAACAATTACCGTTAAGAACTCTTTTCTGCCTAATGCAGAAACTTTTTATAGTAGTAAAGGCTTTGTGTTAGCAAATAACATCTATAATGTAGACCCTGGTTTTATTGATGTTAACGCTAA
This sequence comes from Flavobacterium sp. GW823-FHT06G12, assembly GCF_058794775.1. Classification (NCBI taxonomy): domain Bacteria; kingdom Pseudomonadati; phylum Bacteroidota; class Flavobacteriia; order Flavobacteriales; family Flavobacteriaceae; genus Flavobacterium; species Flavobacterium sp. GW823-FHT06G12. Next base: position 677,264 of record NZ_JBXAHE010000003.1, read on the forward strand.
TAACTTTGCTTTAAAAACAAGCTCTGTAGTTGTCGATAAAGGAGAGAATTCTTTTTATAACACGGCTATTTATCATGATAAAGATATTGCAGATGATAAACGTGTTCAGAATAATACAATAGATATGGGATGCTTTGAATCTAAGCTACCTCAAACTATTACAGCATCTGATTTAACCAAAAATTATGGAGATTCAGATTTTGTTAATGAAGCTGTAACAGTAAATACTGGCTTAGCGTTAACTTATACCAAAAGTAGTAACACTACTGTTGCTGCTATTGTAGATGGTAAAATTCATACACAAAATGCTGGTACAACTACAATTACTGTTGCTGTAGCAGGTAATGAAACTTATGCTCCAACAGAAAAAACCTTTGTTTTAACTATAGCAAAAGCAAACTTAACTGTAAAAGCAAATGATAAGACCAAACTTGCCAATAATTTAGCAATGTCAAATGCAGATTATGATGTAAGTTATACAGGTTTTGTTAACGGTGATGATCGTTCTAAGCTAACTGGATCATTAGTATATTCAGGTAATGCTATAGGTAAAACCGAAGTTGGCATTTATACAGATGGGATAATGCCAGGTGGTTTATCTTCCAATAACTATAATTTTATTTATAATGCAGGAACTTTAAAAATACTACCTAATGCTGCATTAACAAATAATACGCTATATGTAAAACAAGGTGCAGTTGGTGGCGATGGTTCTACATGGCAATTAGCACTAAGTGATTTGTCATTAGCTTTACGCTATGCTACTATTCTTAATAGTAATGCATCAAATACTGTAAATAAAATCTATGTAGCTCAAGGTACGTATACACCAAAATACAGCTCAAGAGATAACTCTAACTTTATTAATGAAGGAAAAGATAACAGCTTTTTATTACCAGATGGTGTAAAACTATATGGAGGTTTTGATGGAAATATTGCCAATGAGAGTTTAACCGACAGAAATATTAAGGAGAATAAAACGATTCTAGATGGACAATCTACAATTAACCATATTATTACAGTTTCTAATTCAGCAGGTAATAATGAAATAGATGGTTTCAGTATTGTAAAAGGTAAAGCGGCAAGCGCAACACTTGGAACAGAAGGAACTGTAACAATAAACGGAAAAGCTATTACCAGAGAGTATGGAGGAGGAATACGTGTACACAGTTCCAACCTTACTGTAAAAAACTGTATTTTTTCAGAAAACTCTTCAGGCCATCGAGGCGGCGGTATGTATATTACAGATAATTCTAATGTTTCAATATATAATACACTGTTTTACGGTAATTCAGTTTCTAACACTGGAGCACAAGGAACTTCAGTAGCACTAAATGATGCCACTGTAAAAATTGTGAATACTACTTTTGGAGATAATATTAGTAATTCAGCTCATATTTTTACTAATGGTACTTCAAATTTAGAAGTGTTTAATACTGTTTTTAGAGATAATCCAGGCAATAATGATATATATAGAGTAACAGGAACAGTTACGGTTAAGAACTCTTTGCTGTCTAAAGCTCAATCTTTATACGCACCAATGGCATTAGCCAATAATTTCTATGAGCAACCTGCTGATTTTGTTGATGCAAATGCATTTAACTTTGCTTTAAAAACAACATCTCCAGCAATTAACAAAGGAGATAATGCACTGTATAATGTATCAATTGCAGGTAATAAAGATATTGCGAATAACAGTCGTTTTCAAAGTACGACAATTGACATGGGATGTTATGAGTCCAAAATATTGCAAACTATTGATGTCGATGATATTACTAAAAAATATACAGATGCTGATTTTGTAATAGGAACTGCATCAAGCGGGCTGTTACCACTTACTTATAGTAGTGATAACAAAAATATAGCTTACATTACAAAAGATAACAAAATTCATATTGTAGGAGTTGGACAAGCTATAATTACAGTTGTTCAAAGTGGAGATGAGATTTATGCTCCAGCAACTAAAACCTTTAAACTTACGGTTGGAAAAGGAGACTTCTCTGCCACTTTGCAACCAGAGACATATACTTATGATGGTGCTGCAAAATATCTGAATGTTACAGCTTTACCAGCAGGAGTTAGTGTATCTTATGAAGGTAATGGACAAATAAATGCAGGAGACTATATTGTTAAAGCAATTATTAACGGAGGTGAATATTATAATGATATTACATTATCTAATACACTTAAAATTGATAAAAAAGATCTCTCTGGTATTTTATTTCCATCAAATACATTTACTTATGATGGTTTTGATAAGCACCCTGAAATATCAGGAACTTTACCTGAAGGAGTAAGTGTGGTTTACTCAAATACACAAAAGAATGCGGGAGCCTATAACAACGTAAAAGCAACGATTTCAGGTTCAAATTACAACACGTTTGAGTTAACTACTTCTATGACAATTAATAAAGCAGATCTTCCGAGTGGAATATTTTTATTAGAAAAAGAAGAAGTTTATGATGGCACTCCTAAAAGCTTATCACTTGGTGGAATGCTTCCTGATGGAACAACAGTAACTTATATCAATAATGATAATATCAATGTGGGCTCTTATAATGTTACAGTTAATATCAATGGAGGAATAAATTACAATGACAAACAGCTTATTGCCAAATTAACAATTGTAAAAGGCAATCTAACAGATAATTTCGTTCTAGCATCCAATACCTTTACTTATGATGGAAGCGAAAAATCATTAACGATTCAAGGCGGTCTTCCTAATCAAGTTTCTGTCAGTTATACTAATAACAACAAAATAGAGGTTGGTACTTATAGGGTTTATGCAGTATTAAGCAAAACAAATTATAATGATAAAGTAGTTGAAGCCGATTTAATTATAGAACCAAAAACTATAAATGCTATAGCACAAGGTAAAGTATCAAAAGTTTATAATGCGACTGCTGTCATAGCATTAAATGCTGATAACTTTGCTTTAGAAGGTGTTGTTGATGGCGATGATGTACAATTGGATAATCCTGCAGCTGGTGATTTAGATGATAAAAATGTAGGAGAAAATAAGCAAGTTACTGTTAACAATTTAAAATTATCTGGAACTGCTTCTAAAAACTACGTTTTAAGCCCAACTTCTTTAGTGGCTAATATAGCAAAAGTTACACCTAAAGAAGTAGAGGTTTCATTAAAAGGAAATGTATCCAAAGTTTTTGATGGAACAACTCAAGCAGTTTTATCAAGTAATAATTTTGAACTTATCGGAATTTTAGAAAATGAAACAGTAACGTTAAACAATGCGTTATCAGGAACATATGATACAAAGAACATTGGAGATAATAAAACTGTAACAATTAGCAGCTTAACAATTGGCGGAGCCAATGCTTCAAATTATGTGTTAAGTGCTGAAACGAAGTCGGGACAAATAGGTGAGATTACACCAAAAGAAATCACTGTAACTGCTGATGCTTCTCAGGCAAAAGTATATGGAGATGTTGAACGATCTTTAAGCTACACTATTACTCCTAATTTAGTAAGTGGTGATTCATTTACAGGAACTTTGGAAAGAGCAGTAGGAGAGAACATAGGAACTTATGCAATTGCACAAGGAACGTTGAGCGCAGGAACCAATTACAATCTTACCTACGTTGCTGATGATTTTGAAATTACAGCAAAACCAATTACTGTAACGGCAGATGCTTCTCAAAGAAAAGTATACGGAACAGCAGATCCAGTTTTCACTTATGCGGTTTCACCAAGTTTAGTTGGAAATGATGCTTTCTCTGGTACTTTAGAAAGAATATCGGGAGAGAATGTCGGGAATTATGCAATAGAACAAGGAACACTGACAGCAGGCGGAAATTATGCCATTACGTATGCTGGAAAAGACTTTGAAATTACGGCAAAAACAATTGAAGTCACTGCCGATTCGAAAACAAAAGTATATGGAGAGACAGATTCAGCATTAACCTATTCGTTCGCACCAAGTTTAGAAAGCGGAGATTCATTCACAGGAGATCTATCTAGAGTTGCGGGAGAAAATATTGGAGATTATGCTATTAACCAAGGAACTTTAAGTGCAGGATCTAATTACAGCATTGATTACGTAAGCAAAGATTATACAATCACAGCAAAACCTATTACGGTAACTGTTGATGCTTCTCAAAAGAAAATCTATGGTTCAGCAGAACCTATTCTGACATCAACTGTTTCGCCAAGTTTGGTAGGAAGTGATGCTTTTACAGGAGCTTTATCTAGAATAATTGGAGAGAATGTTGGCTCTTATGCTATTGAGCAGGGAGATTTGAGCGCAGGATCAAACTATACCATTACTTTTGAAAGTAAAGATTTTGAAATTACACCAAAAGGAATCTCAGTAAGCGCTAATGCTTCTCAAAGCAAATATTATGGAGATGCCGATCCGATTTTCACTTATACTGCAAGCGAAGCTTTGATATCTGGAAATGCTTTTAGCGGAAGCTTAAGCAGAGCAAATGGAGAGAATACTGGAACTTATGATTATACTATTGGAAGTCTATCAGCAGGATCAAACTATGTTCTAACTTTAGTTGCCTCAGACGCCTTTACTATTGCAGCAAAACCAATCACTGTAACGGCAGACGCTTCTCAAACAAAAGTATACGGAACAGCAGATCCAGTTTTCACTTATGCGGTTTCACCAAGTTTAGTCGGAAACGATGCTTTCTCTGGTGCTTTAGAAAGAATATCGGGAGAAAATGTCGGAAATTATGCAATAGGACAGGGAACATTGACAGCAGGCGACAATTATGCCGTTACGTATGTTGGAAAAGACTTTGAAATTACGGCCAAAATAATTGAAGTCACTGCCGATTCGAAAACAAAAGTATATGGAGAGACAGATTCAGCTTTGACCTATTCATTCACACCAAGTTTAGAAAGCGGAGATTCATTCACAGGAGAGCTATCTAGAGCTATGGGAGAAAATATTGGAAATTATGCTATTAGCCAAGGAACGTTGAGTGCAGGATCTAATTACAGCATTGATTACGTAAGCAAAGATTATACGATCACAGCAAAACCTATCACGGTAACTGTTGATGCTTCTCAAACAAAAGTATACGGAACAGCAGATCCAGTTTTCACTTATGCGGTTTCACCAAGTTTAGTCGGAAATGATGCTTTCTCTGGTACTTTAGAAAGAATATCGGGAGAGAATGTCGGAACTTATGCAATAGGACAAGGAACGCTTACAGCAGGCGGCAATTATGCCATTACGTATGTTGGAAAAGGGTTTGAAATTACACCAAAAGAAATCTCAGTAAGCGTTAATGCTTCCCAAAGCAAATATTATGGAGAAGCCGATCCGATTTTCACTTATACTGCAAGCGAAGCTTTACTATCTGGAAATGCTTTTAGCGGAAGCTTAAGCAGAGCAAATGGAGAGAATGCTGGAACTTACAATTATACTATCGGAAGTTTATCAGCAGGATCAAACTATGTTCTAATTTTAGTTGCCTCAGACGCTTTTGCTATTGCAGCAAAACCAATCACTGTAACGGCAGACGCTTCTCAAACAAAAGTGTACGGAACAGCAGATCCAGCTTTTACTTATGAAGTTTCACCAAGTTTAGTCGGAAATGATGCTTTCTCTGGTACTTTAGAAAGACTAACAGGAGAGAATGTCGGAACTTATGCAATTTCACAAGGAACGCTGACAGCAGGTGGCAATTACGTCATTACATATACTGGAAACGATTTTGAAATTACCAAAGCAGATCAGGTAATTACTTGGAACCAAACTTTAGTTTCAAATTGTGATGGAGTAAGTGAAAGTGTTTTAACTGCCAGTTCAAATAGCGGTTTGCCTGTAATGTATACTTCTTCGAATACAGATGTGGTAACGATTTCAAATGACGAACTAGTTTATAACAATTCCGGTTCGGCGACTATTACAGCATCTCAAGCGGGCAATAATAATTACAATGCAGCTGAAACGGTGTCATTGCCAGTAATAAATAGCCAGCCGAATTTAATCAGACAACAGTTTGAAAATGTTATTTTCTTTGACAATAGTTCAAAAGAATTTAAATCTTATGCCTGGTACAAAGACGGAATTTTAGTTGCAGACCAAACTTTGCAATATTATAAAGAAACAGGAGGTTTAAACGGAACATATTATGCTGTTGCAACAAAATTAGACGGAACATTAATTACTTCTTGTCCATTAACGCTGTCTTCAACCAAAACAGTTGAAACGGTTAGAATTTATCCTAACCCTGTCAGAAAAAATGAGAGCTATCAATTGATTACCAATATAGATCCAGCTAAAATGCTAAACGCTCGCATTGAGGTGTTTGCTGTAAATGGATCGCTGATAGACCAGAGAACAACTAATGATAACGAGACTACTTTGCAAGCTCCAAATGTTGAAGCTGTTTATATCGTGAGAATGACTTTATCAAATGGCAAGACGTTTACAAAAAACCTTTTAGTGAAAAACTAAATAACGGAAGAATATGAAATCCCCATTATTTATAAATGGGGATGGATTGTTCTGAAAAAAAATAACAGACATGAAATTTAATAGTAAACATATACTAGGAATAATATTAATTCTATTCTCTACAGTTGCCAATGCCCAATTTTATGTAGGCTTGCAAACAGGAGTGGCCAATCTAGAAAGTAACGTACAAGGAATAGTAGCCGAAACAAAAATGGGAGGAGCTGTAAAAGCAGGATACATCTATTCCTTTACAAAAAACATCGGAATTGGATCAGGATTGGAATTTTCGCAATACAAGCAAAACATATCTTTGGTTTCCCCTTCAAGCACACTAACTAATTATGAAGTAGATGCTTCAGGTTCTGCATTTATTTATACGGTTACTACAAGCAATTATAAAGAAAAACAAACATTGCAATCTATTCAAATCCCGCTTTTTGTGCAATTTAAAACGAACATCAATACAGGAATTGATTTTAATTTTAGAGCAGGAGTAAAGTATTTTTTGCCTGTTAGCTACAAAATAAAAGCGACCGCAGATAATGTAAATGGTACGGCTTATTATCCTGATGTAAATTTAACGATCGATAATCTGCCTGAATACGGAATAGGACAGCAAAGTAGCTATTCAGCAGAAGGGGAATATGACACCAAAGGAATTTTTATGAGTTCTTTCGAGTTAGGATTTACATTCGACATCAATAAAAAGAATGCTTTATATGTGGCAATGTTTTTCGAGAACGGATACGGAACGATACTTGACCAAAAAAATAATCAGTCTTATGTAGGGTTTAATCCAAAATCAAGCACCGACAGAAAAGCGAACGGTTTATACAGTACTGAGAAAAATGCTGAAATAAAACCAGTGGCATTTGGTTTGACATTAGGATGGAATTTTAAATAATTTTATTCTTTAAAAAGAATGATGTTTTAGACTTTATGTTTTGCCAATTATTTGTATTTGCTTCTTTTTAATAAGATGAAATCAATTGTTGCATAAGGAAATTATAAAGTGCCAAAGAAAACAAAACAAGAAATAACAAAAAGAGTTAAGATGTTCATGAAATTATCTTAGCTCTTTTTTTTGTGTTTATTTTTTGTTGAGGTTTTAGTTGGTCTGCATCTAATTTAAATTTTCTATTGAATAGCGATTTCAAATACCAATAAAATTTATAATTGTTATTTTTGAGTTAATATCGTAATCAAGATTTTTTCTTGGCCTTTAAATCTATATTTTTAAAACCTTAAAACGATATCTTTAGAAAAAAATGACAAGGAAGTTCTTAAAGAAAACTGCAATTACCATTACAACCCTATTTCTACTTTTCATAATTGTACTAACAATTGTTCCGTATGTCTTCAAAGATGAAATAACAAATAAATTAGAAAATTTAGCCAATGAAAAACTGGATGCAACAGTACGTTTTGACCAGATTGGATTGTCAGTTTTTAAACATTTTCCGGCATTAACCATTTATGCTAAAAATGTCAGTATAGACAGCAAAAAGAAACACTTTAATACCGCAAGAATTGTAAAAGCAGGAAGAGTGTCAGCTGGATTGAATTTTTACAGCTTATTAAAAGGAAAGATCGTTTTGGATGCAGTGTATCTCGACGAGGCCGATCTTAACCTTGAAATAGATTCTAAAGGAAATGCCAATTTTAATATTGTAAAACCTTCTAATTCTGCAGATACCACCCAAACAGAATTTAATATCAAACGGGTTGTAATAAAACAAACCAACATATCCTACAATGATAAAAGTGCATTGTTAAAGTTTAAGGTTCAGGATCTTAGTTATAAAGGAACAGGAGATTTAAGTGCAGAATTATTTGATCTTGATTCTAACGTAAAAATAAAATCATTCGATTTTAGCTTAAATGGCGTTGATTATGTGCGCAGTAAACCGGTTAATGCCGAAATTACAACTTACATTGATGCTAAAGCACTTAAATTTAAGTTTGAGCGAAATGTTATTCGCATTAAAAATTTTCCATTTTCATTTAATGGCTATTTTGCATTTATAAAAGGAGGATATGATTTTGATCTGCGCATGCAGTCTAAAAATTCTACATTAGAAGAAATGCTATCGCTCGTGCCTCCAGTTTATGATAAGTGGCGCGAACAAATGACAATTACTGGCAATATAGATTTTAGAATATTTGCCAAAGGAAAATACATGCAGGATCAATCAGAAAAACCAATCGTTTCAGCTGATTTGCAAATTAATAATGGCGCCATAGCATATAAAAAAATTAAAGAGCCATTAAAAGATATCAATATAGCAGCAAAAGCTGAGGTTAAGGATTTAGATATTAATAAATTAAAATTCGATTTAGATAACCTATCCTTTAATTTGGATAAAAAGAAAACGACAGTTAATTTTCATTCGGAAGGTTTCAAAAAGCTGAAAATTAAAACCCTTATAAAAGCCGATTTAGATTTGGCAAAATTAAAAGATGCCCTAAATCTGAATGATAATGATATTCGCGGCGATATTGCTTTGGATTTAAAAGCCGATGGCGTGTTTTTAAGAGATTTAGGTTTTAGCCCGCGTTTAAACAAGATAGATACTATAATTAAAAGTATTCCAAAGTTTGAATTTAATGCAAGCTTAAAAAACGGATATATTAAAAATATAAAGAAACCAGATGCAATCAAAAATATAAATCTAAATCTTATTTTAACTGCCAAAGACAGTATTTTGCGTAATGTTTCGGGTAAAATAACCAATTTGAATGCAGAAGCTCTCGATAATTTTGTCCGAGGACGTTTTGAACTTCATAAATTATATCCTTTTACAGTAGATACAGAATTAGAATCTAAAATTGATTTAGCGCAAATACATAAATTCTATCCTTTAGACAGTTTAGAAGTCAAAGGAGATTTAAATTTAAAAGTGAGTATGCACGGAGTTTTAAACCGTAAGCAGAAAAAATATCCATCATCAAAAACAGTGATAAATATTAAAAATGGATATTTAAAATCACTTAAATTCCCAAAAATACCTGTCGAAAATATAAACATAAGCGCAGCTGTAACAAGTGAAAAAGGAACTGGAGAAGACTTAAATGTGAAATTACAGCCTGCCGAATTTGTATTAGCAGGATCACCTTTTAAAGTTCAGGGTGAGGTAACTAATCTATATGATTTGGTTTATAACATCAAAACTCAAGGAACATTAGATGTTGGTAAATTAACGCAGATTTTTCCTGTAAAAGATATGAGCATTTCAGGAATTATCCAGACCAATCTTATTGCCAAAGGTTCTAAAAAAGATATAGATGCCAAAAATTACGACAATATTAAAAATGGAGGCAAGCTAGAAGCTAAAAATTTGGTAATTAAAAGCACCCTGTTTCCAGAACCTTTTGAGATCTCTAAAGGAACATTTAAGTTCTTTAAGGATAAAATGCGTTTTGAAGAATTCAATCTTACGTATGGTAAATCTGATGTGGTATTAAATGGTTATATCCACAACGTATTGCGATATCTTTTTAATAGAAAATATTTACGTCAAGCTAACGAAAAGCTTAAAGCAGATATTAATTTATCAAGCGAACAGATTAATGCTAACGAGTTTTTTGATATGATTGCCAAATATACAGACCAGAAAGCGGAAGAAGAAACAATGCAGAAAACAGATTCTACAGCTGTAAATGCAAATAGTAAAACCAGTACTGATAAAAACAAAAACTACGTAATTAGAATTCCAAGCACTGCCGATTTGAAAATCTCAGCAAAAGTTAATAATCTTCAATTTGATACATATAAAATTAAAGATTTTGTTGGAACACTTGTGGTTAATGATCGAAAAGTTCAGGTAACAGAAGCCGCTTTTAATATGGCTGGAACCAAAATCGCAATGACAGGAGATTATAAAGCGCAACATAGACGTTTAGCAAAATATAATGCAAATTTTAAAGCCAGTAATTTTGATATTCAGCGTGCTTATGCAGAAATTCCAATCTTTGCCGAATTGGTCAGTATGGCTAAAGATGCCTACGGATTAGTATCAGTCGATTATCAGCTTGGAGGAAGTATAGATCAGAATATGGATATTGATTTTAAATCTATTGAAGGTGAAGGAACTTTGACTTTGGAAGACATTAAATTCAAAAATTTTAAACTTTTAAATCATGTAGCTAAAAAAGCTGATGCGGCAGATTTAGAAAAAGCGTCATTTAATAAAATTGCCATTCATTCGGCCATAAAAAATAATGTAATGACGATTACGCCTACAACTATGAAAATGGCAGGTTTTAGAGGAAAACTCGAAGGGCAAGTTACAATGGATGGTAAAATTAATGTTGGATTCCGTTTAGGTCTTCCGCCAATGGGGCTTATTAACATTCCGATGAAAATTACGGGAACTGCAGATGATTTTGAAATTTCTACAGGTAAATTTAAAGAAGATACAACTTTTGCAGAAGAAAGCGAATTAAACAATTTACAGCCAGAAACAAGACGATCAAGAGAAAGTGATAGTACAAGATTACCTCGTCGTGAAGGGGGTAGAGTAAAAGATACGCTTAAATCAAAATAGTGGTAAAATAAATAAAAATTATGGTAAACGACTATAAAAAACACGATTTGTACGGCAAGACATTGATTCAGAAAATTGAATTAGCACCACCGTTTCATTTTGATTTTCCTGTTACAGAACAGGCCTGTTTTTTATATGTAAAAGGCGGAGATGTTGAATATCAAATTGATGACCAACAAATAAACATTACCGCCAATTATTCATTATTACTGAACTGTATAAATTCTGGAAAGCAGATTCATAATTCAAAGTCAAAAAATAATTGTGAAATTGTAATTGTCACTTTTTATCCAGAGATATTAAAAAAGATATACGACAGAGATCTTCCGCAGCTTTTACAGAGGCCTCTAAACGTAATCTCGAATAAATCTAGTGAAAAAATAAACAATGATTTTCTAATCCAGAAATACATCGAAGGATTACTGTTTTATTTTGAAAATCCTTCTCTTATCAATGAAGATATTCTGATTTTAAAATTAAAAGAGATTATTCTGCTGTTATCACAAACACAAAATTCAGAATCAATACAAGTGATATTGTCGCAACTTTTTTCTCCTACAACTTATACTTTCAAACAAATTATAGAAGCAAATTTGTTTTCGCAGCTAACTATTGAGGAATTAGCACAATTGAACAATTTGAGCGTTTCATCATTCAAACGTGAATTTGCAAAAATATACAACGATACGCCGGCAAATTACATTAAGGTTAAAAAGCTCGAGAAAGCAGCTCAGTTACTGCAAGTTTCAGATCAGCGTATTACAGAAATAGCGTTTGATTGCGGTTTTAATGATCTGGCCAATTTTACCAAAAGCTTTACAAGTAAATACAATATAAGTCCAACAAATTTCCGCCAGAAAAAGGACAATGAATAATTAAAAAATGGTTTTACATATTCTTTTAAGCATCCTTAAGATACATTCTTTTGGATGCTTTTTTGTGAACTAAATTGACAAATAATTGAACAAATCGACAAAACCATTTTCTTTGATTTATCCGAAGTTTGCTGTGTATTTTCAAACAATCTAAATCAATAAAAAATGGGATTATCAAGCTTAGGAATTTTTCATACAATTATAGGTGTTGCAGCGATCATTGCAGCAATAGCAGATTTTATCAAATATGGTAAAATCAATATAAACAAATCATCTGGTAAAATATATTTTTACGGGACAATTGTTACTTCACTGACATCATTAGGCATATCAAAACATGGTGGATTTAATCCTGGACATGTCTTTTCTATTTTTATAATTATTCTTGTTTTAGCAGCTTATTTTCTGAATTCTAAGAGAAAAAATAGTAGAAGAGCTCGCTATTTTGAAAACTTTTGGTTGTCTTTTAGTTTTTTTCTGTCTCTAGTTCCTACAGTTAATGAAACTTTTACAAGAATTCCATTAAGTCATCCATTGGCTAAGGATATAAAAGACCCAATAATAAGCAATACGCTTCTTGTTTTATTAGTACTATTTGTTGCAGGTTCAATTTATCAGTTTAAAAAGCAAAAGCTAATCAATGAAAAGCAGGATTTTAATTCGTGAAACCTTTGTCTTAAAATAGAACAGACCTTCAATTTAATTGAAGGTCTGTTTATTGTTTGAAGATTAGATTGTTTTCAAAAAAAAGTTTAATCTTCTTTTTCAATAGATGCTTGTAGCATCAAATAATGAAGATCTATGTTTTGCACAAAAGGCTTTAATAATTCGCTACCTGGGCCAAACATTGCCAATTCGACATAATCTCCCGAATGGTCCATACTAATCCATCCCACATTATTATGCTTTTTCTGAATTTCAGAGTAAGCTTTAAAAGGCAGTTTTTTGTAATTGTATAAGCCATCTTCCTGCTTTTCTAATCCAGAATAGAAATTCAATAAATGTTTAGCTTCATCATCTGTAAGACTGATTTTATTAGTTTCTTTTATCCAATCTTTAACTTGCTGCAAATTAAAATCTGCATGAATAGCGTTTAAAATATATTCGTTGGTGTATTTATAATCTGCAATACTATTGAAATTTTTGGTTGCATCAGCGCCATATATAAGACCTGGATTTGCATTTCCGTGATCGGTTGTTATAATTACAAGCGTTTCTTTATCTTTTTCAGCAAAATCAATTGCAGTTTTAACTGCTTCATCAAAAGCAAGCTGATCATGAATTAAAGCTGCAATATCATTTGCATGTGCAGCCCAATCTACTTTTCCGCCTTCAATCATCAATACAAAACCATTTTTATGATCTTTCATTTGGTCAATAGCTGCCGCACTCATTTCGGCAAGAGTAGGCGTTTGTTGTAGAGCCTCAATATTATTTCTGTCAATCGTGTACGGAAGTGCACCAGAATTAAAAACGCCTAATGTTTTTTCACCTTTTTTAATATTCTCTAAATCTGATTTTTGTTTTAATACCTGATATCCTTTTTGTTCGTAAATTTTATAAACATCTTTTTTATCAGCTCTTTTAGAAGGATTAAAAAACTCATCGCCGCCTCCCATCATTACATCCAGTCCAAGATTGGCATACATTTCTGCAATTTCATTTTCAGCATTTCTGCTATCAGAATTCACACAAAAACCAGCAGGAGTTGCATGAGTAATGGTAACTGTAGTAACGCAGCCTGCTTTTTTTCCAGCATTCTTAAATTTCTGCCAGATTGGAAGATACTTCTCTCCATTCGGACCAATATTCAGCACACCGTTTTTAACGCGATGTCCACCTCCAAAAGATGAACTTGCAGCAGCAGAATCGGTTACTGCAGAACTTGCAGATGCGGTATCCATTAAAGCTCTCGAAACTTTATTCTCTTTATAAAGGTTCATCCAATTTCCATTTTTCCCCAAAATATTTTGAGAGTAAAGATTGGCCATTTGTAACGTTCCGGTGCTCATTCCGTCACTTATAAGAAAAATGATGTTTTTTGCTTTTTTTCCTTTTTTATTTATCGCTCCTAAATCATTTGATAAGATAACGGAAGGACTAAGAGTAAATAGTCCTGCCAAAACTGATGAGCCTTTTAAAAATTTGCGTCTGTTCATTGTGCTTTAATTAGAAGAAGTAAATTAAAAGTATTTCTTTATTTAATGCAACTTTGATGCGTTAAATAATTGTTTTGTTTTGATAAACATAATTTTTAACATGCGAGTTTTATTGTTAAATGTTTTGATGTTTAGTTGTTTACGGGTTTTTGATTATAAATAATTAGTGTAATTTGTCAAGATGAAATAAAAGTTTAATTTTACTTTTTTATAATATCCTTCTTGTTTGCCACCTAATATATTTCCTTCCTAACTATATTGGCAAGCTGTTGGTTCAGAAGGCTATTTTCAAAACTTACACTATTTACAAAACCTCATTACCACATGTATCAATTTATAAAATATATTGTACTGGCTTTTGCAGTATCATTAAGTTTAATTTCTTGTAAAGAAAAACAAGGAAATAAGATTAAAGTTGGTTTTTCGCAGGCCATGACAACCGATGATTGGCGAAAACAAATGAATAGTTCTATTAAAATTGAAGCGTCGCTGAGACCAGAAGTCGATTTGACAATTAAAGATGCCAATAACAATGTCAATAAACAGATAGAAGACATTGAAAAATTTATTTCTAATAAAGTTGATGTTATAATTGTTTCTCCTATTCAATCTAAACCATTGACAGCTGTTGTAGAAAAATCAATCAAAGCTGGAATTCCCGTTTTGGTTGTCGACCGAAAAATTGAGGGAGAAAATTATACAGCTTATTTAGGTGCCGATAATATAGAAATTGGTCGAATTGGCGCTCGTTATATTATTTCGCACAGCAAAGGTACTGGTAAAATTATCGAAATTACAGGAGCAAATGGGTCTTCGCCAGCCTATGAAAGATCGCTTGGTTTTAATCAGATTATCAATGAAAATAAACGTTTTAGCATTGTTAAAACCATTCAAGGAGATTGGGAAAAAGAGTCTGTGAAAGAGCCATTAAAGATTGCTCTTCAGCAAAATCCCGACGTTGAATATATTTTTGCGCATAATGACCGAATGGCTTTGAGCGCCTGGGAAACTGCCAAAACTTTAGGATTAGAAAATAAAATTAAGTTTATTGGTGTTGATGCATTAAACAGTGTAAATGGCGGAATTGAATTGGTAAAAAATGGTGTTCTAGATGGAACAATTTTATATCCTACTGGAGGAAATGAGGCTTTAAAACTAGCATTGAAAATTTACAACAAAGAATCTATTTCCAAAAACAACATATTAAATACTATTGTTATCGATAAAAATAATGCAGAAATTATCGAAAACCAAATGGATAAAGTAGATCAGCAGCAAGTTGTAATAGAATCGCAGCAAGAGGCCATTAAAGTACAGGAAAAAGAATATGCTTCACAAAACAATTTGGTTCGTTTACTGAGTTTCTTTCTTGTAATTATTTTAAGCTTAACCATTTATAGCATTTATTCTACGATTTCGATTTCTAAGAAAAAGAAACAGCTGGAGAAAATTAACCAAACTGTTATTCATCAGAATAGTGAAATTCAGGAAATGGCAAAACTTGCGGCTAAAAGTAATGCTGCAAAATTGAGTTTTTTTACAGGACTTTCACACGAGTTTAAAACTCCTATCACTTTAATAATGAGTTATGTGGAATCTTTAATAGAAAATGATAAAATTAAAGGAACTGCATTGATTGACGAAGTTAAATTAATCCATAAAAATTCTAACCGCTTATTGCGATTAATTAATCAATTATTAGATTTCAGAAAAATTGAAGAGCAAAAATTTACTTTAAGAGCTTCCAATACTAAGATTTATGATTTTACTAATGAAGTCATGCTTAATTTCAAAGGTGAAGCTGCGCGCAGAAATATTGATTTTCAATTGATTTGCAAAAACAAAAGTCTTGATCTTTTTATTGATCGAAATTTGATGGATAAAGTGTATTTCAATCTATTGTCAAACGCTTTTAAATTTACGCCAGATAACGGAAAAATTACGATTTCGATTATTGAATCATCTGATAATTCAGTTAAAATCCATTTTAAAGATTCTGGAATTGGAATTCCCGAAAATGAATTGTCAAATGTTTTTAATCCATTTTTTAGAGCATCAAATAATAATAAAAACAGTTCGGGAATTGGTTTGCATTTATCGAAAGAATTTGTGCTTTTGCATAAAGGAAATATTGAATTGAAATCAAAACAAGGCAGCGAATTTATAATAACGCTTTTGAAAGGGAATGAGCATTTGCAGCCTTCAGAAATTATTCAAAAAGTAGAAAATTTAAGTAGTATTCCAAATCTGATTACTGATAATTTGGAACTAGAATCAGAATTAAAAGATTTAAATGCAATTGCAGATTCTGAGAAGCATTCACTTTTAATTATAGAAGATAATGCCGATTTGGTAACTTTCTTAAAAGCTAAATTATCTAATGAATATATTGTAAATATTTCTGATGGGAGTGATGCTATAGAAAAAGCTTTAGAAATTATTCCCGATATCATTATTTGTGATATTAATCTAGTGGATAAAGATGGTTACGAAATTAGCAAAGAATTAAAAAAAGATCTTCGTTCCTCACATATTCCTATTATTATTTTAACGGCGCAAAGCAATAAAGAAGCTGTTTTAAAAGGATTACAAAGCGGTGTCGATCTCTATTTGACTAAACCATTTAGTCTTTCAATTTTGAAACAGTCTATTTTGAGTCTGCTTTTCAACCGAGAAAAATTACGTTATTATTATACCAATAATATATATCGTGTAGAACCTGAATCTAAATTTGGAAACCAAGAACAAACTTTCATTACCAAAATGAATAGCATTATTATGACAAATGTTGAGAATCCTAAATTTTCTGTTGAAGAATTGGCAGACAAATTAGGCGTTTCTAGAGTTCAGCTATATAGAAAAGTGAAAGCCATAATAGGAATTAATATTAGTGACCATATTAATAATGTCAAATTAGAGAAAGCAGCAGAGCTTTTGAAGTCAAATGAAATGAATATTTCTGAAATTGCGTACTCATTAGGTTTCTCTTCTCCAAACTATTTTTCTACAGCTTTTAAGAATAAATTTGGAATTTCTCCTAAAGAATATAAAACGTCCAGCTAATTTGTCTTTGAAATTGTTTCTTTTAAAGTATCAATTTTGAAGGTGATGTAACAAAATCGAAACTACAAGGTTTTCGTAAAAGATTTTTAATTTACGTAAAACCTTGTAAATAAAGGTTTTGAGCTTAAAGTGCTAAACTATCAATATTTATAGAAATAAATTGTAACATCATTAAAAATAAGTTGATTTTTTTGCAGATATCTTAGCAACAAGTTTTTAATACATGTACAATGAATAAGATATTGATTTGGTCTGTTACTGCTGCACTGGCAGGTTTTCTTTTCGGTTTTGATACCGTAGTTATTTCTGGAGCTGATAAACAATTACAGCTTCTGTGGCACTCGTCAGATGCCTTTCATGGTTCAGTTGTTATGGCAATGGCTTTATGGGGAACTGTAGTTGGCGCTATTTTTGGAGGAATCCCAACTAATAAAATAGGACGTAAAAAAACGCTGTTCTGGATTGGTATTTTATATTTCGCTTCAGCAATTGGTGCTGCCTTTGCAAATAATCCATTTGTATTTGCTGCTTTTAGATTTATTGGCGGTTTAGGAGTTGGTGCTTCTACTATTGCTGCTCCGGCTTATGTGTCAGAAATTGCTCCGGCAGAGAAACGCGGAAGATTGGTTGCTTTGTATCAGTTTAATATTGTATTAGGAATTTTAATTGCTTTTATCTCTAATTACTTTTTAAAAGATATTGGCGAAAATGCCTGGAGATGGATGATTGGAGTTCAGGCAATTCCTTCTCTAATTTATATTCTGTTTATTTTGTCAATTCCGGAAAGTCCGAGATGGCTTTTATCTAAAAATCGTGACGAAGAAGCCCGTAAAGTGTTATATACTATTGATCCGTCAGCAAATATTTCAGATTTGCTGGACGATTCCCGTGAAAACGGTGTTACCAAACACGAAAATATTTTCATGAAGAAGTACCGTTTCCCATTGATTCTGGCTTTTTTAATTGCCTTTTTCAATCAGTTTTCTGGAATTAATGCATTTCTATATTATGCGCCAAGAATTTTTGAAGAAGCCGGTTTAGGACAAAATACAGCGTTGTTAAGCAGTATCGGAATTGGAGTTACAAATCTTATTTTCACCTTAATTGGTGTAGCATTAATTGACAAATTAGGAAGAAAGTTGTTAATGTACATTGGTTCTGTTGGATATATTATTTCACTCGGACTAGTATCGGCTTCTTTCTATTACAATTGGGGAGGTTTATCAGTTCCTATTTTCCTTTTCCTTTTTATTGCTTCACATGCAATTGGTCAGGGCGCGGTAATTTGGGTTTTTATTTCAGAAATATTTCCAAATCATATTCGAGCATCTGGACAAGCATTTGGAAGTTCAGTACATTGGGTTTTGGCTGCGATTATTCCGTCTTTAATTCCAATGTTATTTTCAGAAATCGGACCCGAAGTTGTATTCCTTATTTTTACTTTAATGATGGTTTTACAATTGTTATTTGTAATTTTTCTGATGCCGGAAACAAAAGGAATCTCTTTAGAAGCTTTAAGCGAAACACTAACTAAAAAAAATAACCACAAAAATGAAATCAAAGAAACATCTGCCGTTAGCTCTTTATAGTGCTGCCTTACTGTCGATAGTAGGATTAAAACCGTCTTCTGCAACTGCACAAACTGCTGCCGTAACTGTATCGAACACAGCGGAAGAACAAATGTATCGACCAAATTTTCATTTTACGCCAAAAAAAGGCTGGATGAACGATCCTAACGGAATGTTTTTCGCCAATGGATATTATCATTTATTCTACCAGCATTATCCTGACGGAAATACATGGGGACCAATGCATTGGGGACATGCCATTTCTAAAGATTTAATTAAATGGGAAGAACAGCCAATTGCGCTTTACCCAGATAAAGACAAATATATATTTTCAGGAAGTGCTGTTGTTGACACGCACAATACATCTGGATTAGGAACTGGAAATACAGCACCAATTGTTGCCATTTATACTTTGCATGATATGACAAAGGAGAAAGAAGGTAAAATTGATGTGGAACATCAGGATATTGCTTTTTCTAATGATAATGGTTTTACATGGCAGAAATTTGAGGAAGGAAATCCTGTCGTGAAAAATCCTGGAATTAGAGATTTTAGAGATCCAAAAGTATCTTGGGATGAAACGCATAAACAATGGATTATGGCTTTGGCAGCACAGGATCGAATTCATTTTTACAAATCAGCGAATCTAAAAAACTGGGAATTTGCATCTGAATTTGGAAAAAATATTGGTGCTCATGGCGGTGTTTGGGAATGTCCCGATTTCTTCGAAATAAAAGTAGAAGGAACAAAAGAAACCAAATGGGTTTTAATCGTAAATCTTAATCCAGGCGGGCCAAACGGAGGTTCTGGAGTTCAATATTTTGTTGGAGATTTTGACGGAAAAACTTTCACGATGGATCAAAGTTTTGCGGAAAGAGTAAATAACGAAAAAGCAGTTTGGGCAGATTATGGAAAAGATAATTATGCCGGAGTAACTTGGAATAACGTTCCAAGCTCAGATGGAAGACGATTATTTATCGGATGGATGTCAAATTGGGAATATGCACAGCAAGTTCCAACAACAACTTGGAGAAGTAGTACTACAATTCCGCGCGAATTGAAACTGGTTAAAAAAGAGGGCAATTATAATTTGGTTAGTATGCCAGTACGAGAACTAAATAATTATGTTGCTGAAACTATTAGTGCAAAGAGTTTAAACGGAAAAGGAAATTTAACATTGGTTAAAGATGGTTTTAATGATTTGACTAAAAGCATTATTAGCTTAGATTTAAAAAAATTAAAACAGTGCGATTACACTTTTACACTTTCTAATTTAGATGGCGAATCTTTAAGTTTTGGACTCAATAACAAAGAGAATTTTCTATTCATAGATCGTTCTAAAGCCGGTAAAGTTGATTTCTCTGATAAGTTTGCTTCAACCATGAGTAAGGTGTTTTTGGAAGGAAGCCAAAAAAGTGCCGCTTTTAAAATTATTTTGGATAAAACTTCAATTGAAATTTTTTATAACAATGGCGAAAAAGTGATGACTGAAATCTTTTTTCTAAATAAACCATTCTCAGCTTTATCTATTTCTTCGAAAGAAAAAATAGAGATAAACAATTTTAAAATTCAAGAACTAAATTTTTCTAAAAGTCATTAAAAAAGAATAGCAAAAGCACTTTTTCTTTAGTGAAGAAATGATTGCTAAAGCTTGAAAACATTCGAAAGATTATTCCTTTCTGACCTTTTATGCTTTATTCTGAAATAGATCGGCCACTTAAAATTGGCATTCGAAATACTAACTACGTAATTAACCAATTAAATATAACCAAAACCATTAATTTATGAAAAGTAAGATTATTTATTTTCTATTTTTCTTCTTTCCGATGCTGATGATGACGGCTCAGGAAAACGGAATAAAAGGAACGGTGTTTTCGTCTGATGACGGAATGCCGCTTCCTGGAGCGACAGTAATTATTTCAGGAACCAATACCAGTTCAGTAACTGACTTTGACGGAAATTTTTCCTTGCCGAATGTTGCTCCAGATGCTGTACTTGTAGTTTCTTTTATAGGATATGCCCCGCAATCGATTTCAGCTAAAGGGCAAAAAACAGTCAATGTGACGCTAAAAGTTGACAACAATCAATTGAATGAAGTTGTTGTAACGGGATATTCAAAACAAAAGAAAACGGATATTACAGGAGCGGTTGCTGTTGTAAACATGAAGGAAGTCATGAAACAGCCGGAACCAAACCCTATAAAAGCTTTACAAGGAAGAATTGCTGGAGTAAAGGTATCGTCGGATGGTTCGCCAAGCGGCGGAAATACCAAAGTGGTGATTCGTGGTGTTGGAACTTTGAATAACACAGATCCGCTTTATGTTATTGACGGAATGCCGACAAAATCTGGAATGCATGAACTAAATCCGAATGATATTGAAACCATTCAGGTTCTGAAAGATGCTTCTTCTGCAAGTATTTATGGTTCCCGAGCGTCGAACGGTGTGATTATCATTACAACCAAAAAAGGAAAAGAAGGCAAAATGAGAATCAATTTCAGCACCTATGCTTCCTTTTCTGATTATTCAAGAAAGTTAGATGTTCTAAATGCAAACCAATTTGGACAGGCGCTTTGGCAAGCAAATATTAACGACGGTTTAAATCCGAATAACAATAATTTACGCTATCAGTTTGATTGGTCGGTAAATAATAATAAACCGCAATTGAATAAAGTTTTGGTTCCAGAATATTTAGATGCACAGCAAACTCTTAAAGCTTCAAATACAGATTGGTATGATGCTATTTCTCAAACCGGAGTTGCCAATTCTTATGATTTGTCTGTTTCAAATGCATCAGATAAAGGAAATTATGTTTTCTCGCTTGGTTATTATGATAACGAAGGTGTAGTAAAAACTACTGATTTCGAAAGAATTTCGGCTAGAATGAACAGTTCGTATAAATATTTTGACGGGAAATTAGTTATTGGAGAAAATTTCAGTTTAAACCGTACAAACGAAGTGACAGATCCTGGCGTTTTAGATCCTGCACTTAGAGCTTTGCCAATTATTCCGGTTCACACTGTAGATGGAATAGGTTGGGGAGGTCCTGTTGGAGGAATGAACGACAGACAAAATCCTGTTCGTCTTTTAGAATATAATAAAGATAACAAATACGATTATTTGCGCCTTTTTGGTAACGTTTATGCGGATTTGGAAATCATTAAAAATCTGCATATCAAAACCAGTTTCGGAATGGATTATGGTTTTTATAAAAAACGTACGCTGCAAAGAAGTTACAAATCGGGTTATTTGCAAAACGATCAGACTTCTGTAACTATCGATCAGTCAATTAGTGATAAATGGACTTGGACGAATACAGCAATTTATAGCTTAAACTTTGGAAAAAGCAATCTGAATTTGATGGCGGGAACGGAGATGTATAAAGATACTTATGATACAAACACGTTGCGTAAAAATGACTTTTTGATTGAAACGCCAGATTATATGTATCCAGATGCAGGAACAGGAGAATCTTTTACCAGCGGAACTTCGACTGTATATTCTTTACTTTCTTATTTTGGAAAAGCAGATTACGAGTTTGATAATCGTTATTTGGTTTCGGGTACTATTCGTCGTGATGGTTCTTCTCGTTTTGGAAAAAACAATCAATTCGGAACATTTCCGGCAGTTTCAGCGGGATGGAGAATTAGCAACGAAAACTTCATTAAAAACAATGCTCCTGTTTTTTCTGACTTAAAATTAAGAGCAGGTTGGGGGCAAACCGGTAATCAAGAAATTAGCAATACAGCAGTTTACTCGCTTTATCTTGCAAGTTACGCAGGCGGAAGCCCAACTTGGGCAACGTCTTACGGAACTGCTTACGATATTGCAGGAAACGGAAACGGATTGCTTCCGTCTGGTTTTATCGCAACGCAATCAGGAAATGATGATTTGAAATGGGAAACTACGACACAGACCAATATTGGTTTGGACTTTGGTTTATTCAAACAAAAAGTAAGCGGTTCTGTAGATTATTATATCAAGAAAACGGATGATATTTTGGTATTGCCACCGTACTTAGGAGTTATAGGAGAAGGTGGAAACCGTTGGGTAAATGGAGCTTCTATGGAAAACAGAGGTTGGGAATTTTCTTTAGGATATCATGACGAAACTTCATTTGGATTGAAATATGATATTTCAGGCAATATTTCGGCTAACAGAAACAAAATGACCAAATTACCAGATGAAGTTAAAAACAATTATGGAGGCGATGGTCTAAACGATAATATCTTGGGACGACCAATAAATTCGATGTACGGTTACGTTACTGATGGCCTGTTTACAAGTCAGGATCAGGTTGATAATTCGGCTATTCAAGAAGGAAAAGGCCTTGGAAGAATTCGTTACAAAGATTTAAATGGCGATGGCGTAATTACAGATAAAGATCGTACATGGATTGGAAACCCAAATCCAGGATTGCTGTACGGAATCAATTTAAACTTGTCTTATAAAAACTTTGATTTTACCACTTTTTGGGAAGGTGCAACAGATGTTGACGTGATTAACAACACAAAATATCAAACTGATTTTTGGAGTGTTGATGACGTAGGATCAAATAAAGGAACTCGTTTACTGAATGCCTGGTCTTTGGACAATCCAAGTTCAACTATTCCGGCTTTGACAACGGTTGACAGAAATGCAGAATCTAGATTTTCGACTTATTATGTAGAAAATGGCAGTTACCTTAAACTAAGAGTTTTGCAACTTGGATATAGTTTGCCAAAAGAACTATTGAAAAAGCTAAGTATGGAAAGCTTCAGACTGTACATCAGCGGTCAAAATTTATTGATTCTTGATGCAAAAAGCTTCACAGGAGTTGATCCTGAAAATGCAGGTTTTGGATATCCACAGCCAACAACTTTTACGGCAGGTCTTAATTTTACTTTATAATAAAAGATTAAAAAAATGAAAAAAATAATATATATGGCAGGATTTTTAGCGATAGGTTTCTTCGCTTCCTGTTCCGATTTTTTAGAAAATGATCCGCGTGGCGTTTTGTCAGAAAAAGATATTGTAACGCCTGAGAATGTTGAAGGATTTATGAATGCTGCTTACGCTCAATTAGGAAATGATCATTACGATTCTCCGTACAGTTTATGGCCATTTGGAAATGTTCGTTCTGATGATGCCTACAAAGGCGGAAGCGGGACAAATGATATTCAGGATTTTCACTTTTTTGAAGTTTCAAATAATATCCGTCCAGATTTTGGAGAGTTGGACAGTTTCTGGTACATCAGTTATGTTGGTGTTTCAAGAGCCAATAAAGCGTTGAAAGCTTTAGAGCAAATCTCAGAAGCTGATTATCCATTGAAGAAAACACGTATGGCTGAAATGCGTTTTTTAAGAGGACATTTTTATTTTATGCTGAAAATCATGTTCAGAAATGTGCCTTATATTACCGAAGATGTTCCGGTAGAAGAGTATAAAACGATTTCAAACAAAGCACTTTCAAATGAAGAACTTTGGGAAAAAATTGCAGAAGATTTTCAAGCTGCGGCTGATAATTTGCCTGACACACAACCAGAAGTTGGACGTGCCAATAAAAAAGCAGCTTATGCTTATTTGGCAAAAACTAGACTGTATCAGGCTTATACGCAGGATGAAACATTTAAAGTTACAGGAATCAGTCAGCAGCATTTGCAGGAAGTAATTGCAGCAACGGATAAAGTAATTGGAAAAGCTTCTTTAGAACCTGACTTTGCCAACAACTTCTTACCAGGAACTTACGAAAACGGACCTGAATCTATTTTCTCGATTCAGTTTTCTGATAACGACGGAACTTTATACGGAAGATTAAATTTCTCGGATGTTCTTTCTACGCCACAAGGTTTAGGCTGTTGTGATTTTCATAAACCAAGCCAAAATTTAGTGAATGCTTTTAAAACAGGAGCAAATGGTTTGCCTGAATTTGATACGTACAACAACGAAGATTTTGATTACAAAAATATAGATGCAAATACGGTTGATCCTAGATTGTATCATACCGTTGCAATGCCTGGCTTGCCTTATAAATATGATCCAGAATTTTTATATGTTGAAGCTTGGGTACGTTCTCCAGGAACGTATGGTTATTACGCTTCTTTAAAAGAAAACGTTGCACCAAATTGCAGCTGTGTTGTAAATATTGACCCATTTTACGGAAATTCTAAAAACAGAATTCAGATTCGTTATGCCGATGTGATTTTGATGCGTGCCGAAGCTTTGATTGAATTAGGAAGACAATCTGAAGCTTTGCCGTTGATTAATGAAATCAGAGAAAGAGCAGCGCAGAGTACAGGAAGACTGCCATATGTGAGTAACTTCAAAATCAATACTTATGTGGATGGAAGCAATTGCAACTGGACACAGGATTTTGCCCGTAAAGCGTTGCGTTGGGAACGTCGTTTAGAATTGGCAATGGAAGGAAGCCGATTCTTTGACCTTGTTCGTTGGGGAATTACAGATCAGGTTATGAATGATTTTTATGCAAAAGAAAAAACAAAACGTACCTATTATCAAGATGCCTTTTTTGATGCGCATAAAGAAGAATATTGCCCAATTCCGTTGAAGCAAATTAATTTCAGTCAGGGATTGTATAAACAGAATCCAGGTTATTAATCTTTAAAAAATCAGCAATATGAAAAAAACTTTAAATAAATATTGGACCAAAGTGTCTATAGTATTCGCAATGATTTTTATGATTACTGCCTGCGAAAATAGTTTTGAAACTGGCGGATTTGATGTGAGTTCGCCTTCAAATGTACTTTCATTCAAATTGGATGGAGTTTCAGGAAACATTGATCAGACAACAGGAAAAATTACTGTTGTAATGCCTTACGGATCTGACATAACAGCTATAAAACCGGAAGTTGTTTTTGTAGAAGGTGCGACATCAAATCCGGAATTAAATTCGGCGATGAATTTTACAAATCCGGTAAAATTCAGAGTGGTTAACGGTAATTTATATAAAGATTATACAGTGACTACAACCGTTTTGAGTCCAATTAAGAGTTTTACAATTAATGGAGTTGCAGCGACTGTAAACGACATTAGCAAAACCATTAATATGACGCTTCCTGAAAATACTGATTTAACAGCGCTTAAACCAGTAATTGAAACAACTGCTGGTGTTACGATTTCACCTGCTTCAGGAGCAACAGTTGATTTTACAAATGCAGTTACTTTTGTAATAACATCAAACGGAAAAAGCGTTAATTATACCGCAAATGTTGGAGTTCCGGTAACAGGATTAACTGTGGCGTTTTTAGGAACTGCGGCTACAAGATCAGGAATTACAAATATGGATGAAGTTATGGCTTCGAACTGGTTGTTTGATAACTTCCCAGGAGCTAAATATATTTCTTTCGAAAGTATACAAAACGGTGCCGATTTAAGTGATATTGACGTCATTTGGTGGCATTTTGATTCGGCTGCCAATTTACCTTCTGTAGCTTATAATCCTGCGGTTACAAATGCATTGAAAAATTTCAGAACAAATGGAGGAAATCTGTTGTTGACTTCATTTGCTTCACAATATGTTGATGCTTTAGGAATTGTTCCGTCAGGAAAAGGACCAAATAATGTTTTTGGTGACTTTCCTCCAAACGGATTTGTAGACGGAAATTCATGGGGAATGTCATTCGTTGGTCATGAAGGTCATCCAATTTTCCAAGGTCTAACCACTTTTGAAGCTGGAAAAGCCAATTTACTGCAAAGTGGAACTTTCAGATTAAATCATACAGCGTGGTGGTTTTTACCAGAATGGGGCGGATACAATAATGGAGAAGGTTGGAGAAACCAAACCGGAGGAACAAATCTCGCAAGTGAAGCGTGGGATAATGAACTTAACGGAAGGGTTACAATTGCAGAATTTCCAAATACAAGCACAAATAAAAATGTAATTGTTATTTCTATGGGAGCTTATGATTGGTACAATGAAACCAATAGCAGCGGAGTGCCAAGTCAGGCAAATGAGTTTATCACAAACATTAAACTGCTGACACAAAACAGTATCAATTATTTAGCAGCAAAATAATCCACTTTGAATTTAATTAAAATGAAATATAGAAATATAATCACAATTGCCTTTATTTTCTTTTCACTTGCTTCGTGTAGTCAGGATGAAAATTATATTGGAGGTTCCATTTCAGGAGGGAATTCTGAAATTACAAGTGTTTTTCCTGTTCCGCCAGCGCAATGGATGGGTACAACCGATCCTTATTACAGTGCAGGTTATACTGGAGATATTATGCCTTTTTTCGATAACGGAAAATTTCATATTTATTTTTTGCATGACGCACAGAATAAACCTGCTGGAAAAGGATTTCATGATATTCATGAATACCAAAGCACAGATTTGGCACATTTTACTTATGAAGGTCAAACCATTCCGTATGGTACAACGCTTGAACCTGATTTTGCTATTGGCACAGGATCAGTTGTCAAAGTGGGTAATCTCTATTATTTTTATTATACAGGGCACAATGAAAGTCCGGCTTTTGTGCAGTCGAATGCCAGAGAAAGTGTTTTATGCGCAACAAGTAGTGACTTGAAAAAATGGACAAAAGTTCCGTCTTTTAAAATTACAGCTCCTGCAGGATATTACAACTATGATTTCAGAGATCCGCACGTGTTTTATAATGATGAATTGAAAAAATATTCAATGTTAGTAAGCACACAGACAGAACCAGGAAGAAAAGCTGTTTTGTTACATTTTACAAGCGCAGATCCTGCATCGGGAAAATGGGATGTTGAAGCTCCAATTTATACCACAACTCCTGAAGATAATTATCTGATGATGGAATGTGCGGATATTTTCAAAATGGGAAGCAATTGGTATTTAATTTTTTCTGAGAATTGGAGCGGAAACAAAGGAACGCATTACAGAATTTCATCATCAATCAATGGGCCATGGATAAAACCTGAGAATGACAGAATTGACGGAGAATATTTTTATGCAGGAAAAACAGCTTCTGACGGAAATAAAAGATATTTTTTTGGATGGAATGCCAGAAAAACACCTGAAAATGATTTAGGAAACAAGGATTGGGCTGGAAATATGGTTATTCATGAATTGATTCAAAATTCAGATGGAACTTTAGGAACGCAATCACCGAAATCGGTTAAGGATTTATTTTCGAAAAAGAATGCTACTGCAGAAGTAGATGCTATTTCAGGAAATGCAACAGCTAATAATGGAACTTATTCTTTATCTGGAGAAACAGAAAAAGCAATGGTTACTTTTAAAAGTGTTGGAAAGAAAGTAAAAATAAAAGCCGAAATCACTTTAGCGAAAGCTAACGGAACAGCCGGATTTGTTTTTCATACCAATGATACAGGAAGTTATTATAAAGTAGTTTTGGATATTGCTAATGGAAAAATAAGCGGTTATAATTCGGCTTCACAGGAAGTAACAAGCTTGCCTTTTGCTTTTCAGATAAATACAAAATATGATGTTGAAGTAATTGCTGAAGGAAGTGTTGTAGTTTTTTATATCAACGGAAAAGCAGCGCTCACCAATCGCATTTATGGAAGAGACAAAAATAAATGGGGTTTAATTGCAGAAGGGCAAACAAGTACAATTTCAAACCTTCTGGTAACGCAGCCCGAATAAAAACTAATATTAAAATAATTCTAGAATGAATAAGGGAAAAAACCTTAAGGCGATGGCATACGGAGAGGTTCTTTGGGATGTCTTTGCCAATGAAAAAAAGATTGGCGGAGCTCCATTGAATGTAGCCTTGCGCATGAAAACGTTAGGTTGCGAAGTAGCCATGATAAGCTGTGTAGGAAATGACGAAGATGGAAAGGCAATAAAAAGTCAAATAAAAGAACTTGGGCTTGAAACAGATACGATTGTAGTGTCAGAAGATTTTCCAACGGGTTTGGTCAACGTTACATTAAATGAACGTGGATCGGCAACGTATGAAATAAATTATCCGGCAGCTTGGGATAAAATTGTTTTGAATGATTTAGCAAAAACTACCGTTGCAGAAGCAGATGTGCTGATTTACGGAAGTTTGGTTTGCCGTGACACCGTTTCGAGAAATGCTCTGGAAGAATTGCTTCAAAGTGATGTTTATAAAGTATTTGATGTGAATTTAAGAAAACCGCATTATACTTATCAAATCTTAGAAGAGCTTATTCAATCAGCCGACTTTATTAAATTTAATGATGAAGAATTACTTGAGATCGCAAAAAAGATGAATTCTCCTTTTAAAACTTTGGAAGAAAACATGGCTTTTATTGAAGAAAAAACGAAAGCCACAGCGATGTGTGTTACCAAAGGAAAACATGGAGCTTTACTGCTATGGAAAGGGAAAATCTATGAAAATGGAGGTTACCCAATTGAAGTTGCAGATACTGTTGGTGCAGGAGATTCTTTCTTAGCGGCCTTAATCACTTCACTATTAAATAGTAGAGATCCTCAAAGTTCAATTGATTTTGCCTGTGCAGTTGGAGCGCTTGTTGCTGAGGCGCCTGGTGCAAATCCCGAAATTTCTACTTCAAGAATTAATGATTTAATGGCAACAGTTAAAAGTTAGTCTTTTTTATAGAAGTTAAAGAAACTAGATTATTTTATTAACAAAGAACTCAATACTTTAAAAGAGCAGTATTTTTACTGCTCTTTTTATTTATATAAAGTTTTATCGCTTAGATTGGCAGGTTTTTTTCAAATGCAGAACCAAAAGAGAAAAAAGAATCAGTGCTTCCTACTCCTTCAATTTGATGAATTTGTTCATATAAGATTTTACGGAGCTCCTCATTATTTGCTGCAACAATCTTAATGAACAAAGCATAATTTCCAGAAACCCAATGGCATTCTACCACTTCAGGAATTTCTTTGAGTTTGTTCGCAATCGAATACGAAAAATGTGCTTCTTTGGTCACTATTCCAGTATAAGTTGTGGTTTCAAACCCCATCATTTTAGGATCTAATTTCACAGAAAAACCTGTTATTACTCCACTTTCTTGCAATTTTTTAACTCTTAAATGGACTAATGAATTAGAAATGTTTAATTCTTTTGCTAAATCTGAAAAAGCAATTCTACTGTTCTCGCTGAGCTTTTGAATAATTTCTCGATCTAAATAATCAGTATTTTCGTTCTTATTGAGCTTTGCCATAAGTTATGTCAATTTGTGTTTTCTATAATTTTGACAATTCTAATTGTCAAACTGGTTTTTAAAGTGTCAAAAATACATAAAAAAATGTTAAAAATGTCTAATTGTAAATAATCGACTTCATTGACTGTTATAATAACAGTATTATTGATATGTTTGTGTCATTATAACACTATTTAACAAACCAACAAATGAAGAACAATCAACTACTTACAAAGCTATGGGAGCAATATATCGATATAACTCCATCGGCACTGAAAATACATGAGTTGTTAGAAGAGAAAGGTGAAGAAATAAAAAATGACCATATTGCAATTCGAACTTTTAACGATAAACGTATCAACATCGAAGTATTAGAAAAAGCTTTTCTAAATGTAGGATATGAGGCAAAAGGCGAATATTATTTTGAAACCAAAAAGCTGTATGCTAAACATTATGAAAATGCTTTGGATAAAGACGCTCCTAGAATTTTTATTTCGGAATTGGAATTAGAAAAATGTTCTGCAGAATTACAAGAAACAGTGCAGCAACTTTTAGACAGCTGTGATCAAAATGCATTTAATGATCCGAATTTGATTTTAAGTGGAGCAGTTTGGAATGGAAATTCACAAGCGGTTTACAAATCGCTGCTAGAAGAATCTGAATATGCGGCATGGATGTATGTTTATGGTTTTAGAGCAAATCATTTCACTATAAACACAAATGCATTAAAAGGATTTCAAACATTAGAAGAATTAAATAACTTTTTAGAAGATAATGGTTGGAAACTTAACGCTTCTGGCGGAAAAATTAAAGGAACTCCAGAACAATTATTAGAACAATCTAGCACATTAGCAGATTTGTACGATATAGATTTTAAAGAAGGTACACTAAAAGTGCCATCATGTTATTATGAATTTGCCCTTCGTTATCCTATGGCAAATGGAGAATTATATCAAGGTTTTGTAGCATCATCAGCAGATAAGATTTTTGAAAGTACTGATGTAAAACTTCAAAAATCGATTTAAATAATCGTTTTTTAGAAGAAAAAAGACTTTGAGATAAACATAACAAAAAGTTCATAATGAAAATCGAAGAATTAAAAGCTACAATACAAGAAGCTTTAAAGGAATTAAAAATAAAAGACGTTAACGAAGGAACTTCAACAGGGCTTAATAATTTTTCAGATGGAGAAATTTTAGAAAGCTATTCTCCTGTTGATGGTCAATTAATAGGGAAAATTAAAACATCATCTCCCGCTGATTACGAAAAAGTAATGGAAGTGGCGAGTGTTGCTTTTAAGGAATTCAGATTAATGCCAGCGCCACAGCGAGGTGAGATTGTTCGTCAGTTTGGCGAAAAATTGCGTAAAAACAAAGAAGCGTTGGGCAAATTGGTTTCGTACGAGATGGGCAAATCATTGCAGGAAGGTTACGGAGAAGTTCAGGAAATGATCGACATCTGCGATTTTGCTGTTGGACTTTCGCGTCAATTGCATGGATTGACAATGCATTCAGAGAGACCTGGACATAGAATGTACGAACAATATCATTCTTTGGGAGTTGTTGGGATTATTTCTGCATTTAATTTTCCAGTGGCTGTTTGGGCTTGGAATGCTGCTTTGGCATGGGTTTGTGGTGATGTTTGCGTTTGGAAACCATCTGAAAAAACACCGCTTTGTGCAATTGCATGTCAAAATATAATGGCTGAAGTTATTAAAGAAAACAATCTCCCAGAAGGTATTTCTTGTTTGGTTAACGGAAATTATAGTATAGGAGAACTGTTAACCAATGACAAACGTATTCCGTTAATTTCTGCTACAGGATCTACACGAATGGGTAAAACTGTTGCGCAGGTAGTCGCAGGGCGTTTAGGAAAATCATTGCTTGAATTAGGTGGAAATAATGCAATAATTGTAACGCCCGATGCCGATTTAAAAATGACAATTATAGGTGCCGTTTTTGGTGCAGTTGGAACAGCTGGACAAAGATGTACTTCTACACGTCGTTTAATTATTCACGAAAGTATTTACGATAAGGTAAAAGATGCTCTTATCTCGGCATACAAACAATTGCGAATCGGAAATCCTTTAGATGAAAAAAATCATGTTGGTCCTCTGATTGATACGCAAGCAGTAGAAATGTATGAGAAAGCTTTGAAACAAGTCGTTACACAAGGAGGTAAAATTCTTGTTGAAGGCGGAGTGCTTTCTGGTGAAGGATATGAAAGTGGCTGTTATGTAAAACCTGCAATTGCAGAGGCAGAGAATACTTTTGAAATTGTACAGCATGAAACTTTCGCTCCTGTTTTATACCTATTAAAATATTCAGGAACAGTTGAAAATGCTATAGAAATCCAGAATGGTGTAGTGCAAGGATTGTCTTCTGCAATTATGACAAATAATTTAAGAGAAGCAGAATTGTTTTTATCTGTTACTGGTTCTGATTGTGGAATTGCAAACGTGAACATCGGGACATCTGGTGCCGAAATTGGTGGAGCTTTTGGTGGAGAAAAGGAAACTGGTGGAGGACGTGAATCTGGATCTGATGCATGGAAAATTTACATGAGAAGGCAAACCAATACAATCAATTATACTACGAGCTTGCCATTAGCGCAAGGAATAAAATTCGATTTGTAGCCCAAAGAGATTAAAGCTTAACAAAAAATCACCCCAAAGAGAATACCACATTTTGTTTGATAATGTTTTTTGAACATTATCAGGCGAGGTGTATCTGCATGCAAAAAAAACTAAAAATGTAAAAAAAACAACTAAAAATTTACTAACTAAAACCATTACCGAAATGAACAGAAAACTAATTAGGAGACTTTATTTTATTCCTTTACTGCTATGTTTGTGGTTACCAAACATCAATTTTGCGCAAGCGCAAAAGACTATTTCAGGAAAAGTTACAGACGATAAAAATAATACGTTGCCTGGCGTAAGTATTTCTATCAAAGATTCTAAATTTAATGCAGCAACGGATATTGATGGAAATTATACGTTGGTGTATTCATCAACTTTAGAAAATCCAGTTATCTTTTTTTCTTATGTAGGATTTACAGGAATAAGCGAAGAGGTAAATAATCGCAAAGAACTTAATGTGGTTATGCAGGAAGAAACCAATAAACTGAATGAAGTTGTCATTATTGGTTATGGTTCGCAGAAGAAAAGTAATGTTACAGGAGCCATTTCTACCGTTAAAAAAGAAAGCCTGGAAACGCGTGCGACAACAAGTCCAGCAGAAGCACTTCAAGGCTTAGTTGCAGGGGTGAATGTGCAAAAAAGCGGTGGTGTTGCAGGTGCCTCTGTAAGCGTGAAAATTCGTGGAGTAAATACATTTGGAGCAACAGAACCGCTTTATATTATTGACGGATTTCAGGGATCTATCAATACCATTAACCCAACAAATATAGAATCGATGGAGGTTCTTAAAGATGGTGCTGCAGCTGCAATTTACGGATCTGTCGCTGCCAATGGTGTAATTATCGTTACTACAAAAAATGGACAGAAAGAAGGGGTAAAAGTAGATTTTAGCTCTTTTTTAAGTATCACAAACCCATCGAAAACATTAGATTTATTAGATGCTGATGGTTACAAAACGGTTAATAAAAGAATGTATGACGAATACAATAAATATGCAACGTCGCCAAAACCGCTTCCAGCCTATATTACTGCACCGTCTGATACAAATACAGATTGGCAGGACGAAGTTTTCCGTTCTGGACTTACACAAAATTATGGTTTAGGAATTCAAGGAAGACAAGGCGATTTCAAATTTGCACTTTATGGTAATTACGTAAAGCAAAAAGGTATTGTAATAGATAACGAATTTGGTCAGCAAACAGGTAGTGCGAGAGTGAGTTTCAAAAAATCGATTTTTGACATTGATGGAAAAATGGCTTACATGGGAACGCAAAATGCATTGCCTAATTTCCAGTTAAAAGAAGTATATACAATGTCTCCTTTGGTTCCAGTTTATGACTCATCAGAGGAATATGGCTATGGATTGTCAAATAAAAATGGTTTGCCAGCAGGTACAAATCCAGTTGCTGAAGAGCATTTTAGAAAAAGCAATGATATAGGACAGGATATAACGGCAAATATTGCAGCAACAGCAAACATCGCACCTTGGTTAAAATACAAACTGGCTTATTCTTACCGTGTGAAAAACAACCAGCAAACGGCTCATTTCCCACCTTATATTGCAAATCCTAAGGAAGTGCATCTTTATCCGATGCAAACAGAATTGAGAACTACTTGGAATGAGCAGATATTAGACAATATTATCACGATTGATAAAACCTTCGGGAAACATGTTTTTGGTTTAATGCTTGGTAATACTTTTAATAGTCAGGCATCAAACTGGAATCAGGTTAGTGTTGAAGGTAAGACAACAGATTATACAGTAGAAAACGGACAACTAGTTTCTATCGATCGTCCGTCAGGATTTCTTGATCCTAGTTTTGAAACAATTGGTGCCGGAAAAGGAGGAACGTATTCTGCCGACGGTTCAAAATTTCAATACAACAGAGTATCTTTTTTTAGCAGGTTAAATTACTCTTACAATGATCGTTATTTACTTCAAGTAACAGTTAGAAAAGATGGTTCTTCTAAATTTGGAGAAGACAGCCGTTGGGGAACTTTCCCATCTATTGCTTTAGGATGGAAAATCGAGCAAGAAGATTTCTTTCCAAAAGACATGATTCTTTCTACTTTAAAATTAAGAGCAAGCTGGGGACAATTGGGTAACGAAGCGGCTTTAGGTTATTATTCTGCAAATACACTAATTAAAACAGGCAATACTTTAGGAAACGGTTATGTTCAAGGTATAGGAAGCAATCCTTGGCCAGGAAGTATTGCAACAGCATTAGAAAATAGAAATTTGCAATGGGAAACTACAGATTCTAAAAACATCGGTATCGATTATACGCTATTAAAAGGAAAAATCAGCGGTTCGATGAACTATTACCATAATGTTACAGACAACTTATTGATTACGAAAAAACTTGCTCCATCTGCCGGAATCGATGATCCAGTTCTTAACGTAGGTAAAATTAGCAACAGCGGATTCGAATTTGAAGTAAATTACCGTGATCAAGTTAATGAATTTAAATATAATGCAGGATTAAACCTTACTACGCTTAAAAATAGAGTAGAAGAATTGGCAAACGACGGACAAACTATTTACGGAGAAGGATTAAAATACGGAGACGAACACTTTCCAACTCAGGCTCGCGTAGGAAGTCCAATTAGCGGATTCTATTTATACAAAACAGATGGTATTTTCCAATCTGCTGACGAAGTTGCAGCTCATAACAAAAATGGAGTTTTATTACAGCCAAACGCTAAACCTGGAGACATTCGTTTCAAAGATTTGAACGGAGATGGTGTTATCGATGAAAAAGATAAAGCTTATGCAGGAACAGGATTACCAAAACTAGAAGTAAACCTTAGCTTAGGTGCAAGTTACAAAGGATTTGATTTTTCTGCTTTGATAGGAAGCGGTTGGGGCAATAAATTATATAACGGAAACAGATATTTCTATGAGTCTATGAATTCAGGAACAAATATGCTGGCTTCTACACTTAATTCATGGACACCAGAAAATCACAGTAATATACCACGTGCCGTATTGCAAGATCCTAACGGAAACAGTCGTGAATCAGATCGTTTTCTTGAAAGCGGAGACTTCATCAGAATGCGCCAATTACAACTTGGGTATACTATTCCAAGCAAAATGTTAGGCAAAGCAAAAATTGATAAACTTAGAATTTATATAAGCGCCGAGAACTTGTTTACTATCACCAATTACTCAGGTATCGATCCTGAATTCTCACGAGCTTCAGTAATTGATACTGGCGTAGACCGTTTTGTTTATCCATTTACAAGATCATTTGTTTCTGGTATTCAGTATATATTTTAATTCTATTTAATAAGACACTATCATGAAAAAGATATTTTTAATATTATCCACTATAGGTTTATTCACTTTTGCAAGTTGTGATGATTATCTGGATCAGCAATCGCCTGATCAGCTTACATCAGATAATTTCTGGAGAAACAAAGCTGACGCCGAATCAGCTTTAGCAGCCACTTATTCTCAGTTAGAATGTGCGGTTGATGAATGGGCTTTCGCCGAAGTAAAATGGCCAGTTGAGGCTTATCGCGAAGACATAAACGAATTAGGAAGCGATGCATTGAACTACCAAAACTGGGTAGAACTTTCGACTTTTACGTACACAAACGGAAATAGCCAGTTTACTAGTTATTGGAAAATTAATTATAGAGGAATCAGTAATGCCAATCAGGTTATTGATAAGTTACCACAGGTTCCTTCAGATAAAATAACTGATGCAGACCGTAAACAAATTGAAGCCGAAGCTCGTTTTTTACGTGCTTACTATCATATGAAACTTATTCTTAACTGGAATCAAATCTATATCAGAAACAAATATGTTACTAAAGAAAGCGATTTGAACATTCCTTTATCAACACGTGCAGAAGCTTGGGATTTTATTATAAACGAGTTTAAAGCTGTAGCCGATGTTTTACCTGCAAAACAATCAGCAGATAAAACAGGACGTGCAACTAGCGGTGCAGCAAACAGTTATTTAGGATTTGCATATTTAACAAGAGCTTATGAAGAAACAGCTCAAAAGCAAACTTTCTTGAATGACGCACTTACAGCATTTAGCAAAGTACAAGGTTACGAGTTAGTTAAAGATTATGTTTCTATGTTTGACGGAACAACCAAAAACACAAAAGAATCGATCTTTGAACTTCAATTTTCAGAAACTACAGCCAACGGCGCTTTTTACCGTAATGCGCTTCATTACTGGATGGCTGCTGCCGAACTTGGCGGATGGGATGAAATTCTTCCGAGTCCAATGTTGGTAAATGAATTCAAAAAAGAAGGAAAAATTGCGACTACAGGAAACTACGATTCACGTTTTTACAGTACCATTTTCTTTAAAGATCCCTATTTTAATAACCCTAGCAATCCATTGGTATTAGGAACTACATATGATGATAAATTTGGAGATACAGACAAACCAGTATATCGTAAATATATTCCGAGTACACAGGAAAAAATGGATCAAGAATTTACAGCGATCAATATTCCTTTAATGCGATATTCGAATGTATTGCTAATGCAGGCCGAAGCTTTAAATGAATTAGGACGTCCAGGAGAAGCTATTCCGTATATTAATAAAGTTCGCGAAAGAGCAGACATGCCAGCAATGACAGGAACAACCACAGCAGAAGTAAAAGCACAAATAGAGCACGAAAGAATTTTAGAATTCCCTCTTGAAAATTATCGCTTTTATGATTTGCGTCGTTGGGGAAAAACAAAAGAAGCGCTTGATGCTGTTGGAAGAACAGGTTTTGATGCTGCAAAAAATAATTTCTATCCAATTCCATTGACAGAATTACAAACGAATTAATTCTCGAAATGATTTAAATTTCAAAAAAGAATAGCCTATATTTCTTGGGCTATTCTTTTTGTCTAAAGATTATCGATCTTGCCAATAAAAAGAGCAAGACTTTATCTAAATAATAACAAAAACAAACATAAAACATGGACAAAAAGAACATACTTTTTATTCTTGCTTCCTTTTTTATAATACAGGCAGGTTGGTCTCAAAAGAGCTTTCCAAATTTAGAGTCAGGCAAAAACAGTATCAATTTTAAAGGAGATCCAAAAAATGCCACAGATAGAAAATCATTGGCATTTTCAGATAAAGGCGCTTGGTTCGGATTTGGGTTTTTAGAACCATCAGAAATTCAAGCAGGATTTTCAGGACCTTTCTTAATGACTGAACAGAATGGCGTTTGGTTAAGTTCTTCTTTTGTTTCATTACAGCTAAAAGACGAAAACAAACAAGAAATCATCAACTGGAAAAATTCATTGGTGGCACAAAATAGCTACAACAGCCATTTAGAACAGCAATTTAAAAATGAAAAACTAGAAGTAAAACAGCAATTAGTGTTTTTATCAGGGCATTCGGCTTTACAGAAAACAGCGATTACCAATAAAACAGCTAAACCACTAACTATTTTTCCTTCTTATAATGCAACTTTGTTTTTAGATGATTTACAACTATCAAATGAAAACAATATTTTAAAAATCACTTCTGCTAAAAGTATTGCTGTAGGTTACATTCAATTCTTGAAAACAAAATTAGAAATTGAAATTTCGAAACAAGGATACCAAGCGCAGACAGAAAAATTGGTTTTAAAACCAAATGAAA
Source organism: Flavobacterium sp. GW823-FHT06G12 (assembly GCF_058794775.1). Taxonomy (NCBI): domain Bacteria; kingdom Pseudomonadati; phylum Bacteroidota; class Flavobacteriia; order Flavobacteriales; family Flavobacteriaceae; genus Flavobacterium; species Flavobacterium sp. GW823-FHT06G12. Next base: position 715,243 of record NZ_JBXAHE010000003.1, read on the forward strand.
CAAAAGAAATAATTGTTTCTCAAAGTTTTATTTTTCCACAATATTCATGGAAAACCGAAAACGAGACGATGCAAAAAACGGTTTTTAATACACTGCTTAACAACACACAAAAAGAAAAAGAAAAGCAATTATCGCAATTAATTGCCAAAAAGAAAGCCATTTATAAAGATCAGATTTATTCTGATTTGATAGCAAAATTGGCACTAACATTACAAACCAACACTAGAATTGCAGCAGAAGGATTAAAACATGGCGGTCTTTTTCCGAGTTACAATTACGAATGGTTTCATGGTTTTTGGGCCTGGGACAGCTGGAAACACGCTGTTGCAGTTTCAAATTATGATTCGGAGTTAGCCAAAAATCAAATGCGTGCTTTATTTGATTATCAAGAGCCAAATGGTTTTATTCCAGATTGCATTTACAGAAACAATGATCTAGAAGAAAATAATTACCGAAACACAAAAGCACCTCTTGCGGCTTGGGCAATTTGGAAAATTTATGAAAAAACAAAGGATATTAATTTTCTAAAAGAGTTTTATCCGAAGTTAAAATTATACCATAATTGGTGGTACAAAGAACGAGATCATGATCAGGATGGTTTATGCGAATTTGGTTCTACAGACGGAACTGTGATTGCGGCAAAGTGGGAAAGCGGAATGGATAATGCAGTTCGTTTTGATGATAGTAAAATTCTGAAAAACGGAGAAAAAGCATATTCATTAGATCAGGAAAGTGTTGATCTGAATTCATTTTTATTTGCAGAGAAAAACTTTTTAAGTAAAATGGCAGCAGCTTTAAAACTGAGTGTCGAAGCAAAAAAATGGAATGAAGAAAGTGCTGCACTAAAAATGAAAATTCAAAATCAGTTTTGGGATGCTGCAACAGGCTGGTTTTATGATACAACCATTGACGGAAAAACATTGATAAAAGCAATGGGATGCGAAGGATATTGTCCAATTTGGGCAGAAGTCGCTTCTGCAGAACAAGTGAAAGCGGCAAAAATTAATATGCTGGATTCGGCAAGTTTGAACACTTTTGTCCCTTTACCAACATTGGCTGCAAATCATCCTAAATTTAAGCCAGATAATGGCTATTGGAGAGGACCTGTTTGGTTGGATCAAAGCTACTTTGGAATTAACGGACTAGAAAAATATGGCTATACAAAAGAAGCAAATGAGTTAGCGCATAAACTGATTCATAATGCAGAAGGAGTTGTGGATAAAGGAACTTCTATTAGAGAAAATTATCAGCCCGTTACAGGAAAAGGATTAGAAGCTTTTAATTTTAGCTGGTCTGCATCGCATTATTTAATGCTGCTTTTGGAGGATAAATAAACATCCAACATTTCATTAATACCAAAACTATAAAATATGTTTAACTACAATATATCTTTCACAAAATTAATAATGGCAGGATTGCTTGTTGCAAGCTGTCATTCAATTCCTCTTTTTGCCCAAAACAAAAAAAATATAGTTTCAGAAAATAAAGATCCGCAGCGTTTTTTCTCAAAGGCAGATTTAATGCAAATAGGGGTTTATTATTATCCGGAACAATGGCCGAGAGAACAATGGGAACGCGATTTAAAAAATATTAAAAAACTAGGATTTGAGTTTACGCATTTTGCCGAATTTGCGTGGACTTTTATGGAGCCTGAAGAAGGAAAATACGATTTCAAATGGCTAGATGATGCTTTGGCAATTGCAGAAAAAGCAGGTCTAAAAGTAATTCTTTGCACACCTACGCCAACACCTCCAGCTTGGATGGGAGAAAAATATCCTGAGATTTATCTAGTCGATGCAAATGGACGCAGAAGAGAACATGGAAATAGAGCGAATCAATCTGTATCTAATGAAAAATACAGAGAATTTGTAGAAAAAATTGTTTCTGAATTAGGAAAAAGATACGGCAAGAATAAAAATATAATAGGCTGGCAAGTAGATAATGAACCTGGCGCACCAGACGATTTTAGTCCTTCGGCACAAAAAGGATTTCAGAAATGGCTTAAAGCAAAATACGGAACAATCGAAAAATTGAATACCGAATGGGTAGCTAGTTTCTGGAGTATCAGATATAATAATTTTGAGCAGATTGCAATTCCAAATGCGGAGATTTATTCTGAAGACAAACTAAGTCCGCACGCTGTTTTGGATTTCAAAAGATATACGGCAGATTCGCAAGCAGAATATTTAAATCTGCAAGCCGAAACACTTCGAAAATATATCGATCCGAAACAATGGGTAACAACAAATTATACCAATGTAGTGTATGGTGCAGATCCAAGAAGAACAGATAAAATGGATTTTGCCACTTATACAATGTATCCAGTTAGCGGAAGAAATACGCTAGGAGGACAGAATTTCAGAATGGGATCTCCAAACAAAATCATGGAAGCCAATGATTATTATCGATCTATAAATGGCGTTACTGGAGTTATGGAAATGCAGCCAGGACAAGTAAACTGGGCAAGTATTAATCCGCAATTGCTTCCAGGAACTGTTCACATGTGGATTTCTCAGGCTTTTGGTGGAGGTTGTTCATTTACTTGTACGTATAGATACAGACATCCTCTAGGAAGCAGCGAAATGTATCATGACGGAATTGTTGGAACTGATGGAGTAACTTTATCAACAGGAGGAAAAGAGTTTGTACAGTCAATCGAAGACATGAAATTGCTTCGTAAAGAATACAATCCAAAAGCGACGATTCCGCAGGAAATTGCAAAAAGGAAAACAGGATTTTTATGGAGCCATGAAAATCTTTGGGATTTGGAAAACCAAAAACAAACTGAATTCTGGAATACATGGAGACATAGAAATACGTACACCTCGGCAATAAAATCGACAGGTGCACCAATGGATTTTATTACAGAAGAAAGCGATTTTTCGGCTTATCCATTTATTGTGGCGCCAGCGTATCAATTAGTTGATCAAAAGTTGGTTGACAAATGGACAAAATATGTTGAAAATGGAGGAAATTTAATTCTTTCTTGCCGAACAGGTCAGAAGGATAAAAACGGACATTTTTTTGAAGCGAATTGGAATGCACCAATTGTACCTTTAATCGGAGCTGACGTTGAATTTTTTGATATGTTAGTTGAAGATGTAAACGGAACAGTAAATGCTGGAAGCAATACTTACAAATGGAATGCTTGGGCAGACGTTTTAAATCCGAAACAAGGTACAGAAGTTTTAGCCACTTATGCCGATCAGTTTTATAAAGGAAAAGCAGCTGCAATTACAAGAAAACTAGGAAAAGGAACCGTTACTTATATTGGAGCAGAAAGTAAAGATGGAAATTTGGAAAGAGAAGTTGTTCGAAAAGTTTATGAGAATGCAAAAGTAGCCATCGAAAACTTTCCAAAAGGTGTTTATGTAGAATGGAGAGACGGCTTTTTTGTTGGGGTAAATTATACCAATGAAACAATTAATCTGCCTATTCCTGCAGGAAGTAAAATTTTAGTTGGACAAAATCCATTAGAACCAGCTCAGGCTGTTATCTGGAAATAATCATATCGTATTCCTGCAAGGTTTTCAAAACCTTGTAGGAATAGTTACGAAAATGAAAAAATTATGTTTATAGATATCTTTAATACCTACAAGGTCTGAAAAAGACCTTGCGGGACAGCAAAAAAAATAGTGCCAATTCGTGTAATTCGTGGCTAAAAAAAATAAAAAACAACTTTAAAAGAATACCAATGAATTTTTCAGAAGCAATTATTCAAGATTTAGTAAAAGAACATTACGGTTTTAGCGTAACCGTAAAAGCATTAAACGGGTATGATGAATTGAATTTTCTTTTATCAAATGAGAAAAATGAAAAATACATTCTAAAAGTATCCAACGAAAGTCATCCGTTTCCTTTTTTAGAAGCGCAAGCGGCTATTATAAGACATCTTACAAAAAGCACTATTTCAGATTGTTTTCAGCATTTTTGCATCAACAAAAAAGGAGAGGAGCTTACAAAAATAGTAACAGATTCTCAAACCTATTATATCCGAATTTTAAACTTTTTAGAAGGCGTTTTCTGGGTAGATGAAAAAAACAAAACAACTGAATTGCATTATAATTTAGGTTCATTTTTGGGTAACATGGATCGTGCTTTGGCTGATTTTTCGCATCCTGCAATGCATCGAAATTATACTTGGGATATTAGTAAAGCTAGCGAAGCAAGCGATAATTTGAAACACATTCTAAATCACGAAAGAAGGCGTATTGCAGGTTATTTTTTATTGCAGTTTGATACAGAAGTAGCACCGCAAATTCATCGATTGAGACATGCTTATATTCACAACGATGCTAATGATTATAATGTTTTAGTGCAAGGAAATCGTGTTAGCGGACTTATTGATTTTGGCGATATGGTTTATACAGCTTTAGTCAATAATTTGGCAATTGCCTGTACTTATGCAATGTTAGACGAAGAAGATCCATTGGCTGTAGCGGTAAAAATTGTTGAAGGATATCATCATTCATATGCGCTTACTGAGCAGGAATTAGATTTATTGTATTATTTAATCGCAGGAAGACTTTGTATTAGCGTAACGCAATCGGCTTATAATGCTTCATTAGACAGTAACAACGAACATCATTTTATTACTGAAAAACCAGCTTGGGATTTATTATATAAACTAATAAAAATTAACCCGATCAAGGCGCAAGATGCGTTTAGAAGAGCTTGTGGTTTTGAAGGGTTAATTACAAATGATGATTACTCAGAATTGCTTGAAATCAGAAAAAAGAAAATAGGCAGAAACCTGAGTATTGGTTACAAAGACAAACTAAAAATTGTAAAAGGAGCTTTGCAATATTTATATGATGATAAAGGAAGAACTTTTGTTGATTGCGTAAATAATCCTTCGCATGTTGGCCATTGTCATCCCGTTGTTGTTAGAAAAATGCAAAAGCAAATTGCAACTTTAAATACCAATACGAGATATTTGAATGATGCGATTACAGAATATGCAGAAAAACTAACTGCAACTTTACCAGAAAAACTTAGCGTTTGTTATTTTGTTAATTCAGGAAGTGAAGCCAATGATTTGGCTATTCGCATGAGTCGTCATTATACCAAACAAAAGGATATTATTGTTTTAGATCATGCCTACCACGGAACTTCGACAGTTGCAATGGAAATGAGTCCGTATAAATTTGACAGCAAAGGCGGTTCAGGGCAAATGCCTTGGATTCATAAAGCAATTAATCCAGATTTGTATCGTGGACCGTATAAATATGGAGATATTGAGGCCGGAGAAAAATATGCTGCTGATGTGCAAAGAATTATTGAAGATTTAAAAAACGAAGACAAAGCGCCAGCAGTATTTATTTGCGAAACTTTGTTGGGAGTTGGAGGACAAATTCCGTTGCCAGAAAATTATCTTAAAACAGTTTATCAATATGTTCGTGCCGCAGGAGGTGTTTGTATTGCAGACGAAGTTCAAGTTGGATTTGGAAGAATTGGAAATCATTTCTGGGGATTCGAATTGCAAAATGTCGTTCCTGATATTGTTGTTTTAGGAAAACCAATAGGAAACGGACATCCGCTTGCAGCTGTGATTGTTACTGAGGAAATTGCAGAAGCCTTTAACAACGGATTAGAATATTTCAATACCTTCGGAGGAAATCCTGTTTCAATGACAACAGGATTGGCAGTTTTAGATGTAATTCAAGAAGAAGAAATGCAAAAGCATGCTCTAGAAACTGGAAATTACTTGATGGATGGATTAAAAGGCTTAATGGCCAAATACCCAATTATAAGTGATGTTCGAGGGCATGGTTTGTTTATTGGTGCAGAAATGGTAAAAGACAGAATTACGATGGAACCGGCTATTCCTGAAATTGATATTGTTGTTGAAAAACTAAAAGCAAAAGGCTATTTGTTGAGTACAGACGGACCTTTGCATAATGTTTTAAAGATAAAACCGCCAATGCCATTCAACAAACAAAATGCTGATGAATTGGTTGAATTATTAGATGTCGCATTAAGCGAATTATAGTTTTTTTTAATACACAGAAAAATAGATTTTTATTTTACAAGAAGATGCGTTTCGCTTAACATGCAAGCATCTCGATAGCTATCGGGACTATGTGAAAAAATGAGTCTATTTTTGTTGCCGTTTTTAGAAATAAGAATCTATTTTTCTGTGTGTTAAAACAATAGTTAACAAGAGATAAAAATGAATAATAATATCCTTCCAAAGATTTCTTCTAAACTCGAAGGTTTAGAAAAGGAATTAGAGGGCAAATTATTTTACGATCATACGATGCGTCTGCTTTATGCCACTGATGCAAGCGCTTACAAAGAAATGCCTTTGGCTGTGGCAGTTCCGAAAACGAAAGAAGACATTCAAAAAATTATTCTTTTTGCTAAAGAAAACAAAAGCAGTATTATTCCGCGTGCAGCCGGAACTTCGCTTGCAGGGCAAGTAGTTGGAAATGGCATTGTTGTAGATATTTCACAAGAATTTACTAAGATTATTTCGGTAAATCAAAGCGAGAAATCGGCTTGGGTTGAACCAGGTGTAATTCGCGATGAACTGAATCTTTATTTGAAATCGCACGGACTTTTTTTCGGACCAGAAACTTCTACCAGTAATCGCTGCATGATTGGCGGAATGGTTGGAAATAATGCCTGTGGAGCACGTTCTGTTGTATATGGATCAACGCGTGAACATGTTCTTGAAATAAAAGGTTTTCTGGCAGATGGAAATGAAGTCGTTTTTGGCGCTTTAACAAATGCTGAATTTGAAGATAAATGCAACGGAATTAATGTTGTTAGTACATTAGAACAAGCAATTTATGTTCAAGCGAAAGAAATACTTTCATCTGAAAATAATAGAAATTTATTTGAAGCCAATTTTCCTAAAAAAACAATTCCAAGAAGAAATACAGGTTACGCTTTAGATTTATTGGCCGATAGTTCGCCTTTTATAGATTCCTCAGAAAAGTTTAATTTCTGTAAATTGATTGCAGGATCTGAAGGGACTTTGTTTTTTTCGACAGCGATAAAATTAAATCTGGTTGATGCTTTAAAACCTTTTTCAGCATTGATTTGCGTTCATTTCGAAAGCATTCATGAATCTTTAAAAGCGAATATTGAAGCATTGAAGTTTAATCCTGATAGTGTAGAATTAATTGACCACTATATTTTAGAATGCACCAAAGAAAATATAGAACAAAGCAAAAATCGCTTTTTTGTGAAGGGCGATCCTCAGGCTATTTTGGCTGTCGAATTTTTGAGAGATTCGCAAGAAGAAATCGAGAAGATTGCAGAAGAAATGGAAGCTTTAATGCGATCTAAAAATCTAGGTTATCATTTCCCAATTGTGTATGGTGAAGATACCAATAAAGTTTGGGCATTAAGAAAAGCTGGATTAGGCTTATTATCGAATATTCCAGGAGATGCAAAAGCAGTTGCGGTGATTGAAGATACAGCCGTAGACGTAAATGATTTGCCTGATTTTATAGCAGATTTTAATGCGATTTTAAAAGAAAGAAATTTAAACTGTGTGCATTATGCGCATGCTGCTACTGGCGAATTGCATTTGCGTCCGATTATAGATTTAAAAACCAAAGAAGGAACGGCTCTTTTTAGAACTATTGCAACAGATATAGCGCATTTGGTTAAAAAATACAAAGGTTCTTTAAGTGGTGAACATGGTGATGGAAGACTTCGTGGAGAGTTTATTCCGTTGATGCTTGGAGATGAAATTTATCAGCTATTTATTCAGATAAAAAATGTTTGGGATCCTTGGGGTGTTTTCAATCCTGGAAAAATTGTGAATACGCCACCAATGGACACAAGTCTGCGATATAAAGCAGGCCAAGATACGCCAATGCCCGAAACGTATTTTGATTTTTCAGATCATAACGGAATTCTTCGTGCCGCCGAAATGTGCAACGGATCTGGAGATTGCAGAAAAACAGAAAAAAGTGGCGGAACAATGTGTCCAAGTTATATGGCAACTCGAGACGAAAAACATACGACTCGAGCGCGCGCCAATATGCTTAGAGAGACTATTACAAACTCAACGAAAGCAAATCGGTTTGATGATGAAAATTTGCTTGACGTTTTGGATTTATGTTTAAGCTGTAAAGGATGCAAATCTGAATGTCCTTCAAATGTGGATATGGCAAAATTGAAAGCCGAAACTTTACAGCAGTATCAGGATAAAAACGGAGTAAAATTTAGATCTAAACTAATTGGAAATACGCCAAAAATAAATCAATTATTCGCCTCAGCTCCGTGGCTATATAATTTATCTGCGAAAGGAATTCTAGGAAATTGGATTAAAAGAGGAACTGGTTTTGCCCTAGAAAGACAATTGCCTTTAATGCATAAAATTACTTTTGGCAAATGGATGAAAAGCTATAGCCAAATTGGTGATTTTAATAATGGAATTGTGTATTTGTATAATGATGAATTTCTGAATTATTTTGATGTCGAAATAGGACAAACCGCTGTAAAACTTTTAAACAGATTAGGTTATAAGGTTGAGATTCCTAAAATTGGAATAAGCGGAAGAACTTATTTATCAAAAGGAATGCTAAAAGAAGCACGAGAAATTGCAGAACAAAATACAAAAGACTTTGAAGCAGCAATTCCAACTGATGGAATTTTAATTGGAATTGAACCTTCTGCAATACTTTCATTTCGTGATGAATATCCTGATTTGTGTCGTGGCGATCTCAAAGAAAAAGCAAAACAATTTGCAACGAAAACTTTTTTAATTGAAGAGTTTTTAGCTAAAGAATTGGAAGCTAAGCGTATTTCTCCTACTAGTTTTACAGAAAAGACAGAAAGAGTGCGTATGCATGGACATTGTTTTCAGAAAAGTTTATCGTCTTTAGTGCCACTTAAAAAGATACTTTCATTGCCAAAGAACTATACTGTTTTAAATATCCCAAGTGGTTGTTGCGGAATGGCAGGTTCGTTTGGTTATGAAAAAGAGCATTATGATATTTCGATGAAAATTGGTGAATTGGTTTTGTTTCCAATAATTAGGGCAGAAGAAAGTGTTACTTTAATTGCTGCTCCAGGAACAAGTTGCAGACATCAAATTGCAGATGGAACAGGACGAAAGGCACAGCATCCTGTGGAAATATTATTTAAGGCTTTGAAATAGAGATTTGCTATTATTGTCCCAATATTCTAAAGACACGATCTACCGTACGTCTTTTCAGCTATACTTTACGAATGAAATGTGCTATATCTGAGTAAAAGACTATTTTAAAAAAGCAAACCTCCAAAAATGTATTTTGGAGGCTTGTATTAAAAAACAATAATTCAAAAAAAATTATAACTTAATATTTATCGTCGTACCATCTTTAATAACTTTATTGATTGCTAGCTTTTTCCCATCAGTTATTTTTAACCTTAGATTTTTGCCAGCTCTTTCAACTGTAATATCAAAATCGCATTCAAAAGCATGAATGCCCTTCAGTTTCATAATAGACCAATTTTTAGGAAGACGTGGCGTAAAATCGAAACTGCGCAAACCAGTTGGACGAATTCCGAATAATCCTTCTGTAAAAATTCTGCAATATAAACCGCTTTCAGCCGAAAGATGACGCTGATCGCCTTCTGGATACGCTTCTACAGGGTATGGAACGTGATCGCCCAATAAACGTCGGTTAGAATAATAATGTAAAAAATCAAGTGCTTTATCTGTTTCGCCAGCAGCAAGAACTCCTCTTAAAGCATATAAAGTAGATCGATCCCAAAATATTTTATCTCCCGCTATACTTGCCAAACCATCTTTAGTCCATAATCTAGGAGAAAATAAAGCATCTATAGTTCCATCTTTTCGATCATAAATTCCCATAGTAAGCGGTGTGCAAATCCAAGCTCTTAAAACATCATTTTCTTTATAATATTTGTAGGTTTCAAAACCTTCGACTTTAGCGCCAAAATAGTTCTCAATTGCAGTCTTTAATTTCTCAGCTTCGGTTTTATAGATTTTAAGCAGGCTTTCATTTTTTCCTAAAACCTTACCTAAATAAATTGCTGAGTTTAATGCATCATAATACAGAGAAGAAGTATTAAGGTTGGCTTTTCCAGCGGGTAAACGTCCTTCTAGTTCATCAGAATCTGAAGCGACAACGCCCTCAGCATTTATTTTTCTGTGACAATATTCCAAACACCATTCTATTAATGGCCATAATTGTTTTGCTTCATCTACATTTCCTCTTGAAAGTGCGTAACGAGCTGCTCCATAAGCAATCATTGCGCCATCACCACGATCTCCTGCGCCTGCCCAAATATCCGTTCCTTCTGCAACAATAGAACTCGGAATCGGTTTGTAGTCTTTGTTTATGAATTTTGCAAATTGCAGATAAGCATTCAATGAAGCTTGATTTCCATACTCATACCCCAAATAAGGAAAGAACGGACCAACATATTCGGCCTGATCGTTTGCCCAGATTGCAGCATAATACGATTCTCCTCCAGGACCGTGCATTGGACCGTTTTTGGTTTCAAAAATACTTTCAGCCGCTCTGATTTTCGCGAAAGCAAATTCAGTATTTAAAACTTGATCTGGTGTTTCCAAAATTAATTTGCTCCAAATTTCACGGATTAAGTCAATGCGTTTGTTTTTTTCTTCTTCGGCATTTACAGTAGGAATAGATTCGCTTGTTTTAACGCCAGAATAAAAAACAGAAAAAGTAACACTTTCGTTGGGCTTTAGGTTAAAAGTTCCGTCATTAAATAATTGCACCTGAACTTTGTAACTGCCTTCTGTTCCTTTTGTAGGATCTGAAGTATAAATCGTATTTGATTTTGGAATTTCTACGATAGAGTTTTTTTCAGAAGTGTTTTTAATAGTGTAAATTTCATTGTAACCTGCCAATGCTGTAGAAGGAAAAAATTGTCTAGTAAGTTCAAGAGCATTGGTTTTACTTTTAATTAATAATGTTCCGTTAAGAGTTATCGAAATTGTTTTCTCTCCCGTAATAGGTTTGTAATTTACAGTTACAAGATCAAAAGCATCTTGAGCAAATTGACGTGTAAAACTTGCATGTGTATTGTTAGGAACAGTTCTGAGCATTGGCCAGATCAAACTTCGAGTAGCATGAAAAGAACCATCTGCCGCTACGCCGTATCTTAAAACGCACGAGACTTTTTTACTGCTCATTTCGATATGGTCATCATGCGGAATAGCATTGTTTATTTGCCAAGAAATTGTGCCATCGCTATTAATTTGCCATCGCTGATCGTCTTGAGAAAATGCAATATTGCTAATAAAAAATAATGCAGTAAGAGTAAGTAAAAAAGGTTTGCGTTTTTTTTCAGAAAATAGCTTCATTGCGTTTGTTTTTTGTATTTGTTGTGTTGTGTGTTGTGTAGTTTTTTATGCTTTACAGAATAATGCTGTAGGTAGCACAGGTAAATTGTTGACCTCAGAAATGCTCTTTTTTCGTCTTAGAATGTTAGTGCTATTTTTTGCGAGACATTCGGCTCGGTTCTTATGCTTGTTGAGTTAATAATTCATGCTTCTTCGTTTGGTTTTCAAGGTTAATAATTGAGTTTTTCGTTAGTTTTTTGTCTTTTATTCTATTTTGTAACCCAAAAAAAAATGTTTTGAGCTCGTGCAAATTGTTTGGATAATATAGATAAATGCGAGATCCAAAAGTATAAATGTTCTTAAATTTTACATACCAGTACCTACTAGTTTTTTTTAATTGGAGGTAAAAAAGAGAGATGATTTTAAACAATGTGAAAAGCAAAGAGGATAATATATACACAGAATGTAAATTGTCTAATTGGAGAATAGGTAACTTAATTTTATTTTCTTCTAATAGTAATTTATTGATAGTAATTTCAAATAAATGATTTAGAATTTTGATGCTTGTAAGCATTATTTAATCAAGAAATGGATAATATAGTATCACAAAAAAAATGGTAAAACTTTTGCATTTTTTTCTTCACCCTATTTTTCGACCATACCAGTTTGCTTTTTACGCTATTGTATTAGGAATAAGCATGTTTGATCTCATTTATAAATAATGAGATTAAACAGCTTTTTTTAGCCCAAAGAATGTCTGTAGAACAACAGTTTGTCTACGAATCGTATAGCTGCAAATATTGATTAATGAATAATTACAAATTCAGCTTTCTATATTGCAAAGGAGAAAGCTGTTTTAATTCTTTAAACTTTCGATTAAAATTAGAAATATTATTGAAGCCGCATAATTCGGCAATTTCCAAAACAGAGAGTTCCTCATTATTAGATAATAATTTTGCAGCTCTCTCAATGCGCACTTCAATTAGAAACTGAAAAAAAGATTTGTTTGTCCGGACTTTAAAATACCGACAAAAAGCATTTTTGGTCATACTGGCTATCGAAGCAATTTCATCAAGCGTTATGTTTTTATGAAAATTAGTCATAACATATTCAAACACAATCTGCATTCTTTTCCCTTCATTATCAGTTATTTTCTTTTGATATAAATAATTAGAAAGCGGAGTAGTTTCAGATGTTGAGAGCCATTTTAGAATATCAAGAAATAATATAAATCGTGTATAACTGTCAGCTTTTCGTAACTTCTTAAAATATTTGACTACTTTTTTTGGTGCGTTGTGAATGATAAATCCATTTTTGCTGCTTTCTAAAATAGGATGAATATTTCGGAAAGTAGATAATTCAAAAAAATCTTTCCCAAACGAATTGAAAGTAAAGAATAAAGTTCGCATTACAGAAATTACATTTTCTTGAACATCACTTCTAAATACATGGGGCAGATTGCTTCCAATTACCAATATATCGCCCTCGCGATATTGCGAAATAGTATCGCCGGCAAAAACGGCTCCTTCTCCTTTTTCTATAAAACTAATTTGAATTTCTTCATGCTGGTGCAGTTTATCATAAAATGATACTTCTATATCTTCCTGATAAATAAGGGGATCTTCTCCAGATTTTGGAATTTTGAATGGAAAAACTTTCATATAGTGGTTAGTTAGTTACTATCAAATATATTGCATTTGATCAAAAAAATGATGCTATAATGTTCTATTTTTTGGTATTTGTCATTATATAGGGTAATATAATATCATTTTGTGGTAATTTTTGAAAGCTTAGCTCTGTCGTTTCTAGATAATTTTGGCTTAAATAAAAAATTAAAATTATGAGCATTGAATGGAATGGCGTGATGCCGGCGGTAACTACAAAATTTACTGCAGATGATAAATTAGACTTCAAAATGTTTGAAGTTAATATGAAGGCACAATTAGATGCTGGGGTGTCAGGGATTATTTTAGGAGGCACTTTGGGTGAAGCCAGTACACTTTTGGAAGAAGAAAAAAGAGAATTAGTACAACATACCGTTTCACTTACAGAAAACAAAGTGCCTGTAATAATGAATATTGCAGAGCAAACTACAAAGGGAGCCATTTTAGCGGCTAATAAAGCGGAACAAGATGGAGCAAAAGGATTAATGATGCTTCCTCCAATGCGTTATAAAGCATCTGATTTTGAAACGGTTGCTTTTTATAGTGAAGTGGCAAAAAGTACAAAACTTCCTATTATGGTTTACAACAATCCAGTTGATTATAAAATAGAAGTTTCGTTAGATATGTTTGAAGAGTTATTAAAATTCGATAATATTCAAGCAGTAAAAGAATCTACAAGAGATATTTCTAACGTTACAAGAATGATTAACCGATTTGGGGATCGCTTAAAAATATTATCTGGAGTGGACACATTAGCATTAGAAAGTTTATTAATGGGCTCTGATGGATGGGTTTCTGGATTAGTTTGTGCTTTTCCTGCAGAAACAGTAGCCATTTATAAATTGGCTAAAGCCGGAAGAATCGATGAAGCTCTAAAAATTTACAGATGGTTTTTGCCTTTGTTAGAATTGGATATTAATTCATTTTTAGTTCAAAATATAAAATTAGCAGAAGTAGCAACAGGAATTGGAACTGAAAATGTCCGTGCTCCAAGATTGCCATTGCAAGGGGCAGAAAGAGAAAGAGTTCTTGCCATTATTGCCGAAGGACTAAGAACAAGACCAACTTTGCCAGATTACAAAAATTTATAGCATCTTATTGCTAAGATTGGCTCTTTTGGTTATCAGTCTCAGTGAGAATTGTTAGGGAATTCTTTACTGAGGCTATAACTAAGAACTGTGACTTCAATACATTTCATTTATTAGACAAAAACATGATTACAGGAAAAAATTATATAGGAAGCCAGCTAAAAGCGAGTGGTTCAAAAATATTGAAAACGTTTAATCCGTTATTGAACAAAGAAAATCCTTGGGTTTTTACAGAAGCAACTCAGGATGAAATTGAGGAAGCAGTTACTTTAGCCAATCAAGCATTTTCGAGTTATAAAAAATATTCAGGAATTGAAAAAGCTAAATTCTTAAACGCAATTGCTGATGAAATTTTAGCTTTGGGAGATACTCTTTTTGAACAATACTGTACCGAATCGGGTTATCCGAGAGGCAGGGCGGAAGGTGAACGCGGTCGAATGATTGGTCAATTAAGAGCCTTTGCCGAAATGCTTACAGAAGGAAATTGGGTTCAAGCAACAATAGATACAGCAATAATTGACAGACAACCTGCACCAAAAGAAGATTTGCGCAAAATGTTAGTTCCTCTAGGACCAATTGTAGTTTTCGGGTCGAGTAACTTTCCTTTTGCATTCTCTACAAGCGGAGGAGACACAGCTTCGGCTTTGGCTGCGGGTTGTCCGGTTATTGTAAAAAGCCATTCCATGCATATAGGAACAGGCGAAATGGTCGCTTCGGCTATTATAAAAGCGGCTCAGAAAACCAATATGCCCGAAGGCGTTTTTTCTAATCTTATAGGAGATGGAAGAACGCTCGGAACGAGTTTGGTAAAACATCCGTTAATAAAAGGTGTTGGTTTTACAGGAAGTATAAAAGGTGGCCGTGCTTTATGCGATCTGGCTGCACAGCGTCCAGAGCCAATTCCGGTATTTGCCGAAATGGGAAGTATAAATCCGGTAGTGCTTTTGCCTAATGCATTGAAAAAAAACAGTCAAAAATGGGCAACAGCCTATGCAAATTCGATCACTTTAGGAGCGGGACAATTTTGTACCAATCCAGGATTATTATTAGCTTTAAGAGGTGAAGAATTAAAAGAATTTGAAGAGAACCTAAATCAAGCCATTGAAAAAACTCAGCCGGGCTGTATGTTGCATCCTTCTATTTATGCTGATTTTAATAACGGAATTTCAAAAATAGAAGAACAGAACGGGATTTCGAAAATCGCTCAGTTTAAAGGAGAAACAATTCCAAATCATGGCATTCCAACAGTTTTAAAGGTTGATGGAAAAAAGTTTTTAGAGAATAAAATATTGCATAACGAAGTTTTTGGTCCATTTTCTATTTTGATTGAATGTGAAAATGAGACGGAATTAATAGAAGTTATTTCAAAACTGGAAGGACAGCTGACAGGAACAATTATAAGTGAAGAGAACGAAATTGACAAGCACAAAGGAATAATTGCCGCTTTACAGAATCGCGTAGGTCGCTTAATATACAATGGCGTGCCAACAGGAGTTGAGGTTTGTGCTTCAATGCTTCATGGCGGGCCTTATCCTGCATCGTCAGATTCACGTTATACCGCCGTAGGAATACACGCGGTTTATAGATGGGTTAGACCATTAAGTTATCAGAATTGGCCAAACGAATTGCTGCCTGCTGAATTGCAAAATGAGAATCCATTACAAATTGTTCGTACAATAAATAATAAACTAACACTATCTCAAATATAAAATGGTAAAGAAAACTTTTTTTTGCGTAGATGCTCATACGTGCGGAAATCCAGTTCGGGTTGTTGCCGGTGGCGGACCAAATCTACAAGG
The DNA here is from genome assembly GCF_058794775.1 of Flavobacterium sp. GW823-FHT06G12. Taxonomy (NCBI): domain Bacteria; kingdom Pseudomonadati; phylum Bacteroidota; class Flavobacteriia; order Flavobacteriales; family Flavobacteriaceae; genus Flavobacterium; species Flavobacterium sp. GW823-FHT06G12. The sequence continues at coordinate 731,075 of NZ_JBXAHE010000003.1, forward strand.
TAATTCGATGAGCGAAAAACGGCAGCATTTTTTAAAAGAATATGACTGGATTCGTAAAGGATTAATGTTTGAACCAAGAGGACATGATATGATGAGCGGAAGCATTTTGTATCCGCCAAGCGATCCTGCAAACGATGTTGGAATTTTGTTTATAGAAACTTCTGGCTGTCTGCCAATGTGCGGACACGGAACAATTGGAACCATCACAATTGCTGTTGAGGAAGGATTGGTAAGGCCAAAAACTCCAGGTATTATAAAAATGGAAGCTCCTGCAGGTTTAGTGCATATAGAATATCAGCAAACTGGCAAAAAGGTAGATTGGGTACGTCTGACCAACGTAAAATCGTATCTAGCAGCCGAAGGTCTTACTATTGATTGTGAAGAATTGGGTGAGATTGTTTTTGATGTGGCTTATGGAGGAAATTATTACGCGATTGTCGATCCGCAGAAGAATTTTTCTGGTGTTCAGGATTATACAGCGAGTAAAATTATTCAATACAGTCAGGAAGTGCGCAAAAAGATTAATGAAAAATATCCTGATTATTTCATTCATCCACAGAATGATACCATTCGAGATGTGTCGCATATGTTATGGACAGGAACGCCAATAGATCCTACATCTTCAGGCAGAAATGCTGTTTTTTATGGAGATAAAGCAATCGACCGTTCGCCGTGCGGAACAGGAACATCGGCCCGAATGGCACAATTGCACGCAAAAGGAAAATTGAAAAAAGGGGAAGAGTTTATTCACGAAAGTTATATTGGAAGTAAGTTTATTGGTAAAGTCGTAGAAGAAACTTCTATTGGAGATATTCCAGCTATTGTTCCAAGTATTCAAGGTTGGGCAAAAGTATACGGATATAATAATATTATAATTGATGAAAATGACGATCCATATGCATTTGGATTTCAGGTTATTTAATGAATTAATTTATAGTATAACTAGAAGTTTAAAAAACTCTTAACGAATTAAAATTTATGAAAAAAGTAGCTGTTATAGGCGGCGGAATTATTGGCTTATGTTCTGCTTATTATCTTGCAAAAGAAGGTTATGAGGTGAGCGTATTTGACGAATCTGATATGAACAATGGCTGTTCGTACGGAAATGCAGGTATGATTGTGCCTTCACATATTATACCGCTCGCGCAGCCTGGCATGATAGCACAAGGAATAAAATGGATGTTCGATAGCCGCAGTCCGTTTTATGTAAAACCACGTTTGAACAAAGATTTAATAAATTGGGGAATGCAGTTTTATAAACATGCCAATTTACGTCATGTAGAAAATGCAATGCCCGCTTTACGAGATCTTTCTCTTTTGAGTAAAGAGCTTTATCAGGATTTTGCTAAAGAGAATAATTCTTTTTTTTACGAAGAAAAAGGACTTTTAATGCTTTATAAAAGCGATAAAGTAGGAGAAGAAATGCATCATGAAGGAAAAGAAGCAGAACGTTTAGGGTTGGAAGTAGATTATCTGTCAAAATCTGAAGTCGCGCTTTTAGAAAAAGGAACCAATACAAATGTAATTGGAGGAGTTCATTATAAAAACGATGCACATTTGTATCCTCAAAAATTTATGACTTTCATCAAACAAGAATTGGCTCGTTTAAAAGTCGAAATTCATTCTCAAACGAGCGTTAAAGATTTTGTTTTAGAAAGAAATAAAATAGAAAAAATAGTAACCAATAAGGGACTCTTTAGAGCTGATGAAGTGGTCTTGGCATCAGGATCTTGGAGCCCTTTTTTGGCCAAAAAACTAAATATTTCGATTTCAATTTTACCAGGAAAAGGATATAGTTTTACATTAAAAGACAAAACCCAGAAACCAAGTATTCCATCTATTTTATGTGAAGGAAAAGTGGCCGTGACTCCAATGGCAAATGACATAAGATTTGGAGGAACGATGGAAATTACACATACCAAAGACAATAAAATAAACGCAAACAGGCTTCAGGGAATCATAAACAGCATTAACGATTTTTATCCTGATATGAAAGTCGAAATGCCAAAGCAAGAAGATACTTGGTTTGGGTTCAGACCTTGTACGCCAACGGGAATGCCAATTATTGCTAAAGATAAAAAAATCGTAAATTTGACATTAGCAACAGGGCATGCCATGATGGGATTAAGTCTCGCACCAGCAACAGGAAAAATCGTAACAGAGATTATTTCTGGCAAACCTGTTTCTGTAGCTATTGACAGATTCCAAATATAAATTATGAAATACAATGCAATTCCGGTTTCTTTGTTTATTGAAAACCGAAAAAGATTTACCGAAAAAATGAAGCCAAATAGTGTAGCTATTTTGACTTCAAATGATGTAATGCCAAATAATGCAGATGATGTTATGGGCTTTGCACAAAACAATGATTTGTTTTATTTGTCTGGAATTGATCAGGACGAAACTATTTTGGTGCTTTTCCCGGATGCTTTTAAAGAAGAAAACAAAGCCATACTTTTTGTAAAAGAAGCCAACGAACATACACTAATTTGGGATGGTAATTTTTTAACCAAAGAGCAAGCAACTGCTATTTCTGGAATACAGAATATCAAATGGATTCATGAATTTGAAAAGACCTTGCAGCTTTTTGCTTTTGAAGCCGATACTTTTTATTTAGGCCATAATGAGCACATCAAAAGGGTAACTTCTGAAATGGAAACCAGACAGGATAGAATGATTAAATGGTGCAAAGAAAAATATCCGTTGCATCAATATGATCGTGTGGCAAAAATAACTCGAGCATTGCGACCTATTAAATCAAACGAAGAAATTGATTTAATCAAAAAAGCGACTGCATTAAGTGTTGAAGGTTTCCATAGAGTTTTAGCTGCAATCCGTCCGAATGTAAAAGAATACGAATTAGAAGCTGAATTGTTATACGCGACCGCAAAAAACGGAGGGACAAGACAAGCATTTAAATCTATTGTAGCATCTGGCGGAAATGCCTGTTCACTACATTACAATTCCAATGATGATGTTTGTGAAGAAAATGAAATGGTTCTGCTGGATTTTGGAAGCTGTTATGCCAATTATAATTCAGATACAACAAGATGTATTCCGGTTAACGGAACTTTTAGTCCAAGGCAAAAACAGGTTTATGAATCTGTTTTACATTGTTTGAAAGAAGGTTCAAAATTATTGAAGCCAGGGGTTTTATCTAAAGATTATGAACTTCAAATGGCAAAATTAATTGAAACCGAATTAGTCAAATTAGGATTGATCACAGAGGGCGAAATTAAAGCTCAAGATCCAGAAAAACCTGCTTACAAGAAATATTTTATGCACGGAACTGCGCATCATTTAGGTCTGGATGTTCATGACGTTGGTCTTTATTCTAGACCTTTTGAAAAAGGAATGGTTCTAACTTGTGAGCCTGGAATTTATATTAGAGAAGAAGGAATTGGCTGCCGTTTAGAGAATGATTATTTGATAACGGAAGATGGAAACGTAAATTTGAGTGAAGCCATGCCAATTGAAATTGCCGATATTGAAAGTTTAATTAAAAATAAAAAATAATAAGATGAAAAAACATTTATTGTTTCTTCTGTTGATATGCACATCTGTTTTTGCACAGAAGGATATTGACATTAACAATCTAAATTGGCTGCCTAATTCTCATTCCTTTTGGGTAAACAAAGATAATAATGTGGTGGTTTACGATGTTGATAAGCTTGATAAACAAACCGCGATTTTGTCTAAGGAACAATTGGCTGCTGCCGGATTTACAGGAGAAATTGAGAACTTAGTCTGGAATGACTTAAAAACAAAAGTTTTGGTTTACACCAATTCTAAAAAAGTATGGAGAGACAATACCAAAGGTGACTATTGGTTTTTTGACTTGGCTACAGGTAAAGGAAAACAACTAGGGAAGAACTTAGATGCATCGTCGTTAATGTTTGCAAAATTTTCAAGCGATAATGAAAATGTAGCTTATGTTTCGAACCATAATATTTATGTGGAAAATGTAAATTCAGGTAAAATTACGCCTTTAACTACAGACGGTACAGATAAAATCATTAACGGTACTTTTGATTGGGTTTATGAAGAAGAGCTAGCGGCACGTGATGGATTTAGATGGAGTCCAGACGGAAAAAGTATTGCTTTTTGGAGAGTAGACGCAACTTTGACTAAATTTCATTTCATGATCAATAATACCGATTCGTTGTATCCGGTTATTATTCCTGTAGAATATCCAAAAGCTGGCGAAAAACCATCGTCGGTTAAAATTGGAATTGTAAATATTGATTCGCTTCAAACCAATTGGTTGAATATTCCAGGAGAACCAGATAACAATTATTTGGTTCGAATGAAATGGCTAAGTAACGAATCTGTGATGGTGATTCAATTAAACCGAAATCAGAATCAGGTTACAATGTACGATTGCAATACAAAATCTGGAGCAGCCAGAGTTATTTACAAAGAAGAATCTAGTGCTTGGATAGATGTTTTTGACATTTCTTCGGGAGAATACGATACTTTTCCTTGCCAATTTGTAGATAACGGAAAAGCCTTTTTATGGAGTTCTGATGCTGATGGATGGATGCATATTTATAAAATAAGTTTAGACGGAAAATCAAAAGAATTAGTAACCAAAACTAATTTTGATGCTTATTATAAAGCTTATAATGAAAAAACAAAAACAATTTATTTCATTGCTAGTCCAACTGATGCTACACAGCGTTATTTGTATGAAACGAATTTAGGTTCTAAAAAAACAAAAAGAGTAACTCCAGATATTTTTGATGGTTCAAACAGATATATTTTTTCTACAGATGCAGCTTACGCACAACATGCCAACGCAAGTATTTCGAGAGATTACAATCAGAGATTAATCGCTTTGTCTGGACATCAAAAAGTTTATCCAAAAGAAGCAGATGTTTTTACTGCTCCTGATAGAAATTATACTTTAGAAAAATTTAAAGTAAAAACAGTTGATGGTATTGATATTGACGGAATAATGGCAAAACCGTTAGATTTTGATCCTTCAAAAAAATATCCTGTTTTCTTTTATGTGTACGGTGAGCCCATGGCTACAGTGGCTAATGACAAACCTTATTTTAATGAATTTATTAGTGAATTGATTCCAAAAGGATATATCGGAATTGCAATGGATAATAGAGGAACTCCAGCAATGAAAGGAACGCAATGGAGAAAATCGATTTATAAAAACATCGGAATTATCAATACACGAGATCAGGCAATGGCTGCCAAAGAAGTTTTAAAATGGAATTTTATTGATTCTGATCGAGTGGCAATTCACGGATGGAGTGGCGGAGGTGCTGTAACTTTAAATTTAATGTTCCAATATCCAGATATATACAAAACAGGAATTGCCATTGCAGCGGTGACAGATCAGCATTTTTATGACAATATCTATACCGAACGCTATATGGGATTGCCAGACGAAAATGAAGCAACTTATGTTAAAGCTTCTCCAGTAACTCATGCCAAGAACTTAAAAGGAAATTTACTGTACATTCACGGAACAGGCGATGATAATGTACATTATAAAAATGCTGAGGTTTTAATTAATGAATTAATTAAATACGATAAAATGTTTGATTTAATGATTTATCCAAATCGTTCGCATAGTATTTATGAAGGCGAAGGAACAACCAAACATTTAGTAGATACTTTTGTTCATTACATAGAAAAAAATTGTCCGCCTGGCGCGAAATAGAAAAAAAAATATTTATAGAAAAAAGGAGGGTTTCATTAATTTGAAATCCTCTTTTTTGTTTTATAAAATTAGAATTTAAATGCACTTGAATTTAAAGTTTAAGATATTATGCTTAGTTTGTTGATTTTTAAATGATTATTTGTTTTTGTAAAGATGTTTTTTAAAATGTGAATTTGATAATTATAGGGTAATATAAGCAGGTTTTTCGGTAATATATTATCAGAAAAATTATCTAAAAAGCAAAATATTTGCCTCATTAATTATAAAACCATTTTATGAAATTGAAGATTAATTTTAGAAAAATTGCAGTACTCTTTTTTGTACTGTTGACCAAACTGACATTTGCGCAAGAACGGATAGTGTCAGGAATTGTATCAGATGAGAATGGAATACCTCTACCTGGTGTGGGTGTTCTAGTTAAAGGAACTCAAACTGGCTCTCAGACTGATTTTGACGGGAAATATTCAATAAAAGCTGATGCAAACGCTGTGTTAGTGTTTACTTTTATTGGAATGCAAACGAGAGAAGTTCAGGCGCGAGATAAAAGCATTAATATAAAAATGACTGCTGGTTCTACACAATTGCAAGAAATTGTGGTTACCGCATTAGGTCTTAAAAGAGAGAAAAAATCGCTGGGTTACGCTACCCAAGAAATAAGTGGCGACCAGCTTACAAAGATAAATACAGGGAACGTTTCTAATAATATTTCAGGAAAAATTGCAGGTGTAGAGGTTAGAAGAAATAATAATATAGGCGGTTCAACCAATGTTGTGATTCGTGGTACCACTTCATTAACAGGAAATAATCAGGCTTTATGGGTTGTTGACGGAATTGTATTGAACAATGACAACACGAATAAAGAAGATCAAAAATCTGGTGGAAATGTAGGCGGTTATGATTACGGAAATGCAGCGTCTGATATTAATCCTGATGATATCGAAACCATGAACGTTTTAAAAGGAGCGGCGGCTACGGCATTGTACGGTTCTAGAGCATCAAACGGAGTTATTATTGTTACGCTAAAAAAAGGAAGTAAATCTAAAGGCGGATTAGGATTTAGTTTTAGTTCGGGAGTTAATGTTGGGGTAGTAGATAAAAAAACATTGCCAGAATATCAAAATCAATATGGTGGAGGTTATGGTGATTTTTATGGAACAGTTGATCTAGGAAGCGGAGTTCATCCTTACGTAGCGACAGATGACGCAGCGTGGGGACCAAAATTTGATCCTTCATTACTGGTTTACAACTGGAACTCATTTTATCCAGAATTACCAACTTATGGAAAAGCAACTCCATATAAAGCGGTAAGAAACAATCCGAACAGTTTTTACCAAAACAGTCTTACTTATATAAATAATATCGCTTTTTCGGGAGGAAATGATCAGGGGGATTTTAGATTTGGTTATACCAATTACAATCAGCAACAAGGAATTTTGCCAAACAGTAATAACAGAAAAGACAATTTTAACTTTTCTGGAAGTTTTAAGGTTACGCCAAAAACTAGAATTTCGACTACAGCTAATTATCTAACATCAGATGCTATCGGAATGAACGAAACAGGATATGGAGATGGCGGAAATAACTATTTGAGTAGTGTGAGACAATGGTATACAACTAATGCCGATTTTAGAGATCTTAAAGAGGCTTATGAATTGACTGGTAATAATACAACATGGAATGTTGGTTCTCCAGATGATTTAAAAGTTCAATTTCATGACAACCCTTATTTTCAGCGTTACAACAATTATAACTCTCTAAAAAGAGATCGTTTCTTTGGTAATGTAGTCGTAAAAACCGATGTTACGAACTGGTTTGATATTATGGGAAGAGGTGCAGTCGATTTTTACCACCAATTGCAAGAAGAGCGTATTGCTGTTGGATCTAAAAGAACTCCAAACGCTCTTGGACAATATTCGAGATTTGATAAAAATTTTAGAGAAATCAACTTAGATTTAGTACTGAACTTTAAAACTGGTATTGCAGAAGGAATTAGTTTTAATGGTATGTTAGGAGGTAATACAAGACGTTCTGTTAACAATTCTATTTACGCAGTAACAAATGGAGGATTGGTTGTGCCTGGAATTTATGCCTTAACCAACTCAATTGATCAAATTAATAGTCCAGACGAGATACAGCAGACTTTAGGTACAAATAGTGTTTATGGTATGGCAAGTTTCAATTTCCTTGACACTTATTTTCTTGAAGGAACTTATAGAATAGATCAGTCGTCTACTTTACCAAAAGACAATAATACCTATTCTTATCCATCAGTTACAGCTACTTATATTTTTAGCAATCACATTAAAAAAGAATGGCTGTCATTCGGAAAATTACGTTTGAATTATGCTGAAACCGGAAACGATGCGCCATTTGCGGTGACTTCGGCACTTTATCCTAAAAACAGCAATTTTGGACCTGGCGGAATTCGTTTTTCTACAGAAAACAGCAGAAGTAATTCTGACTTAAAGAGTGAGTTGACAAAAGGAGTTGAAGCAGGTGTTGAACTTAAATTCTTTAAAAACAGATTAGGACTTGATTTTTCTTATTATAAAACCAATACCACAAATCAAATCCTTTCTATCGAAACACCAACTCAGACAGGATATACAAGAGCTTGGATTAACGCAGGAAATGTTCAGAATAAAGGTTATGAGTTAACCTTGAATGCAACACCAATAAAAACAACTGATTTTTCTTGGCAGGCAACTGTAAACTGGTCAACGAATAAAAATGAAGTAATTTCTTTAGGAGGAGCCAATCAAATTTCGTTAGGATCTTTTCAGGGAGTTAATTATGTAGCAGAAGTTGGCAAACCAGTTGGACAGTTAGTTGGTTCTGGTTATACCTATTTAAACGGAGAAAAAGTAATTCGTTCAAACGGAAGATATCTACAAACTGCGGGAGCTGTAATAGGCAATGTTGCTCCAGATTGGATTGGTGGTTTTAATAACGTTTTGACGTACAAAAATATCGCTTTCAATTTTTTAATAGATGTTAAAAAAGGCGGAGATGTGTATTCTCTAGATCAGCAATTTGGTCATGCGACTGGAATTTATGAAAGCACTGTTTCAAAAAACCATAATGGAGTTCCTCAGCGTGAGCCAGTTTCTCAAGGCGGTGGAGTGTTGTTAGACGGTGTTAAACAAGACGGTTCACGTAACGATGTTGTAGCAAGTGTTACCGGAACAGATGGTTATTATTTCTATAATTCTATGCCACAGCAAGAATATGTTTATGATGCTTCTTATGTAAAACTTCGTGAAGTAGGATTGAGCTATAGGCTTCCAAAAAGATTTTTAGAGAATACATTTATTAGCAATATGGTTTTTGCTATAAACGGAAGCAATCTTTGGATAATCCACAAAAACTTGCCTTATGCAGATCCTGAGGCAGGAGCTTCTTCAGGTAATTTGCAAGGTTTTCAAACCGGAGTGTTGCCAACAACAAAGGAGTATAGTTTTACTCTGAAAGTTCAATTCTAAAAAATTAAAGACATGAGAATTATAAAAACAATATTTTTTGCAGGCGCAGTTTTGTGTGCAATTGCTTCATGTGACAATCTAGATAACATGAATAAGAATGAAAAAGGTTATGAAACCGCTTTGCCAAGCGCATTAATGACTAGTGCACAAGTAAATTATGCTTATTTTTTAACGAATGCTTCCGTAAATTCAAACAACTTTAGAGCTTATGTACAGCATTGGTCTACATCTACTTATACAGATGAAGCCAATTATAATCAGGCAAAAAGAAATTTAGGAAGTTCGCATTCGGTGTTATTGTACAGAGATGTATTGCAGGATTTGATCAATTCGCAAAAGCAGATTAAAGATAGCAAAGCATTAGGACCTATTGAAGAGGGAATCAAGAAAAACCGACTTGCTATTTTAGAAGTGCAAATTGTAATGGCGTACCAAACGCTGGTTGATTTGTTTGGAAATGTAGCTTATTCTGAAGCTTTAGATATCAAAAAATTTCCGCTTCCTAAATACGATGATGCAAAAACAATCTATTTTGATTTGGCTACCCGTTTAGATGCAGCCATTTTAGATTTAAATGATCAATACGATAGTTTCGGAAATGCTGATTTAATTTTTCATGGCGATGTGGCTAAATGGAAAACTTTGGCAAATAGTGTAAAACTAAAAATGGGATTGCATTTAGCAGATGTTGACGTTGCAAAAGCAAAAACAATGGTAGAAAGCGCTTTCAATTCAGGAGTTATGAGTAAAGAAACTGATACTGCTTTGTTTCAGTATTTTTCTTCAATAACAGACATGAATCCATTATATGATGATTTGGTTAACTCAAGCCAGATTAATATTGCCGCATTTTTTGTGAATGAATTAAACGGAAAAGAAGATCCAAGACGTGATTTTTTCTTCAATCCAAATTCAAAAATAAATGGAGAATACAAAGGCGCTCCATATGCGCAGCAAGTTAATTATGCTGATTATAGCAATACAGGTTTAAGACTTAGACAGAAAACAAATCCAGGTGTTATATTCGATTACACAGAAACTTGTTTTTTATTGGCCGACGCGGCAAACCGAGGCTTTAACGTAGGAGCAAATGCAGCAACGTATTATACAAAAGGAATTGAAGCTAGTATGAAATTTTGGGGAGTTTCAGACACTGATATCCAAACGTATTTGAATAGACCAGATGTCGCTTTTGCAACAGCTGCAGGAACAGACAAACAAAAAATCGCTTATCAGCTTTGGATTGCGTATTACAATCGTGGTTTTGAAGCTTGGACAGAATATAGAAGATTAGATTATCCTATACTTACAGCGCCTGTTACAGCAGTTCAAGAAGCTGAAGGGAAAGTTCCTGTTAGAAATATTTATTCTACATCTGATAAAACGCTTAATACAGCAAATTACGAAGCTGCTTCATCGGCTATTGGAGGAGATTTAATGACAACAAGAATTTTTTGGGACAAATTTTAATTTTGAGTTAGTTTAATTTGTTTTTTGAGACCAGCACTTTTAAGTGCTGGTTTTTTTTTTGCTCAAAGTTTTTAGATTAATATTCTTATAAAGTTAAATGTGTGTTGTTATCTGTATTTTAAAATTGGAATTTTTAAGGATATGTTTTTTTAAGGTTAAAAACATGATAATTATGTATTAATTCTGATTAAAATAATATCAGAAACATATAAACATGTAAGGTAATTTTGATTGTTACTAATTATAAAACCAAAATAGATGAAATTAAAATTACTAATCTGCTTACTGATTTTCAGTGTATTGAAAGTTAGTTCGCAAGTTTTGCCCTGCAGAACAAGCGAAGAAAATGCCAAAGTGTATCGGAATAATCCACATGCACTTGAAGAAAAAAAGAACTTTGATGTTTTTAGTAAAAACTTTGCTGCACAACGCAAATCTCAAACCTCAAAAACGGCTGCCGTCACTTATACAATCCCGGTAGTTTTCCATATTTATGGCGATGTGCAAGGAGGTAAAACCGTAACCTACGAAAAAATTGTAAATCACCTTGCCCAACTTAATGATGATTTTAATGGACGCAATGCCGATTATCAAACCGTAGAACCATTCTTTCAGTCACGACGTGGAACTTTAAATATCGAATTTAAGTTAGCTAAAAAAGATCCTAATGGCGGTTGTACAACAGGAGTTGTATTTCATCCAACAAAAAACGGATATGGAAATGGCGGCGGTTACGACGATCAAATTGCTGCTGACGCTTGGGATAATACTAAATACATGAATGTTTATATTCAGAATGATTTGTATAATGATGGAGCTACAAATAATTCGGGTGTTGCTTGGTATCCAAGTTCAGATATGACAGCAAGCAATACTGCTCGTGTTGTTTTTAACGGAGCTTACTTATATGATAACTCCTATAGTAAAGAATTCTCGGCAACCTTAACGCATGAGTTTGGTCACTTTCTTAACCTGATTCATACTTTTGAAGGAGGATGCTCTGGCACAGATGAGGTTGCAGATACTCCAGCTGAAGACGGAAATCATACCTTAGGCTGTACTCCAGGAACAAACTGCAGCGGTGACAAAGTAAACTTTGAAAACTATATGGGATATAACGGCGCTCAAGGTTGTTATAAAATGTATACACAAGGTCAGATCGACAGAATGCTGGCGGCTTTAGAACATCCTGCTCGAAAATCTTTATGGCAACCTCAAAATTTAATTGATACTGGCGTTAATGCAACAGGAAGTACACTAGTTGCTTCGGCAGTAACTTTTAAAGAAGCTATTATAAATGATGGTTCTTTTGATACTTCTTCTATCATAAACTTAAACGGAACAAAAACTTTTGCGGTATCTTCAGGAACTTTAACAGCTGGTACTCATTTTACACATACTTTTCCAGCAGGAATAACTCCTGTACTTACTGTAAATTCAAACAATCAAATTACGGTTACATTAACTGGAAAAGCCACTAATCATGCAGCAAGTAATAATGCTTCAGGAGGAATTAGTTTTTTACCTGCGGCTTTTACAGGCGGAACAGCCAATTTATCATGTAGTTCTCTCTATTTTAACTTAAAATTTTCAGATCCTTACGGAATCTTTTTTGTAGACATGCCTGATGTTACTGTATCATCTGCACTGACATGGAAATATTTTGAAATTGCAAAGGGAGATGATAAAGCATTTGGAGGTTGGCGTTATGCGGCCAATGCTTTAAAAATAGAAACTTATGCAAAAAAACTAGTTTGTGAAACAGGCACTAGAAATATCTCATTATTAAATTCAAATACAGCTGTTGGTCCAACGAGTAATATGACTGCTCCAGGCGCATATCCAAACCAGTTAGATTTAAGAACGGCAGGTTACACAGCATGGGATGGAAAAACAGGGTATGTTGGATTTGATTATTTAATGGATGGTCTTACTTGTTATGGATGGTTCAAAGTAAAAGTAAACGCTGATGGTGACGGATATACTATCTTGGAATATGCTTATAATACCAAGCCAAATACTCCAATTTATACAGGAATGACCGATAAGACTGCTACAACTTTATCAGCAGATACCTTATACGAAGCTGTAACTAATGACGGAAGCATTACATCTACTACAACAATTGCATTGACGACCAATAATGGAACATTCACGAAAAGCAGTGGAACTTTTACTGCAGGAACAGATTATACCATTACAGGCGTTCCAGCTGGATTAACAGCAGTTTTAACTTTAGAAAGCAATACCAAAACAGTACTTTCTTTTACAGGAAAAGCAACTGCACATAATACAACAAATGATGCTGTTGTTACACTTACTTTTAAAGATGCAGCAATTACAGGAGGTATAGCGACTTTAGATACTGCAACCAAAACAATCAACTTGAAGTTTGATGCTCCTTATGGTGTATTTTACGTAAATAATCCAGATTATACTGCCAACGCAGCATCGACTTGGCAATATTTTGATTTGGGCATTGGAGATAATACAGAATATGGTGCATGGCAATATGCCGCCGCCGCTTTAAAAATAGAAACGTACGGAAAAAGGCTAGTTGCTGAATCTGGAACAAGAAATATTTCATTCTTAGCACAAGGAACTTCTATTGGCGCTTCGAGTAATTTTGCTGCTCCAGGAAATTATCCGAATCAGTTGGATTTGCGAACAGCTACTTATACTACTTGGGACAATAAAACAGGTTATGTTGGTTTTGAATATACTAGTAGAGGTCGTATTTGTTACGGATGGATGCATATTAAAGTAGAGGCTGGAGGAGTAGGCTATATCGTTTTGGACTATGCTTATAATACTAAACCAAACGAGCCGATTTTGGCAGGAATACAAACTGCAAATGTAGTATTGGCTCCAACAAGCTTGACAGCAACAGTTACTAATTTAGAAGCTTCTCTTACTTGGACAAATAATGCTACTAATGCCACAAATGTAATAGTAGAAAGAGCAGGTTCAGATGATGTATATGCCGAAATTGTTACTTTGGCCAATACAGCATCTACTTATACCAATACAGCTTTAACAGCGGGCAGCACTTATAAATATAGAGTTAGAGCAAAATCAGGAACAGATTATTCGGCTTATTCGAATGTGGCTACGGTTACGATTCCCGCAGCTTCGCTATGCAGTGCGCAAGGAGCAAATAGTTACGAGTATATAAGCTCGATTGCGGTAGGAAGCTTTGTAAACACATCAGGAAAAGAAACAAATGGTTATGCCGATTATACTTCAAAAGTAATTACATTGACTCCAAATGCAAATACGAGTATTACTTTGACACCTGGTTTTACAGGATCTGCTTACACCGAATATTGGGGAGTTTGGATTGATTACAATAAAAACAATCAGTTTGAAGAATCTGAAAAAGTAGTTAATAATATTTCGTCAAATGGTGCTGTAACAGCAAGTTTTACTCCTGCATCATTTACAGGAACGACAAGAATGAGAATTGTAATGAAGTATAATGCCAATCCATCTTCAACTTGTGGAAATCTAGGAGATGGTGAAATCGAAGATTATACTGTTAGTGCAGGAACTTCTGTACCACCAAATCCAGCAACTTTAACAATTCCTGCTAATCTTGGTAATGCAGGTGTATACACATCAGGATTTTATGCTTCGTGGGCAACATCAGCAGATGCGACATCTTATGAAGTGCAATTGAATACTTCTTCAGGATGGACATTAGCTGGAACTTCGACAACATATTATCTATGGATTCCAAAACAAGGAACTCAAACGGTATATGAATTTAGAGTGAAAGCAAAAAATGGCAATGCTTTTAGCGATTGGAGCGCATCGCATACTATTGATTTACAATCTGGAAGTTTAGGTTTGCCTGGCTCAGATATCAATACAGCAAAAACATTCACCATGTATCCAAATCCAGCTTCTGATGTGGTAAACTTTACTTTTGAAAATATTGATATAAATAAAGTTAAAGTATCAATTTACGATAGTACAGGACATTTAATTGCTACAATGCATAATACAACAGTTTATTCTCTTAAATATTTAAATAAAGGAGTTTATATTGTTGTAGCTACCGATGGTAAGTTTGTGGAAAAGAAAAAATTATTGGTTGAATAAGAGTTAATTTGCTCAAAAAGAAAGGGATGCTTGTTTTAGCATCCCTTTTTTATTAAAAAGATAAAGTGTTTAAAAACCTATAGCCCAAAAGGATTTTCAATACTCTGCATAGGTTCAGTAAACCATTTAGGGCCATTTGCAGTCATGTAAAAATGATCTTCATGACGAATACCGAATTGTCCTGGCATGCATATCATTGGTTCGTTGCTAACAACCATTCCTTCTTTTAGAACAGTTTGATTGCCTCTTACCAAATAAGGATATTCATGAATATCAAGTCCTGTTCCGTGTCCAACACGATGAGGTAGACCCGGAATTTCATAATCACCGCTTAGTCCGGCTTGTGCCAGAACTTTTCGAGCTGCATCATCAACAGAACCACATGTTGCTCCAATTTGCGCAGCATCAAAAGCAGCTTTTTGAGTTGCCTTTTCAAGATTCCATATTCTTCGGTGCTCTTCATTTGGAGTTCCGTAAACATAAGTTCTTGTAATATCAGACAAATAGCCTTCTAAGCGACATCCTGTATCAATTAATACAATATCATTATCCACTAAATTTTGTGGAGATGTAACACCATGCGGATATTGAGAATCTTCTCCAAAAAGAACAATGCAGAAATAAGAACCCGATGAAACACCAGCCTTAATATGCGCTCTATGAATAAAGTCGACAACAGTGCTTACTTCAATGCCTGGATATAAAATGCTTGCCGCCGCTTTTTGAACCGTCATGGTTATATTTTTAGCCTGCTGAATTATAGCAATTTCGTTAGCCGATTTATGCATTCTGCATCCTGCTGTAATAGGCTGTGCATTTACAAAACTAAATTTTGGATTCGCTTTTGCAACTCCATCAATCAGGAAAAAAGAAGCCGATTCGTCTAGCGCAATATTTCCATCAATGACATTTTTGTTTTGCAAAATGCTTCCAAATAGCTCGTATGGACTTTCATGTTCTTCCCAGAAATTTAAGTTTCCTTCAACTTTCATAAAAGTCTTAAAAGTTCCTTCTTCAAATTTCGGAACAATATATTCAACCGTTTCATCGTCAAAAAGCACCGCTCCAACCATACGTTCAGAAGCATTCCATTTTGTCCCTGTAAAATAATACAGATTCGTTCCCGCATTTACATAAAGCGCTTTACAGTTATGCTCTTTCATTAATTCGACCGCATTTTTGATACGCTGTTTGTATTCTGATAAAGCAATTGGCACAACACCAAGTGTCATGTTTTGTATTTTTCCCAATTCGATATCTATAGTTGATCCGCCAACTCCAATTGTCATTTTTTATTTTTTTAGTTAATATTAAATCGCTGTATGCTTCAATTTTTCAATAAAATTAAGGCATTATTTCGATTTTGTCTTATGTTGATGCAAACTAGATAAAATATTACATTTTAAGGGTAATATAATATCAGTTTCAGCTTAACATTGCGCTTACTTTTAAAAACTTAAATAATTAAGATTAAAATGAATTCAAAAACCTTTATTACCTCATTGTTTTTTCTTTTGTTGAACTATTTTACAATAGCTGCGCAAAAGATAGAAGAATCATCAGAGAATTTACAGCAAAGATTGAATGAATTATTTCCAAAAGCGATTATAACTCGAATTGAAAATTTGGAAAATTATACCGAATCATATCAGATAATTTTAGATGAACCTTTAGATCATAAACATCCTGAGAAGGGAACTTTTCAGCATTATATTTATCTTTCTCATCTTGGTTTTGACAGGCCAACGGTAATTGAAACTCATGGTTATAATACTGAAAATATAAAGAGTGAAGTAAGCAGTCTTTTGCAAGCAAATCAAGTTGCGGTTGAATATCGTTTTTACGGAAAATCAAGACCAAATCCGATTCAATGGGAATATTTAACCAATGATCAAGCTATTGCAGATTATCATGATATTGTAACTAAGTTGAAAAAAATATATTCTGGCAAATGGATTTCTACAGGAATTAGTAAAGGAGGAGAAACAGCTCTGATTTATAAATCTATTTATCCGAATGATGTTGATGTTGCAATGCCTTATGTGGCTCCGTTAATTAATTCTTGTGAAGATCCTAGAACGATAAATCATACGAGAACAATTGGAACAGCAGAATGCAGAGCAAAAATAACCGCTTTTCAGAGAACTGTTTTAAAAGAAAAAGAAGCCGTTTTGGCCGTTTTTCAGGATTATGCAACTACAAAAAAAATGCAATTTACAGAAGTTCCTTTTGCTGAATCTTTAGAATATGCCGTTTTAGAATTTCCTTTTTCTTTTTGGCAATGGGGAGGAAAATGCGATGAGATTCCGTCAGCAAATGCTTCTGCAAAAGAATTATTTGATTATTTGAATAAAATTGTTGGAGTGGGAACTTACAGCGATAAAATGTCTTTTGTGTATTTACCGTCTTATTATCAGCATTTAAGTGAACTGGGTTACTATGGGTTTGATCTAGAGCCTGTTGCCGATTTACTGACTATTGTAAAAAGCAGTTCGAATGCAAGATTCGCACCTAAAGATGTTGCAATAAAATACAACCCAAAATACATTAAAAAAGTTCGTAAATATGTTGAAAACAAAGGAGATAAAATTTTATACATCTACGGAGGTTATGATACTTGGTTCTCTTGTTCTCCAACTCCTAAACTAAATGTTGATGCTCTTAAAATGGTGCTTCCTAATGGAAGTCACTCCACCAGAGTAAGAGATTTTTCTGAAAATGACAGAATTTTAATTATGAATACTTTGAACAAATGGTTGAATTAGAAATCTAGATTGTATCGTACTAAAGTCTATTATAGTATTAAAGCCTGAGAATATACTTCTCGGGCTTTTTTTATTTATAGAATATATTTATAGGCTATTTTTCTTTTAAAAGATTAGTTTTTTCAATCTACGCGAGAATGCTTATTTTTACAGTTATAACATTATTTACTTCGTGTGTTATGAGAAAGAGAAACAAGTCACTACAGTATAAAATCAGAAAAAGATTTTTATTTTATCTGTTGCTGTTTTCCGTATTATCTTTCAGGAATATGCAGGCGCAACAGAAATTTACAATTGTGGCGGCGGCGAATCTTAAAGTAGCTTTAGATTCTATAAATAATGTTTTTAAAATTCAAAACCCAGATATAAATCCTCAGATTACTTATGGTGCTTCTGGAAAATTTTATGAGCAGATTTCTAGTGGAGCGCCATTTGATTTATTCTTTTCAGCAGATATGGATTATGCTAATAAACTGGCAAATAAAAAAATGACAGCCTCAAAAGTAAAAATGTATGCTGTGGGTAAATTGGTTATTTGGAGCAAAAAAATGGATCCGAATAAAGCGAAAATGAATAGCCTTTTAGATGCTTCTATTCGAAAAATAGCTATCGGAAATCCTTCAACTGCGCCATATGGAGAAAAAGCGGTGGAGTGCTTAAAATTCTACAAAATATATGATAAAGTAAAAAACAAATTGGTCTTTGGCGATAATATTACACAAGCCACTCAGTTTGTAACTACTGGAAATGCTGATATTGGAATTACAGCCTTGTCTCTTGTGCTAACCCCTAATATGCAAAAAGAAGGAGGAAAGTATTATATTATTCCAGAAAAAAGCCATTCTTCGTTAGAACAAGGATGCGTAGTATTGAAACATGGAAAAGACAATGCAAATGCTGTAAAGTTTTATAATTTTATATCTTCAAAAAAAGCAATTGCTATTTTAAAATATTACGGATACGATACAAAGGCAAAATGAATGTACTAAAAGGAATTATAACTGAAATTCAATCGCATGAAGGCATTTCATTAGTTAAGCTGAAATCGAATGAAAATATCTTTACTTCGATCATTCTAGACGTGCCAGATTATTTAAAAGAAAATAATACAGTTAAAATCATTTTTAAGGAAACAGAAGTAATTATATCTAAAGATTTAAATCCTTCTATTAGTGTTCAGAATCAGATATACGGCCGTATAGAATCTATAAAAAAAGGAGTAATTCTGAGTCAAATTACGTTATCGATTGGAGAAGATAAAATACAATCTATTATTACTACGAATGCCTGCGAACAATTAGATCTAAAAGAAAACCAAAACATATTGGCTTTAATAAAAACGAACGAAGTAAGCTTATCTGCCTATGATTAATCTAGATCCTTTATGGCTTACTGCAAAATTGGCTTTGATTACCACATTGATTCTTTTTATAGTCTCAATTCCGCTATGTTATTGGTTGTGCTACAGTCGATTTCGATTAAAAGCCATTATTGAGGCTCTAATTAGTTTGCCTTTGGTTTTACCGCCATCTGTTTTAGGTTTTTATCTTTTAATAGCTTTTAGTCCAGAAAATGCTTTTGGCAAATTTCTGTCAGATTATTTTGATGTGAGATTGGTTTTTACTTTCGAAGGATTAATTCTGGCTTCAGTCTTATACAGTTTGCCTTTTATGGTGAACCCGATTTTATCAGGATTAAAAAATCTTTCTCCAACTTTACAAGAGGCTGCTTTTACTTTAGGAAAATCGAGATTTACAACGATTACCAAAATTTTGCTTCCAAATATTAGTGCTTCATTGTTTACTGGAATTATAATGACATTTGCCCATACTTTGGGAGAATTTGGAGTTGTTTTAATGGTTGGCGGGAGTATTCCAGAAGAAACAAAAGTAGTTTCTATTGCGATTTATGAAGAAGTAGAATCTATGAATTATCATAATGCCAATATATATGCTGGAATATTGTTTGCATTTTCTTTTTCAATTTTGTTAGCAGTTCATTTAATCAATAATAAATCCAGAAAAACAACTCTTTATTAATGATACAGTTAGATGCTTATAAAATGCTGCAGACAGCAGATGGCGAATTGCCATTAGATATCTCTCTGACGATAAAAAAAGGAGAGTTTGTTTCTGTTTACGGAAATTCGGGAGCCGGTAAGACAACCATTTTGAGAATTTTGGCAGGACTTACTCGAGCAGAGAAAGCAGTTATAAAAGTAGGGGAATCAGTTTGGGATGATTCTATAAAAAAAATCCATTTCCCTGTTCAAAATCGTTCTATTGGCTTTGTATTTCAAGATTTTGCTTTGTTTCCAAATTTAACTGTAAAAGAGAATCTTGAGTTTGCTTTATCTAAAAATGATTCCAAAGAAATTGTTCCAGAGTTGATAGAACTTATGGAATTGCAATCACTCCAGAATAGTAAACCGCAGAATTTATCGGGAGGACAAAAACAACGTGCAGCACTGGCAAGAGCAATTGTACGTATGCCTGAGATTCTTTTATTAGACGAACCTTTATCTGCATTAGACGATGAAATGCGATTTAAACTTCAAGATTATATTTTAAAAATTCATCAAAAATATAAATTGACTACACTGATGGTCAGTCATTCTATTTCTGAGATTTTTAAACTTTCAGACAAAGTAATTGTTGTTGATAAAGGTAAAATCATAAAAGAAGGAACTCCAGAAAATGTATTTTCTGAACAGAAAATTAGCAGTAAATTTCAATTAACGGGAGAAATTATCAGCATTACTAAAAGTGATATTATTTATATAGTTCAGGTTTCTTCTGGTAACACTATTGTAAAAGTTGTTGCTACAGAAGAAGAGGGAAGGGAATATAAGATTGGGCAAAAGGTACTGATCGCTTCTAAAGCATTCAATCCTGTAATTCAGATTTTGAAGTGATCTTAAAAAGATCGATTAAAAATATCTTTTTTAAGTATTAATACTTATTTTAGCGATGTAGAAAAACTAAGTACTTAGGATTTTTCTAATCAGCAGTATTCATTTAAAAACATAATGATGATATTGTGAATTACTAAATGGGTTCTTTTAAAAAAAGATAATGCAAATTAAATCGCATCATAAAAAAATTACATTATTTTTTGTGTTGGCAACAGCTGTATTGTTTATGGCTGTTACCGATATAGAACCTCCATATACAGATCCTTACAAGTTGGAATATCCAGATTATTTTGGAAACAGAATTAGTATTCCAGAAGATAATTTGACCACAAAACAAGGTGTTTTTCTAGGCAGAATGTTGTTTTATGAAACGAAATTATCTTCAAATAAAACAATTTCCTGTGCAAGCTGCCATCAGCAGAAACTTGCTTTTACAGACGGAAAAGCTTTTAGTTTAGGCGTGAATAATGTGCCAACTAAGCGTAGTTCAATGTCATTAGCCAATTTGCTTTGGGTTCGAAATTTTTTCTGGGACGGAAGAGCGAAAGGTCTGGAGGAACAAGCCAAATTTCCGCTTAATGATCCGCACGAAATGGGAGCTTATTTGGATAAAGCAGCTAAAGAGCTTCAGAAAACAAAGGAATATCCGCCACTTTTCAGAGATGCGTTTGGCACAGCAGAAATTACATCAGATAAAATAACCAAGGCAATTGCACAATTTGAACGCACTTTAATATCTGCGAATTCAAATTATGACAAATATCTTAGAGGCGAATATAAACCTACTAAACAAGAATTAAATGGCATGGAACTCTTTATGAATTCGCCACAGCCAGAAAAAAATAGTCGAGGAGCCAACTGTGCGCAATGTCACGGAACACCCAAAATGTACATGGAATTGTTTCATAACAACGGCCTTGATGAAGAGCCAAAAGACATAGGACGTGAGGAGCAGACAGGAATGGCAAATGATAGAGGAAGATTTAGGGTGGCAACGCTCCGCAACATTGCACTTACTGCGCCGTATATGCATGATGGCAGGTTTAAAAGCCTTGACGAAGTATTAGATCATTATAATGAACATATTAAGCCAAGTAAATCGTTAAGCATATCTTTGAAAGGTAGTTCTAATAATTTGAATGGAAAAAATCTGGGATTAACGGCAAATGAAAAATCAGATGTTATCGCTTTTCTTGAAATGCTGACAGATTCTACTTTTATTAATGATCCAAAATTTTCTAATCCGCATTTAAAGAGAATTAAGTAATTTAAAAACAACTAAAATGAGAGAACGTTTTTTAGCTATTATTTTTTTAGCAACACTATTTTTTGCTAACATTTCGAACAGTTTGTATGCACAAAATTCTTCTAAAGAACCTGTTGTAAAAATTGAAGGAGAAGTTTTAAAAACACTTTCGATTAGTATTTCTGACTTCGGAAAAATGCCACATGTAGAACAAAACATGAAAGATCGCGATGGAAAAATACAGCATTATTCGGGAGTTCCTGTCATTGAATTATTAAAAGAAGCTGGAGTAACACTTGGAAAAGAACTCAAAGGAGAAAACTTGACGAAATATATGCTAGTACGAGCAAGTGATGGCTACGAAGTTATTTTTTCGTTAGCAGAATTAGATCCAGCTTTTACAAACAGAGTAATTATTCTAGCAGATAAAAAAGACGGAAAACCATTAGAAGATGGGATAGGACCATTTCGTTTGGTTGTACCAGATGAAAATAGACCTGCGCGTTCTGTTCATGAAGTTTCAAATTTAATTATTCGATTTGCGAAGGAATAAATTAGGAATTATGCATCTCCTTTTTGAATGACATTCAATTCTTTATTAAAAGAATTTCTATATTTTTTAATGTATTCTGAAGGTTTCATTCCAAACAGCTTTACAAATTGCTGACGGAAATAACGCTGATCTTCTATACCAACTTGAGGTCCAACCTGAGCGATATTTATATTTTCGGTAAGCATAATTACTGCCGCTCTACGAATTCTTATCGATCTGATAAAAACATTTACGGTTTGTCCAGAAATGGCTTTAATCTTTTTGTAAAGGCTTGAATGGCTCATACCCATTGCAGCAGAAAAGCTCTTTAGATTAAACTCACTATTTTCAAGATTGGCTTCGACGATTTCGATACATTTATCAAGGAATTCTTTGTACTCAAGCGGAACTTTATTTATGTTTTCGCGTAGTGTTATGCTGTCTAGAAAATACTTGCGAAGCTGACCTCTGTTTCGAAGAACAGAATCAACTCTTGCCAGAAGAATATCACTATCAAAAGGTTTGGTAACATAATCATCTGCACCTTCTGTAATACTTTGCAAATGAATGTCGTTACTGGTTGTAGCGGTAAGAAGTATTACGGTAATATGGCTCAAATCATCATTTTGCTTGATTTTTTTGCATAAATCTAAACCATTCATACCTTCCATAGAAATATCGCTTAGTACAATATCTGGCATATGTTTTTCTACAAGTTTTAACCCTTCAAGACCATTAAAAGCAGAATAAACTATATAATTTTTAGAGAAAAGCTGCACAAGATAATGATTCATTTCAGGATTATCTTCAACGATTAGAAGTACTTTTTTTGTACTAATTAATTCTTCCTGAATATTTTCTGGCTGTAGTGGTTTGTTTCCTTTATCATACGTATTTTGAGCTGGCAATCCTTCTAGAAGTTCTCCTACAAGAGGTGACATATGCGGATAATTTTCGTTTATGTTCATTTCTGCAAAATGGCTATTTCCTTTAGGAAGAGTAATGATAAAAGAAGTGCCTTCTCCAACTTTACTTTTACAAGTTAATTGTCCATGATGCTTATTCACAAAATATTTTGCAACATAAAGCCCTATTCCAAAACCATTGCTGCTTTTAGACTGTATTTGTTTGAATTTTTCAAAAATAGTATCAATATCATTTTCATTAATACCGCTTCCTGTATCTGATATAATTATGGAAACGTCATTAACGTTTTCTGTTATTTCAATAGTTATCGATCCTTTATTAGGAGTAAATTTAAAAGCGTTCGAGATTAGATTAAAAAGAGTAATTTCTATTTTTTCGTAATCGCCATATATTTCGGTAGGTGCTTTTTCTTCGATAAAATTATAATTTAAGCTTTTTGCCGCCGCCATTTGTGTAAAGCTTTCGTAGATTTCACGGCAAAGTGCATTCAGATTAATTCTCGAAATTTTTAGTTCATCAAGATCAGTCTCTGCTTTTCTGAATAGTAATAATTGATCTGTAAGACTTAATAATCGTTTAGCATTTTTATAAGCGAGATTTAGATCTAGATCATCTTCAGACTGTTTTTTTCTTTCAATTGCGCTTTTAAGCGGATTTATAATTAACGATAATGGAGTACGCAATTCATGAGCCATATAAGTGAACATAGAAAACTGCTTTTCAGCATGTTCCTTATCTTTTTTATGTTCCATTCGGGCAAGTTTTATTTCATAGCGAAGTCTTTCTTTATTTTTATGATAATTTACATAAACATAAATCGCTGCTATTGCACAAATTAAATAAAATGTATAAGCCCACCACGTTCTGTACCAAGGCGGAAGAATTTTTATTGTTGCCAATGTCACTTCATTAGTCCAATTTCCAAAAACATCTGTTGTTTTAACTTTAAAGAAATAAGTTCCTTCCGTTAATCTGGAATAGTTTGCTCTATTGTCTTTTGTGGTATAATTCCAGTTTTTATCCCAGCCTTCAAGAAAATAAGCGGTACTGATTTTTTCGGAATTAACATAATCAAGATAAACAAAATCAAAACTTAGCGCCGACTTTTCATAAGGAAGTTCGGCAGCAGTTATCATTTCTAGTTTTTTTCCTGTTACATAAGGACTGCTTAAAGGCAAAGATTGGTTGTTTACAAACAAATCATTCAATAAAAATTTACCTGTATTTTTTTTGTCTTTTATACTTTCAGGATAAAAAACGTTGAAACCGTTTAGACCGCCAAAAATAAATTCTCCTGTCGAAAGTTTTGTGCCGGCATTCCAGCTAAACTGATTGCCTTGGAGTCCATCTGTTACACCAAAATTTCTAAAAGTATTATTTTTTGGATTATATCTAGAGATTCCGTGATAGGTGCTCATCCATAAATTACCATCTTTATCTTCTAAGAGACGAAGTATTGTATTGCTCGAAAGGCCGTTTTGAGTAGTATACTTTTTATAAGTTCCTGTTTTTCTATTAAACAAAAGCAGACCGCCTTCTACAGTACCAACCCAAAGATTTTTGTTTTGATCTTCGGTTATGCATCTAACGGTATAATCAGAATGGTAATTTTTTACTTTTTTGGTTCTTGGATCGATCTCAAAAAAAGAGTTGAATGTTCCTCCCCAGATTTTTCCATCTTTGGTTTCGTATAAGCAAGTAACATCGCGTAATGTATTACTGTAGCAAATGAATTTTTTTTGTTTTCGGTCAAATTGATATAATGCACCTGAATTGGTTATAGCAAGCCATAATGTATTTCTTGAATCTAAAAAAAGCAGCCATGATTCTTGCTCCGCTTTTTTAGTGTACTGATTATAAATTGAAAAATTTTGAATGGCTTTTGATTTGGGATCGATACGACAGACTCCGCCTTTCCACATGGCAACCCAAATGGCATTATCAAAATCCTTGACGATGCTTGTAACAAAATTGCTCTGAATTTTTCGTCCAGCAGATGATGTTGTCGAGTAAACATCATAGGTGTTTTGTTTTCTGTTCCAGTATCGCATTCCAGCGCCATCTGTGCCTATCCAGATATTTTTCTTTTCATCTTCGCAGAAAGAAAGCATAAAATTTGCAGCAGGATCTTCGTCTTCTTTATGGGTTAGCGGATTTTTGCTTTTAAAATGATTAAAATAAAGCGGTTTTTTTCCCATCATACTTACGCCTCCGCGAAGAGTTCCAAACCACATTTCTCCAGTTTTGCTCTGGAATATATCATAAAGCGATTTACTGTTAAGCAATGAAACAGGACCGCTAGCACGATATAAAACAGGAGTGGTTTGATTTTTTGAAAGTGTAAAAAGACCTGCACCATCAGTGGCAATCCAAAGCCTGTTTTCTTGCTGAAAAAAATCACGGACAACTGTTTTTTCTTCGAAGTAATTTTTAGAAAAGGTATTTAGACTGTGATTATATAGATAAGCTCCTTCGTCAGATCCAATCCAGAGTCCTTCATTTGTTAGCTTGATACAATTTGCGCCAGTAATGGTATCGTTTAAGACTGTTATTTTTTTTGATTTGATATCGTATTGGCAAAGACCAGTTCCTGTTATAAAAACATAGAAGATTTGTTTTTTTGCATTATAAGAAATAGATCTTGCGATGTAATCTAATTTACCATTAAATGGTATTGCAGTTCCAATTTGTTCGCCTTCTTTATAAACAACAATTCCTTCTTTTGTGGCAACAAGAATAATATGTAAAGAATGTACGGCAATTATTTCGTAAGCAGTAATTTTTAAAGGTTTGATCTTTTTGTTTGTATCATAATATTTCAACGGACTGAAAGAAGATCGTTCGGCATTAAAAACAACAGGACCAGCAGTTGTTCCTATCCATAAATTATTTTCATAGTCACCTTCAATACAGCTGATTGCATTTCCTTGAATAGAATTTGGATCAGTATGAACATGACGGTAAATTTTAAAATCATTTCCATCATATCTGTTTAGTCCGTCAAAAGTTCCAAACCACATATATCCATTTTGATCTTGATATATTGTTGCAACTGAATTATTAGAAAGCCCTGATGAAATATCAAGATGCTTTATTGGGTAATTCTGTCCAAATGAAATTAGAGAAAGAAGACTAATAACTAGAAAAGACTTTAGCTTATTCATAGATTGTGGTTTAAAAAGCTGATGGCTCTTTTATATATGAAAAATAGAACGTTGCGACCTGAAAGCTGAATTGTTTTTTTGTTTCAATAAATGTTAAATCTGTATGCTTTGCGAAAGTAATAATTTATTGTATAATGTGTAGAAGTAACATTTGTTTTTTAATTGAAATGTACCAGTCGCTATTTTTGTCTTTTTCTTCTATTTTATAGATTAAAATATGCGGTATTGTTTTAAGAATAGTGGTTTAAAAAATTACAATTTATGCGATTATTGAAAATGAGTTTATAAGGCTAATTATTTTTTTAATCGTTTTTTTTGGCGCTAAAAATTAGAAAATATGTTTTTATTCTATGTTCTAGATGAGCTTTTACGAAATTGTCCCCTTTTATAAATGAATTTTTCCCCGTCTTAAAAACTCCCTGTATCCTTAATTTGCAATGTGAGCTGATAAGCTATAACGTTTGAATAAGACTTTTTAATTTTTGTTCAAAGCGAGTCAGTAAAAAACTTAACTAAATTATCTTAACCAAAAAAACTTAAACATGACCAACATTCCAATTAAGATTTATCGGAGAAACCTTTTCTCATTCTATTAAGAAAAACTTATTTAAAAGCAGTTTATAATTTTAATAGACGATACCCTAAAAACAGATATTAAAAGAATAAGCTTTGCTTTTTTATGAGTTTTATCCCTACAATATTTTTGTAGGGACATTAATTAATAAAACTAACTTAAAACCAAACCAATTAAAAAGCATGAAAAGAATTAAATCCAAACTTTTACTTTTATTACTCTTGCTTCCTTTTTGTGTGTTTGCTCAAAGCACAATAAGCGGTGTAGTTCTGGAAAATGGATCCAAGCAGCCCATACCAGGAGTAAACATAAAAGTAGCTGGGGCCAATATTAGTGCCTCTACAGATTTTGACGGAAAATTTCAATTGTCTGGTGTAAAATCAGATAGTAAATTGGTGTTTTCATTTACGGGTTATGTCACTCAAACCATTGCAGTTGGCACGCAAAAAAACATAAGTGTATATCTTGAAGAAGATACTAATCAACTGAAAGAAGTAGTTGTTCAAGTAGGTTACGGAAGCGTCAAAAAGAAAGATGCAACAGGAACCGTGACTGCTCTTTCTACAAAAGACTTTAATAAAGGAAATAATATTACAACAGAAAATCTATTTAGCGGAAGAGTTGCTGGTTTAACCGTAAATTCAACTGGAGCACCAGGTTCTAGTTCTCAAATTAGAATTCGTGGAGGGAGTTCGCTTTTTGCGAGTAATGATCCACTTATTGTTATCGACGGATTGCCTCTTGATAATACGACAAATACAGGATCCTCTTCTTTTTTAGCATCATTAAACCCTGCAACGGTAGAATCTATTACGGTTTTAAAAGATGCATCAGCATCTGCGATCTATGGTTCAAGAGCTTCTAATGGTGTTATCATCATAACGACTAAGAAAGGAAGCAAAACATTATCTGTAGACTATAATGTGCAATATGCAACAGGTACATTGACTAAAACTGTTGATGTTTTTAGCGCAGACGAATTTAGAAGTGTTATTGCAGATAGAAGAAGCGATGATCTAAATAAATTAGGAACTGCAAATACAGATTGGCAAAAAGCAATTTATAGAAACACAGGGACAATCGATCAAAGTTTGGCTGTTAGAGGAAATTTGTTCAATATTATTCCGACAAGTTTAACTTTAGGAAATACCGATCAGCAGGGATTGCGTTTAACTAATAATTTTAAAAGAAATACGGTTGGTTTAGTGATGAACCCAACGTTTCTTGACAATCATTTAAAAATGAGACTTTCGGCTAATTATACAGACGAAAAAAACAGATTTACAGATGCTGTTGAAGGAGCAGCTATTGGTTTTGATCCAACACAGCCTATAAAAGTTGAAGGTGCGCCTTATGGAGGCTATTTTGAATATACTACAGGAGTTGATTCTAATGGAAATTATCCGTTAGTTTCGACAGCAGCAAGAAATCCTGTTTCGCAATTGCTGAACACAAATGATAGAGGAACAAACGACAGAATTTTTGGAAATTTTGAAATTGATTATAAATTCCACTTTTTCCCTGCTTTAAGAGCCGTTGTAAATGTTGGATATGATGAATCGAATGGAGAGAGAAGAAGATTGGTTGGCGCTGATGCTGGTTCTGCTCCTTCAAACAACAACATTCCATACGGAACAGATGAATATACAGAAGCAACCAGAAAAAACAAATTATTAGACGGTTATTTAGTTTATAATAAAACTTTTAATGCCTTAAATTTTGAATTGACTGGTGGTTATTCGTATCAAAAATTTCAAAGTTCAAAATTTGAAACGGGTAATATTTTAAATCCAGATTTACCGTCAACATTTCCTGAAACTACTCTAGATACAGATGTTGTCTTAATAGGATTTTTTGCTAGAACAAATTTAAACTTTAGAGACAAATATTTATTGACACTATCATACAGAAGAGATGGTTCGTCAAGATTTGAAGAAGCTAATCGTTGGGGTAATTTCCCTTCAGCAGCCTTTGCATGGAAAATCAAAGAAGATTTCTTTAAAGACAGTACAACCTTATCAGACTTGAAATTAAGATTAAGTTACGGAATTACAGGTCAACAGGATATTCCTGAGCCAAACGGATATTTGCAAAAATACCAAGTGGGAAGCGGAAACTCTGAATACTATTTTGGTGATAGTCCTGTGCCGGTTGCACTTCCTTCAAAAAGAACAAACAATTTGAAATGGGAAGAAACTTCTTCTTACAATGCTGGTCTTGATTTCGGGTTTTTAAATAATCGCATTTCTGCTGGTCTTGATGTTTATTACAAAGAATCTAAAGATTTATTAGTAAATGCAGCAATATCTGACGGTAGTAATTTTTCTAACCGTGTGTATCAAAACGTTGGAAGTTTTACAACAAAAGGTGTTGAGTTTACGGTTAATGCGAATGCCATTAAAACAGAAGATTTTAATTGGAATATGAACTTCAATATTTCAAAATTTGAAAGAAGAATTAAAAATCTGGTTAACGGAACTGATATCTTTTTAGGGGATAATATTGCAGGAACTGGAACTCCAGGACAAATTTTTAGAGAAGGCTATACTCCATATTCTTTTTATGTATACAAACAATTATACAACAACGAAGGAAAACCAATCGAAGGAGCTTTTGCTGATTTGAATGGAGATAATATTAAAAATGATTCAGATAAATACATCTATAACAACCCAGATCCAGATTTTACATTAGGATTTGCTTCTAACATGAATTACAAAAAGTTTGACTTTTCATTCAATTTAAGAGCAAGTATTGGTAATCGAATTTTTAACGCGGTAGATGCAAGTAGAGCGCAATATGATGCGATGGAAAACGGTGGAGTTTTAAGTAATATTCCATCTCAAGTTTTAGAAACTAATTTTCACACAACGTCAAATGTTGTGTTATCAGATCTTTATATTGAGAACGCTTCATTTTTAAAATTAGACAACATTACGTTAGGATATACATTAAGTAACTGGCTAAACAGTAAAGCTACATTAAGAGTTTCTACAGGAATGCAGAATGTTTTTGTACTAACAAAATACAGCGGTTTAGATCCTGAAATTACAAATAATGGTGTAGATAAAACGATTTATCCAAGACAGCGATCAATTTTGTTTGGTCTTAATCTTAAATTTTAATAACGAAATCATGAAAAAATATATAGTAACAGCAATCGTTGCATTGACTTTGATTTTTCAGTCATGTACAGATGATTTGAATGTAGTTTCAAAAGACGACGACGTTCTTTCTTCTGATGTATT
Source organism: Flavobacterium sp. GW823-FHT06G12 (assembly GCF_058794775.1). Lineage (NCBI taxonomy): Bacteria > Pseudomonadati > Bacteroidota > Flavobacteriia > Flavobacteriales > Flavobacteriaceae > Flavobacterium > Flavobacterium sp. GW823-FHT06G12. The sequence continues at coordinate 761,181 of NZ_JBXAHE010000003.1, forward strand.
GTTTTCTACACCTGACGGATACAAAAAAGCATTTGCAGGAGTGTATGGAAATCTAACTTTAACAGGAGTGCTTGGACCAGATAATTCTTCGCTTGAAGGTGTAGATGCAGGAACAAGCCAGTTTACAAGATGTTTATTGTACATGCAGGAATTAACTACCGACGAATTGGTTTGGAGTTACGAAAATGACGCTGGAACAGCAGAGTTACAACGCAATATCTGGACAGCTGCAAATCCTATTATTTTAGGAATGTTTAGTAGAACGATGGTTTCTGTTGCCTATGCAAATGAATTTTTGCGTCAGAGCACACCAGAAAAATTAAGCTCAAGAGGCATTACAGATGCTGCAACTTTGACTGATATTGCACTTTACCGTCAAGAAGTTCGTGTGTTAAGAGCATATGCTTATTATAACATGATGGATTTATTTGGAAAAGCACCTATGTATACTGAAAATGATCCTGTAAATTTTGCAGGACCAGAGTTTAACAGAAAGCAATTGTTTGAATATGTAGAATCTGAATTAAAAGCAGTTTTGCCCGATTTAAAAGCAGCAAGAACAAATGAATATGGTAGAGTAGATCAATCTATGGCACGAATGATTTTGGCTAAAATATATTTGAATGCACAAGTTTATATTCAGGCCAATCGTTTTGATGACTGTATTGCAATGTGTAACGCAATTATAGAGAGTGGTTATACTTTAAAACCAAAATATCTTGACAATTTCAAGGCAGACAATAATACTTCTCAGGAAATTATTTTCGGAATTCAGTCAGACGGAGCAGTTTCTCAAAACTGGGGAGCAACAACTGTTTTAACAAACGGACAGATTGGTGCTTGGGAAAATAATGGTGCTGATTTTGGAATTGGCGGCTGGACAGGAGCGCTTAGAATTAGAAAAGAGTTTGTTCAAAAGTTTGATGGTTCAAAATTTAGTCAAGATACCAGAAATACAATAGGAAAAGGTGTTCAGGGCGATCCATCAAAACAAAGATCTATTGATATTGATGATATTGGAGTAAAAACGCAAGGTTATATATTATCTAAATTTTCTAATAAAACTTCAACAGGAGTTAACGGCAGCAGTTCGACTTATGCAGATACTGATTTTCCATTATTTAGATTAGCCGATGTTTATTTAATGTACGCAGAAGCTACTTTAAGAGGAGGAAACGGAACAACGATTCAGGCTTTAAATTATGTAAACGCTTTAAGACAGAGAGCCAATTCGAATTCGACCGTTGGAAACATTACTTTAAGCGAATTAACGCTTGATTTTCTTATTGATGAAAGAGCACGTGAATTGCATTGGGAAGCTCACCGAAGACAAGATTTAATCCGTTTTGGAAAATATACTGGAGGGTCTTACAATTGGGCTTGGAAAGGAAATTCTTCAAAAGGAATTGCTATTCCTACTTACATGAGTGTTTTTCCAATTCCAGAAGGATCATTGGGAGCAAATAGAAATTTAACTCAAAACACGGGTTACTAATTTTTTTAACTTAAACGATATACAAAATGAAACTTATATATAAAATATTTATAGCTGTAGTATTGCTTACAGGATTTTGGTCTTGTGAAAACGAAGAAAATTTAATGATTTTAGAACCTCAAGAAGCAGCTTTTGGGCTTATAACTCCAGAAAATGGTTCTTCTATTATTCTAAATAAAGAAACGCCAAATAATACTGCGCTTACTTTAACTTGGGAAAAAGTAAGTTACGGAACTCCAACAATTGTTACTTATACAGTACAATTTGCGGCAAGCAATACTGAATTTGCTGCACCGGTAGATATTACAACTTCTACAACTACTCACGCAACTATTACAGTAGCAGAACTTAATGCAAAAGCTTTAGCACTTGGACTTACTGCTGATACTGAAGGAACAATAGATATTAGAATTAAATCGACTGTTGGAACAACTCTTTCAGAACCAAAACTTTCTACTCCAATTACCATTGCAGTGACTCCTTATAGAGGTGAATTTCCTAAAGTTAATTTGTTCTTAGTAGGTCCTGGTACTGCCGCAGGATGGAGTGTAGATAACAACAATATGCCAATTTTTAGAGATCCTAAAGAAAACGCAAAACAATATTATACAGGATATTTTAATGCAGATGGCTTTAAACTAATTGAGCAAATTGGCTTCTGGGCTCCAATGTATGGAACAAATGGTGCTGCAGTACAATACAGAGCAACAGAAAGCGATGCTGATCCAGGTGTGTTTCCAACGGCAGCTGCAGGTTATTATAGTTTTGAAATTAATCTAGAAGAATTGACATACAAAATTACTCCATATACAGGACCAATGACAACGTATGCTACGATTGGTTTGACAGGATCTGTCTTAACAGGTGATGATACTGGTTGGGATACTGAAGTTCCTTTAGTGAAATCTGATTTTGATGGACATATCTGGAAAGTTACCCAAACGTTGAAAGCAGGAAAAATGAAGTTCAAAGCAAACAATAGCTGGGATGTTAGCTGGGGAGATAACGGTGGAGACATTTTTGTTGAAGCAGGAAAATATGAAATCTGGTTCAATGACTTAGATGGTCGTTATATGTTCATAACAATTCCATAAGTTGAATTGAAAAATAAGAGAAGCCTCAATAAGCATGCTTCGAGGCTTCTTCTTACTTTAAAATCAAAACTTCACTAATTACAATTCATATCATGAAAAAACATATAAAGATTTTTGGATTACTTGCGGTACTTGCATTTCAAATCTCGTGCTCAAATAATGATTCTGCAGATACAGAAATTGTTAATCCGCCAGATGCAAGTGACACTTTTATTAGAGCATCAGACGTTTCTTTTCTTCCTCAAATGGAATCTTTAGGAACTAAATTCTACAGCAACGGCAAAGCAGAAGGAATGCTTACAACATTAAAAAATGCCGGTTGCAATACCGTTAGAATTCGTTTATGGAAAAATCCTGTAAATGGGCGTTCTGGTTTAAGCGAAGTAAAACAATTGGCTCAAAAAGCAAGACAAGCTGGTTTAAGAGTTTGGCTTACCGTTCATTATTCTGATGACTGGGCAGATCCAGGTATGCAGACAACTCCTGAAGAATGGAAAAATTTATCCTTTACCGATTTAAAAAAGGCTGTTTCCGATTATACAGCAACTATAGTTTCAGAAATAAATCCAGATATTATTCAAATTGGAAATGAAATCAATAGCGGATTATTATGGCCACAAGGACATTTAATTAATAACGAAGAACAATGTTTAGCTTTATTAAGCGCTGCAAGTGCAACGATTCGAAGTAAAGCTCCAAACACAAAAATAATGATTCATTATGCAGGTGTTGATGGCGGTGCGACAGATTGGTTCTTCAATAAAATGAAAAGCATTGATTACGATTATATTGGATTATCGTATTATCCTGTTTGGCACGGAAAAGATTTGAATGTAGTAAAAAACACCATTGATAGTTTAGGGAAAAAATTCAGCAAAAAAGTTCTGATAGCAGAAACAGCTTATCCTTTTACTTTACTGCATAATGATCAGACAAATAATATTGTTGGAACAAGCGATCAGTTGGTGCCAGGTTATCCAGCAACTCCTGCGGGACAAAGAACTTTTGTAACAGATATTAAAAATATCGTAAAAACATCAGAATTTGGACAAGGATTTGCCTATTGGGGCGGCGAATGGGTTGCTTTTAAAGGGCCACAATCAACAACAGGTTCTACATTCGAAAATCAAGCCTTGTATAGTTTTGATAATAATGCTTTATCAGTAATGCAAGCCTTCAGTAAAGACTAACATATGAAAAAATCACTTAAAATTATTTCTTTTTTAATTACCACTGCTCTTTTATTTTCTTCATGTAAGTCTAAAATGGCAAGTGAAAAAGATTCTTTTTCGAAAGGAGCAGATGTAGGCTGGCTTCCGCAAATGGAAGCAACAGGCTATAAATTTTATGATGCAGACGGTTCTCAAAAAGACTGTCTGCAGTTACTAAAAGAACGCGGAATAAACACAATCAGGCTGCGCGTTTGGGTTAATCCAAATGATGATAAAGCTAGTGGACACTGTAGTCCAGAAGAAACGGTTGTTATGGCTGTGCGCGCAAAGAAAATGGGAATGCGTATCATGATCGATTTTCATTACAGCGATTCATGGGCAGATCCTGGAAAACAAAATAAACCTGCCGCATGGGCAAAACACTCTTTTCCAGAATTGTTGACAGATGTTTATCAGCATACTTATGATGTTTTAAAAATGCTTAAAAAAGCTAGCGTAACTCCAGAATGGGTTCAGGTTGGAAATGAAATACCAGGAGGTATGCTTTGGCCAGAAGGAAGCACAGACAACTTTAGTCAATTGGCACAATTGCTTAATAAAGGATACGAAGCGACAAAAGCTGTCGATCCGAAAATGAAGGTAATTGTTCATTTGGATGAAGGAAATAAAAACGAAAAATTTAGATGGTTTTTTGATAAAGCAACCGAGAATAATGTAAAATATGATGTAATTGGTCTATCGTATTATCCGTTTTGGCTAAAAACCGATTATAAAGAAAATATTTCAGATTTAGAAAATAACCTAAAAGACATGGCTTCTCGTTACAACAAAGATGTTATGGTAGTTGAAGTTGGAGGAGATTATACATTAGAAGAAAACACCAGAGAAATGCTTGAAGCTACTATAAAAGCTGTAAAAAGTGTACCTAATAATAAAGGTTTAGGCGTTATTTATTGGGAACCACAAGGAGAAAAAAGTTGGAGTGGATATCAACTAAACGCTTGGTTGCCAGACGGAAAACCATCATCTGCATTGGATGCTTTCAAAAATTAAATAAATAATTAAAATTTTACGATTAAGCAATTTAAGCCTTTTAGGTTTAATTGCTTAATGGTAAGAGAATAGATAGAAAAATGAAACTAATTTTTAAATCAACATTATTCTTATTTCTACTCGTTTTTTCGCAAGAAAAAATGATGTCACAATCAACTACTGTTATTTTAAAGGACAACTGGCGTTTTTCTAAAGAAGTAAAAGGGGATGCTTTTTCGACAGATTATGACGCGTCTAAATGGGAAAAAGTTAGTGTGCCTCATGATTGGGCTATTTATGGACCTTTTGATAAAAAATGGGACATTCAGACTGGAATTATTGAACAAAATGGAGAAAAAGAAGCAACTGAAAAAACAGGAAGAACGGGATCATTGCCACATATAGGAACGGGTTGGTATCGTAATATATTTTCTATTCCAGAATTCAGAAAAGGAAAAAAAGCGCTTCTTGTTTTTGAAGGAGCAATGAGCGAGCCTCAAGTTTTTTTAAATGGAAAAAAAATAGCAAACTGGGGGTATGGATATAGTTACTTTTTTATTGATATTACTAATGATCTTATTGCAGGTTCAGAAAATGTATTGGCTGTAAAATTAACTAACGAACCTTTTTCTTCAAGATGGTATCCTGGGGCTGGCCTTTACAGAAAAGTTAGTATTGTTGTAAAAGAGGATGAGAGTTTTGCGCAGTGGGGAACTTTTATAACGACTCCAGATACGAAAGATAATAATGCTATTGTTGATATTAAAGCAGAGTTTCATGGCAGCAATGTTTCAATGGTAACTGAAATAAAGGATGCAAAGAATAAGGTTGTAGCAACACAAAAAAGCACAGAAACGGAAGATGGAAAATTTCACCAAACAATTTCAGTTGGCAATCCTCATTTATGGAGTCCCGAAACACCTTATTTATATACCGCAGTAACCAAATTATTTGCAGCTGATGGTAGCTTAAAAGATGAGCAAAATATAAAATTTGGTATTCGCTATATTAAATACGAATCTAACAAAGGATTTAGTCTTAATGGTAAAGTGACGAAATTTAAAGGAGTTTGTCTACATCATGATTTAGGGCCGCTTGGTGTGGCTGTTAATAAAGCAGCACTTAAAAGACAGTTAACGATTCTTAAAGATTTAGGATGTAACGCGATAAGAAGTTCTCATAATATGCCTTCTTTCGAGCAATTAGAATTGGCTGATGAAATGGGTTTTATGTTTCTTGCAGAAAGTTTTGACGAATGGGCAAAGCCAAAAGTAGAAAACGGATATCATCGTTTTTTTGAAGAATATGCAGAAAAAGATATTGTAAATTTAGTTAGAGCTACACGTAATCATCCTTGTATCGTAATGTGGAGTTCAGGAAACGAAGTTCCAGATCAATACGGGGCAGAAGGTCTAACCAGAGCTAAATTTTTACAAGATGTTTTTCATAGAGAAGATCCAACACGTCCTGTTACAGTTGGAATGGATCAAGTAAAGCAAACTATGGCTTCTGGTTTTGGATCTCTTTTGGATATTCCGGGATTAAATTATAGAGTTCATCTTTACGAAGAAGCTTATAAAGCATTTCCGCAGGGATTCATTTTAGGTTCAGAAACAGCTTCTACAGTAAGTTCAAGAGGAATTTATAAATTTCCTGTTGTACAAGAAAAAAACAAACAATATGATGACTTGCAATGTTCGTCTTATGATTTAGAAGCTTGCAGTTGGTCAAATGTACCTGATGATGATTTTGTGCTTCAAGACGACAAACCATGGGTTATTGGAGAGTTTGTTTGGACAGGATTTGATTATTTAGGAGAACCTACACCTTACGATGAAAAATGGCCCTCAAGAAGTTCTTATTTCGGAATTTCTGATTTGGCAGGATTGCCAAAAGATCGTTTTTATCTTTATAGAAGCAGATGGAATACTAAAGATAACACGCTCCACATATTGCCACATTGGAATTGGAAAGGTAGAGAAGGAGAAATTACTCCAGTTTTCGTTTATACAAATTATGACAGTGCAGAACTTTTTGTAAACGGAAAAAGTATGGGAATTCAGAAAAAGAATAATGCAACTCCTCAAAACCGTTACCGTTTGATGTGGAATGATGTTAAATATGAGCCTGGAACTGTAAAAGTTGTTGCATTCGATTCAAATGGTAAAATAGCTGCAGAAAGCACAATTAAAACTGCGGGAGATCCTTATAAAATTGTTCTTGATGCAGATCAAAAAACGATTAAAGCGGATGGCGAGGATATATCTTTTGTAACGGTTTCGGTAGTAGATAAAAACGGAATTCCATGTCCTACAGCAGATAATGAACTGCAATTTAAAGTAACTGGTGCTGCAACTTATCGAGCTGCATGTAATGGTGCTGCAACATCTTTAGAAATATTTCATGAGAATCATATGAAGCTTTTCAGTGGTAAACTTGTTGTACTTGTTAAATCAATCAAAACAGCAGGCAAGATTCAGTTAGAAGTAAAAGGAAATGGACTACAAACAGGAAAAATTAACTTAAAGGCAGAACTTTAATAACAAATAATATATTTTTTAGTAAACCAAATTAAGCACCATGTCACACATAAAAAAAGCCACAAATTCATTTGTGGCTTTTTTTATGTGTATAGAGTGAAATTTAATTTAGCAAAAAACAGGTAATTTTTTTTATTTTTTAGTTAACCAGTTGATATATAGAGAATAAGAAAATGGTTTCATTTTATAATTTGCAACATGATTACCTGCATTTATTTATGGTAAAATGTTTTTGTGAGATAACTTTGGCCCAGTCAAATTAATCATAAATTTTATAATGCGTTTTTTTCCTCTGTACAACCGAAGCCATAAAAAACAGAAATATTTTAATTAAGATAAAGGCTCGGAAAAAATAAATCACTTATTATGAATCTAAATTAAAAATTATGAAAAAGTATCATTTATTAATTGTTGTTTTTTTCTTGTCACTGGCGATGTCAGCACAAAGCGCTCAGTCATTTTTGCTTAATTTATATGGAGGCTATACCTTTTCGGATAAGGTAGATTTTGATTCCTCTTATGCACGAGTAGAAGATGGTTTTGAATATGGTATAGGTTTAGAATATTTTATAATGGATAATGCCTCAATAGAATTAAAATATAATAGACTAGATTCAAGAATGCCTTTATATACAAAAGTTACTTTAACTAATGGCGGTAACACTATTCCTGCAGGAACTCAACTTAATGCTGGCGACGATAAGGGAGCTATTAATTACATTCTAGCAGATTACACGTATTATTTTGGTTCAAGTTCACAAAAAGCTCTTCCATTTCTTGGTGCGGGCGCAGGGGTCGCAATTCTTGAAACGCCAAGGAGCGGCAGCGGAACATATTTTGCGTGGGAAATTAAAGCAGGTGTAAAAGTAAAAACGAGTTCACCATTATCTGTTAATCTTCATGCATATCTGCAATCAATGTCGGCAGCTGTTGGATATGATTACTATTGGGACTATTATTGGGGGCCAGTAGCAGTTACAGATTATGCTTCGACATTTCAATTTGGACTTGGTGCTGTACTTAGCTACGATTTCAGTAAATAGTAATTGTCACGATAAAATTGCTAATAAAAAAGCCTGAGCATTCTCAGGCTTTTTTATTGTGATGATTATATAATGTACTATGAGAGCTTATGCCAGTGATTTATTAAAGTATTGTTTTCTTTGATTAAAGCAGATTGAAGTTTCAGCTTTACAGAAAGATCGATAGGCTGAAATTCTAAATTATTTAAAAAAGTTTTGATTTTGTTTTTTGATAGCTCATTTTCGCCAGCGAAATAAATATCATCTTTCTTTTCGGTCAAAAGAGCCGTTTTTCTTTGATTTAGCACGACAGGATTAAATAGTTTTACCACATTAGCATCAGGAAGGAGTGAAGCGGTGATTTGGTAAGTAAGAGAGCTGGTAACACTAGACACCAAAAGTTTTGGATTAAAAATAAGTCCGCTCGTATGCAGTATGATTTTTCCAGACATATCTGGCAACTTGCTAATAGTATGTTCTAGACTTTCTCTCGGAACAAAAAGTATAGTGATATCAGTTGAAGCAGCTTCCTCCAATGAAACAAGTTTTGCACCTTTTATGGTTTGATTTACTGTTTCTTGAATTAATGAATTGCCACGAGGATGATTTATGAGTACTTCATAGCCAGTAGATGTTGCTCTTTGAGCCAGTTCTAACGTCAGGCTTCCAATGCCAATGATTCCTATTTTCATACTTTTTTGATTTTTTCTGTATTGTTGCCAATTCAGAAGGTTAGATTAAAGATATGGTAAGATTCTGATTTACAGTAAGGTATTTTTACCTGTTTTTAGATTTTGTCTTGCATTATCTGTTTTTTTAGCCAACTGAATTGATGAATCATCAGGATTGTTCTAAATCTCCATTAATATGCCTAAACTTTCTGATCTGTTTTTCTTTTAAATTTTTCATTTTCAAAGTATTAAGTTCGAATAAAAGTGAATACTAAAAAATGAAGACATGCCTTTGGTTTAAGTATTTGACTAATTAAGTGTCGCTTCTAAAAGTTAAATTTACGGAAATTTCTTAAAAAATAAGCACAAGATTTAGAATTTAGAATACAAAATATCTAGTTATCCATGCGATATTCTAAATAGTAAACATTTGGGATTAGGAATGACGCAATGTTACGAAGAGTTTCATAAGTTAGATCAAACATGTGAAAATCGTGTTAAAATTCTCTTATCTGCAATTTTGGAAAAGAAAAGTCAAGATTTGTGCTACTCAATTGTGTTTTAACTCCACTAATTTTGCGTCTATAAGGAACAATTCTCTAATAATTGAAATCTTCTCGATGAAGTTAGCTTACATTTTATTCTTACAAATTTGCCTCTTAACTATTTCTAATAGTTATAGCAATTGCATTGTAAAGAAAGCATACAATGATACAGCGACTGAATCAGTAAAAACAGTAACTCCAAATAAGATTATTGTAAATAAAGCGCTTTCAGATTCTGATGAGCTAAAATTTGTTTTACTGGAGAATACTTCTGAAACGGAAAAATACAGCAGTTCTTTGCCTGCTTCTCCGTTTAATTTAAATTTCAAGAATTTAAAGGATGACTGTTTTGTTTATATAGAAAATATAAAATTGAACAGTCAGGGATTATGTGAACGAAACATAATTCCTTTTAGAAATATGTCACGAAATATCCTATTTCATAGCCTGAAAATCCACATTTAACTCTTTCTTACTAGCTGCTTAATTAAAATTTAGCACGTTATATTCATGGTAAAGCACAGATTTTTATCATGAGAGGAAAAGCATGCCTATATTTTAACACAAAAATGAAAAGACACTTAATCCCACAAGCAGTCATTACATTTTGCAGCAAATAAGACAGGCGCAGATCCTCCTAAAAAAAGATACCACTAGATTTGTCCAAGTAGAATCCTATTTGAAATGGCAGTTATTGCCATGACTTTAATCCATTTTTATCCATCTAAAGAAATCATTATTGATCTAAAAAAAGAGATCAGTTATGCGGGTCTCTATATTCATAACCCAAAATATTTTATTATGCACTTAACACCAAGAGAAGTTGAGAAGCTAATGCTGCATGCAGCTGGCGAACTAGCTCAAAAAAGAAAAGCCCGTGGCTTAAAATTAAATTATCCTGAAACGATTGCTCTTATCAGCAGTGAACTGATGGAGCGTGCACGAGACGGCAAAACAGTAGCCGAATTGATGCAGTACGGCGCGACACTGCTTCGTAAAGAAGATGTAATGGAGGGCGTTGCAGAAATGATTCATGATATACAGATTGAAGCAACATTTCCTGATGGTACCAAATTAGTAACAGTGCACAATCCTGTGCGATAAACTTAAAAAATATTAGCGATGATTCCAGGAGAAATTATATTAAAAGACAGTCCTATTATTTGTAATGATAGCCGTGAAACGTTAAATATAAAAGTTACCAATACTGGAGACAGACCAATCCAGGTAGGTTCACATTTTCACTTTTTTGAAGTGAATAGAATGATGTCCTTTGACAGAGAAAAAGCATTCGGAATGCGATTAAACATTATTGCCAGTACAGCAGTGAGATTTGAGCCAGGAGAAGAGAAAGAAGTTGAATTGACTCAGTTTGGCGGAAACCAGCGACTTTTTGGACACAACAACTTAGTAGATGGAGACTTATCTCCGCATAACAAAGCTGTTGCATTAGAACGTTTAAAAGAAGGCGAATTTAAAAATGTGAAATCATGAGTTTAGAAGTAACTAGAAAAAATTATACAAGTATTTTTGGTCCAACAGTAGGAGATCAAATACGTTTAGGAGATACAAATCTTATTATAGAAATTGAAAAAGATTTTTGCTCTTACGGAGATGAAGCAAAATTTGGAGGAGGAAAAACTGTTAGAGACGGGATGTGTCAATCTTCAACTGCTTTGCGTGATGAAGGTGTTCTCGATTTTGTAATTACTGGTGCTACAATTATTGACCACTGGGGAATTGTAAAAGGGGATATTGGTATTAAAGATGGAAAAATTGTTGGTGTTGGTAGAGCGGGAAATCCAGATACTATGGACAATATCACTCCTGGTATGATTATCGGAGCTTCAACAGAAGTTCACGGTGGACATGGATATATCGTGACGGCTGGGGGAATTGATACGCATATACACTTTATCAGCCCTACTCAAATAGAAACAGCTTTGTATAGTGGAGTTACTACCATGATTGGTGGTGGAACTGGCCCTGCTGACGGAACAAATGCAACAACTGTAACACCGGGAAAACATAACATTAAAAGAATGTTGCAAGCAGCAGAAGCATTTCCTGTAAATGTTGGTTTCTTCGGAAAAGGAAATGTGGCTACAGGAGCGCCAATTGAAGAACAAATTGAAGCAGGAGCATTGGGAGTAAAAATCCATGAAGATTGGGGAGCAACTCCTGCCGTGATAGATGCTTCTCTAAAAGCAGCAGACAAGTATGATGTACAAGTAGCAATTCACACCGATACGCTTAACGAAGCAGGATTTCTTGAAGATACTATGAATGCTATCGCAGGACGTGTTATCCATACTTTCCACACCGAAGGAGCAGGTGGAGGTCACGCACCAGATATTATCAAGGCGGCAATGTATCCAAATGTATTGCCAGCATCTACAAACCCAACGAGACCGTATACAACAAATACTATCGATGAACATTTGGATATGTTAATGGTTTGTCATCACTTAAGTCCAAAAATCCCAGAAGATGTGGCTTTTGCAGATTCACGTATTCGCCCTGAAACTATTGCGGCAGAAGATGTGCTTCAAGATATGGGAGTTTTCAGTATCATGAGTTCTGATTCTCAAGCTATGGGACGTGTAGGAGAGGTAATTACTCGTACATGGCAAACAGCCGATAAGATGAAGAAACAGAAAGGATATTTGGCTGAAGATGGAGCAAACAAAAACGACAACTATCGCGCAAAAAGATATGTGTCTAAATATACAATCAATCCTGCAATTGCACACGGAATTTCTAATTATGTTGGGTCAATAGAAGCAGGCAAAATTGCTGACTTGGTAATTTGGAAACCTTCATTATTTGGAGTGAAGCCAGAAATTATCGTAAAAGGAGGTTTTATTGCCGCAAGCAAAATGGGGGATGCTAATGCTTCTATTCCAACACCGCAGCCTATCATTATGCGTAATATGTTTGGAACGTACGGAAAAGCATTGACCAAAACGGTTTTCACCTTTGTTTCTCAAGCTGGTATCGACAATAATATTGCCGAAGAATATGGTTTGGAAAAGAAATTGTTAGCAGTTTCAAACTGCAGAAACATTGGCAAGGCTGATATGATTCATAACAACGCAACTCCAGAAATTATGGTAAATGCTGAAAACTATACCGTGACAATCGATGGAGAAAAAATCACTTGCGAACCTGTGGATAAACTTCCATTAGCACAATTATACTACTTGTTTTAATTAATAACTGTTATTCTACTTCTTACTGCGGCAATTTATCTTGTTGCAGTAAGATTAGATAAAAACAAAAAAGAATTTATGAATAGTTGGAAAATTAATTTGGGTTTAATTCTTCTCTTAGTATGTACGTCTTTAACAACGGTTCATGCACAGAAAGGATCTTTAATGCTTTATGGTTCTTTAACCTATAGAGACAATAATAATACGGGTAGCAGTTTTGGTGCAAATCCAATCGGAGTAGGATATTTTTTTAATGATCACGTTGTTGCAGGGATGAATTTTGCTTTTGATCAAGAGAAAAACGCAGCAGGAAATCTTACCGATTCTAAACATGAAATTGGTCCTTTTTACAGTGACTCTTGGAATATTGGAGATCATTTTGCCATCATCGCTCAGGCAGACGCACATTATGTATGGGGAAATACGCTTATGAATACTCCAGGGTCTTATAGCTATAATGGTTATCTAGGAAGAATCTATCCAATTGTAGCCGTACTTCTTGGTCATGGATGGGCACTAAAAGCCAAATTCTGTGAATTATCATATGAAAATACTACAGGAAATGATGCAAATAAAACGAGTAATCGAACATTTGTTGCCGGAATAAATGGATCAACATTCGGATTAGGAGTTTCAAAAAACATTTCCCTTAAAAAATCGAAATAATGATTATACAACAGACAATAGGTAATACAAAAACACATTCAATTGAAGGTCTTGAGATCGATCTTCTCGAAATTGAGTGGTTTGAAACTACTAAGAGAATTCAGCGCAAGCGAACAAATTCAGGAGTTGAAATTGCGATTAAGTTTATTCAGGAAGGACAACGATTGAATCAAGATGACATTCTTTTTCAAGATGATAAAAAAGCGATTGTTGTAAATATTAAACCTTGTGAAGCGATTGTAATGACACCTTCGTCTTTATTAGAAATGGGAACCATTTGCTATGAAATTGGAAACAAACATCTTCCATTATTCATTCAAAATGATCAGATCATGATGCCTTTTGAAATGCCAATGTTCAGATGGCTTGAAGCGAGTGGTTACAAACCCGAAAAACAGGAGATAAAGCTCTTGCATTTGCTAAAATCAAATGTAGCGCCTCATGGTCACGGAAATTCGTCTCTTTTTACAAAAATCCTAAATATGGCTTCTTCAAATGACTAATATAGAAAACACTTATTTAGGAAGCCTTCTCCATCTTGCAGATCCAACTTTGCCAATTGGAGGATATACACACTCTAATGGATTGGAAACTTACGTTCAGGATGAAGCAGTAAATTCTGTGGCTTCTGCAAAAGAGTTTGTGTCAAACATGTTAATGTATAACATTAAGTATAATGATGCATCTTTCTTAAAATTAGCTTATGTCGCTGCCGCAGAAAATGATTTAGAGACGATAATAAAATTAGATCAAGAATGCAGTGCATTAAAGAGTCCGCGGGAAATCCGTGAGGCAAGTCAGAAGTTGGGAATTCGACTAATTAAGATTTTTCGAAGACAGAAAGCCTTTGATCTCATTAGCAATTATGAACGTGCAATTGCCAATAAAGAAGCAACGGCACATTATTGTATTGCTTTTGGATTGTACGCACAGTTATTAGAAATTCCGTTAGATGAAGCTTTATTCGCATTCTATTACAATGCCGCTATCGGAATGATTACCAATTCGGTAAAGCTTGTACCTCTAGGACAATTAGATGGACAAGATGTTTTGTTCGAATTACAACCGCTGATTAAAAAATTAGCAAAAGAAACCTTAACAATCGACAGAGAACTTGTAGGTCTTTGTAGCATCGCTTTTGATATTCGATGTATGCAGCATGAGAGACTTTATTCAAGATTATACATGTCGTAGAAATAGAGAAAAGAAGAAAGAGAAAATAAAAAAATAAAGAAATGGAAACTAGAAAATATGTAAAAGTAGGAGTTGCTGGGCCTGTAGGATCAGGAAAAACAGCATTGTTAGAACGTTTAAGCCGAAAAATGCTAAACGACTATAATTTAGGAGTAATTACCAATGACATCTATACAAAAGAAGATGCTGAATTTATGGTAAAAAACAGTTTACTGCCAAAAGAAAAAATCATTGGAGTAGAAACTGGAGGATGTCCTCACACAGCGATTCGTGAAGATGCTAGTATGAATTTGGAAGCTGTAGATGAATTGGTTTCTCGCTTTCCTGATATCGAATTAATTCTAATTGAAAGTGGTGGAGATAACCTTTCAGCAACCTTTTCACCAGATTTGGCCGATGTAACAATTTTCGTAATTGACGTAGCTGAAGGAGAAAAAATCCCTCGTAAAGGCGGACCTGGCATTACAAGATCTGATTTGCTTTTGATTAATAAAATTGACTTAGCACCTTATGTTGGAGCAAGTTTAGAAGTGATGGAGAACGATGCACGTAGAATGAGAAAAGGCGCGCCATTTGTTTTCTCAAACCTTAGATCTACAGAAGGAATTGATGAAGTTA
Organism: Flavobacterium sp. GW823-FHT06G12; assembly: GCF_058794775.1. NCBI lineage: Bacteria > Pseudomonadati > Bacteroidota > Flavobacteriia > Flavobacteriales > Flavobacteriaceae > Flavobacterium > Flavobacterium sp. GW823-FHT06G12. The sequence goes on from NZ_JBXAHE010000003.1 coordinate 776,442, forward strand.
TTGGCTGGATCAAGAAATATGCATTGCTGGAAGATATTGAAGAACCAAATTTAGTTCGTTAATCAAATGGTAAGTACCCTAAAAATAGAAGTAGAAGAAAGGGATGGGGAATCATTTTTAAGAGATGCATACGTGACACAGCCCTTCAGGATTATGCCTGTTGGACAGTATAAATCTGATGGAGCTTCTTATTTGATGATCATGAGTTCATCACCTGGAATTTTAAGCGGTGACGTCTATGATATACAGGTGAATGTAAAAGAAAATGCTCGTTTGCAATTGCAGTCACAATCCTATCAGCGATTGTTTAATATGGATGGGAGTGCTTCGCAGATCATGAATGTCAAAATGGAAAAAGGAACTTCTTTCTCGTATGTTCCTCATCCTGTGGTGCCTCATGAAGACTCAACATTTAAAAGTCATAATAAGATTTACATCGAAGATGATTGTGATTTGACGATAAGCGAAATTATTACCTGTGGACGTAAACACCACGGAGAAACTTTTAAGTATGCTCATTTTCAAAACCTTTTAGAGGTTTTTCATCACGATAGACTGGTTTTAAAAGACAATGTTCTATTAAGACCTGATATTATGCCTTTATCAGCTATGGGTTTACTGGAAGGCTTTACGCATCAAGGAACTTTTGTTTATTTAAACACAAGGAATGAGGATGTGAAGGAGAATATCGAATTCTTTTTTAAAGAATTGGAAGGATTGGAAAACGTAGCGTTTGGAATCAGTGAATTAGAATCAAATGGTTTTGTCATTAGAATTCTAGGACATGGAGGAGAACAAATGTTTGATTTCTTTAGAAAAGTGCAAGATGTGCTTTGGGAACAAAAAGTAGCAATACAAATTTAAGCAGATTATGGATTCAAATTTAATAGCATTATCAATTACAGCGATCAGCATCAGCTTTTTTCACACCGCTTCGGGTCCCGATCATTATTTGCCATTTATTGTTTTGTCAAGATCTCGCAAATGGAGTATGTCCAAGACAATTATGCTTACAATAGTTTGCGGTTTCGGACATATTCTGAGTTCGGTAGTTTTAGGATTCATTGGAGTTTTCTTAGGATGGCAAATCAATAAAATAACATTTTTCCAAGATTTTAGAGGCAATGTTGCAAGCTGGGCACTGCTGTTATTTGGAGCAATTTATCTTGTCTATGGAATTTGGGCTGCTTACAAAAACAAAGCGCACAAACATTTTGACGTAATGGGCGAAGATGTATTTGTGTTTTCGCATAAACATGGAGAAGTAGTTATGCCTACGAATCGAGTAAAAGTAACGCCTTTGGTTTTGTTTGCCATTTTTGTGATGGGCCCAAGCGAACCGTTAATTCCTTTGCTGTTCTATTCAGGATTGAATCGTTCTGTTGGCGAAATTTCTACAATTATTAGTGTTTTCACATTAAGCACAGTTCTAACTATGCTTGGCATGGTGCTTTTGGGAGTTTATGGATATTCTTTTTTCAAAACAGAAAAGCTCGAACGTTATACCCCAGCAATTAGTGGAGCAGTAGTTTTAGCATGTGGCGTCGGGATGGTCTTTTTAGGCTGGTAAGTCAAATAATTTTTCAATTCTAGAAATATATAAATGAAAAAAATAAAAACAATAATAGAAACTGTGCTTAAAGGCATCGGTCAAATCATGCTTCAAGAAAGCGCTTGGACAGGTTTGTTATTTTTAATAGCGATATCTTATGATTCTATCTTGATGGGAGTTGCCGCTTTTCTGAGTTCAATAATCGGTACTGCGACAGCAAAAATTTGCAATTTCAGTGACGAAAATATAAAGGCAGGTTTATACGGATTTAATGCAACGTTAGTCGGAGTAGGATTAGTTTTCTTCTTTGAAACAAGTCCGTTAATATGGTTTTTACTTGTTTTAGGATCTATACTAAGCACATTACTAATGGAATTTTCTATTCGTAAAAAGATTCCCTTTTTCACCTTTCCTTTTATTGTTATTACTGTAGTTGCAGTATTGAGTATCCAACATTTTGGATTAGCGGTTGCAAGAATTCCTGCAGTTAATGTAGAGATGAAGGAACTTGAAGATTTTGCAGTAGCAGCGCATGCCTACAGTGAAGTGATTTTTCAGGGAACTATTGCCGCAGGTTTGTTGTTTTTTATTGGGGTTTTTCTCAATAATCCCACAGCAGCTTTATACGGATTTCTAGCGGCAGTAATTGCAGCAGCAATTGCACATTTTGATCAGGATTCTGTAAAATTAATAGAAGATGGAATGTTTAGTTTCAACGCTGTTTTATGCGGAATTGCATGCAGCGGAACAAAACCAAGAGATGGATTATATGTATTGCTATCAGTAATTATAGCAACATATTTTGACATTTTTATGATGCATAACGGATGGATTACACTTACGTTTCCATTTGTTTTATCGATGTGGGTAATTGTATTCCTAAAAAAAATAGTAGGCCGTTTTGAAAATAAAACGGCAATTGTAGAAAAAAAATAATAATAATGAGAAACAAACTTTTTACAGCAATTGTAATAGTATTGTTAGCAGTGCAGAATGGATTTGCTCAAGAAGCAAATAAGCCAGAAGCAAACAAATTAGAAGTAAATAAATCAGAAGCAGATACAATGCATCTGAGTAAAATAGTGATAAACAACGTCGATTTCAGAAAAAAGATAATGAAAGTCGATTTAAAAATGTCACCAGTTAATTCCGCGCAGGATTTATTGAGAAAAGTTCCCGGACTCTTTATTGCCCAGCATGCTGGCGGAGGTAAGGCAGAACAAATATTTCTGCGCGGATTTGATAATGATCACGGAACCGACATCAGTGTGATGGCAGATGGAATGCCTGTTAATATAGTCTCACATGCGCATGGGCAAGGATATGCCGATCTGCATTTTCTGATTCCAGAAACAATCAAAGATATCGATTTTGGAAAAGGAGCTTATTATGCTGATAAAGGAGATTTTAATACCTCAGGATATGTAAATTTTAGCACATTTGACAAATTAGAGAATAATCTTTTCAAAATAGAAGGCGGTTCTTTTAATACCATGCGTGCCGTGACAATGCTCAATCTTTTAGATAAAAACAATAAAGATAAGAGTTTCTATGTAGCAGGCGAATTCAATTATACCGATGGACCGTTTGATGTCAAACAGGATTTCACACGCGTTAATTTTTTAGCGAAGTACAGCCAGTGGATTGATGAAAAACAATATATCTCTATTTTGGGATCTACTTTTACATCGAACTGGAATGCTTCGGGACAAATTCCTGAAAGAGCAGTAGAAGAAGGAATTATAAGCAGATGGGGATCTATAGATCCAACCGAAGGAGGAAGGACATCGAGAACAAATCTCGCAGTAAATTATAGGTATTTAGCCAACGAGAATGAAGAGTTTACGAGCAATTTATTTTATTCAAAATACAATTTTAATCTGTTTTCGAATTTTACTTTTTATCTGAATGATCCTGTTTATGGAGATGAGATTCAGCAAACAGATAATCGTTCTATTTATGGTTTAGAAAATAAATATATTCGAAGATTTGCATTTGAGAATAGCAATGTGACTTGGACATCAGGAGCAGGACTCCGTTTTGATGATATCAAGGATTTACAATTAAGCCATGTTTTTCAGCGTGATTTATTATTAGATAGATTATCTGATGGATCTGCTACAGAAGTCAATGTTCATGGCTACACTTCACTTGATTATAGAGTAGGGAAATGGCTCATCAATCCATCAGCGAGGTTAGACTATTTTACCTTTAGCCTACATGATCGTCTTGCTAGTTTACCTGCGGCGAAAGAAGCTTCGGCGGCTAGATTAAGTCCAAAATTGAATATTTCGTATACACAGAACCAAAATGTCCAATGGTATATTAAATCTGGTTTTGGATTTCATTCCAATGACGTCAGAGTTGTAGTAGCGCAAGATGGAAAAGACATTCTTCCGTATTCTTTTGGAAGTGATCTTGGAGTTATTCTTCGTCCAACAGCCAATATGATCATTCAGCCAGCGATTTGGCATATGTATTTGCAGCAGGAATTTGTATATGTTGGAGACGAAGCTGTAGTAGAACCATCAGGAAAAACAAGACGTTTAGGATTTGATTTGAGTTTACGTTATCAGCCAATTTCTTGGTTATATCTAGACGGAGATCTTAATTATGCTCACGCGCGTTATATTGATGAACCAAAGGGAGAAGATTATATTCCTTTAGTTCCAGCACTTACTAGCACAGGAGGTGTAGCGGTAAAACTACCTTCGGGTTTCTCGGCAAATTTAAGATACCGCTATATGGATTCGCGTCCTGCCATAGAAGACAATTCGGTAAGAACACGAGGCTATTTTGTTAATGATCTTGTCTTGGCTTATGGAAAAAGAAACTGGGAATTAAATATGCAGTTTCAAAACATCTTTAATACCAAATGGAATGAAGCGCAATTTGAAACAGAGACCAGACTTAGAGACGAGGCTAGTTCAGTATCAGAATTATGTTTTACTCCCGGAACTCCGTTCGCTGTAAAAGCAGGAATAAGCTACAAATTTTAAAACTTAGAAAATATGAAAAACGTGTCTGCAAAAAGCAAATTGCTATTGGCAGTGGTCATTTTTGTGGTCACATTTAGTAATAAATCATACGCACAGTTAAGTCCACCGGGTTTAGGAGAAGGAAAAAACGCAGCTTGGTTTGCCTTTGGAGTTAGACAGTCTTTAGATTCACTTAAACAAAAAGAATCGACAACTTATGTAGGCTATGGACTAAAGAGCAGTCCAGATGAGAATAATCCATTTTCTAAAATGGCAATTCTGGTAATCAACGAGGAAATTTCCAACCGTTATAGCAAGAACTGGGAATATTCGTATGCGCTTAGCTACAGAAGATCTAATAATTACGATTCTGAAGCACCTTATGAGGAATTGAATCCTGCAATTGAACAGGAATTTAGAGTATACGGCCGTTATTCTTATATCACAGAAGGCAATGGACTGAAATGGAAAAATACGATAAGACAAGAATTTAGGAAATTTTTCAATCCTGATTTTAGTAATACCGAAGAGAGTTTTCAGCTACGTACACGTCTTAAAACACAGCTAAGCCTAGATTTAGGAAGCACTAAAACACATCATATTATAGGAGGTGCCGAAGTTCTTTTTGCAATCAGTAAAGAAAATGAACCAGAAAAGGAATGGTCAAAATTTGATTATAAAGAAAGCCGACTCACTCTTTACTACTCACTTACTCCACATGAAATTCCATTTATTTTCGATGTAGGTTATATGTATAACCTCATTGGTAAAGGATCTGATGTTTCAGATGTGAATTATTTAGCCTTAGATGTAATTTGGAAAAATCCTTTTGGGGCATGATAAGTTAATAGCAAGACTAGTCCATAAAAAAGTAATAATTAAAACAGAAAAACAAATAAATTATGAGCGAAATTAAAAAGAACTCGAGAAACACAGAAAATGCGCCAAAAAGCCCATTTTCAACGCAAACTGTAGCGTTTTCTCATTACAACAATTTTTCGGCGCAATTGCCTATCGATCCTAAAACGGGAGAAATTGTTAGTGACGATATTAAAGAGCAGGCAAAACAATGCTTGACAAATATTCAAGCAATTGTAGAAAGTATTGGCCATGTTATGGATGATGCAGTAAAACTAACTGTTTTCTTAAAGAATATTTCTGATATAGAAGCAGTAGACGAAGTGTACAAAACATTCTTTAAAGGCAATCTTCCAACTCGCACAACTGTTGCCGTAGAAGCTCTGCCATTGGATGACGCCTTAATTCAGATAGATGCTCTTATTTCAAACGGAGAGGGAACAACTCCGCAAAAAGCTTTAGATCTTGTTAAAGTAACTAGAAGCACAGAAAAAGCGCCAAAGAGCATACACGCTCACAATGTAGCATTTTCTCACTATAGTAATATTTCAGCTCAATTGCCTATCGATTCGCAATCTGGTAAAATTGTTGAGGGTGGTGTAAAAGAGCAAGCAGAACAATGTTTAGAAAATATTAAAGCCATTTTAGAAAGCATTGGACATGTTATGAACGATGTGGTTAAAACTACAATTTTTCTTAAGAACATTTCAGATGCTGAAGTTGTAAACGAAGTTTTAGCAAAATTCTTCCCAAACTATGTTCCAGCTAGAACAATTGTTAGTGCTTCTGCTTTGCCAATGGATGCTTTAGTGCAGATTGATACTGCAGTCTCACATGGTGACGGAACACCTCCACAGCTTCCAGAAGATGCACGTTTTCTAGTTATTGAAGCAAATAACACAGAAAATGCACCAAAAGTTCCATATTCGCATACAGTTGCTTATTCACATTACAATCATATTGCAGGTCAATTGCCTTTGGTTCCAGAAAACAATCAAATAGTAGGCAGCGGCATTAAAGAGCAAGCAGTACAATGTTTAAACAATATCAAAGCAATTGTAGAAAGTATCGACCACAAAATGGATGACATTGTTAAAGTAAACATTCAGCTTAGAAATGTTGCAGATATTACGGCTGTAAATGAAATCTATACTTCATTTTTCAGTGGTGATTTACCAGCAAGAACCGTAATTGGAGTTTCGGTGATTCCGAAGGATGCTTTAATTCAAGTTGATGCTGTTGTTTCTAATAGTGAAGGTACACCAGCTTAATTTATAAGCTAAAATTTATATTTTTTAAGTAGAGTCTTTTTTAGACAAAAAACGCTTATAACAGGATTTTTAAACATCCTGTTTAAGCGTTTTCGTTTTTTATGAATTAACTGTAAAACCTAATATTTTAAAAACTTTGTTCTATAATCAGAAGGTGACTCTCCTGTCACTTTTTTAAACATACGCGAAAAATAAGAAGGCGATTGAAAATGCAACTCAAATGCTATTTCAGCAATTTCTTTCGAATTATCCTGTAAAAGAATCTGGCTATGCTGAATTGTAATTTCATTTATCCATTGTTTTGGGGCTTTTCCAGTAGTTTCTTTAACACATTTGTTCAAATAATTATCAGATATTTTTAAGAGATTTGAATAGAAATCGATGTTTTTATGCTGAATGTGGTTCTTTTGCACCAACTCTCTAAAATGAAAAGAGATAAAACTTGTTCGATTAAGCGATTTGTTATCGGTATTTTCGGTACGTATAATTTTTAATAATGCCGATTGAAGAAGTGCGATTGTGATTGCATCAATGTGCTCGGCTTCATTTAATTCTTCTTCCAGCAATTCGAATAAGCGAATAAGCCAATTAATTTTATTAGGATCTAAAATCGAAAAAGGCGAGCTGTAAAAGAAATTTAAATCACTTGTGCTTAAAGCAATTTCTGTAACAACCTCATTTTCATAAATAACAAAAAAACCTTCAACATCGTCTGATAATTCTAATGTAGCTGTAAAATTTCCTTGTTTAATACTCAACGCCTGATTGGCATTAATTTCAAAAACAGAAGTTTCTAATTGTTGCTTTACATATCCCTTTGTCACAAAAATCAGAAAGTTAAAAGTTGTTTGATATGGATTAACAGGTATTACAATTTTCTTTAAGTAATTCTCAATTCGATACAATTGTACGTTGGAGTTATTAAAGAGATTGTGAGTTGTTATATCTGGAAGAAAGAATTTCTTGTACTCATAATTGCTAATTAGTTTGGGATTATTTTTCATTCAAACTTGATTTTGTAACACAGATGTAAAAGCATTATATATTTGATTGTGATCTGAGATGAGTGGTTGATTTTTAAAACTAAATTATAGGACTCAAATTTAAACACTAAGTTAAGTTATATTTATCTATAATTATGATATTCTCTTTAATTATATAATAGTGTCTTCTGAGAGACTTCATCTGGTTTTGCGTTTGATAAAGTGGTTTCATTTAAAAATTATATGTATTATATATTATAAGATATAATAAAATATATTTTGGACTATTTTATTTTACAAATTGATAAAGGGATTTATGTGGTTTTAGTAATAGATACAATGAAATTTAGATTCTAATTATATTAAGAAGCATTAAGTTCAGTAATATTAAGCATTAATTTTAAAGTTGTAAAGCCTTAGCTAATTCGATTGTTTTTGCAACAGTTTTAAATTTTATTAAAAAAAGAGTGATTGTTTCATGTTTTATTGACTTAATAAGGAGTTCTGTCCTGATTTTGCCTTCATAAAAGATACTTTCTTATTAATGCTATTTTGCTTTAAATTTAAAAAGTAAGAAAAATCTTTACTAATGATGTTTTTTTTTAGAATTTAAATTATATGTTATCAGTTAGTTAAGAAAAAGTTTTAAAAAACATTGAAAATACTTTGAAAAAAAGCTTGCATAAGCGGAAAAAGGTTCTACTTTTGCATCCGCTTTGAAACACAAGCGATGAAGAAATAAAGACACGTTCGTAGACATATTGAATTGACAGCCGTTCTGGAAGAGATTTCAGAACATAAAGAATAAG
>NZ_JBXAHE010000004.1:0-647707 GCF_058794775.1 Flavobacterium sp. GW823-FHT06G12
AAGCCCGCCTGCGCAGATGGTACTGCAGTTATGTGGGAGAGTATGTCGTCGCCTTTCTTTTGAAAACCCTATCCAAAACGGATAGGGTTTTTTGTTTTATAGCTATTTTTATTTTTTATTTGGAATAAAAGTTAGGCCGTACAAGGGATTAATAATAAGAAAATATATCTTGATTTAAATATCCTAAGTAGTAAAAGTGTTAAATTATAGTCAATTGTCTTAGGTTAAATATGTATACTTTAGACTTTTTGAATTTGAATGAGTATTTTTGTGTTTCAATTATTTTATTTAAACATGAAGAAAAATATTTTATTGTTAGCACTTCTTGCTGTCGTAAGTTTAAGTGCTCAACAACGTCCAAAATTAGTTGTGGGTATAGTTGTAGATCAAATGAAAATGGAATATTTATATCGCTTTTCAGATGATTTTTCTCCAAACGGCTTTAAAAGATTAATGAATGATGGATTTACTTTCCAGAATATGCATTACAATTATATGCCAACTTATACTGCTCCAGGACACGCTTCAATCTACACAGGGACAACACCTGCTACTCACGGAATTGTAGGTAATGAATGGTTTAGTAGAACTCTTGGAAAAGAAATGTACTGTACAGATGATGCGGGAGTTAAAACTGTAGGAGAGGGAACTGCCGAGGAAGGTGCAATGTCTCCGAAAAACCTGCAAAGTACTACAATTACAGATGAAGTTAGAATGGCTACTAATTTTAACGGAAAAGTAATTGGATTAAGTTTGAAAGACCGTGGAGCTATATTGCCAGCCGGACATTTTGCAAATTGGGCATTTTGGTATAGTAAAACAGGTTCTTTTATTTCTAGTACTTTCTATGGTGAGAAGTTGCCGGATTGGGTTACTGAATTCAATAACGAGAAAAACTACTTAAAATACATTAATAAAGGTTGGGATTTATACAAACCAGCTTCTGTTTATAATGAAAGTCTTCCTGATAATAACCCTTATGAAGGGAAATTATATGGAAGTTCTGCACCAGTTTTTCCATACGATTTAAAATCAATGTATGAGAAAAATGATGCTGGAATCATCCGTGCTACTCCTTTCGGAAATGATTTGTTGGCTGAATTTGCAAAAAGAGCAATTGAGAAAGAAGAATTAGGAAAAGATAATATTACAGACTTTTTGACGGTTAGTTTTTCTTCTACAGATTATGTAGGTCACTTACTTGGGCCAAGATCTATGGAACTTCAAGACACTTATTTAAGATTAGATCAAACTATTGCTGACTTCTTGGCTTATCTTGATAAAACGGTTGGAAAAGGAAATTATTTACTTTTCTTAACGGCTGATCATGCTGGAGCTGAAAACGTTATTTATTTGAAAGATCGTAAATACAATGTAGATAATTATCCTTCTAAAGAGGTTAAGAAAAGCATGCAGGATTTTTCAACTAAAACTTTTGGAGTTGATTTAATTCAGAACTATTCAAACTTTAATGTTTTCTTTAACAAACAAATTATTAAAGATAAAAAATTAGAGTTAGTAAAAGTAAAACAAGCTTTTAAGGAGTTTTTAATTACTCAACCACAAGTTAAAAAGGTTTATACAGAAGAGGAAATTTTGGCTAATGCTGGAAATGATTATGCTCTTAATTTTGTAGCAAAAGGATACGATGTTACACAAAATGGTGATTTGGTTATTGTAGATAAACCCGGAATGATAGAGTATACACCAACAGGAACATCACATGGAACAATTTATAGCTATGATACGCATGTACCTGCTATTTTCTACGGTTGGCATATTAAAAAAGGAGAATCTTACGATAAGAAAGCTATTACAGAGATTGCTCCAACAATAGCGCAGAAAATTAAAGTTACGTTTCCAAATGGAACAGAAGCGAAAGTTATGACCGAAGTTTTGGATAGTAAAAAATAATAAAATATAAAGCTTTGAAAACCTGTCTTCGTGACAGGTTTTTTTATACCATAAAAAAAGGCTTTTCAATTAAGAAAAGCCTTTTGTAATAGTGACTTAGTAAGCACTTGTATAAATATTAGCACTATGCGTTTGCTAATACTATTTCTTCGTTAAAAGGTAAATTCCAAGCTTCTGCAACTCCTTTGTAAAGAATTTTTCCATTAGCTACATTTAATCCTTTTTTTAATTCTTCGTTTTCAGAACAAGCTTTTTCCCATCCTTTGTTTGCTAGTTGTACAGCATATGGTAAAGTTGCGTTTGTTAAAGCTAAAGTAGAAGTGTAAGGCACAGCTCCTGGCATATTAGCTACACAGTAGTGAACGATATCGTCAATAATGAAAGTTGGGTTTTCGTGAGTTGTCGGAGTACAAGTTTCGATACATCCACCTTGGTCAACAGCAACGTCAACAACAACAGTTCCTGGACGCATTAATTTAAGCATGTCACGAGTAATTAAGTGAGGCGCTTTTGCTCCTGGAATTAAAACAGCTCCAACAATTAAGTCAGCTTCTTTAATTGCTCTTGTGATATTGTAGTGGTTAGACATTTCTGTGTTTACGTTTGCTGGCATGATATCATCTAATTGACGTAAACGTGGTAAACTTAAGTCCATAATTGTTACTTGAGCACCTAATCCAGCAGCCATTTTTGCTGCTTGAGTTCCTACGATTCCTCCACCTAAAACTAATACTTTTGCTGGTGGAACTCCTGGAACACCTCCTAAAAGGATTCCTCTTCCTTTTAATGGTTTTTCAAGGTATTTTGCTCCTTGCTGAATCGCCATACGTCCTGCAACTTCAGACATTGGAACTAATAATGGTAAGCTTCTGTCTGTTTTTTCTACAGTTTCGTAAGCTAAACAAACAGCTCCTTTTTCTAACATTGCATGGGTTAATTCTTCTGAAGAAGCGAAGTGAAAATATGTGAATAACAATTGATCTTTTTTGATTAATGGATATTCAGATGCAATTGGCTCTTTTACTTTGATAATCATTTCAGCGATAGCATAAACTTCTTCAATAGTTGGTAAAACAACAGCACCAGCTTCAGCATATTCTGCATCGGCGAAACCACTTCCTAAACCAGCCGTAGATTGAACATATACTGTATGTCCATGTTTTTTCATTTCAGAAACACCTGCAGGAGTTAAAGCAACTCTATTTTCGTTATTTTTTATTTCTTTAGGAACACCTATTATCATTTTGTTATATTTTTTTGTTTTTATTGAAATTGTTTTACAAATCTACAGATAGAGAATAAATTATGGTTTGGCGCTTAATAAATAAGAAAATATTATTTTATTTTTTACTTTTACAGAAAAATATTCTGTTTTGAGAAGGGATTTATTCTTTAAAAAGAAAAAAAGACTAAATCGGACTAATTTTAATAAAACGTTTTCGTTATGGCTTTAGATGAAATTGACAAAAAAATCCTACGTCTCTTACAAGAAGATGCGCATTATACTTTAAAAGACATCGCAAACAAAATAAATTTGTCTTTGACACCTGTTCACGATCGTGTGAAACGTCTTGAAAAAGATGGAATTATAGAAAAATATGTAACCCTTTTAGATAAGAAAAAACTTGGAAATAATTTGACCGTTTATTGTCAAGTTACACTAACAAAGCAGACTTATGATACTTCGGAAGGATTTAATCAGTCGATTTTGAATTTACCAGAGGTTGTTGAATGTAATTATGTTTCAGGAAACTTTGATTATATGCTGAAAATCATAATTCCAGATATGGAAAGTTATCATCATTTTCACCAAAAAAAATTATCTATTCTTCCTGAGGTTTCTCTAATAAATACCGTTTTTGTGATTTCGGAGGTTAAAAGCACAACAGTTCTTCCTATTTAACATAAAACAAAAAACCATCAAGAAGATCCTGATGGTTTTAAGAAAAAAAGTTAGTTTGGTTGAATTAATAATAAGTATAACGTCTTACTTTGGCAATATATTTTGCTAAGCGAATTACTTGATGGCTGTAACCATATTCGTTATCGTACCAAATATAAAGTACTATATTTTTTCCATCCTTTGAAACAATCGTTGCATTGCTGTCATAAATAGACGGGGCAGAAGTGCCGACAATATCAGATGAAACTAGTTCGTTATTTAAAGAATATTTTATCTGCTCTACCAGTTCTCCTTCGAGAGCATATTTCTTCATAATTTTATTGATTGCTGTAATAGATGTAGGTTTTTTAACTTCTAAGTTTAAAACTACCAAAGAACCATTTGGAACTGGGACGCGAATAGCATTTGAAGTGAGTTTGCCTTCTAATGATGGTAAAGCTTTAGCGACAGCACTTCCTGCGCCAGTTTCAGTAATTACCATATTTAAAGCAGCTGCTCTCCCGCGGCGGTATTTTTTATGCATGTTATCAACCAAATTTTGGTCGTTTGTATAAGCATGAATCGTTTCTAAGTGTCCTTTTACAACTCCAAGAGTTTCTTCAACAACTTTTAGAATTGGAGTAATAGCATTTGTTGTGCAAGATGCAGCTGAAAAAATATTTACTTCGTCAGGATTAAAATCGTTATGATTTACACCATGTACAATATTCGGAATACCTTTTCCAGGAGCAGTCAGCAAAACTTTACTAGCTCCGTTTGAAGTTAAATGTCTTTTTAATGCTTCTTCGGTTGTAAATGCTCCAGTGTTATCGATAATTAAAGCATCATTTATTCCGTATACGTTATAATCGATTTCTTCTGGTGAATTAGCTGTAATAATATGGACCGTTGTTCCGTTTATAATTAAGGCATTGTTTTTAGCGTCGGCTATTACTGATCCTTGAAAATCGCCGTGAATGGAGTCATATCGTAATAGAGAAGCTCGTTTCTCTAAGCTCGTAGCATCGTTTTTATCACGTGTTACAATTGCTCTCAGACGCAATTGATTTCCTTTTCCAGTTTTCGACATTAGCTCTCTTGCTAATAAGCGTCCGATTCTTCCAAAACCATATAAAACAACATCTTTTGGTTGAATTTCTTTTGAAGATTTTGCTTTTTTCAGCTTATCAATAACAAAATATCTTGCATCTGGATATTTTTCATCCTCTAAGCGATACTCATAAGTAAGTTTTCCTAAATCTATTTTTGCTGGCGGAAGGTCTAATGATAAGACAACTCTTGCGATTTCAACCGAATCAAAAATGGTGATTGGTTTGCCTACAAATTCTCCAGCATATTGGTGAAGATTGATAATATCGCTAACGTTTTTATCCAATAATTGATTTTTGAATAAAACCATTTCGATTGATTTGTCATACCATAAATCGCTTATGATTTTAATTAATTCTACACCGGCTTTTCTTCGGTCGACTTGTAAGGATACCTCTTTTTGGTACAATGATTTGTTACTCATAATTGAAAAAATAAAATGCTCACTATTTTAAAATTTGGCGCAAAAGTATCTATTTCAATCGATTTCGTAAACTATTTTAGCATTTATTTTTGAAAATAAAAAAGCCACCTTAATTTTCTTAAGATGGCTTTTTTGAAGTTTTCAGTCTCTGTCGCAGTTTTCAATTTTTTGATTCTTGAAAACTGTCACTGCAAATAGCGACTTAAATTATAATTCTGAAAATCTCTCCATTTCTGTTGATCATTTCAATTCTTACGCTTTGTCCTTCGTCTTTTTTGCTTAAAAGTTTAGAAACAGTTTCAACATTTGTTGCTTTTACATTATCAATGCTAAGAATAATATTTCCTAGTAATTCGTTTTGATATTGCATTAAATTCTCATTGCTGATGTTTTTAATTTTAACACCATAATCAATTCTGAATTTTTTCTTGTCGGTAGCATCAATGTTTTCTAATTCAATTCCTTTAAATTCGGCGCTGTAAAACTCATTTTTGCTTAAAGTTACAGGAACCGTTTTGGTTTTTCCTTCTTTAATATAAGTTACTTTCACAACATCGTTTGGACGTTTAGTATTGATGTAACCTGATAAATCTGCATATGTTGCAATATTTTGATCATCTAGTTTTACAATAATATCTCCTTTTGTTAAACCAGCTTTTTCTGCTCCAGAATTTTTAGAAACTCTATTAATGTAGAATCCTTGTGTTTCTGTTACTCCCAATTCTTTAGAAGCCGTTGCATTCAATTCGCCTCCTTCAACTCCAAGAATACCTCTTTGAACATTTCCATACTCCATAATATCCTCGATAATTTTTCGGGCAATATTAGAAGGAACGGCAAAAGAATATCCAACATAAGAACCTGTCATAGAAGAAATCATGGTATTAATTCCAATTAATTCTCCTCTTGCATTTACTAACGCTCCACCACTATTACCTGGGTTTACTGCAGCATCAGTTTGAATGAAAGATTGGATTCCGCTTTGGTCTAAATTTCTGGCTTTCGCCGAAACAATTCCTGCAGTTACAGTTGAAGTTAAATTATACGGGTTTCCAACTGCCAATACCCATTCTCCAACTTTCACATTATCAGAATTGGCAAAAGCAGTGTAAGGAAGTTTTTCATCAGCATTGATTTTTAAAAGAGCAATGTCCATTTTAGAATCTGTACCAATTAACTTCGCTTTGTATGATTTTTTATTGTTTAAAGTAATTTCAATTTCTGTTGCGTCTTTGATTACGTGATTGTTAGTAACAATGTATCCGTCTTCAGAAATAATTACTCCAGAACCAGTTCCTACTTGTTCTTGCTGTTGCTGTCCGCCATATCCGTAGAAAAACTCAAGCATTGGATTGCTTACGGTTCTTCTTGAGACATTTTTTACGTGAACAACAGTATGTACCGTTTTGTCTGCGGCTTCGGTAAAATCTAATGTTTCAGCACCTAAACCAACATTTTTTGCATAAGAATTAGGGGCAAGAGTTACAACAGAATTTCCTTTTCCAAAAAAAGAATTGTTGCTTTCAAATAATAACTTGTAAGCACCAAGAGTAATAGCACCACTTAACAATGACACTAAAAATAAGGCTGAAAATCTTTTCATATTAGAATTTGTAATTAAGTTATTAGAATTTAAGTTTCATGTTTTATTTAACGTAAAATTACTTCAAAAAATTATTTGTAAAAACGGTTTAACGCTCTTTAACAATGATTAACATTTCATTAATTAATAGTTCGTACTTTTGTATTTCTAACAACTAAAAAATGCAAGTAGAATTTTATAAATATCAAGGTACAGGAAATGATTTTGTAATGATTGATAACCGTACAAATTTCTTTCCAAAAGACGATGTGAAACTTATTGAGCGTCTGTGCGACAGACGTTTCGGAATTGGAGCTGATGGATTAATTCTTTTAGAAAATGATACTGAAACCGATTTTAGAATGGTGTATTACAACTCTGATGGAAACCAAAGTTCGATGTGCGGAAATGGCGGTCGCTGTCTAGTTGCTTTTGCCAATCAATTGGGAGTAATTGATGATAAAACGACTTTTATTGCAACAGACGGATTACATCATGCTTCTGTTAATGCTGATTCAATCGTTTCGTTGCAAATGATTGATGTGAACGAAATTCAAAAAAAAGATTCTTATACTTTCCTAAATACTGGTTCGCCTCATCATGTTCAGATTGTAGATGATTTGGAACATTATAATGTAAAAGAGAATGGAGCTGCAATTCGTTATGGTGAATTGTATGGTGAAAAAGGCAGCAATGTAAACTTTGTGAAAAAAGTAGATAACGATACTTTTTCTTTAAGAACATACGAAAGAGGTGTTGAAGACGAAACTCTTGCTTGCGGAACTGGCGCGACTGCAGTGGCGATTGCCATGAACGCCATTGGAGAAACAGATAAAACCTCAATTAATTTAAATGTTGAAGGAGGAAAGCTTATTGTTTCTTTTGATAAAGATAATGATGGTTATACCAATGTTTTCTTGACAGGACCTGCAAAATTCGTTTTCAAAGGAACAATCGAGATTTAAATCTAAAATTGAATGATAACTTTAAAAGGCAATTCTATTTATTTGCGTGCACTCGAACCTCAAGACTTAGAGTTCATTTATTCTATAGAAAATGATGAGAATATCTGGGAAGTTAGTAATACGCAGACTCCTTATAGCCGTTTTTTGATTAAACAATATTTAGAAAATGCTCATCAAGATATTTATGAGGCAAAACAACTTCGTTTGGCAATCTGTCAAGATGAAGATTTTCCTGCAATCGGATTGATTGATTTGTTTGAATTTGATCCTAGAAATAATAGGGCAGGTATTGGTATTGTAATTCAGAAAGAAGAAAATCAAGGTAAAAATATTGGTTCTGAGGCTTTAGAACTTTTAATTAAATATTCTTTTACTAATTTAAATCTCCATCAATTGTATGCAAATATTGGTGTACAAAATGTAGCGAGTATTGCACTTTTTACTAAATTTGGTTTTAAGAAAATCGGAATAAAAAAAGACTGGATTTTGTATCATAACCATTATCATGATGAAGCAATTTTTCAGCTAATTAATAAACAAATTTAAATTTTAAGCTTTGAGTCTAAAAAAAATAATCACAATAACTGCAGTAGCCATAATTTCAGCTTTATTGATTTATGGTTTTATTTTAATCAGTAGAATTTTTAGTTCTAACACTAAATTTGAAGAAAAAGAAGTCTACGTTTATGTGCCTACAGATGCGAATTACACTGATGTAAAAAAGATTTTGGCACCTTACATAAAGAATTTTGACAACTTTGAAATGGTTGCTGAAAAAAGAGATTATCCACAAAATGTAAAATCAGGTCGTTTTCTTTTAAAGAAAGACATGAACAACATTGATCTAGTTCGTGCAATGCGTTCTAACATTCCTGTAAAATTGGTTTTTAACAATCAAGAGCGCTTAGAAAATTTCGCTGGAAGAATCGGAAAAGAAATCGAAGCTGATAGTTTATCATTAATGAAAGCTATCAAAGATTCTACTTTCTTAGCGACAAACGGATTTAACGAAGAAAATGTTTTTGCAATGTTTATTCCAAATACTTATGAGATTTATTGGAATACATCGGCAGAAAAGTTTCGTGATAAGATGATTAAAGAATATCATAATTTCTGGACGGCAGATAGAATCGCTAAAGCAAAAGCACAAGGTTTAACCCCGGTTCAAGCTACTATTTTAGCTTCAATTGTCCATAAAGAATCAGTTAAAAAAGACGAAAGACCTCGTATTGCTGGTGTTTATTTAAACCGTTTGCGTTTAGAAATGCCATTACAAGCAGATCCAACAGTTATTTATGCTTTAAAATTAAGAGATAACGATTTTGATCAAGTTATTAAACGAGTTTTTTATAATGATTTGGTAATGAGATCTCCATATAATACTTATGTAAATAAAGGACTTCCTCCAGGACCAATTGCAATGCCTGATATTACAGCTTTAGAAGCAGTTTTAAACCCAGAAAAGAACGATTATATCTATTTCTGTGCAAGTGTCGATCGTTTCGGATATCATGAATTTGCTGCAACACTAGCAGAACATAATGTAAATGCAAAAAAATATTCTGACTGGATTGCAAGTCAAGGAGTAACAAGATAATCTGATTTGTTTAAATAATATTAGAAAACCGAAGTCAATTTTGCTTCGGTTTTTTTGTTTTTTTCTGATGTAAAAAAGTCTTTGAAATTGAAAAATTATGAAATTGCTATTTTGTTTATTTTTCGATTTGTCATAATAAAAAAATAACCATTTTTTAATGATGAATTTTATAAAATTCGAAAACCACCTTTTCAAAATCTGCATAAAAACTATATTTTTTATGTAGGTTAATTCTTTCTTTTTCATGAAAAATGCTTAAAATTTCTATAAAATGCGATTTTTTTTGACCCAAAATTTCAATTTTTAGAGCTGAAATAAGTCACTTCAAATCTTTCGGAATCCATTAGTATATCTGGGATGAAAGCGAATTGCGTTTTTAAGTATCAAATGTTAAAGTGTTGATTTATAGTATATTTTGAAAAGACTTATCTTTGCACCGTAGAAATTTCAAGAGGGTGACAGCGTCTTGAAGAAAAACAATTTATGATAAAGAAATGGTATTTTTATGCGAGTTTAGTCGTTATTATTACATTTTTAAGTTTGGGATTTATTCCCTCAGAAAAAGAAACCAAACCTTGGTTTTTAATTGAAAAAACAGATGGATCAGAATACATTTTTCCATCAAAAGAAAAAGATGATTATCCAAACACCAACGTCCCATACACAGGAAATCATCTAATAGGATTTAAAGAAGCAGTAGCTTTTAAAGAATCACAAGGGCAATACAGACTAGTAAATTCTCTTGGTTATATGGGCAAATATCAATTTGGTTCTAAAGCTTTAAGAGCAATCGGAATTAATGATAATAAAGCCTTTTTAAAAGATCCTGCGCTACAAGAAAAAGCTTTTATGGCTTTGTTAGCCAAAAACAAATGGATTTTACGTTACGAAATCGAAAAGTATCAAGGTAAAATCATCAGTGGTATTGAAATTACCGAATCTGGAATTTTAGCTGCAGCGCATTTAGGTGGTGCAGGTTCTGTAAAGAACTTTTTCAAAAACAAAGGAAGCAGACATTTTAGAGATGCTTTTGGAACTTCTTTGAAAAGCTATATGAGAGATTTTGCAGGTTACGATCTTTCTTTTATAGAAGCAGATAGTAACGCAACAGTAAACGACTAAATGAAAAAAAGAAAAATCCCTTGTAAAAAGGGATTTTCTTTTTTAATCTATTAAAGCTTCTAAGATTTTTATAGCTGCTTCACTTATTTTAGTTCCAGGACCAAAAACAGCCGATGCGCCAGCATCAAACAAAAATTGATAGTCCTGAGACGGAATAACACCACCTACAATTACCATTATGTCTTCACGTCCATGTTTTTTTAGTTCTTCTATTACTTGCGGAACTAATGTTTTGTGTCCAGCAGCAAGTGATGAAACACCTAAGATGTGAACATCATTCTCAATAGCTTGTTTTGCCGCCTCTGCAGGAGTTTGAAATAAAGGGCCAATATCAACATCAAAACCAACATCGGCATAACCCGTAGCAACCACTTTTGCGCCTCTGTCATGACCATCTTGTCCCATTTTGGCAATCATAATTCTAGGACGTCTACCTTCTTGTTTAGCAAAAATATCTGCAAGTTGTTTTGCTCGCTCAAAATTCTCGTCATTTTTTATTGCTGCACTATACACTCCGCTAAAAGATTTAATTTGTGCTTTAAAACGGCCAAAAACAGTTTCCAATGCATTACTGATTTCGCCTAATGTTGCTCTGTTTCTTGCAGCTTCAATCGCAATTTCTAGCAAGTTGCCTTGTCCCGTTTGTGCACAAAGGATTAATTTTTCTAGTGACTTATTTACTTTTTCAGAATCTCTCGTTTGTTTTATTTCTTCGAGACGTTCAATTTGCTGCTTGCGAACCAATTGATTGTCTACATCCAAAATATCCAACGGATCTTCTTTTTCTAAACGGTATTTATTAACTCCAACAATAATGTCTTGTCCGCTGTCAATTCTAGCCTGTTTTCTCGCCGCCGCTTCTTCAATTCGAAGTTTCGGAATTCCAGCTTCAATTGCTTTGGTCATTCCGCCAAGTTCTTCTACTTCTTCAATTAGTTTCCACGTTTTTTCAACAATATTATTTGTCAGACTTTCAACATAATAACTTCCAGCCCAAGGATCTACTGTTTTGGTAATTTTGGTTTCTTCTTGAAGAAAAATTTGGGTATTACGTGCAATTCTAGCAGAGAAATCTGTTGGAAGTGCAATTGCCTCATCTAAAGCATTGGTATGCAAAGATTGTGTTCCTCCAAAAACCGCCGCTGCAGCTTCAATACAAGTTCTAGCAACATTATTAAACGGATCTTGTTCTGTTAAACTCCATCCGCTAGTTTGGCAATGTGTTCTTAGAGCCAGAGATTTTTCGCTTTTAGGATTAAACTGCTGTAATAGTTTTGCCCAAATCATTCGTCCTGCTCTCATTTTGGCAATTTCCATAAAATGATTCATGCCGATTGCCCAAAAGAAAGATAATCTTGGAGCAAAATCGTCAATGGTCATTCCTGTAGATAATCCAGTTCTAATGTATTCTAAACCATCTGCTAAAGTGTAAGCCAATTCAATATCAGCTGTAGCTCCAGCTTCCTGCATGTGATAACCAGAAATAGAAATAGAATTGAATTTTGGCATTTTTTTGCTCGTAAATTCAAAAATATCGGCAATAATTTTCATAGAAGGAGTTGGAGGGTAGATATAAGTATTTCTAACCATAAACTCTTTTAAAATATCGTTTTGTATTGTTCCTGCTAATTTTTCTGGATTAACGCCTTGTTCTTCGGCAGCAACAATGTAAAAAGCCATAATTGGTAAAACGGCTCCATTCATGGTCATGGAAACTGACATTTCGTCCAATGGAATCTGATCGAAGAGCACTTTCATATCTTCAACAGAATCAATCGCAACTCCAGCTTTTCCAACATCACCAACAACTCTTTCGTGATCTGAATCGTAACCGCGATGTGTTGGTAAATCAAAAGCGATTGAAAGTCCTTTTTGGCCTGCAGCTAAATTTTTTCTGTAAAAAGCATTACTTTCTTCTGCGGTAGAAAATCCCGCATATTGACGAATAGTCCACGGGCGTCTTACATACATCGTAGCGTATGGTCCGCGTAAATTGGGTGCAAAACCGGCTCCGAAATCAAGAAATTCTAAATCTTCGATATCTTTTTCAGAATAGTTTCTTTTGATTTCGATTCCTTCGGCAGTAGTAAAGTTGTTAGAACTAGAATTAATTTCTGGTTCCCGATTTTTAACTTCTAACTTTATATGTTTAAGGTCTTTTCTTGTCATTGAGACGCTTTGTTTGAGTTTGTAATTAATTACTTTTTATGAGATTATTCCAATTCCAGTCTTTCCTGCTCCATTTTCTCTGCCAATCTTTTTTCGATAATTGGTGTAATTAATGTTTTTCTTGGTTTGATTTTTACAAAAGGAAACAATTCTAAATCATGTTTCATTCTGTCTTCTTTATTTGGATATTTGTTTGTTCCTAAAAGAATTTCTTTTTTTGAATCAAATAATTCCTGTTCTTTATTGGCACTTTCTTGAATCTTCTTTTTGATTGTACCATCGTTTAAAAGTTTCAAGAAACCTCCGTTTGCTTCAATATCTTTAAATAAAGCCAGGCTTTTTTCTGCCAATTGCATCGTTAAGCTTTCAATATAATAACTTCCGTCAGCTGGATTATTTACTTTGTCAAAATAACTTTCGTGCTTTAAGATCAAAAGCTGGTTTCTAGAGATTCGATCTCCAAATTCGTTGTCTTTGTGGTATAAAGCATCATAAGGTAAATTGGCAATTGCATCTGCACCACCCAGAATTGCCGACATGCACTCGGTTGTTGTACGAAGCATATTTACATTATAATCGTAAATTGTTTTGTTTCGTTTAGTTGGAGTTACCAAGAAATGACATTTTATTTCTGGATTATATTCTTTAGTAATTAAGTCAAAAAGCATTCGAAGTGCTCTAAGTTTGGCAATTTCGAAGAAATAATTGGTTCCAACTGAAATCTGAAAAACAATTGATTTTGTTTCGGCAGAAAAACGATTTAAATATTCGTTTGCGTGTGCTAAGCTGTAAGCAATCTGCTGTGTAATATTGGCACCTGAGTTTTGATATAATCCTAGATCAACGCTTAACAAATTTAGATTGGTCGTGTTTTTGAATAATAAAGACAATGTCTCAAAATTGTTTTTTTCGGGAGTTGTAAACCAATTTCCTTCGCGTGCTAATTCTCCAATTGGATCAAAATTACAATAGAAAATGGCTTTTTTCTGTATCGAAATCGTGTCTAATTTTTTAACGAAATCGATTGAGATGAAATTGAAATTAAAGTAAACGATTTTGTTTTCTAAAGGAAGATTCTCTAGTAATTTCTGAACATCAGTTTTTTCATTCTGAATTGTAAATCGTAAACTTTCAGCGCCTCTTTCTAAAGTGTTTAAAGCACGTTCGATAGATTTTTCTACATCGAAAACAAAGATATTCTGGCAGATTTTAAAATCTGAGGCTTGAGTTTTTACATTTGCAGCTTTTGTAAATTCATCTATATGATAAAAAGGCTTTACCTGAATATCTTCTGGCGAATTCCAAATAACAGTTTGATTGTAATCGGCTCCATCTAATTCAAACTGAATTTTTTGTTTCCATTGTTTGGATGAAATCGGATTAAAATCGTCGAATAGGTTAGTGGCCATTGTATTTTGTTTGATTATTCTTTGTCTTGAATGGTATCTCCTTCAAATTGTATGATATAAATATCTTCGCTATCTTTTTTCATGAAATACTTTTCACGTGCGTATTTCTCAATTTGTTCAGGATTTTTGAGCTGTTTGATCTGCTCCTGATCTTTTCTGATTTCTTCCTGATAATACTTTTTATTATCTTGAAGTTCATGAATTTGTTCATCTAAAAAACGATGATCAAAATAGGAGTAATTATCTAAAAATAACATCCAAACTATAAAAAATAGCAAAACCCAAACATATTTGTTTCCAAGGTATTTGAACCATTTTTTGTCTTTGTATGGATTTTTAAATTTCATTTTAAACGAATATTTCTTTTGTATTTGTTATCTCTAGCCCCGATATCTCCCGATTTAGAAAAACAAGGCCTTTTTGCCGTAGTTTTTCTAAATCGGGAATAAAGGCGAAAGCGGTAATAAGCTCCTAATTATTATGGTTTAAATTTACGATAAAAATTATGAAATACGCTGATTAATTACGGCCCGAACTACATCAATTGCTACCGTATTGTATTTATCATTCGGAATAATAATATCGGCAAATGCTTTAGTTGGCTCTATAAATTGCTCGTGCATAGGCTTTAAAGTGGTTTGATAACGATTTAAAACCTCGTCAATATCGCGGCCTCTCTCTGAAATATCTCTTTTTAAACGACGGATTAATCTTTCGTCAGAATCGGCATGAACGTAGATTTTGATGTCAAAAAGCTCACGCAATTCTGGATTAGTCAAAATTAAGATACCTTCAACAATCATTACTTTTCTAGGATGTGTCGTAATTGTATCATCAGTTCTGTTATGCTGAATAAATGAGTAAACAGGCTGATCAATAGTTTCGCCTGCTTTTAAAGCTTTTAGATGTTTTACTAACAATTCAAAATCGATGGCACGAGGGTGATCAAAATTGATTAATGCTCTCTCGTCAAAAGACAAGTTATGGTTTTCTTTATAATACGAATCTTGAGAAATTACACCAACTTCAGTGTCTGGTAATTCGTTCATGATTTGGTGTACAACTGTTGTTTTTCCGCTTCCAGTTCCTCCTGCAATTCCAATAATGAGCATAAAATTTTTGTTTGATATTTGTTTGGCAAAAATAATAATTTAACTGAATCGCTAAACATTTAAAATAATTTAACCATATAAGTAACTTAAGTAAATTTAAGCTAGAAAATATTTAAGCAAAATGTTACTTAACTGAAATTATTGCCGTTATATTGATAAAAGACCGAATTATTTGTTTTAAATCATTTAAGCAATATAAGTAAATATAAATAGTTCTTTTTTTTGACTTAAAGAACTTTAAAAATCCCCACTAAACTTATAATCTCTTATATGAACTTATATGGTGAAAAAAAAATCCCGAAAGTAAACCTTCGGGATTTCGTGCAATCAGTATAGTTTTAAAAAAATATTCTGAATTTAGTAAGCACTTGTAATTATTTATTCTTTTTTGCTTTTATCATCATTTCAAGCTGATCCCAAAGTTCTTCAGGAATTGCTTCTAATAAATTGAACTGTCCAGCGCCTTTTAACCATTCGCCACCGTCAATTGTAATTACGTCTCCATTAATGTATGAAGAGAAATCGGAAACTAAATAAGCCGCTAAATTGGCCAATTCTTGGTGATCTCCAACTCTTTTTAATGGCACTTTTTTAGCCATGTCAAATTTCTCCGAAAGATCTCCAGGCAATAATCTGTCCCAAGCTCCTTTTGTAGGGAATGGCCCTGGAGCAATTGCGTTAGAACGAATTCCGTATTTTGCCCATTCTACAGCAAGACTTCTTGTCATTGCCAAAACTCCCGCTTTTGCCGTAGCACTAGGAACAACATAAGCAGATCCTGTCCAAGCATAAGTGGTTACTATATTTAAAATTGTTGCCGACGTTTGTTTGGTATCGATCCAATGTTTTCCAAAAGCAAGTGTGCAGTTTTTAGAACCTTTTAATACAATATCAATTACGGTATCAAATGCATTTGCTGACAATCTTTCGGTTGGCGAAATAAAATTACCTGCTGCATTATTTAAAAGAACATCTACTTTTCCGAATACTTTTAAAGTTTCCTGAAGCATGTTTTCTACTTCTTCGTAATGACGTACATCGCATTGTAAAGGAAGACATTTACCTCCAGTCTGACTTTCAAGTTCGGCTGCCGTAGTTTTTAACTTTTCTAGGTCTCTAGAAGTTATGGCTACTTGAGCTCCTAATTCGAGAAAATATTTGGTCATAGCTTTACCTAAACCGCTTCCGCCGCCTGTAACGACAATGACTTTGCCTTGTAAAGCATCATCACGTAACATTTTATCTGTGTAGCTCATAGTTTTTCTTTTTTTGCAATATTAATTAAATAAAATAGGATGCACGCATAATAATGTTATAAAATTTCGATAAATTTTATATATCACATAATTTTTTTGCTGCAGACTCGAGTGTGAAGTTGTCTTTGGCAAAACAAAAACGAATAAGTTTCTGATCTTTATAATCGGAATAAAAAGTAGAAATAGGTATTGCAGCAACACCGTGATCGATGATTAGATTTTTGCAAAAAGTAACATCATCTTCATTTGAAATATTGGCATAAGAAGCAACCTGAAAATAAGTTCCTTCGCAAGGTTTTAATTCAAAACGGCTATTTTGAAGCAGTTTCTGGAAATAATCTCTTTTTTCTTGATAGAATTTTCCAAGAAGATTTACATCAACAATATCTAAATATTCGCTAATTGCAAACTGAGAAATACTGTTTACGCTGAAAACCAAAAACTGGTGAACCTTTTTAATTTCTTTCATTAAATGTTCAGGAGCAATAGTATAACCAATTTTCCAGCCTGTTATATGAAAAGATTTTCCAAAAGAAGAAACCATAACGCAACGGTCTAAAAGAAAATCTTTGGTATGTGCCGAAATATGTTTTTCTTCGAAAGTAATGTACTCGTAAACTTCGTCAGACAAAACAATAAGTTTTGGATATTTTTCAATAAGTTTTTTTAACTGAATAAAATCATTTTCGGTTAATATTTTTCCTGTCGGATTATGCGGATTATTGATGATAATCATTTTGCTCTTTTCAGAACAAGCTTTTTCTATTGTTTCCCAGTTTGGCGTGTAATCATCATTTAGGGCAACTCGAACTGGTTTTGCTTTACAGAGTAAAACAGGAGATTCGTAAGAATCGTAACTTGGATCTAGAATTATGACTTCATCATTTTCTTTTACTAAAGCTAAAATCGTGGTAAAAATTCCCTGAGTTGCTCCAGCTGTAATCAAAAGTTCTGTATCTGGATTTATTGTTCTGTTATAAGAATCCTGAGTTAATTTTGCAATTTTGTTCATCAACGGAGGATAACCTGCCATTGGTGTATATTGGTGAACGTTTTCTTTCGCTAATCTGGAAATAATATCTGTTAATCTTTCATCTACAGGAAAATTTGGAAATCCCTGTGAAAGATTGATTGCATTATATTCAGTAGCCATTTTAGACATTACTGTGAAAATGCTTGTGGTTACGTTTGGGAGTTTGCTCATGATAAAGTTTGGTTAAGGAAAAGAGATGATTAAATTTAATCGACGGCTATAGGAATAGCCTTTAAAACTCTAACAACCTTGTTATTTTGTTTTCCTGGACTCCATTTGGGAGATAATTTTAAAACTCTAATTGCTTCTGCACCTGTTCCATATCCAATATCTCTTAAGATTTTTATATCACTTAAAGATCCATCTTTTTCAATAATAAAAGTAGCATACACTCTTCCTTTTAGATCTTTTTGTGGATTTTTATAGTTATCTTTTAAAAAACGTTCTAGTGTTTCTTGTCCACCTGGAAATTCAGGCATCACTTCTAAGCCAGCAGTATTATATACTTGATTTTCTTCGTCTTCTCTAACTACTTCAGCTATTGGATTGTTATTATTACGGTTATAAAATTCTAAGGATTCAGCTGAGTCAATACCTTTTACGGTAATAGGAAATGAATAGTTCCATCTCACATATTTGTTATTTCTTTTTGCGGGAGTCCATCTAGGAGATAATTTTAATACTCTAATTGCTTCTTCACCTGTTCCATATCCAATGTCTCTTAAAATTTTTATATCACTTAAAGTTCCATTTGTTTCAACCATAAAGGATACATACACTTTTCCTTTTAAGTTTTTCACAATCGGCATTCTATAATTATTTTTTATAAAATCGTTATATAAAGCTTCCGTTCCGCCAGGGAATTCAGGTTGTGAATCTACACGTGAATTATTTTTACTGCTGTTGACTACTGCATCAGGGTCTGATTTAATAGTTGGTTCTTTGTGTTGAGAAAAAGTATTTTGTATAAAACAAATCAAAATAAACGGAAGAAGTTTTTTCATTATGATGGTTTAAGTTAGTTTACATTTTATGAATAATAAAAATAGCAGGGCGTTTATCTAAATCAACTTTTAACTTTTTCCAATCCGCAACTTTCAATGTTTTGATGAATTCTGTTGGAAGCGTTATATCTGCCGCAATACAAAGATGAGTTGCAGGGCTTAAAATCTGTAGAAGATCTTCAATCAGTTTATTATTTCTGTATGGAGTTTCAATAAATAGTTGCGATTGATTTTTATCATAAGATAATTTCTCAAAATGACGAATTGCCGATTTTTTTTCGTCTTTATCAATTGGTAGATATCCATTGAAAGTAAAACTTTGTCCGTTCATTCCTGAAGCCATCATCGCCAATAGGATAGAGGAAGGGCCAACTAAAGGTACAACTTGAATTCCTTTTTCGTGAGCCAACTTTACAATTGCAGCACCTGGATCAGCAACTCCTGGACAGCCAGCTTCGCTCATTAATCCCATATTTTTCCCTTCCAACAAAGGTTTTATGAAATCATTATGTTCGCTACTTTCTGTTCTTTTGTTTAAAGTAAAAAGAACCAATTCAGATTGTTTTTTTTCTGGGTAAACTGCTTTTATAGATTTTCTGGCAGTTTTGTCGTTTTCAACAATATAATGGTCGATAACTTCTATCGTTCTTCTAACGGTTTGTGGCAAAACATCCATCGGATCGCTTTCGCCCATTGTGGTTGGAATTAGATATAATTTTCCGAAAGATTTCATGTGCTTTTGTTTAAAATTAAAAAATTCAATTATCTCTTTTTTAGAAACAATTGAATTAGGAGTGTTTTTTTAGCAGCTGATCTGCAATTAAATCGGTTACTTCGTCCAGCATTTGATAAACGTTGTCAAAACCGTTTGCTGAGCCGTAATATGGATCTGGAACATCGACATTTTCGTCTGGAAATAAATCGTTTAAAATTAAACGAACCTTATTTTTATGTTCGGGAGTTTTAGCTAAATGAACCACATCGCGATAATTCGAATTATCCATAACATAGATATAATCAAATTTGTCAAAATCAGAAACTTGAATTTGTCTTCCTTTTTGCGCACTGATATTGATTCCGTTTTTTCTTGCAACGTCAATAGAACGTTTGTCTGGACAATGGCCAACATGCCAAGAACCTGTGCCAGCAGAGTCAACAAAGAATTTATCTTCGGGTAGTTTAGAAGCTAAAATTCCTTCGGCTAAAGGAGATCTGCAAATATTTCCTAAACATACCATTAAGATTTTTACAGGCATGATGCGTCTTAAAGCGTTAATTTTTTATTGATGTCTTCAACAAACTTTTTAAATTGTTTGTCTGTAGAAACTAAATTGTCAACTGTTTTACAAGCGTGAAGAACAGTTGCGTGGTCGCGATCTCCAATTTGTGAACCAATATTAGCAAGAGAAGCTTTAGTGAATTTCTTAGCAAAGAACATCGCTAGTTGTCTTGCTTGTACAACGTGCCTCTTTCTGGTTTTAGATTGAAGTGTTTCAATATCTAATTGGAAATAATCTGAAACGATTTTTTGAATATAATCGATTGAGATTTCTCTCTTTACGTTTTTAACAAATTTCTCTACAACGCTTTTCGCTAACTCGATTGTAACTTCTTTTTTATTGAAAGAAGATTGAGCGATTAACGAAATAATAGCACCTTCAAGTTCTCTAACATTTGATTTAATGTTTCGAGCAACATATTCTAAAATATCTTCTGGCATTTCAACACCATCACGGTATAAAATGTTTTTTAAGATTGAGATACGAGTTTCGTAGTCAGGCTGATGTAATTCTGCAGATAATCCCCATTTAAAACGAGACAATAATCTTTGTTCGATATCCTGCATATCAACAGGAGCTTTATCAGAAGTTAAGATTACTTGTTTTCCGTTTTGATGTAAATAGTTGAAAATATGGAAGAATACGTCTTGCGTTCCTGATTTTCCAGACAAGAACTGAACATCATCAATAATCAAAACATCGATTAACTGGTAAAAGTGAATAAAATCATTACGATTATTCTTTTTAACAGAATCAATATATTGTTGTGTGAAAATCTCAGCAGAAATATATAAAACGGTCTTTTCCGGATACTTATCTTTTACTTCTACGCCTATAGCATGTGCTAGGTGTGTTTTTCCTAAACCAACTCCTCCAAAAATCAACAAAGGATTAAATGAAGTCCCTCCAGGTTTGTTAGCAACAGCCATACCTGCAGAACGAGCTAAACGGTTTGAATCTCCTTCTAAGAAATTATCAAAACTGTAGTTCGGATTTAACTGAGACTCAATTTTTAAATTTCTAATTCCAGGAATTACAAACGGATTTTTAAGCTCAGGATTTAAGTTTTTAAACGGAGCGTCAACCTCTTGCGGTTTCATTGGCACTCTGTTGGCACTTGGCAGCTGCTCGGTAAACGGCTGTTTATTGCCATAAGTGTTCTCCATTTTAATTTTATAGAGTAACTTTGCGTTTTTTCCCAGTTCTTTGGTAAGCGCAACTTTCAATAATTTTACGTAATGCTCTTCGAGCCATTCGTAGAAAAATTTACTCGGAACCTGAATGTATAATGCGTTATCGGTTAGCTCAACTGATTTGATTGGTTCGAACCAAGTTTTATATGCTTGGTCTTGAATATTATCCTTTATAAAGGACAAACAGTTTTCCCATACCGATTGAGCAGTTTTAGTCATAGATTCAGATAAATTTTTATTATTGTTATAAAGATTCTCCTAATAAAAAAGGAGCAATTTTATTCCGTATTTCGGGATAACAAATATGTGAACAAATTTCTGTAAAAAAAAATATTTTGGTATCTAATTTTATAAAAAAAAGTTGTAATGAGGCTTTTTAAATTCGAAATTTTTTAATATTTTATAAATGAAAAATCATCAGACTCAAGTACGAGTTCGTTACTCAGAAACTGACCAAATGGGAGTTGTTTATCACGGAAATTATGTGCCTTATTTTGAGATTGGACGCGTGGAATGGCTTAGAAATAAAGGGGTTTCGTATAAAAGCATGGAAGAAAGCGGAATTGGTCTTCCAATTGTCAACATGAATATCAATTACAAAAAATCGGCGAGATACGACGAACTTTTGACAATTCACACAACTTTCAAAAGTCACTCTTCTGTAAAGATCGAATTTGACTGTGCGATTTACAATGAGGCAAATGAGTTATTAACAACTGCGACGTTTATTTTAGTATTTGTTGCGTTAAAAACGGGTCGTCCAACTGCTCCTCCAGAGTACATTTTGGAAATATTTAAATCACTCGAATAATTGTTAAAACGAATAGGATTTTGATATTAAATTATACTAATTTAATATCGATTTCGAACATTAAATCAAAAATGCTGAACACTGTTTCGGCATTTTTTTTTCGCGTTTTTGTTACAATTTTGCCAATTGGCAGTCCCGAAATTTCATCCATTTCCATTTCCTGAGATACGATTTCTAATTTCTTTTCTTTGATAACGCGCATTACTTTATTCATGTTTTTGTAATCAAAAGAAATTAAAAATTCGACATCGATTGTTTTTTCCACTATTTCGCAAATTTCCAAAGTCTGTTGTGCCGTTGTTCGATATGCAGCTATTAAACCGCCAACGCCTAATTTTACTCCTCCAAAAATTCGAACTACTACAACAAGAACGTTTGTAACTCCAAAAGATTGTATCTGGCCATAAATTGGTGCTCCGGCAGTATTGCTTGGTTCACCATCATCATTGGCACGGTACGAAACTTTATTTCCAACGCCCAATTGGTAGGCATAGCAATAATGCACCGCATGCGGATGCTGTTTTTTAAGGTCTTCTATTATGGGTTTTACCTCGTCCTCATGATCTATCGGAAAAGCATAGCCAAAGAACTTACTGCCTTTTTCTTTAAACAGTATTTCTTCAGATGCAGATGCAATAGTTTGATAAGTATCGTTAATTTCCAATTGTAAGGGTTTAAGTTTTTTTTAGCCACAGATTAAAAAGATTCTCACAGATTTTCTTTTAAAAAAGCAAAAAAGAAATCTTTTTAATCTGTGGCTAAATATTTTTTACTAGAAAGTGTGTTACAATAATCCTTTGGTAAATAGATCAACAACATCTTCTTTGCCAACTTGAAGATTCCATACTTTGATTCCTAAAGTTGTAGCGCTGTCGGTATTTTCTGTTTTATCGTCAACAAATAAAGTGTTTTCTGCAATTAGATTGTTCTGATCTAAAACAAATTGATAAATTTTCGGATCTGGTTTTCTCATTCCGATATCAAAAGAAAAATAAACCTTCTCAAAACAATTGTAAAAATCTTTATAAAAAGAAATGCCACTTTTTTCTTCAAAAGTATTGATGTGAATTGAATCGGTATTACTTAACAAAAACAAACGATATTTTTTTGATAATTCCTGAACGAACTCCAAACGATAAAAAGGGAAATCTGCCAAAACAGCATTCCAAGCTTTTAAAATATTTTCTCTTGAAGCGTTTGGCAATTGTTTTTGAAAACCAGCAATGAATTCTTCTGGTGAAATAGATCCCGTTTCAAATGAAAGATTTAACTGATCCAGTTCGTTGTTCCATTCAGTCATCCCCAATTTTTGTAAACCAGAAATAGTGGCAGCTTTATCCAAATTGATAAAAATATCCCCAAAGTCAAAAATTATCGCATCAATCATAATTTCTAATTTGTATTAATTCGTCATCTAAAATATTGGTCTTTGAACTGTTTTTTCTTGAAATTTCTGGAGCTTTCGTTCCTTTTTCAAAACTTGTTTTTCCGATAAAAATTCGAGCTTCATCCCAAAGATTTTCATCTATAAAAGATTGAAGCGTTTGTCTTCCGCCCTCAATAATTACAGATTGAATTTGATTCTGATACAAAACGTCTAAAATCTGAGGAATGATATTTTTATCAAAATCAATTATCTCAAATTGAGTATTTTCTTTTGACGGTTTTGAACCTTTAGAAAAAATAATAGTTTTTACCGTATCATCAAAAATAAAACTGTTTTCGTCAATTCGATTATTTTGATCAATAACAATTCTAGTCGGATTATTTCCTTGCCAATCTCGAACATTCAATTTTGGATTATCATCAATGACGGTTTGTGTTCCGACAAGAATAGCTTGTTCTTCAGTTCTCCATTTATGAACTAATTGTCGGGAATATTGATTTGTAATCCAAATTGGTTTTCGGTCTTGATTCGAGACTTTTTCAGGAGCCAAAAATCCATCTTGACTTTCTGCCCATTTTAAAATAATATAGGGTCTCTTTTTTTGATGAAAAGTAAAAAAACGTTTATTAAGCTCGTTGCAATCATCTTCTAAAACTCCGACAGTAACATTCGCACCAGCTTCAATCAATTTTAAAATGCCTTTTCCTGCTACTTTTTCATTTGGATCAACTGTACCAACAACAACATTGGGAATTTCATTCGCAATAATCAAATCACAGCAAGGAGGAGTTTTGCCAAAATGACTGCAAGGCTCTAAGCTTACATAAATTGTAGCTTTTTTCAACAGGGATTTATCTTTTACAGATCGCACCGCATTAACCTCTGCATGTGGCTCTCCAGCCTTTATGTGCCAGCCTTCGCCAATAATTTTATTCTCGTAAACAATTACGCTACCAACCATGGGGTTTGGATACGTTGTTCCAAGTCCATTTTGTGCCAGTTCGATGCAGCGTTTTATATATTTTTCATGTATATTCACAGTGCAAAAGTAGTTAATTTTAAGATTATCATTAACTGAAAAGGGGTAAGTTGTGAAACAATCCCGATAGTTATAGTAGTATTCAAAACTATCTTTACTTTTGTGTTTATAATGATTTAGAATAAAAAAAATGGTAAATTGGCTTATACGAGCAATTAAAAAAGAAGACAATCAAGCAGTTGCA
The DNA here is from genome assembly GCF_058794775.1 of Flavobacterium sp. GW823-FHT06G12. Classification (NCBI taxonomy): domain Bacteria; kingdom Pseudomonadati; phylum Bacteroidota; class Flavobacteriia; order Flavobacteriales; family Flavobacteriaceae; genus Flavobacterium; species Flavobacterium sp. GW823-FHT06G12. The sequence goes on from NZ_JBXAHE010000004.1 coordinate 24,474, forward strand.
AGTTTGATACGTTCTGTCTTTGATGAAATGGAAATTCCAAAAGTTGGAACAGCATATGAAGATCCTTATTTAGATTTGATGTTTGAAGAATATGGCAAACCTAAATCGGTATATTTTGTTGTCGAAAATGACGGAGAAATTGTAGGCTGCGCTGGAATTGCGCCTTTAGAAAATGGAAATCCAGAAATTTGCGAATTGCAGAAAATGTATTTTTTGCCCAAAACTAGAGGTTTAGGAATTGGAACACAGATGATGGAGAAATGTTTAGAACAAGCCAGAATTTTTGGTTTTGAAAAATGTTATATCGAAACTATGCCATTTATGCATTCTGCACAAAAGTTGTATAAAAAATCCGGTTTTGAATATTTAGATGCGCCGTTAGGTTGTACAGGGCATAATTCTTGTCCAGTGTGGATGTTGAAAGTTTTGTAGAAAAGTTGTAACAAATCTTAACAAACAAGACTTATTGAAGGGTTAGAATCAGCTTTGGCTGAATAAAATATTCAAAAAAATAAAATGAAAATTAAACAATATCGTACTCAGTTTATTAAAGAATTAGCTCCTTTTTACGATGCGTACGAAGCGGAGAGTTTTTTTTATTTAATTCTGGAAAATAAACACCAGCTTCGTCAGATTGATTTAGCTTTAAATCATGAATTGACTTTTGATGAGAATGATTTTGTGGTATGGGATGAACTTCTAAAACAACTTAAAAAAGAAGTCCCGATTCAGTATTTGCTGGGGAAAACAAATTTTTACGGTTTAGATTTTGAAGTCAATGAAAATGTTTTGATTCCAAGACCTGAAACTGAGGAATTGGTCGAATGGATTATTAACGAAAATACAAGTCGAGATAAAAATAAAAAAATAAGAATTCTAGATATTGGAACGGGAACGGGCTGTATTGCGATTTCGTTAGCAAAAAATCTTCCCAACGCAGAGGTTTTTGGAATTGATGTTTCTAAAAAAGCTATAGAAACTGCCAAAAGAAATGCTGTGGCAAATAATGTAGATGTTACTTTTATGTTGCTGAATATTTTAGAAGCAGAAGAATTTTCTAATCAGTTTGATATTATTGTTTCAAATCCGCCTTATGTTCGAAATCTGGAAAAAGTAGAAATCAAAAAGAATGTACTGGATTATGAACCACATTTAGCACTTTTTGTAGAAGATAATGATCCGCTTATTTTTTATAGAAAAATTGCTTCTTTGGCACAAAACGGACTTCAGAAAAAAGGGAAATTATATTTTGAGATCAATCAATATCTTGGAAAAGAAATGATTGAATTACTAGAAAATATGAGTTTTGAAAACGTTGAGCTTCGAAAAGATATTTATGACAATGATCGTATGATTTCGGGTAAGGTTTTGAAAGACTTATAATTTGATAATTCAGTTAGTATCTTATGGAATATCGAACTAACCCCAAAGAAAACTATATTGTAATTGATGGTTATTTTTCGTTAGACGGAATTAAATCTGTTAAAGATGTTGTTGAAAAACGTTTTGAAAATCGATTAAAAACAAATTTCTATAATGATTTTATGAATTGGTCTAAAGCTGAAAATGAAATTCTGTTAGGAACATTTCGAGCGTCTGCTGCTTGGCCTATAAGTACAGATTTAGGATGTATTTTTGATTTTCGTAATCCAGACGAATTTGTTTATCAGGAATTTAAACTTATTCATTCTTTGGTGAATGGATGGATTCCAGCAGAAAACACTTCGATAGGAAATAATCATATTTTAGCTGTAAGGTTTGAGAGTAAAATACCTGAAATACTACATAAACTTTATGAAGAAAATGAGTATTACCCAAAGGCTCCAATTGGTTGTCTTCAGTTAGGAGTGTGCTGCAAGAATGATTTTCCAATTATATTAGAAAATATAAAGAAGAGTCGTTTAAAAAGTAAAAACGATTATTAGATTGAAGCCTGCGACTACAGCTATTCGTAACGCAACGCTTCAATAGGGTCTAGTTTTGAAGCTTTGATTGCTGGATAAAGACCGGAAACCAAGGCAACACAAAAACTAGTCGCAAAAGCGGCAAAAATGGCCATCCACGGAATTACGAAAGAAAAACTCATTGCGGTTGCTATAGCAAAGCCAAGTAGAATTCCTAAAACAATTCCAACCAAACCTCCAATTTGACCAATTAATAAAGTTTCTATAAAAAACTGAAAAGCAACAGTAGATCTTTTGGCTCCCAAAGCTTTGCGAACACCAATTTCTCGAGTACGTTCTGTAACCGAAACAATCATAATATTCATTAAAGCTATTGAAGACCCTAAAATAGTGATAATAGAAATAGTCCAAGCTGCCAATCCTAAATATTGTGTGATGCTCAGAATTCGGTTAATTAAGTCATCGCTGCGTACTATGCCAAAATTGTTGTCGCGTACAGGACTTAACTTGCGAACTCTTCGCATTGTACTTGTAGCATTATCTATGGCTTCATCTAAAACTTCTTTTTTTGAAACCATCACACTAATGGTGTAATTGATATTTGGAGCTGTAAATAAAGATCTTGCAACTTGAATAGGAATTAAAACTCGTAAATCCTGACTGTTTCCAAACGTAGATCCTTTTTCTTTAAGAACGCCAATTACTTTAAATCTTGCACCTCGAATAGAAATTATTTTATCAATTGGATTTATATCTTTTAAAAGTCCTTTTTCAAAATCAGAACCCACAATGCACGAATAAGTGTTGTTCTCAATGTCAAATTGATTAAAACTTCTTCCTAAACTGGTTTCCAGTCCAGAATTGGTAATAAAATGTTCATCAACTCCAACAATTGTAATTTCTGGATCTGTTTTTTCGCTTAAATATTTTACTTCAGCAGTTGTAGTTGCGGTAAAAGAGAGAGAGGTTTCGGTAAACGGATATTTGTATTTGTTTTTGAAGGCAACAGCTTCTGGATACGAAATAATTGGATTGATGACTTCGCGTTCTCTCCCGCCACGGTTTCGAACTTTATTTTCGTATTGGTTAATGTTAAAAGTATTAGCTCCCATCGAAGCAAAATCGCTAGAAATAGTATTTTCTAAAGCAGAAACAACAGTCAAGATGCCAACCAAAGCCGTAATACCTATTGCGATAATTAAAACGGTAAGAATAGTACGCAGAATTTGTGTTTTGATAGAACCAAAAGCAATTCGGATATTTTCTTTAAATAATTTTAGCATCATGACCAATTTGTCACGAAAATACGTTTTTTGTTACAAGTTTGTTTTCCAAGTGTTATTATTTATTTTAAAAAGTAAGATATTTGCAGACTTAAATTAAGTCGTAAGTTGGAAAATCATAAAGCCGAAAGTCTAAAGAACCAACAGTCTTAAAAAAATCTGGGAATAAAGTAATATTATAAGATTTTTAGATAAAGATTGGAACAATCTAAAATCTAAAATCAACAATCTAAAATAAAAAGAAGATGGCTTCAAAACCAAGCATACCAAAAGGGACAAGAGATTTTTCACCAGCTGAGGTGTCAAAACGTCAATATATTATTCAAACGATAAAAGCTAATTTCGAAAAATTTGGTTTTCAGCCAATCGAAACGCCTTCGTTTGAAAATTCAGATACCTTAATGGGGAAATATGGAGAAGAAGGAGACCGTCTGATTTTTAAAATTTTAAATTCAGGTAACTTTTTCTATAATAAAAGTAAAATTGAATTGCCAGAATCAATTGAAGAATTGCAATTGAATTCTGCTGAAAAAATAACTTTAGAGCAAAGAATCGAATTAAATAAATTCACAGGAAAAATTTCTGAGAAAGCGTTGCGTTACGATTTGACAGTTCCGTTTGCAAGATACGTGGTGCAACACCAAAGCGAAATTGAATTTCCGTTTAAAAGATACCAAATTCAGCCAGTTTGGAGAGCTGATAATCCGCAAAAGGGACGTTTTAGAGAATTCTTTCAATGTGATGCTGATGTTGTTGGTTCAAAATCACTTTGGCAGGAAGTAGAATTGGTTCAATTGTACGATACTGTTTTTACTTCTTTAGGTTTAGAAGGTGTTACAATTAAAATCAATAACAGAAAAATTTTATCTGGAATTGCTGAGGTTATCGGTGCTTCTGATAAATTAATTGATTTTACAGTCGCGCTTGATAAATTGGATAAGATTGGTGAAGACGGCGTTAAAAAAGAAATGATCGAAAAAGGCATTTCTGAAGATGCTTTAGTTAAAGTACAGCCACTTTTTAGTTTCTCAGGAAGTTTTGCAGACAAAATTGCACAGCTTTCAGACTTATTGTCTTCTTCTGAAGAGGGAATGAAAGGAGTTGAAGAATTGAAGTTTATTTGCGACAATGTTGACGTTTTAGGTCTTTCAACTGCTATTTTGGATTTGGATGTGACATTAGCTCGTGGTTTAAATTATTATACGGGAGCTATTTTTGAAGTTGCAGCTCCAAAAACAGTTGCTATGGGTTCTATTGGCGGCGGAGGAAGATACGACGATCTGACTGGTATTTTTGGTTTGAAAAATATGAGTGGTGTCGGAATCTCTTTTGGATTGGATAGAATTTATCTAGTTTTAGAAGAATTACAATTATTCCCGGAAACCGTTGCCGCTACATCAAAAGCACTATTCTTGAATTTTGGAGACAAAGAAGCTTTATATGCTTCAAAAGCGATTCAGAAATTAAGACAGGAAAATATAAAAGTGGAATTATATCCTGACAGTGTAAAAGTTGGAAAACAATTTCAATATGCAGATAAACGTTTAATTCCTTTTGCAGTATTGGTTGGAGATCAGGAAATTAATTCAAATTCATATACGCTTAAAAATTTAGTGACAGGAGAACAGGTTTCTGTAGATTACGAAGGTTTGAAAAATGCATTAATCTAAGAATCAGATTTAAAAGACTTTGGTTCGCGCAGATTTGAGCAGATTTAGTTTGAATTTTATATGGATGAAATCTACGTTAATCTGCCTAAATCTTTTTAAATCTACGTAAAATATTGAAAAATATTTTGCAGAGTTAACTGTCTGAAACAAAAGTTTTTGCTTGATATTCCTTGAGTTTAAAGGGCTTTCTTTTAAAATCTCTGTCTGAAATAATTGCCAGTAAAGAAAAAAAGCTTTTAATTTGCGACCTCAAGTTACGGGCGTAGTTCAAGGGTAGAATAGCGGTCTCCAAAACCGTTGATGGGGGTTCGAATCCCTCCGCCCGTGCAAAAATAAGAAATGACAACTTTGTCATATAAAGCTCAAACATAAAAAAAAGCTTCGTCTCTATAGGCGAAGCTTTTTTTAATATAAGGTAAACTTGAATTAATAATTATTTTAGAGGCCGAAGCCAACCCTTAAATTCAATTTTTGGTGGTAATAATTTATGTTATTGGTCTCAAAGATAAGATAAACTAAAACGTAATAGTCTTAAAATTATAATAAATTTTTTCTGGGCAAATGCGTTTTTTTAAGTGGCTCATAATTAATAAAGTGACAATTTGACATTTTATAAGATTTGGCAGTACTTTTGCAATCCAACAGAAAGAAATAAAAAATGAAGTTTAAGAATATTTTTAAAAATAAAAGTGATATGACTACGGAAAATACAGAATTCGATCAGGAATTAGATGATGCAACGATAGAGACTAACGCTAATGGAGAGCAATTAATTGTTGAAGAATTAAGTGTTGAGGAGCAATTAGCTCAAGACTTAGCTAAAGAAAAAGATAAGTTTTTGAGATTATTCGCCGAATTTGAAAATTATAAAAAAAGAACTTCAAAAGAGCGTCTTGATTTATTTAAAACAGCAAACCAAGAAGTTTTATTGGCGATGCTTCCAGTTTTAGATGATTTTGACAGAGCGACAGTAGAGATCAACAAGTCTGAAGATGAGAATTTGAAAAAAGGTGTTGAGTTGATTCACGAAAAATTGAAAAGCACTTTAGTTTCTAAAGGTTTAGAGCAAGTTGAAATTCAGGCAGGAGATGCTTTCAATGCTGATATTGCTGAAGCAATTACTCAAATTCCAGCACCGTCTGACAAACTGAAAGGAAAAATTGTTGATGTTATTGAAAAAGGATACAAATTAGGAGACAAAATTATTCGTTACCCTAAAGTTGTTGTAGGAAACTAAAAAATGCAATAAGAATTTCAAATGCATTTTTGGATTTTGGAATTTTTAAGATTTGGAACTTAATCTAATTATGAAAAAAGATTTTTACGAAATACTAGGCATTTCAAAAAATGCTGACGCTGCCGAAATTAAAAAAGCATACAGAAAAAGTGCTTTAAAATACCATCCTGATAAAAACCCAGGCGACAAAGAGGCAGAAGAAAACTTCAAATTGGCAGCAGAAGCTTATGAAGTTTTAAGTGATCCGCAGAAAAAAGCGAAATACGATCAGTATGGTCATCAAGCATTTGATGGTTCTGGCGGATTTGGTGGTGGTCACGGTGGTATGAATATGGATGACATTTTCAGCCAGTTTGGTGATATTTTTGGTGGCGGATTTGGTGGTTTCGGAGGCGGAGGCGGAGGCCCTCGTCGTGCGAAAGGAAGCAATCTTCGAATTAAAGTAAAATTGACTTTAGAAGAAATTGCAAATGGAGTAGAGAAAAAAGTAAAAGTAAAACGTAAAGTTCAGGCAAAAGGCGTAACGTATAAAACTTGTACGACTTGTAATGGTCAAGGACAAGTTATGCGTGTAACCAATACCATTTTAGGAAGAATGCAATCTGCGTCTACTTGTCCTACTTGTGGTGGTTCTGGTCAGATTTTAGATAAAAAACCTTCTGAGGCAGATGCTCAAGGAATGGTTCAAGAAGACGAAACAGTATCAATCAAAATTCCTGCAGGAGTTGTTGACGGAATGCAGTTAAAAGTTGCTAACAAAGGTAACGATGCGCCAGGAAACAGTATTCCAGGAGATTTAATTGTAGCGATTGAAGAAATTGAACACGAATTCTTGAAACGTGAAGGTGAAAACGTTCACTTCGATTTATATATCAGTTTCCCTGAAGCAGTTTTAGGATCTTCTAAAGATATTGAAGCTATAAACGGAAAAGTTCGTATTAAATTGGAAGAAGGAATTCAGTCTGGAAAAATCTTAAGATTAAAAGGAAAAGGAATTCCAAGTTTAAATGGTTACGGAAGCGGTGATTTATTGGTTCACGTAAACGTTTGGACTCCAAAAACATTAAATAAAGAGCAAAAACAATTCTTTGAAAATGCTTTAAACGACGAGCACTTTGTTCCAAGTCCAGAGAAATCAGAGAAATCATTCTTTGAAAAAGTAAAAGATATGTTCTCATAATCTAAACTTTTTTAAAAGGTTATAATAAAATAAAAACCCATTCTAGTATAAATTAGAATGGGTTTTTTGTGTAATATAACACAATTTTGCTTCGAATTATTTACTTTTACAGTCGCTGAACCTTAATTGGTAAAGTGACGCAGTAAATCCTTAAAAATAGCATGAGTAACTTACTTGAAGTACATAAGGTCGTAAAAAAATACGGCGATTATGTAGCACTTAACGAAGTTTCATTAAATGTGCCAAAAGGCAGTATATATGGACTTTTAGGTCCGAATGGAGCCGGAAAAACTTCCCTTATCAGAATCATAAACCAAATTACATTGCCAGATAGTGGCGAAGTAATTTTGGATGGAGAAAGATTGCAACAAAAACACGTACAAACTATAGGATATCTTCCAGAAGAAAGAGGTCTTTATAGCTCGATGAAAGTGGGCGAGCAATGTTTGTATTTGGCACAAATGAAGGGACTTTCTAAAGCCGAAGCTAAAAAGCAATTGGATTATTGGTTTGATCGTTTAGGAATTCAAGGTTGGTGGAATAAAAAAATCCAAGAGCTTTCCAAAGGTATGGCACAGAAAATCCAGTTTGTTGTTTGTGTTTTACATAAACCAAAATTGCTGATTTTAGATGAACCTTTCTCAGGATTTGATCCCGTTAACGCAAATATTATTAAGGATGAAATTCTAGCTTTGAAAGAACAAGGTTCTACAATTATTTTCTCTACTCACAGAATGGAAAGTGTTGAAGAAATGTGCGAACACATAGCTTTAATTCATAAATCAAACAAATTGATTGAAGGTAAAGTGGCAGACGTAAAACGCCAATTTAGAACCAATAGTTTTGAAGTTGGGATCTTGACTAATAATGTTGAAGGTTTGATGTATGATATTACACAGAAATTTACAGTTTCGCCTGCGAGTTTTAAATCTTTAAACGATGATTTAAAATTAAACATTCAGATCGGAAATGCTTCACCAAATGAATTATTGCATGTACTGACACAACGAGGACAAGTAACACATTTTGTTGAGAAAATTCCAAGTGTAAATGATATTTTTATTCAGACAGTAACTGAAAACAAAATTTAAAAATTCCAATATAGAAATTCTAAATTCTAGGCTTTTAAAAGTTGGAATTTGGGATTTAAAATTTGAAAATTAATTATTTATGAGTATTATCTCGTTGATTATAAAAAGAGAATTTATTGCCAAAGTCCGCAATAAATCTTTTGTTGTCATGACTTTTTTGAGTCCGCTTTTGTTTGTGGCTATTGCTGTTTTTATTGGCTATTTGAGTTCAATGAAAGCAGAAACAAAACGTATCGCAATTCATGACGAAACTGGAATTTTTATTTCAGATTTTTTAAAGGAAAATAAAAAAGGAGCCGAATTTAAATATTTGAATTTATCTGAAGTTGATGTCAAAGCTTTAAAAGACAGTATTACCAAAGAAAATTTCAATGGATTAATTGTCATTCCGAAAACAAAAAATAATAAAGATTTAGAAAGTAAAGTCGAGTTTATTTCTAACAATAGTCCAAGTATTTCTTTTATCGAAAATACGCAGGATATTATCGGAAATAAAATTACAAAACTAAATCTGGAAGAAGCAAAATTAGACACTTTGGCTATTCAGAAAGCACAGTCAGATGTAAATATTCATTTGGTTAAAGCTTCGGGAGAAGAAAGTTTAAAAGGTTTAAACGAAATTAAAATCGGAATTGGCGGTGCATTTGGTTACCTGATCATGATGTTTATTATCATTTACGGAAATATGGTAATGCGAAGCGTAATCGAAGAAAAAACAAACCGAATTATTGAAATCATTATTTCGTCAGTAAAACCATTTCAATTGATGATTGGAAAAATTGTCGGAACTTCATTAGCAGGTATTCTGCAATTTATAATTTGGGCCATAATTGGTTTAGGATTAATGTTTGCAGCCTCGGCATTTTTTGGAGTAAATGTAGGGCCAGCTGCGAGAATTTCTCCAGAAATGATGCAAACCGCACAACATGAGTTTTCGGGATCTGCACAAATGTACATTGCCGAATTATGGAATTTGCCAATTGCAAGTATTTTAATCGGATTTGTAATTTATTTTATTGGAGGATATTTTCTGTACAGTTCGTTTTATGCAGCAATTGGAGCCGCAGTTGACAATCAGACCGATTCTCAGCAATTTCTGCTTCCAATTTTAATGCCTCTGATTTTGAGCGTTTACATAGGATTTTTTACAGTAGTCAATGATCCTCACGGAAGTGTTGCGGTTATCTTTTCAATGATTCCGCTAACTTCACCAATTGTAATGTTAATGCGCATTCCGTTTGGCGTGCCGTGGTGGCAAATTGCAATTTCGGTATCATTATTGTTTGCTACATTTTTCCTTGTGGTTTGGTTTGCTGCTAAAATTTACCGAGTAGGTATTTTAATGTATGGCAAAAAACCGACTTGGAAAGAATTGTATAAGTGGCTAAAATATTAACTTTTAAAGTTGCTAAGATATTAAGGTTCTAAGATGCTAAGTTTTTTTTTTAGCTTCTTGCAGAAAAACCTCAGTACCTTAGCATCTTAGAACCTTAGAACCTCAAAAAGAAATGAGTAAAATACTAATTGTCGAAGACGAAGCAGCGATCAGAAGAGTTTTGGTAAAAATTTTATCAGAAGAAAATGATTCATATCAAGTTGATGAAGCTGAAGATGGAGTTGTGGGACTTGAAAAAATAAAAAACAACGACTATGATTTGGTTTTGTGTGATATCAAAATGCCAAAAATGGATGGTGTTGAGGTTTTGGAAGAAGCTAAAAAAATAAAGCCAGAAATTCCGATGGTAATGATCTCTGGTCATGGCGATATGGAAACTGCTATTCAAACGATGCGTTTGGGAGCTTTTGATTATATTTCGAAACCGCCAGATTTGAATCGTTTGTTAAATACTGTTCGTAATGCTTTAGATAAAAAACAATTAGTAGTTGAAAATAAAATTCTAAAGAAAAAAGTCAGCAAAAACTACGAAATGATTGGTGACAGCGAATCAATTAATCATATAAAAGTGATGATTGATAAAGTTGCCCCAACAGAAGCCAGAGTTTTGATTACGGGACCAAACGGAACAGGAAAAGAATTAGTAGCACATCAATTGCATGAAAAAAGCGAACGTTCTACTTTTCCTTTAATCGAAGTAAACTGTGCCGCAATTCCAAGTGAATTGATTGAAAGTGAATTGTTCGGACACGTAAAAGGTGCTTTTACATCGGCAGTGAAAGATCGTGCTGGAAAGTTTGAAGCAGCAGACAAGGGAACTATTTTCTTGGATGAAATTGGAGACATGAGCCTTTCTGCGCAAGCGAAAGTTTTACGTGCGCTTCAAGAAAATATGATTACGAGAGTTGGAGCTGATAAAGACATAAAAGTTGATGTGCGTGTTGTAGCGGCAACGAATAAAGATTTGAAAACAGAAATTGCAGAAGGCCGTTTCCGCGAAGATTTATACCATCGTTTGGCAGTCATTTTAATTAAAGTTCCGCCATTGAATGAAAGACGCGATGATATTCCTGCTTTGATTTCGCATTTCACAGAAAAAATAGCTTCTGAACAAGGAAATGCTGTTAAGTCGTTTTCGGCACAAGCCATTAAATTATTACAAGAATACGACTGGACAGGAAATATTCGTGAGCTTCGAAATGTAGTAGAAAGATTGATCATTTTGGGAGGAAGCGAAATCTCAGAATCAGATGTGAAAATGTTCGCAAGCAAATAGGCGCTTCGCGGAATAAGCTATAAGCTTTAGGCTTTAAGCAAAAAAAAGACACAATAAATTTGGCCTAAAGCCTAAAGCTCAAAAAAAAATGAAACTAAAAAAAATAAACGAGAAATTACAAGACGCTTTAATTGAAAATGGCCTGACAGAAGCCAACGCTTTACAGTTGGAAACTTTTTCTACCATAAAAAGTGGTGCTGACTGTGTTATTATTTCTCCAAAGGGAAGTGGAAAAACTACTACAATTGTTTTAAATGTAATTCAGCAATTGGCTGGCCAAACAGAAGAATCTCCTCGAGCTCTGATTTTTGTTGAAGACAAAGCAAAGGTTCTGGAAATGGTTGAGCTTTTTAATAAATATGGAAAATACACCGATTTGGAAATTTATGGTGTAAATGAAAAAGGCGACATGGATTACGATAAAAACTACGTTTCTACAGGAGTCGATGTTTTAATTGGAACACCAACTAAATTAAACGATATGTTTAGTACGGCGGGGTACAATGTAAATCGCCTAAAAATGTTTATTGTGGATGATGCAGATCCGATTTTGAAACTGCGTCACGATCCAAAAATCACACGTATTTCAAACAGTATTGCTAAAGTGCAGCGAATTATCTTTTCTGAAGCTTTGACCGAACGTATCGAAATTTTGGCAGATAAAATCATGGTAGAACCTTATTTATTTGACATGGATGAAGACGGAGAGGAACTTGATGAAGAGGACGACGATATTGAAGAAGAGTAATATATAGTGACAGTTTGCAGTGGCAGTTTACAGTAATAATATTGTAAACTGCCACTTTTACTTAAATTTAATCAGAAATCAATCAATGGAAATTTTTAAAACAATTAAATTCTTGTCAATTGTACTTTTGTGCTTTTTTCTTGTTCTTTATGTTTTAGCGATTTCTTATGTGTATTTTAATCAGGTAGGGTTAGTTTTTCACGCTTCTCGATTGCCTAAAGATTATAAGTTTGATTATCAGCAGAAATTCGAAGAAATAAATATAAAATCGTTTGATGGAACAATTTTGAACGGATTATTATTTAAGGCAAAACAGTCAAAAGGTCTTGTTTTTTACCTTCATGGGAATGCTGGAACACTTGAAACTTGGGGTAAAATTGCAAAAATATACACATCATTAGGTTATGATATTTTTATTTTAGATTATAGAAGTTTCGGAAAAAGTGAAGGCGAAATTGAAAATGAAGAACAATTAACGGAAGATATATCAATTGTATATAAAAGGATTTCAAAAAGATATTCTGAAGATAAAATTATAATTGCAGGCTATTCTATAGGTTCTGGTTTTGCGGCAAAATTAGCTTTAGAAAGTAAAGCAAAAGCATTGATTCTTCAGGCTCCGTATTATAACTTTTTAGAATTATCAAGCTCAAGAGTTCCTTTTTTTCCTGATTTTATGAAGAAGTTTAGTTTGGAAACTAATGAATATCTGCCACAAGTAAAAAGTCCAATTTATATTTTTCATGGAACTAGCGATCAGTTAATTCCTCTTGAAAATTCAATAAGGTTAAAAAAGCTTTTAAAATCAAATGCTTATTTTTATCCATTAAAACATCAAGAACATATAGGTGTTAACGAAAATGAAGATTTTCAAAAACAATTAAAAGTAATATTAGAATAAAATAAAGAATGCTATGGGATTAATGAAAGTATTTTCGGGAAGCGAAGTATTAGCAATTGCTTTGCAAGAAAGATTAGAAGAAGCTGGAGTAGAGACAGTAAAAAAAGATAATATTCAATCGGCTCGTTTAGGAGGTTTTGGACAGACAGATTTGGCTGTTGAAGTTTTTATTCAGGAAACTGATTTTGCCAAAGCAAATCCCGTTATTGAAGAATTTAGAATGAGTCTTTAAGAAAAATTATCCGTCTCCGTTTTCAGTCAATATTGATTAAAAACGGAGACGGAGAATGCAAACTATAAAAAAAATGCAATACAAAATGTTAGTGCTCGACATGGATGATACCTTGTTGACAGACGATCATAGAATTTCAGATTTAAACAAAAAAGTAATTTTAGAAGCTCAGGCAAAGGGCGTTTATGTGGTTTTGGCTTCAGGAAGACCAACTACAGCAATGACCGCTTATGCAAAAGAGTTGGAATTGGATAAAAACGATTCGTATATGATTTCGTTTAACGGAGCAATAATTAGCCGTGTAAAAGATGATTTTATTTTGTTTGAGCAAAAGTTAACTGTAGAGCAAATTCATGCTTTATACGATTATAGTGTAGAAAAGAAGGCACATATCATTACTTATTTAGATGATCAAATCATTAGCGAAACAGATTCTGAATTTATTGAGGTCGAAAAAGAAATCACAGGAATGGCACATCACAAAGTTTCAAGCTTTAAAGATTATGTAGACAGACCGGCGGTTAAGTGTATTTTATTGCAAGATCCAGCATATTTAAAGACGTTAGAAAAAGATTTGATGAAGGCCATGCCACATTTAAGCGTTTCGATGTCTAAACCATTTTTTCTAGAAGCAGCACAACAAGGAATTGATAAAGCTGCGAGCTTGAAACTTTTGGCTGAACAGCTCGGAATTCATCAAAGCGAAATTATAGCTGTAGGAAACGCAGGAAATGACTTGACAATGATAGAATATGCTGGTTTGGGTGTTTGGGTTGATAACGTTAATCCTGAGTTACGAGATAAAGCCGATGTAATTGTAGCTTCAAATAATGATGATGGTGTTGCTGAAGTAGTAACACGTTATATTTTAAACTAAACTAAAATGAAAAATCCAATTAAAACGGAACGTCTAATTTTACGGGAACTTGAACTTTCTGATGCTGAAGGAATGTTCGAATTGGATTCTAATCCGAATGTGCATTTATTTGTTGGAAATAGACCTGTAAAACATATTGATGAAAGTATTGAATATATCAAATTTGTTCAGAAACAATACAAAGATCTAGGAACAGGACGTTGGGCTGTTGTTTTAAAAGAAACAAATGAATTTATTGGCTGGTCTGGAATAAAGTTTATTACAGACGAGATAAATAATCATAAAAACTTTTACGAGTTAGGATATCGTTTTATCGAAAAACATTGGGGTAAGGGTTACGCAACCGAAGCGGGAAGAGCTTTTATTGATCATGCTTTTAATGAAATGAAAGTTGAAGTGCTTTATGCTTACGCAGATGCAGGAAACGAAAACTCAAGAAAAATTCTAGAGAAATTGGGCTTTCATTTTGTGAATTCTTTCGATTACGAAGAAGAACTAGAAGTTTGGTACGAACTTAAAAATCCGAACTTACTATAAAAAACGAATTCCAAATCTTTACATACTTAAAAGTCAATAAAGATTTGGAATTAATTAAAGAAGTAATATTTAAAAATATTATTTTTTAGCTACAGAAACAAAGTATTTATTTCCGTCACCCATAGTTAATTTTACACGCTCGTCGCAAAGATCAATTGCAAAATTTGCACTTTCGTAACAGCTGCAAGTTGTGTTTTTGTCTTTAGACATTTCTGTTTTACAGTTGTTGTTTTTAAAGCTTGCTAATTGTGGTGTGTATAAACTAACTAAATCAGTAGAAGCGGTTACTAAAGAAATGATACTTGCAGAATTATTGTTTGTAATTCTATATACAATTCTATCTGTATAGTTTACTTCGTTAACAGTTACTTTACGAATGTAGGTATAAGCTGTAGATCCTTCACCTGGTTCTTTAACTTCAAACTTAAACCCAACTGCACGAATAGCAACATCAAATTGCTGTTGTGAGTTTAAGCTTGCCCAAGTCGTCAATGTACTAATAGTAGGAAATGGATTTGCATTTGCGGCTGGAGCATTAGTTTGCGCTTGCGAACTAAATAAGGTTAAGAACATCAAGCAGATCGTGGGTAAAAATGCTTTCATAAAGCGTGGTATTTGTATTTTAATTTTGCCTACTCTCTTTGGTTTTCGGCTTTCCCATTTCATTTTGTAACACAAAACAACAACATAACGAGTAAAATTCAAAATTGTTATGCCTGAATTATTATTAAATTAATTAAAGCACCGTAAAATTCTTTACTATGAATTTATTGCCAACTGTATTCATAACAATGTAAATGTAAGAAATTTTGAATTTAAAAAATAAAAAAATGTATTTAATCGATAAAATTTGCTTTTAATCGATTGTTTTGTCGTTTTATTCTTATTGTAATGTTAAAATTTGAAAAATGATAGTTTCGTATTTTTTTTAAATAAAAATAAAAAAGTTTAACTTTTGAATGTCTCTAAATTAACATTAGCGCCAAAATATTGATTCGAAGTGAATTAATCGCTTTCTTTTGATGAATATTGTTTGTAAATTTGCAGCCTTAAATTTTTTGACAACGATTTCATTAATTTAAGCAGATTATGGAAAATAGAAAAAAAGTTGCCTTTTATACGCTGGGTTGTAAACTGAATTTTTCAGAGACTTCTACAATTGCCAGAAATTTTAATGACGAAGGTTTTGACCGCGTAGATTTTGAAGAAATAGCAGATATTTATGTCATTAATACTTGCTCTGTAACAGAAAATGCAGATAAGCAGTTTAAGCAAGTAGTGAAGAAGGCAATGAAGCTTAACGAAAAAGCTTTTGTTGCAGCTGTTGGCTGTTATGCACAATTAAAACCCGAAGAATTAGCAGCAGTTGATGGTGTTGATTTGGTTTTAGGAGCAACAGAGAAATTCAAAATCACAGACTATATTCATGATTTGAGCAAAAATGATATGGGTGAAGTTCACTCATGTGAAATTGCTGAAGCCGATTTTTATGTAGGAAGTTATTCTATTGGAGATCGTACAAGAGCATTTTTAAAAGTTCAAGACGGTTGCGATTATAAATGTACCTATTGCACAATTCCGTTGGCAAGAGGAATTTCTAGAAGTGATGCTTTAGAAAATGTTCTAAAAAATGCCAAAGAAATTTCGGCGCAAAATATTCGTGAAATTGTTTTAACGGGTGTAAATATTGGTGATTACGGAAAAGGAGAGTTCGGAAACAAAAAACACGAACATACTTTTCTAGATTTAGTTCAAGCTTTAGACAAAGTAGAAGGAATTGAGCGTTTGAGAATTTCATCTATCGAACCGAATTTATTGAAAAATGAAACAATCGAATTTGTTTCTAAAAGCCGAACTTTTGTACCGCATTTCCATATCCCATTACAATCTGGAAGCAATGATATTTTAAAGTTAATGAAGCGTCGCTATTTGCGCGAAGTTTATATTGATCGTGTAAACAAAATTCGCGAAGTAATGCCTCACGCTTGTATTGGTGTCGACGTAATTGTTGGTTTTCCTGGAGAAACAGATGAGCATTTCTTAGAAACCTATCATTTCTTAAACGAATTGGATATTTCGTATTTACACGTATTTACATACTCAGAAAGAGATAATACAGAAGCGGTAGATATGGAAGGCGTTGTTCCTTCAAATGTTAGAGCAAAACGCAGTAAAATGCTTCGAGGCTTATCGGTTAAAAAACGCCGTGCATTCTACGAAAGCCAGTTAGGAACAAACAGAACGGTTCTTTTTGAAAGTGAGAATAAAGAAGGATACATTCACGGATTTACAGAAAACTACGTGAAAGTAAAAACACCTTGGAATCCAGAATTGGTAAATACTTTGCAAGAAATCAATTTAACTAAAATTGACGAAGACGGAAGTGTACGTTTGGAGTTTTTGAATAAATTGGCGGAAGCTTAATTTTTTTTGAGATAATCCCAAAAGTTATCATATAGTTTGTCATTTCGACGAAGGAGAAATCCCCACAAGTAACTCCGCAACGAAAATCCAATTTTTTGTCGAGCTTCTAGTGAAGATTTCTACTTCGTCGAAATGACAAAAAACAGAAAAGCCCTTTATTAAAAAGGGCTTTTTTTATAACTATTTCTTCTGATCCTCAGGAATTAACAATTTCAAAGAATTAATATAATCTGTATCAAATTCGATCACTCGAATTTTTTCGGGATTAAAACCTAATTCTCCACCAAATTGACCTCGTGTATCTAAAAAATCTATTGTCAATTCTTCGTCGTTTAGACTAATTAATTTTCCTAAATAAGCAGATTTAGATGATTTTTTTGCGATTTGAAAAATGCCGTATTTCTCAGAAATATATTTGATAATAGAAGCTAAATCCCTAATCGGAATAATATCATCAGAATTTATTTTTAAACCTTTTAAACGAATTATTTTCTCAGTAAAAGCCAAATCGTGATCTCGGTTTACAGCTTCAATGTTTTTATTTCTAAGAATAACAAATCCATCCAAAACAAAATCTACAGGATTATTTCTGAGCAAAATCCAGTCGTCAGAATAATCGATTAGAAAACCAGAGAAAACTTGTTTTTTATCTTGAAATTCTATTTCGACTAATTGTCTTAAATATTGTTCCATATTTTTAGTTTTTGAAATTCCAATACTAAAATTCCAAATTCCAATTGCTTTGAGATTGGAATTTGGAATTTCAAAAAATTGGAATTTAATTTTTAAGGATTAGTAGACCAAATACTGCTGTTTTTAATAAATACTCTTCTATTTAATTTTAGCTGAGCAATAATTAAATCTGCCATATCTTCAGACTGCATTACTTTTTCTGGGTTTCCGTCAGTAAGATTAAGATCTTTTGCCATGTCAGTTGCAACTGTACTTGGCGTTAATGCTGTAACACGAATATTGTGTTTTCTCATTTCCTGCATCAAAGAATCGGTTAAACCTAAAACAGCAAATTTAGAAGCACTGTATGCACTTGTCAAAGCGTTTCCGTTTAGTCCAGCAGTTGAAGAAATATTGATAATGTCTCCACTTTGCCTTTCGATCATATTTGGGATAATCGCGCGAGTTGTATAATACGTTCCCATTAAATTTACCTGAATAATTCTTTCCCAAGCCTCTGGTTCTAATTCTAAGAACTTCCCAAAAGAAGCAATTCCGGCGCTATTAATTAAGATGTCAATACTTTTAAATTCTGCGATTGCTTTTTCAGCGGCAGCATTTATAGAATTAATATCAGAAACATCTGCAGCTAAAGCCAAAGTTTTTACACCAAGTTTAGAAGTTTCTTCTGCCAATTGATCGATATCGCTTTTAGTTCTAGAAACTAAAATCAGGTTTACACCTTCTTTTGCCAAAGCAATTGCTACAGCTTTCCCTATTCCTTTTCCTGCGCCAGTAATAAAGGCATTTTTATTTTTTAAGTCGGTCATGATTGTATTTTTAGAAATGCAGAAAGCATCATTTTAAGTCTTACAAAAATAAGATTTTGAAAACTAAAATAATGCTTTAAAAGATATTCTTAATCTAAGTTTAACAAGTTTTGTTATTCTTTTAGAACCATGTCAATACACATTACAGCTCCTAATATCAATTGTCTCAAGGAACTATCAGCTGGAACTGAATCTTCAATTTGAAGTGCATAATTATCAGCAGTTGTAAAAAACTCTTTTCCTAATCCGGCCCATTTTTTATTTACTTGAGCCAATTGTTTGCCTTCATGTGAGAATTTAAAATCCCAACCTGTCCATTTTCCTTGAAGTGTTGCTACAGGTTTTTCGTTTTTATCCAGAATATCAAACTTTCCTCCAATTGAGAAGAATTTTTGTTTGAAAGTTCCAATCAAATGATCTTTTTCATCCAACACTTCGACAGTCGATCTAAAGATGGCAATATCTCTTCTTACGGTAATTAGCTTTTCGCCAGAAGCAGTTGTAATTTCAATATTAAATGGAGTTGCTCTTTTATAATCTGTAAAGCGGAATATTTTTGTGAAAAAACCAAGATTGTTTTCTCGGCAGTTCATAATAATTTGATTGTTTTCTGGATGATATATGTCGTAGTTATTTGCGGCTTTGAACATTCCGATATGTTCTTTTACTAAAAATAGATTTTGGCTTAAAATAGGATTCATACGTGTGTAAAATAATTTTTAAAAATAAAGTCGCAAATGTAATACAATATTGACTAATTGTAGATTTTATAAAGCTGGATTAAAGCTTATTTTTTGCTAGTTATAACAATTGCACCGTTTTCTCCTCGATCTCCATAAATCAATTTAGCTTCTTTACCTTGTAGTACTTTCAAAGACTCGATGTCATTTGGATTGATTTTAGAAACTTTTAGGCTATCAGCTATTCTTCCGTCCAAAACATATAAAAGTTTAATAAAAGCAGATTTTGGTGGGCCACAAATTATCACTTTAGAAGATTGGGCTTGTGGCACAGAAGAAATAGGAATTGTATCTTTTTTCTTTGATGAAACCGTTTTGTTCTGTGCCATCGCTCCATAACTAAGTAATATTAAAATAGAGAATGAAATGAGTTTTGTAATTTTCATTTACTGACTAGTTATATTGTTTTGCTCCCTCAACCAAACGAATAAATTCTGCTTTATAACCTTCGCCATCATTCGAATTTCCTTGTCTTGCTAGTTTCAGAATTTCTTCTGAAGATTTGTTAGCGATTAATTTTGAATCTCTCAATTTTAATCCGAACCAAGCTACTGCAGAGCTAAATTTCATATCGTCACTCGCTTTTTCTAAAACAACCGATTTGTTTTCGATTACCTGAACCATTTCGATACTTTTTTCTCCGTCAGGTTTTTTGTAACGAAATTTAATAGTGGCTAATTCTCCATTGTAATTATTCGAATTTGTTTCTGTTTTAGTGTATTTTAAGTTATCTGGCTGTTCGGCTAAATAATCGCTTTTTACTCCAGCCGGAATAATTTCATACAAAGCCGTAACGGTATGATTACTTCCTAATTCTCCAGCATCAATGGCATCATTCTTAAAATCTTCTGGACGCAATTTTCTGTTTTCATATCCAATCAAACGATAAGCCTGAACTTGTTTCGGATTAAATTCAATTTGAATTTTTACATCTTTCGCGATAGCAAACATAGAGCCTTTAAATTCTTTTCCTAAAAAACGATTTGCTTCTTGAATGTTATCGATATAAGCATAATTTCCGTTTCCTTTATCAGCCAAGATTTCCATTTTGCTGTCCTTGTAATTTCCCATTCCGTAACCTAGACAAGTCAAGAAAACGCCTGTTTTTCTCTTCTCTTCAATTAATTTTTCCATATCAGAATTAGAAGAACTTCCAACATTAAAATCTCCATCAGTAGCCAAGATTACTCTGTTGTTTCCGCTTTTTATGAAATTTTCAGCAGCAATTTTATAAGCCAATTCAATTCCTGCTCCTCCAGCTGTACTTCCTCCAGCTTGTAAATTGTCTAATGCATTAATAATTGTTTTTTTATCGTCTCCAGAAGTTGGAGGCAAAACCATTCCTGCTGCGCCAGCGTAAACCACAATTGCCACTTTGTCTTTTGGTCTTAATTCGTCAACCAAAATTTTCAATGATTGTTTTAGTAATGGCAATTTGTTCATGTCTTCCATAGACCCAGAAACATCAATTAAGAAAACAAGATTTGAAGCTGGTAAATCCTGAGTTGGAATATTTTTTCCTTGCAAACCAATTTTCAATATTTTGTTGTTTGAATTCCAAGGGGAATCGCTCACTTCTGTATTGATAGAAAACGGATGTTCATTTTTTGGCTGCGGATAAGTGTATTTAAAGAAATTAACCATTTCTTCAACACGTACAGCGTCTTTCGGAACTTGCTGTCCGTTATTTAAAAATCGTCTGATATTGGTATATGAAGCATTATCAACATCTATAGAGAAAGTTGAAAGTGGCGCTGTTTTCGGACTTTCGAAAGCATTTTCTACAAAAGAATCGTAATCTTCTTGAGTTGGTTCGGTCGGAATTGGCAGGATTTTCAACTTTTTATCCAATTCTTTTTCTGTTAGGTTTTTGTAGATTTCGTTTTTGGTTGAAATAATCACAACACCATTTGAAGCTTTACTTCCATAAATCGAAGTTGCAGCTTGATCTTTTAAAACCGAAACATTATCAATATCATTCGGATTTATTTTTGCCATTTGGTTGGCTTTTGCAGGAACTCCGTCAATAATATACAGCGGTTCATTTTTTGGAGAAACAGATTCATTTCCGCGAATGGTAATAGTTGGGCTTGGAGTGTAAAGGGAATTACTTTCAGCTTGAATTTTTGTTCTTTTTCCTTTACGTTCCGAGACTGAACCAGTTACCATTGATTTTTTTTGGACACCATATCCAACCACTACCACTTCTTGAAGTTGAGCATTATTTTCTTTTAGGACTACATTAATTATGTTAGAATCTTTAACATAAATAGTTTGAGAATCCATTCCTACGTAACTAAAAACAAGGGCATCTCCTTTTTTGGCTTGAATAGAGTAGTTTCCATCATAATCAGTTTGACTATATTTTTTAGTTCCTTTAATCGTTATCTGAACTCCAGGAAGCGGTAAATTAGATTTATCTGTGACAGTTCCAGAAATCGTTCTTTCTTGCGCCATACTTACGAAACATATAAGCATAGCAATGGCTGATGAAATAAGTTTTAGACTTTTCATGATTATAAGTTTTAAGAATTAATGTTGAGATTTAACTTTGTCAAAGTTTCAAACTTTGACAAAGTTCTGTTGTGACCTGATTATTTTTTAGGAGCAGGTTTTCCGTTTTTAGTAGTAATTATAACAACTCCTTTTTTTCCTTTTTCGCCATATTTAGAAGTGGCTTCAAGGTCTTGTAAAATCGTTATGGTTTTAATGTCTTGTTTATCTAAGGGAGCATACGGACTCGTTGGATTTTTTCCGAATAAATCATTTTCTGAATAATAGATTCCGTCAATGATATACAAAGGTTCGTCAAGAACTACAAGCGAATCTAAATTTTCTGGCTGTAAATTCGGAAGTTCGTTCTGAATCATTTTGTCTTTTTTGACATCGTCGCTGTGCGCAATTGCATTTCCGTTTAGAACGACTAAAGGAGTGCTTTTTCTAGCTTTTTGTGATGGCGGTACGGTAGAATAAGCAACTTTTGAAGACTCTCTTTCAGGATAACTTGAATAACCCATATCTGGAGTTACTTCTTTTTTGGATGAGGTATTGTCTTCTTCTCCAAATGTTTCTTCTAACAAGACTTTTTCAGGAATTGCTTTTTCTGCCACAATTTGTGGCGCTGGAATAGATTGAATTGGTTCGGTTTTATGAATGGTTGTTTCCTGAATCGCAACTCTTTCTTTATTTTTAGTTTTATTTTCTAAAATTTTAATCGCTTCTTCATTAGAAATTATTTGTGAATCTGAAGATGGAGTTGCAACTTTTTTATCTAAAATGGGTTGCTCTGGTTGTTTTATTTCTTTTTCTTCTAGAACAACTTTTGAAGTTTCTGCTGCAGTTTCTTTATTTGCATGCAAAAATTGATATCCTAAAGAAATAAGTAATAGAAGAGAAGCTGCAATCGCAATTTTTTTCCACAAAACGATTGTTTTTTTATCTTCTTTTTTGTCCAGTTTTTCTTCTACGCGCGACCAGACTTTTTCCATTCCTGGAAAGTCTTGAAACTCGGCTTTTTGCGAAGCTTCTTTTATTTTATCGAATAATTTATCTTGATTGTCCATGACTATTTTGCTTTTTGATAATACAATTTATTAACCAGTTCTTTCAGTTTGGTCTTAGCGGCATTCAATTGTGATTTTGAGGTGCCTTCAGAAATCTTTAGCATTTCGGCTATTTCTTTGTGTCCATAACCTTCAATAACAAAAAGGTTAAAAACCGTTTTACAGCCGTCTGGAATGTGGTTTAATAAATTAAGCAAATCTTCTTCTTCCAACGTATTTAGTTCATCGACAGAAGGCTGAGAAATTAGCTTTACGTCGTCTAAATACATGTTGAAGTTGGTTGCTTTTCTAATAGTTGCCAAACAATGATTTACAGTTATTCTTTTAGCCCAAGCTTCAAAAGCATATGCTTCTTTTAACTGATCTAGTTTGGTGAAAATAGTAAAGAAAGAATCGGCCAAAGCTTCTTCTATTTCTTCTTCCTTCTTTAAATATCTTTTGCAAAGGCGGTACAACTTAGGCGCCATGTATTCGTACACTTCGCGTTGGGCATCGCGGTGCATTTTTTTACAGTTTGCTATTTGAGTCTCGTTTATCACAATTGTTGTCTTTCTTATAAAGAGAGATAAAAAGATAAAAAGGTTGGGACGGAGGTGAAAAAAAAATTTTTTAAGGTTCAGAGTTGCAAAGATTCAAAGTTGCAAAGGTTTTATTGTAGAGATGCGCAGCAGTGCGTCTTACGTTTAGTTTTTTTGAAATGATAAAATTAATTTATTTTTAATTTTGGTGTTTCTGATACCAATCTTCAATTTTGTTAATTGATTCCTTATCTGTTTTAGGATTGCTGTTTAAGCCCAAATTAATTTTTGTTTTAGAAATGTAAGAGTTCAGAAAAATTATTGCAAAACCTCCAACTTCAGCATCTTCATTTGAAATAGTTGAAGAAAAGAAATTCATATATCCACAGCATTTTTCTTTAGAATTCATAATAGAAATTAGATATGGGATATCTTTTTGTTTTACCCAGTTTTCAGGAAATTCTCCAAGCAATGTAACAAAATTTAGTTGAGACTTTTTATTGTATTTTTCTTTAAAGAGAGTAATAAACGATTCTGGATTTAAATCTTTTGGAGATAAATTCTTATGATATTCTTTTTCTAGGTTATTTATTTTAAAGGCATAAAATAAATAGCCTCCAACGAAAAGACTAAGAACAATTATCAATAAAAGAATTACTTTTTTCATAAAAACTAAATTACTTAATCTGCAAAGTCAACTTATAAATCTTTGTTTCTAAAAGCTCGGTGTCATTATCTTCACAAAGTAAAAACTCTATTTTATTGTTTTCTTTTTTGTAGAAAGTCAGGCCTTCAAATTTATTGGTTGCTGTAATTTTTTGAGTGAAATCTATTTTCATCGTTTTAACATCGATTCTTCCAATGAAACTTCCTAAAATTGTGCCATCGTCATAAGTAGATTTGGTATCTTCTGCAGTTGAAAGGAAGTAGATTTTATCATCGACCAAAATAGCATCGGTAAAGCTAGAACGAACACCTTTTATTTTTGGGAGTTTATAATTGACAGAAATCAAGGCAAATTCTTCTCCTAGATTTTTGGCGTGAATGGTAAAAATCGTGTTTTTGTTAGAAACGCCGTTTCCGCGATTGAATAAATACCAATTTTCTCCGTCAAAAATTGCGCCTTCCAAATTGAAATCTTCGGGTTTTATTTCTCCGAAATTTTGCATTACAGCATACAAATCGACTAAATTATTCTTTTGTAAAATCGTTTTTGATTTGATATCAAACGCGATCATTTTATTTCGATTTTCGGTTGACCCAGAACCAAACACATACAAGGTGTCGTTGTGATGTGTTAAAGATTCAAAATCAGGTTTTAGATTCTTAGGGATATTTTGTGTTGGATTGTCAATTAAAGGATGCTGATTTAATTGTTTGTTTTCGATGTTATATTCATAAAGAAATCCGCTGTTGTCGCCAATTACGTAAAGAGAGTTATTATTTAAAAATAATCCTGATGCAGAACCGATTCCGATAATGTGAAATAATATTTCTAATGTGAATTTTTCCATGAAATGTTGTTTTTATTGCAATGAATAGTAGTTCCAATAGTTATCGGAATTCGTAAAATTACTATATTTATAAGACAAAAAATCAAAAAGATATGAAATCAATAGATCCGAAAGATTTTAAAGTTGTTGAGAAAATTAAGCTCAAGGAAATTCCGACTTTATTATCTATAAAAGCCGATGACGACGAAAAAGAAGAGAAATTAGATAAGGTTCAAGCCAAATTAAGCGATTTACAAGATGTAATGTATGCGCACAATAAATATGCGGTTCTTATTTGTCTTCAGGGAATGGATACTTCGGGAAAGGATAGCTTGATTCGAGAAGTTTTTAAAGAATTTAATGCACGTGGAGTAGTGGTGCATAGTTTTAAAACGCCAACTTCGGCAGAGTTAGAGCATGATTATTTATGGAGGCATTATATTGCACTTCCAGAAAAAGGAAAGTTTGCCATTTTTAATAGAACGCATTACGAGAATGTTTTGGTTACGCGCGTGCATCCTGAATATATTTTGGGAGAAAACTTACCAGGAATAAATTCTGTAGATGATATCACACCCGATTTTTGGAAAAATAGAATTGAACAAATCAATAATTTTGAAAAGCATATTGCTCAAAATGGTACAATCGTGATGAAGTTCTATCTTCATTTAAGTAAGGAAGAACAGCGTCAGCGTTTATTGCGACGTTTGGAGGAAGAAAAACACAATTGGAAATTTTCGCCTGGAGATTTGAAAGAACGTGGGTATTGGGATGACTATATGAAGTATTATGAAGAAGCTATAAATAAAACCTCGACTTCGCATGCGCCTTGGTATATTGTTCCCGCAGACGACAAGGAAATGTCTCGCTATATTGTAGCTAAAATTATTTGGGAAGAAATGAAAAAACACACTGATATTACAGAACCTGAACTAGACGAAAAAACAGCGGCAAATATTGAATTGTATAAAAAGGAATTGGGAGAGAAGGTGAAATAATGGAGATAATTACTCAATCTGATAATTTTTTGAACCCCGATAGGTTGTTAAGAATCTGTCGGGGTTATTTTATATTCCATTGGTCAAAACAAAAACGCAGTTCGTCAAATTAATTTTGATAGTAATTGTGGTTTGTGCTTCTTTGTGGTTTGTTTGAAAAATATAGGACTACTTTTGAAGTTAAATTTTCTCAATAAATTATTTATAGATGATCGCAATCAATAAAAACAGGCATTGGATGTTTTTAGTCTTTTTTTGGAGCTTATTAGGTATCACGATTTGGGCGCAAATGATCGAAGACTATGATTTTTTGATCGCTACAATTCAAGCTATTTTAGTTTTGATTTGTTCTGCTGTTTTGGCTCATATTTTAAGTGATGTTATATTGCCCAAAGCGCTAAAACAAAATAAAATGAACTGGTTTGCAGTACAAAGCGTTGTTGTTGTACTGCTTTTGGCATTTTGTCTGTCATTGATTTATATTGTTTTTTCAGATTCGGTTATAAGAAGAAAAGCATATCCTGAAGAAGCAGATGTAGATTCTCTCCATTTTTTATGGTCGCGATTTTATGGTAACATTCCGTCAGCGATTTTAATTTGCGGTACTGCCTGCGGACTTCGGTTTTATCAAGAACATAATGTTATCGAAAGAAATCATGCGCAATTGCAGCAGGTTCATCTTGAAGCTCAAATCAAGATTTTGCAGGATCAGATAAATCCGCATTTGATGTTTAATGTATTGAATCATATTCATATTCTGATGCAGAGTAATGTAAAGCTAGCTTCAGATTTATTAGTTCAGTTTTCGGATATTTTGCGTTATCAATTGTATGAATGCAACAAAGAATATGTGCCTTTGCATCTTGAAATTAAATATTTGAAGGATTTAATTGCTGTTGAAGAAACGCGTTGGGGGAATGAATTGGAAGTGAAAAGCAAATGGAATATCGAAGACGGACAACTTCAAATCGTGCCATTGCTTCTGGTTCCTCTGATCGAAAATGCTTTTAAACATGTTTCACGACTTCCAAATCAAAAAGGATTTGTGCATTTGTCTTGTGAACAGATTAATAAACAATTGAATTTTAGAATTGAAAACTCGTATACAGAACAATATAAAGTGCCATCTAAAAGCCAGGGATTAGGGCTTGAAAATGTAAAGAAAAGGCTGACGATTCAATATCCGGAAAAACATCAATTCAATATCAATAAAACAGATTCTGACTTTACAGTTACTGTGACCTTAGATTTGAAATGATTTTTTTTTGCCACGAATTGCACGAATTAACGTGAATTTTTTATCTGCTACTTTGTGAACTTTGCGGTTAAATTTTTTGCCACAGATTAAAAGGATTAAAGGGATTTTTTTTGCGGCGAATTAGCACGAATTTTTAATCTGTTATATTTTGACATAACGCTTTGTGATCTTCGCATCCTTTATAAAAATTAAAACTTTGCGAACTTTGCGTAAATCTTTGTGCACTTTGCGGTTAAATTTTTTGCCACAGATTATCAGATTAAAAGGATTTCAAAAAAATCTGCTAAATCTGCGGGAAACAAAAAACATTAAACATTAAACCTGAAACAAAAACAATATTATGAGCATGAAATGTCTCGTTATAGATGATGAACCTATCGCAAGAAACGGAATCGTAGACTTTATTTCTAAAATTGATTTTCTAGAAGTTGCCGGTACTTGCGCGTCTGCATTAGAAGCGACTTCATATCTTCAAGAAAAGCAAATCGATTTGATGTTTCTGGATATCAATATGCCATATCTTACGGGATTGGAGTTTTTGGAATCGTTAGAAAAACCGCCTTTGGTAATTTTCACAACAGCCTACTCAGAACATGCTTTAGATGGGTATCGTTTGCAGGTTGTAGATTATTTATTAAAACCTATTACGTTTCAACGTTTTTATCAAGCTTCTTTAAAAGCTAAGCAATGGCATCAAATGATTAACTCTCCAAAGCAGAATCAATTAGATCCGTTTTTATATGTACGTCAGGAAGAAGGATTTCAGAAAATTTCTTGGGTAGACATTTTATATATAGAAGGAATGCAGAATTATGCTAAACTTCATTTTAAAGATAAGGTTCTTGTTATTCATCAGACCATGATTTCATTAGAAGAAACACTTCCCGCAGAAATTTTCTTTAGAATCCATAAATCTTTTCTTGTCAATATTACCCACATAGATTCTGTTTCCGGCGGACGATTATTTATAAAAGGACAAGAACTACCCATTTCAAGAACGCGCCGAGAAGCATTGCTGAAAGAGGTAGTTTATAAAAATTTATTGAGTAGGTAGGTCTAGAATTTCCATTTTAGAGCTAATGCTCCGTAAAAAGTTGTTGTGAATCTTGGATCGGCTATATCTTTCTCTTTAAAAATATCCTTAATCTTTCTATTCGTAGTAGAGAAATTACGAACTAGTGTCGTTCCTGCGGTAGGTTCCAGAGTCCAATGTTCGCCAAACTTAAGCTGTGGTCGTAAACCGGCAATAATTTGCTGATAACCCAATAACGAAGATTTATTTCCAATCTTGGTTTCGGCCGTCATACCGCTTAATTCTCCGACGAGTTTTAAATCAAAATTGTCATTCATGCGGTAACCTAATTCTACGCCTTCAGGAAAAGCAACTTTAAAATGCAGAGCTCCTCTGGATTCCCAGTTAAAATAAATTCCAGGAAGTACCATTGGTACACCAAAACTATTGGTTAAAACTGGCCCTACACCCAAAGCCAGATTCGGGTTAAATTGTTTAATAAAAAGTACTCCACCTTGCATTAGGACATCATCTTTGTTAATCTCTACCATGTCTGTGTAAATACCTACCGAAGCCATGATAAATAACGACCAGGAAGAAGAAATAGATCGTATGTGCTTAATGCCAATTTGAGTGTTTAGTAATTCATTCGGAAATCCGCCTTGAAACTCTGCTGGAAGATCTTGAATATTGTAGTTTCTGTTTTCCATTTTGGCATAACTTCCATTTACAATAACAGACCAAAGTCTAGGATGATTGTATTTGTCCATTTTTAAAGAAAGCGGTATTTCAAAAGCAATCTGGGCTCTTTTAAAATTACTTTCGGCATCTGTTTTTGTACTGTCTATTGGTCGTACATATTTAGAAAAAGGAACGTAATCGACTTTAAATTCACCTGAAATTCCCGATTGAGATCGTGCAGCAAGAGTAGCCAATAAAAAAAGAAAAAGCTGCGAGAGATAAAAAACTGTTTTGTTCATGATTTGATTAATTTTTCTGCGAATTACCGCGATCTAAATCAATCCTAAAAAATCATTTGACTAATGGCACTTGTGTTTTGACCAACGGTAAAAAATAAAAAACCCGACAGACTCTTCAGACTGTCGGGTTTTTACCAAAAACAAAATAATAAATTAAACCTATTTTTTATAGTTTAAAACCATAAGCAACACGCAATGCTACCTGATTGGTTCTAAAATCATGATAATCTTCGTAACGAACACTTAAGTCAATGTACTTGTTGGCATAACCAATACCGGGAGCCCATAAAAAAGTTGTTTTATCGTAACCATTTGTTACTGCAAAACCAGCACCAAGCTCACCTAGAACATAAAATTGATCTTTTAAAACAAACGCTTTAAAACCTGCTTTTGCTGGAATAAAACCAAGATCTTTTACGTTATTTCCAAGTTCATCTTTTCCCATAAATAAATTTGTAAATCCCGTTGTTAAGGTTAATGATGTTTTTTTAGAAAGATCGTACTGTAGACGTACATCTCCACCAAGAGACCAGTCATAATCGTTATCAGTAGGAAGTCCTCCATTTAATCCGACTCCTAATCTAAAACCCTGATCGTAATTTTCTACTCCGCTATCTTGAGCAAAAGTTGTGTTGGCAAATAAAAACGTGAACGCAGCTAGGCATAACATCTGTAATTTTTTCATGGCTTATATTTTTGAAATTTCTATAATGTAAAATTATATGCAAGGCATTTGGAGTTTGTTATACAATTTTTAAAAATCGTTACATAATATTGAGTCCGTCTTATTTTTGTCTTAAAATTGGGATATATTTTTATTGATAGGATAGAATTCGAAGCTTCTGACTATCTTTGCCGACTAAAATTGATTACAAGTGAATTTAAAGCAGTACACCAAAGAGTTTTCGTATAATTTAAGACTAGCATATCCCGTAATTTTGGGTATGGTCGGACATACTTTAATTGGTATTGTCGATAATATAATGGTTGGGAAAATAGGAAGCACAGAATTGGCCGCAGTTTCTCTTGGTAATAGTATGATCTTTATTGCAATGTCTCTAGGAATTGGATTTTCTACAGCAATAACTCCAATTGTTGCAGAAGGCGATGCAGAAAAAAACGATACAAAAATTAGATCTGCTTTTCATCATGGTTTATTTCTATGTACAATTCTCGGTTTAGTGCTTTTTACCGTAATTATGTTTGCTAAACCAATTATGGAGTTGTTGAAACAGCCAGCAGATGTTATTGTTCTTGCAAAACCATATTTGGGTTGGGTTGCTTTTTCTTTAATTCCGTTGGTAATGTATCAAGGATATAAGCAATTTGCAGACGGAATGTCATTAACCAAATATTCGATGTATGCTATGGTTATGGCAAATGTGCTTCATGTTGGAATTAATTATGTTTTGATTTATGGAATCTGGATTTTTCCAAAAATGGGAATTATCGGTGCAGCACTTGGTACCGTGATTTCGAGAATATTTTTGGTCATGTTCATGCATATTATGCTTTCAAGAAGAGACGATCTAAAACGCTTTTTTAAAGGTTTCAGTTTTAATGAAATTAAAAAGGCAACAATAGAAAAGATTATCAGCATCGGATTTCCTTCTGCAATGCAAATGCTTTTTGAAGTAGTTTTGTTTACAGCGTCTATCTGGCTTTGCGGAAATATCGGAAAAACAAGTCAGGCAGCAAATCAGATTGCTTTAAGTTTGGCTTCAATGACTTTTATGTTTGCCATGGGATTAAGTGTAACTTCGATGGTTCGTGTCAGCAATCAAAGAGGTTTAATGGATTATAAAAAGCTAATTGTTGTAGCACGTTCAATTTTCCTGCTTGCTATAATCTTAGAAACAATTTTTGCAATTTTCTTTATTATTTTCCACGATTATCTGCCTTATATTTTCTTGAATATGGAAAATACAGGACAGGTTTTAGATAACGAAGAAGTGATCGGAATTGCCTCAAAATTGCTTTTAATTGCAGCAATTTTCCAGATTTCTGACGGAATTCAGGTTGTGGTTTTAGGCGCATTGCGTGGGTTACAGGATGTAAAAGTGCCAATGTACATTACTTTTGTAGCCTATTGGGTTATTGGTTTCCCTATTTCGTACTATTTAGGAGAACATACCGAATTGAAAGCGCAGGGAGTTTGGATCGGACTTTTGGCAGGTTTAACCGCAGCGGCAATTTGTTTGTATATTCGTTTTCATTACCTAACAAAGAGATTAATTATCAATTCAGATCTAAATAACTAAATTTGAATAAAAATAAGTCAGAGATTATAGAGTATAAAGTCAGGAGAAATCCTTTTAATCTGTGGCTAAAAAATAACCATTAAAAAAAATAATAGATATGGAATTACCTAAATTTTTACTTGGAGATAATACCGATTTTCCAGACGATATTTTTATCATTCACCTAGATTACCCAAGATTCATTATCAATTTGAAAGATGATGAGGTTGAGTTTTTGGAAGAACCGGAAGATCTTGACGAAGCTGAATTAAACGCGGAAATGGAGAGTTTAATCGAAAAGGCAAATGAGTTTTATGACAGAGAAATTAACCGTTACGAAGAGTAATCTATTTTCTAATCTTACGTTCTTATACTATTTTTAATGAAAAATTTACGTTTTTTAAAACCTATTTTCAGTTTTATATTAATCGGATTATTGATTACCACTTTAAGCCGAATCTTTTTATTTTTTCTTTTTAAAGAAAGAGTAGTGCAGACGCCAGATTTCTGGTATATTTTTCCGATCGGATTACGAATGGATTTAATATTACTGTGTTATTTGTCATTTTTGCCAGCAGTTCTAATTACTTTTCTGCCAAATAAATGGATAAAATTCACCAACAAATTTCTGGTAATTTATAGTTTTCTATTTCTGTTTTTAATTCTTTTTGTAGAATTAGCTTCTCCAGATTTTGTAAAGCAATATGATACGCGCCCAAATAAGATTTTCTTAGACTATCTTATTTATCCAAAAGAAGTGGTTGGAATGCTTTTAAAAAGTTACCTGACTTCAATCATTGTGACTTTTTTAATTCTTGGCGTTGTACTGTATTTTGCATTCAAAAAAGGGAAACGATTATTCCATACTACAATTACAGAATATAAATTCAAATTAATGGTGTTTCCATTAGTTGCTTTTTTATTGTTTTTCGGAGCACGTTCGAGTCTTACTTCAAAACGACCTATTAACGCTAGTAATGCTGTTTTTTCAACAGATCAGCTTACAAATACTTTGGGATTAAATTCATTTTATACTGTTGCTTTTGCCGCATATTCAATCAAAAATGAAGGAAACACCAAAATGTATGGTAAAATGGATGAAGCCGAAGCGATCGCTCGTGTAAAAAAATACATGATCGCTGGTCCAAACGATTTTACCGATAAGGATATTCCGTTTCTACACGTACAACAACCCGATTCTGTTATGAAAAAGCCATATAACTTGGTGATATTTTTACAGGAAAGTTTAGGTGCAGAATATGTTGGAATTTTGGGAGGAAAACCATTAACTCCAGAATTTGATAAATTGTCTAAAGAAGGATTATTGTTCACCAATTTGTATTGCACAGGAACCAGAAGTGTTCGCGGAATTGAAGCAGTTGTAACTGGATTTTTACCTTCGCCATCAGAAAGTGTAGTGAAGCTTGGAAACTCACAACAAGGATTTTTTACACTTGCCGATGCTTTAAAACAAAAAGGCTACGATACAAGTTTCATTTATGGCGGAATGGCAAACTTTGACAATATGGCTTCGTTTTTTAACGGAAATGGTTTTACAGACATTGTAGACCAAACCGATTTTGATTCTGATGGAAATAAATATGCTTTCAAAGGAACTTGGGGTTATTCTGATGAAGATTTGGTTACGAAAGCCAATCAGTATTTCAAATCAAAAGGAGATAAACCATTTTTCTCTTTAATGTTCTCGACTTCAAATCACGAACCATTTGAATATCCTGCAGGAAGAATTAAACCTTACGATAAAAAGCCTAATACGGTAAATAATGCCATGAAATATGCTGATTTCTCTATTGGGAAATTCTTTGAAATGGCGAAGAAAGAACCGTATTTTAAAAACACGATTTTCATTGTAATTGCTGACCATAACACAAGAACTTATGGAAAAAATTTAGTGCCAATAAACAAATTCCACATTCCAGCATTTATTATGGGGCCAGGAGTTCCAAAAGGAGCTGTTTATGATAGATTGGCAAGTCAGATTGATATTCCGCCAACATTGTTAAGTTACTTAGGACTTCCGTTTGAAACTCCAATGGTAGGAAGAAACCTAAGCAAACTCGATCCAAAAGTACAAGGAAGATCGATCATGCAGTTTAATGATATCAATGCATTTAGAGTTGAAAATCAGGTTGTGATCATGCAACCAAATTTGAAGCCATTGCAGTTTGAAATCAAAAATGATACAACTTTAGTTCCAGTTAAATTAAATGAAGAATTAGCAAAAGATGCTTTGGCACATGTAATTACAGCAGGGAATCTTTATAAGGAAAATAAATATAAGCTTAGAGCTAAGAAATAAAGATGCTAAGGTACTAAGTTGCTAAGCTTCTAAGTTTTGTCACATTGAGCGAAGTCGAAATGCTATATAGTTCTTGACCCCGCTCGACCAGACAAGAAACCTTAGTAACTTAGAAGCTTAGTATCTTAGAACCTTTTTTTAAAATATAATTTTAACAACTCAGAAGCAGCTGCAAAAGATGAAATTTCATTGTTTTGCACTGCTTTTTTGCTTTCTTCTAAAAGCGAAATGATTTCTGGCTGATTATAGAAATTCTGTTTCAATTGTTCATTGATGGTTTCCATCATCCAGAAATGATTTTGTTCGTTTCTTTTTTCTTGAAAAAATCCTGTTTCTTTCGTCATTTCAAAATAATCAGAAATCGTATTCCAAACTTCACGAATTCCATCTTTTGTTAGAGAACTGCAAGTAGTAACTTTAGGTTGCCAGTTCGATTTTTTTGGAGGAAATAAATGCAAAGCTCGATTAAACTCCAATTTCGCCTGATTTGCCTTTTTTATATTATCTCCATCTGCTTTATTAATAACGATGGCATCTGCCATTTCCATAATACCGCGTTTAATGCCTTGAAGTTCGTCGCCTGCGCCAGAAATTTTTAAAAGCAAAAAGAAATCGACCATACTGTGAACGGCAGTTTCGCTTTGGCCAACACCAACAGTTTCGATAATAATAGTATCAAAACCTGCGGCTTCACAAAGAATAATAGTTTCTCGGGTTTTTCGCGCCACACCGCCCAGAGTTTGACCTGAAGCACTTGGACGAATAAAAGCGTTTTCGTCTTTAACCAATTCTTCCATTCGGGTTTTATCACCGAGTATACTTCCGTGTGAGAGCGAACTGCTTGGATCGACTGCTAGAACCGCTACTTTTTTTCCTAATTGTGTCAGATGTTTTCCAAAAGCTTCAATAAAAGTGCTTTTTCCAACTCCAGGAACACCTGTAATTCCAATTCGTACTGATTTATTGGCATGAGCTAAACAGCCTTGAATTACTTCGCTTGCTTTTTCAAAATGATCTGGATTAGTGCTTTCAATTAAAGTAATGGCACGACTAAGAGAAGTTCTGTTTCCTTCTAAAATATCCTTAATTAACTCTTGAGAAGTCGGTTGTTGTCTGCGTT
Organism: Flavobacterium sp. GW823-FHT06G12; assembly: GCF_058794775.1. NCBI lineage: Bacteria > Pseudomonadati > Bacteroidota > Flavobacteriia > Flavobacteriales > Flavobacteriaceae > Flavobacterium > Flavobacterium sp. GW823-FHT06G12. The sequence continues at coordinate 58,974 of NZ_JBXAHE010000004.1, forward strand.
TGCTTTTAATTTGATTGATAGCCAAAATATTGGTGATTTCGGGAGGTGAAATTCCAGCTTTTTCAGAGATGCTACCAGTTTGTTTATTAGAATTTGACAAAACGCACTTTTTAGAAATGTAAAAGTACAGAAAACAAAAACAGTTTCAAAAAGTTAGATTGCCACTAATTGCACGAATTCTCACTAATTTGTTATGCCAAAAAGTAGTAAAAAAAAAAATTGCCACGAATTACACAAATTTTTACAAATTTTTTCTTCTATAGTAGCAGAAGAATAATTCGAGGAAATTTGTGTAATTCGTGGCAAAAAAACTTAGTAGCTTAGAATCTCAGAACTTTAGCAACTAAAAAAAAAAAAATTAATATCCAGCAGTAAATCTAACCTGATGATGTTTTGGAGTTTCCACTTCGTCAGCAATAACAACTGCCAAATCTTCTACAGAAAGAATACTTCTTTGCTCGTCATTGAAAACAGGATTTTCTAAACCTAAACGATATTTTCCAGTTCTTCCTGTTTTAGTTCCAGCATGCATTTCGAAAGCAGGACTAAAGAATGCCCAGTCTAAATCTTTTTCTTCTTTAATAATGTTTAAATAATGTCTTGCAGCATTTGCACCAGGGAATATCTCTTTTGGAAAATCTGGAGTATCAACTGCCTGTAAATCTGGAGCAACATATAAACTTCCTGCACCACCAATAGTGATAAAACGTTTTACTCCCGATTTTTTAACTGCTTCTTGAATAGCTTTAGAACCAGCTAAAAAGTCATCGTAAATATTTGGATTTGTCCATCCAGGGTTATAAGCATTAACCACAGCATCGTGACCTTTTAAGATTTCTGCCAAAGCATCAACATTAAAAATATCTGCAGCAACCCAAGTAGCGTTTGGAGTGTCTTTTGGAGTTCTTGCAATAGCAGTGATTTCATGTTTTCTATCTGCTAATTCGTTTAAAATTGCTGAGCCAACAAATCCTGTAGCTCCGATAAGTGCGATTTTCATAATATATAAATTTATTTAGTAATAAAAAATGTTACAGTTTTGGATAAAAAAATAGTTTTTAAAATTGATTCGAAAAATCTTCCAATGAAATTCCTTCAAGCTGTGCGCTCACTTTCTGATTCATTTCGCTATATAAATTCTCCAAATGCTGATTGATGTTTTTTCCAACAGGACAATCAGGATTTGGTTGATTTTTAGCAAAACCTAAACCGATCGTTTCAAAAGTCATTTCGAATATTTGTTTTAAAGTCAGTTCAGCAGCGTTTACTGCCAATTTTGTCCCGCCATTTTTTCCTTCTTTACTTTCTACGATATGATGTGCTTTTAAGTTGGCAATTTCTTTTCTGACCAATACTGGATTAAGATTAATACTTCCCGCAATAAACTCCGATGACAAATAATCATTTGGAAATTTATGGAGCAAAGTAAGAATGTGAATCGTTATGGCAAATTTACCTGAAATCATACTGTAATAAAATATGTTACAAATTTACATGTTTTTGCAACACAAAGTACTAATTTAACTAATTTTTGGTAAAAACAGATTACTAGAATGTAAAAAGTGATTGTTAATTGTTTGAAATTGAGTGGTTTTTGGTGTAATGTTATAGGTTTAACAAAAGAAAATCAATAGTTGTGATTCCTTTAAAAGGGTTAATTACTATTTTCTTTTCACTTTTCACAAAATGGAAATAACTATTTTTGCTGTAATCTTATTATATGAACAACTTTATTTTAATATTTCTCTTTCTTTCGTTAGGTCTAGTTTTACAACAAGTAAAACAATTTCCTACTCATATTTATAAGACGCTTAATAAAATTGTTATTTATTTCTGCCTTCCTGCCATTACTTTATATCATATTCCGAAAATAAAATGGAGTAGTGAATTAATGTTTCCGATAGGTGCGGGGTGGATTACTTATATTTTGGCTTTTCTATTTTTTCATTTTTTAGGAAGAAGAAATGGATGGTCAAATAAATTGATAGGATGTTTGATTCTAACTGCAGGATTAAGCAACAGTTCTTTTCTTGGTTATCCAATTATAGAAGCTTTGTATGGAAAGAAAGGTTTAGAAACTGCCGTTTTGGTAGATCAGCCGGGAACTTTTGTAGTGGTTTCAACTCTTGGTGTTTTTACGGCAGCTTTTTATTCTAAAGGAAGCCCAAATGCATTAGGGATTTTCAAAAAGATTATTTTATTCCCACCTTTTATTATGTTCGTTTTGGCATGTTTGATGAATATTTTTGATTATCATTTAAATGACAATTTTGAATCTATTCTGCTAAAAATTGGAAGTTTGGTAACACCTTTAGCTTTGCTTTCGGTTGGTTTGCAATTGACTTTTGATCGAAAAAGCCAACATTGGAAATTTTTACGTCTAGGACTTTTCTTTAAACTGCTTTTAATTCCTTTTGTCATTTTTGTATTGTATGTTTTTATTTTCAATCAGCATTCTGAAGTAATAAAAATTACCATCATGGAAACGGCAATGGCACCCATGATTACAGGTGCAATCTTGGCTTCAACATACGGATTAAAACCAAAACTGAGTAGTATGATGATTGGTTTTGGAATTCCGATTTCCTTTGTAACACTTGCTTTTTGGTACTTTGTTCTCGCTTTTATTTAGCAGTAAAATACTAATTATATCGACAAAGTAGAATTTTAACTTTTTTTAAGAAAATCAATGTTTTCTATATGCTTTTTTTGGTTAATTTTAGAGGAACTAAAAAAGATAAATTATGTCAACATTAAGATTAGGCGATATAGCACCAGATTTTCATGCAGAAACGACGCAAGGACCAATTAACTTTCACGAATGGTTAGGAGATTCTTGGGGCGTTTTATTTTCGCATCCAGCAGATTTTACTCCGGTTTGTACTACTGAATTAGGAACTGTAGCGAACTATGTTCCAGAATTCAAAAAAAGAAATACTAAGGTTATTGCTTTGAGTGTAGATGGCCTAGAGTCTCATAAAGAATGGATTAAAGATATCAACGAAACTCAAAATACAGAAGTGAATTTCCCAATCATTGCAGATGAGGATAAAAAAGTAGCAAATCTGTACGACATGCTTCATCCAAATGCAAGTGACAAATTTACAGTTCGTTCTGTTTTTGTTATCGGACCAGATAAAAAAATCAAATTAACGCTGACTTATCCAGCTTCTACAGGAAGAAATTTTGACGAATTACTTCGTGTAATTGACAGTTTACAATTGACTGCAAATTATAGTGTTGCAACTCCTGCAAACTGGAAAGATGGAGAAGATGTGGTAATTGCACCAGCAATTCCAGACAGCGATATTCCAGCAAAATTCCCAAAAGGACATACGCCAATAAAACCTTATTTGAGATTGACTCCACAGCCGAATAAATAATATTCGGAGTTTCTAAGTTTCTGAGATGCTAAGATTCTAAGGTTTTTTCAAAATAATGAATATAAAAAGCGCTAAAATTTCATAACGAAATCTTAGCGCTTTATTTTTTACGAAAGTTTAAAAAGATTCCGGATAAAAACTTAGTATCTCAGTATCTCAGAACCTTACTTCGCTGCCAACAAAGCATTCATTTTTTTCTTGTCTCCTACAACCCAAAGAATGTCATTTTTCTCTAAGATTAAACTAGATTCTGGATTTAGAATACGATTTCCGTTTCTTTCAATTCCTACGACCATTCCGTCTGTTTTGGCTCTAAATTGTCCGATGCTTTTTTGAATGAATTCGTCTTGAGAAACTTCAAGCTGACGTAAAACAATATCGGTTTCTTCTACTTTTGCAGGTGGTTCTGTTTCGTTTTGAGTTAAGAATTTTGTGAATTCTGCAATTTGAGCGTCGGTTCCAATTACGCAAATTTCATCGCCAGGAAATAAACGTTCGGTTTTGGTAGGAATAGGAATGGTAACTTCTCCTCGTTTAATGTAAGCGATATTAATTCCCAACTGCTCACGAATTTTAAGTTCTTGTAAAGTCTGACCTACTAAATTGGATTCTTTTTTAATTTCAAAGAAAGACATGTGTCCATCCCAAGGCATTAAATTAGCATATCTTCTGTCGATCTTTTTATTTTCACGATCGTTGAAGTTTTTCAAAAAGTGATTTTCAATTTTATGATATTGCTCGTTTAATTTTTTAGGGAAAATTTGATAAGCCCCAATGGCAATAATCAATGCTACAAAAGCAACCAAAGGAGAGAAAAAGATATTTAATAAAAACCCGACAAAGAACAAGCCAAGACTCATTCTGATTAAGATAAGCATTAAAAGTGCGCCACGATATTTTCGCTCTTCCCAAAGAGCTTCAACTTCATCTACTTTTACACGACGAAGCGAAAGCGCCCACAAAAACGGTGCAATTGCAACTAAAGTCAGTAAAGCCGCCAAAGTATTTCCGAATCTTGTATCTGCAACCAATGGTGCAACAAATTTTGATGACAATAAAATAATTGCTGTAATAATAATGGTGTGAAGAATAATTTGTGTAATCGAAGAACGAAGTACAATCTGCCAAGTGCTTACAGATTTGATGGCTTGCGCATTCACACTATATCGGTTAATGTTTTTAACCCATTTTTTAGGCATTTTTGACTCTAGAAAGAAAGCAAAACGCTCTGAATATTTAATTAAGAATGGAGTAGTAAAAGTGGTAATTGCAGATACGGCAACAATAATTGGGTATAAGAAATCACTTGTAACTTTTAAAGTCATTCCAAGAGTTGCAATAATAAAAGAAAACTCTCCAATTTGTGCCAAACTCATTCCCGTTTGAACAGATTGTTTTAATGGCTGGCCAGAAATTAAAGCTCCGATAGAAGAACTAAATGCTTTTCCGAATATGGTTAACAAAGTGATTATAGCAACAGGAAGCGCATAATTTACCAATGTTACAGGATTAATTAACATCCCAACAGATACAAAGAAAACGGCTCCAAAAAAATCTTTTACGGGCTGAATTAAATGTTCAATTTTTTCAGCCATCGTCGTTTCAGCAATAATAGATCCCATAATAAAAGCACCTAATGCAGGAGAAAAACCAACATTTGAAGCAAAAATTACCATCATTAAACATAGTGCCAATGAGATAATCAGCAGCATTTCATCAGTTAATAGATGTTTTGCTTTTTTAAAGATTGTCGGAATAATAAATATTCCTCCTAAGAACCATATGATTAAGAAGAAAATAAGTTTTAAAACAGATTGCAGTAATGCTGTTCCTGAAACCTGGTCGCTTACCGCAATAGTAGATAATAAAACCAACATTAAAATGGCAACAATATCTTCTACAATTAAAGCTCCGAAAACAATTCCAACGAATTTTTTCCCTTTAACTCCTAATTCATCAAAAGCTCTGATAATAATAGTTGTGGACGAAATAGAAAGTGTTGCTCCCAAGAAAATACTATCCATTTTTCCCCAGCCCATCCACTGTCCGACGCAATAACCAATTATGGTCATAAACATAATTTGCGTTATGGCCGTGACAGACGAAGTCCCTCCAACTTTCATTAGTTTTTTAAAGCTGAACTCGAGTCCTAAACTGAAAAGCAAAAATATCACCCCGATTTCGGCCCAAACTTCAACACTTTTCATGTCGGTTATTGATGGGAAAAAATCAAAATGGTTTCCAGCCAAAAAACCTGCAATCAGGTAGCCTAAAACCAAAGGTTGTTTCAATCTTCTAAATAATAGAACGGCAATTCCGGCAGTCATTAGGATTAAACCTAAATCACTAATTAAAGGTTGTAAGTGGTGTGTAGTTTCAGCAGCGGCGCTTAGTGCAATCATATGTGGCATTTTGGTTTTCGGTGAGCTTGATCCAGCTTTTCACTTAAAGTTTTTTGTTCAACTCTTGCTTTCTGAACAAAAGGCTTTTTTTTGTGTAATTCACTGAACTCCAACGAAAATAAAGCTAAGTGAAGTAATCTGGACTACTCCGAGTTAAATAAAAAAAGCTATCTCGATAAAGATAGCTTTTTTTGGTAAAATATTTGGTATTTTTCTTAAATTCCTGTGTAGTTGCTAGGCGTTATTGCTAATAATTCTGCTCTAACAGCGTCTGAAACTTCTAAAGTTGCAATGAAGTTATGAATTGCATTTTTGTCAATTGCTTCGTTGGTTCTAGTCAAACCTTTTAGAGCTTCATATGGATTTGGATAAGCTTCACGACGTAAAATTGTTTGGATAGCTTCTGCTACAACTGCCCAGTTTTTTTCTAAATCTTCAGCAAATTTACCTTCGTTTAAAAGTAATTTATTTAAACCTTTCAAAGTCGCTTCAAAAGCAATAATAGTATGTCCAAAAGGAACACCAACATTACGTAAAACAGTACTGTCAGTTAAATCACGCTGTAATCTTGAAATTGGCAATTTAGCAGCCAAATGTTCAAAAATAGCATTTGCAATTCCTAAGTTTCCTTCAGAGTTTTCAAAATCAATTGGATTCACTTTATGTGGCATTGCAGATGAACCAATTTCTCCAGCTTTGATTTTTTGTTTGAAATAATCCATTGAAACATACGTCCAGATATCACGATCTAAATCGATGATAATAGTGTTGATTCTTTTTAAAGCATCAAAGAAAGCAGCAAAATGATCGTAATGCTCAATTTGTGTTGTTGGGAATGAATGTTTTAAACCAAGATCTGTTTCAACAAATTTATTTCCGAATTGTTTCCAGTCAATTTGTGGGTATGCTACGTGGTGTGCATTAAAGTTTCCTGTTGCTCCGCCAAATTTAGCTGCAAACGGAATATTGAATAACAAACGCATTTGCTCTTCTAAACGCTCAACAAATACCAAAATCTCTTTCCCTAAACGAGTAGGAGAAGCTGGTTGTCCGTGTGTACGCGCTAACATTGGAATGTCTTTCCATTCAACACTTAATTCTTTTAATTTTGCAATTACAGCAATTAAGGTTGGCATATAAACTTGCTCAAACGCTTCTTTTGTAGAAAGCGGAATAGCAGTATTATTAATATCTTGAGATGTTAATCCGAAGTGAATGAACTCTTTGTATTGAGATAAACCTAATTTTTCAAAAGCATCTTTAATAAAGTATTCAACCGCTTTTACGTCGTGATTGGTTACTTTCTCTGTTTCTTTAATCCAAAGCGCATCTTCTGTTGAGAAGTTTTTGTAGATGTTTCTCAAGCTTTCAAATAAGCTAGAATCAATACCTTTCAATTGAGGCAACGGAATTTGGCATAACGCAATGAAGTATTCCACTTCAACCAAAACGCGGTATTTTATTAAAGCTTCTTCAGAGAAGAAAGGTGCTAAATTTTGAGTTTTATTTCTATATCTTCCATCAATTGGAGATATAGCATTCAATTCGTTTAGAGTAGTCATTGTGATGTTGTTTTTTCGAAAGGTGCAAATATAAGGTATTGTTAAAACTTCTGAAAGCTATATTGATGCTTAAATTATGGTTTTGAAAATTTTATCCCAAATTGTGAAGTAAAAACCATAGTTGTGTGACTCATTTTTGTGATGATCATTATGGAATCTAGTAGTCGAAATCCATTTTGTAAAGTAATTACTGTACCAGAAAGATGGAAAGATATCTTTTTTTAAATGCCCAAATATTCCATAAGACAGATTTAGAATGAGATAAATAATGATGCTCAGATAATTAAACTTCAAAATCGTAATTAAAAACAGCCAAATAAATCCAAAACCTAAAGTTTCAATAGGATGTAGAACATACAAACTGTAAACATTGGTTTCTACATGTGTGTGATGCAGTTTATGAATTGGGTAAAGCCATTTTAAATGATGTACCAAATAATGAAAAATGAACATGAAAAGATCCATCAAAAGAATCAATAAAAGTGTATCAAAAATGAAAAGTTTAATAGATGCCGAAAAATCTATTTTCAAGATTCCGTAGCGATATAATTCGAAACCAATTAAAGTGATTAATGTATTGCAAAGCAGTGTAGAAAGCACCCATTTTCGATCTTTATGCTTTAAAAAAGTGTTTTCAGGTTCCAATATTTTTCCAATTAAAATTGATAAAACAACTAGCAGTGAGTTTTCTATTAAAAAGAAAACAAAAAGCCAGAATAGATTAAACGGAAATAATTGCTGTAACCAGCTTTCAAAAATCATGTTGTTTTTTCTAAGGTCAATAATTTTTCTCTCATATCGGCAACCCCTTCAGAAGCAAATTTTGCAATTGTTTCGACTTTATTTCGAAGATTCGGAATCGCAATTGGTTTTGGATCAATATAAAAAACAGGAGTTGTACTTGGTGTATATGCGATTAATCCAGCTGCTGGATAAACTTGCAGTGAAGTCCCTATTACAGCAAAATAATCTGCGGTTTCGGTAATGTCAATAGCTTCTTCGAGTGCAGGAACTTCTTCGCCAAACCAAACAATATGTGGACGTAGTTGATTTCCGTTTTTATCTAAATCTCCTGTATGCAAATCTTCAGTCCAATCTAAAATTAGATTTTTATTCTGCGTACTTCTAACTTTTAATAATTCGCCATGCAAATGTAAAACGTTTGTACTTCCTGCACGCTCATGAAGATCGTCAACATTTTGAGTGATAATTTGTACGTCGAAATCTTTTTCCAATTCAGCCAAAATTATGTGACCCAAATTCGGATTTACTTCTTTTAACTGCTGGCGTCTTTTATTATAAAAATCCAGCACCAATTCCTGATTTTTGTACCAGCCTTCTGGAGTGGCAACTTCCATTACATCATGTCCTTCCCATAATCCATCGCTGTCACGAAAAGTTTTAATTCCGCTTTCGGCGCTAATTCCTGCTCCTGTTAAAACAACAAGTTTCTTTTTCATTTTTGTTTATTAAAAGATAAAAATAGTGATTTCTATCTTTAAAAACTTAAGAAATAGCAAGGTTTGGCGATTCTTTTTACAAGAAAATAATCCGTATTTATACTCTTTGTCTCTCATTCTGAATTACTTATTTTTAATGATGCGTTTTAAAAAAGTGATGTTAAAATGATTTTAATTCAGTTTACAGGTTTATCTGGTTCAGGAAAAACGACGCTGGCAGAAAATGTCAGACATCTTTTGCTTCAAAATAATTATGAAGCCGAAATTGTAGATGGCGATATTTACCGACAGACAATTTGTAAAGATTTAGGATTTTCTAAAGAAGATCGTTACGAAAATGTGAGACGTCTTTTTAATGTTGGCCGAAGTTTGATCGAAGAAGATAAAATCGTTTTGATGTCGGTTATAAATCCGTATGAAAACCTTAGAAATGAATTAAGATCTTTTGAATTTGTTAAAACAGTATTTCTGGATTGCGCCATTACTAATTTGATCGAAAGAGATCCGAAAGGATTATACAAGAGAGCATTATTGCCCGATAATGATCAAAATAAAATTAGAAGTTTTACAGGAATAAGTGATGTTTTTGAAATTCCTATAAAAGCAGATTTAGTATTAAAAACAGATGCAGAAACAGTTTCGGTTTCTACCAATAAACTCTACAATTTTATACTTAGCAATTTAAACTCTTAAGATTATGAATCCTTCTTCCTGCCAGCTTCCTATTTCTTTTTCTGTAGATAAACTGCAAAATGATTTATTGGTTTGCGAAAAAAATCTGTGGACACCACATTTTAATACCAATCGATATGAAGGAAATTGGACAAGTGTTTCTTTGCGATCGCAATCGGGATTAGAAAATGATATTCTTTCTTTTCCGAATAAAGAATATAAGAATACGCCTTTGCTTGACGATTGTTCTTATTTTAAGGAAATAATGGATTGGTTTCAATGCGAAAAAGAAGCCGTGAGATTATTAAGACTCGGACCTCAAAGCGAAATTAAAGAGCATGTAGATAATGACACTTCTTATGAAGATGGTTTTTTCAGGATTCATGTTCCTATTATTACCAATTCTGAAGTTTATTTTTATGTAGATCATAAATTGGTTCCAATGAAAATGGGGGAGTGTTGGTACGCCAATTTTCAATTGCCACATAGTGTGGAGAACAAAAGCAAAGAGCCTAGAATTCACTTAACATTAGATTGCATAAGAAATGAATGGTCTGATCTATTGTTTTCTAAAATAGGTTTTGATTTGAATTATGTGTCGAAATATGAATATTCAGAAGAGGTAAAACGACAAATTATAGCAGAGCTTTCTAGAAATCCTTCAGAAACTAATACGAAGATTATTGCCGAACTTCAATCGCAAATGAACTCATAAAATGGAAAATGTAAAAGACCTTATTTCGAATTGGATTCCGGTTAAATTGATTGAAAATGATAATCAGATTTATTTCGAATGGCTTTATTTAGCAGACGTGCCTTTTATAGATCCTTTTTTTGATGAAACTATTGCGAAATGCCAAAGTCATAATTATAATTCGAAGCAATTTAAATTTATAAGTACAATACAAAATAGTATTGATTGGTCTAAAGAATTAGATTTTGTTGAGTTAAAGGGATTGGTTTTTCATGTATCAAGATGCGGATCTACGATGTTGAGTCAGTCTCTTGCAACTTCTTCTGAAAATATAATGGTTTCTGAAGCCTCTATAATCGATCAGATTCTAAGAACTGACGCTTTTGATGAGGATACTAAAACGCTTTTACTGAAATCAGTTTTGAAATTCTTAGGTCAGAAAAGATTTCCCGAACAAAAACATTTAATTATAAAACTAGATGCTTGGAGTGTTTTTAAAAGTTCATATTTAAGATCTATTTTTCCTGAGACTCCTTTTGCATTATTGTATCGAAATCCAGGAGAAGTTTTAAGATCTCATCAAAAGATGGCGGGCATGCATATGGTTCCTAATATAATTCCGTTAAGTGTTTTTGGAATTACTTCGGCGGAAAATGAAAAATTAAGCTTTCGGCAATATCAAGTTTTGGTTTTAGAAAAATATTTTCAAAGTTTTCTAGATTTTTATGAAATAGACCAAAATGTAATAATGCTCAATTATAATGACGGAATGAAAAATGTTATAGAACGATTTGTAACTTTTATTAATGTCGATTATTCTGAGAACGAACTAAATGTGATGTTGGAACGTCTTAAAAGACATTCTAAAAATGAAAGTGCAGTTTTTAATGGAGATTCTTATAAAGATGATGTTTTGTCTGCGAATTTATCTCAGCTCAACGTTTTGCACGAAAAGCTTAATGCCAATTTGATTGAAGATTTAGCTGACTGAAAATAAGGAGAAGACTTCTTTCTCTTTTATTTATTATTTTTGCGCCAAACATAAATAAAATGATTGATTTAGATTACCTCGCATTCTTAGAAAATATATTGACAGAAAATAGAAAAGCTAATTTTTTAAAAGTACTAGAAAATAGAACAAAACATTTTACAGTTGCAGTAGAAGATGTTTATCAAATGCACAATACAAGCGCGGTAATGCGAAGCTGCGAAGTTTTTGGAATTCAGGAATTAAATGTAATTGAGCAGCGTTTTGGAAAAAGAATCGATAAAGAAATTGCCTTAGGCGCGCAAAAATGGGTTGATATTAATCGATTTGATTCGGTTTCTGGATGCCTTTCTGATCTTAAAAGCAAAGGATATCAAATTATTGCCACAACTCCACACGAAAAAGATTGTATGTTGGAAGATTTTGATATTACAAAACCAAGCGCATTATTCTTCGGAACAGAAAAAGAAGGTTTGTCAAAAGAAATTATGGACAACGCAGATGGTTTCTTAAAAATACCGATGGTTGGTTTTACAGAAAGTTTAAATATTTCGGTTTCGGCAGCGATTATTATTCAAAGCTTAACAAACAGACTTAGAAGATCTAATATTGATTGGAAATTGACTGATGAAGAAATTTTAGTAAAACGTTTGCTTTGGGCGAAAAACTCTATAAAAGATATAAAACGAATTGAAGAACGTTATTATCAAGATAATCCGAGATAATTTGTTCGCCACGAATTATACGAATCGCGTTTTAATTTTTTGCAGAAAAATTAGTGCGAATTTGTGTAATTTGTGGCAAAATAAAAAAAAACAAAAAATCCCCGACTACTTTAGTAATCGGGGATTTTATATTTAGATTGGATTCTTATTAGTTAATTAAAACCCAAGTTCCAGCTGCGATTAAAGCTTCAGCTTTTTTGTACTTCATTGTTTCTGTTTTACCAGTAGCAATTTCTTGAACTACAACAGTATCGTTTCTGTTGATTTTTGGCATATCTCTAACGATAGTTTCAGTAACTTGACGCTGTTGAGTTTCTCCAGCTTCACGGTTGATGCTTTCGCTATTTGGAATTTCGTCTTTACTTAATTGTAAATTTTCTTTTGGACGTGCCACTTCTCTTGCTTCGTGAATTTCAGGAATATTTTGAGCTGGTAAATCACCTTTGAATAAGAATGAAATTACTTCTTTGTTAACGTTATCCAACATTCCTCTGAACAAGTTAAAAGCTTCTAATTTGTAGATAAGCAATGGATCTTTTTGCTCGTGAACAGCCAATTGAACAGATTGTTTCAATTCGTCCATTTTACGCAAGTGTTTCTTCCAAGCTTCATCAACAATAGAAAGAGTGATGTTTTTCTCGAAATCAGCAATCAATTGAGCACCTTCGCTATCGTAAGCTTTTTTCAAGTCAGTTACAACATTTAAAGTTTTGATTCCGTCTGTAAATGGAACTACAATTCTTTCGAAATGGTTGTTTGGTTCTTCGTAAACTCCTTTAATAATTGGGAAAGCTTCTCTTGCACTTCTTTCTGTTTTTTCAGTATAGAATGCTAAAGCTTCTTTATATACTTTTCCAGTAATTTCGATATCTGATAATTTTGTGAAATCAGCTTCAGAAATTGGAGATGTGATTCCGAAATAACGAATTAAATCAAACTCATATCCTTTGAAATCATTTGTAACTTTATTGTTACTTACAATTAATTCGCAAGTATCATAAAGCATATTAGCAATATCCAGTTTCAAACGCTCTCCAAACAATGCGTGACGACGACGTTTGTAAACTACTTCACGTTGAGAGTTCATTACGTCATCATATTCTAATAAACGTTTACGAACACCAAAGTTGTTTTCTTCTACTTTTTTCTGAGCACGTTCGATAGATTTAGTCATCATAGAATGTTGGATAACTTCACCTTCTTTCAATCCCATTCTGTCCATTACTTTCGCAACTCTTTCAGAACCGAATAAACGCATTAAGTTATCTTCAAGAGAAACGTAGAATTGAGAACTTCCCGGATCTCCTTGACGACCAGAACGACCGCGTAACTGTCTGTCTACACGACGAGAATCATGACGCTCTGTACCTACGATTGCTAAACCTCCCGCAGCTTTTACTTCTGGAGATAATTTAATATCGGTACCACGACCAGCCATGTTTGTTGCAATAGTTACAACTCCAGCTTTACCAGCCTCTTCAACGATTTGTGCCTCTTGCTTGTGCATTTTAGCATTCAATACGTTGTGTGTGATTCCTCTCATTTTAAGCATACGGCTTAATAATTCTGAAATCTCTACAGAAGTTGTTCCAATTAATACTGGTCTTCCAGCTTGAGATAATTCAGTAACATCTTCGATTACAGCATTGAATTTCTCACGTGTTGTTTTGTAGATGTAATCTTCTTTGTCAATTCTTGCAATTCCACGGTTTGTTGGAATTTCAACAACGTCTAATTTATAGATTTGCCATAACTCACCAGCTTCTGTAACCGCTGTACCCGTCATACCTGCCAACTTGTTGTACATTCTGAAATAGTTCTGTAATGTAACAGTTGCGAAAGTTTGAGTTGCAGCTTCGATTTTTACGTTTTCTTTTGCTTCAATCGCTTGGTGAAGACCGTCAGAGTAACGACGTCCGTCCATGATACGACCTGTTTGCTCATCGACAATCATAATTTTGTTGTCCATGATAACGTACTCTACATCTTTTTCGAATAAAGCATACGCTTTTAAAAGCTGAGTAAGAGTGTGGATACGCTCGCTTTTTACACCAAAATCTTGGAATAATCTTTCTTTAGCTTCCGCTTCAGCGTCTTTGTCTAATTTTTGTTTTTCAATCGCAGCGATTTCTGTTCCAATGTCTGGTAAAACGAAGAAATCTGCATCAGTATCTCCAGAAAGGTATTTAATACCATTGTCTGTTAATTCTACTTGATTGTTTTTCTCTTCAATCACAAAATACAAAGCTTCGTCAACTTTGTGCATTTCGCGATTGTTATCTTGCATGTATTGATTTTCAGTTTTTTGAAGCAATTGTTTAATTCCTTCTTCACTTAAAAATTTAATTAATGCTTTATTTTTAGGTAAACTTCTGTAAGCTCTTAATAATTGGAAACCTCCATCTTTAGTATTACCCTCTTTGATTAATTTTTTAGCTTCAGCTAAGAAACCATTTGCTAACTGACGTTGTTGTGCAACTAAGTTTTCAATTTTTGGTTTCAATTCGTTGAATTCATGACGATCTCCCTGAGGAACTGGTCCAGAAATGATAAGCGGCGTTCTAGCATCATCAATTAATACAGAGTCAACCTCGTCGACAATTGCGAAATTGTGTTTTCTCTGCACTAAATCGCTTGGAGAGTGCGCCATGTTATCTCTTAAGTAATCGAAACCAAACTCGTTGTTAGTTCCGTAAGTGATATCAGCATCGTAAGCTTTCTTTCTTTGTTCTGTACTTGGTTGGTGATTGTCGATACAATCTACAGATAAACCGTGGAATTCGAATAAAGGCGCTTTCCACGTACTATCACGTTTTGCTAAGTAGTCATTCACTGTTACTAAGTGAACTCCGTTTCCTGTCAAAGCGTTTAAGTAAAGAGGAAGTGTAGCAACCAAAGTTTTACCTTCTCCTGTTTGCATTTCGGCAACTTTACCTTCGTGTAATACCATACCACCAATTAACTGAACATCATAGTGAATCATGTCCCAAGTGATATCTTTTCCAGCAGCATTCCATTTGTTTGCCCAGATCGCTTTTTCGCCATCAATGGTAATGTATGATTTTGTTGCTGAGAATTCGCGGTCTTTTGCAGTTGCAGTAACCTCAATATGAGAGTTTTCTTTAAAACGACGAGCCGTTTCTTTAACTACAGAAAACGCTTCTGGAAGAATTTCCAATAAAGTTTTTTCAGAGATTTCATAAGCCTCTTTTTCAAGAGCGTCTATTGCATCATAAATGTCTTCTCTTTTATCGATGTCTTCGATGTTTTCTACTTCTGCTTTCAAAGAAGCAATTTTAGCATCTTTATCAGCTCTAGCTTCTTTAATTCTATCTTTAAAATAAACGGTTCTTCCTCTTAACTCGTCGTTTGAAAGACTCATTAAAGGAGCTTCGAATGTTTTAATTTTATTTAAGTAAGGTTGTAAAGCTTTGACATCTTTTTGCGACTTATCGCCGACAAAGACTTTAATAATACTGTTTATGAAACTCATGATTTATTGTATTTCTTTATTATATAATATGTATTTGAACCAAAAAAAAAGTCTCTATGATGAGAGACTTTTTTCTTTGGTTTATTTTTTAATATTCATCCTCATTCCAAAGATAATCTTCGTCTGTTGGATAATCAGGCCAAATTTCTTCCATTGATTCATATATCTCACCCTCATCTTCGATTGATTGAAGGTTTTCTACTACTTCTAATGGAGCACCAGCTCTAATAGCGTAGTCTATAAGTTCGTCTTTGTTAGCAGGCCATGGCGCATCACTTAAATAAGATGCTAATTCTAATGTCCAATACATCTGTTATCTGTTTAGTTTGTGCAAAAATAAATTTTTTACTGAAAAAGACAAGTAAATTTTGATTTATTTTAATAAAATTTAAGAACGTCTCTTTTTAAATCCCAATTTTTAAATTTCAAATTCCAAAAAAGGAGTTTAAATCCTCCTATTTTAAAGCTTTTATGTGAAATTTAAATTCAAAGAATTTTTAATTTTTCTTGGAATTTGGGATTTTAAAAAATTGAAATTTTAAGAAAGTTTTTTTACTTTCTTGGGATCCATTTCACTTCCTCCGCTTTTAAGTCTGAGGACAACTTTCGTGCCAAGACAAAAAGGTAGTCAGAAAGTCGGTTTAAGTACGTAATTGCTATTTCAGGAACGTGTTCATTATGACTTAAATGCACAGCTAAACGTTCTGCTCTGCGACAAATACAGCGTGCTATATGACAATGTGACACAGTTGGATGGCCTCCCGGTAAAACAAAATGCGTCATTGGCGGAAGGCTTTCGTCCATTTTGTCTATTTCGTTTTCGAGCAATTCAATATCGGAATCAATTATTCCGAGATTTTCTAAGCGAAGTTTTCCGTTTTTCAAAACTTCTTTTTCCTGTGGAGTTGCCAAAATGGCACCAACAGTAAAAAGTCGATCTTGAATTTCGATTAAAATCGTTTTATAATGCGAATCCATTTCTTGATCACGGATTAGTCCGATATAAGAATTCAACTCATCAACGGTTCCGTAACTGTCAATTCTGATATGATCTTTCGGTACACGGGTTCCTCCAAAAAGCGCCGTTGTGCCTTTATCGCCTGTTTTGGTATATACTTTCATTTTTTTTAAGATGCTAAGATTCTGAGATGCTAAGTTTTCTCTTCTTTGAGCTTATTTTTCTAGATTCTATGCCTAGAGTTTATCTGGATTGAACTGAAATTATAAGTTTTTCTTTTTCCGATTAAACTATTAACCAAATAAACGATTAAACAGTTTTTCTCGTGTCGCTTTCAATTAAACCGTCTCTCAAACGAATAATTCTATGTGCATAAGCAGCAATATCTTCTTCATGAGTTACAAGAATTACAGTATTTCCTTGTGCGTGAATATCTCCAAAAAGTTTCATTATTTCTACAGAAGTTTTACTGTCTAAGTTTCCTGTTGGTTCATCGGCAAGAATGATCGAAGGTTTATTGACTAAAGCTCTTGCAACGGCAACACGCTGGCGTTGTCCTCCAGAAAGCTGATTCGGCTGGTGATCCATTCTGTCGGCCAAATTAACTTGTTTTAAAACTTCGGTGGCACGCGCAATTCTTTCAGATTTGCCGTAACCGGCATAAATCATTGGTAATGCAACATTATCTAAAGCAGTAGTTCTAGGCAAAAGGTTGAATGTCTGAAAAACAAAACCAATCTCTTTGTTTCTAATTTCGGCCAATTCATCATCTTTCATTTGACTGACATCTTTTCCGTTTAAAATATAACGTCCAGAGGTTGGCGTGTCCAAACAGCCTAATAAATTCATTAATGTTGATTTTCCAGATCCAGAAGGTCCCATTAAAGCAACATATTCGCCTTTTTGTATTTCTAGATTTATTCCTTTTAAAACATAAACCGTTTCATTGCCCAAAATAAAATTTCGTCTAATGTCGGTTATTTTAATTAATGGTTCAGCCATTTCCTTTTACAATTTTGGATTTAAAAGTACAAAACACTTTTCAATAAAAATTATAAGTAGTTGAGAATTGGTTTTTGTTACAAAAACGCTTTCAGAAATAAAGTTTTAAAAGAATATGTTTTTTAAATAGAAATGAGTTATATGTTTTTGAATTGTTTTTATATAATTGTCATTATTTTGTTAATTTTATAGATTTAAGATATTTTTAATTTTTAAAACATGATAATAATGTAATTTTTTGCGTCTTGGGTTTAGTAAATTTGATTAATCAATTAATTAAATAATCAAGATTATGAAAAATATCAAAATAGCTACAGGAATTGCATTATTAGTATTAGGGTTAACATCGTGTAAAGACGAGAAACAAGAAAAAGCTCAAAAAACAGTAGATAACTACGTTGTATATGTTGACTCTGTTAAAAATGTAGCCGCAGCCGATTTAAAAGACAATTGGAAAAGTGTAGAAGCAGAGTACGATAGAAGATCTCAAGAAGCGCAAGCGGCATTAGCAGACATTAAAGACAATGCTGCAGCAACAGAGAAAATAAATGCAAGTAAAATTAAATACGAGGAATTTAAAAATGAAATGACCGCCCAATTTGCCCCTCCAGCTCCTAGTCCGAAACAGCAGTTAAGAGATGCTTTGTTTGGTGCAGGAAGAATTGGTGATGATATGAGTTTTAGCTGGGTTAACGCCCAAAATATTCATAGCGTTTATCAGCAGTTTGTTCATACTGTAGAAAATAATAAAGACAAATATTCTAGAGAAGACTGGGATGAAATTAAGTTAATGTACGAAGCTCTTGACAGCCGTAAAAATACAGTTGAAAAAGAAGGTTTGACAGCTGAGGATAACCGAAAAATTGCTGGTTTGAAAATTAAATTTGCACCAATGTATAAGATAAACAGAATGGGAGCTAAATCTGAAGAAAATAAAGAAGCAAAAAAATAAGATTTTAAAATTTTGAATTAGTAAAAAAGACGATCATTTCTGATCGTCTTTTTTTATGTTCTAATTGTAAAATGCTCTTTCGGCTGTTCTCTTCTAAAGAATACAAATCCCCACTGATAAGTATCAATGGTGACTTTTACTTTTGGGTGATTTTTTATAATCTCCCAAGCTTCTTCCATATCTTCTGACCAATGAATATCATCAAAAATCCAAACAGAATCATTGTCGATTGTTGGCAATAAAAGTTCAAAATATTCTAAAGTCGCTTTCTTAGAATGATTTCCGTCAAAATATATCAGATTATAATTTGTTGCTTGAATGTTCTCAGAAATCAAAAAAGATTCAAATTCAGAAATTACATTTTCTACATTACTGCAATCAAATTCAGTTAATTGATTTTGAGCAATATTTGCAGTATTTGGACAACCTTCTATTGTTACTACTTTCGCTTTCGGATTTCCTAAAGCTAATGCAGCAGTTGCTAAACCCAAAGATGTTCCTATTTCTAGAATAGTTGAAGGCTGAAAGTAATGGGTTACGCGAAACAATAATTCTGCACGTTTTGGCGAAATTCCTGCTGTTTCTGCGATCTTAGAAATTTGCCTTCTATTTGATTTAAAAACTCTTGAACCTGCTCCAAAATCGGTTACTTCAATGAAATTTTTATTCTCTAAAAGCGATTTTCTGTATTTTTTTAGAATGGCGTATTCTGGTTTAGATTTCTTATCATAAAAGCATTTAGTTAACAGGCTGAAAACAAATGGAGAATGCACTGCATGTTCGTTTTTAGAATGCCAAAGAAAAGTTAGATAAGATTTAATTTGAAAGAACATCTAGAAATTTAGCTATTGGATGTTAGTTTACTTTAATCAATTTTACGTCGAAAAGAAGTACTGATCCAACTGGTATTCCAGGACGAGGAGAACTTCCGTAACCTAAATGTGCAGGAATAAGAAGAACGCCGCTTCCTCCTTCTTTAAAATAAGTAATTCCTTCTGTCCAACCTTTAATAACTTCATTAAGAGGAAAAGTCAATCCGCTATCTGTACTTTTGTCAAATAGGCTTCCATTGGTAAAATAACCTTTGTATGCAACAGTGACTTTTGAAGTAGCGGTTGGTTGCGCGCCTGTTCCTGGCTCGTTAATTATATAATACAGACCTGTAGTACTTTTTGTTGCAGTCAAATTATTTTTAGTCAGATAATCTGTGATTTCTTTGTCATTCTCTGCACTATAATCTTTTGGAGGAGTAACAGGTGTGTCTTTTTCTGTGCTGTTGCAAGAGATAAATAATGTTAAGGTAAATACGGCAGCTAATAATTTTTTCATTTAGGGTATTTTTTTAATATTTAATAAAGCGAAAGATAATCTTTGTGTAACCAAATTGAAGTCAGTCTATCCTTCCTGTTTGGCAGAAAGTTCAAACCAGCGTTCTTCCTTTGCATCAATCTTACTGATAATGTTTTGAAGTTCGTTTGCTTTTTTCTCAATATCAGCGTCGGCAACTTTTCCGTCAGAGAATAATTGTTCGATTTTAGCTTTTTCAGCCTCAAGATCTTTAATTTCTCTTTCGATTTTCTGATATTCTTTTTGCTCGTTAAAACTTAAATTTCCTGTTGGATTATTTTGTTTCCAATCTTTCTTTTCGGCTTTGTTTTCTTCTTTCTGAGCAACATCTGCACTGTCTTCATATGCTCTAAAGTCAGAATAGTTTCCAGGAAAATTTTCGATTTCGCCTTGTCCTCTAAAAACAAATAAATGATCGACAATTTTATCCATAAAATAACGGTCGTGAGAAACCACCAATAAGCATCCAGGATAATCTAAAAGGAAACTTTCAAGAACGTTCAAAGTCACAATATCCAAATCGTTTGTTGGCTCATCGAGAATCAAGAAGTTCGGATTCTGAATTAGAACTGTACACAAGTATAAACGTTTTAATTCTCCACCGCTTAATTTTTCAACATAATCGTATTGTTTTTTAGCATCAAAAAGGAAACGCTCTAATAATTGCGATGCAGAAATAATCTTTCCTTTTGTCAACGGAATATATTCTCCGTACTCTTTTATAATGTCAATAACACGCTGTCCCGGTTTTGGATTAATTCCAGATTGTGTATAATAACCAATTTTGATAGTATCTCCTTTTACAACACGTCCGCTATCTGGCGGAATTGTTCCTGTCAAAAGATTTAAGAAAGTCGATTTTCCAGTTCCGTTTTTACCAATAATTCCGATTCTTTCTCCACGCTGGAAATCAAAACTGAAATTATCTAGAATAACACGATCTTTAAATTTCTTAGAAAGTTTATGAAGCTCAATAATCTTGCTTCCCATTCTTTCCATATTTATCTCAAGCTCAACTTTATTTTCTTTACGTCGGCTTTGTGCTTTTTCTTTAATAATGTAAAAGTCATCCTGACGCGATTTTGATTTAGTCGTTCTCGCTTTTGGCTGACGACGCATCCATTCTAATTCTTTTACAAATAAGTTTTTGGCTTTGTCAACACTGGCATTTTCAGAAGTGATTCTTTCTTCTTTTTTCTGTAAGTAATACGAATAGTTTCCTTTGTATTGGTATAATTTTCCGTTGTCTAATTCTATAATTTCATTACAAACGCGTTCCAAAAAGAAACGGTCGTGCGTTACCATAAACAACGTAATGTTTTCTTTTGCAAAATAACTTTCAAGCCATTCGATCATTTCAAGATCTAAGTGGTTGGTTGGCTCATCTAGAATCAATAAATCTGGACGATTGATTAGAATTATTGCTAATGAAAGACGTTTTTTCTGCCCTCCAGAAAGATTTTTCACTTTAAGTTTAAAATCTTCCAGTTTTAATTTGAATAAAATCTGCTTGTATTGTGTTTCAAAATCCCAAGCATTATGTTGGTCCATTGCATCAAAAGCTTTTTGGTAAGCTTCTTCGTCAGAAGGATTTTCTAGAGCCTTTTCGTAAGCTTCAATAACTTTTAGCGTTTCATTGTCTGAAGCGAAAATGCTTTCTTCAATCGTAAGTTCATCTTGAAGGTTGTTGTCTTGAGACAGAAATGCCATTCTAATTCCTTTTCTTAAAACAACTTGTCCCGTGTCTGGTTCTTCCAAACCATTAATAATGCTCATAATGGTTGTTTTTCCAGAACCATTTTTTGCAATAAAAGCGATTTTTTGATCTTTATTGATTCCAAAAGAAATGTTGTCAAAAAGGACTCTTTCGCCAAATGACTTCGATATATTTTCTACAGATAAGTAATTCACTTTGTAATTATAAGTTATAAATTATGAGTTATGGTGTATTCTAAAACATAACTTTCTGCAAAAGTAAACTATTATCTTACAATAGCGAATTATTTATCGAGATACAAACCAAGAACGGAACTCAGATCAAAATAATGAATTTGTTGCGGATTGTTTAAAATAGGTTTTCGAACGAGAGATTCGTTGGTAATAAAATAATGAAGTCCGTCTTTTGTTGCAATTCCTTCTACTTGATGAAAAGGAAGTCTTAAATCGATTCTTCGTTTATTTCCAGACAAGAAATCCTGATTTTTAAAATCGTAAAGCAGATGAAAAAAAGGTTTTCCAATTTTAGTGTAGCCGCACAAAACAATTAGTTTTTTGTTCTCCAAATAGGTGGCGCCAGTGACCAAACCTTTTGTGTCTAATGTCGATTTTAATTTTGCAATTTGAGATCCAGATTCTTTTGAAAGTGCATAAATAGTAGTTTTAGACGTTTTCCATTGTTTGGTAAACAAGTAAATGCTGTCTTTGGAAATAATGAAAGCTTCACAATCAAAATCGGTTTTGTTTGGTTTTGAAGGAGAAAAATCAGTTTGATCAGAATAAGTAAATGAAATGGTTTCTATTTTTGGATTTTGTTCTAGAAAAGACTTTTTCTCGATTTTAAGAATTCTTAAATCGGTTCTATTTCCAGCATAATTGTTTCCAAAATCGCCGATATAAATATAAGTATCGTCTTGAGAGATTTCTTCCCAATCATGATTGATAACTACCGGAAGAACAACTTTCTTTTTAATTCTTCCTAAAGTATCTAAACCATAAATTGTAGTGTCATGATCGTCATTGTGTGTCCAAAGTAAATTTTCAAAAGCAATTAATCCCGAAGTTTCTTTTATAGAATCACTTAATCGAAAAGAATATTCTGGCGTGAGTTTCAAATTTTTGTAGGTGCAACTTCCATTATTTTGTTTAGATGACAAACCGTAATTCTCTGCCTGTGGATCTGTGCAACCAGAAATTTGGGCGTAAACCGAAGTGGTGATTGTTAAAAAGAAAAAAACAATTTTTAGCATGAGTGCAATGTTAAGTCTGCATAAGATAAAAGTAAAGTTTTAAATAATAGAATGAAATAAGTATAAAAAAAATATAATTTAAGTGTTATTTTGCATAAAAGTCTTTTTTATTCTTTTGGATAAAATCAAGCCCCCGACATGAAAATTCTACAAAAATTATCGCACTATCGAATTTCACGTTATTATAAACTTTTGTTTGTAGTAGTCGATATTGTTTTGTTGAATCTCGCAACTATACTTTCGGCATTGGCAAGATTTGGAAATTTGGATAAATTACTGTCTAAAGATGAAAAAACCATTTCGCTTGTAGCCATTTTAATTTGGGTGGCATTATTGCTCCAAAAAGATTCCAATCGAAGTGTTAGGGTAGAACCAATAGAATCGATATTGTGGAGAACTATCAAAAAGATTTCAATTCATGCCGCTTTGGTTTCAATATTCGTTGTTTACTTAAAATATAATGATATTTCAAGACTTCGTTTGTTTTATTTCTACCTGATATTTTTTGGATTGCTGATGTTTTCCCGATATTTTTCAATGAAACTTTTAAAATATGTTCGAGCGCAAGGATATAATTTTAAAACCTTTATTGTTGTTGGCGTAAACGAGTCTGGAGAAAAAATTCGAAAAGTACTAGCGAAAGATTTGACTTACGGATATCGTTTTTTAGGATTTTTTGACGAAAAAAAGGATCAGAAAATTGTTGATCCCAATTTGATTATCGGAGATTTTGAAGCTATTAAAGCATTTTTGAACGAGAATGAAGTAGATGAAATGTATGTGGCATTGCATATTGACAACATCGAAATCATTAACGAACTAACCAAAATTTGTGAACAGAACATGGTTCGTATTAAATTTATTCCAGATTTTCAGCTGTATACAAAAGCAAGTAAAGTAGAAGTTGCGTTTTATGAAAACACACCTGTTTTAATGTTTCGTCCAGAACCTCTGGAATTTGCTTCAAACAGACTTCTCAAAAAGATTTTTGATATTTGTTTTTCAGGTTTGGTAATCTTGCTGGTTTTTCCGTGGCTGTTTCCAATTATTATGATTATTATAAAACTAGAATCGCCTGGTCCTGTGTTTTTTAAACAAGAAAGATCGGGTAGAGATAATCGATCTTTTACATGTCTGAAATTTAGAAGCATGTATATAAATGGTCTTGCTCATAATAAACAGGCACAAAAAGGAGATAGTCGTATAACTAGATTTGGTGGCTTTATTCGTAAAACTAGTATCGACGAATTACCTCAGTTTTTCAATGTCTTTTTTGGAGACATGTCGGTTGTTGGGCCAAGACCGCATATGGTTAATCTTGCCAAAGAATATAGTGATTTAATCAATAATTATTTGGTGCGCCAATATGCAAAACCGGGAATTACGGGTTGGGCGCAAGTAAATGGCTTTAGAGGCGAAACAAAAGTTCTAAGCGATATGGAAAATAGAGTAGAATATGATATTTGGTACATCGAAAACTGGAGCTTTTTGCTTGATATAAAGATTATCGTAAAAACTGTTATCAATATTTTTAAAGGTGAGGAAAACGCTTACTAAGCTTTTTTAGAATTTAAAAAATTGATTGTTAGCAATAATCTCTTTTAAAGAATCAATATTTTTAATTTTTAATTTTTCGTCAAAAGCTTCGATGTGTTTTTTATGATGAACATCGGTTCCGCAAAAAGTGTACATTCCTTTCGCTAAAAGTTCGTCAGCAATTTTCCCGATTTTAGAGCCATAATAATCTACAGTAGAAAGTAAATTTAGTTGAAAAATACACCCCGCATTTTTTAATTTTTCGTATTCAGAAAACGCATTGTGATAAAAAACATAACGTTCAGGATGTGCCAAAACAGGAATATAACCAGCTAATTGAATCTCAAAAATAGTTTTATAAATATTTAAAGGAGCATTTTGATAAGACATTTCAACTAGAACATAATTGTCTTTTAAAGTCAGAAGTTTTTCTTCTTTGAAATGATTTTCGAACCAGCTGTCTATAAAATATTCTGCCGCAGCCTGAAGAGGCATTTTAATTTTATTTTCTTCTAAAGCTTTTTGGGTTTCCTGAAGTTTGGACGCAATAATTTCTGGAGAATTCTCCCATACATAATGTTTAATATGAGGCGATGTAATAATTTGAGAAACTCCAAGTTTTTGCAAAGACAAAACCAATTCTGTTGATTTTGTAATGTTTCTTGCTCCATCATCAATCCCTGGCAAAACATGAGAATGAATATCTACAAAATTTCCGCCAAGCAGGTCTTTTAAAATGGGTTTTGATTTGAGGAATGATAACATGTGACAAAAATGTAAAAATCAGTTTTATAAGGCGCAAAATTAATCTAGAATTTGTAACCAGACATTTTAGAATTATGTTATATTTGATTTTTAGTAAAAAAGTAAAAAATTATGAAAATAAAAGAGAATCTGTTTAATCAGCGTATTATTTCTATAGATGCTTTGCGTGGAATTACCATTTTTATAATGATTTTTGTAAATGAGTTGGCAAGTATACAAAAAGTGCCACAATGGATGAGGCATATGCCTGCAGATGCAGATGCCATGACTTTTGTTGATGTAGTTTTTCCTGCTTTTTTATTTATTGTCGGAATGTCTATTCCGTTTGCTTTTAATGCTAGACTTATCAAAGGAGACAGTCCTAAAACAATTTGGACGCATACATTAAAAAGAGCTATTGCACTTATCATAATTGGCGTTTTTATGGTCAATTCCGAATATGGTTACGATGCTTCTAAAATGATAATTACGCCAGTGCTTTGGGCGCTTTTAGCATATGCAATGCCAATTCCGATTTGGAATAAATATCCAAAAGATTTTCCTGTTTGGTTAAAAAATGTGCTTCAATATGGAGGGATTTTAGTCCTTATAACATTGTACTTTTTATATGTTCGAGATACAGGAGAAAGAGGAATGACACCAAAATGGTGGGGAATACTTGGTTTAATTGGTTGGGCATATCTTTTTACGGTTATTTACTATTGGTTAGTTTCAGGAAACTTATGGGCAATGATTGCATTTTTAGTTTTTTCTGTTCCGATGAATTCTCTTAATTTAATCGAAAATTCATTTGTGCACAGTACTCCTTGGCTAAGTTTTATAGCAGGACATCTTACACATGCTTCTCTAGTTTCGGCAGGAGTAATTATTTCATTGTTGTTTTTTGATAGAAAAGTCAGTCCCAAAATCAACTGGCCAGTAATTGGTTTTGCGGTTTTATTTGCAGTGACAGCGATTTTGCTTCGCCCATATTTCGGAATTTCAAAAATCAAAGGAACACCTTCATGGACTATGTTTTCGGCAGCAATTTGTACGGTTTTATTTTATTTTCTGTATTGGCTAATGGAAGTTAAAAAGCAAACCAAATGGAGCGAATTTTTTATGCCTGCAGCAGCAAATCCGTTATTGATTTATATTTTGCCAGGTGTAATTTATTATTTCTGTAAGCTTATAAACGTTCATATTATTCCAGGATATTTCAGAGTAGGAGTTCCAGGAATCTTGTGGTCTTTATTATTTTCTGTCATTATGCTTTTTGTAATGAAAATCTTGAATAGATATAAAATCCAGCTTCATTTGTAGTTTTAGTCGCAGTTACAGTTTAAAATCTGAAACTGCGATTAAAAATTACCACTTATAAACTTTCGAGCATAAACTTGTCTATATTCTTAATAAAATTTTAAATTTGTAAGAAAAGGGTTTTAAGATATTGTGTGTGAATAGTTTAAAAATAAAATACATCTTAGTTTTATTTTTTATAGGATCGTTTTGTCAGGCTCAGAACGATAGTACAGCCGTGGAAACTCGGGATATCTTAGACGTCATTCATAAAATTTTTGATAAACAGGATACTATTCGTCCAGATAGAAAACGAAAACTGGCTTTTTCTTTATTGCCCGTTCCGGTTGGTGTTAATTCCAGTAATGGTTTGGTTGTTTCTTTTCTGACTACTTTTTACTTAGGAGATGCAGAAAAAACTAAAATGTCTCAAATTACTTTTTCGCCTTATTTTAGTTTTAGTAATCAGTTTGTATTTCCCATCCAATCTTATATTTATACAAGTGATAATAAATGGAATCTTATTGGAGATTATCGGTATATGATTTATCCGCAGGATACTTATGGTTTGGGTGTAGATAATTCAGAAAAAGAAATGTCAACGCTCGACTATCAGCAATGGCGTTTTTATCAGTTTATTACAAGGCAAATTGTCGGGAATTATCGTTTGGGAGTTGGTTTTCTTTTTGATAATTATAAAAATATTTCTGAAGAATCTTATATAGACGGAGAAACAGATTATTATAAATACATGAATGGTGATTATTCTGACGAGACTTCTTTCGGATTTGCAATTCAAGGATTATACGATTCAAGAGAAAATATCATTAATCCTGAACAAGGTTTGTATGTCGAAGCCGATTTGCGACTCAATACCAGCGGAGTAGAAGGAGACAAGTGGCAGTCTATATATTTTGATGCTAGAAAATACCACTCTTTTAGCAAAACCAAACATAGAGTTTGGGCATCAAGAGCTTTTTTTTGGTCGACTTTTGGAGGGAAACCGCATTATTTGGATTTGCCAAGTATTGGTTGGGATCGAGAAGGAAAAACTGGGCGCGGTTTTACTAAAAACAGATATAGAAGCAATGCTTTGGTTTATTTTGAAACCGAATACAGAACTGATATTAGTCGTAATGGATTTTTTGGCGCTGTATTTTTTACCAATGTTTCTTCGGTTTCTAAACTTGATACTTATGAATTCAAAAAATGGAATCCTGCAGTTGGAACTGGAATTCGCATAAAATGGAACAAACGCAATGGCAGTAATCTCGCTTTAGATTACGGAATTAGTAAAAACGACTGGTCGCTGCGCTTGGGGTTATCAGAAAATTTCTAACTTCGGCCAAAATCTACAGACTCAATTATTCATGCAATTATCGATTGTTATTTTAAACTACAATGTGCGTTACTTTCTCGAACAATGCCTTTTAAGCGTTCAGGAAGCAATTGCAGCAATGGACGCAGAAATTATTGTTGTTGATAATAATTCATCAGACGAAAGCGTTTTGATGATGAAAGAAAAATTTCCTAGCATAAAACTGATAGAAAACAAAGATAATTTTGGTTTTCCAAAAGGCAATAATATTGGTGTTCGTCAAGCGAAAGGAAAGTATGTTTGTATTTTGAATCCTGATACTGTTGTTGCAGAAGATACTTTTGTAAAGATTCTGGCTTTCGCCGAAAGGCAAAATAATCTCGGAATTATTGGCTGTAAATTGATTGATGGAACCGGTGAATTTCTTCCAGAAAGCAAACGCGGAATTCCAACGCCTTGGGTAGCGTTCACAAAAGTTTTCGGATTGTATAAAATCTTTCCTAAAACCAAACTTTTTAATCGGTATTACGCACAGCATTTAAATGAAAATGAAACAGGAAAAGCAGCTATTCTCGTTGGAGCTTTTATGTTTCTAGAAAAAGAAGTTTACGAAGAGTTAAATGGTTTTGACGAAAATTGTTTTATGTATGCCGATGATATTGATTTGTCTTATCGAGCTTTACAAATCGGGAAAACAAATTGTTATTTTCACGAAACGACAGTTTTGCATTATAAAGGAGAAAGCACTGTAAAAGACGAAAAATATATGATGCGTTTTCAAGAAGCCATGAATTTCTTTTATCAGAAGCATTTTAAGAAATCGCAGTTTTTTAGTGCCTTTATTCAAATTGGCTCTTTTTTGTTTTCTGTTGCAAAAAAGTTTCAAGGAAAACCAAAAGAAAATCCATTGCCAGAAAGTTATTTTTTATGCTCCGAAAATGAGAATTTCGCTAAAAAACTGGCTCCGATTTTGGAAAATAAAGTTGCTTTTTTAGATTTCAAAGAAGAAAAAATGGTAAATTCGTGCCTAATTTTAAAGGGTAAAAAGACAGAGATCATTTTGGATAATCACTATATTTCATTCAAAAAATGTATCGAAATCATAGAAACTCTTAAAGATAAGCAGGTTACTTTTAAAATTTTTCCCAAAAATACGGGTTTTATTATTGGAAGTAATTCAAGGAATGACAGAGGGCAAATCGTGAAAATTGAGTAAAAAATTATATTAAATGAAATTTATGTTTAAAATTTTCGTTAATTTCGCAATCTGAAAATCAAAAACATCTTTTAGATTAACAATATGGCAAGATTTGAATTAAAGCTTCCTAAAATGGGAGAAAGTGTCGCTGAAGCAACCATAACAAACTGGTTGAAAGAGGTTGGAGACAAAATTGAGGCTGATGAAGCCGTACTCGAAATTGCAACAGATAAAGTTGACAGCGAAGTGCCTAGCGAAGTATCAGGAATTTTAGTTGAGCAATTGTTTGGTAAAGATGATTTAGTGCAAGTAGGGCAAACTATAGCTATTATTGAAACTGAAGGAGGCGATGAGCCAAGTGCAGTAACAAATAAAGTTGAAGAAGTTGTGGTTCCTGCTGAAGCTGCTGAAATTGAAAAAACAATCGAAGCGGTTAAAGAAACAGTAACAACTTCTCAGGATTTTTCAAGTTCAGATAAATTCTATTCTCCATTAGTTAAAAATATTGCAAAGGAAGAAGGCGTTTCTTTAAACGAACTTGAAAATATTGCGGGTTCTGGAAAAGACGGACGCGTAACAAAAGAAGATATTCTAAAATATGTAGAAGCTCGTAAATCAGGTGCTGTTCAAGCTCCTAAAACAGTTGAAGTGGCTCCTCAAATTGTTGAGGCTCCAAAAGCGGAACCTGTGAAAGCAGTTGAACCAGTTGCTCAAAAAAGCCAGCAAGCAGTTCCAGTTTCTGTAAATGGTGCTGACGAAATTGTTGAAATGGACAGAATGCGTAAACTGATTTCTGGTTATATGACCGCTTCGGTTCAAACTTCTGCTCACGTACAATCATTTATTGAGGTTGACGTAACGAACATTGTGAAATGGAGAGATAAAGTAAAAACAGCTTTCGAAAAAAGAGAAGGCGAGAAATTGACTTTTACTCCAATTATGATGGAAGCAGTTGCAAAAGCTTTAAAAGATTTCCCTGGAATGAACATTTCTGTTGACGGAGATTATATCATTAAGAAGAAAAATATCAATTTAGGAATGGCGGCGGCATTGCCAAACGGAAATTTAATTGTTCCTGTGATTAAAAATGCAGATCAATTGAATTTGGTTGGAATGGCAAAAGCGGTTAACGATTTAGGAAATCGTGCAAAAGCTGGAAAACTAAAACCAGACGATACACAAGGCGGAACTTATACCGTTACAAATGTTGGTACTTTTGGAAGTGTTTTCGGAACGCCAATTATCAATCAGCCACAAGTTGGTATTTTAGCTCTTGGCGCAATTCGTAAAGTGCCTGCGGTTATTGAAACTCCAGAAGGTGATTTTATCGGAATTCGTCAGAAAATGTTCTTGTCTCACTCTTATGATCATAGAGTTGTTGATGGAGCTTTAGGAGGAAGTTTTGTGAAAAGAGTAGCAGAATATTTAGAGGCTTTTGATGTAGATAGAGATTTCTAAAATTCATTTTAAAAATAAATTCAAATCCGATAGGTTTTAAACTTATCGGATTTTTTCTTTTGTAAGAAAAGAATTAAGTGAAAATGCGCAATCTTGATAAAGGCTTATTTTAGAAAAGTTAAAATCGTGATTTGAAAGCTTTTTTCGACAAAAAAAATCAGAATAAAGAGAGATATTCCGCTTTAAAAATTACATTTGTAAACTTATAAAAATTAGAAATGGAATTAAAACTTAACAAGCCAATTTGCTTTTTTGATCTCGAAACAACGGGAATTGATATCGGTAAAGATAGAATCGTAGAAATTTCAATATTCAAAGTTTTTCCTAACGGAAACAAAGAAAGTAAAACCTGGCTGGTTAATCCAACAATTCCAATTCCTCCACAAACTACTGCAGTTCATGGCATAACAGACGAAAAAGTAGCCAACGAACCAACTTTTGCAGAACTTGCTCCGCATATTCACAATATGATTAAAGATAGTGATTTGGGAGGGTTTAATTCAGATCGTTTTGATATTCCCCTTTTAGCAGAAGAATTGCTTCGTGCAGGAGTTGATTTTGATATGAAAAATAAAGTTTCTGTAGATGTACAGACTATTTTTCATAAAATGGAAGAGCGTACATTAAGTGCTGCTTTGAAATTTTATTGTGGAAAAAATTTGGATAATGCGCATTCAGCAGAAGCTGATACAATGGCAACTTACGAAATCTTGAAAGCACAATTAGATCGTTATCCAGAATTAGAAAACGACATGAAATCTTTATCTGAATTTACAACACGTAAAAAAATAGCAGATTTTGCCGGAATGATTGCTTTTGATCAAGATGACGAAGAAATTTTTACTTTTGGAAAACATAAAGGTGCAAAAGTAGAGAAGGTTCTAGAAACAGAGCCAGGATATTTCAGCTGGATTCAAAATGCTGATTTTCCTTTATATACCAAAAAAGTTTTGACAGCAATTAAATTAAGAAAATTAAATACGAAATAAGTTTCTAAGATGCTAAGGTTCTGAGATTCTAAGTTTTTTTAGATTCTTAGTATCTTAGCATCTCAGTATCTTAGCAACTTGAAAAAGAATGAAAATAATTTGTGTCGGCAGGAATTATGCCAATCATATAGAAGAGTTGAAAAACGAGCGTCCGAGTGAGCCTGTTGTTTTTATGAAGCCTGATTCTGCGGTTTTGCTGAAACAGCATCCGTTTGTAATTCCAGAGTTTTCTGAAGATGTTCATCATGAAGTTGAAATAATCGTAAAGATTAATAAAGTCGGAAAATATATTGAGCCAAAATTTGCTCATAAATATTATGATGAAATAAGTGTAGGAATCGATTTTACTGCTCGAGACTTGCAAAGTAAATTGAAAGAAAAAGGGCTTCCGTGGGAAAAAGCCAAGGCTTTTGACGGTTCTGCGGTTATTGGTGATTTTTTACCAAAAACTGATTTTGTTTCTATGGAAAATCTTAATTTTGAATTAAGAAGCAATTCAGAAACAGTTCAAAAAGGAAACTCTAGTATGATGCTTTGGAAGATTGATGAATTAATCTCACATGTATCTCAGTTTTTTACTTTAAAAATTGGAGATATTATTTTTACAGGAACGCCGGCAGGTGTTGCGGCTGTAAAACCAAATGATGTTTTAGAAGGCTTTTTAGAAGATAAAAAATTATTCAGAATACAAGTAAAATAATGGCTTTAAAGTACAACCTTTCGAAAGTTTATGCGCTTTCAGATAACGATCCTGAATTTGTAAATCAGATTTTAACTTTATTTGTTACAGAAGTTCCTGAAGATTTAAAACAAATCAAAGAAGGAATTAAAAAGAAGGATCATAAATACGCCTATTCCTATGCTCATAAAATAAAGCCTACATTGGATCTAATGGGATTAAATGTGGCTTTTGAAGAAATTTTGCAAGTAGAAGCTTGGACAAAGGCTGAAGGCAAGAAAAAAGATATTATCGAAACTTTTAAAAGTATTAAGGTACAAGTAAAAGAAGCGATTAAAGAAATAAAAAAAGATTTTGATCTTTAATATAAAATTTGACTTATTCCTGTTTTAAAGGAATAAGTCAAAACATTTTTTAAATTTTGTAAACAGGCTTATAGTTTGTAAAAGCCGTTAATACCTTCCTCCAAAGACAAAATTTAAATTTTCTACTTATAAATTATTGGCTTATTTATTTAAGCAACAAAAATATTTCACTGATATGAAAGCAGCAATTATTACTATTGGAGATGAAATCTTAATTGGCCAAATCGTAGATACAAATTCGGCTTTTATTGCTAAATCGCTCGATAGAATTGGAGTTGAGGTGGCAGAAATGCTGTCAATTAGCGACGACAAAAAACATATATTAGATACTTTTGCTCAATTGCAAAATAGAGTAGATGTTGTAATTGTAACTGGCGGATTAGGTCCGACAAAAGATGATGTTACAAAGAAAACATTTTGTGAATACTTTAATGATGAGTTAGTTGTAGATCAAAAAGTTTTGGCTCATGTAACTGAATTGATAGAAGGTTTTTATAAAAGACCAATTTCTCAATTGAATAAAGATCAGGCTCTAGTTCCGTCAACTTGTACTGTTTTGCATAATAAAGTGGGAACAGCGCCAGGAATGTGGATGAAGAAAGAAAATACAGTTTTTATTTCGCTTCCAGGAGTTCCTTACGAAATGAAATATTTGGTAGAAGAAGAAATAATTCCAAAGATTGTTCGTGAATATAAACGCCCATATATTATTCACAAAACTATTTTGACTTATGGTCAGGGCGAAAGTTTAGTTGCAGAACGTATTGAACAATGGGAAAATAATCTTCCAGAATTTATAAAACTTGCTTATTTGCCAAATCCAGGCCGAGTTCGTTTGCGTTTGACCGCCAGAGGAACTAATAAAGAAGAGTTGGAAGAAGCGATAGAATCTAATGTTCAGTCTTTAGATGCTATAATCCATGATATAATTGTAGGCTACGAAGAAAACGAGACAATCGAAACAGTAATTGGCAAATTGCTTTCTAAACAAAGTAAAACTATCTCAACAGCAGAAAGTTGTACAGGAGGAAGAATCGCTTCGCTACTGTCGTCTGTTCCTGGTTCATCGGGCTATTTTAAAGGAAGCGTTGTTTCTTATGCAGCAGAAACCAAAGTAAATGTTTTGGGAATTCCGCAAAATTTGATTGATCAGTTCTCGGTTGTAAGTGCTGAGGTTGCTTCGGCTATGGCGCTGAGCGTGAAAGATTTGCTGAAAACCGATTATGCGCTAGCAACGACAGGCAATGCAGGGCCTTCAAAAGGAGATTCTGATGCCGAAATAGGTGCTGTTTTTATTGCTTTGGCAACTCCAAACGGAGTAATTGTGGAAGAATTTAACTTCGGACAACCTCGTGAAAAAGTGATAGATAGGGCATCTGTCAAGAGTTTAGAAATTTTGCAGAAAGAAATTTTAAAATTTGTGCAATAATTTTTTGCTACAATGGTTTATTTTTCTTTTCTTTGCACCCTGATTTTGAATAACGATAAAAGATAAGTATAATGTCAAGAGTTTGTGACCTTACAGGTAAAAGAGCGATGGTAGGAAATAACGTTTCTCACGCTATGAACAAAACTAAGAGAAAGTTTTCTGTAAACTTAGTTAAAAAGCGTTTTTATCTTCCAGAAGAAGATAGATGGATTACTCTTAGAGTAGCAGCATCTACGATAAAAACAATTAATAAAAATGGAATCACTGCAGTTTTGAAAAAAGCGCAGTCAGAAGGATTTATCAAATAATCTTTTCCTAAATAAATATATAGCAAGATGGCAAAGAAAGGTAATAGAATCCAGGTAATTTTAGAATGTACTGAGCACAAAGCTTCTGGTGTTGCAGGAACTTCTAGATATATTACAACTAAGAACAAAAAAAATACTCCAGACAGATTAGAGATTAAAAAATTTAATCCAGTTTTGAAAAGAGTAACTGTTCACAAAGAAATTAAGTAATAATTAGAGATTTTTATAAATCTCAAATGGTTTAGCCATTTCGAGTTTTATGAAAAACTTCAAATAACATTTGAATCATGGCAAAGAAAACCGTAGCATCGTTACAAACAGCTTCTAAGAGATTGTCAAAAGCCATCAAAATGGTGAAATCTCCTAAAACTGGTGCATATACATTCGTAGAATCTATTATGGCTCCTGAAGAAGTTGATGAATTCTTGAAAAAGAAATAATTACAATTACATTATATAGAAAAGCTACTTTCATTTCGGAAGTAGCTTTTTTATTACCTATATTTGTCTAAAAATTTAAAGAATCGTAACAATTGGCCATTTTTTGAAAAACAATTGCGCTTTCTTTAAAGATTTGGATTTCTTGCGTAAAAATCAAGAAATCTAATAAATCTAAATAATCTACAAAAAATGAGTTTTTTTAAAAAATTATTCTCTACCGAAAAAAAGGAGACTTTAGACAAAGGTCTTGAAAAAACAAAAACTACTTTTTTTTCAAAGTTAAGTAAAGCCGTTGCAGGGAAATCTAAAGTTGATGATGATGTTTTAGATGATCTGGAAGAAGTTCTTGTGGCTTCTGATGTTGGGGTAAATACTACTTTAAAAATTATCACAAGAATTGAAAAGCGTGTTGCTGAAGACAAATATCTAGGAACAGAAGAGTTAAATCAAATTCTTCGCGATGAAATTGGTGCTTTATTATCTGAAACAAATACGGGTGAAGCAACAGAATTTGAAATCCCAAAAGATAAAAAGCCTTACGTTTTAATGGTTGTTGGAGTAAATGGAGTAGGTAAAACGACAACAATTGGTAAATTGGCTTATCAATTTAAAAAAGCAGGACATAAGGTAGTTTTAGGTGCAGCTGATACTTTTCGTGCTGCAGCAATTGATCAATTGCAAGTGTGGGCAGATAGAGTAGATGTGCCAATTGTAAGACAAAATATGGGAAGCGATCCAGCTTCTGTTGCTTTTGATACTTTGCAATCTGCAGTTGCTCAAAATGCCGATGTTGTTATTATTGATACTGCTGGACGTCTTCATAATAAAATCAATTTAATGAACGAGTTAACAAAAGTAAAACGTGTAATGCAAAAAGTAGTTGCTGATGCGCCTCATGATGTGCTTTTAGTTTTGGATGGTTCTACAGGTCAGAATGCTTTTGAACAAGCAAAACAATTTACTGCTGCAACAGAAGTTACTTCATTAGCTGTAACTAAATTGGACGGAACTGCAAAAGGCGGTGTTGTAATTGGTATTTCAGATCAATTTCAAATTCCTGTAAAATATATTGGTGTTGGTGAAGGAATTGAGGATTTGCAAGTCTTTAATAAATATGAATTTGTTGACAGCTTCTTTAAATAATTAATTAATGAAAAACATATCTGCTTTAACGTTTTATTTTGCTAGCGTATTATCTTTTGTTCTGGCAAATGTTTTAAAAGATAAAAATCTTTCGATATATTATGTTTTACTAGTTTTAGGAATAGTTTTATTCTTTTTGGGAGTTCTTAAAAGAATACGTTCTAATCGATAAATATAATTGAAAATTTATTGAGTCTTTAAATAGGATGCGTTTAGGCGTTTCTATTTGAAGACTTTTTTTTTGTGCTGTCTGCTTTAAAAATAGTTGAATGTGTTTTCGATTTTTTGTTTCTTTTGATGATTATAAGACTATCTTTGTAATCCAAGAAAAATTTCTTTTGAAAACAGAAATCCTTGCTTTGATAAGGCAAACATCTTTTTGCTTTTTCCTTTAAAAGACAAAAGAAATAATGGATGACAGCACATATGCAGTAGCGAACTAATGGAGTAAATGGCTCCTAATTCTTAGACTTCATTTCAAGAAAAAAGAATAAAATTTAATAACTTTATTTATGAAAAACACTTTTATAGTTTTGTTTTGTTCACTTTTGTTTGTGAGCTGTAAACAGGAAGTAAAACCTGCAGATATTGCTAAATTGAATGGCTATTGGGAAATTGAAAAAGTGATTTTTGAGAAGGGCGAAGAGAAGGAGTATAAGATGAATGAGACTTTTGACTTTTTTCAAATTAAGAATAATAAAGGTGTCCGTACTAAAGTGATGCCGCAATTTGACGGTACATTTTTGACAACAGATACTTTTGAGAATGTTTCGGTGCGTTTTGCTGGAGAACAGGTTTTCTTAGATTACAAAACGAAATATGCAAAATGGAGCGAGGAAATTATCTCTCTTTCTGATGATGAATTAGTGGTTAAAAACTCACAAAAAATAGAATATCATTATAAAAAAGCTGGACCAGTAAACCTTTTGAACGATGGCGAAAAGACTAAATAACGAAAGTACTATTAGTGCTGTTTTACAGCAAATTATTCAAGTGAACAAATTGCAACCAGGGATGGATCAAATTGATGTTCGTGATGCTTGGAAAAATCTTATGGGAAGCGGTGTAAACACCTATACCCGGAATGTTGTTCTAAAAGGAAGTACGCTTTATGTAGAATTAGGTTCTTCTGTTTTGCGCGAAGAATTAACTCACGGAAAATATAAAATCGTAAAAATGATTAATGAAGAACTTGGACGTGAGGTGGTGAAGGATGTTGTGCTTCGCTGATTTTAGATTTTAGATTTTAGATTTTTCCATATAAAAAAAAATCCATTCGATTAGCGAATGGATTTTTTTATTAGTGATAGTTAGATTCAGCAATCTAATATCTACAATCTAATATTATTAGAATTGCTCTCTTCCTGCAAAGTGGAATGCGCTTTCGATTGCAGCATTTTCGTCGCTGTCAGATCCGTGAACTGCATTTTCTCCGATTGAAGTAGCGTATGCTTTACGAATAGTTCCTTCAGCAGCTTCAGCTGGATTTGTAGCTCCAATTAAAGTTCTGAAATCTTCTACTGCGTTGTCTTTTTCTAAAATAGCGGCAACAATTGGTCCACGAGACATGAATTCAACTAATTCTCCGTAGAAAGGTCTTTCTGCGTGAACTGCGTAGAATGCTTTAGCATCAGCTACAGTTAATTGAGTTAATTTTAATGAAACGATTTTGAAACCACCATTAGTGATCATTGCTAAGATATTCCCGATGTGTCCATTTGCAACAGCATCTGGTTTAATCATTGTAAAAGTTCTATTTGTTGCCATTTTATATTTTATTAAATTTTGTGCAAAAGTATACTTTTTTTATGAATTGATTTTAATAAATTCATAATTTAAACATGCTGGAATGATGTTTTGAGCAAGAAATGCTGAAAAATTATTTTTTGAAATAAAAAAGACGCTTTATTGTGCGTCTTTAATATGGTCTTTTATAAGCATTATACTTTAAAAATAAGTTTGTTCTTGTAGAATATCCATAATATAAATGTCCAGATTCCAACGTATGTTAATGCGCCTGCTAAAGATGCAGTCATTGCATTACTAAAAAATGGTGCAATTCCGAAACGGTATAGATAATTTAGAAGGTTGATTTGGTCGCCTGGAAGTAACGGATGCTGAAAACTAATCATTATCAAAGCTTGAGGAATAATTTGCGAAGCAAAGAAAACTATCATAGGATTTACTCCCCAAATAATGAATAATTTGAAACCTTTTTTGTATTCTTTAATGTCTATGATGTAATACAAAACAGTTAAGCAGACAATTGCCAATCCTGTGGTGTATAAAACATAACTGCTTGTCCAGATTGATTTGTTTATTGGAAAAACCAAATCCCAGATTAGGCCAAAGAAGATAAGTGAAGTTCCCATCATTCCTATTCTTTGTGCTTTTTGGATTTTGGTTACAGAAAGCAATAAAATTTGTCCGATAAACAAACCTATTATTCCATTAACAATTGATGGTAATGTGCTTAAAATTCCTTCAGGATCCCAAGTTTTGGTTTCGTGATACATATGTCCTTTTAGGAAAACGCTGTCAATCCATGCGGCCAAATTTGTGCCTTGGTCTAAATTAGCTTCTCCAAATCCTGGAACAGGAATTAAAGTCATTACTGCCCAATATCCTAAAAGTAAAAAAGCTCCTGTAATAATTTGAGTTTTTCGAGATGTCTTTAAATACAAAAGTGAAACCACAAAATATACAACGGCAATACGCTGTAGAACGCCTGGAAGGCGAACGTCTTGATAGCTTTCAAATCCACCATAAGCTAAAATGAAATAAATAGCCAATATCCCAAATGCAAAAATATTTTTTAGTCGTGTGCTGAAATTGCCCATTAATGCATAGCCAACAGCAAAAGTAATGATTAGACGTCCTATTAGAAGCGGGATTCCGTCTAAACCAAACAATTGAATTTTTCCAAAGAAATTAAAGAAAATCCCTAGACAGAACATTCTTAAGGAACGAATCAGGATTTTGTTGAATGTCGTTTCATCGTATTTTTTCTCTGGCATTGCAAGAGGAACTGCAACTCCCATTATGAAAATGAAAAACGGAAATACAAGATCAGTTGGTGTACAGCCATTCCATTGCGAATGTAAAAGTGGCGGATAAACATTTCCCCAATCACCGGGATTGTTTACAATAGTCATCAATAGAATTGTCAGTCCGCGAAAGACATCAAGCGAAATTAGGCGTTCTCTTACCATTAGGTTAGCTAGTTAATAGGTTATAAAATATAATTCTATTTGGTTTGAGAGAGTAATGATTTAGGAAATGTGCTGGTTATTTGTTCCTAAATCATTACTTTATAGTTTCTAAAGATAATTATTTTAGATTATTATGATGTCAAAATTATGTTCTAATGGCTTTAATTTCTGAATTAAAAGTGGAATTAATTGCTCTCCTTTTTCTAAATAAAATTCAGAAAAATTAGCTTGACGTTCCTGAAGACTATTGTTTGGAAACAATTCGCATTGCAAATCTGTAACTCGCTCCAATTGATCTGCCAGTTTTCTTTTTTGTGCTTTTAATAAACGTTTTTCTAGATTTTCTAAACCTTTCTTTTGTTTTACTTCTTGTGCTTTTACGGCACCAGAGAAAGATTTGTCTGTTTTTTCAGCCAATTCAAAAAGATAGGCAAACTGTTTTTCAAGTGCTTCTTTTTGCGGAGTTAAATCAATTGGAAATGGAGAAAGTTTATGTGTAATTTCGTTAACCAAGTTTTCAGATTTACTGAATAAATCTTTCCAAGTTAAATTTAAATTATCTGCTTTTTTAACTTGTTTTTCGGTTGCTAAAAGAACTGAATTTCGAACTAATAATATTGGGAAAGTAATATTTACAGCTTCAAAGAAAGCTTTTAATTCTAGCCAATAAGCAATTTCTCCGCCTCCGCCAATGTAGCAAAGATTTGGGAGAATGATTTCCTGATATAAAGGACGCATGATTACGTTTGGACTGAACTTTTCAGGATTGCTTTCTAATAATTTAAATATTTCATCTTTAGAAAATGAGATTTTAGTGTTGTTAACCACATATTTATCATTTTCAAAAATAATTCTTTCGCGAAGCTTATCTTCAATATAAAATAAATTAATCTCACGCGGATTTACTTGAACGGTATAAGCAGAAAGTTCTTCAATAGACTTTTGAACTTCTTTAAATGAAGTCTGATTTTCTAATTCTTCTTTTACATACGGAACAAAAGTGCGTTTTAAATCAGCATCGTCTGCATCTATAATTACTAAGCCGTAACTTGCAAAAAGAGCATTTGCTAAATAGCGAGTCGCATCGGCTAGATTTTCATGTTTTAAATATGCATCTTTAAAAAGCTTTTTAAGTGCGTTTGCATTTGTACTTGAGCCTAATTCTAGAGAATAAACTTCAAATAATTCTTCTAAGCCTTCGGTTGATAATCTTCCGACTGGACCAGTGCTTTCAGCATTCCAACGGATTTTTTTTCCTTTAAAATTAAAATAATTGATTTCTTCAAAATCATGATCTTCAGTAGCCATCCAATAAACTGGAACAAAATTGTGCGAAGGATATTTCGACTTTAATTCTTTGGTTAAATTAATCGTAGAAATAATTTTATATAAAAAATAAAGTGGTCCGCTAAATAGATTGAGCTGATGTCCAGTTGTAATTGTAAATGTGTTTTCGAGTGCTAAAAGCGAAATATTTTGTTTGGTTAAATCTGATGCTTCAATATTTTGATATTGTTTTTGCAGAGTTGCAACCAATGCTGTTCTGTTGTTATGGTCAAAATTCGCCGATTTTTCGGCTATTTGTTTTTCGAAATTTTCTAGGCTTGGGAAATTATTGTACAGCGGTTTTAACTCTGGTTTTTGATCTAAGTAATCTTGCATTAGTTTAGAGAAATATCCAGAAGATTGAAAGCTGATACAGTCGGTAGGCATAATTTTAAGTTTATTTTTGACAGCTGTAAATTTAATGAAAATATACAGTTAAAAACGCTTTTAACGAATGCTTAAGATTTGATTTTTGATTTTTATTTTAAAATGCGTAAAATCAAGTTTTTATGTTTGATTAAAACACGTTGTTTTTAAATGGAAAACACATGAAATTTGTTAAAAAACGAGAGGTGTTTTAAAACTAATTCTTCTAAAGATGAATTATTAATAATGAAACTATATTTTTGTAATCAAAAAAAAAGTTATATCCGTTTTACATGAAAACTAACCCAAATAAAAAGAACTCTTTAAAACACGTTCTCTTTGGAAGCCTTATTGGTACCACAATCGAATTTTTTGATTTTTATATTTATGCCAATGCAGCTGTATTGGTTTTTCCGCAATTATTTTTTCCTAGTTCAGATTCGACAATGGCGACTCTTGAATCTTTAGCGACTTTTTCTATTGCTTTTTTATCTCGTCCATTGGGGTCTGCTTTTTTTGGACATTATGGAGATAAGATCGGTCGTAAGTTTACTCTTGTAGCAGCTTTATTGACAATGGGAATTTCGACAGTTACAATCGGATTTTTACCAAGTTATGCAAGTATTGGCGTAGCAGCACCTTTATTATTAATGCTTTGCCGATTCGGACAAGGTGTTGGTTTAGGAGGAGAATGGGGAGGAGCTGTTTTATTGGCGATAGAAAATGCACCACCAAATAAACGTGCGTGGTATGGAATGTTTCCACAATTAGGCGCTCCAATAGGATTGTTGCTTTCGGGAGGAACTTTTCTTTTGTTAACAGATTCTATGAGCAACGAAGATTTTATGAATTATGGTTGGAGAATTCCTTTTATTGCTAGTGCATTTTTGGTAATAATTGGTTTTTACATTAGAACTAAAATTACAGAAACACCTTCGTTTGAAAATGCCAAAAAACATGAAGAAGAAGTAAAAGTTCCGTTCTTGACTTTGGTAAAATCATATAAAAATCAATTGATTTTTGGAACATTTGCAGCAATTACAACATTCTTGGTTTTCTATTTAATGACAGTATTTACATTAAGTTGGGCAACTTCAGATTTAGGAATCGTTAAAAGAGACGGATTATTGATTCAATTATTCTCTGTATTGTTTTTTGCTCTTTTCATTCCAGTTTCGGCTGTTGTGGCAGATAAAATTGGTCGACGTAAAATGCTTATCGTAGCGACAGCGGCTATCGCTATTTTCGGATTCTTCTTTTCTTATTTTTTAAGTGTTGGAAATATTACGCAAGTAGCCATTTTTGCTTGCATCGGGATGTCGTTAATGGGTTTTACATATGGGCCTTTGGGAACTTTTTTATCTGAATTATTTCCAACGAATGTTCGTTATTCTGGTGCTTCGTTGACTTTCAATATGGCAGGAATTCTAGGAGCTGCTTTTGCGCCTATGATTGCAATTTATCTAGCTTCTACATATAGTGTGAGTTATGTTGGCTATTATTTAACTGCAGCAGCATTGATATCTTTAGTTTCGTTTATGGTTATTAGCAAAGACGAACATAAATTTTAAGAATCTATTTTTAAAAATATTTGGAAGCAGTAATGTAAAAAATTACTGCTTTTTTTTGTTTGTTTAAAAAGTATTTAGATATTTGTCTAAATATATAAATGTAATGAACGATATTTTTAAAGCATTAAATGATGCAACTAGAAGAGAGATTTTGGATCTTTTGAAAGAGAAAGATATGTCGGCAGGTGAAATTGCAGATGTTTTTAATATTTCAAAACCAAGTATTTCTCATCATTTAGATATTTTAAAACGAGCCGATTTAATTACGTTTGAGAAAAATGGACAGTTCATCATTTACTCCATCAATACCACCATAATGGAAGATGTTCTGCAATGGATACTAACCTTTAAAAAATAAAAAATGAAACTAGAATTTAAAAAAGAGCTTCCTCTAATTGGAATTGTTTTGATCCCTTTTATTTATTTAGGCACAGTTTGGAATAGTCTGCCAGAAATAGTACCTATTCATTGGAATTCTAAAGGAGAAATAGATGGTTGGGGAAATAAATTTACTTTGATTGGAATGCTTTTTATACTTCCTGTTTTTACTTATATAATTATGTCCGTCATTTCAAAGATTGACCCAAAGAAAAAGATGTCTTTGATGGGAGGAAAGCTATATCAGCTTAAATTTGTTTTGGTTCTTTTTATGTCAATTTTAGCTTTGTTTATTATTTATAGCACCAAGAGCCAATCTATTTCTATTCCGAGTTTTATCTTCGTTTTAGTCGGAGCCTTATTCGTGATTTTGGGCAATTATTTTAAAGTAATTCAACCCAATTATTTTATTGGAATAAAAACACCTTGGACACTAGAGAATCAAGAAGTCTGGAAAAAAACGCATCTATTTGCTGGAAAACTTTGGTTTATCGCTGGTTTAATTATTATTGTCGGAAGCTTAATTTTTGAAAGTTCTGCCTTCTCTAAAGTATTTTTGACAATTGTATTTGGTATAGCTATAATTCCTATTGTTTATTCTTACTTAAAGTATAGAAGTTTAAAAAAGAAAGGAAGTTTATAGATTTATTAATTATGATAAAAGTAATAGTTGCCCTGATAGAGTTGTTGATAGACTATGTCATAAGGTCTTAATAAAAAAGGTTCGTATTTAAAATACGAACCTTTTTTATTAGAGTTAAAATTACCTTTTTAAAGAAAAGTGTCCTCTAAATTCTTTTCCATTAAATCTTGTAACCGTAAACCAATAATCTGAAGAAGGTTCTTGATTTCCTAAGTAATTTCCGTCCCAAGAAGTATTTAATCTTAGTTCTTTTATGAGTTTTCCGTAGCGATCAAATATTCTAATAGATGAATTAGGAGCCAAATAATTAGGAT
This sequence comes from Flavobacterium sp. GW823-FHT06G12, assembly GCF_058794775.1. Lineage (NCBI taxonomy): Bacteria > Pseudomonadati > Bacteroidota > Flavobacteriia > Flavobacteriales > Flavobacteriaceae > Flavobacterium > Flavobacterium sp. GW823-FHT06G12. Next base: position 102,294 of record NZ_JBXAHE010000004.1, read on the forward strand.
CGATTGTCCAAGTGTCATTGTGGCCATCACCATTTGGAGTAAAGAATTTTGGATAAGGAAGTTCTTCAACAAAATGAATGCATTCTGATGTTGTAGCTCCAAGAATATTTATCGTTACAGGAATTCTGTCACTTTCGCAGCCGCTAATTGTTTGAGAAGCATAGTAAGTTATTCCGTTTTCAAGAGAAGTTGATTCTGATAAGGGATTATTTGATGAAGTGCTTTCGTACCATTTTATATTTTGACCATCTATGGCAATATTACTGATTTTGGCATTTTTTTGAATGCAAAATGATTGTGGCGAATCTGAAAATGGAATTGAAGTATCCTGAATTTTTACTGATACAGCAAATCTTTCACTTTCGCAGTTATTTACTGTTTGTGTTGCGTAGTATGTCTTAGTTTCTAATAAATTAGTTTCCGACAAAAGACTTCCATTAGTTGCAGAATCGTACCATTTTAAATCTGTTCCTTTTATATTAAGGTTCTCTAAAGTAGCAATTTGGTCAATACAGAATTGCTGACTACTCTTACCGGTTGGTAGGGCAGTGTCATAAACGTGGACTAGAATTGGTACTCTATCACTTTCGCATCCAACAGTTTGCGAAGCATAATAGGTTTTATTATTTTCCAACAAAGTAGTATTTGCCAGTGCGGCAGCAGAAAAAGCGGTGTCGTACCATTTTATGTTTTGACCTGTCATTTGAATGTTGCTTAATTTTGCATTCTCATTTTTACAAAACTCTAGATTTCCATTTGCAGTTGGAGCTACTGGTGTGTTTATAATTGAAATTGTAACTGCCAATCTAGATCCTTCACAATTATTTTCTGTCTGAGAAGCATAATAAGTTTTTCCATTTTCTAGATTTGTGGTTTCTGCTAATAAAGAACCATTGTTTAATGCGTTATACCATTTTATTGAAGTTCCTGTAATTTTAATAGTTGCTAAAGTCGCACTTTGTCCTGTACAAAATGTCTGATTTGCATCTCCAGAAGGAGCAGGAGTATCTTGAATTTTTATAGACACAGTAACTCTTTCGCTCTCACAGCCATTTATAGATTGCGAAGCATAATAAATCTTAGCGTTTTGAAGCAAAGTTGTATTGGATAAGAGAGATCCGTTTGTTAATGCGTCATACCATTTTATGTTTTGTCCTATAATTGTAATTGAATTTAATGTCGCATTTTGTTGAATACAGAATGCTTGAGGGCTTACAAGAGTAGGCTTTGGAGTAAAATTTGTAAAAGGAGTTATAGTAACTGTGGTTGCATTTGAGATACAGCCCTTATTATTTTTGACTTTAATAGAATAAGTTTTTGGGTCAAGATTTGATTTCACTGCAGTTGTAATCCAGCTAGCACCATCATCAAAACTGTATTCTGATGCAACATCGGTAATTGTAATAGTACCTTTAGGATTATTGCAATCGGGCTGGATAGTTGTAAATGCAGGGTTGCTCGGATAATCTGTTGGAGGATTAATGGTCGTAGATAATGGAGCAGACTCACAGCCACGACTGTTTTTAACTCGAACCATGTAGGTTCCAGCAACTAAATTACCCGAATTTGGATTGGCTGAATAATTTTTACCATTGTCAAAACTATATTGAGCTGCAGTACTTGTAATCGAAATTGAGCCAAATGGATTGCTGCAAGTAGTAGGTTGAGTAACATTTAAAGTTGGAATTGAGGGAGCATCTGGCGCTGCATTTATAGTTGCTTTATACGCAATAGATGGACAGCCATTTGTATATTTTATTCGGATAAAATAACTTCCAGGAGATAAACTGGCAGTATTGCTGTTGCTCCAATTAAGGCCATCGTCAAAACTATATTGATTTGCAACTGTAGTAACCATAATACTTCCAGTAGCCGAATTACAGCCCGTTGGTTCAGTAACTACAACTTGTGGCGCTTCGGGTATTACAGGTGCAGCTTGTATTGTGACAGGTGCAGCAAGAGAAATACAACCAGATTTATTGATCATCAAATTATAGGTTCCTGCAGATAAATTAGATTTTGTATTAGATGTTCCAAATGTAACTCCGTTATCAAAACTATAGAGATCTGCAGTAGTATTAACTGTAATTGATCCTGTAAAATTGGTGCATGTGGGCTGAGTTGCTGTAAAAGCAGGAGCTGCAAGCGGTGATAATGGCGATATCGTGACTTTAACAGCATCTGAAACACAACCTACTGAATTTTTAATTTTTACGAAGTAAGTACCTGGAGATAGATCCGTTTTTGTATTAGAAAAAACATAAGTTAACCCATTGTCGTAACTATAAGTTGATGCATTTGTTGTAATGGTAATAGAACCTTTTGAAGAGGTGCAATTTGGTTGTGTTGTAGTGAAATTTGGAGCCGCAATTGTAGTGCCAGAACTCAAGTTGGCAATAGTTGTTAATGATTCGCAACTATATGAATTTGTTTTGATTTTAATAATATATGTACCAGCTCCTACATTTACTTTCGTAGGACTCGTTGTCCAACTGTTTCCGTCATTGAAACTATAACTAATTGCTGGTGTTGTTATGGTAATGCTACCGTCGGTTGCGCCACAAGAAGAAGGTTGAACTATCTTCACATCGGGTGCGGCAGGAATTGCAGGAGGAGTGTTTATATAAGTATAGCTACTAGAAGAGGTACAGCCTAAAGTATTTTTTATTATTACATTGTATGAGCCGTCAGCTAAATTTTTCTTTATAGGGTTTGTAGTCCAAGTTGTTCCTCCATCAAAACTATATTGGTCTGCAGTAGAATTTACGATTATAGTTCCCGTAGGATTACTGCATGTAGGCTGAATAGAAGTTATATTTGGTGACGGTAGGTAATACTTGTATATGTAAACATATTGTGAATTTGATTTACAACCTGTTACATTTTTAATAAGTACACTATAAGACGTATTTGCGGGATTTAATAAAATTGGATTTGTAGTCCAAGTGGTGCCTCCATCAAAACTATAACTGTCAGCAGGAGTTGTAACGGTAATGCTACCGTCGTTTCCGCAACTAGGTTGTACTACTTTTATGTTTGGATTGGGCAGATAATATGGATTAATGTTTACTGATAAACCATAAGATTGACAACCTGCCGCGTTTTTTATCATAATGTTATAATAACCAGAAGTAAGTCCAGAAAGAACAGGCTTAGTTGTCCAAGTATTACCATTGTCAAAACTATAAAAAGCAGCAACTGTTGCAATAGTAATGCTTCCATTAACGCCGCATGTTGGCTGGATTACTGTAAAATCAGGGTTAGGCAAATAATATTGTTGTAAGTAAGCGTATGCGTTGTATGGGTTAGATGTGCAACCAGAGGCATTTTTTACTACCAAAGAATAAGAGTTTGGACTAAGATTAGTAAATAAAGGATTAGTACTCCAAGTTCTACCTCCATCAATACTGTATTGTGCTTCAGTTGAAGTAAAGTTTATGCTTCCTCCAGTTCCACAAGTAGGTTGTGTTATTTTGAAGGTAGGATTGGGCAGATAAAACTCTTGAAGATATGCTGTGCTCGAGTTAGAAACGCAACCTTTAGCATTTTTAATCACGGGGTAATAATATCCTGGAGAAAGGTTAGAAAAAACAGGACTTGTTACCCAATTTGTCCCATCAAGACTGTAAAAGCTTGCAGTAGTATTAATTTTAATACTGCCTTTTGTTCCGCATCCTGGTTGAACTGTGGTTAAATTAGGTTGTGCCAGCATCGAAGAATCCATATAAATGGTAATATAATTGGATGTACAATTCCCTTTTTTTATCATTAAATAGTAAGATCCCTGACTTAAATTATTAAAAACCTTACTTGTACTCCAGGTTGAACCATAATCTATACTGTAATAATCTGCAGTAGTGTTGAATGTAATATTGCCAATATTTCCACAACTAGGATTGGTAACTGTATAATCTGGATCAGGAAGCCTTGCGTTGTTAATTTGGACGCTTACAGAGTTAGAAACACATCCTAAACTATTTTTTATCGCAATGTTGTAATATCCATAAGAAGTAAGATTTGGTAATGAAGAAGAAGTTCCCCAAGTATAACCTCCATCAAAACTATAGAAACTAGCAGTTGTATTTATTTTAATGCTGCCCGGAGATGTACAAGTGGGTTGAACAACAGTGTAATCGGGTACATCTATATTTGGATTATTTAAATAAGCATTATTTGGATAAGAGGTACAGCCAAGACTATTTTTTATAATTATATTATAAATGCCAGGAGGTAATGATTTAGAATTTAATGTTGTCCACGTTGCGCCATTGTCAAAACTATAAAAGTCGGATAATGAGTTGACAGTGATTTTTCCGTTTGTACCACAAGTTGGCTGTTCCAAGCTAATAATCGGGGTATCCAAATAAGGCTGATATAAATAAGCATAATTAGCAGAACTGATGCATCCTGCACTGTTTTTTATTTTTATTTGATAGGTTCCAAAAGGTAAAATTTTAACATTATTGCTAGTCCAAGTTGCTCCATTATCAAAACTATATGAATCTGCTACTGTAGTAATAGTAATGCTTCCGTCCCTTCCGCAAACAGGCTGTTCAGTTGTATATTCGGGATAGGAGTCCTTAAAATCATTTAAATAAGCATAGGAATAACCAGAGGTACAACCTAAAGCATTTTTTATTCCTAAAGAATAGCTTCCTGCATCTAAGTTGCTCATTTTGTTATTTGTAACCCATGTAGTTCCTCCGTCAAAAGTATAAAAATCAGAAAGAGTATTGATGGTTATGCTTCCTTTTGTATTACAAGCGGGCAGTACGATTGTATAAGTTGGAGTTTCTAAAGTATTGCTACTAATGAGTACATTATTTGCTGATGAAATACAACCTTGTAAATCTTTGGTTCGAATTTTATAAGTTGCAGGTAAAAGATTGTTAGCAGTAGGATTATTTCCCCAAGTTTTACCATCATCAAAACTATAGTACGAAGCTGGAGTTATAATAGTAATACTGCCCGTATCTCCGCAAAATAGAGGATTGGTATAACTGTAATTTGGATACGAAGTAGAAGCCGCTGTAATAGTAACACTTTGCGAATAAGAAGTGCATCCATTTACAGTCTTTATTTTTACTAAATAGTTTCCAGGGTATAAATTACTCTTTGTAGCGTTTGCCTCCCAAGTTGCGCCATCATCAAAACTGTATTGTGATGCCGGTGAAGTTACTTTTATCGTTCCTGTAGTTACAAAACAAGAAGGTTGCGTAATCTGCAAGGTAGGAGACACAGCAGTTTGGCTAGGTTCGATACTAACACTTGCATCGCTGGAACATCCAAAAGAGTCCTTCACAGTAACAGAATAATTTCCTAGCGAAGTTACCGTAATACTTTGGGTAGTTGCTCCTGTACTCCATAAATACGAAGCTCCAGAAGAAGCGGTTAATACAGTGCTTCCAGAGCAAACATTTAAAATACCTGTAATATTTGCTGTTGGATTTCTCACCTCTAAATTGGCAGAAATTATTTTATAACAAGTTGCATCCTTACTTACTCTAACAAAAATAGAAGCACTTGAACTTGGATAACTTGTAAAATTGGTGATAGCATTCAAGTTAGATTCTGCCTCATTATAATTTTTGAAATAACTAAAATTTAACCCCGTTGTAGAAGGAACTATTAAAGAATTTAATGTAGATAAATTAAAGTTTTCAGTTCCGTCGCGGTTGGCATCACATTGAGATATTTTTGCAGTTGTTACATTAATAGTACAACTTGAAGAGCAATTCAAAAAAGAAATATCCCAACCAGGATTTGCGTCAGGATCTGTAGCAGAATCAAATGTGGTTCCGGAGCATGAAGTCCCAGAAATGTTATAATCTATTTGTACGCCTACATTATAATTAGCATTTGTAATATTTGGAAAATCACTGGTTTTTAATGTAAAGCAAAATTTTTTATTTGTTGTGTCTAAGCTTGAAGTAGTTGATGTACTGTAAACAGACACATTATTGCTATTATAAACATTTAAAGTGATTTTTTTTACTGATGCAGAAATTCCTCCAGAATTAGGAATAGTATAATTGCCACAAACTGAAATTGGTAAAGTCGGACAAACTTTATTCAAAGGATCAAGCTCTATAGAACCTTGCAAGTTTTCTGCAGAGTGTAAGGTACAAACATCATCAATATACATATACCCAAAATGCCCTCCCAATCCACATCTTGAAGCCATAAATTCAACGGTAAACTCCTCATTATTTGGAATTGATGAAATGTCTAATATTCCAGATTGCCAATTGGTAGTATATAAAGTAACAAAATCAGAATATTGACTTGGAACCTTGCTGAAAATACAATTTTTTTCGTCTCCAACCAAACAAAATTCACTGACAACTTTTTTGTTTTTATCTAAAATACGTGCTTTTACAAAAGCTTGATTATCCGTATGGCTATCGTCGTACACACTTTGCAGTACCGCTTTGTAATTAAATTTCAGATAATTTTCATTATTGGTTTTAAACCTTTTGCCCTGGACAATAGAGCCATAGGTAGAGGAGTTCTCATAATTGATTTTAAGAGCATATTGATCAAATGCTTTAATGTCTCCCATATAAGGGTCAATTAAATTTGAAGCAACAGTAGTTGCCATAATATCCATATTATTAGGATTATAGCGATTAATATACGAGTCGGCAGTATTACTTATTGATTGGCATTGCGTTGGACCAGGAGGATCACCAATTGTGCAAAGAAAATTCTTAAGATAACTGTTTCCGTTGACCGTTTCATATTGCTCAAAACCTGCATTAGTACACATTTCTACGCCTTGAAGAGTCGCTGCTGTTTTTGAAGTCAAATTTCCATTGCCTGAATTAAAAATTGCCTTTTGCAAATTCAAGACTTCTGCTTTCATCTTTTCCTCTCTGATTTTCAAAAATTGCTTTTGCTGTTCCAAATTTTGAATTAGATGACCATCTTTATCTTCTAATAATAAATTACGGGAAGAATTTGGATTAATTTCTTGCGAAAAAACACAAGAATATTTAATAAAAACAATAAATAAGAGTAAAGTTCTAAGCTTCATTTAAGGAAATTTTGTTGGCAAATATAGCCAAAATACAATGCCATAAATATGAAAAGAAAATGTTTTTGTAAGTTTAATATCAATAATAAAAATTTAAAATATTAAGAGATGTTAGCCAAATAATTCGGATTTATTTCTTTTGTCGAATAATTCTAAATATCCCTTATTTTTGCAAAAAAAAACTCTTTTGAAAACGAAACTTTTTGTAATTACGCCGCCTTTTACACAACTGAATACACCGTATCCGGCAACGGCGTATATAAAAGGTTTTTTAAACACTAAAAGTATCGAATCGGTTCAGGCAGATTTGGGTATTGATGTGATTTTGGAATTGTTTTCAAAAAAAGGGCTTATTGATTTGTTTGAAATCTCAAGCTCTAAGTTTCAACTTGACTCTGAAATCTCAGATAATTCTAAACGTATTTTTGCTCTTCAAGACGAATACATCAAAACAATCGATTCTGTAATTCAGTTTTTACAAGGGAAAAATCCAACTTTGGCTTTGCAGATTTGTCAGGAAGATTTTTTGCCTGAGGCCTCTCGTTTTGCACAGCTAGAAGAATTGGATTGGGCTTTTGGAACAATGGGAACTCAAGACAAAGCAAAACATTTGGCAACGTTATATCTTGAAGATATTTCAGATTTTATTGTAGAATGCGTCGATGAAAATTTTGGTTTCAGCCGATATGCAGAACGTTTAGGACGAAGTGCCAATTCTTTTGATGAGTTATACGAAGCTTTACAGCAAGAACCAACTTACATTGATTCGATTTTAATTTCGCTTTTAAAATCTAAAATAGAAGCGGTAAAACCGACTTTATTTCTAATTTCTGTTCCTTTTCCAGGGAATTTATATAGCGCGTTTCGTTGCGCACAATGGGTTAAACAAAATCATCCTGAAATAAAAATTTCAATGGGAGGAGGTTTTCCAAATACCGAATTACGTTCGCTTTCTGATAAACGTGTTTTTGAGTTTTTCGATTTCATTACTTTAGATGATGGAGAAGTCCCAATCGAAGAATTAATTTTTCATTTAGAAAATCCAGTTTCTGATTCTTTTAAAAGAACTTTTTTATTAGAAAACGGAGAAGTCGTTTACAAAAACAATTCTTTAAAACACGATTACAAACAAGCTTATGTAGGAACGCCAGATTATTCAGATCTTCCTTTGGATAAATATATTTCGGTTATCGAAATTGTAAATCCGATGCACAGAATGTGGAGCGATGGAAGATGGAATAAACTCACAATGGCGCATGGCTGTTATTGGGGAAAATGTACTTTTTGTGATATTTCTTTAGATTATATAAAAGTTTACGAGCCAGTTGCGGCAAGTTTGCTTTGTGATCGAATGGAGGAATTGATAGAAAAAACAGGTCAAAACGGATTTCATTTTGTTGATGAAGCCGCACCGCCAGCTTTAATGCGTGCTCTAGCTCTTGAAATTCTAAAAAGAAAACTCGCCGTAACATGGTGGACAAATATTAGATTTGAAAAAAGCTTTTCAAAAGATTTATGCTTGTTACTGAAAGCTTCTGGCTGTATTGCTGTTTCAGGTGGTCTAGAAGTTGCTTCAGACCGATTGTTGAAATTAATTGATAAAGGAGTTACAGTAGAACAAGTGGCAAAAGTTACCCGAAACTTTACCGAAGCAGGAATTATGGTTCATGCGTATTTAATGTATGGATATCCAACACAAACGATTCAGGAAACGGTTGATAGTTTAGAAATGGTTCGCCAATTGTTTGAAGCTGGAGTTTTACAATCTGGTTTTTGGCATCAATTTGCTCTTACGGCGCATAGTCCAGTCGGATTATATCCAGAGAAATTTGGTGTGACAAAGAAAACAGAAGTAATAGGAACTTTTGCTAATAATGATATAGAATACATTGATTCTACAGGAATCAATCACGATAAATTCAGTTTCGGATTAAAGAAATCGCTTTTCAATTTCATGCATGGAATCTGTTTTGATTACGAATTGCAAGATTGGTTCGATTTTAAAATTCCGAAAACAAAAATTCATCCCGATTTTATTTTTAATGCCTTAGAAGAACAAAACGATTTTAATACAAAACCAAATGCAAAAGTGGTTTGGTTGGGCGGAAAACCTTCAGTGTCTTTATTTACGAAATCGAAAAAAGGAAGAAGTTGGGAAATGATGTCATTGACTTTTCACGATAAAAAAGAAAGTTTCGATATTCAAACCAGCAAAGAAGAAGGCGAATGGTTAGTTGCAATTTTATCAAAAATAGCCGTTTCGGGTTCTAAAAATTATACTTTTCAAGAAGTCAAAACTGATTTTGAAACCGAATTGGAAGATTTCGAATTGTTCTGGTACTCTAAACCTATAAACACTTTGCGTGAATTTGGATTATTGGTACTTTAATATTCAATACATTCTCCATCATTTGGGATAGAAGTTTTAGTTAAAAGGCCATGATCTGAAAGAGCTGTTTTTAATTGAAGTCTTGTTGTCGGACAATGGTTTAAAGCCTCTAAATGATTTGCAAGAACTTTTCCAGGAGCAAGTGTGACAAATTTTAAAATGTCATCCATTCGCATTAATAATGGCTGTCCAATATCAAGTCTTGCGGTTCCGCAGGCTACAATCGAAATATCAGGTTTAAATTGCGTTAAAACCTTTTCTACATGTGCTGTAAAAATAGTATCAGAACTAATATAAATTGATTTTTGATCGGCTAATTCAATAAGAAATCCCATGACATTGCCCATTAATTTGGCGATAAAACCATAACCATGAATAGCTGGAATTCCAGTAATTTTTCCGTCTAAGAACTTTTGTGGTTCCCAATATTCTAGAGTCTGAATTACACTAAGTCCTCTTTGAACAAGCGCTTTTTCGTCTTTAGAACTGCAAATAACAGGAATGCTCTTTCGTCTTAAAAAAACCTCGCCAGCTTTATCAATATGATCTGCATGCAAATGTGTAATCAAACAATGCGTAACTCGACTTAAGATGTCGCGACTGTTTTTTGGCAGTGCCACCAACGGATTTCTTTTCGGTTTATATCTGAAAATAGTAAAAGGCGGAATTGTTTTTCTTTTACCTAACATTGGGTCAACTAAAATGACATGCTTCTCTGTTTCAATTACCAAAGTGGCATTTCGCAAATGATGTAATTTCATATCCAAGAAAATTAGATACTAAAAATACAAAGTTTTTCTAAAATTAATTTACAGATTTTTCTTTATTTTTAGTAGTATTGTCATTATTTAAATTTATGCATTTACAAGAAGGTTTTCATACGTATTTCATTTATATTTTGACAAATAAATCGAAATCTATCTTTTATGTTGGAGTTGCTAATAATTTAAAAAAGAGATTAATAAAGCATAAAGAGAATGTTTTATTGAACAATAAAACTTTTGCTTCGAAATACAATGTTGAGTTCTTACTTTATTACGAAAAATTTACTTGGATTCAAGAAGCGATTGCGAGGGAGAAAGAAATTAAAGGATGGAGGAGAGAGAAGAAAATTGATTTAATTAAAACTATAAATCCTGAATTGAAATTTTTGGAATATTAATTCGAAGACAAAGTTTTTCAAGTCTAGTTTGTCATTCCGAGGAACGAGGAATCTCCGTAAGTAGCTCGCCAAAGATTGGAATAGCTTTGTAGAATATTGCCGCGGAGATTCCTCCTTCGTCGGAATGACAAAACTTTGTGGTTACAGGTATGTTATTTAAAGTTTTTCAAGCCTAGTTTGTCATTCCGAGGAACGAGGAATCTCCGTAAGTAGCTCGCCAAAGATTGAATCACTTTGTGGAATATCGTCGTGGAGATTCCTCCTCCGTCGGAATGACAAAACTTTGTGGTTACTGTAGTTGATTTACAGTATTTAAGTTCTGTTTGTCATTCCGAGGAACGAGGAATCTCCGTAAGTAGCTCGCCAAAGATTGGAATAGCTTTGTGAAATATTGTCGTGGAGATTCCTCCTACGTCGGAATGACAAAACTTCGTGGTTACTTTACTTTAAGAAAAAAAGTTTATCCAATAGAAAACCTAAACCCAATTCCGTGTAGGTTTTCAATCGAAATGCCTTGCTCGTTGGCTAAGATTTTACGCAGTCTCGAAATAAAAACATCTAGACTTCTTCCCATAAAATAGTCATCTGTTCCCCATAAAGAGGTTAAGATTTGTTCGCGTTTTAAAACAGAATTTTTATGATCTAGAAAAAGTTTCAATAATTCTGCTTCACGCTGAGTTAATCCAACTTTTTCTTCGTCATTAAAAAGAATGAAATTTTTAGTGTCAAACTGATATTTTCCTACCTCATAAATTGTTTTTGCAGGCGGAATATTTTTCTGAGATCGTTTCAAGAAAATTTCAATTTTCAGAAGTAATTCTTCAATGCTGAAAGGTTTTACCAAATAATCATCTGCCCCAAGACGAAGTCCTTTAATGCGATCTTCTTTTAAAGTTTTAGCCGAAAGGAAAATAATAGGAACATTAACATCAATTTTTCGAACTGCTTCTGCAAGCTCAAAACCATCCATTTTTGGCATCATAATATCAAAAATGCACACATCAAATTCTTCTTCCTCAAAAATTTTAAGTGCCGATTTTCCGTCAGAACAATGAATTACTTCATAATTATTTTGCTCCAAATTATCTTTGGTTAAAAACGCAAGGGTTTCGTCGTCTTCGGCATATAGTATTTTGAAATTTTTCATTTTTTGTAAGGAATTGATAAAGTTAAAGTAACACCTTTTTCTTGATTATTTTCGGCTTTTATTTTCCAGTTTTGCAAACTGCAGATTTCTTTTACATAATATAAACCAAGTCCAAAACCGTTAACTTCGTTACTTTTTTCGTTCTGAACGCGATAAAACTTATCAAAGATAAAAGATATTTTTTTAGGATTAATGCCAATTCCGTTATCAATAAATTCGAGTTTTAGACAATTATTATCTTCAATAATTTTTATTGTAACTTCTGGTTTTTCATTACAATACTTTATAGCATTATCCAATAAATTATAAACTAAATTGGCAAAATGAAAAGTATCAGTTTCAAGTAAATATTCTTTTGAAACAGTTTCAATTGTAATAGAAGCCTCAGGATATTTTAGTTTAATGTTTTCTATTGTCTCTTCAATAATCGGAACAATTAAAATACTTTCTTTTTTAAGTTCTAACGGAGTATAATCAGATCTTGCAATATCTAGAATCTTTTCGATGTGGCCGTTTAGTTTATTTCCTTGATTGATAATAATATCGGTATAAGTAAAAAGTTTTTTATCTTCTTTAATTGGTTTTTGTTCGATCAAATATTTCGATGCAATAAGAATAGATGCTAAAGGAGTTTTAAATTCGTGCGTCATATTATTGATGAAATCACGCTGCAGTTCTGAATATTTTTTATGCTGTAAAAGTGTAAAAATAGAATACACATAAATCAATAAAATCAGAATCAATGCGGTTGAAAGAATAAACCAAAAACGCATAGAACTGAATAAATAGGTGGTTTCATTCGGAAAACGAACAGCGAAATAATAAACCAGATTTTTATGTTTAGGAAAATAAACAGTCTTTTTACATTCTGATTTTTTCTTCGAAAGCGAAATATAATCGCCATAAATCATTTCATCACTTTGGCAATTGTACATTGCATATTCAAAGTCGGTCGTGATATTCATTTTTTTGAATTCTGTCTTTAGATAAAATTCTAAAATATCAGGTTCAAATTCATTGTCGACATTTACAATATAATAGTCGTTTGCAATTTTCTGTACAGGATTCTGAACCGGAAGTTCATGATTAGTTCCTTCGTATAATTTTTTAGCCACTTCTAGTAAAGCAATATGTGCTTTTTGGCTAAGTTTTTTTTGTTCGATTGTGAAAGCCTCTTTTGTCCATAACAATTGTGCCACCAAAATACTGATGATGGCTACCAATCCTAAGATAATGATGCTGTTAAGTTTATTAATTTTCAAGAATGCAGAATTTTAAGAGTGTAATATTAATCAATTTTAGCCTGAAAATAAGCGATTAACAAGTCATTAACAAACGTTTGAAAGCGGTTAACAGCGATTTATTTTTGTCTGAATTACCTTTGTAATATCAAAATGAACTACAAACCATTTTAAATATATCAGTTATGAAAATGATCAAAATTTCGATGTTAGCTTTGGCTTTAGGCCTAATGTCTTTTTCGGCAATTGCGCCAGTACAATCTTTAGTTTCAGATAATGAAATTTCAGAAACTGCTGCAGCTTCTACAATTGTTTGGAAAGCAGAAACAATTGATGTAGGACAAATTCCGCAAGGAACTCCAAAAGCAATTGTATACGAATTTAAAAATACAGGAAAAACAGCTGTAGTTATTACAAACGTACAAGGATCTTGCGGATGTACAGCTACAGATTACACAAAAGAACCAATTCAGCCAGGTAAATCTGCAAAAGTTACTGCAACTTACAATGCTGCAAACAAAGGTGCTTTTACAAAAACAGTTACTGTAACAACTAGTGCAGAAACAACACCTAAAGTACTTACTTTAAAAGGTACAGTTATCTAAGATTTTTAATAGGTTGGTTATATGGCGAAAGCTCCAGACATGAAAATTGTTTGGAGCTTTTTATTTTTTTATTAAACGCTTAAATGCCAAAAAAATATGGTTAAGATTTGTTTCGGAATTCTTTGATTTAATAGAAATTTTTCTACTTTTAACTCATTAAATAGAATTTAAAAAATAGACTTTAACACATAGAAACATAGATTTTTAAGTCTAAAAATAGGGATTAAAAAGAAACAAGCTTCGACACATAGATAAACTATGTGCATTTAAATTAGCGAAACGCCTTTTTTTAATTTTTCAAAAAACTATGTTTCTATGTGTTGAAAATAATTAAGCTCAACAGATTTACTTTTAATAAAAAAATCTACTTATGAAAATTTGGTATACGCCTTTAATTGCAGTTGTTTTTTTCGTTGTTTTTTCGTGTAATTCGAAAGCCGATAAGAAGGAAGAAAAATCGATAAAAAAAGTTGAAAAAATTCCAGAATTAAAACTTACAATTGACACCGCACGCATTGCGAAGTTTTATGAAAATTATCCTAAACTGGATAAATTTAAAAATGATGTAACCGCTTTGTATCAAAAAAACAAATCGACTCAATTATGGCAGGATAATAAAGGAGTAGTTGAGTTTGGAAGTACATTATTCAATCAATACAAAAATTTAGATCAAGAAGGATTAAAAGCCAATTATCCTTATAAAGAAGAACTAAATTCGGTTTTCGAAAACAATCCAACCAAAAAATTATCCAAAGAAGATACCGATTTACTACTGTCAAATTTGTATTACTATTATGCCGAAAAAGTATATGCAGGTTTTGATGAAAAAACAAGTATTTCGTTAGAATGGCTTTTGCCAAGAAAAAAATTCAACTATCAAGTACTTTCAGATTCTATTTTTAAGAAATCAACCATTTTGGATGATAAGAAGAAAAAGATGTTCAGCCAGTATTACAAGCTTCGTGATGCTTTAAAAGAATATAGAGAAATTGAGAAAAACGGCGGTTGGAAAACTATCGAAACTGGTGAAGATTACAAAGCGTTAAAAGTTGGAGATTCATCAGATATTGTTGCTCAAATTAGAGAAAGGCTTTTTGTAACAAAAGATATTAAGGAAGATAATAAAAGTGCCGTTTGCGATACCATTTTAATGAAAGCCATGAAGTACTATGAAGCACGTCACGGTTATACTCCAAAAAACACTATTTTATTAGAGCATATAAATGATTTAAATATTCCAGTTTCAGAACGTATCAAAACAATCATCGTGAATATGGAACGTTGCCGTTGGATTGATCCTGAATTAGAAAAAGGTCAAAAATATATCGAAGTTAATATTCCTGAATTTAAACTGTATATAATTGAAGACGGAAAAATTGCTTTTATTTCTCCAGTTGTGGTTGGAAGAGCAATGACTAAAACCGTTATTTTTAGCGGAATGATGAGTAATATTGTTTTTAGTCCGTATTGGAATGTACCAACAAGCATTATTAATTCGGAGATTAAACCCGGAATGGCAAAGGATAAAAATTATCTGCAAAAGAAAAATCTGGAGTGGAATAATGGCGCGGTTCGTCAGCTTCCAGGAAAAAATAATTCTTTGGGTTTAGTGAAGTTTTTATTTCCAAATTCAAGCAATATTTATTTGCATGATACACCTTCAAAAAGTTTGTTCGAAAGAGAAAGCCGAGCATTTAGTCATGGTTGTGTACGTGTAGCAAAACCACGTGAATTGGCAATTGAGCTATTAAAAGTAGATCCACAATGGAATCCTGCAAGAATTGATAAAGCCATGCATGCAGGAAAAGAAAGCTGGTATACGCTTAAGAAAAAAATTCCAGTATACATCGGATATTTTACCGCTTGGGTTGACCGTGAAGGAAATCTAAACTTCTACAAAGATATTTATGGAAGAGATGAAAGTCTAATTAAACTCTTAACCGAAGAATAAAAGTGTAAGGTTGCCACGAATTACACGAATTTACACGAATTAAATTATAGTATTGCAAATAAAAAATTAGTGAAAATTAGTGCAATTCGTGGCAAAAAATAAAAGCCACAGATTAAAGGATTAAAAGGATTAAAAAAATCTGTGCAAATCTTTTTATCCCGATAGCTATCGGGAGTGGCAAAAAATAAAATAGTGGCGAAAAAAAACTATTTCGATAAAACATCAACACATTTATAAAAGCGTTTGGTATAATGTTCTGTATCAAGCGCTGTTATAGTTACTTGCTGTGCTTTTCCTGATGAAGCATGAATAAATTTCGAATGCATTCCATTGGCTTCACAAATAATTCCAACGTGACCTACAATATTTCTGTTTTTATATCCGTAAAAAACTAAAATATCACCAACTTTAAAATCTTCTGGTTTTACAGTTTTACCAATATTTTTATAACCGCTAGAACTTCGCGGAAGCGTCATTCCAAAATTTTTAAATACATAACCGACAAAACCCGAGCAATCAAATCCTTTTTGAGGATTACTGCTGGCGTACCTGTAAGGAATTCCTAAATGTTTTTTTGCAAAAACAACAATAGAATCACGATTGATTTCGGTTTGAATGTTAGAATTTTGAACTAGAATTTGTTCACTATTCTTTTTGAAAGTAAAAGAAGAAAATAATATAAAGGCAGATAGAAAAGTAAAAAGACGTAATTTCATTTGGGCTATAAAAACTATTGAATTGATAAATAAAAACGGCAAATTAAGCATTTCAAAGCAATACTATTTGTCGCACTTGTAAGAATTAACGTTATGAAAGCCAAAAGTGATGTGTTTGTGTGGTGTTTTTTTATTACTTTTTGACATTTTAGTATCTTTTTCGATATTCTCTTTCCAATATATTTGTGAATCGTATTTAGATTTTAACAAATAAATTATGTTTCCCAAAAAAATAGCCCTTTTAATTTTGTTTTTACTGATTTCAGTTATTTCGACTTCGCAAACACTAAATTCAAATAAAACTTACTTATATCAGGGCAGAATAGAAAAACTGCAAAATGATAATGTCATTTTGATCGGAACAGCTTCATCTGTTTCTTTCAATTTTACAGGAAAAGAATGTTCAATTTCACTTCAAAGCGTAGACGCTTATGAACATCATAATTATGTTCAATTGGTTTTGGACGGTAAATATATTGGGAAGATCAGAATTGAAAAAGGAGCTGTGCAGGTATTTCCAATAAAAGTGACTTCAAGTAAAAAAGAACATCGACTAGAAATTTATAAAAATACTGAAGCCCAAAGTGGCAATATTTTGTTTGCTGGAACAACTTCGAAATTAATTCCGATTTCGTTTAAAAAGAAAAAGAAAATAGAATTTATTGGTGATTCTATTACTTGTGGCGCCGCTAGCGATCCGTCTGATGTTCCTTGTGATAAAGGAGAGTACATGGATCATCATAACGGTTATTATGCTTATGGACCAACACTTTCACGAGAAATCGATACCGATTACTTAATGAGCTGCGTTTCTGGAATCGGAATGTATAGAAACTGGAATGATGAGAATAAAGACGAAGCTATAATGCCAGATGCTTATCCAAATTTATATCTAACGAAAGATGTATCAAAACCTAAATATGATTTTGCTTTTCAACCTGATATTATCAGTATTGCTTTAGGAACAAATGATTTTTCTGGCGGTGACGGCAAAAAAGAAAGATTGCCTTTTAATCCAGAAAAATACATTTCGAATTACATCAATTTTATAAAAATGTTGTACGAACATAATCCAAAAGTACAGATTGTAATTACGAATAGTCCAATGGTTGGAGGTGAAAGAGGAGTTGTTTTTGAAGATTGTCTGAATAAAGTTAAAAACGCTTTCGCGAATGATAAAGCACATAAACCAATTCAGATTTTCAAATTTAAACCAATGACTCCAAGCGGATGTTCAGGGCATCCAGATCTTGCAGAACATAAGGTTTTGGCAAACGAATATGCTCCATTTTTAAAGAAGTTGCTAAATGAAAAATAATATCTATAAGTTTGTTTTCTTTTTATTGATTTCCAGTACTATGATGGCAAACATTTCGCTTCCGAATATTTTTAGTGATAATATGGTTTTACAACGCAACTCTCAAGTGAAAATTTGGGGTTGGGCAAATCCGAAAGAAGAAATTAAACTAGTTTCGAGTTGGAACAATCAGGAATATAAAACCGTTGCCAACAACCAAGCAAAATGGGAAATTACCATTAAAACTCCAGAAGCGGGTGGACCTTTTACTATTTCTATAAAGGGCTATAATGAAGTCGTTTTAAAAAACATTCTAATTGGAGAAGTTTGGCTTTGTTCAGGACAATCAAATATGGAAATGTCTGTGAGTTGGGGAATTGATGATGGAGAAGAAGAAATGAAAAATGCCACGAATCCAAACATTCGGTTTTTTACCGTTCCGAAATTAACGGCGGAAAGTCCGCAGAATAATTTGCTGGGAAATTGGACAGAATCGACTCCAGAAACGATGAAATATTTTAGTGCGATTGGCTACTTTTTTGCTAAACGCCTTCGCGAAGATTTAAAAAATATTCCAATCGGATTAATTTCTTCGAATTGGGGCGGAACTCCGGCTGAAATCTGGATGCCAGAAGATGTGGTAAATAATGATCCGCTTTTATTAGAAAATGCAAAAAAGCTTAACGAACAAGAATATGGACCAAGACAACCTGGACGTGCTTATAATGCGATGATTTATCCAATTGTCGGATTTAAAATCGCAGGAACGCTTTGGTATCAAGGAGAATCTAATGTTGGTTCGCTAGTTTATGATAAAACTTTAGGAGCCTTAATTACTTCTTGGAGAAAAGAATGGAATGATAATTTCCCATTTTATTACGTTCAGATTGCGCCATTTAAAAATGGTTCAAATAATTTCTCAAACGTAACGGTTAGAGATTCTCAGAGAAAATTATTGAAAGAAGTTTCAAAAACAGGAATGGTTGTAATTAGCGATATTTCGGATACGATTGATATTCATCCCAAAAATAAAAAATCGGTTGGAATTCGTTTAGCGAATTTGGCTTTAGCAGAAACTTACAAAACCAATCCTAACTTCGTTAATGGACCGCTTTTTAAAGGAATTAAAGTGGATAAAAATGCAGTAATCGTTTCTTTTGACTACGGAGACGGATTGTACTTTAAAGACAAAAAATCGAATCAATTTGAGGTTGCGGGAATAGATGGAGTTTTCTATCCGGCCGAAGCTTCGATTAAAAATAACGAAGTGATTGTGACAAGTAAAAAAGTAGGTTCTCCAGCAAAAGTGAGATTTGCATGGGGAAATACGATTCAGTCAGATTTGTTTAATAAAGCGAATTTGCCTGCTTCTTGTTTTATTTCTGAGTTATAGAGAGGAGGGGAAAGAAGCAAGATTTTAGATTATTGATATGCTTTGCCAAGCTTAGTGAAGTCGAAGCTAAAAAATGTATAGTTCGAATCTCGCAAAGACGCTAAGATGCAAAGTTTTGAAAAACTTAATATCTCAGAAACTTAGAATCTTAGTCCCTAAAAAAGAACTAACTAAACCATCATGAAAAATAAAAAAATAATTATTATCGGGGTTTTATCCCTGTTTACTGTTGGAAATATGAATGCACAAAAAAAGCCGTATCTGGATAAAAATAAAACTGTTGAGCAGCGCATAGACCTGCTTCTGCCATTAATGACGCTGGAGGAAAAAGTTGGGCAGATGAACCAATACAATGGCTTTTGGGATGTTACGGGACCAGCGCCAAAAGGCGGAACAGCCGAACTGAAATACGAGCATTTAAGAAAAGGCCTTGTCGGATCGATGCTGACAGTTCGCGGCGTTAAAGAAGTGCGCGCGGTGCAGAAAATTGCAGTCGAAGAAACCCGCTTGGGAATTCCATTAATTATCGGTTTTGACGTGATACATGGCTATAAGACGTTAAGCCCTATTCCGCTGGCAGAAGCTGCGAGCTGGGATTTGGAAGCGATTAAGAAATCGGCTGCGATTGCGGCAGACGAGGCTTCGGCATCCGGAATCAATTGGACTTTTGGGCCAAATGTTGATGTGGCAAATGATGCGCGTTGGGGACGCGTGATGGAAGGCGCGGGAGAAGATCCGTATTTGGGAAGCAAAATTGGATATGCAAGAGTAAAAGGCTTTCAGGGAGAAACTGTTGCTGATTTGGCGAAAGCAAATACAATTGCGGCTTGTGCGAAACATTTTGCGGCTTACGGTTATGTTGAAGCGGGATTGGAATATAATATTGTGGATATCAGCAATTCGAAATTGTACAATTCTGTGCTGCCTCCTTTTGAAGCTGCAGTTGAAGCGGGAGTCCGCACGTTTATGAATTCGTTTAATACTTTGAACGGTGTTCCTGCAACTGGAAATGCCTTTTTGCAAAGGGATATTCTAAAAGGAAAATGGAAGTTTGACGGATTCGTGATTTCCGATTATGCTTCAATCCGCGAAATGATTGCGCACGGTTATGCAAAAGACGAAGCCGATGCAGCGGCAAAAGCCGTAATTGCAGGTTCTGATATGGATATGGAATCGTATTTGTACGTTGCAAAACTGGTTGATCTGGTAAAATCAGGAAAAGTAAAAGAATCTTTAATCGATGATGCCGTTCGCCGAATTCTTCGCGTGAAATTTGAATTGGGGCTATTTGATGATCCGTACAGATATTGCGATGAGAAACGCGAAAAAGAAGTCGTTGGAAGCAGAGCCAATAACGAAGGCGTTTTGGATATGGCAAAGAAATCGATCGTTTTGCTGAAAAACGAAAAGAATCTGCTTCCGCTGAAAAAATCAGGTCAGAAAATCGCTTTAATCGGAGCTTTGGCAAACGATAAAAACAGTCCGTTGGGAAGCTGGAGAATTGCGGCTTCAGACGATACCGCGGTTTCGGTTTTAGAAGGGATGCAGCAGTACAAAGGCAACCAGCTGACTTTTGAAAAAGGGGCAGATTTATTAAAACAGAAAGCAACTTTCTTAACGGAAACAGTTTTCAACACAACAGACAGAAGCGGATTTGAAGCGGCTAAAAATGCGGCTAAAAATGCCGATGCCGTAGTAATGGTTTTAGGCGAATACGGATTCCAGAGCGGTGAAGGAAGAAGCAGAACCGATTTGAATCTGCCAGGTTTGCAGCAGGAATTATTGGAAGAAATCTACAAAGTGAATCCGAATGTGGTTTTGGTTTTAAACAATGGTCGTCCGTTGAGCATTCCGTGGGCGGCAGAAAATGTTCCGGCCATTGTGGAAGCTTGGCATTTGGGAACCCAAGCCGGAAATGCAGTTGCGCAGGTTTTGTACGGAGATTACAATCCGAGCGGAAAATTGCCGATGTCATTTCCTAGAAATGTTGGGCAGGTGCCGATTTACTATAATAAATACAGCACAGGAAGACCGATCGATAGCGATAAAAATGTTTTCTGGTCGCATTATATGGATGTCGAGAAAACGCCCCAATTTCCGTTTGGTTTTGGTTTAAGCTACACGACTTTTGATTATAAAAACTTGAAGTTGAATAAAACGGCTTTCGCAAAAGGTGAAAAAGTTCAAGTGAGCGTTGAGGTTACGAACTCTGGAAATTATGATGGAAAAGAAGTGGTTCAATTATACATTCATGATGAATTTGCAAGTATCGTTCGTCCAATAAAAGAATTGAAAGGTTTTGAATTGGTAAACCTGAAAAAAGGTGAAACGAAAACAGTAAACTTTACTTTAACCGATAAGGAACTTGGGTTTTATGATAATGAAGGAGATTATTTAGTTGAACCTGGAACGTTTAAAATCATGGTTGGAGGTAGTTCTGATAAAGGTTTGCAGAGTGGTTTTGAAATTAAAGAGTAAAAAGGGTTTTGCCACAAAGGTACTAAGACACTAAGTTTTTTTAATCTCGCAATCCCGATAGTTGTTGGCAGTAAAGATTTTTGAATAGCCCCTAGCTTCAGCTAGGGGAATAAGATTTGAATAGGAACAGGGCTTTAGCCAAACTTTGTAGGTTTGGCCAAAGCCCTGTTTTATTGTGTTTATGTTTTTATCCAGCTAAAGCTGGACGCTATTGATTTGCATATTGTAGTTTGTTAAGTATTTGTATGTTAGTATTTTATTGTAGGAAAAATATTTTGGTTTACGCTTTTGCCTTATCTTTGATAGACAGCCATTTAAATATTTTTTAATTGGCAATTCAAGGTAAGCTGAAAACTTTATAGAGTAGGCAAGATTTTAAAACAGTATTATGGAACATTCTTTATTTAAAAAAGTGAAAGCAGCAATTGATTATTGGTACATTCCGTTATTAGTGGGAATACTTTTTGTAATCATCGGATTTTGGTCTTTTGCCACACCTGTAAAAGCATATTTAACATTAGCATTTTTATTTAGTGTATCGTTTCTGGTCAGCGGAATTTTTGAAATTATTTTTGCACTTTCAAACAGAAAAAAAATAGACAATTGGGGCTGGACGCTGATCTCGGGAATTATAGGTTTAGGAGTTGGAATAGTATTAATTGCTAATCCGTTAGTTTCAGTAACACTTTTGCCACTTTATGTTGGATTGGCTATTTTGTTTCGCTCTGTAATGGCTATTTTTATGGCTTTTAATTTAAAAAGCTATTCTGTTCCAGATTGGAAAAATCTTTTAGGATTAGGGATTTTGGGACTATTGTTTTCATTTTTGTTATTATGGAATCCTGTTTTTGCGGGACTTTCAATAGTATATTGGACTGCTTTTGCTTTTATCGCAAGCGGTATTTTTTACATTTATTTTTCTTTCAAACTTAAAAAACTACACGATTTAGCTTAAAAAAATAAAGTTTGATTTAGCTTTTATATTAACAATAAATCCGACCGATCTCTAAAAACGGTCGGATTTATTGTTAATATGAATTAATAAGCACTTAGTAAATTTCTAGAATCATTAGTTCAGTATTAGTTATAAACGATTCGATTATATACTTTTTTGAGAACAAAATTCAGCTATTTGTTTAGTGTTTTTATTGAAAGTTTTTAGAATTATAACTTTTGGAGGGGCTCCTTTTAAAAGTAATAACTTTTCAAAATCATCATCATGAGTCAAAATAGTGAAATTATTTGCTTTTGCAAATTCCCAAATCTCAATATCTTTTGCCGGTTGATTTACGGGAATATCATTAGCATGTAAACAATTGAAAAAAGTATTTTCTACTAGTTTAATTATTCTCCATGAGATATTTGCATCCAGAAGTAACTTCATTATGCGGCTATTATTTTCGTAATATTTTCTCTGTTAGCAGCAAAACTTAACGCAGCAAGAATATGCTCTTTTTTTAATTCAGGAAAATCTTCAATGATTTCTTCAAAAGACATTCCTGTAGATAACCATGAAAGAATATCAGAAACACAAATTCTGGTTCCAGTAATTATAGGTTTGCCAAACCGAACATCTTGGTTTATTGAAATTAAATTTTGCCAGTTATTTTCCATAATTTTATTATTTAAACAAATTTACAAAAATTAAATGCGAATTTGGTTTTAAATAGCATGGTTTGTTTTTACCTTTAAAATCTATTAAAATTCCAACTTTTAAATTAAAACAATGAAATATAACAGATGCGGAAAAAGCGGTTTGCTGCTTCCTGAAATTTCTTTAGGATTATGGCATAACTTCGGTTCGGTTGATAATTTTGAAAATGCCGAAAGCATTGCTATTGAGGCTTTTGATAAAGGAATTACTCACTTTGATTTAGCAAATAATTATGGTCCAGTTCCAGGTTCTGCTGAGGAGAATTTTGGAAAAATATTATGGCATAATTTTCAGGGAAATCTACGCGATGAAATCGTAATTTCTACCAAAGCAGGTTATACAATGTGGAAAGGCCCTTACGGAGATTGGGGTTCACGAAAATATCTATTGTCAAGTTTAGATCAGAGTTTGAAAAGAATGAGCATTGATTATGTCGATATTTTTTACTCACACCGCCCAGATCCAGAAACACCGATTGAAGAAACCATGATGGCTTTAGATCACGCTGTAAGAAGCGGAAAAGCTTTGTATGTTGGAATCAGTAATTATTCTGCGGAACAAACGAGAGTTGCAGTTGATGTTTTAAAACAATTGGGAACGCCATGTTTGATTCATCAAGCAAAATATTCGATGTTGGAGCGTTGGGTTGAAAATGGTTTGTTGGATGTTTTAGAAGAAAAAGGAGTAGGCTGTATTGCGTTTTCGCCTTTGGCACAAGGACTTTTGACCGATAAATATTTAAAAGGAATCCCTGAAAACTCACGAGCTCATAATCCGAATGGGCATTTAAGAGAAGATGAGGTTACACAAGAACGTATTCAGAAATTAATTCAATTGAATGAAATTGCTCAAAATAGAAATCAGTCTTTAGCACAAATGGCTCTGGCTTGGCTGCAGAAAGACAAACGAATTACATCGGTTTTAATTGGCGCAAGTTCTGTAAAACAATTGTGTAATAATATTGATTGTTTACAGAATACAGAGTTTTCGCATGATGAATTAAATGCGATTGAAAAAATTCTAGCGTAAAAAGCTATTTGTAAAATGTGAAATGATAAAAAAGGAGAACAATTTGTTCTCCTTTTTTTATTTGATAATCATCGCCAATCCGCCTCCGCTTGCTAAATGATATTTTAATTTCGTAGTTGAATCAACTGTTACAATTTCTTTTTTGTAATCAGTTGCGGCTTTGTCTGCGTTTATACCATCAGAGAAAATCTCGGCTTGGAATTTTTTGCCTTTTTCAAGGAAAGAAAAATCAATTGTTACTTCTCTAGAATCCCAATTTGTTATTGTGCCTAAGTACCAAGTAATTCCTTTTCTTCGGGCAATTGAAACAAATTTTCCAACTTCACCATCAAGTGCGATAGTTTCATCAAAAGTCGTTGGAACTTTAGCGATAAAATCGGTGCTTTCTTGTTCTTTCATAAAAGCAGTCGGACTGTCGGCCATCATTTGTAAAGGCGCTTCAAAAATCGTGTACAATGCCAATTGATGACATCTTGTTCCTTGACTCATTGGTGTCGAATGACTTGGTTTGAATTCGCTTTTTGTAGCATTTCGCATTGCGCCAGGCGTATAATCCATTGGTCCAGCCATCATTCTAATAAACGGAATCGTGCAATCATATAGCGGAACATCATCATTTGGTGTCCATTTGTTGTTTTCTAAGCCTTTTACACCTTCAAAATTTAAAATATTTGGATAAGTTCGTTGAATTCCAGTTGGTTTGTACATTCCGTGGAAATCTAGAATCAATTTATAATTTGCCGCTTTTTGAGCAATATCGTAAACCGAATTGACCATTTTGGCATCATCGCGGTCTAAGAAATCAACTTTAAAACCTTTAATTCCTAAATTGGCATAATTCTTTAAAATTCCATCTGTGTTTTTAGTCAAAGCCATCCAAGAGCTCCACAAAATAATTCCAACATTTCGTTCTTTTCCATATGTAATCAAAGCCTCTAAATCGACATTAGGATTATGCTTCATAATATCTTCTTCCAAACTCCAACCTTCGTCTAAAACCACATATTCAACTTTATTCCTAGAAGCAAAATCAATATAATATTTATACGTCTGCGTATTAATTCCGGCTTTAAAATCGACATTGTAAATATTCCAATCGTTCCACCAATCCCAAGCAACTTTTCCGGGTTTAATCCAAGAAACATCTTTAATTTTTGAAGGTTCAGCTAATTTCTGAACCATATCATTATTCGCTAATGCAGCATCACTTTCAGAAATTACAATTGCTCTCCACGGGAAAGTTCTTGTTCCTTTTGTCTTCACCAAATAATCGGCTCTTTCGGTAATTAATCGGTTGATATTGTTGAATCCGCCATTGGCTTCTTTTAATGGATATTTAGAAAAACGAGATTCAAAACCAGATTTGTTTTTATTATTTGTAACGAATAATCCTGGATAATCTTCCAAGTTAGCTTCAAGAAAAACAGCTTTTTTATGATTTTTGTAATCAATTAGAAATGGTAAAAATGCCAAAGTATCTTTTGCAAATTCACTGATTTTCTTGTTTTCGTAATGTGCTTCAAAAGAAGAAATATAAGGATCTTTCGGATTTCTTAAATCTCTTACATAAGGCATTAAAGTGCTGTAGTCTTTGTCAAAATTTAAAACAACTTCTTCTGATTTTATCGTAATATCTTTTTTCTTTTTGGTAATGAATCGATACGCCGCACCATCATCAAAAACACGGAATTCAATTGCGAAATCATTTTTAAAATTGATAGTTAGTTTATTATACTGATCTTTTACGCTTTTCTTTTTGTATAAAGGTGTTTCAAAAGAAGTATTTACGCTTTCTTTTTTCGAATTTAAAACAACTGGGTTTTTTCCTAAAATATTATTTTCATCCAAAGTCATAGCCATTTCAGATGGCGCTAAAATCAAATCATTTTCGTGCAAAATAGACCATGAGATTTTATCATTTACAGCAATTTTAACTTCGATTTTTCCATTTGGAGAATTCACCGTAAAATCTTGTTTCTTTTGTGAAAAAGAAAGGTTTACGATTATAAAACAGAAAAGAATAAATATGTTTTTCATGTTGTATTTTTTATCAAATTTTGATTTTGTTATTCTGTAGAGACGCACCGTAGTGCGTCTAACGTATTTTGGATATTCGTTGTGTAGACGCACTGCAGTGCGTCTCTACAGAAAATAGGGATGAATTTTAATTTATTTTTTCAATTTTGAATTATAATCTTTCACAATTTCTAATGTCGATTTATCTCCATTAAAAACAGAGTTTAAACCTTGTGGTTCTTGAGGAGGATCTGTTGTAAGTGGTTCGCCAGGATTCCATTTTCCGTCTGGATGAATCGCTTTTCCTTCACCGCCGTAACCCCAGAAATTTGCTGCTCTTAACGGGCCATTATTTTTAACGCTTTCTGCAACTCGTCCAAAAATATAGCTGTAAAACTTATCTCTGTAAACAGAAGAAGCACCAGCATTCAGATTTTCATTTTCTCTCGGAAGACCAAATTCTTCAATAATAATTGGCCTTTTCAGATTATTAGCTACTTTAATGTGGTCGTCAATATATTTTCCGGCATTTTCGATTGTGGCTGGCATTGTAGCTTCGGCATTATCAGCTTTAAACCAATTCCAGTTTTTAGGCCAAATGTGCATGGTTAAATAATCAATATTCGGATTTTGATGTGTTCTTTCGAAGATTTCCATGCTGTCGTTCGAACTATTTTTTCCTTCAGAACCTGTAGAAACCAAATGATTTTTGTCTAGACTATCAATTAAATCCACAATATTATTGAGCCATTTCGTGAATTTTACTTCATTTTCAGGCGTAAAAGTTCTTGGTTCGTTTCCAACCTGCCACGCCATAATTGTGTTGTCTTCGTTGTATTTCTTTTTAGAATAAGAATTTGTTCTTCCGATAATAAACTTTACATGATTGTTCAATGCTTCCATGCATGGTTCGCAGCTGTGAAACTGTTCTGTATACGACATAAACTGAGGCCAAGTATTCGGCGGAATATTTGGAACTGGAACTGGACCTTTACCATTCCATTCTAAATATTGCGACATTCCGCCCGACCATTCCCAGTTATTCGTTAAATACAAAACTGCATACATATTTCGTTTGCTCATTTCGTTAATCAAGAAATCCAAGCCATCGAGTAAATCTTCATCATATTTTCCTTGCTCGTATTGCAATGCTGGGCGAACCGTAAAATCATATTTTCCGCCATCAGCACCAACTAAAACACGTAAATTATCAATTCCGTTTTTTTTCATTAAATCCAATTCGCGTAAAAGCCTTTTTCGGTCTCCTATTTTTTTAGAAGCCAACATACTTCCGTACCAATAATTGGTCCCGATATAAGCATAGGGTTTCTCGCCTTTGTAAAATTGGTTTCCTTTTACGGTGATTTTTTCTTGAGCATTACATGCAATTGCTGTTAAGATTAAGACTAACGAAAGGGTTTTAAAAAATCTATTTTTCATAATTTATATTTTAATGGAGCTAATCCTGCTATCCGTTACAATCTTTTATGCTGAACCCCAGCATAAAAGGATTTTCACTCCTATCAGGGCTAGGGCTTTACGTTATTTTAGAAAGTTTTGAATTCAAACTGAAACAAAAAGTTATTTCGGCATTTCATACATCTTTGGCAGAGAATTCACCAAAGCCGATTTTGTTTTCAAACTATAAGTTTTAAAATCTGCTGCATTCGAAACCGAACTATTCGGAACATAATAACCATCAGTATTATTGTTCCAAAACATTACATAACTTATCTGGATGTCATTTTTGGTTAACGCGTTGTATAAAAGTGAAGAAAACCAATCGGTAATGGCAGGAGTTGTGCTAGTTACACGATAACCTGTTTCGGTTAAGGCGGCGATTTTTACTTTCGTTTTAGCGTAATCAGAAAGAATTTTAAGTTTTGTATTTGCTCTGTCAGATCCCGTTTGTCCTTGATTATTGAAGTCTCCGTAATTATCCATTCCGATAATATCAACATATTTATCGCCTGGATAACGGCTTAAGTAATTGGCTTCAGTTGTATAAGAGTTGTCGGGAGAAAAAGCATATAAAATATTATGAACGCCTTTTGTGTTTTTTAAATAATCAACTGTAAACTGATAGGCTTTTTTATATTCATCGGCAGTACAAAAATCGGCGCCCCACCAAAACCAGCTTCCGTCAAATTCATGAAAAGGTCTAAAAATTATCGGAATCAATTCGCCATTTGAACCTTTTAAATTTGAAACCACGCTGGCAACTTTATCTAGTTTTTTCTTATACCATTCGTTGTTTGCCCCACCAGGAAGAATGCTTCTAAAAGCGGTCGATTTCTGCTCTGAAGTCATATCGGCTGTGTAGAAAGAATCTTCGTTGTAAGGTTCTCTCAAATGCCAACTGAAAGTATTGATTATTCCTTTCGCGTAAGCGGCCTTTGTATCGGCAATAATTTTTTGTTCCTGCTGATAAAACCAATTATTGCTTTGCTCGTTATTGTTTTTATCGGTAATAAACATAAAATCTGAACCCAGAACTGCTGGATCAAAACCTGTATTTTTTTTAATGTCAGAATCTCCGCCAGCATCTTGATAAAAGCTATTGAAAGCATCTTGCTGACCGATTGCTGTTTTGGTTTGTGCTAGTCTCTTTAAGTTATAAAATAAAGCAACAGTTTCTTTTGTAGCACCGGCATCGACCATATAATTTGCCGCATTTGATGTCGTTAAAGGATCGTCTTGCATTGGCGGATCGACAATTACTTTGCCGGGGTCTTCATTGTCTGAAGAACAGCTGATAATAGTTAAAATCGAGAGGCTGAGAAATGCTATTTTAAGAAATGTTGTTTTCATTTTAGTCTTTAATTCGATTAATAAGCTCTAGGCAAGCGCGGCCGTTATGATATGGGCATTTCCAAAATCCAGCTTTGTCTTTTTTCATTTTGGAATAATCCTCGTAGATGCCCCAGAACCATTCTCCGCTTTGATGATCGATCATGTGTTTCTTTGTGAATTTCCAGATTTTGTAAACAATGTCTAGATATTCTTCTTTATCAGTTAATTGATATGCATTGTAGAAACCAATTAATGCTTCTGCTTGTGGCCACCAATGTTTTTCGGCAATTAATTCTTTTTTTTCAGGATCGTATTCGTACCATAATCCACCATCAAAGTCAAGGCCTTCTTTAGTGGCTTCGGCTATCTGAATGGCGTATTTTTTAAAATTGGCAATTAAGGTTTCATTTCCTGAAATTTCTGCACATTGCTGTAAAAGCCAAGCAGCTTCGATATCATGTCCATACGAAATCACATCTGGCTTTTCATTCCAGTTTTCATCAAAAAACAAATGCAAATGCCCTATTTCTGGATTGATAAAATGCTTTTCGATAGTTTCTAATAATTCGATAATATCGTACAACAGTTTTTCGTCTTTCCAGACTTTATATAAATTCACATAACCCTCAATAATATGAAGATGCGTGTTCATGGTTTTCTTTTCGTTGGCATCTTTTGCACTTAAACGCAAATCTTCAATTGGTTGCCAATCTCTGGTAAAAGCTTCAAGGTAGCCTTTATTTATAGGATCGTAGCTGTGTTCTTGAATTTTGGCGTATAAGTTTTTAGCCAATTCTAAAGCTCGTTCTTCTTTTGAAATAGCATAATATTCAGATAAGCCATAAATAGCAAATGCTAAAGCATAAATTTGATTTTTGGTGTCTTTTGGAGTTTTATCCTCATTTATACTCCAAAAAAGACCTCCAAATTGTGTGTCATAAAAATAAGCTGCGAGAAATTCGAATGCTCTTTCTGCCAGTTTTTTGTGGTTTTCGTTTTTTGTGGTTGTGTAGCTGGCAGAGAATGTCCAAAGAATTCGGGCGTTTAAAACCGAACCTTTTTCTGCATTCGCAATAATATGATCGTTAAAATCGATTTGACCAACAAAACCTCCATTTTGGTCGTCAATAGTACGCTCCGACCAATATTTTAGAATGGAATTGAGTTCTGCGGTTAATTCCGATTTTAAAAGCTTTCTTTGTAATGACACGGTATTTTAAATTGCGTTATTTTTTTCGATTTGTTTAATAATGGTTTGCACAGAACCTGCAGAAATAAAAGTATCTGATGGAGTATTTATTACATAATCTACAAGTTTGTCTACAGAAGAAACCGCTACGTGCATGCGTGTATCTGATGAAGCGTAGTAAATATAAACCGTTCCGTCTTGGTCTTCGATCCATCCGTTAGAGAATAAAACATTCGAAACGTCTCCAACTCTTTCAATTCCTTCAGGTCCCATAAAATGTCCAGCTGGAACGTGAGTTACTTTCGAAATATCATTTAAATCGGTCATAAACATATACAAAGTATAGCGTAAGCCGGCGGCAGTATTTCTAACTCCGTGTGCTAAATGCAACCAGCCTTTTGAAGTTTTAATAGGAGCAGGGCCAAGACCATTTTTTAATTCGTAAATTGTATGATAATGTTTGCCGAAAATGATTTTTTCGTCTCTTACTACAGGATTTGCCATGTCATCAACATATCCTAAACCGATTCCGCCACCTGATCCAACATCGATAAAACCATCTTGCGGACGCGTGTATAAAGCATATTTTCCGTTTACAAATTCTGGATGTAATACTACATTTCGTTGTTGTCCCGTATTTGAAATTAAATCTGGAAGTCTTTCCCAGTTTACCAAATCTTTAGAACGAACGATTCCTGCATTGGCTACTGCCGAACTTGTATCTCCTTTTGGCGCTTTTGGGTCTTTTCTTTCGGTACAGAAAATCCCGTAAACAAATCCGTCTTCATGATGGATTAAACGCATATCGTATACGTTTGTATCTGGTTCTTCTGTTTGTGGAATCACGCATGGTTTATCCCAAAACTTGAAATTATCGATTCCGTTTGGACTTTCTGCGATAGCAAAAAACGATTTTCTGTCAATTCCTTCTACGCGAACGGCCATTAAATATTTGCCATTCCATTTCATTGCTCCAGCGTTGAAAGCCGCATTCATACCGATTCTTTCCTGTAAAAACGGATTGGATTCTTCGTTAAAATCGAAGCGCCAATTTAACGGAATATGTTCTGCTGTAACAACTGGATTTTTATATCGTTCGTATATTCCGTTTCCAACAGTTTGCTGAGGCTCGTTTTTTTGTTCAAGCAGAGTTTTATGTTGTTTTTCTAATGCCAATTTTCTTTCTTGAAAAGTGGCTGAAGATGTTATTGTTGTCATATAAATTGATTCTTTGTCTTTGTTTTTTAATGATTTCTCTTTTCGTTTAAATCCTGTTCTATAATCTGTAATTTTTCTTCTGATAGAGGGTAAAATACTATGAAAGCTACTGATACCGCAGCCGCAATTGCGGGTAGAATACTGAGCATTAATTGAATTCCGTTTTGAGCTGTTGCTGTCTGCTCGACATTAGCTTGGAAACCGTAATAACCTAATAGCCATCCCGCTCCAGCGCCACCAATTGTCCATCCGAATTTTTGTGACATTGACGAAGCTGAGAAAACCAATCCTGTTGCTCTACGTCCTTGTTTCCATTCCGAATAATCGGCACTGTCTGCATACATTGACCAGATTAATGGGAAAATACATCCGGCACAAATACTGATTAAAACTTGGAAACTCATGATTAGGAAAACATCTTCTTTTCCGAATACATAGAAAATCAGGCTTAAAATGGCAGCCAAAGTCATCGCTCCGAAGAAAGTTTTTTTCTTGCCAATTTTATTTGCAATTGGCGTTGCAATGATTACTCCAATGATGTTTGCTGCTTGTCCTAAAACCAAATAAATTGAAGTTGGAGTCATATGGAAATCGGTTCCGAAAAGTGAAAAATCGAAGTTTATAGTACTGCTTACATAATACTTAAAATAGTAAACTGCTGCACCATCACGAATAGAATTGAAAACTAATGCGCCAATTCCTGCTCCAAGCAAAATCCACCAAGGTCTATTTTTTAGAAGATCTTTTAAATCTTCTTTTAGGTTATTTTGTTCATTTTCAATTGGTTTAATTCTTTCTTTAGTGAATAAAAAACAAGCCCAAAAAAAGATGGTTGTGATTAATCCGAAAACGGCAATTGTAGCCAGCCAACCAGTTTTTGAATTTAAATTTCCACCGAAATAATTTACTAAGGGCTCAATTAGCCAAAGCGCTAAAAGACTTCCTCCAAAGGCAAAAACCATTCGGTAAGAAGAAAGTGTATTTCTTTCTTTTCTGTCAGAAGACATTACGCCCAAAAGTGATGCGTAAGGAACATTGATTAAAGAATAAATCATCATCATTAAGGAATATGTCACATAAGCATAGATGATTTTTCCTTTTTCGTCAAAATCAGGAGTGTAAAAAGTTAGAACTCCAATCACGGCAAAAGGTATTGCTACCCAAAGCAAATAAGGTCTAAATTTTCCCCATTTGCTTTTGGTTCTATCAGCTAGAATTCCAACAATTGGGTCAAAGCAAGAATCCCAGATTCTAGTAATTAAAAACATAGTTCCTACTATGGCAGGCGCTAATCCGAAAACGTCGGTGTAGAAAAATAACAGATACATGCTGAAAATTTTCCAAAACATAGATGAAGCAGCGTCTCCAAGTCCGTAACCAATTTTTTCTTTTAAACTAATTTTGTCGTGCATTAGATTTCTTTTAAAGATTGTAATTTATTTTGGGGCGATTATTTTAATTTTTTCTGAATGTCTTTCTCAAAGATTGTCTGGTCGAGATTATAAAAATCTATAAAATCTTTCTCGCTTACTTGTCCGTTAAAAGGAGCGTAGTAATGCATTTTTTGTTCTTTTTCTTGCCAGCCGTGATTTCTCCATAACAGGACATAAGAAATTTTATAATCTCCAATGGCTTTCAATAAAGTTCCTGTCCACCATTTTGGGTCTGGAACTGCTTCATAGCCAGCTTCTGCCAAAGCCATTAGTTTATGCTTTTTTAGGCTTATTTCATTCAATATTTTAAATTGGTTCTGAACTTCAGAGATGAATTTTTCTCCATTTGAATCAGTATTGTTTTGGTAACTGTCAAAACTTAAAATATCTGCGTAATTGTCTCCTGGATAATTGGTTAAGAAATTATTTTCGTTTTCAAAACTTCCTGTATTGTAAACATAGATTAAGTTATGAACGCCTTTTTTCTGAAGATAATCAAAGGTGAATTTCCAAGCGGTTTTAAATTCTTCTGAAGTGCAATTTCCTTTTCCCCACCAAAACCATCCGCCAGTAAGTTCGTGAAAAGGTCTAAAGAGAATCGGAATGTTTTTACCATTCTTATCTTTTAAAGACAAAAAGAAAACAGCTGCTTTATCTAACCATGAAGTGAATTTTTTATGATTTTCGGCTCCAGGCAAAATTGTTTTTAAAGAGTTTGGCGCATTATCCCAAGCATTTTTTCCTGTTGCAGGGTTGTCAAAATGCCAGCTTATTGTAGAAATTCCGCCTCTTGCATTTGCTTCAATAATATACTGTTTCATTTTAGTAAAAGGCACGCCATCAATATTATTTTGACTATCATTTTCTAGGCCGGCAATATCCCATCCATATACAGCAGGATAATCACCAACAACATCTTTTATATCGCTTCGCCCGTCTTCATACTTCCATTTAACGCCATAAGCCAAATCATCCTGATGCCCGAATAAGAACCCTTTTTGAGTTAAAATGTTAAGTTCTTTATATAAAGATTTAGTTTCAGTTGTTGCTTTTTTATCTGAAAGTGACAAATTAGTATTACTAGTGCTTTTTTGAGACATACATGAACTTGCTATTAGAGTTACAGTCAAAAGCGTTAAAAAATGTTTTTTCATCGAAAAATATTAGTTGATTGTTTAGCTAAAAGCTGACTAAACAAGAGTTTATAGTTTTTATAATATAGCGATTTTTTTACCCAAAATTCTCTATGTTATTATTGTTAAAATTATTAAAACTATAAAAAGTTATTTAATAAAAAATGATTAATGTTTATTATTAATATTCTTTTTAAAGAAATGATAAATTAACTTTTTCAAAGATAAACGGATGATTATACTGTAATTAATATTATTTTATCAATTATATATCATATTATTGCAGTCAAAAAAGACAAATATTGTTTTCCTGAAAATAATTTTTAAGATGGGTAGTACGAAA
Organism: Flavobacterium sp. GW823-FHT06G12; assembly: GCF_058794775.1. NCBI lineage: Bacteria > Pseudomonadati > Bacteroidota > Flavobacteriia > Flavobacteriales > Flavobacteriaceae > Flavobacterium > Flavobacterium sp. GW823-FHT06G12. The sequence goes on from NZ_JBXAHE010000004.1 coordinate 136,517, forward strand.
AATTTTTATAGAGAAATAGCACCGCTTGCTGCGAGTGATAGCTTTTTGGTTTTTGATCGCGTGAAAGATAGTTTTGATTTTCCGGTTCATTATCATCCAGAATTCGAGATCAATTTTATTCAAAATGGAAAAGGAGTGAAGAGAGTTGTAGGAGATAATATTGAAGAAATCGATAATGTCGAATTGGTTTTAATTGGTCCGAATTTATATCACGGTTGGGAGCTAAATAAATGTACAAGTAAAAAAATACACGAAATAACAATTCAGTTTCATAATGATTTATTTCATGAATCTTTGTTGTCAAGACGTATTATGAATCCGATTCGAGATATGTTTAATAGATCGATTCACGGAATTCTTTTTTCGAAGAAAACAGCAGAAGAATTAACGCCAAGGCTTGTGAGGCTATCTAAATTGGACGGTATGGATTATTTTCTTGAAATAACTTCTTTATTGTATGATCTCGCCAATTCTAGAAATCAGCGTTTGCTTTCGACTTATACGGTAGACTATGATACTTTTGATGATTACGATAAAATGAAATTGGTTTATGAGTATGTGCAAAAACACTTCGCTGAAAAAATCACTCTAGAAGATGTGGCAAATGTGGCGAGTATGTCGATAATTTCTTTTAATCGATTTATAAAAAAAAGAACAGGAAAAACTTTTGTCAATTATATAAATGATATTCGTATTGGTTATGCTGCGCGTTGGTTGGTTGAGAAAGATATGAGTGTTTCTGAAGTTGCTTTTAAATCTGGGTTTAATAATATTGCTAACTTCAATCGCAGTTTTAAGGCAACAAAAAATTGCACGCCAAGTCAATATCGAGAAGAATTTTCAGGTCTAAAGCGTATTTTATAGTGATACTTTTTTGTCACTACTAAATATTATTTTTAACGAAAACGTTTGATTTTTGGGTTTTCGTTGTTTTTAATTCATTGTTTGGGTTTTTGAGAGTGCTGTAATTGAGAATAATTTAAAATTTTAATGGTTTTATTTTCATATGTGTTTTTTTAATCGTCTCTGGTAAAAATATTATCATTAAATGATATAATACTATTGATTTGATAACCCTCTCTGTTATAGATTTGTTAAATAATTTAAAACGTAAAAATTACCCTGGCATTTGCTTTTAGATTATAGAAAAAAACAAATTTAACTAACCAAACACTTATTATGAAAAAACTAATGACTAGCTTCATTCATTGGATGGCTGACCACAGAGCCGTTCCTTTGATATTATTTTTGTTACTGACTAGTAATTTTATTACGGCTCAGGTAAAGGTTTCGGGAACTGTATCTGATGAAAAGGGATTATCTATACCAGGTGCCAATATCGTAGTTACCGGTACAAAGAAGACGGCTTCGACAGACTTTGATGGAAAATATTCTATTGAAGCACCTGCAAATTCTACTATTTCTGTTTCATTTATTGGATATGTTGCGCAAACAATCAACGTTAAAAACGGAGGAACAGTCAATGTTGTTCTGAAGCTTAGCGCCGAAGATTTGCGTGAGGTTCTAGTAAACGTAGGTTATAGAAGTGTAAAGAAAAAGGACTTAATGGGGGCTGTTTCTACAGTAACCTCTAAAGATTTTGCTGATACTCCACAAGTGTCTGTAGATCAATTGTTACAAGGACGTGCTGCAGGGGTTTCAGTTACGAATAACTCTGGTCAGCCTGGAGGTAGTGTTTCGGTTAAAATACGTGGAACGACTTCTATTTCTGGAACAAATGAGCCATTGTATATCATAGACGGTATTCCAATTTCTGGAGATGCTTCTAATACTAACACAGGTGGTTCTATTGTAACTGGTTACTTAGGAACAAATACAGGAAACGTTACTTCTAGCCCTATTGCATTTTTAAATCCAAATGATATCGAGACAATGGATATTTTGAAAGATGCATCTGCAACTGCAATTTATGGTTCTAGAGCGTCAAACGGAGTTGTAATTATTACAACAAAAAGAGGTAAGAAAGGCTCAGGAAAGATCACTTTTGATTCCTTCATGTCTATTCAAAATGTTACACGTTTATTAGATACGATGACTTTGAGCCAATATGCAGCACAGCAAAATGCTTTAGCTGGGGTTTATGGTGTAACGCCTAGAGATGAGTTTGCTGTTCCGTCTGTTTTAGGTAAAGGGACAAACTGGCAAGATGAAATTTATAAAACAGCAATAATGACTAACCATCAGATTTCTTTCTCAGGAGCAAAAGATGGTACGACTTATTATATTTCTGGAGGTTATGTAAATCAAGAAGGTATTGTGATTGGTTCTGGATTTAAAAGATATAATTTTAAAACGAACGTAGACAGTAAAATAAAAGATTGGCTGACTGTTGGTGTTTCTATTGGAACAGGTATAACTAACGAGGATATTACAATCAATGGGGCAAGTAACGGTATTATTAGTACATCTATTTTGTCTACTCCAGATGTTGCGGTAAAAGATACTAATGGTAATTATGCTGGTCCACCAGCAGATGGATCAATCGGAGTTTGGATTAATCCTGTAGCTTCGGCTTTGATGAATACTAATAAGTTGATTAAAAAGAATTTCCTTGGAAACTTTTATGCTAATTTTAGAATAGCAAAAGGATTAGAGTATCGTTTTGATTTTGGAGGATCTACTAATATTGATAATTTCGAAGGGTTTCAGCCTACTTACAAATGGGGATCGGCAGTTAGAGAAACTAATTCGCTTGTTGAAAGAGCTAACAATTGGTATGGTCTGAACGTTAAAAACGTTTTAACTTACAAGACTGATTTAGACAAACATCATTTTAATGTATTAGTTGGTCAAGAGGCTAATGATAGCCATTGGAACGGAAACTCACAATCGGTTTCAGGCTTATTAAGTAATGATATCCATTCTATTAGTTTAGGAGATCCTGATACAGTTGTGGCTTCAGAATATAAAGGAAGCTCTTCTTTATACTCTTTCTTTGGATCTTTTAATTACGATTTTGATAACCGTTATGGTTTGCAGGCAACAATGAGAGCTGATGGAAGTTCTAATTTTGGACCTGGCGAAAAATGGGGCTACTTTCCTTCTGTTTCAGGTTATTGGAAACTTTCAAACGAAAAATTTATGGAAGGCACTAAAGAGTATATTGATAATATCAAATTTAGAGCTGGATATGGAGAAACTGGAAACCAAAATATTGGTGGTGCAGGTTATATGAGTACAGTTCGAGCAATAAAATCTGCAATGGGGAATTTCTTTACTGTAAATAATATTGCAAACCCTGGCTTAACTTGGGAAACTTCTAAACAGACTAACCTTGGTCTAGATTTCACACTTTTTAATTCTAAACTTCAAGCAACGGTTGATGTATATAGAAAAGAATCGGAAGGATTTTTATTTGTTTTACCATTACCTTATTATGTTACTGGTACAGATGCTTATCAGGGAGGTCTAGGAGCGCCGAATGTGAATTTAGGAAGCTTAAGAAACCAAGGTCTAGAGGTGACTTTAGATTACACTAATAAGTTTGGGAAAGATTTTAAATGGAATTCAAAAGTAATATTCTCTGCAAATAAAAATAAATTATTGAGCTTACAAGACAATTTTGATTTGACAAAAGATGTAATGCTTAATGATTATACTACTAAAGCAGTTACCAAAACAGTTGTTGGTCAGGCAGTTGGTCAATTTTACGGATACCAATCTGTTGGTATTATTAGAACCAATGAGCAATTGGCAAATGCACCAATTCCTTTTACAGGAAATAAAGCTGTAAAAAGTCAATTAGGAGATATTGAATACGTAGATCAAAATAAAGACGGTTTAATTGATGAGAAGGATTTAACGTACATTGGTAATCCGCAACCAAAATTCACTTATGGATTCAACAATACTTTCAATTACAAAAATTTAGATTTAGGAGTCTTTTTGCAAGGATCTTACGGAAATAAAGTAATGAATTTAACTAGACGTGCTGGTACAAAAAACCAACGTTTGTATGAAAATCAATTGGCTGAAGCTGCAGATTTCTGGACACCAGAAAATCCAAATGCAAAATATCCAAGACCTGATGGTGGAGACGGAAATCCAAACATTGCAATTTCTGATCGTTACGTAGAAGATGGATCATACTTAAGAATTCAGCAATTAACTTTTGGTTATAGCATGCCTTCTGATGTTATTTCGAAAGCGAGTATTAGTAAACTAAGATTTTACTTAGGTGTTCAAAATCTTTACACATTTACTAAATATACAGGTTATGATCCAGAGATCGGATCATATAATCAAGATCCATTATTATCAGGAATTGATTCTGGGCGTTACCCAACCAATCGTAGTTTCACTTTTGGATTGAATTTAGAATTTTAATTACTACTCTTATGAAAAAATATATCAATATAAAGACATTCGTTTTATTCTTGACACTTGGTTTGGCAACTACTTCTTGCAGCGAAGATTTCTTGGATCGTCCATCTGAAGATAGTTACAGCAGTGACCAGTTTTATAATAGCGACGAGCAAGTGGCACGTACTACGTATGGTATGTATGGAGCAATGTGGGCACCTTATTATACTAAAAATTTTTATGCATTGTCTGAGTTGTCGTCAGGAAACTGCTTGGCTTATGCAGATGGACCAGAACTTATTCAATTTAAGTTAACTTCTGACAGTCCAATTTTATTAGATCCTTGGAGAGCTTGTTTTGCAATTGTAGCTCAGGCTAATAATTTAATTAATAATATAGAGAAAAATGCTACTTCAGCTGTGAGCCGCGATGTAATTAAAAATACTATTGCCGAGGCACACTTTTTTAGAGGGATAGCTTATTTTTATTTAGTTCGTTTGTACGGGCCAGTGCCTATTATTGAAGATAATTTAGCTTTAGCAAAAGACCCATTAGTTAATACAAATAGAATTGAAGATGTTTATACATTCATTGAAAACGACTTCAAATTTGCAGCGGCAAATCTAAAATCTAAAATCAGATCAAGATCTGCTAGTGGAGACAATATTTTTGTAACACAAGGTTCTGCAGAAGCATTTTTGGCTAAAGTGTATTTGTATGAAAAAAAATACTCAGATTCTAAATTAATGGCTGAGAAGGTTATCAATTCAGGAGAGTTTGCTTTGTTGCCAAATTTTGCAGATTTGTTTTTGACAAGTAAAAATAACAACGAAGAATCAATTTATTCTTGGCAATGGTCTGGTGCTATAAACACTTATGGAGGAGGAAACTTTTCTAATATTCAATATGGTTTAGATATTTTGAATGATAATGCATCTTATGGTGCTACATACGTACCAAGTAACGATGTGCAAGATGCTTTTGAAATAGGCGATTTAAGAAGAAAAGAATCTTTTATGGTTTATGGTGATTCTTATCCTAATCTGAAAGCTGACGGGCAAGTGGGCTTTGTAGTAGATAAAGATAAGTACGGAGATATATTGGCTAACACTGGTGCTGCGGTTAAAAAATATGTTGTAGGACAAGCTACTAGCGAAACAGGCCCAGCAGATTCGTGGGGAGGAATGAATAATTGCAATTATATTATGCGTTATGCAGATCTTTTATTGATTTATGCAGAAGCAATTATGGCTGGAGCTGATGAAACTACCAATGCAGCAGCAAAAGACTCATACAATATGGTGAGACAGAGAGCAGGTCTTGGTATTTTAGGAAATAATGTTCCTTTGACAAAAGCAGCTTTATTTCACGAGAGAAGAGTTGAATTTGCTTTTGAAGGAGAATTTTGGTTTGACTTAGGAAGACTTCCGCGTCAAGAAGCAATTAATATTATTTCTCAGCAAGATAGAGGTTTTGATTCTCAAGGAGTAATGCATTATACACCAACTCCAACAGATTTTACTTATCCAAAACCAGATATTGAAGTTAGAAAAAATCCAAAGTTGAAAGAGGCACCGGTTCCTTACAATTTTAAATAATTTTTTAAAAAGTAAATCACTATGAAAAATATAAAAGATAGAATGTTATTGAAGTTGTATTTTTTGGCTTCAGTTTCAATTTTGCTGTTCGCTTCTTGTTCAAATGATGATTCTGGAGGTTCATCTGGAAAACTTGCAGTAACAGGAATTAGCAAATCTGTTATTGATGATCCTTTGGTTGAAGGAGACAGACAGGTAGATGTTCCTACAGATATTATTAATGCAGGAAATTATTATATCATTAGAGGATCTGGTTTTGCTACATTAAAATCAATTTCATTCAACGGGTTAGAATCTTATTTTAATCCGACTTTCGTAACAGATAACGCAATCGTTGTGTTGGTAGACCAAAAAACGCCATACTATAACGAAATGGATGAAATGAAAATAGTTACCAATCTTGGTACTTTAAACTATAAAATAGCAATTCGACCTCCAAGTCCTACCATTAAAGGATTTCCAATTAACCCTAACGCAGGAGACATAATTACAATTACGGGAGAATACTTTTTGCGTCCTTCTGTAAATTTTGGAGCTACAAAAGTTGAGCCTATTGAATCGACATTGACTGAAATAAAAGTAAAAGTTCCAGATGACTTCAAATATAAATATCTATCTGTAACAAATGTTTCAGGAACAACTGTTGCTAGCCAAGCATTAGGAAGTGAAATTTATGATGATGCTCCAACCAATATTTGGGGTTGGGACGAGAAATGGGATGGAACCAATTCTTTTGATTTGGCTTATTCTAAAGATGCTAGTCAAGGTACTAAATGTATTGAATGGAAATCTGGTGAGTGGGATGGTTATCTTATTGCACTTGCTTCTTGGAATTTTACAGATACCGATAAATTTAAAGCGGTTAGATTCTCTGTTAAAGGAGCAAAAGCTGGAAAAGTAAAGTTTTTTATTAATGGAGATGCTGATAATAATTTCAAAGTAGTAGAATTTAAATCGGATTCATGGACATATATAGAAATTCCTTTTAGCGATGTAGGTAATCCAGCTGTATTAAGCAAAATTGGATGGCAAGAATTTGGTGGCTTTGGCGGAAACACAATCTTACTTGATGATATTGGATTGGTATTAAAATAATTGTGACGAATTCGAAAAATAAATTCCGATTGTTAATCGGGTTTACTTATTAAAATTCATAATTAAAAAACTAAAAGAGAATTTATGAAAAATATATATAATAAATTAAAACATATTGCTGTATGTGTCTTTTTGCTTGTAGCAGCTTCTTCTTGTGATAATGATATTCAAGATATAGGTGGGGCGCAACAAAATTACAATACAGCATACGGATTAGTCTTGGCAAATAGCAATTTAAGTACGTTTGCAAAAGCAATCCAACTTGCTGGTTTAGAATCGTCATTAAATACACCTGATGATTTTACTTATTTTGTTCCTAATAATACAGCTCTAGACTCTTATTTAGTAGCGAATGGTTATGTAAATGATTTAGGATATCCAGATATCAATTTAGTTCCAGTAGATGATCTAAAGCAACTTGTTTTAAGTCATGTAGTTAAAGGTGTTAAAAAAAGAGTAGCTAAACTTGAAGGTGTTGAAGCTGATTATTTAACAACAGGAGATTATGCAACAATGGCAAATGCCGTAAATCCTGATTTATATTTACTAAGCATTAACGTAACTAATAATGTTTTAAAAGTTAATGGATCCGATAAAGCGGCTCCAGGACTTGATTATTATGGTACGAATGGTTTTGTAAATGTTTTGGATAATGTAATTGTCTTAACTCCTCCAGCTCCTGCAATTACAAGTTTGTCACAAGTTTTAGCTTCTGCTGGAGATGTTATTACTATTACAGGACAGAATTTTGTAAAAGTTAAAACGGTTAAGTTTGGATCTTCTGAAGCTACATTTACTGTAGTGTCTAAAACAGAAATAAAAGCAACTGTTCCAGCAGATTTTGATTCGTATGCGCTTATTGTTGTAGAGACTGAATTTGGAGTTTCTGCTCCAAGTGGTATAGGCCTTAAATATTTATTATACGAAGACTCACTGAAAGGCTGGGGCTGGGGCTGGGGAGGAGACATCACCTGGGAAAGCACAGAAAAAGTTAGCAGAGGAACATATGCAATTAAGAAAGTTGCAGAAGCTTGGAGCGGACTTTTCATGCACTCAGATCTTCTTCTTAACGCTGCAGATTATCAATTTGTTAAAATGTCTATTTTCCCAACTGAAAGTACCAAAATTATGGTTACCATAAATAGTGATACGGGTGATTCTGCTAAAGGTACGACTGTAACGTTAATTCCTGGACAATGGAATAATATTTCAATTCCTATTTCAGCTTTACACCCTGAACTTTTGACTGATGGAAATTTTGATAGTGTGTTTATTCAAGAGTTTTCAGGAGGAACAATTACTCCATCTAGTGCTTTTTACATAGACGACATCGGGTTTTTATAAAAATAATATTTGTTATGAGTTAGTTTGAGGTATTCCCTAATTGAGAAATTAGGGAATATCTTTTTTAAAATAGATAAAGAATGAAAAAAATAATTTTAGGGTTTCTTTTAAGTGTTTCGAGTTTTACTTTTAGTCAAGGAAATACGCACACGCAACAAGGCGGAAAATTTGAAGGTCTTGCAATGACGCCTCCAATGGGCTGGAATTCTTGGAATACTTTTGCAACTAATATAGACGAAAAGTTGGTGAAAGAAACGGCAGACATTATGGTCTCTTCTGGTTTAGCAGCCGCAGGTTATAAATATATTGTTTTAGATGATGGCTGGATGACGCACGAACGGGATGCAAATGGTGATTTAGTTCCAGATCCAGAAAAATTTCCAAACGGAATGAAAGCACTTATTGATTATGTGCATAGTAAAGGTTTGAAATTTGGATTGTACAATTGCGCAGGAACGAAAACCTGTGCTGGTTATCCGGGAACAAGAGGTTATGAATATCAAGATGCTAGATTTTATGCAAAACTTGGAATAGACTTCTTGAAATACGATTGGTGCAATACAGAAGGGATTACTGCAAAAGAGGCTTATACAACCATGAGTAATGCGCTCAAAACTGCAGGAAAGCCAATTGTTTTTAGTCTTTGCGAATGGGGAGATAATCAACCGTGGGAGTGGGGAAAACCAGTTGGAAATCTTTGGAGAATTTCTGGAGATATTTATCCTTGTTTTGACTGCGAATTCAAACATCCGGAAAATTGGTCATCTTGGGGATTCATGAAAATTGCAGATATGAGAAAAGATATCCGTAAATATTCAGGTCCAGATCATTGGAATGATTTTGATATGATGGAAGTTGGAAACGAAATGAATAATACAGAAGATAAAACGCATTTTGCAATGTGGTGTATGCTTTCGTCACCTTTATTTACAGGAAACGATTATCGAAAAATGTCTAAAGAAACTTTGGCAATTTTAACCAATAAAGAATTACTTTCGGTAAATCAAGATAAACTTGGAATTCAGGGATTTAAATGTGCAATTTTAGATGGAGTAGAGGTTTGGGTAAAACCACTTTCAGACGGGGCTTGGGCGGTGAGTTTTGTAAATAGAACTGAAACCTCAAAAAAAGTTAGTTTTGATTGGAAGAAAAACAATATCAAAGATGTCGATTTTGGATACGAAGCTGATTTTAGTAAAACGGTTTTCAAAATAAAAGATCTTTGGAAAAACAAAGAAATAGGAAATACGAAGAAAGCTTTTGTGACCGAAATAGCTTCTCATGATGTTGTTACCTTAAAATTAATCCCTTAAAGCTATATAATATGAAATCAAAGGTTTGGTATGCTGCTTTTTTTCTTTTGCTATGTGTAAATGTTTCAAAAGCACAATTCGTTAAAAAACATGGGCAATTAAGTATTCTTGGAACTCAGCTTGTAGATAAAGAAAATAATCCAATTGTGCTCCGTGGTTTAAGTTTTGGATGGCACAGCATGTGGCCGAGATTTTATAATGAAAAAGCAGTAAGCTGGTTAAAAAAAGATTTTAATTGTAATGTAGTTCGAGCCGCAATGGGAATCGAATTAGGGGATTACTCCTATATAAACGATCCTCAGTTTTCTAAAGAAAAAATCGAGGCTGTTGTAAATGGTGCTATAAAATCTGATATATACGTAATTATAGATTGGCATAGCCATAATATCAATCTTAAAGAAGCTACAGCATTTTTTGCAGAAATGTCAAAAAAGTACGCCAAGTATCCTAATATAATATATGAAGTATTCAACGAGCCAGATTATGAAACTTGGTGGGAAGTAAAGAACTACGCAGAAGAAGTTATTAAAGTTATTCGAGAGAACGATCCTAATAATATAATTTTAGTAGGCTGCCCTCATTGGGATCAGGATATTGATTTGCCTGCCGAAGATCCAATAAGAGGATATAACAATATAATGTATACAATGCACTTTTATGCCGCTACGCATGGTAAAGAATTAAGAGATAGAACAGATAGAGCTATTAAAAGCGGCTTGCCAGTTTTTATTTCAGAATCGGCAGGAATGGAAGCTTCTGGAGATGGACCGTTAAATTATAAAGCTTGGCAAGAATACATTGATTGGATGGAAGCTCGGAAATTAAGCTGGATTACATGGTCGGTATCGGATAAGGATGAAACTTGTTCTATTCTAAAAAAAACAGCTAAATCTGATGGAAAATGGAAAGACGAGGATTTAAAAGAATCTGGAATTAAAGTCCGAGAATATTTAAGGAAATATAATAAAGAAGAATAAGTCAATTTTTAGCTAAAATGCAAGTAAGCCTGCTCATATCTGAGCAGGCTTTTTTTGTTTATTATTTTCTCTTTCTCTTAAAAAATATAGATGAGAAATGGGGCTGGGCAGTACTAAAATTGGACATTGTTTTTGTAAGAATAATTTCCTTAGCTGTAAATGAGATTATGCTGTTTTGTTTTTTCGAGTTAAAAACTATTTTTAGTGTTTAATTTTTTAATACCCCTAAAATTTTAGGGGGTATGTTGTTTTTTGTATCGTTTTAATGTTTGTTTTTGTAGTTTTTATCTGTTTTATTTTTATTTTACCCTTTTAAAAATTGAAAATAACTTAAAATGGTATTATTGAATTTTCAAAAACAAATATCGATAAATATCAAATATTGATTATTGATGATTTAATTTTTGTAATCCGTAATTCTTCGCCTAAAACGTCAAAAAAGCAGTTTTGAATTATTCTACTCATACAAAAGTTAATAAATTCGCTAATGAAAATGATGATGATTTGAAGGGCGCATGCAAGGTTTTAGAAATGACTTATACTAGTAAATAGATATATAAAAAGATTAACTAACCAGAATCAATTAATAACTAAAAACCAAATTAAAACATGAAAAAAGCATTTCACATTTTAGCCGCGATGTTAACAAGTTCTTTTGCCTTTGCCCAAGAAGAGGAAGCAGCCGCTCCAGCAACCACATGGGGAGGTTCTGCAGATGCGTACTATAAATATGATTTTTCAAAACAGATGAATGGATTAACGAGCTTCACCAACTCACAAAATTCATTCGAGTTAGGAATGGCATCGATTGAAGCAGGTCATACTTTTGGAAAAGCTTCTGTTTTTGTAGACTTAGGTTTCGGAAAAAGAGCAGCAGAATTTTCATATAATGAAACGCCAGATAAAGATGCAAGCGCAAAATTTATGATTAAACAATTATATTTTACATACAATTTGACTGAAGAGTTTAAAGTAGTAGCAGGTAGTTTCGGAACTCATATCGGCTATGAAGTATTAGACGCGGTAGATAATAAAAACTACAGTATGTCTTATGCGTTTTCTTACGGACCATTTTTTAATACTGGGGTTAAAGCGCAATATACTTCAGGTAAATTCACTGCAATGTTAGGAGTGACAAATCCAACAGATTTTAAATCGGCTATGGATGCAGGATCTTACCAAAAAACATTCATCGGTCAAGTAGGATATATTGGTGACACAGGAAGTGCTTATTTGAATTTTACAACAGGAAGTACAAATCCAATTCCAGGAAGTACAATTCCGGTTTCAGATGAAAATAAAACACAATTTGATTTAACAGCATCTAAAACAATTACAGATAGTTTTTCACTTGGGTTGAATGCAACTTATGCTAAAACTACAAATGATTTTGATAGTAATTTAGACGGAGATTGGTTTTCTGTGGTAGGATATGCTACTTATTCTTTCAATCCTGCATTGCTTTTGGCTTATAGAATGGAGTATTTTGATGCTAAAGATGCTGCTCCGAGTTTAGGAACTTTAGTAGGATCAAATGTATTTGCAAACACAGTTTCTTTAAACTACAAAGTTGGAAAATTGACAATAATTCCTGAGCTAAGATATGATGCAGCTTCTGAAGACATCTTTTTAGATAAAAATACATTGCCAACAGGTGGTAGTTTCTATGCCTTAATTGCGACAACATACTCTTTCTAGAGATAAAGATTGATATTTTTTTTTTTTTTGGAGCTGTCGAAACATTCTAATGTTTTGGCAGCTTTTTTATTTGTTTCATGTTTAAGGTTTAAGGTTTGAGGTTTGAGGTTTGAGGTTTGAGGTTTTCTAGTTTGAGGTTTTCTAGTTTGAGGTTTCTAGTTTGAGGTTTCTAGTTTGAGGTTTCTAGTTTGAGGTTTCTAGTTTGAGGTTTCTAGTTTTGAGGTTTCTAGTTTTGAGGTTTTAAATCTCGTGTCTCTGCCTTCTTTCTTCGTATTACTCAACATGCCCGAAAAAAAAGCGTTCCTAAATTAATAGAAACGCTTTTTTTTATTTTAATTGATTGAGATTCTTTATTGAACCTGTTTTTTATATATCGAATAAATCGTATCGATTGTTTTTCTATCTAAAACTGAAGTTGCATCGGTTTGAATATAATGTAGTTTAAATGCTTGAATAGCCGCAGTTAAATTTTTGGTGTTATAGCCTATTATTCTCAGTGCTGGTTCAATTTTAAAATCAAATGGTGCAGGTTCTAAGACTTCATCTGGCCAAATTCCAAATCCTTTTTCGGCTAATATTTTCCAAGGAAATAATGCGCTCGGATCCTGCTTTCTTCCAGGTGCAATATCAGCATGACCTAAAAAATTTTGAGTCGGAATGTTATAATCCTTTTTCAATTTGGTCAATAAAGCAATCAAACTATTAATTTGCGCTTCAGTAAAAGGTTTAAAGCCGTTATTATCTAATTCGATACCAATAGAACAAGAGTTTAAATCTGTTGTTTTTCCCCAAGTCGAATTTCCAGCATGCCATGCTCTTAGATAATCATTAAGCATCTGTACTACTTTTCCGTTTTCAGAAATGATGTAGTGGGCGCTTACTTGAGTTTTGGTTTTTGTAAAAGTGTTAATCGTTTGTTGCAGCGAATCTTGCGCAGTGTGGTGAATAATAACAAAACTTGGTTTTCTTAAATTAAAATTTACTGTACCAACCCATTCTGTGTTTATTCCGTTTACCAAATAAGTAGAACCTGTTTTAGATAAAGTGTCTTTCACAATTCCCAGTTGTTGCGCATAAGAAGTGTCAATTGCTAAAGGCGGAACAGCAGGAATTGATTTTGCTTCTTTGCTTGTAATCTGGTTTTCTAAAGTTTTCAGCTGCTGATCGTAAGCCTTTTCAGTATTCTTGTACGGATTTGTAGAACAAGAGCTGATTATAATAGCTAAAATCAGATAACAAAAATGTTTTTTTGTCATAATTCGTTGTTTTATAAGTTAATAACGATTATTCTGAAATTTTCGTATCTGGGGCGTCTTTTACTTGTTCGGCATCTTCTTTAGAATCTTTATCTTTTTTCTTCTTAGATTTAGATTTAGATTTTTTCATGTCTTTGAAATTGTCCATGAAAGTTTTGTACTTTTCAATTTGATCAGGATTTAAAAAAGCAGAGATTTTTTTATCAGTGCTTTCTTTTAAAGCTTTAATCTGCTCAATTTTTTGGTCTTGACTGCTGCTTTCATTTTTCAATAAAATACCTTGCTCTCTTATGCTTTCTGCCAAAACATTTGAAATAGCAATTGCTTGCAACTCATCTAGATTTACTTGAGGCTTCATTTGATCCATGATTATCGCCGCAATTTCTTCTGGAGGAGTTTCTTTAGGCTTGCTTGGTGTGCTTTGTTGTTGTCCAGCCATCATACTTCTATCCATACCCATTCCGCCGCCTCTTCCGTAGCCGCCGCCATAACCATTACCATAACCATTGTTGTATCCGCCATATTGGGCAGAAGCAGTAAAGCTTAAAAGGCCAAAAACTAAAATAAATAAGATTTGAAAGCGTTTCATAAAAGTATTTTTATCTGTGATTTAACAATTGTTCAGCGTAAATTTAAGCAGGTTCTCCGTATAAATCAAATTCTGTTGCTTCAATTATTTTTATATTAACAAATTCACCAGTTTTAACATAATGCTTAGAAACATCAATTAGAACTTCATTGTCAACATCTGGACTATCAAACTCTGTACGTCCTACAAAATGCGCGCCTTCTTTTCTGTCAATAATGCATTTGTAAACTTTACCTACTTTTTCTTGATTCAAGTCCCAAGAAATTTGCGATTGAAGTTCCATGATTTCATTTGCTCTTGCTTGTTTTACATCATCAGGGACATCATCTTCTAATAAATAAGCATGAGTATTTTCTTCGTGAGAATAAGCAAAACATCCCATTCTGTCAAATTTCATTTCTTGAACAAAATCTTTCAAAATTTCAAAATCTTCTTGAGTTTCACCTGGATAACCAACAATTAAAGTAGTTCTAATTGCCATTCCAGGAACAGCAGCACGGAAATCTTTTAATAATTGAGTTGTTTTAGCCTGAGTTGTACCGCGACGCATTGATTTCAAAATTGAGTCAGAAATATGCTGTAACGGAATATCAATGTAGTTGCAGATTTTAGGTTCGCGTTTCATTACTTCCAAAACATCCATAGGGAAACCAGTAGGGAAGGCGTAGTGTAAACGAATCCATTCAATTCCTTCTACTTTTACCAAAGCTTCCAGTAATTCAGCAAGATTTCTCTTTTTATAAAGATCAAGGCCATAATAAGTTAAGTCTTGAGCAATTAAGATTAATTCTTTAACTCCGTTTTTAGCTAAGCCTTGAGCTTCTTTAACTAATTTTTCAATTGGCTGAGAAACGTGAGAACCTCTCATTAAAGGAATGGCGCAAAAACTGCAAGGTCTATCGCATCCTTCAGCAATTTTTAAATAAGCATAATTTTTAGGAGTTGTAGTTAAACGTTCTCCAAGTAACTCATGTTTATAATCGGCTCCAAGAGCTTTTAATAGTTGAGGTAATTCTGTAGTTCCAAAATATTGATCAACATTCGGAATTTCTTTTTCTAAATCTGGTCTGTAACGTTCAGATAAACATCCTGTTACAAAAACTTTGTCAACAAGTCCTTTGTCTTTTTTATCTGCATATTCCAAAATCATGTTTACCGATTCTGCTTTTGCATTATCAATAAATCCGCAAGTATTAATTACAATAATGTTTCCTTCTTTTTCTGCAGGTGCTTCGTGTTCAACATCTTTGCCATTTGCACGCAGCTGTCCCATAAGGACTTCACTGTCATAAACATTTTTTGAACACCCAAGAGTGATTACGTTAATTTTGTTCTTTTTTAAAGACTTGGTTCTCATACTTTTATAAATTGGAGTGCAAAATTACACTTTTTTTATTCAAACCACACTAGTTTGCAGTTTGTTTTAGCTGTTTTTTATGAAGCTAGTCATTCTTATTACCTGATAATCTTGAATTGAGTTAAAAAAGTATTCTATAAAGGATAAAAAAAATCCACCAAGTAAACCTGATGGAAATTTTCAATCATCTATTTTGATTTTTAATTACAATTCAAATAATAAGGTCATGGTGACATTGTTTAATTTAGAAGTAATGTTAGCTCCATCGGTAAAACCTCTTGTGAAAAAACCTTGATTTGATTTTCTTTCTAAATAAGAGTAGGCCAAATCTAATTTTGTAGATCCAAAATTATAACCCAAACCGGCAGAATAACTATTTAAATCCCCAACAGTAATTCCGTTTTTATATGGGCTTCCTTCGTAACGATATCCACCTCTTAAGCTCAATTGTTTGATTTTGTATTCTCCACCAATACGAAGTTCGCCAGTACTAGTAAGAGAGTTGTCTATTTGATCATTAAGACCGCCAAAGCCTGCATTAGCTGGCTTGAATTTAGCATTTCCATAGTTTCGTATTCCGTAATCAATGCTTAATAACCCTGATTTTCCAAAAACATATGCTGCACTAAAAGTCCATCTGTCTGGGGTTTGTAAAGTGTAAGATTCATATACATTTACAACATTAGGAGCTACATTTGTATTCACAATTGGTCCATTTGCAGCTTGTCTCGTTGTGTAGACACTTTGTGAAAGCTCATCGTATAACTCGTACCAAGTGTTAGATTCGTATGCGATACCAAGTCTAAAATTATCTGTTACTTTTCCAATTGCTCCAAGTTGGAAAGAGAATCCGTTTCCGTAGGTATATAAATCGTTATTAAATCTTATGCTCGATATGGTTTGGTCTGATTGTAGATCTCCATTGTTGCTTTCGTAAAAACTAGTTGATCTCCTATAGTCTGTAATGTGAAGATTTAAGTTTGCTCCTAAATATAGTCGATCTTTATAAGAAGTTGCAATGTTGAAACTTGCTTTACTGTTGTAGCCTCTTGAGTAGATCTCGTTTGTTTGGTAGTAAGTAGCATTTTTTGGAACGTTTGTTGAATAAGTGCTATTTGGATCGTTTACATTGTCAATGTTAGTAATGTATCCTTGGTATCCTAAAAATGCTTGCTGTGCTGAAAAACCTGATAGGTTAGGATATTGTGCATTTGGGAAATTAGCACCTAGATCTTGATATAAGCTAGTAATGGTTTCGTTACCTAGTGTATTAACAAGTTCATGTGGAACAGGTGCACCTCCATTGCTGTAATTTGCATAATCTAAGAAATATGCGTCAACTGAATGAGAAGGGTTGTATCCAGCTGAAAAAACTTCATTATTGAAATTATTAGTATTTTCGTAAGTTGCTCCAATTGTAATTTTATTCCATCCCACATTAGGATTATGGTTTTTAAATACAAAAACACCACCAGCTTGATTTAGAATAAAAGAATTTTTTTTATCTGACGTCTGAGTGCCGAAGTAGTCAGAATTGTTTTTGATATTCTGATTGCTAAAGGAAACTCCAACTTGATTACTGTTAAAAATTGCAGACCCAGCAGGGTTAACGCTCAACGCAGAGATGTCTCCTCCAACTGCTCCAAAGGCACCGCTCATTGCTCTGTAACGAGCGGTACCTGTAAGATTTTCTTGAGAATATCGCAAAGCATCTGAAACTTCTTGTGAGTATGACGCGCTGACAGTTAGTCCTGTTATAAATAGGAAAAATATTTTTTTCATTTTGATGAGTTTTAGTTAGAAATTCAGAGGGTTGAGGAAAAATTATCTTCTTCCTCCACCGCCACCGCCGCCAGATCTCATTCCTCCACCGCCGCCACCGCCGCTGTATGATCTAGATCCGCCACCGCCGCCACTAGGAGCGTAGCTTCTTGAAGATCCGCTATTGCTAGGAGTGTAGCTTCTAGATGAGCCACTGTTGTTGCTTGGTGTATAGGTTCTATTTGTAGAAGTATTTCCGTTATTATAAGATCTTCCGTTACTGTAAGTGCTGTTGTAGTTAGAACCATTGCTGTACGATCTTCTATTTGTAAATGTAGGACTAGTTGTTCTTCCATTCATGCTTGAACTTCTGAAGTCAGTATAGCCGTTAGATCTATTTGTAGTATAAGTTCTGTTTGTGGTATAATTTCCTCTATTAGTCGTGTAGTTTCTGTCGGTTGTATATCCTCTACCAGTTGTATATCCTCTACCAGTGCTGTAGTTTCTGTTGTAAGCATAGTTTCTGTCTCCATAATAAGCTGCAGAACCTCTTCTTCCGTAGTTGTAAGAGTAATTATATCCATAACCGTAGTATGGGTATCCCCAACCTGGATAACCCCAACCTGGGTATCCCCATCCTGGATATCCCCAACCATAATAAGGGTAGCCCCATCCGTAACCGTAACCATAATAAGGATAACCCCATCCAAATCCGAATGACCATGATGGAGTAGTGTAAAAGTTTACAGAAACATCAGAACTGCTGCTTCCCCATGCAGGATAACTTCCTACAGAGGCAGTTTGAGTGCTATCTGAATAATTGGTGTAATTATCAACGTCAGTAAATATTTCAGTTGGTTGATTGTCATCTTGCAATGATCTGAAATACTCTTTGTATTGGTTGTTTGTTCCATTTGTTACATATTTAACAGATGAACCACCATAAACTCCATCATTATCATAATAAGAGGAATTTTGGTAAGAACCACACGATGCTAGCAATAAACTCAATAATCCAATTAAGTAAAAATGATTAGAGTTTTGGCGGAGTGAAAGGTAAGTTTTCATATCTGTGGTGTTTTTTATTGTTGCACATTACAAAATTAGTTAGTTTTGTCAAACTATTTAGTTAAAATTGTATAAAACAAAATTTGTGCCAAAATATATAATATGAGTAAGAACCTTACTACAAGATCAGAAGATTATTCAAAATGGTATAACGAACTGGTTGTAAAAGCAGATCTAGCTGAAAATTCAGGAGTTAGAGGATGTATGGTGATAAAACCATACGGGTATGCTATTTGGGAAAAAATGCAAGCCGAGTTAGATCGTATGTTCAAAGAAACTGGACATCAAAACGCTTATTTTCCTTTGTTTGTACCGAAAAGCATGTTTGAGGCGGAGGAGAAGAATGCAGAAGGATTTGCTAAAGAATGCGCAGTTGTAACGCATTACAGATTGAAAAATGACGAGGAAAGACCTGGTAAATTAATGGTTGATCCGAATGCAAGATTAGAGGAGGAGCTTATCGTTCGTCCAACAAGTGAAGCTATTATTTGGTCTACATATAAAGGATGGGTGCAATCTTATAGAGATTTACCTTTATTAATCAATCAATGGGCAAATGTGGTTCGTTGGGAAATGCGTACACGTTTATTCTTGAGAACTGCAGAGTTTTTATGGCAAGAAGGGCATACGGCTCACGCTACAAAAGCTGAAGCAATTGAGGAATCAGAAAAAATGATGAACGTTTATGCTGATTTTGCTGAAAGTTTTATGGCAATTCCAGTTGTGAAAGGTTTTAAAACTGAAACAGAGCGTTTTGCTGGAGCAGATGAGACATATTGTATTGAGGCATTGATGCAAGATGGAAAAGCATTACAAGCCGGTACATCTCACTTCTTGGGTCAGAACTTTGCAAAAGCATTCGATGTTAAGTTTGCTAATGCAGAAGGAAAACAAGAACACGTTTGGGGAACTTCTTGGGGAGTGTCTACTCGTTTGATGGGTGCATTGATCATGACACATTCTGATGATCAAGGATTGGTATTGCCTCCAAATTTAGCTCCAATTCAAGTGGTTATCGTTCCTATATATAAGACAGATGAACAATTGGCTCAAATTACTGAAGCTGTTAAGGATTTAACGGCTAAACTGAGAAAATTAAAAATCACTGTTAAGTTTGATGACAGAACAACGCAAAAACCAGGATTTAAATTTGCAGAATGGGAATTAAAAGGAGTTCCTGTTCGAATTGCTGTTGGTCCAAAAGATTTGGAAAATGGAACTTTTGAGGTGGCAAGACGTGATAATTTGACAAAAGAAGTTGTTGCTAGCGAAAAAATTGTTGAGCACGTAAATAATCTTTTAGAACAGATTCAAGTTGACTTATTTACAAAAGCTTTAGATTATCGCAATACTCATATTACGGAAGTAAATAGTTTTGAGGAATTTAAAGAAGTTTTAGAAGGTAAAGGAGGCTTTTTGTCTGCTCACTGGGACGGAACTGCAGAGACAGAAGAGAAGATAAAAGAATTGACAAAAGCGACGATTCGTTGTATTCCTTTAGATGCTGTAGAAGAGGCTGGAACCTGCGTGTTTACAGGGAAACCTTCTTCTAAAAGAGTGCTTTTTGCTAAGGCTTATTAAAAAAATATAGATTTTTTTGCATTAGGTATTGCGCAAATAAAAAATAGATGTATCTTTGCATCCGCAATACAGAAGCGCGGTCCGTTCGTCTATCGGTTAGGACGCCAGGTTTTCATCCTGGTAAGGGGGGTTCGATTCCCCCACGGACTACAAGTTATATTACATATTGAAAAGTTTCCAACTTAGGAGAATATTGGTCCGTTCGTCTAGGGGTTAGGACGCCAGGTTTTCATCCTGGTAACAGGGGTTCGATTCCCCTACGGACTACAAATTAGTTGTAAATAAGTTTTGTAAAACAAAAATTGGTGTCTCGGTTTTTGTTTTATTAGTTAAAACCAAAGTGATTGTTATACGATTGTGGGAGGTTTTTCTTTTTTAACTAGTATTTATAATAATTATTACATCTAAAATTAAAAGAAAATGGCAAATCATAAGTCAGCATTAAAAAGAATCAGAAGTAACGAAAAAAGAAGAGTTCTTAACAGATATCAGCATAAAACTACTCGTAATGCTATTAAAGCGTTAAGACTAGCTACTGATAAAGCTGATGCTACTGCAAAATTATCAACTGTAATTTCTATGATTGATAAATTGGCTAAAAAGAACATCATTCACGATAATAAAGCTTCTAACTTGAAGTCTAAATTAACGAAACACGTTGCTAAATTGTAAATAAAAACAATTTAATAAAGATATAAGAGTCCTCCAAAAGAGGACTTTTTTTTGTTTTAAATCTAAAATGAAATTCCAATAAAAAATAAATTCCAAATTCCAATTTTATAAATAGATTGAAATTTGGAATTTTGTTGTTTTAGAGATTTAAAAATTTAAACCTTGATTGATTTTGTGTATTGTGGGGTTTTGGGATTTGTAATTTAAAATATTGGGATTTTAAATTTTATAAATCAATCTTCTTTTTAAGATATTCTAGCATGGGCTGTGTAATTGGTTTAGAAAGAAAGTCTATTATAATTGGATATTTTTTTGCTTTGGCAAGGTCTTCAGGGTCAATAGTTGAGGATAGTACAATTACAGGAACAGTATTGAATTCTATATAATCTGGAGAAGTGAAGTGATCTAAAAATTCCCATCCTCCCATAATAGGCATATTTAAATCTAAAAAAATTAATTCAGGCCTTTTTCTTGCTTTGTCGTTGGTGTATTTTAAGATGTTGAAATGATGAAGAGCTTCTTCGCCGTTTTGAGCGGTAATAACTTCATGTGAAAATGAAGATTTTGAAATTACTTTTTTGCATAGCATCAATGTGATAGGGTCATCATCGATGCATAAAATCTGCTCAAGCATAATAATTAATTTTTAAATGTTATTGTAAATGTAGTTCCTTTATTGACTTCACTGTCGATAGAGATTGTTCCTCCCATTGTCTCCACCTGTGATTTTACAAGATATAATCCTAATCCTTTACTATCTGGGTAATTGTGGAATCTTTGATAAAGTCCAAATACTTTATCGCGATTTCTTTCCAAATCAATGCCTATTCCGTTGTCTTTAAAGGTCAGGATTGTTCTATGCTCTATTTGTTCTGCTGTAATAGAAATTTTTAGTTTTCTATTTTCCGATTTGTATTTGATAGAATTCGTTAACAGGTTTAATAAAATACTTTCAATGTAAGCTTTGTTTGTAATAAGTTCTGGAACTTTGTCGAATTTCAATTTGATTATTGGTTTGTGTAATTCAATTTGAAAAGAAAGCTGGCTAAATACATTTTCAAAAACTTCTTTTAAAGAAACCTCCTCTTTCTGCATTGAAGGGTTGTCTTTAATGATGATAACTTTTACTAAATCATTTATGGTTTCATTTAACAAATGAGTCGATTTTGTAAATCCTGCTAGTATTTCTTGTAGTTCTTCATTTTCTATCGGAATGTCTTCTATAAGGTTTAATAGCCCGATTAAATTAGAAAGCGGTGCTCTAAGGTTATGAGATGTGATATAAGAGAATTGTTTTAAGTCTTTATTGTTTTGCGTTAATTCTCGAATAAGATGTTCTTTTTCTGTTTCTAGTTTTTTCTCGTCAGTAATATCTCTTTGAATCGAAATCCAGTGCGAGATCATTCCTTCGTTATTGAAAATAGGAATCATAGAAAAGCGTACCCAATATTCTTCTTTACTTTTTGTGTAAGTAATAGTTTCGATCAAGCATTCCTCTTTGTTTTTTATGGCCCTTAAAAGCTTTTTTAATTCGTCTGAATCTGATTTTGGTCCTTTGAAAATATTTGGCGATTTTCCGATAATTTCGTTTGACTGGTAGCCAGACATTTGAGAAAATGCAGGATTTACATAAACTATTTTTGGTATTTTCCCGTCAGAAGAATTGGCTTCGGTAATTAAAATAGAATCTTTAGATTGTGTAATTACAGTTTCTAAAAGCTTTAATCGTTGCTCTTCTTCTTTTTGTTTCGTGATATCTTGGATTGCACCAATCATTCTAATGGCTCTTCCGTTTTCATCTTTTAATAAAAAACCTCGATCCAAAACATACTTATATGTTCCGTCTGCACATCTAAAACGGTATTGGTCTTGCCATTTTTCTGTTTTTTGTTCTATGAAAGAATATAATTTTATTGACATTCGGATACTGTCTTCTGGGTGAATTTTGTCAAACCACCATTTAGAAGTTTTGCCTACTTCTTTTGGATCGTAACCAAAAACACCTTCAATTCCTTTGTTCCAATTAATACTGTCCTCTTGAATTTTCCAATCCCAAATAGTATCGCTTGTTGCTTTTGCTACAATGTCATATTTCTCATTCGATTCTTTTATTTCTTCGTTGGTTTTGTTTAACTTTTCAAAGATGGTTATGTTTCTTTTTTCGTTCTTTGAAAGTATAAAACTAAAAACTAGTCCTGTGATTAGAATTAATATAATGTCTTTTATTAAAAATAAATATTGATATTCAGAAGAAGAAAAGTAGGTTGTGAGTAATTTATGACATATGGTCGCCATAATTATCGAGATGATTGTATAAATAAGAGTAATTTGGAGAGTTTTACTTTTCATCACTTCAAATATAGTTAATTTAACTATAACTAAACGTATGTTAATGTCATTTTGAAACCGATATTTTCGCGTTTTGTATTAACTAATTGATTGTATATACGCAAACTATGATAGAAACATTTTTTTTTAAAAAATAAAGTGTACCTTTGCGCCCATTAAAAATCACAGATGGAATCTATTAGAAACATTGCAATTATTGCCCACGTCGATCACGGTAAAACAACTTTGGTTGATAAAATTATGTATCACTGTCAGTTATTTCGCGAGAACGAAAACACAGGTGATTTAATCTTAGATAATAATGATTTAGAGCGTGAGAGAGGTATTACAATTACTTCTAAAAACGTTTCTGTTCAATATAAAGGAACAAAAATCAATATTATCGATACTCCAGGCCACGCCGATTTTGGAGGTGAAGTTGAACGTGTATTGAACATGGCCGATGGTGTATGTTTACTAGTTGATGCTTTTGAAGGACCAATGCCGCAAACTCGTTTCGTTTTACAAAAAGCGATTGATTTAGGATTGAAACCTTGCGTGGTTATCAATAAAGTAGATAAAGAAAACTGTACTCCAGAAGAAGTTCACGAGAAAGTTTTTGATCTAATGTTCGAATTAGGAGCTACTGAAGAGCAGTTAGATTTCCCAGCGGTTTATGGTTCTGCTAAAAACAACTGGATGTCTGATGATTGGAAAAATCAAACAGAAAACATTGAGCCTTTATTAGACATGGTTATTGCTAATGTTCCTGCTCCAAAAGTTTCTGAAGGAACTCCGCAAATGTTGATTACTTCTTTAGATTTCTCTTCATTTACAGGGCGTATCGCTATCGGACGTCTTGAAAGAGGTACTTTAAAAGAAGGTATGCCAATTTCTTTGGTAAAAAGAGATGGAAAAATCATCAAATCTAGAATTAAAGAATTACACACTTTTGAAGGTTTAGGCCGTAGAAAAGTAGAAGAAGTTGTTGCTGGTGATATTTGTGCTGTTGTAGGTATCGAAGGTTTTGAAATTGGTGATACTATCGCTGATTTTGAAAATCCAGAAGCTTTACAGACAATTGCTATCGACGAGCCAACAATGAGTATGTTGTTTACAATTAACGATTCTCCTTTCTTTGGTAAAGAAGGTAAATTTGTTACTTCTAGACATATTCGTGAAAGATTAACAAAAGAGCTTGAGAAAAACTTAGCGATGAAAGTTGGAGAAACTGATTCTGCTGATAAATTCATGGTATTTGGTCGTGGTGTACTTCACTTATCTGTTCTTATTGAAACAATGAGAAGAGAAGGATATGAGCTTCAAATTGGTCAGCCACAAGTTATCATCAAAGAAGTTGATGGTGTGAAATGTGAGCCAATTGAGGAATTAACTATCGATTTACCAGAAAATCTTTCAGGTAGAGCGGTTGAATTCGTTACTATCCGTAAAGGAGAAATGCTTTCTATGGAAGGTAAAGGAGAGCGTATGATTATTAAATTCAACATTCCATCTCGTGGAATTATCGGTTTAAGAAATCAATTGCTTACTGCTACTGCTGGTGAAGCTATTATGGCACACCGTTTCATTGGATACGAACCATACAAAGGAGAAATTCCTGGACGTAACAACGGTTCATTAATCTCTATGGAAAATGGAAAAGCAATTCCTTACTCTATCGATAAATTACAAGATCGTGGTAAATTCTTCGTTGATCCTAACGAAGATATCTATGAAGGTCAGGTAATTGGAGAAAATACTCGTAGTGACGATATGACAGTTAACGTTACTAAAACGAAAAAACTTTCTAACGTACGTTCTTCAGGAGCTGATGATAAAGCTAGAATTATTCCAGCTATCAAATTCTCATTAGAAGAAGCTTTAGAGTACATTCAAAAAGATGAGTATGTTGAAGTTACTCCAAAATCTTTACGTTTAAGAAAAATTTACTTAAGCGAAACAGATAGAAAGAGATACAAAATCTAATTAGATTAATTTTCAATATAAAAATCCCAAATTCCAATTCTGGAGTTTGGGATTTTTTTATGATGGAATTGAGTTGTTTTGGAAAGCTGGAATTCGGGATTTTAGGGGCGTAATTTTTTAATTTACCGTTTCAAACTAAAATGTCCTTTTGCTTCTCTATGATCGCTAAGTTTTAAGAGGTACCAATAATCATCTGAAGGGAGCGGACTGCCTTGAAAAGTTCCATCCCAACCTATATCAAATACGGTTAATTGTTTTATTAATTTTCCATAACGATCATAGATGTAAACTTTAGAATCTTTATACTCGTTTTTGTTTAATCCCGCTATATTCCAATAATCATTGTGGCCATCGTTATTTGGTGTAAAATAGTGGGGCACTCCAATTACTGCAATTGTTTTATTAATTATGCCGCACTTTTTCTTGTCATTTATATAGACATCATGAATTCCAGATTTTACATTTTCAAATATATTCGAATCTTGAAAAGGACCGCTTGGCGCATTTAGGCTATATTCATAATCTCCGTTTCCAGTTGCATTTACTGTAACTTTATTAGAATCGTCAATTTGTAGATCTATAATTTCAATATCTTTTATAGTCGCAATATTAGAAGAAACGACTTCGAATTTTCTTGTTTTAGAACAGTTATTTTTGTTTGTTACAGTAACAGTATAAGTTCCAATAGTATTAACGTTTAATGTAGAATTAGTTTGATCAGGTATTTCATTACCATCTTTTTTCCATTTATAGGAGAAATCATTTAATGCGTTGTCATTAGTAAATCCTGAATCTAATTTTGCATAAAAAGAAGAATCGTTGTCACAAACATTTGTCGAAGTATCAGTTTCAAGACTAGGCAATTTTGCTACTTCAAGTTTAATTTTGCTAATTCCGAAACAAGTGTTTCCTTCTTCAATCCTTGCAAAGGCAAAATCATTGTATGGTATTTTGTTTTCATATTTTAGAGGGGTCTCAATAGGATTTTGTTCTAGTAAAGCGTCATTTTCGGTTGGATAATATTTTAAGTCCTGATTGTTTGAAACTGTGATATTAGCGCTTGTTAGGTCAAAAAGATGTATTCCATCCTCATTTCCATCATCATCACATACTAAATTAAGTGTGTGAGTTTGCACCGAAATAACATTAGTTTTTAAAATAAGATTGGATATGCTGGTACAGTTTGTTTTTAAATTTCGAACTCTGACATATAGAGTTTGAGGATTGCTAGTATTTGTATAAACTGGATTTAATTGATTTTGATTGTTTAAAGCATCTGTATTGGTGTTAAAAAACGAAGTTTCAAGATTAGAATCGTTATTAGATAGAGAAGCGTTTGCTTCGTTCAAATTAAATAGAACTAATCCAGATGCATTTTCGCCTGTATCACATTGTACAAGAGAAGTAGTAACTTTTTGAGGCAGAGGATTTACGACAATTTTAATCGGAGCAACAGATGCGCTTATTGTGCTGTTAAAGGCTTTAATGTATATAGTTTGTTCAAAAGGAATGCTATTGCTGAATTGATTTGGCAGTTCGTTTATATTATTATCGGCATCGTTTTGAGATAAATAGTATTTTATAGTTAGACTAGAAATGTCTGCATTGTCAAAAACTATTTTAGAAACTTGATTAAGATTTACAACGGTTTTTCCGTCATATGGATCTACATCATTTTCATCACAAGTTTCAACTTTGTTTTTTGGAAAATCAATTTTATCATTTACCTTGATTGTAAAAGAAGTTACATTGTAACATTGTGTTGTGGTATTGGTGGCTCTAACAAAAATCGTTTCTTGGCTTGTGGTGTTTTTGTAAGCGGTCGGATTTTCTATGGGATTGATATTAATAATTGCATCATTTGAAGTATTGTGATATGTCACTTTTATATCGGTTTGAGATCCTATTATTTTTGGAGAATTTACTGTTAAGTCAAAAGTTGATGTCATACTCGCACTAAAATCAGAATTGGTCATATTAAGTTCGTTTGGTGAACTTATATTGATTGTTGGAGCATCATAAAAAGTCGCATTTCCAAGCCATTGCAATGAAAAATTACTTGAACCAATTGGACGATCGACAACTACAAAATAGCTTTCTCCTTCGTTAACATTCAGCCATTTTAAATATCCATCGCCTAAAGCTGCAGGACCTTCAAACGTATCATAGTGGTTGCCATCAATTCCAGTTTGATTATTAGTAAGATGTGCCATTTGAGGATTTGTTGTTGAACATCTAATGGGAGAAGATAAAGAAGAACATTTGGCATTAGGGCCAAATACAAAAAAATCGAAATCTTCTTTGAGATCTGAGCTTTCAGGAGTAATTATAAAACCTAAAGTGCCAGAAGTTTTGATCAGGATTTTTAACCATATACTGTTGCTTTCTGTAGTGCCGCAACTATTTTCTGGTTTTATTTCGTTAATGTTTCCCGGGCCATTAATAGTTAGGCCTTTAAAACCAGAATTTCCACAAACAATAAGTGCATCTTTGCAATCGTTTTGCGCATAAAGATTTGAGCAGAATAAGAATAAAACAAGTAATTTTTTACATAAATTCATCTTCTTTATTTTGAAGTAAATTTAATACAAAATAGATGTTTTTAACTTTTTACAGATATTATTTTTGAACGAATATTTGGAATTAAGTTAAAATATTGAGATTATCTCTTTAAACTAAAGTGTCCTTTGACATTTTTTCCATTTACAAAAAGAAGGGTAAACCAGTAATCATCAGAAGGCATTTCTCTACCATTAAAAATTCCGTTCCATCCAGTGCCATTTTGATTCATTTGTTTTAGCAATTTTCCATAGCGATCAAAAATTGAAATCGTAAAATCTGGCATTTGATCAATATTTTTAATTACCCATAAATCATTATATCCATCTCCGTTTGGGGTAAAGAAACGCGGATAATCTAACACATATATTAAAAATGAACTTGACAAACCACAGCCATTTTTATCTCTAGCAATCGCATTATAAACACCTGGAGTTACTTGTGTGAAAATGGAACTGTCCTGATAGACTTTTCCATCAAGAGAGAATTCATAATTCCCAGCGCCTGTATACTGGATCTCAACAGTATTGTCGTTTCCAGAAAAATCCTTTACGTCTGCTCCGGTAATTGTGGCTGGTTCAGATAAAATTATTTTGAATTTTTTAGTTTTTTCGCAGCCATTTGCATCTTTTACAGTTACAGAATAGTCTCCAGGACTATTAATTACTATAGAATTTGTGGTACTTCCATTAGACCACATATAACTGCTAAAACTAGAATCTACACTTAAGGTCATATTATCTCCTTTACATAAATAACGAGCTTCATCTTCAAAATTAGGAGGATCAAATGTGTGAACAATTAATTCTATAGGAGTTATATCGTAACAATTAGGGCCGTTTGCAGCACGTGCATAAATCGTTTGGCTATTTGGAGTTGTATTTTTAAAAATATTTGGCAACGGATTAGTTTCTGTAATTGCATCTGCAGAAGTCAAGAAATAATTAATTAGCAATCCTGCAGGTAAACCTGATAAAATTTGAGGAGTTACTTCTGCGCTTAAATCAAATTGATATAAACCGTCTTGAGTATCATCTCCATCACAAGTTTCTATTGGGTTTTGATTAGGAATGACAGAATTAGAAACATTTAGAGTGATTTCGGCTGTAGTATTACAACCATAAGTGTTTTCTAGTAGAGCAAAAACAATTTGATTTGGTGACTTGTTAGTATATCGTTGCGGATTTAAAATTGGATTTGTTTTTGCCTTTGCATCTGCCAAAGTTTCGTAATAGCCTTGATTGGTAATTTGAGAATCATTGTTTTTTACAATATTAGCAGCTTTAGTTAGATCAAAAACTGTAACCCCATCTGTATCATCATCACATTGTAATAAAGAAGTATTTGTTGACGGGATTTGAGCAGAAAATTCAACCGTGATTTCTCCAACAGAAACACATGCTGTATTGTTCATTGTAGCTTCTACTTTATATGCCCCAGATGATGGTACAGTATAAGATGGAGATAGTGCGCCAGGAATTTCGACATAAGTATTAGAAGCGTCTTTTTTATACCATTTAAAAGTATATGTCGTTGCGCTTAAATGGGTATCTAAAGAAAAGTTTTCTCCATAACAAACAGGATTGCTATTTGCTACAGTTCTATCTTCTCCAAAATTTATTTTAGTTACAAAACTACCTGCCTCAATAAAAACTGCCGAATTGTATTGTCGGGTGACATCATCGGCAACAACCAATTTTAGATGATATTTTTTGTTTGGAATTACATCTGTTGAAGCATTCATCACAACAGTTTGCCCAGCATAATTAATAGGGCTTGTAGCTGTATTATAGCCATTGAAATAATTTTCGTTTATTGCTTCACAGCCAACTAATGGTTCTCCGCCACTGCCATTTATGGTTTCAATT
The DNA here is from genome assembly GCF_058794775.1 of Flavobacterium sp. GW823-FHT06G12. Classification (NCBI taxonomy): domain Bacteria; kingdom Pseudomonadati; phylum Bacteroidota; class Flavobacteriia; order Flavobacteriales; family Flavobacteriaceae; genus Flavobacterium; species Flavobacterium sp. GW823-FHT06G12. The sequence goes on from NZ_JBXAHE010000004.1 coordinate 165,890, forward strand.
TTTGGGTGTACTGTTGTAGCCGAAACCGCAGTAGTGGTATTGGGTAAAACAGCAAGGTTTTTATAATTATCACTGCTTCCAGCTTCTTTAATTAAGAAAGCAAATCCGTCAGAATATATACAGGGAAAATTATTCTGATATTCATTCGAAGCAAAAATATAATTAAAGCTAATAGAGTTGGTAAGTGCTATAAAATCAAATTCTAAAACTGTTGCTTGTGTACTGTTGTTAATTCCTAAAGCAGTATTAAGATCTGCATCACCATTCCAAGCTCTTACTTGTGTACCTTTAGAGCCTTGTTGGTTAAAAGGGCCTTCAGCATTTTTACTGGGAGAAGTACTTAAAACTATTCCACTAGGAAAAGGAAAATTTGAGCCAGCTGTAAAAGAACCATAACTCTGTTGATTTGGAGTAGGGTTTCCTGATGCGTTTACACTTTCGACATCAACACAAGAACTATTTATTAAAACATTCTGGATTAAATCTGTTGGAGTAGCTGTATCATTTACAGAAATATCCTGTGCCCTGATTTTATAGCAAAAACAGCACAAAATTAGAATTAGAAAAACTCTTATTTGACTCATAGTAGCAAATATACTACAAATCTCTATTTTTTAATAATTTGTAAGAAAAATATATAAATACAAAAGTCCAGACTAAAACAATTAAAATAGCAGAATAATGCACGCTAAAATCAGCGTCTGTTGCAATTCCGATTTGCGAACCAATATTTTTTACTACTGATAATCTTGGGCCAGGATTAACAATCAAATTAGACATTGATTCTAAGGGTAAAAACTGTGTAATCTTTTTATCTGTATCACTATTTTGGAAAACTTTAAAAGCTAAAAAACCTCTTATGATTGCTTCTAATATGTTCCAAACGAGAAGAAAACCAAGTGCAAAAGCAGAGCGTTTTACCAAGATTCCTAAAAATAAACAGAAAGAAAAGAATCCAGTTAGTTTTACAAAGAAGGCTAAAAGATAATCTAACTCACTAAAAATAATTCCGAATTCGGTATAAGAAGAAAAGCATAATCCTAAAATTAAACTCATGATAAAAACAAAAACGGTAGAGGCAAAAGCAAATAAAACTACAGTTAAGAATTTAGATAAGATAAATTCTTTTTTGCTCAGACCATCAATTAAGTTCTGTTTTAAAGTTCCGTAGCTATACTCATTTGCCATCATTGAAACGATTACAATAGCTAAAAAGAATTTTAACCAAGCAGCAACATAGGTGTTAAAATGCCAGATAAACGGAAAATTAAAGATTCCCATTTCTGCCAAATGAAATTTAAAAGGACCAATATCAAATTTTATAACAGCAATTAATGCTATAAAAGAAAGTAATATGAAATAGGTCAAAGTTAATAATCGGCTGGCTTTGTTCATCCAGATTTTTTGTAATTCTATAGAAAGAAGTCTTTTCATGGTTTAGTTTTTTTGGGCGATGGCGTTTTGGGTTAACTCTAAAAATTGTGCTTCTAAACTGTTTTTGCGTTTTACTAAATGGCTTAAAACAATGTTTTTAGAAAACAAGAACTGATTTAAGTCTGAAGCCGATAAATCAGATTTTAGATAAACCAAAACTTTCCCGTCTTCTTCAGCAATTCTATCTACAGCAGGATGTTCCTGTAAAGCAGTTTTTAGAATTAAATTGTCATTGGCTTGTAGTTCAAAGAAACCTTCGTTTGAAGACATTCCGTCAACAGGTCCAGAATATAAAACTTCGCCTTTTCTTAAAACAATTACTTGCGAGCACACTTTCTCTACTTCGTCCAATAAATGAGAAGCCAATAAAATTGTCGTTCCGTGAGATGCAATTTTTTTTATGATATCTCGAATTTGATGAATTCCTTGTGGATCTAATCCGTTGGTTGGTTCGTCTAGAATTAAAATTTCGGGATCATTTAAAAGTGCCGATGCAATGGCCAAACGCTGTTTCATTCCTAAAGAAAAAGTACTGAACTTGCTGTCTTTTCTTTCACTCAAACCAACTAATTCTAGTTTTTCGTTAACTTTAGAATAATTGATGTTTTTGATTTTGCAAACCAGTTTTAGGTTTTGTTCGGCCGTCATGTACGGATAAAAATTTGGTCTTTCTATAATAGCGCCAACCTTTTTTAAAGCCTCATGCGTTTCTACTTTGCCATCAAACCAGCTATAATTGCCAGACGACTTGTTGACAACACTCAAAACAATTCCTAATGTAGTCGATTTTCCGCTGCCGTTTGGCCCTAGAATGCCATAAACGCGACCTTTTTGTATTTGAAAAGATACATTTTTCAAAGCCTGAATTCGGCCGTATCTTTTACTTAAATTCTCAATGGTTAATATGGTTTCCAAATTTTTCTGGTTTTAGTTTTTAGTATGACGAGTCAAGTTGATTTTTGTTACTTTAAATTCTAACTTTAAATCGTATTGACGTAAATTTGTAATAAAGATATTCAAAATGAGCGAGCCTTTAATGGTTTTAAAAAAACCGTCTTACCCTTTAACACAGCCACTTTTAAGTTACTTAGAACGATACGAACGTATATCTAAAGTTTCTGTGTTTTATGATGACTTGCTCCGTTTTTCGGGTTCTATAAATGTTTATGATAAACATGATAACGATACACTTTGGATTCGAGTATATTATGGAGAATTTGAGCGCAGTGAAATTGATTTAAATCTAAAGAAAATCTACTCGCTGCTGCATTCTGATGGAAATAGCGAAATCATTCAATACCTGAATGTCGATGCTATTGATTATTGTACTTTCGGAAATTCGAAACCTTTTAGAATTAAAGTTCGAAATATTCTCAATGATAACTATGTTCATTTTTACATCAAAAAAGCAGATGCTTCGCGTATTTATGGATTAGAATTGGAAGACATTCTTTCGCCAGATAAAATCAACTTTCTAGTTTATAAAGATACTCTGATTGAGGAGCATATTATAGGAATTCCTGGCGATGTTTTTATGGATACGTTGCTAGACCAATGCAGTGAAATGGAAAAGGCGCAAATTGCCAAAGAGTTCGTCAAGTTTAACGAACGCTGTATGATTCGTCTTTTGGGAGACATGCGTGCCTATAATTACGTAATTGTCCCAATTCACGATTTTGATCAAGTAGTCTATAAAATTCGTCCGATCGATTTTGATCAGCAATGTTACGAGGGAAATTTTAAAGTATATCGCCCGCAGTTTTTCAAGGAAAATTTTCCAATGATTCAATTGATCAAAGAGAAACTAGAAGAACGTTCTATTATTCAGTATAAAGATGAAGAAAGAGCGATTTTAGCGAAACGTATTCATTCTGCCGAAACGAGAATCAAAAAATTGTTGAATATTATGTGCCACGATACCATTTCAACGCAAGAGCATTTGACACAATTGAAAATGGAATTGTATCGTTATACGAATGATATGAAATTTAAAAACGCAAAATCAATGGGGCATGTGATGCATGCTGCGTTTGAATTTATTACACGTAATTTTAAAAATACTAACTTAGTTTAAAGTTTTAGCCACTCCCGATAGTTATCGGGATTCACAGATTAAAAAGATTTTGGAATCATTATAATTCTTTTAATCTGTGGCAAAATAAAAAAAAATATTATGAAAAAATCTTTTTTAGTTATTTGCTCAATTGCTTTACTAGCTTGCCAGAAACAATCCGGCTCTGATTTAAAAGAACTTTATTCGCTGCCTAAAAAATTGAAAGAAGTTTCGGGAATTACTTATTTTCCAGAAACCAATATTCTTTACACTTTGGAAGATAGCGGAAACAAAAACGCCATTTATGCAATTGATTCTAAAGGTAAAATAGCTAAAACAATCACAATCTCAAATGCAACAAATGTCGATTGGGAAGATATTACTAAAGACAAAACTGGAAATATCTACATTGGAGATTTTGGAAATAATGATAACGAAAGACGTGATTTATGCATTTATAAAGTAGCAAAAAATCAATTGAATAATGATGCGGCTAAAGCCGAATATAAAATCTCATTCTCATATCCAGAACAAAAAGAATTTCCTCCAAAGAAAAAAGAAATGTTCTATGATGTTGAAGGTTTTTTTGAACAAAACGGTTATTTCTATCTTTTTACCAAAAACAGAAGCAAAGGTTTTGACGGAACTGCGTTTATCTACAAAATCAAAAATGCCGCAGGAACTCAGAAAGCAGTAAAGATTGGAGAATTTAAAACATGCAACAATTATAATCATTGCGTGCTGACAAGTGCTTCAATTAGTCCAGATGGAAAAAAAGTAGCCTTATTAAGTCATGACAAAGTGCTTTTGTTTAAAGATTTTAAAGCAGATTTATTCCACACAGGAAAACAAACAGAATTAAATCTAAATCACTTTTCGCAAAAAGAAGCGATTGTTTTTAAAAATAATAATACTTTGTTAATCGCCGACGAAAAAACAAATAAAATAGGAGGGAAACTCTATGAATTTAGACTCTAAGATTCTGAGATGCTAAGATACTAAGTCAAAAAAATCAGCCACGTATTACACTAATTTTCACGAATTATATTTAAATAAAAATTAGTGTAAATTAGTGTAATTCGTGGCTAAAAAAACTTTGTTACTTTGAGCCTTTGCAACTTTGAACCTACAGCTAGAAGCTGTACGCTGCTCCAAAAATTAATCTTCCAACTTCATCAGGAGATTTAAAATAAGAGATTCTCGCTGTAATAACATTTATGGCATTCAGCCAAAGTCCGCCACCGTAATCTTGATGCCATTTTCTTGATTCTTCACCATCAAGCCAAACCCTTCCGTAGTCGAAACCACCTAAAATTCCGTACGTAAAAGGAACAATAGTTTTACGGATTTTTCCAATGCTTAAACGTAAATCAGAGCTTTGAGAAAAATAAGAACTTCCTAAGAAACGTTCATTTCTATAACCACGTAAATCTGTATCTCCGCCTAGAGAAGCACCTTGGTAGAATTCATAATTATTGTTGAAAATAGCTTTTCCTTTAACGTAAGTGGCCAATATTAATTTTCCGTTATGATCAATTTTATGAGTAAATCCTAAGAAGCTTTCTAGAGTAGGGAAATTTTTCTTGGTGTCATCTAAATTAGCTGTCCAAGTCGCCGCAATCATAAAAGCCATTCCTAAAGTTGGTTTTGCAGCAAAATCTGAATTTTTAAACTGATATTTTACTTTTAAACTTCCGTAATTCTGACTGTCAAATACATCTGGATTTACAATACCCGGAATATTAATGTATCTGTTTTCGGTGTCTTCAACTGTCATTCTCTGAAAAATTGGCTGAACGCTAAACTCGCTTCCATATCTTCCAACATGGCGAATGGCACCCGAAGCATTAAATTTTCTAATACGGACACGATTGTAATCCATTCCTAAATCATCATTATACTGCGACTCATTTCCATAACCAAAATAGTTCATTGCAAAGTTTGGAGTCGTATACAATGATTCCACATCAATAACCCATTTTCCTAATAAACCAGGGAAATGTGCAGCATAATTAAACTCTAAACCGCCAGTAGCAAAATAGTAAAATGCATTAAAAATATGCTTTTGCGTGTACGGATTCTGTTTGAAATTATTTACCGTATAATTTACGTTGACTCCCATTTTTACGCCATCATCAGGATTATAACCAATGTTTGGAAGTCCTGCAATTACATTGTATTTAGGTTTTTCGTAGTTATATAAATTAACATCGTAATCGTCTGTTAACTGCGTTTGTGTTTTAGAATCTAGATTATAAGTGTTTTCTTTTGATTTGAAATCGTAAACAATAACCTTTCTTCCGTTTTCAATATTGTAAGTATCATTGTTCTGGCCGCCAAGCAAACGAATTTTTATGTTTGATTTCTCATTTCCTTTTACTTCAAAAACATCATTATCGTCTAGTCCATAAATCCAAAGATTTTTGGTTTTATCGTCGGTTACATTTTTGGTATAAAGCAATTCATCGCCTTCTTTTTTAATTCTGAAAACCTGAATTTCAATCCCCTTTTTTACATTATGATTCAAAACAAACTTATCTTTCTTGTCTGTTCCGGCAATCATCACGGTTCTGTTTAAAACATCAGAATATTCACGAGCATACTTTTGAAGATCTTTTTTTCTTCTTTTTAATTTTGCTTTGATTTCATCGACTGTTCCATCCTGAACCTCTTTTGGCATGTTTTTAAAAGCCTCATCAATATCTGCATCAGTTAAGTTTTCTTGAATATATTTGGCCTGTTCCACCCATTCTTTTTCTTCAGCAGTTCTTAGAAAAGCCAAATCCATTGGGTAAGGTTCTCTGCCAAGCCATTTCACATTGATCCTGTCACCTTTAAAAGATCGCATATGACGAAGCGGAGGCATGTTCATTAAAAGTGAAAGCAAAGCACCATCATATTTTACAAAAGCCTGATCACGATCTCTCGGAATTGGTCTATAAATTACTTTTCCATCTTCTTTATATTCAGCCCAACGCCATTGATCGCTATGTCTGTCCCAATCTCCTATAAGAATGTCAAATAAACGAGCTTTTATATATTCTTTTTCATCAACCACATATTTTTCATCTTTATGAAGATTTAGCATCATATCGTCAGTTCCGATGATGTTGCTTGGTTTTCCGAAATTTTTTCCATCCAAATGATTATCAGCAGGTCTTTCTTCGACCATATATAATTGATCTCCAAAGCTTGCATTAAATTCTCCCAAACCATTTTGCTTCGGGATATAATATAAAATAGGATTCGTATGTCTTAAACCAATTTGATCAGACATTTCGCCAATAACAAAAGAAGCATAAGGATGAGAAGTGGTGTAAAAATCAAATAAGAAATCTTCGGCATATGTTTTCTCGAAATCATTTACCACGTATTGGTCTTTAAAAGCAACTGATTGTAAAAACACTGTTGCGCTTTTTTTCATTGCGCGCATGATAAACTCACGCCCTTGAGGATCTGCCATTCTTAATGAAACCGATTGATGTCCGCCGCCTTCACGAATTGGTTTTAAACCTCCTTTTAATGTATCTACAGTTGCCGTTGTAGCTTCAATAGGAAGACTGTAATATTTTCTATAATGCTGGCCAAATAAAAATTTGTGAAACGCACCTTTTTGAGTCATTTTTGGTGAATAAATCGAAGTAGTGACTTTTGCAGGAAAATTATTTGGAATATCTGAAGCCCAATTGATTTCCTTGGCTTTTATTATTTCACGCTCAAAAAGAAGTTTCTCTTTGTTGTTTTCGTTTCCATAATAAGAAACTTTAGCATCGCCACTTTTATACATAGTCAATGTAGCATAACCATTTCCTCCATACGAAAAATCATAAGGACTGATGGCTCTTGCGGCTTCAGATTTTGATCCTGCGCCGCTAATAATCTGCTGAATATTTTCTTTGCTTATGTATTGAAGGTTATGGTCGTGTCCAGAAACAACTATTACATTTTTCTGTTTTTGCAAAAGCGTTTTAATTCTTTTTGCATAAATCGTGTATTGTTTGTTTTGAATGTCCTGCGGACTAACGCCAGATGTTTTTCGCAACAAATTGATGAATGAGCCAATTACAGGAAGAGGAATTTTTTGTTCTAAAGGGAATAATTGTTTTTCTAACGAAAATTGACCGCCATGTGTTCCATTGCTTAGTAACGGATGGTGAATTGCTAAGACAACTGTTTTTTCTTGATTTTTGTTCAATTGACCTTCAAGTTCTTCAAAAAAGGCTTCTCTGGTTTTAATTTCGCAATTGTCATTTATAGTCGGATGATCGTTCCAATTTTCTAGAAACCATTCACTATCAACAACTATCAAAGCAGTAGTGCTGTCAATTTTTACAGTTTCAATAGGGCATGATTTTCTCGGAAGAAAACTTTTTTTATCGTTTAAATATTTTGTAACAAAATCGGCCTGACGTTCTAAACCTTTAATGCCACTATACCAGTCATGATTTCCAGGAATTACAATTGTTTTTCCTTTAAAGTCTTTGGTTAATTTTAATTGATTAGTCAGTTTGGTTTCTGCTAAGGCTTTGTCTTCAGGATGTTTGTTGCCAGGAAAACCTTTCGGATAAATATTGTCGCCTAAAAAAAGAAGCGTCGATTTTTTACTCGCTCTTTTTAACTTTTGATGTAAAAGCTCCAGTGTTTGCTGTGCTTGCTCTTCATCGGCATTTCCAGCATCTCCAACAAGAAAAAAAGTATGTGCAATTTGTATCGTATCTGTAGCGTTTTCTGTTTCAGTGGCACTAACATTTTTTCCGTATTGAGGTTTGCGCGTTGCACAAGAATAAACGATGAATAGGGCCATAATTGCCAAAGAGTAATTTTTAATCTTAGCAATAAAATGATTATCCAAAAACAATTTCATAATTTAGTGGTATAAAAATATTCTTTATGAATCTAATAGAACAATCCGAAGATTTTGTCGGTAATTTACTCAAAGATAAACTTTCTAATTTATATTCTTACCATAATTTTAATCATACTTTTACGGTTGTTACAGCAGTAAAAGAACTTTGCAAAAAAGAAGATGTAAGTGGTGAGGACAAGGAAGCTCTTTTGGTTGCAGCATGGTTTCACGACACTGGATATATTGAGGGATATGAAAATCATGAAAAGAAAAGCACCGAAATTGCTGCCAACTTTTTGCGCGAAAAAGGAAAATCGGAAGAGTTTATAGCACTTGTTTCAAGTCTGATTCTGGCTACAGTTAAAGAATATGAACCAAAAACACATCTTGAAAAAATTATAAGAGACGCAGATTACGCGCATTTAATGGGAGCGGAATATGCTACAACTTGCGAATTATTGCGTTTGGAATTGAAAAATGCTGGAATAGTTAGTTTTTCTAATGCCGAATGGACAAGAGAAAATCTCAATTTCTTATTAAACAAACATAGATTCTATACTGATTATGCCTTGAGAAAATGGCAACCTTTGAAAGAAAAAAATCTATTATTAATTCAGAAAAAAATCAATAAACAAGAATTGAAAGCCGCTGCCGCACTAGAAGAAGATAAAAAGAAGGATAAAACCGAAAAACCAGATCGTGGAATCGATACTTTATTTCGTGTTACGCTAGGGAATCATACTCGTTTGAGCGGAATTGCTGATAGTAAAGCCAATATTTTATTGTCTGTAAATGCAATTATCATCTCGATTGCTTTATCGTCTATTATTCCAAAATTAGACAGTCCAAAAAATGCGCATTTGGTTGTGCCGACGTTTATTATGCTGATGTCGAGTGTGATCACAATTATTTTTGCCATTCTTTCTACACGTCCAAAAGTAACTTCTGGTTTTTTTACGAGAGACGATGTTGAAGCTAAAAAAGTGAATCTGATGTTTTTTGGAAATTTCTACAAAATGCCTTTAGAAGATTACGATTGGGCAATGAATGAAATGATGAAAGATCGTGATTATCTCTATTCAACTATGATTAAAGATTTGTATTATCTAGGATTGGTTTTACAACGAAAATATAATTTACTCCGAATTGCCTATAACTTTTTTATGTTCGGAATTATCATAACGGTGATCGCGTTTGTGATTGCTTTTAAGTCTATATAAAAAATTAGACGCTGATTGTACGGATTCGCTATCGCGAAGACGCGGATGAACACAGATTCTTTTCTGATTTATTTTAGATTAAAAAAATCCGTTTTTTCCGCGTCTTCGCGATAGCGACTCCGTTTTATCGGTGTTCAATAAATAGTAGACAAAAAAAGCTCAACTATTTAGTTGAGCTCATCTAATAAATCCTGATAAGTTATTTTCTTAATTCCTGGGTTTGAACTATTGTTGATTACTTTGACACGAATTGCTCTCAAACCAGAAACTCCCTGTAAATCTTCAACTTCAAATTGTTCAATAGATGGTTCAAGAATTTTCTTGTGCTGTAAATATTTAATATATTTTAAATATTCTGCTTCTTCGCTATTTTGAGAATATACAATTGTAATTTTCTCTTTCTCAGTAATTCTTTCGTTTGTTCCTTTAATATGCGATTTATCAATTCGTTTTTTAACGACTTCATATCTTGCATTATAAGTTCCGTCTACATCAAAACGTTTTTCGTCCATTCTAAAACGGATAGAAAGTGCAGAACTGAAAACCAAAATCAATGAAGTAACATCCAATTCATATGGTAATGAAGCTTTAAGCTCGTGATGTTCCAATTCCATTTCACACAAAGTCTGCAATTGCCATAAACGAAGATTATGCAAATACATGATGTCAAATGGTTTTGTTGGCGCAATTGAAGCTCCAATATACAAATTGTGTTCAACACCATCCGTTTTAAAACGCTCATAATAATGCGGATAAATCTGTTGTGCTTCAACTTGTTTTCTATCCAAAACCGTTGCCAATCTTTTATTGATGATCGACATGGCATTGTCAAATTTCTTTCTTTCCTGATAAAACATTCCAGTTTTTTCGTCTAGACTATCAAAGTATAATTGCTCTAACTTCTCAGATTTAGCATTACTTTTTGTGTTTTTCAATATTGGATGAATTTCTTCTTCAATGTAACGCTGTATGTGCTGTTCTGTATCTGCTTTTAGTGGATAATCCAATTCGCTTCGAAGCGATTCCAGTTCAAATTTTCTTTGTTCAAGAAGAACTAAATTTGAGTTTTCTTCTTGATTATCAAAAATTTCCATAAGAGCTGTCAGTTGACTTTTCAAATCAATTTTTACCGTTTCATTACGATGTTCAGAAGAACCTTTAATATCAATTTGGCCATACAGCGGATATACATTTTTAAAGACAATTTCTTTAAAAATATAATCTTTGGTATGATTCATATTTTGAAAATAATTCTGAGATTCTCTTTTGAATTTCCAATATACACTTGGGTGAATCGTAGTATATTCACGCTGAATAATCGCTTCAATCTGATGTTGCATATCGGTATTAACACGATCAATCGTATCGGTTAAGTATGGCAGAACCAAATCTAGTTTTGTTGCATTTACACTATTAAGATCTCGTGTATTTTGAGAAACTAATTCTACAACTCCTAATAAATGCCCGTTTTTTATAACTGGTGCAAATATGCAGCTTTGGATACCTTGTGAAAGTAAATGCTCGCCAAGTTTTTTATTCGTCTGTTCTTCAGTGAATTTGCTAACATTAGATATTACAAAAGGTTCTTTATTGTCTAATAAATTTTCGAAAGAACATCCAAAAAAAGCATTTTTGCAATCTACTTCCTGATCAGCAGAAAGCAGAAAGCTCTTCATCTGATTTTCGTATTTTGCAGGTCGCATAAATTTCTCTTCCTCAGGATTATAGATAATAAATCCGACTTTTAAATTCGGAAGATTAAAAATCGACTGAAAAATATTAGAAACTTCCTGATCTGTGGCAACTGTTTTTGGACCAGGTTTTAGTAAACTGCTTTTCAATATAGAAATAGCACTTTCTGTTGTGGCATCAAATAAAGAAACAATACCGAAACCTCTTAAGACCCAGCTTCCTTTTGGAAACTTGGATTTCCATAGATTAATATCGTTGTAATTATCTAGTAGTTGATCGATATCTTCCTGAGTTAAAGGAACAGCGTTTTCAGTCGGAATAATTTCCATAAAATCAGCATTGTATAAAATACGATAATGCTTTTCAATACCATTTTCATCTGGAATGTCATAGAAAAATGGCTGATTGAAATCGATATGCTGTTTGTAATAACTGCTTAAAATTAAACAGCAGTTATTGATATAGAACTGATGCTCGCTAAAATCACGAATTTCCATATAAAATTCGTCACCTGCATTTTTGAGGATTTTTTTGAAACGCTCTGTGTAATTAAAGGAGATGTTTTGAAATGGAATCGTCACCGCTTTTATTTCATTGTGCGTCAATGCAGTCGGAAATAAATCGGCTAATATATTTTTAATTAAAGCTTCATTGTTTTTGATAACCGAATAATCCTGGATTCCAGTCCTTAGTTCCGGAATTAATTCAATTTGTTCTAAAATCGCTTTAGCATAGTTGGATCTGTAATCAACGTCTGACTGCGCAATTTCTTCAAAAGATTCAATTAGCTTGTGAAATGAAATTATAGTGGTAAAAGGACTTTCTTTAAAAAATTGAATATCCATCTGAGTTATTTTTTAATGCAAAATTAAGCATAAATTAAGAATCAACCTCATTTTGCGATTTCTTTCGTTTATCATTCTATAGATAATTCCTTATTTGACGGGCGTTTCTATTCTAAGTTGAATATTTTAACATAAAATTAACTTTAATAATAACGGAACGATCGTTCCGTTATTATATCTTTGTACTGTAATAATTGAATAATCAATAACTTAAATAATAAATAAAATGAAAAATTTAGAAAACAAAGTAGCAATCGTGACAGGTGGAAACAGCGGAATTGGATATGCAGCCGCAGCAGATTTAGCAGCGAAAGGAGCAAAAGTAATTGTAACAGGAAGAAACAAAGAAGCTTTGGCAAAAGCGGAAAAAGAATTGAATGTTACTGGAATTGTAGCCGATCAATCAGATTTAAAATCAATTGACAACTTGGTTGAAGAAGCAAAATCAAAATTTGGCAAGGTTGATATTTTATTCTTGAATGCTGGAATTGCAGCTTTTGCACCGCTAGATTCAGCTTCAGAAGATCATTATGACAGTATTATGAATGTAAATGTAAAAGGAGTGTATTTTACAGTTCAAAAAGTATTGCCAATTTTAAACGATGGAGGTTCGATCATTTTTAATACTTCGATAAATGCTCATGTAGGAATGCCAAATTCTAGTGTTTACGCAGCAAGTAAAGCAGCAGCACTATCTTTAAACAAAGTATTTGCAACAGAATTAGCTCCAAGAAAAATTAGAGTAAATGCTGTTTCTCCAGGACCAGTCGAAACTCCATTGTATGGAAAATTAGGTTTGCAAAAAGAAGAAGTAGAAGGATTTGGAACTATTTTAGGAGAGAAAATTTTATTAAAACGTTTTGCTCAGTCTGCTGAAATTGCCAAAACAGTTTCGTTCTTAGCTTCAGATGATGCATCATTCATAACTGGAACTGAAATTGTAGTTGATGGTGGACTTACAGTAAATGCTGTAGTATAATTTTTTTGACTAATTCAGGAACGATTGTTCCGTATTTTTGTATCTTTGTAAATGAATTTAATTTGAATGTCATGGCTAGAACGAAAGAATTTAATGAAGATCAGGCTTTGGATAAAGCAATCGAAATTTTTTGGCACAAAGGTTACAACGGAACTTCTGCTCAAGATTTGGTGACGCATTTAGGTTTGAGCCGTTCTAGTTTGTACGATACTTTTGGCGATAAGCAGCAATTGTTTACAAAGTCCTTAAAACGTTATCAGGAGCAGGCACAAGATGCCGTCAAAGAACTTTTAGAAAAATCTGAGAATGTCAAAGAAACTTTGCAGGTTATTTTTAAGCAAGCTGTGCTCGAAAGTTTAGAAGACCGAATTACAAAAGGCTGTTTTATGGTTAATTCTTCTGTAGAACTAGCAATGCATGATGAAGAAATTGCTAAGATTGTAAAAGACAATAGCCAAACTATGGAAGAAGTTTTTACAAATGCTGTTAAAAAAGGGCAGGAGGCGGGACATATTTCCAAACAGTTGGATGCAAAAGTTTTGGCGCGATTTATCTTTAATAATTACTCCGGAATTCGAGTTTTGGCTCGCACAGGAGAAAGAAACAAACAAGTTTATGATGATATTATAAAAGCCGTATTTTCGGTTTTGTAACATTAAAATTTAGACAATAAAAAAACGGCAATTACAAATGTAACTGCCGTTTTCTGTATTAATAAGTAAGTAATAGAAAATGAAAACCCTTAGTTTTTCTCTTCTTTGTTGAAGTAAACTAAGTAGTAATACATTTGTTTTTCTTCATCCCAGCCTTTCTCAACAAACTTTTCTGCACTTTCAGGATTAATAAAATCCATTTTAATCTGAATGTGAGTATCCAAATTAATAACGTTTTTAATCGATTTTCTAGCGTCAGAAACTGCTGCGTTGGCAATAGGGAATGAGGTAACATCTTCGATGCTGTATTTTTCTCCTTTATCAACTTTATAGTTTTTAAATTCAGGGATCAAATCAGGGTTATCAATTACTTCATTCAAGAAATTCTGCTCTTCAAACTGATCATTTTTAGCGAAATAATTCACAGATCGGTTCATAAACATTACTTCCTCTTTCTTGTCTTCTGCTGGCAAAACAACATCTTTTGCAAAGTTTTGACAGAACTTTAAATATTTTTTAGTGATGAAATTTTCATCTTCAAAAGCATCAACAGATAAAAAGTGCTCTAACCAATAGCGTGCATCATAACGGTTGCTGTCTACAGTTAAGATTTTGTATCCTTCTTCTTTTTTGTAGTTGAAAATCAAACATCCTTTATCCAATTTACTCAAGTTAATTCCTTGCTGTAAAATCATTTCAAGGTTACTTCCGTTTTCTTCAAACTGTAAAAAATCTGCTTGTAATTCGCTTTTAAAAATACCGATTGCATCAACAACATTATTATCAATACTTAGATTTGTCAAATATGTTACATAAACCTCACCATTTTTAATGTGCGGGTGATTTGACTGCTCAAATAAATGTTTTGTAATGTTCTTAGAAACTTCATGAACATTTGACGGATTAGCGAAAATCTCAGTTGCATATTTAAACATGTCGTTGTAATCCAAGTCCACTTCGTGTGCAAACTGATAATAGTTTTCTTCTTTTTCTCTAAAAGGCTTAAAAAAGAATTCTTTTATCAAAGGAACAATCTCGTCATTTAAATTAAATGGCTGCTCCGATAAAAAAATTGCTTCGTTACGGCTTTTGTTTCCTACGCGGTGTATTGACAGCGTGTCGATGTGGGTGTTGAATAAGTTGATCATTTTTTGAGTTGCTGAGATTCTAAGTTTCTAAGATACTAAGTTTTTTAGATAGTGTCTTTTAATTTTTTGATTAACGACGCTAGCATTCTTTCGATCTCTCTACTGTCCTCATATAAAAGGTTAAATTCTTCTTCGTTTATATAAATTATATTTTTTGCAATTTCAAGTTGGGTCTGCATTTCAAATAAGGAGCCTAGAGAAATATATAAAAACCGTAAAAAATCTTTATTACTTTCTCTTCCAGATCCTTCTGCAATGTTACTTGGAATTGATACTGAACTTCGACGTATTTGCGAAGTTAATCCAAAAGTTTCTTCTTTTGGAAAAGTTCTTGTTACTTTATAAATTTTTGTAACTAAGGAAATTGATTTCTGCCAGACCAAAATCTTTCTAAAATGACTCATTAACTTATTTTTTAAATTTAATTTAAAAATAAGAAAATTCATTCAAAAATTAAAAACTCAGAATCTTAGAGTCTTAGGATCTTAGCAACTTAACGTTAGTTCCAATTCTCCTCAAATCCATAATCTTCGAAGCTATCATCACCTTCGAACATGTCAAGATCGTCTTCGTCTAGGTCGTCTTCAAATTCTCCGTAGATATCATCGTGCATGTCATCGGCTTCGAAGTTTTTTTCGTGAGCTTCGTCTGGCATTTCACCGTGAGAGAATAAAGTTTCAGGGTAAGTTGCCCCTACAGTTTCATCTTCGACTGCAGCTAATTCAACTAAGAATGTCCACATACTGATGAAATCGTAAACGTAGATAATCTTTGTGTTTTCTTTGTCTAAGATACTAGATAACGGATAATCGTTCATGGTTCTTATTTCGCCAGGAACATCTCCCGTATCAAAAAGCGGAATTTCATCTTCCTGATTCCAAGTGTCATCACAAGTATAAAATGAAGCCACTTCTGATCCGTCAAAGCCAAAAGCATTGAAGATTGCATTGTGTAAATCCTCAAGTGTATCTTCCTCAAGAATAGCAATGTCTCTAAAAATATCTTCTTCGGCGTCTAGAATAACTCTAAATTTATAAACCATAATCTTTGTTTTTATTGAGAGGTCAAAGGTAAAATATAAAAAACGAAATACGAATCACGAATTACGATTTGTTGAAAAGATTTTAGTCTCTTGTTTTTCTGTGTTTTAATTGTTTTGTGATCCTGCGAGGTTTTCAAAACCTCGTAGGCCTTATTAATGCTGAAGTTTATGCCTACAAGGTTTTGAAAACCTTGCAGGAGAAGAGCGAAAATTATTTTCTCGCCAGTCTTTTTCTAATTTTATGATAATGCTTATGATAAGTGCTGTGACTTGGGTAAGTTCTGCTTGAAGTCATATTATTAAAAATCAAAGCAGTTATAAGTAAGATCGAAACGCCTGTTAATACGGGAGAAATCACATACATATAGCCTAAACCTTTTATTTGAGCAGAGCCCGTTACTGCAATTAATGCCGTTGCACCACCTGGCGGGTGAAGTGTTTTGGTAATCTGCATAAAAATTATAGATAGAGAAACAGCCAGCGGAGCCGAAATCCAAACAATGTCTGGAACCAATTTATTGATGGTAACTCCAATAAAAGCCGAAATAAGATGTCCGCCCACTAGATTTCTCGGCTGTGAAAACGGACTTTGTATAATTCCATAAATCAAAACACTCGACGCACCAAAAGAACCAATTAAAAAGAGCACATCACTTCCTGCAAATTGTGAAGCATCGAGATAAGAAAGAATCCCAATTCCGACAAACGAACCTAAAAAGGACCAAAAATGCTCTTTATAATCGATTAAAGTTTCTTTATAAAGAATGTAACGTGTTTTGCGGTAGCTTCTTTTTATTTTTTCAGTTGGCATTATTGTGGTATTATATTTTACTCGTTATGCTTTTAAATATACTTTGCCGTATATTGTTTTTTATTGCTTTGTAAATCTTGTAGATTACAGTTTTATTTAATTAAACTTGGAGAATAACTGTATACGGTGTACGGATAAATCATTTTTGCCGTGTATTTTGAAATCAGGCAAACAACCATGATTGGCAAAAACAAAGTATAATCGTTTGTTAAACCGCAAACCAGAAAAATAGCTGTAAAAGGCGCATGAATACTGGCGCTTAGAACCGCAGCCATTCCGATAATCATAAAGTTAACTGGAATTACATTTACATGAAAAAAGCTGTTTAAGATAGAAGCCAACAATAATCCTAAAAAGGCTCCGATAAATAAACTTGGCGCGAAAACACCTCCGTCACCGCCAGAAGCTAGAGTAATTGAAGTTACAATAGGTTTTAGAATCAATATTCCGATAAATGTTAAAGCCAATGTAATGGTTAGTGGAAGCTGAGATGAAGGGCCAAAAATTCCTTTGATGGCATGATAACCTTCTCCGTATAATTGAGGAAAAAAGAATAATGAAATACTTAAAACAGCAGATCCTAAAATGATTTTGTAATAATGCGTATCGATTTTTCCAAATTGAGATTTAAAAAATAACACACAACGTGTCAGATAAACAGAATTCATTCCCGCTAAAATTCCTAAAAGAATGAAGTACGGAATTGCTTTTAAGTTCCATGTTGTGATGGAAACTGCAAATAATGGTTCTTCTTTTAAAATCGTTAGCAAACCAAATGCGATAGAAACCGCAATTAAATTTGAAATGATAAATGCTCGCGTTACTTTTCTAGAAATTACTTCGAAAGCAAATAAAACTCCTGCAATCGGACTGCTGAAAAGTGCTGTAACTCCTGCCGCAACTCCCGCGCAGATAAGTTCTGTTTTGTATTGACGGAAAACATTTTCTTTTTCGTGTGCTACAGAACCAATAGTTGCTGTTGCTACAACGGTAGAAACTTCAATTCCTGTAGAACCTCCAAAAATAACGGTTAATAATCCGTTTATGAAGTGAGATGGAATTTTATAAGAAGGCAGATTTTTAGATTTTGATGCAGTGCTTTCAAAAACCTCTTTGATTCCTTTATTTTCTTTTTTCTTAAAAAGATATTGTCTCAGAAAATAAATCACTGATAATCCAAAAACAGGGAAAACAATATAAAATATTGGATGAACCGAGACTTCGTGAAAGAAGATTTCTTCGTAATATTCGGTTATTTTTTTTAGTGAAATTCCGAGAAAGGCAGAAAGAAAGCCAATTAAAATAGAAACAATAACTAATTTTCGGAGTTTGATTAATTGATGATTTTTTTTGATTTGCGCCGTTTTGTTCATCATTATAAGTTTGAGAATCGCATTTTTTTCTGCGGATTACAAAATTAAGTATCAAATTCGGTTTTTTCTAGGAAATATTCATTTTAGTGTGTTAAAATCGATATAAACAGGAAAATTCCTTCGATGTATATTTTGCCGCAAAGTCGCGAAGTCGCAAAGTTTTTTAAGTTTTCTTCTACAGTGAATTGAATTGCCTCCAGCTTTAGCTGGAGGTATAAAATTTGAAAAAGTAAAAGGCTTTAGCCAAACTTTGTAGATTTGGCTAAAGCCTTTCAAGCTTGACTTTCTAAATCATCCAGCTAAAGCTGGACGCAATTCAATCTTCAATCTTTAAAAATTTAAAAAACTTTGTGTCTTAGCGACTTTGCGGCAAAAAAGAACTAACGCTCATAAAACTCAATCGGCAATAAATCAGGATCTGCGATAAAAGTGAAACGCTTTTCTGTGGTTTCATCAATTCTTATGGGTTCCGATTCTATATTTTTTGAAGTTAAAAAAGCAATCGTTTCTTCTAGATTAATAACTTCAAATGCTAAATGGCGCAAACCAACTGCTTCCGGTCTTGAAGGTCTTTGCGGCGGATTTGGAAATGAAAATAACTCCACAACATAAGAGCCATTCAAAGCCAAATCCAATTTATAAGATTGGCGTTCTTCGCGGTAAATTTCACGAATAATGGTTAAACCTAAAATCTGAGTATAGAAATATTTCGATTTTTCGTAATCAGAGCATAAAATGGCAATATGATGAACTTTGTTAAGGGTAAGCATTATTTTTTAGATTCAGGTTCTTGATTTAATTTTCGAATAATTTTTGCTGGATTTCCAACAGCAAGCGAATTGTCTGGAATATCTTTTGTAACAACAGATCCAGCGCCAATAACACAGCCTTTTCCGATTGTTACTCCTGGGCAGATAACAGAATTTCCGCCAATCCAGCAATCGTCGCCAATTGTAACGGGATATGCGTTTTCAAGCGTTTTTCTCAACTCAGCGTCAAGCGGATGCGAAGCAGTATAAATCTGAACATTTGGCGCAATAAATACATTTGAGCCAATATTTACTGGCGCACAGTCTAAAACCACACAATTCACATTAAAATAAACATTTTCGCCAGCAAAAATATTGTAACCGTAATCACAATGAAAAGGAGGTTCAATATAAAGACCGGCTCCAGCATTTGGAATTAATTCTTTTAGAATCTCTTTTGCTTTTTTGGTAACTCGATATTCTTTTACATTTAAGCTGTGTAAAAGGTTTTTTGCCGCACGGCGTCCTTTTACTAATTCTGGATCAAAGGCATTATAATATTCGCCAGAGATCATTTTTTCTTTTTCTGTTTTCATATTTTACATTTTCGTCTTGGCAATTTTTTCATGCATTTTCGGAATTTCCTGCAAAGCTGCGGTGCAGTACCAAGGCGTTAATTCGGCTTCAAGTAAATTGGCTTTTATTGCTGGATCGGTGGCAACAAGCGCTTTTGCTTCTTCCACCGTTTCGACATTAAAAATATAAATGCCACGATAATTTCGATCATTTTTCATGAAAGGTCCTGCAACAGCGAGTTTTCCTTCTTTGGCCAATTTGCCAATATTTTCCATGTGTCCTTCAAAAAGTTTTTTGGTTTCTTCTTTAGATGCTGTTGTATTACTTCCGGATTTTAGAAGACAAAAAACATATTTCTTCATTCCGTATTCGTCGGCATGGAGAGATTTGGCTAGAGCTTCATCATATTTAACTTCGGATTCTTGTGAAAACCCGATTGCACTCATTACTAAAAAAACAAAAATTAAAAGTGGCTTTTTCATGATTATGAATTTTTAAAGCAATTTCTTCAAAATAACAATCTGCCCCAAATGATAAACGTCATGTTGAATGATTCCGTGAATATCTTCATAAAAATTGTGATTATTATTTAGATCTATTTTCTCGAAATCCTCATCATTAAAATCATTCAGGCAAGCACTCCATAATTCCTGAGATTTTGCCAGACTTTGCAGTGATTGTTCCCAAGCGGGCTCAGATGAATCTAAAATGGGCACAAAATAATTATGATCGGGAGTTGTAATTATTTCTCCTTGAACACGCTTTAATATGTTTCTTCTCCATTGTATTAGGTGATTGACAATTTCCCAAATCGTGTTTAAGTTAGGATTGATTTTTTTATAAGCCTGAGCTGCAGTTACATCTTTTAAAGTATCTGCTAAGGTTACTTCAAGCCATGGATTTCCATTATAAATGGATTGATATAAATTCGAAACTCTTTTACTTTCTGACATAGTTAATAGTTTTTAGAAACACGTTACTAAGATACAAATTAGTATTTTACAACTCATCCTCGAAAATCTACAATTGGGTTATTATATATTTTTTAACATGAATTGTTAAAATACATTTGCTTCATCAAAAACCAAAGATGACATGAAAACCAAATTATTTTTTACAATAAGCTTTTTATTTTTTACAGCTTTAATTTTTGCTCAAAATACTATTTCTGGAAAAGTAGTAGATCCAAAAGGAAAACCTGTTGCTGGCGCTAATATTTATATTGACGGAACTTACGACGGAGCAACAAGTTCTGAAACAGGAGAATTTTCTTTTGAAACTACAGAAACTGGAAATAAATTTTTAGTGGTAAGTTTTCTACTTTTTGAGACTTACAAACAAGAAATTGATGTTGCTAATTATAAAGATCAAGTAGTAAAATTAAAAGAGAATATTAATACTTTGGATGCCGTTGTTATTACAGCTGGAACTTTAGAATCTGGAGACAAAGCTAGAGTTTCTGTTTTAAAACCTTTAGATATTGTTACGACAGCAGGCTCTGCAGGAAATATAGTGGCGGCTTTGCAGACTTTGCCAGGAACTCAAACGGTTGGTGAAGACGGACGTTTGTTTGTTCGTGGAGGTGAAGCAAGCGAAACCCAAACTTTTGTTGACGGAATTCGTGTGGCACAACCGTATGGTGCTACAACCAATAATTTGCCTACAAGAAGCAGGTTTTCTCCTTTCTTGTTTAATGGAATTGCATTTTCTACTGGAGGTTATTCTGCAGAATATGGCGAAGCTTTGTCGAGTGTTTTGCTTCTAAATACAAAAGACGAAGAAGATCATGATAAAACAGATATCGGATTAATGACGGTTGGGTTGAGCTTAGGAAATACGCAGAAGTTCAAAAAAAGTTCTCTTAGCGTAAATATGATGTATGTGAATTTAGCACCTTATCAGGCTGTTATTCCGCAAAACGTAGAGTGGAATAATCCGTATCAATCTCTTGGAGGTGAGACGGTTTACAGATACAACTTCACAAACGGAATATTTAAGTTGTATGCTTCTTTTGATTCTGAAAAATTTGATTTGAATCAGAAAAATGTCAATTTCGAAAATCCGATTCGAACTGACATGAACAATAATAACTTCTATTTGAATTCGTCTTACAAAGGAAGTTTTGGAACTGGATGGCAGATTACTTCTGGAGTGAGCTACGGTTACAGTAAAAACAAATTGAAATATGATATTACCGGAATCGAAAACCAAGAAAATGCCGCTCAGCTGAAGCTGAAATTAAGCAAGAAATTTTCAAACTTTTTTAAATTGTCTTTCGGAAGTGATTATTTCATTACAAAATACGATGAAAACGTAGCCGATAATATTTCGCTTAATGTTACAAATGGTTACGATTCAAACATTTTTGCAGCGTATACTGAAGGTGATATTTTATTTTCTAAAAGACTGGCCTTAAAAGTTGGTTTAAGATATTCAAACAACAGTTTATTAAACGAAAATAATATTGCGCCAAGAGCTTCATTAGGATATAAAGCTTCAAAAAACAGTCAGTTCTCATTTGCTTACGGAGATTATTCTCAAACACCAGTTGTAGATTATATTAAATTTTCTAAATATCATCAATTCGAAAGCGAAAAAGCAAGTCATTATATTTTCAATTATACGTTTACAAGACCTGGACAAACACTTAGAGCCGAGGCTTATTATAAAGATTACAGCAATTTAGTGCAATACGACACAAGAGATATTCAGTACAATTCTGTTTTCAATAATAATGGATCTGGTTATGCAAAAGGATTCGATTTGTTTTGGAGAGACAGCAATTTGCATAAAAACTTAGAGTATTGGATTTCATATTCTTATATCGATTCAGAAAGACAATATAAAAACTTTCCAAACATGGCAACTCCAAGTTTTATTGCCAATCATAACTTATCTGTTGTAGCAAAATATTTTATTACAGATTGGAAATCTCAGGTTAGTTTAACAAACAGTTTTAGTTCAGGACGTCCGTACAACGATCCGAACCAAACACAGTTTATGAATGGGAAAACAAAATCGTACAATAGTTTAAGCTTTAGCTGGGCATATTTATTAACGACACAAAAGATCCTTTATTTCTCTGTTTCAAATGTTTTAGGAACGAAAAATGTTTTCGGATACGATTATGCAAAAAATCCAGACGCAAGCGGTGTTTATCAAAGACAAGCCGTGGTGCCAACAGCAGACAGATTCTTTTTCGTAGGTTTCTTCTGGACGATCAGTCAGAATAAGAATGAGAATCAGTTGAAGAATCTTTAAAAAGGTTCTAAGATGCTAAGCTTCTAAGGTTCTGAGGAAAAAAACTTAGTCCCGATAACTATCGGGATAGTCCCTTAGAACCTTAGCAGCTTAAAAAAACAATTCATCATCAAAAATCAACAACTCAGTATCATTTAATTTTAAAAGAGTAAAAACCAGCATACTTTTGAAGTGTAAATTAAAAGGAACAAAGAAACAAAGTGACAAAGGTTCAAAGTTTTTTGAACAGAATAATAGAAAATAAAGCTTTGACACTCTGAACTTTTGAGCCTAAAAAAAAGAGTTTTAATCATCAATAAAAAAAATTTAGAACCTTAGTAACTCAGAATCTTAGAACCTTAAAAAATAGAAATCATGACCAAAATTATTACAATAACTATTTTATTTATCTGCAGCTTAATGTCTGCTCAAAATGTGAAATTAACTGTTGCCGTTTCAGGTTTGAAAAATGACACAGGAATCGTGAAAGTAGGATTATATAATTCAGACGGAACTTTCCTTAAAACAACTTACAAAAGTTTGGCTTCCGAAATTAAAAACAATCAAGCGGTTGTAACTTTTGATAATCTTCCTGCGGGAGAATATGCAATTTCAACGTATCATGATGAAAATAGCAACGGAAAGCTTGACAGAAATGCAATGGGAGCTCCATCAGAAGAATATGCAGCTTCAAACAATGCAAAAGGATTTATGGGACCTCCATCATATCAAGATGCTAAATTTAATGTCAGCAAAGATTCAAAAATTGAAATTGTATTCTAAATAAACAAATAACTAATCCATATAAACAAATCATTAAATAACTTATAAAATGAAAAAAATCATCACTTTAATCGTATTATTTGTTGCAGCAGTAGGTATGGCTCAAACACAATTTGAACAAGGAATGAACAAAGCGTTCGGACTTTGGAAAGAAGGAAAAAATGCTGAAGCTTCGGCTTTATTCGAAAGAATTGCTGCGGCAGAAAAAAACAGTTACTTGCCAAATTATTATATTGCTATGATCAACGCGACAGCTGTTTTTACAGAAAAAGACAAAACAAAAATCGATTTGTTGTTGACTAAAGCTCAAGATGCATTAGATATAGAGTTGATAAAAGACCAAGCCAATTCAGAATTGTATGTAATGCAAGCCTTAATTTATACAGGATATGTTGTAGCTGATCCAATGACAAACGGAATGAAATATTCTGGTAAAGTAATGGAAGCTTACGCGAAAGCTAAAGCGCTGGATCCAACCAATCCTAGAGCAGTTTTTGGTGAAGCCGATTATCAATTAGGAGGTGCAAAATGGACAGGAGTTGATACTAAACCTTTATGTGCACAGGTTGATAAATCTATTGAACTTTTTAATACTTTTAAACCAGCAACTCCTTATTCTCCAAAATGGGGATTAGATAGAGCTTTAGAAATTCAAAAAACTTGTAAATAATTCAGTATTATAAATATGATGATATTAAAACCTAATTTGTTAAAAGCATGCTTAGTTGGAGGAATAGTCTTTTTATTTTCTTTTCTAATTCGGTTTGCTTCTTTAGGAACAGCAGTCTTTACCAAGAATCTTTACATTTATTTCTTGTACTGCATGCTTTACAGTGTGGTTTTATATATCGTAAATGTCGTTCTTTTTGATTTTTTAGATAGAGTTTTCAGAGAAAATCCATATTCAGTAAAGAGAATACTTATTGGTTTTGCAAGTTCTTTTTTAGTATCGATGATTGTAATTGGAGTGTTGCGTTTGTTTACAAGTGTAATAATCGAGAATAAGACAATTATTGGTTTTTTAGCCAATGAAAAGGCTGAAAATTACATAGAATCTGCGGTAATGACTTTTATTGTTTTATTGTTTTTTCACGGACTTAATTTTTATAAACTCTATCAGGAAAACAA
The DNA here is from genome assembly GCF_058794775.1 of Flavobacterium sp. GW823-FHT06G12. Taxonomy (NCBI): domain Bacteria; kingdom Pseudomonadati; phylum Bacteroidota; class Flavobacteriia; order Flavobacteriales; family Flavobacteriaceae; genus Flavobacterium; species Flavobacterium sp. GW823-FHT06G12. Next base: position 190,462 of record NZ_JBXAHE010000004.1, read on the forward strand.
AGTAACACAGCAAAAGATTATTGCGGGAACGGCAAATGCCAAATTTGAAAGTTTAAAAAACCAGATCGACCCACATTTTCTTTTTAATAGCTTAAATGTTCTTAGTTCTTTAATAGAAGAAAATCCAGATAATGCACAGCGTTTTACTACTTCATTGTCTAAAATTTACCGATATGTTTTAGAACAGAAAGACAAAGAATTGGTTTCGGTTGAAGACGAGTTGTCGTTTGCAAAAACCTATATGAATCTTCTGAAAATGCGTTTCGAAAATAGTTTGTTTTACGAATTGCCAACAGAAAATATCAATCCAGAAGCCAAAGTGGTGCCGCTTTCTTTACAGCTTTTACTGGAGAATACTGTAAAGCACAATGTGGTAAGTGAGCAAAAACCGCTTCACATTAGAATTTTTATTGATAAAGATTATCTGGCTATTCAGAATGATCTTCAGAAAAAAGAAGTTTTGCAGGACAGGCAAGGTGTCGGATTGCAGAATATTGTAAACAGATACGGAATTATAACGGATAGAAAAGTGAAGATTGAAGAAGATGGAAAGAATTTCACAGTTAGAATTCCAATTTTAACAAAACAAATTGCAGTTATGGAAATGAGTGCAGAATATACCGATGAAGCAAAAGCTTATTATAGAGCCAAAAAAAGAGTAGAAGAACTTAAAGGATTTTACGGAAATATAATTTCGTATTGCTGTGTGATTCCGTTTTTGATCTTTATTAATTTAAAATTTTCGCCAGGATTTCAATGGTTTTGGTTTTCGGCTTTAGGCTGGGGATTTGGAGTTGCGATGCATGCTTTCAAAGTTTTTGGATACAGTTCTGATTGGGAAGAAAGAAAGATTCGAGAGATTTTAGAGAAAGACAACAAACAAAAAACGTGGAAATAATGGAAAAAGATTTCATAGAAGCAAATCGTTATTATGACGCTCAAAAAAGAGTCAAAGAAATAAGAGGATTTTATGAGCATTTGACCGTGTACGTTTTATGTAATCCGATTGTGATTGTTGTAAATTATATGACTTCTCCAGGATACCTTTGGTGGATTTGGTCTGTAATGGGCTGGGGAATGGCAATAATCTTGCACGGACTGAAAGTTTTTAGTCTTCCGCCTTTCTTCAATAAGAAATGGGAAGAGAAAAAAATAAGAGAAATTCTAGAGAAAGAAAATCAACAACGATTAGAAAGTAATCATGGAAACAGATTTGAATAACGATCATGAAGAAGCGATCTTGAAAGACTTGGCAACCAAAAAAGTGATTCAGTTAAAATATTTTTACAAACACTTGTTTGTTTATGGCATTGCAATGATCCTTTTTCTTTTAAAAGAATATACCAATCTTCCGTTGCAATTTTTTCCAATTAGATATTTAAATTGGGTTGTTGTAATTATTTGGTCGGCTGTTGTAGTAGGCTCTGCAATTGATTTGTTTGCCTCGTATAAAATTTTCGGGCACGAATGGGAAGAGCGTAAATTGAGAAGTATCTTAGAAAAAAAATATAAAAAGCAAAAATGGGAATAATCATGGGAACGAATTTAAGTGAAGAAGAAAGATATATTCAGGCAAGAAAAAAAGTTGAAAATTTAAAAGGATTTTATGGAAATCTAGTTGCTTATATATTTGTAAACGCAATTTTGATTTTTATAAATCTTTATACATCGCCTCAATATCTATGGTTTTTCTGGCCATTATTATGGTGGGGAGTAGGAGTGGTTTTTCACGGATTAAAAGTCTTTGAAGTTTTTCCAGGAATGGGCAAAGAATGGGAAGAAAGAAAAATCAAAGAGTTTATGGAGAAGGAAAAACAGAATAAAAATAAGTGGAAATAATTAAAATATAGTTATGGGACGTTTTAGAAGAGAAATGTATGAAGATTACGCAAGACAGCATTTTGGAGAGTATGCAGACGATCCAAATTACAATGCTGCTTATAAAAGAGTAAAAAGACTTAAAAGATTTTACTCGCATTTGAAAATTTTCATCATTGTAAATATTATTATCATTGTATCAAGTTTGACTCGAGATAAATCTGCTGGTTTACTGGTAATGGATTTAAGTGGTTTAACAGAATGGCATACTTATTCAACTGCGTTTTTTTGGGGAATTGGTCTATTAGCACATGCATTATCGGTTTTTGGTACCGACTGGTTTTTTGGATCTGATTGGGAGAAAAGAAAAATCCAAAAATACATGGAAAAAGATGCCGCAAATAAAAATAAATGGGAGTAAATTTGAATTAATATTTTTCAATTTTTTACAATATAGTAAATGATCACATTAATTATAGAAGACGAAAAACCAGCGGCGAGGTTGCTGCAAAGAAAACTTGAAAAGCTAGATGTAACAGTAGAAACCATGCTTCACTCTGTTGAGGAATCGGTTCAGTGGTTCGAAAATAATCCGCATCCAGATCTAATTTTTTTGGATATTCAGCTTTCAGATGGTTTATCATTTGAGATTTTTGAAAAAATAGATATCAAAAGCGCGATCATTTTTACTACAGCTTATGATGAGTACGCTTTAAAAGCTTTTAAATTAAACAGTATAGATTATCTTCTAAAACCAATTGACGAGGATGATTTGGAAGTTGCGGTTTCAAAATTCAAATCACGTCTTCCGAAAACAGCAGAAACTTCAAATCTACAATTAGATTTCGAGCAAATTCGACAAATGTTATCAAATCCTTTTGAGAAAACGTATAAAAAGAGATTTACAGTTAAAATAGGACAACATTTAAAAGTAATTACTACAGAAGAAATTGAATGTTTTTTCAGCGAAAATAAAGGCACATATATTCATACGTACGACAATCGAGATTATTTGATTGATTCGACTTTAGAAATTCTGGAACAGGAATTAGATAAAAAGGATTTCTTTCGCGTAAGCAGAAAATTTATTGTTCCATTAAAAGCAATCAAAGAAATTCAAGTTTATACCAATTCGAGATTGAAAGTTATTCTGCCAACTTATAAAGATGATGAGGTAATTGTAAGCCGAGAGAAAGTGCAGGATTTTAAAGCTTGGTTGGGATAGTTTTTTTGTGAATTAAATGTATCGTTCATATGGAACTTCTAGGAATGCATAAATATCAATTCAACGGATTAAAATCCGTTGCTACAATATATTTTCATTTCTATGGAATTTTCTAATGTATATTGAAATCGTTTATATTCTTTTAAGGAAAAGAGCCATCGGCTCAATATATTTTGTAGAGCCGGATTTTAATCCGGTTAGAAATAACGCACCCTAATGTAGAGAGCCATGGGTTCGGCTCATATTTTCAATACAATATTTACAATACAAAAAGAGCTGAAAAATTTCAGCTCTTTTTGTATTGTAAAGTTTTTAAATATTATTTGCTTAATCTATGCAATGTATACGTCATAGCACTTAAAAGAAAAAACGCCATAATTTGGTGAATTAATCCTAAAGCCAAAGGCACGCTGTATAATAAAGTGAAAACTCCCAATAAAAACTGAATGAAAACAAAAACAACTAAAGTTTTGATTCCGTTTGATTGAGTATGTGTAAGTGTATATTTTTTGCTTTTGAAGAAAAGAAAAAGAATAATCGCTACAACTACATAAGCAAAAGTTCGGTGTACAAACTGAACACCGCTTTTTCCTTCAATTAAATTTTTTATTAAAGAAGATTGCTCAATAAAAACCGATTCGTGAATAAATTCTCCGTCGCTCATTAAAGGCCAATGATTATGGATTAATCCCGCATTCAATCCCGCTACAAATCCGCCATAAATAATTTGGATTAATAAAGCAGCTAAAGCAAAACGAGCGATATTTCTAAGAGGTAAAATCTTATTGATATTTCTTTCTGGATAAATCAAATCTAGTGCAACCCAAAGCGTATACGCAAATGTGATAAAAGCAAAAGTTAAGTGCAAAGAAAGTCTAAAGTGGCTTACATCTGGATTGTCAATTAATCCGCTTCTTACCATAAACCATCCTAAAAATCCTTGGAAAGCTCCCATTGCCAAAAGAATGATACATTTTTTGATGGTTGGAGTATCTAATTTCTTTTTTGCTAAAAAGTAAACAAACGGCACAAAGAAAACCAAGCCAATAATACGACCAATGAAACGGTGAAACCATTCCCAGAAATAGATGAATTTATAATCGGCTAACTGAAAATCATTGTGAATATTGATTTTCTGATACTCAGGAAACTTTTTATATTCGTCAAAAGCAGCCTGCCATTTTGCTTCTGTTAAAGGTGGAAAGGTATCGGTTACTAAATGCCAATCAGTCATAGATAAACCTGAATTGGTCAAACGTGTAATTCCGCCCACGACAACCATTAAAAATAATAAAACACAGCCCGATAGTAACCAAATGATTACTGATTTATTCTCTTTTTTCATTTTATTAAATAATACTTATTTCTCAACTTTTTTTAAGCCTAATTTTTCAGCTCGTTTAATCACAAAATCATAAGCAGCTTGATATTCATTCGGAATATCACCTTCTAAAATAGCTTCTTTCACGGCTTCTTTTAAAATTCCGATTTCTCGTGAAGGTTTTAAGTCGAATATTTCCATAATTTCTTCTCCCGTAATTGGTGGTTGAAAATTACGTACATGATCTCGCTCTTCTACTTCAACGATCTTCTTGCGGACAATTTCAAAGTTTTTATGATATTTCTTGAATTTCGATGGGTTTTTGGTTGTGATATCCGCTTCGCACAAAGTCATTAAGTTTTCTACATCTTCGCCAGCATCAAAAACCAAACGGCGAACCGCGCTGTCAGTCACAATATCTTGTGCCAAAACAATCGGACGTGAACTCATAATAACCATTTTCTGAACGAATTTCATTTTATGGTTTAAAGGCATATGTAAACGTTCGAAAATTTTCTTAGCCATTTTTCCGCCTAAGAATTCATGACCGTGAAAAGTCCATCCTTGTTTTTTAGTGAAACGTTTTGTTGGTGCCTTTCCAATATCATGAAGTAATGCTGACCAGCGAAGCCAAACATCATCTGTGTTTGGGCAAATATTATCGACAACTTCCAACGTATGGTAAAAATTATTTTTATGTGTATGGCCTTCAATTTCTTCTACCTGATTCAACGCTGTTAATTCTGGTAAGATTAGTTCTAAAAGTCCGGTTTTGTATAAAAGTAAAAATCCTGTTGAAGGTTTATCGGTCATGAGAATTTTGTTTAACTCATCAACGATTCTCTCCCCAGAAATTATTTTGATGCGATCAGCATTTTTGGTGATGGCATTTAGTGAATTTTCTTCAATTTCAAAATTCAATTGATTCGCAAAACGAATCGCACGCAACATACGTAAAGGATCATCAGAATAGGTAATATCTGGATCCAAAGGCGTTTTGATCGTTTTGTTTTCTAAATCGGTTAATCCGTCAAACGGATCTAGAAGATCTCCGAAATTATTTTGGTTTAAAGAAAGTGCTAAGGCATTGATGGTAAAATCACGACGATTTTGGTCGTCTTGCAAAGTTCCATTTTCAACAATCGGATTTCGGCTGTCTCGGGTATAAGATTCTTTTCGGGCACCAACAAACTCGATATCAGTATCTTCAAAACGAAGCATTGCAGTTCCGTAAGTTTTAAAAACCTGCACTTTTGGTTTGTTCGGAAGTAAATCGGAAACTTTAAGAGCCAATTCGATGCCGCTTCCAACTGCAACAACATCAATGTCTTTTTTAGAACCTCGGTTTAAAAGCAAATCACGAACAAATCCTCCTATCACATAAGAGTCAACTTTTAATTCCTGAGAAGCTTTCGAAATAACATCGAAGATTTTGTTTTGTAAAGCAGTTTTATAATTTGTTTGTATCGCCACGAATTCACTAATTATTGAGTAAAAATGCAATTTCAAATTTCTAAGAAATGAAATGCATGCAAATTTACAACATAGAAAATGCCTATTATAATCTAGAGCTCACTTTTTTGAACAATTTCACATTTTGTCGTGCAGAATTTTATTAAAATGAGAATGGTTGCCACGAATTGCACGAATTTCCACGAATTTATTTTTCTGCCACAGATTAAAAGGATTAAAAAAGATTTTTAATTAGTGAAAATTTGTGCAATTCGTGGCAGAAAAAATAGTAATAGATTAAGAAAATCTGTGTAAATCATTTTAATCTGTGGCAAAAAAATATAACAATTTGCGCAAAAGAATAATTCGTGGAAATTCGTGCAATTCGTGGCAGAAAAAAATCTATACCCCAATAAAACAAATCAATTGCGATAATCTGTTTTTAGAAATTCAATTTGTATTTTTGAATCATAGAAAAAAGCACACATGAAAATTGTTATATCTCCAGCGAAATCATTGAATTTCGAAAAAGAATTACCAACATCTCAATATACAGAACCTTCATTCTTAAAAGAAGCAAGAGTGGTTCATAAAGTAGTAAAAACAAAAAAGCCTTCTGAATTATCAGAACTAATGTCAATCTCAGAAAAATTAGCCGATTTAAATTGGAAACGCAATCAGGATTGGAAAACACCTTTCACTCCAGAAAATGCACGTCCTGCGGTTTATACTTTTGATGGAGATGTTTATACAGGTTTAGACGCTTATACAATTCCCTTAGAAAAATTAGATGTTCTGCAAGATAAATTAAGAATTTTATCTGGACTTTACGGTCTTTTAAAACCGCTTGATTTAATGCAAGCTTATCGTTTGGAAATGGGAACCAAAATGCCGGTTGGCGAATCTAAAAATTTACATGATTTCTGGAAGCCAACGGTTACAAAAGCTTTAAACAAAGAATTGAAAAAAGGCGAATTATTCGTGAATTTAGCGAGTAATGAATATTTCTCGGCTGTTGATGTAAAAGCTCTAAAAGTTCCAGTAATTACTCCAGATTTTAAAGATTACAAAGATGGAAAACTAAAAATGATTAGTTTCTTCGCGAAAAAGGCGAGAGGTATGATGGTTCGTTATATTATCGATACCAATGCTGAAACTATAGATGATTTAAAAGGTTTTAATTACGAAGGGTATCAGTTTGATGCAAATCTTTCTAAAGGAAATCATTTAGTTTTTACAAGATAATTTTTTTAAAGATTCTAAGTTGCTAAGATTCTGAGTTTTTTAACTCCTCTTTAAAATAAATTCTTTGGTAAATAAGAATAAAAAAACAACGCCGAATTCAACTAAGAATTCGGCGTTTATGCGTATTATAAATCTATTATCATTAATGCATTGCGTCGGCTGCACTAATTTTGTTCTTCCCTTTTTTAATAAAGAGAATAATCGGTATGCAACATAAAAACATAATTCCTAGATAAAGAAAGATGTCCATATAAGCCATTACAGTACTTTGTTTCATTACTGAATATTCTATGGCTTGATACGCTTTTTTCAAGGCAACATCTGCACTATATCCTTTTGCCATAAATGCGTGCTGCATTCCTGCAATGCGCTGCTGCACGTCAAACTTAGCAGGATCTAGGTTATTAATTAAATCTACTCTATGAGACTGGCTAAAACGAGTGATAAAAGTAGTAATAATTGCAATACCAAAAGATCCGCCTAATTGACGCATCATTCCTGTAAATGCAGCTCCTTCACCAATTTGTTTTCCTTTTAAAGTAGAAAGAGAAAGTGTTGTAATAGGAACGAAAAGCAATCCTAAACCAATACCTCTTAAAATTAAAGGCCAATACATATGTTCAACCCCAGTATCTGGTGTCATTCGGCTATACATCATAAAGGTAAAGAAGAAGAAAATCAAAAATCCTACTCCAACCATATAACCTTGTGGTACACCTTTCTGAATCATATTTCCAACAAATGGCATCATGAATGCTGTTGTAATAGATCCTGGAATTAATAATAAACCTGCATCAGTTGCAGTCCATCCTAAAATAGATTGCGTATAAATCGGGATAATCAATGTTGAACCGTATAAACCAAAACCAAGAATAAAACACATTATGGTTCCAATTCTTAAGTTTCCATCTTTTAGAACACTTAAGTTCACAATTGGATATTTATAAGTAAGCTCTCTCCATATAAATAAAACCAATCCAAGAACGGTTACAACACTTAAGGTTACGATTAAAGAATCGTTAAACCAATCGTCTTGCTGCCCATGTTCTAGAACGAATTGTAAAGAACCAATAAAGGTACTCAACAAGATTATTCCCCACCAGTCAACCTGATTGGCTTTTAATTTTTCTCCATATTTCGGACTTCTAACGAATGTTAAAGCCAAAATTGTAGCGATAATTCCTAACGGAATATTAATGTAGAAAATATAAGGCCAAGAGTAATTGTCTACTAAATATCCTCCCAAAGGCGGACCTAAAGTTGGACCAACAATTACACCCATTCCGTAAATCGCTTGCGCCATTCCACGTTTTGCTACAGGATAACTTTCTGTAATGATCGTTTGGGCTGTTACTAGAAGTGCTCCACCACCCATACCTTGTACGAATCGGAAGGCTACAAGTTCCCAAATATTTGTGGCGTTACCACACAAAAAAGAACAGACTGTAAATATTATAATGGAAGCCACAAAATAATTACGTCTTCCAAATTGCTGTGATAGCCAGCTCGTCATCGGAATTACAATAACATTCGCAATTGCGTATGCTGTAATTACCCATGCCACATCGGTCAAGGTAGCTCCAAGACTTCCGCGCATGTCTGTCAGCGCTACGTTTACAATCGTTGTATCTACAATTTCCAACAGTGCGCAAAGCACTGCTGTAATCGTAATGATAACACGTCTGAAACCGTATTCTACTAAATCGTCGTCTTGTACTGCTGTTGCCATTTATCTTATTTCAAATGTACATCAACGTCAACGTTCATACCTGGTCTTAAAAGTTTTACTTTTTCAGGATCGTTTGATTCGTCTATACTAATTTTTACTGGTAATCTTTGAATTGTTTTTACGAAGTTTCCTGTTGCGTTATCAGGAGGTAATAATGAAAAACGAGATCCTGTAGCAGGAGAAAATGATGTTACAGTTCCTTTGAATTCATAGTTTGGATAAGCATCAACTTTTAAGCTTACTTTTTGTCCCACAACCATTTTGTTTAATTGTGTTTCTTTGAAGTTAGCCACAACCCAAGCTTCGTTATTATTAATAATGTAGAATAAAGATTGTCCTGGCTGCACCAATTGTCCTGGCTGAATATCAACTTTAGAAACCTGACCGTCAATAGCAGCTGTAACTACAGTATAAGAAAGGTTTAAGTGAGCAACATCAAGCATCGTTTTTGCTTTTTTGATATTTGCCGCTGCAACTTCTGTTTGTTTGTCTGAAACTTTAGATTTTGACTGAATAACAGATTTTTGGTAAGAAGTAGCTTTTTGTTGTTGTTCTAAAACTCGTACTTGGTTTTCTGCCTCTTCTTTTGCTGTTAACGCCTGCTCATATTGTTGTTTTGTAATAGTATGAGTTTTGTACAGGTTATTGTAACGGTTATAATCGTTTGTAAGCTGTCTCAATCTAATTTTTGCACTTTCGATAGAACCGCTCGCAGATCTCATTTGAGCGTCTGAAACAGAAATACTTGCATAAGCACTTCCAATATCAGCTTTTGCAGCTTCGTATTGACCTTCAGCTCCTAATAATGCAGCATTAGCTTCATCAATCTTTAATTGATAATCTCTCTTATCGATAGTAAATAAAGTATCTCCTTTTTTTACATAATCATTATCTTTCACATAAACTTTGCTAATATATCCTGAAACTCTTGGGATAATTGGATTCATTTTTTTCTCGATCTGAGCATCGTCTGTTTCTTCGTGAGCTTGACCGTGTAAATATTTTGATATTCCGTAAGTTCCTCCCAATAAAACCATTACGGTTAGTATGATGATGAATTTTTTATTTGTCTTTTTCTTTTCCATGAGAGCTATCGATTATATTTTAGAAAGATTGAATGATTGTGATAATTGTCCTGATACTGAAAGTAATTCGTAATATTTTTGAATAATTGTTGCTTTAGATAAAGCAGTTTGAATTTTGGCGTTTAAATGTTCTACATCCGCTTCTACCAAATCATTAGTGTCAGATAAACCGTTGTCAAATTTATCTTTAACTAATCTGTAATTTTCTGCAGCTTGCTGAAGTGCTTCATCATAAACAACACTTTGATTGATTGCTAAGTCGTAATCTTCAATAGATTTCTGAACTTCAACCTTAATCTTGTCAGTCATAATAGCTTCAGTGTTTTTTACTTCAAGAGCTCTGCTTTCTGCTTCTTTAACATGCACATTGTTTTTTAGAATTCCCGATAAATCATAAGATAATCCGATTCCGAAATTCATAGCATATTTTACAGTAATAATATCTTTTAGATCTAATGCCGTGTAACCACCAAGCAATGAAATCGCTGGGTAATATCCTGCTTTTGCTATTTTAATATTTGCTTCAGAAGCTTTTCCTTGTAATCTAACTGCTTCCAAATCTTTTCTATTTTCTAATGCTATAGCATCAGATGTTGGAGCATTACTTGTTTTTAAATTAAAGAAATCTTCTTCGTTTACCTGAATTTTTACGCTAGGATCTAATTTAAGCAACGTAGTTAGGTAGTAATTGATATTATTAATGTTATTATTGGCTTCATCAATAGATAATTGTGTTTTAGAAACCAACAACTGTGCTTTTAATAAATCATTTCTCGGAATGATTCCGTTTTTCTCCAACTCTGTAAAATCAGTAACACGTTGTTTTGCGCTTTTTTGGTTTTCATTTAAAACATCTAAAGTTTTTTGCGCTTTGTATAATGCCGTATAATAAGTGATTGTTTTTAAAGCAACATCTTCTTTTGTTTTAGCAGCATTTGCACTTTCAGCTTCGTACAAATTGTCGTATGCATCGATGCTGCTTTGAATTTTAAATCCAGCAAAAATCGGTAAACTTAAATTTGCCATTCCTAACATAGCTCTGTCAGGAGAAGCTAGAGAAGCGCTTTCGCCTTGATTTGGCATATCAATCGACGCTTTGGTAAGACGCTGATATTGGCCAGAAATTTTAAGATCTGGGTATTGATTGTTTTTTACGGTTTTTAACTCGTATAGTTTTGTGTTTACCTTAGTATTGGCAAGCGTAACTTCGTTACTCTTTTCCCAAGCCATTTGTACGGCCTCGCCCAAGGTTAAACTTGTTTTTTCTTGTGCTTCTGCTGAAGATATTCCGATGAAGAAAACTCCAAAGAGCATTAATTGACTAATTTTCATAAACAAGTAGCGCTTTTATAGTTTGTTGAATGTGCTTTGTAAGATCGTTTTTAATGTAATTGTTAAACATTTCATCTGTTTTTAAATCCAATAATTCTTCGAAGAAAGAGCGATTCATGTGGAAATGAAAAAAGGTTCCAATAATCGTCGGTGTTATAAGTTGGATATTAATATCTTTTCTAAAAACGCCTTGAGCTTGACCTTGGTTGATAATACTTTCGACAGATTTTAAGTTTCCTTTTTTTAATTCTGTAAAAGCTTGAAGGCTTTTTTCTCTTTTTTTATTGTAAAGTTCAAAATGTAAAACTCTGTAAATCCCCTTGTTAAGACAAATTCTGTTAATGTAAATTTCGATTAATTTATTGACTTTTTCAAGCGGTTGTAGATTTTCCTGCAATAAATTTTCAAGTTGTAATTTTAAATCAACCGTTTTGTAGAAAATTAGAGCTTCCAGAAGTCTTTCTTTTGAACCAAAGTAATACGACACCATGGCAATATTAATTTTTGCCTCTTTGGAGATATCCCGTATCGATGTACCCTCAAATCCTTTCTCAGAAAAAAGCTTTTCAGCGACGTTTAGAATCTGAATTTTTTTATCGTTTAATTCGATGTTTGACATGATAGTGTTTCTAATCGGATGCAAAATTAAACAGTTGTTTAATTTAAACACTTGTTTAATTTTATTTTAACACAATATTAACATAAAGCGTTTTCGAGGTCTATGGATTAAAAAGTGCTCTATTGTTGGGATTAATCGACTTTTTTAAGTGTTACATAAAAGTTTAAATCTATTTTTAATTCCTGAAGAGTGTCTTTGTTTTCTACTTTTATTGACTGCCAGAATGTCGAAGGATATATAAAATTCTCTCCTGTCCAATTAGTTTTAATTGGCATAGAAAAATTTTCAATACAGTCAATATAACGATAGCTCAATTCTTCATTTTTGTATTTGAATTCTAAAATAGGAACTTTATTTGTCCTTAAGTATTGATCAAACAAAAAGGTAAAGCTAATTCCTGATTTTGAATTTAAATATGATTCGATTTCATTACTTGTAACCGTTTTATTATGAAAATCATGAGTGAGATCACGAATTATTTTTCGAAATTTTGAATCATCATTTATTATGTTTTTAATCATGTGCATAACGGCCCAGCCCTTAATATAATTATCATTGCTGCCATCTTCATTTATGCCATATCGGCCAATAATGGGTTTATCATTTTCGATTGTTCTAAATCTTCCGTTCATGAATTCGTTTCCAGCTTGTTTTCCACATATATCTGCTATAACAAGTTCTTCGGCTAAACCAGCGAATCCTTCTTGAATCCATCGATCGGCAATGTCACTTGCAGTAACAGTATTGCCAAACCATTCGTGCGCTATTTCGTGAACAATTATTTTATCTGTTTTTTTGCCCCAGCCAGTATTCGAAATATCGCCTCCTTTTTTATTTGTGCCTTTTTTGTATGAACTGCCATAAGCAATGGCGCTTTGATGTTCCATTCCTATATATGGGGCATCAACCATCTTAAAACTATCTTCATAAAAAGGATAAGGTCCATACCAATGCTCTAAAGATTTTACTGCTAGTTTAACTTCCGGAATCATATGATTTAGTGCTTTTTCCTTATTGTAGTCAAGTACCCAAAAATCCATGCTCAAATTTCCTTTTTCGCCTTGAAATGTATCAGAGATATTGATATAATTGCCTATATAAAATGTAATTCCGTAATGATTTATAGGATTCTTAACTTCCCATGTAAAAGTCGAAGTAGTATCTGTATTTGTAATTTTTGATGTCAAACGGCCATTTGAAACAGCTATTAGATTTTTAGGAGCAATAATATTTATTCTTGCACCTTTATCTGGTTCATCATAGAGAGCATTTTTACAAGGAAACCACAAACTTGCACCCTTATATTGGCAAGCCACAGAAATCCACGGACGGTTTAAAGAGTCTTTTGCCCAAACCAAACCACCATCCCAAGGCGGTTTAATGGACTCTGTTGGTTTTCCAGAATAATAAATAGTTAGTTTGTTTTTCTTTGAAAGTAGCTTTTTAGGCAGTTTTATATACCAGATGTTTTCATTTTGAGTATAATCGATCTTTTTTCCTTTCTGAAAAGCACTGTCAATTTTTAAAGGAACAACAAGATCAATCTGCATTAAATCAGAATGTTTTTTGTTAACGACAGTATATTCAATTGTATTTTTTCCTGATATCGTTTTGTTATTGTAATCAGGTTTTATAGTAAGATCATAATGCTGAATGTCCCACCAGATTCTTTCAGGAGTTATCGAACCATTTAAAGTGTCTTGTTTTGTTGGTATATGCAATGCTATGTTTTCTTGCGCATATACCATACAAAACATTAAATTTATAATAAGTATGAAGAATACTTTCACAAATGAATATTGCTGCATAACACGGTTTCTAAGATTGAAATACCGCGTAATTTACATCTATTTATCGAATCTCTCCAACAAACTCAGCAATTTTCCCACTTCCGTTTTCTGCTAAGTGTTTAATAAAAGCACTTCCGATAATTGCACCTTTTGCATATTTAGTTGCCTGATTGAAAGTTTCTTTATTCGAAATTCCGAAACCAACAATTTGAGGGTTTTTCAAATTCATGTCCGCAATTCTTTCGAAATAAGTTTCCTGAGTATTTCCAAAACCAGATTGAGATCCTGTAACACTTGCTGAACTTACCATATAGATAAATCCGTTTGAAACGCTGTCAATAAAACGAATACGTTCGTCTGAAGTTTGTGGTGTAATTAAAAACACATTAATTAAACCATATTTTTCGAAAATCGCTTTGTACTCATCTGCATAAACATCAACTGGAAGGTCAGGAATAATTAAACCGTCAATTCCAATTTCGGCACATTTTGCACAAAAAGCTTCAACGCCGTATTGCAACATCGGATTAAAATATCCCATAATAATCAACGGAATTTTTACGCTTTCGCGGATGTTTTTCAGCTGATCGAAAAGGATTTGAGTTGTCATTCCGTTATGAAGCGCCTGTGTAGAACTCGCCTGAATGGTTGGCCCGTCTGCCAAAGGATCACTGAAAGGAAGTCCGATTTCGATTAAATCTACTCCGTTTTTCTCTAAATCCTGAATAATCTGCACAGTATCATTTAAGTTAGGATATCCTGCAGAAAAGTAAATCGAAAGGATTTTTTTATCTTCTTGTAATTTTTGAGTTATTCTGTTCATTTTTATATGTTTTTCTACTGCAAGGTTTTTAAAACCTTGTAGGCATGTTATTTGTATTGCCACAGATTAAAGGATTTTAAATGATTTCTAAATTAAAGGTTGTTTCTCTTTAATAATTAATCTGTGAAAATCCTTTAATCTGCGGCATACTTTATTTAAAATTTTATGATTTGGCTTTCCCAATCATCACCTTTTTTTTCAACCAATAATAATCCAGAGTCAGAATCATTCATTTGCGCAATTAATTCGCCTTTATTATTCCAAAAAGCGCTTTGTCCAGCAGAAGGCGATCCCCAAGATTCTCCGCTAAAATTCGACATTAAAACATTCATTTTATGTTTTTCAGCATAATTTTGTAAATCTCTATAAGCATTTGGAATCCCGTTTGGCGAAAAGAAAATGCTTGCTACATAAATATCGGTATCATTTTTGGACGCATTTTCAGGATGTAAAGGATTGTCAATATCAGCGCAAATTGCAAAAGAAATGTTTTGATCTTCTATAGTTAACATCGGATTAAAATCGAATGTCGAATCGAAGAATTCATCTTCGCCTTCATGTAAAAACTGTTTGGTATAAATTGAAACCGAATCGTCTGGAGCTATAATAAATTCGCCAATATATAATTTCGAATCTATCTTAATTGGTGCTCCAGCTATAATAACAATGTTATTTCTAACCGATAATTCTTTTAAATGATCAATTCTATAATCGTCTTCTGTAAAGATCAATGCTTCTGCATTTTCTCTTTCGTAGCCTGTAATTGATAATTCTGGAAACGCAATTAAATTAGCGCCGTTTTCGGCAGCCAATTCAATAAGCTGATAATGATTCAGTAAATTAGCAGATATATCTCCTCGTTTTGGTTTTGTTTGCGCTGCCGCTAAAATCATTTTTAATTATTTATTTTCAGTATATACCCAAGCCGTTCTTCCTGATTGAAGTTTGACTTGCACTCTTTTGTATGAATTAGACTCGAATTGATCAACTTTTAACAATTCTGGATTAGAAACTTCAAAAGCAACACCATGTATAATGTCCTCCAAATTTTCACTTGGCACAGCCACAACATAATCTGCCATTCCAAATTCTTCTTCAATTTGTAAACTTTTAAGTTTGAAACCCAGTATTTGATCTGGACTTCCACTTAAAACTTTATTAAAAATCTGCATCTGAGTTTGTTTCGATCTTAATGTTCCGTATGAGAATAATAGTTCCATAATTATGATTTTCTCTTTATTTGTTAGCGTACAGTCTCCTGATAAGTATCGGGATTTGAACGCCCAAATTACAATTTTTATTACAATTTAAAGTAATCTATATAATTATCTAAATCTTTGTCTCCACGCCCAGAAAGACTAATTACAACAACATCTGTAGGTTTAAATTTCTTTTGATCTAAGACTGCAAAAGCGTGTGCACTTTCGATCGCAGGAATAATTCCTTCTAATTTTGTCAATTGAAGCCCAGCATTCATTGCATCATCATCAGTTACAGAGAAAAACTCACCTCTTCCTGTTTGCGCCAAATGTGCATGTAAAGGTCCAACTCCTGGATAATCTAATCCTGCAGAAATCGAATATGGTTCTGTAATTTGTCCGTCTGGAGTTTGCATTAAAAGCGTTTTACAGCCGTGAATAACCCCCACTTTTCCTAATTTGCTTGTTGCTGCGCTATGACCGCTATCAACTCCTTTTCCAGCTGCTTCAACTGCAATGATTCCAACTTCCGGTTCGTGTAAAAAGTGGTAATAAGTTCCTGCAGCATTACTTCCTCCACCAATACAAGCCACTACATAATCAGGATTTTCGCGTCCTTCTTTTTCTTTTAATTGCCATTTAATTTCTTCCGAAATGATACTCTGAAAACGTGTCACCATGTCTGGATAAGGATGCGGTCCAATTGCCGATCCAATAATATAATGTGTATCAACAGGATTATTGATCCAGTCACGGATTGCTTCGTTTGTAGCATCTTTTAAAGTTCTAGAGCCTGAAAGCGCTGGACGAACTTCTGCGCCTAACATTTTCATACGCGCTACGTTTGGAGCCTGACGCGCAATGTCGATTTCTCCCATGTAAACTATACATTCAATTCCCATCAAAGCACAAACTGTTGCTGTTGCTACACCATGTTGGCCAGCTCCAGTTTCGGCAATAATTCTTTTTTTGCCTAGACGTTTTGCAAGTAAAATTTGTCCGATAGTATTGTTTACTTTGTGCGCTCCGGTATGGTTTAAGTCTTCTCTTTTTAGATAAACTTTGGTGTTGTATTTCTCAGACAAACGTTTTGCAAAATATAACGGACTTGGGCGTCCAACGTAATCTTTAAGCAATTGATTGAACTCAGCTTTAAAATCTGGTTCATCCATTATGCTTAAATACTTCTGACGTAGTTCTTCTACATTTGGATATAACATTTCAGGGATGTAAGCTCCTCCAAATTCTCCGTAATATCCTTTTTCGTTAACGTTAAAACTCATTTTATTTAAATTTTAAAAGTTGGCAACATCAAATTTGCGTTTGAAATTGCTAAATAGATTTTTATTTTTCAGCCCTGGTTCGATTTCAAATTTACTGTTTACATCGACAGCGTAAATAGGTAATTTGGTTTTTGAAATTTCTTCAATGGCTTTTAATTCATTCATTCCGATGCCACCGCTCAAAAAGAAAGGCTTTTTCGAATTGTATTTTTTTAATATGCTCCAGTCGAAAGTTGTTCCATTTCCGCCTGGAAGTTTTCCTTTTGTGTCAAACAGAAAATAATCGCAGACATTCTCAAAAGGCTTTATAATCTCAAAATCAAAATTTTCATCGGCCGAAAATACTTTGATAATTTCAATTTTCTTTGGAAGTTTTTCCTTTAAAGCTGAACAAAATTCAACTGATTCTTCTCCGTGTAATTGAACTGCTTGCAAATTGTATTTTTCAACTTTTTCCAGAATTTCTTCCTGACTTTGGTTGACAAAAACACCTACTTTTTTGATTGTTTTGATCAACTCGGGAACATTCCCGCTGCAATATCTAGCAGATTTTTCCCAGAAAATAAATCCCATATAATCGGGTAGGAGCGCGCCTACTTCGAGGATATTTTCTGGATATTTCATGCCGCATATTTTGAGTTTCATTTCGTTGTGTTTTTTTAACGCAAAGTGCGCTAAGTTTTTTCTTTTGTATTGTGTTTAAAATGCGAAAAAGTTCGCAAAGCTTTGCGCTTATATTGTTGCCGCGAATTTCACGGATTAGCACGAATTTAATTAGTGGAAATTTGTGTAATTTGTGGCAAACCAAAATTATATCTTACTAATAAATTCCGTCGCTGCTAATCCAGCGTTATCGGTTTTCATGAAGTTTTCTCCAATTAGGAAACCTTTGTAACCGTATGGTTTAAGTTCTTGAATGGCTTCAATTGATGAAATGCCGCTTTCGGATATTTTTACAAAATCATTTGGAATTTGAAAAGCCAATTCTTTACTGAAATCTAAGCTTACTTCAAACGTTTTTAGGTTTCTATTGTTTACGCCAATCATATCTAAAGTTGGCATAATTGATTTTTCTAATTCTTCTTGATTGTGAACTTCTAAAAGAACTTCTAAATCTAAACTTTTTGCAAATTCAGATAAAGATTTAATTTCTTCACGCGTTAAAACGGCAGCGATTAATAAAATTAAATCGGCTCCGTGAGCTTTTGCTTCTAGAATTTGATATTCGTCTACAATAAATTCTTTTCGCAAAAGCGGAATATTGACTGAAGCTCGAGCTAAAAGCAAATCGTCTAAAGAACCACCGAAATATTTTCCGTCGGTTAAAACGGAGATTCCGCAAGCGCCAGCAGTTTCATAACCTTTAACTACTTCTTCAACTGTAAAATTATTGTTGATGATTGATTTTGAAGGAGAACGGCGTTTGTGTTCTGCAATAATTCCAGAATTACTTTCTTTTAATTTCTGACTAAGAGAAATCGTCTGTTTTCCAAAAAATACTGAAGCTTCCAATTGTGAAACTGGAATAATCGATTTCTTCAAAATCACTTCTCTTTTTTTGTCTATTATTATTTTATCTAAAATATTCATTGTTGTTGTTTTGCCACGAAGTCACAAAGGCGCAAATTTAATTAGTGCTAATTCGTGAAATTTGTGTTTGTTTTTTATTTACTTAATTCTTGTAATTTCTGTAAAGCTGTTAATCCTTTTCCAGACAATAGGCTTTCTTTTGCTAATTCAAATCCTTCTTTTGGAGAGCATTTTGTAACGGTTGAAATTGCCATTGCAGCATTGGCACAAACTACATTATTTTGAGCTTCGTTTCCTTTTCCAGAAATGATATTCGTGAAAATTGCAGCAGATTCTTCAATTGTTTTTCCGCCTTCAATTTCTGTTTGCGATAAAAGACGAACGCCAAAATCTTCTGGATTCAGCATTCCTTCCATGTGGTTAGAAATTGTTTTTGTTGGGCCAGTCAGTGAAATTTCATCATATCCGTCAAGCGAATGTAAGATCGTGAAATTGGTATTGGTATTTTGATATAAATACGCATACATTCTCGCCAATTCTAAGTTGAAAACTCCAACCAATTGATTCTGTGGAAATGCTGGATTTACCATTGGACCTAACATATTAAAGAAGGTTTTTACTGCCAATTCTTTTCTAATTGGTCCCACATTTTTCATTGCTGGGTGAAATAGGGGAGCATGCAATACACAGATGCCAGCCTGATCAATACATTTTTCTAAAAATGATGGATCGTTGCTGAATTTAATTCCCATTTTTTCCATTACGTTGCTTGATCCAGAAATAGATGAAACTCCGTAATTTCCATGTTTTGCTACTTTTATTCCTGCTCCTGCAGATACAAAAGAGGCTAAAGTTGAAATATTGAAAGTGTCTTTTCCGTCACCGCCCGTTCCGCATAAATCGATGGTGTTGTAAGCTGATAAATCGACACGAATGCATAAATCCAATAAAGCTTCGCGAAAGCCCGAAAGTTCGTCAATAGTAATGCTGCGCATCATAAAAACAGTCAAAAATGCCGAAATCTGACTTGGATTGTATTGACCGCTTGAAATATTAATCAATACCTGTTTTGCTTCTTCTTTAGAAAGCACTTCGTGGTTGATTAATTTGTTTAATATAGTTTTCATTTTTTCTTTTAAGTTGCTAAGGTTCTGAGATGCTAAGATTCTAAGTTTTTTACTGAGACTGTAAACTGAGACTGTAAACTGAGACTGTAAACTGAGACTGTAAACTGAGACTGAATACTGTACACTAACTCTTAATCCAATTCTCTAAAATCCTTTTTCCGTTTGGTGTTAAAACGCTTTCTGGGTGAAATTGAACGCCTCTTACATCATAGTTTTTGTGACGTAAAGACATAATTTGTCCGTTTTCATCTACCGAAGTTGCTTCTAAATCTTCAGGTAAATTATTGTCAACTACCCACGAATGGTATCTTCCAACTTCGAACTCGTTTCCTAAACCTTCAAATAAAATTTCGTCGTCTACTAAAGTTTTTACATTTGTTGCAACGCCGTGATATACTTTGTCAAGGTTGGAAAGTGTTCCTCCAAAAACTTCTCCGATTGCCTGTTGTCCTAAACAAACGCCAAGAATACTTTTTGTTGGACTGTATTTTTCGATTACTGCTTTTAGCAAACCAGCTTCATCTGGAATTCCAGGTCCTGGAGAAAGTAATATTTTCTCGAAACCAGCAATTTCATCAATATCAAATTCGTCGTTTCTGTAAACAGTAACTTCGCAGTTTAAATCTTCTAAATAGTGTACTAAATTGTAAGTGAAACTATCGTAATTGTCTATAACTAAAATCTTTTTCATTTTTTTTTTAAGTTGCTAAGTTGCTAAGGTTCTGAGATGCTAAGTTTTTTACTAAAAACGGAGACTGAGACTGGCAACTAATTTTTTTATTATTTTTCTCGAACGTATTTTTCTACTATAACACGATCTACTCCTAATTTTTCTACTTTTTCTACTCCTTTTTGAATTAAGGTGTCGTTTTGAACTTTCACTACAAATTCAAATTTGTTGTTTTCCCAATCACGGTTGTTGAAGAACTCCAGATTTTCGGTGTAAATACTATCTTTTAAAGTATATTTTCCGCCTCCGCCAAAGAACAATGCTGCTGTTGTATCTTTTCCGTGTTTCAAATCATGATTAAAAAAGGCAAAATGTGTATCGTTAATAATTTTAATCATTTTTGTTTTTGAATTGAAAGTCGAAAAAGTGGAATCTTTCTCTGTCGTTTCAGCTGATATAAGACGCCAGGTTCCTTCAATCGGATTTTGCTTTTTTTCAGAATTGCAAGAACTAAGGGTAATGATTAAAACTAAAATTGATACTGCTTTTTTCATAGTTTGTGGTTTTTATAGTTTGTGGTTTTTATAGTTTGTTTAATTGTTTCAGGTTTCAGGTTTCACGTTCCAATAACTTGAAACATGAAACTAAAAAAACTTGAAACTAAATCTGCTCTGCCATTTCTAGCGCTGTATTCAAGGCTCTCAACTTATTGTAAACTTCTTGCATTTCACTTTCTTCGTCAGAACTTGCTACAATTCCAGCTCCTGCTTGACAATATAATTGGTGATTTTTAGAAAGGAAAGTTCGAATCATAATCGCATGATTAAAGTTCCCGTCAAAATCCATAACTCCGATTGCGCCTCCATAGAAGTTACGATTTGTCTTTTCGCAATCTTCAATTAATTGCATAGCTCTGTGTTTTGGTGCTCCGCTTAAAGTTCCTGCTGGAAAAGTATCTGCTACGACTTGCATTGTAGTTGCTTTATCGTGCAAATGTCCTGTAACTTTAGAAACTAAGTGAATTACGTGAGAGAAAAACTGAACTTCTCTGTATTTTTCTACATTTACATCATGTCCGTTTCTGCTTAAATCGTTTCTAGCTAAATCTACCAGCATAACGTGTTCACTGTTTTCTTTTTTATCTTCAGAAAGTTCTTTAGCTAAAAGTGCATCACGCTCATCATTTCCAGTTCTTTTGAAAGTTCCCGCAATTGGATGAATTTCGGCTTTTCTATCTTTTACGATAATTTGTGCTTCTGGTGAAGAACCGAATATTTTGAAATCTCCGTAATCAAAAAAGAATAAATAAGGAGAAGGGTTAATGCTTCTTAAAGCTCGGTAAACATTGAATTCATCTCCTTTGAAACCTTGAGTAAATCGTCGAGAAAGAACCAATTGAAAAACATCTCCGCGGTAGCAATGTTTTTTAGCTAAAGCCACATTTGCTTTAAATTCTTCATCAGTCAAGTTAGAGAAACCTTCACCTTCTTTAGAAAATTTATAAGAAGCAATATTTCTTGATTGCAATAATTGCTCGATTTCTGCAATGTTATTTTTTCCGTCTAAACTGTGGCAGAAAATATAAGCTTCATTTTTAAAGTGGTTAATTGCAATAATGTTTTGATAAACAGCATAAAAAACATCTGGAATTGAAGTTGCATTGTCTTTTTTAGCAATAGATACTTTCTCGAAGTAACGAACAGCGTCATAAGAAATGTATCCAAATAAACCGTTGTTGATGAATTTAAAATCGTTTTTTTCTGATTTGAATTGGCTTGAAAATTCCTGAATTACCTGAGGAATATTTGTTGAAGCATCGATCACAGTTTTCTCAGAAGTTCCGTCAGGAAAAGTTTTTGAGATTGTCTCATTTTCGATTTTAATAGTAGCGATAGGATTGCAGCAGATGTAAGAGAAACTGTTGTCATTTCCATGATAATCACTACTTTCTAGTAATAAACTATTTGGGAATTTATCTCTGATTTTAAAATAAATACTTACCGGCGTTACTGTATCTGCCAGAATTTGTTTGTAATGTGTATTAAGAATAAAAGGTTTCAAAATATATAGTTTTATGTTGTTCGTTAATTTGTTTTCAATTGGATCAAAAAAAAAAGGGCTTGTCGTGATGACAAGCCCTTTATATATTTATATTTTTTACAATACCATAGGAAGCTTTGTTCACGACGTCTGACGTAAATTGCTCCACCACCAAGTATTGTTTAAAATTGTTCTCATTTCTTTATTTTGATGTGACAAAGATATAAATGTAATTTTAATTAGAGTACATAAAATTTCAAAAAAATCTTTTCGAATTTCTGAAATTTGTTAAATTTTAATCACAAGCCTTTCTATAACTCCTTAATTTCCACTTGCTATGGTATTATTTACATTTAATCTGAAATCTGGATTTCCTTTAATATTTGGAAGTGCAAACAGCTCACTAAGTTTCAATTTTGTATATTCTATTCCGTAAGCAGGGTTTCCATAATAGTTTTTTATGCCAGGAATATTGCTTCCAGATTCGCTTTCAATTTCACCTTGACAATTGTTTGCTACAATATTTTTAAAAGTGATTTTTGATAAATTTGCTTCACCATTTCCGATATTTCCTTCCAACAAAATAAATGGTGCAAATCCAGAAACCACACTATTGGTTAGGTTGAAAAAGGTGTTTTCTTTAATGTAAGCAGATTCTCTCACCAAGCCTTGATTGTTTTCCTCTAAATTAACCAAAGTAATGTTGTTTGCATTTATTTTAGTCATTTTTTTAGTCATGTCTGTATTCGCAACTTTCTCGTAAGAATCAACCTCAAAACATCTTGAACCCGAAATATCTGAAGAAAACGGATGGCGAATTGCAATACTATTGCTAATATTAATTTGAGCTCCTTGTGTAAAATCAAAATCATCATCTGTTGTTCTGAATGAAACCAAGTTGCTTAAATTCAAATCTCCGCCATAACACTCGAAAGAATCATCATTTGAAAAACTAATTTGAACGTGGCTCACAGTTGTTTTTCTTCCAACACCAGCAAGAGAAAGACCGTTTAACTCTTTTGAAGCGCTTAATTTTCTTCCGGCATATTCGATTCTCACATATTTTAAAGTTCCTGAATTGTCTTCTGGATCTTGCCCTCCATAATGATTTAAGGTTGGATCTAAATCGAAAGGCAAAGTATGAATACCTCCTAATGAGTTTATTGGTGCTTTTCCTAAAACTATAATTCCGCCCCAATCTCCTGGTTTTCTATTGTTTATTTCATTTTCTGATGTAAAGATAATTGGATCAGTTTCTAATCCTTCAGCCATAATTTTAGCTCCATTGGTAATAACAAGCGTTCCGCATGTTTTATCGTCACCACGTATAACAGTTCCTGGCTCGATAGTTAACGTTGCATTGTTTGTAACATACACAACACCAACCAAATGATAAATATTACGTTTTACTAAGCGTGTATCTTTATCAATTGTTCCGGCAATTATATTGGTTGCTTCGCCATAGTCATTTGCAGCTGGTCTAAAGCTCGTCCAGTTGGTCATCCAGTTTGAAGTACCAGTGATTCCTTTTGGCTGTTGTTGAGCTTGTGCGAAAAAGCTGATAATGAAGAATATGCATGCAATATGTAGTTTTGTTTTCATAACTATGATTTTAATTTCTAGTTTTTGATTTTTTTTAATTGTCCCAAAAATAGAAGCCGTATGTTAATCAAAGTCCTGATACTTATTACGAAAGAGTTACTTTATTATTAAGAATGTTAAGTTTTTGAAAAGTTTAAAAAAAATAAACCCCGACAGTTTAAAACTGTCGGGGTTTACTGTATTTCTGAATTAGTAAGGTCTAAATATTAGAATTTTAAAGCTACTGTCAATTCAAATTCGTCGTTGATAGTTTTGTCTCCTAAACCGTCGAAGAAGCTACCTGAACCGTATTTAATATCGTATTTAGTTCTGTCAACTTTGAAAGCAGTTGTAGCAGTGTTTCCTTTAACAGTGATATCAAAAGTTACTGGTTTAGTAATTCCTTTGATAGTTAAATCTGCAGTTACAGTATAAACGTCAGTAGATTTTGCACCGATAGTTTTGAAAACTAATTTTGAAGTTGGGAATTTGTCAGTTCCGAAGAAATCGTCAGCTTTTAAGTGACCGTTTAATTTTCCTTGGTATTCTCCAGTTAAATCTGTAGAAGTTAATGAAGTCATATCAACTGTAAAGTTACCACCAGCTAATTTTTTTCCTTTGAAAACTAAAGAACCTTCTTTAAAGTTTACAGTTCCAGAGTGCTCTCCAGTTACTTTTTTACCTACCCATTTAATAGTAGATGCTTTTACATCGATTTTTTTAGTTTGAGCGTTTACTGAGATTCCAGCTGCTGCTACGAATAATGCTATTGCAATAGTTTTTAAATTTTTCATGTTTTTAAAATTAAAATTTGAATTTGATTAATAAATAATTATAGAGTGATAAATAATTCTTCGTGAGATTTTCTAACTTTTTTGTGGTGTTGAGATTTGTCGTCATCATGTCTGTAACCTACAGTTGCAATTACTGAAGCGTTTAGACCTAATTTATCGAAACCTAAGATTTCATTGAATTGAGCCGCATTGAAACCTTCCATAGGAGTAGCATCAATTTTTAAGTCAGCAGCAGCGTTTAATAAGTTCCCCAAAGCTAAATAGGTTTGTTTTGCAGTCCAGATGTGTTTTGCATCTTCAGATAAATTTGAAATTACATTTTTCATCATATCGCTGAAACCTCCTAAAGCTTCTGTAGGAACACCTCTTACTTCACTGATGTTGCTTATGTATTTGTCAACAGAACCTGCATCAAGGCTTAAATCATTTGCAAAAATGAATAGGTGAGAAGCATCAGTAATTTGAGTTTGCCCCCAAGCTGCGCCTTTTAATTTTTCTCTCAATTCTGGATTTTCAACAATAACTACTTTGTAAGGTTGTAATCCGTATGAAGAAGCACTTAATCTAACCGCTTCTTTTAATGTATTTAAATCAGCTTCTGATATCTTTTTTGAAGCATCATATTGTTTAACTGCGTACCTCCAATTTTGATTTTCTAAGAAATTGCTCATATTTTTATTACTTTATTTGTTGGTTCTATATTTTTCTAATAGTTGATTTAGGAAAACCAATTCTTCTGGTTTTAAATTATTTGCAAATGTTTGCTCATGCTCGTCTACTTTTGGATCTAGTTCTTTCAATACATCTAATCCTTTTTGTGTAATCGAAACTTCAATTTTTCTTCGATTATCAGGACAGACATTTCGCGTTACAAAATCCTTTAATAATAGTTTATCTACCAAACGTGTTGTGTTGCTCGTTTTAGCAAGCATTCTCTCTTGTATCACGCACATATTAGCAGGTTTTCCTTTTTGTCCTCTTAATATACGCAACACATTATACTGTTCTCCAGATAAATCATACGGTTTGATCAACTCGTTGAAATGATCCTGAATCACATTTTGCGTGTACATGATATTCAGAATAACTTTTTTCGCATTATCCATCTTAACCGTACTCTTAATAACCTCTTCAATTGTCATAGTCGTAAGTGTATAATTTGTATATACAAATGTATAACTTTTAATAGTTGTATATACAAATGTTGTGTTAATTTTTTGTTAACGCGAATAAATGAGCTTTTTGAAAGAACTAAAAGAATAGTTTTCGATATTAAAATTAAAGTAATTTTTTAATATAACGTATTGATATGTTGTATATTAATGATTTTTTAAAACTAAAAGAAAGTTTTGATTTTAAATATTAGTCAAATGACTGTTTGTAAGATATTTTAAAAGTGTAAAACCTTAAAAATCAACTAGATTTATGATTTATTGGAATTCTGAGAGCAGAAAACCTTTTGCAATTTGCTTGAAATTGGCAATTTCATTGTTTATCCAAGCATCATCATGTCCCAATTCTTTGGCAATTACTCTAGCTGTTTTCTCCGAAACTTCAATTGCAGCTCTAGCATCTAAGAATAATAAACGAACTCTTCTTGCCAGTATGTCATCAACAGTTCTTGCCATTTCATAACGAATTGCCCAAACGACTTCTGCCGTTGTAAATTCGTGATTAGGATGCAGTTTTTCTTTTAATGCTGGTTCGCTTTCTTGTAACTCGATTATTTTTGCAATATCAGTACCATATATATAGAGGTGATTTTCTCTATCAAGTGAAGAAGTAGGTTGACTTCCGTGAATAGAAAGATGTTCTGTTGTACAGGTTCTCTTTGGTAATTTGCCTGTTTTGATGGCTTTGTCAATTATATCTTCAGCAATTTTTCGATAGGTAGTCCATTTTCCTCCTGTAATGGTAATGAGACCAGTTTCAGAAACTATAATTTTATGGCTTCTAGAAACTTCTTTAGTGCTTTTACCTTCTTCTTTTGGAGCTGCCAAAGGGCGTAATCCTGCAAAAACAGCTAATACATCTTTTCTTTCTGGTTTTTTTGCAAGGAATCTCTGGGCTGTTTCAAGTACAAATTGAATTTCGCTTTCTAAAGCAATTGGTTCTAAACTTTGTTTTTTTATTAAAGTATCAGTCGTGCCAACTACAACATGATTATGCCACGGAACTGCAAATAAAACTCTTCCGTCTTTTGTTTTCGGAATCATTAAGGCGTGATCGCCAGGCAGAAATGATTTGTCAAAAACCAAATGAATTCCCTGGCTTGGGACAATGTATTTTTTATAAACGTTATCATTGAGCTTCATAATAGCATTTGTAAAAACTCCTGTAGCATTTATAATAGCAGAACCTTTTAAATCATATTTAATTCCGCTTTCCTGATCCTGAACCTGAACTCCAATTACTTGATTGTTATTGTCTTTTAATAAATTAACAACCTTAGTATAATTTAAAACACAAGCTCCGTTTTCTACTGCAGTTTGGGCAAGATTGACAGCAAGACGAGAATCGTCAAATTGTCCATCGTGATAAATTACGCCATTTACTAAACCATTTTCTTCTACATTAGGAAGCATTTCAATAGTTTTCTTTTTCGAAAGATATTTTGAACTGCCTAAACTTAGAGCGCCAGATAAAAGATCATAAATCTTTAATCCGATGGTGTAAAAGTAACCGCTTAACCAATGATAGTTTGGAATAACAAAAGATTGATTTTTTACCAAATGACTTGCATTTTGTGCTAGTAGTCCTCGTTCTTTTAATGCTTCTCTAACTAAATGTACATCTCCTTGCGCTAAATAACGTACTCCACCATGAACCAGTTTAGTGCTTCGGCTTGAAGTTCCTTTTGCAAAATCTACCGCTTCAAACAAAATGGTTTTATACCCGCGACTTGCCGCATCAATTGCAGTTCCTAGTCCGCTTGCACCTCCGCCAATAATTATTACGTCCCAATTTTCTGTATTTTGTAGTTTTAATAACTGCTCTGAGCGATTCATATTTTTTACGGGACTTTTTGTTTAAAGCAAACTTAACGAAATGAAATTAAAAATTGATGAAGAAAAAAGTTTCAGGTTTCAGGTTTCAAGTTTCAGGTTCTCGGTAGGCAACGTAAACGTGAAATAAAAACAAACCCGACAGATTCATAGAACATGTCGGGTTATCAATTTTATATATTGTTTATTTAGATCAATCGTTTTTCAAAAGCTTTTCTGGCAGATCCTCTTAAATAGACTTCGCCACAATAAGTATATTTTAGTTTATCTAAAATTTTAAGCATTGGAACATTGTCAAAATTAGTGTCAACTTTTATGCTGTAAATGTCGTTTTCAACAGATAAACTTTCAATCTTTTCAAATAGCTTTGTTGCAATTCCTTTTCCTTTTGCTAGTTTTGAAACTGCGACGCGGTGTACAACAGTATAATCGCCATCAGTTAGCCATTTGCCTTCAATATTGTTGTAAGCAGGTTCTTTATCAAAAATAATAGCCGCATAAGCCAGAATGGATTCGTCCTCTGTAAAAACATATCCATAACCATTTTCGATATCATTTTTAATAGAAAGTTCGTTCGGATAACCATCTTGCCACTGCGTGCTTCCGTCTAATCGTCTTTGTTCAATTGCATCTTGCAGTATTTCCCAAATTGCAGGTACTTCAGAAAGAACTGCTTTTCGTAATACTAACTGTTCTGTAGAATTCATTTTTTGGATTTACTTTATAAAAAATTAATGAGGCAATTTATCTTTAATCAAACCATAAACCCAAGTTCCAGCAATTGCACTTAATAAAGTAACTACAATTACAGTAGCGCCTGTACCAATTTGAGCAAAAAGCGGACCTGGACAAGCTCCAGTAATAGCCCATCCGAAACCAAATAATAAGCCACCGTAAATTTGTCCTTTATTAAAAGTTTTTGGTTGGATTTCGATTTTTTCGCCATCAAGAGTTTTGATATTGAATTTTTTAATCAATTGTACTGATATTAATCCAACTACGACAGCGCATCCAATTACGCCATACATATGAAATGACTCTAGATTGAACATCTCTTGAATACGAAACCAGCTGATGATTTCTGCTTTTACGAATACAATTCCGAAAAAGATACCAACTATTAAATACTTCAGATTTCCCAATGCAGTTTCTTTTTTCTGACTTGCGTTGATTCCTTCGCCGTCTATATTTTTATTTTCTAAATTCATTTTCTAAATTTTAAAGTGAAAGAATATATGGTAAAATCAAAAGTGCCATTACAAAACCACCAATCATAAAACAGATAGTAGCTACCAATGATGGCCATTGTAAGTTTGATAATCCCATAATAGCGTGTCCGCTTGTGCATCCGCCAGCGTAACGAGTTCCGAAGCCTACTAAAAATCCGCCAACGACAATCATAATAAATCCGCGAAGTGTTAATAAACTTTCCCAAGAAAATAATTGTGCAGGAACCAAACCACTATGATCTGTGATTCCGTAAATTGCTAATTTCTCTGATAATTCAGGAGCAATCTCCACAGGATTTGGATTCGATAAAAAATGAGCAGTGATAAAACCGCCTAGAAATATTCCTAAAACAAAGAATAAATTCCAGCTTTCTTTTTTCCAGTCGTATTTAAAAAATGAAATATTCGCGGGAATACAAGCCGCACAAATATGACGAAGAGAAGAACTAATCCCGAAAGATTTGTTTCCGATAATTAATAAAATTGGAACAGTTAATCCAATCAGCGGGCCTGCTACGTACCAAGGCCAAGGTTCTTTTATGATTTCTAGCATATTTTTTTAGGTTCTAAGGTACTAAGATTCTAAGGTTCTAAGTTTTTTTAGATTCTGAGTTGTTAAGTCCCAAAGGTCAAAAATCTTAGAACCTTAGAATCTTAGCAACTCAGAACCTTTAATTATTTTAATACTTTGCTTTGACAAACAAAATCTGATTTTGGAACATTGGTTTTAGAAATCGCTCCAAAACCACCTTCAACCTCAGAGAAATTTCTGAAACCTCGTGCTTGAAGGATAGAAGCAGCAATCATACTTCTGTAACCTCCTGCGCAATGCAGATAAAAATGCTCGTTTGGATCAATGTCTTTTACCCAGTCATTAATATAAGCCAAAGGTTTGCTATAAGCATCGTCAATATGTTCTGCTTCGTATTCTGTTTCTTTACGAATATCTATTACTTTATCTTCACCAAATTTAAACTCATTTGCAAACTGTTCTGCAGAGATTCTATTTACCGTATCAACTTCAAAACCTGCATTTTGCCAAGCTTCAAAACCGCCTTCTAAATGTCCGATAATCGTATCAAAACCTACACGGCTTAAACGAGTTACGGTTTCTTCTTCCATGCCAGCAGCAGTAACCAATATAATTGGCTGTTTTACATCGGCAATTAAAGTTCCAACCCACGGAGCAAAATCACCGTTGATTCCGATATTAATAGACTGCGGAATAAATCCTTTACTGAAATCAGCTGCGCTTCTTGTATCTAGAATCAAAGCACCAGTTTCTTCAGCTACGGCTTCAAAATCTTTTACGTTTATCGCTTTCATTCCGTTGTTTAAAACAGTTTCAAAACTTTCGTAACCACCTTTGTTCATCGCAACATTCATGCTGAAATAGGCAGGAGGAGGCAATAAACCGTCAGTTACTTCTTTTATAAATTCTTCTTCGGTCATATTAGCGCGCAAAGCATAATTGGTCGCTTTTTGATTCCCAATAGTCGAAACAGTTTCTTTGCTCATATTTTTTCCGCAAGCACTTCCCGCACCATGCGCAGGATAAACAATAACGTCATCAGCCAAAGTCATGATTTTGTCTCTTAACGAATGATATAAAATTCCAGCTAATTGATCTTGTGTCATTCCAGCCGCTTTTTGAGCTAAATCGGGACGTCCAACATCACCAATAAATAAGGTGTCTCCAGAGAAAATGGCGTGATCTTTTCCGTTTTCATCAATCAGTAAAAAAGTAGTGCTTTCCATAGTATGACCTGGAGTATGCAATACTTTAATAGTTATTTTTCCGATTTTAAATTCCTGTCCGTCTTTTGCAGAAATGCAGTCAAATTCGCAGGCAGCATTTGGTCCGTAAACAATTGGAGCTCCAGTTTCTTTGCTTAAATCAACGTGACCTGAAACGAAATCGGCGTGAAAATGCGTTTCGAAAATATATTTTAGTTTAACGCCATCACGCTCTAAACGATCCAGATAAGGCTGAATTTCTCTAAGCGGATCAATAATGGCCGCTTCGCCATTTGAAGTGATATAATATGCACCTTGAGCGAGGCATCCGGTGTAAATTTGTTCTATTTTCATGATAGGTATTGTAAAATGATGGGTTACAAAGGTAACTTTGTTTTTTAAAAAAATAGGTGACTAATGTTACAGAAATTAGGTTTTTGTGTAAAAAAATGTGCTGTTTGTCATATTCGATTGAGATAACTTAATTTTAAGTTGAGCAATTACGCTTTAAGCTTTAATTTTGCGTATGACGAATGTCATTTCAAAACAAAAAAGAAAATGAACACACAGGACTTAATAGATCAAATTGCTTTTATAAAAGAAATTGATAAAGTAAAATACATTCAGCGTAAGACAAAATTATTCAACAGCGACCGATGCGAAAATGATGCAGAACACAGCTGGCATTTGGCTTTAATGGCAATCGTTTTGGCAGAACATTCCAATGAACCTATTGATGTTTTGAAAGTGGTAAAAATGGTTTTGATACACGATATAGTCGAAATTGACGCAGGCGATGTTTTCATTTATGATACTGTAAAAAGTCATAACAATACAGATGAAGAACGTTTAGCGGCAAATAGAATTTTTGGATTACTGCCAGAAAAGCAAGCCAAAGAACTAATTGCAATCTGGGAAGAATTTGAAGCAGGAGAAACCAACGAAGCCAAATTTGCCAGATCTATGGACAGATTAGAGCCTTTGCTGCAAAACACATCAAACAACGGCGGAACTTGGAAGGAGTTTGGAGTGAAATATGATAAAGTCTATGAAAAGAAAAGCGTCATTAAAAATGGTTCAGCATCTTTATGGAATTATGCAGAAGGTTTGATTAATGAAAGTGTAGAAAAAGGGATTTTAGAGAAATAATTAAAAACAAATTCGTAATCAAAATCAAACATAGCCTGCGGTTTCAACCGCAGGAAACGTGTTGTGTTCCCGTGGTTGAAACCACGGGTTATGTTTTTATACGTAAATCTATACACAATATTGTCCTTTCGACGAAGGAGAAATCTTCGTAAGTAACTCCGTAACGAAAGTCAAATCTTTGTCGAGCTTCTTGTGAAGATTTCTCCTTCGTCGAAATGACAAACTATAACCAAATCAAAAAGAGTAGAAGTGTAATCAATACCTTTAAATTGTTGAAAAGTTTAACAAATATCAGACGATAAACTTTTTTTAAAGGGCGTTAATTCGGGTTCTAATGGTTAAATTTGTGGAACTTCATAAACAAATTACCATTATGGAAGAAATGCTCTTTTATGATCGAATGCAATTTGCCTTCACGATCACTTTTCATTATCTTTTTCCGCAACTTACGATGGGTCTTTCGTTGATCATTGTGTACTTCAAGTGGAAATATCTCAAAACTAAAGACGAACAATACAATCACGCCACCCATTTCTGGATGAAAATCTTCGCCCTCAATTTTGCAATGGGAGTTGTAACAGGAATTCCGATGGAGTTTCAGTTTGGAACCAATTGGGCAAAATTCTCCGAATTAACGGGCGGAATCATCGGCCAGACGTTGGCGATGGAAGGAATGTTCTCGTTCTTCTTAGAATCTTCTTTTCTTGGATTATTTTTGTTCGGAGAAAAACTTCTCGGACATAAATGGCATTTTGTAACGGGATTGCTAATCATGATTGGTTCGTGGGCGAGCGGTTACTTAATTATTGCTACACATTCTTGGATGCAGAATCCGGTTGGTTACGAAATATTAGAAAATGGAAAATTTGTATTGAATAATTTTCAAGCTTTATTTTTAAATCCTTGGCTTTGGCCTTCATATTTACACAATCAAGCCGCTTCTTTGGTAACGAGTTCTTTTGTTGTGGCTGGAATTGGAGCTTTCTATATTTTAAGTAAAAAGAATGTTGATTTCGGGAAATTGTTCTTGAAGACAGGAGTAATCTTCGGATTGATTTCGAGTGTTATTGTAGCTGTTCCAACAGGAGATTTATTGGCTAAAAATGTTGTGAAATACCAACCTGTAACTTTTGCCGCTATGGAAGGAATTTTTCACACCGAAAAGAAAGGTTCAGAAATTGTTTTAATCGGTCAGCCCGATGTAAAAGATAAAAAACTGGATAATAAAATCGCTGTTCCAAACATTCTAAGTTTCCTGACTTATGGAAACTGGGATCAGGAAATAAAAGGTTTAGATCAGTTTGAAGAAGATTTACACCCAACGAATATTTCTGGATTGTATTATGCGTATCATATTATGGTTGGACTGGGAACAGTTTTTATAGGATTGATGGTGCTTTCGCTTTTTCAATTAATTAGAGGAAAATTGTTTGAAACCAAATGGATTTTATGGTCTTTAATGTTCATGATGCCATTTCCGTACATTGCCAATACAACAGGTTGGTACACGGCAGAATTAGGAAGACAGCCTTGGTTGGTTTACAATTTACTGCGAACAGCAGCCGGAGCTTCACCAACGGTTTCATCAGGAAATACCTTGTTTACATTGCTTGGTTTTATCGGTTTGTACCTTTTACTGGGAATGCTGTTTTTACTTTTAGTTGGAAAAATTATCAATAAAGGTCCGCGTCATGTGGAACTTTCAACAGAAAAAATATAAGTATGGAATTTTTTTGGTACGTAGTTTTAATGGGAATTCTGGCCGTTTATCTGGTTTTAGACGGTTACGATTTTGGTGCAGGAATTATTCATTTATTTTTTGCTGATACAGAAAAAGATAAAAAAGCAATTACCAATGCCATTGGTCCGTTTTGGGACGCCAATGAAGTATGGTTGATTGCGGCGGGAGGTGTTCTCTTTTTTGCTTTTCCGACTTTATATGCATCATCTTTTAGCGGATTTTATCTGCCTCTGATTATGATTTTATGGCTTTTGATTTTTCGTGCCATAGGATTAGAAATGCGCGGACAAATTCACAATCATATGTGGGAAAGCATTTGGGATAAAGCTTTCGGAATCGCGAGTTTGCTTTTGGCTTTATTTTTCGGAATTGCTTTAGGAAACATCGTTCGCGGTGTAAATCTCGGAATGGTTCAAAATGGAGTTTCTACGCAAGAGGCGCATTTTTTCTTTTTGCCTTTATGGAATCCTACTTTTAGTCCGCAAGCAGATGAATTGGGAATTATTGACTGGTTTACACTTTTCTTAGGAATTGTGAGTGTTGTGGCATTAACGATTCATGGTGCAAACTGGATTATTTATAAAACGAATTCGGCGCTGAATCCGAAATTGAAAAATGTAATCTTTAGACTTAACTTTGTTCTGTTGATTTTAGTCTTTATTTCTTTGGGAATTTGGCATTTTATCGAACCGAGACCCTTTCATAATTTCGTTGAAAATCCAATTCTGTGGTTTTTTCCTTTAATGACTTTTGTTGGAATTGCGGGATTGTTTAAAGTTCGTTCCTTTAAAAAAGACGGTCACGGATTTATTTTTTCAACTTTATTCTTAGTTGGCGGATTTGCTTCGACAGCAGTTTCAATTTTTCCGAATGTTTTGCCTTCAACCAATAAAGTGAATCCGTCTTTAACGATTTATAACACGGCCGCTCACGAATACGGATTAAATGCTGGTTTGAGCTGGTTTTTTATTGCTTTGTTTCTGGTGATTATTTATTTTATTATTCAATATCGTGTTTTCAGCGGAAAGATGGATGATATTGGGTATGGAGAACATTGATTTTTTGTTTGCCACTAATTACACGAATTTTCACGAATTCTATATGAATTGCCTCCAGTTTTAACTGGAGGTTTTTTGTTTGAATTTGAATTGGGCTTTAGCCAAACTTTTTCGGTTTTGGCTAAAGCCTTTTTTATATATACATTTGTTTACCTTCAGCTGAAGCTGGAGGCAATTCATTAAAAATTTTAAAGACTAAAACGTCATTTTGCCTGAGTTTGCATTAGAGATAGGATCGGTATCTTCCGATTTAGAAAAACTACGGCTAAAAAGCCTTGTTTTTCTAAATCGGGACTAAATCGGATAGCCCGGCCGAAGAAAACGCCCAAATTATTGCCTTCTAAGAATAAATATAATTTAGCCGTTAAAAGTGTATGATAATTTTTACGAAAGATTTAATTACAACTGATAGTTATATTCTATAATGTTAATTGTAAGAAAAAAAAGTGGTTAATGCTTAATATTGCGTATCTAAGAGTTTTTCCCCCTAAAGATTTTTAGAAATTGATTTTTACTAGAAGCTTAAATCTATTTTTACCTACTAAATTATTATGCCTTTAACAATTTTTTCCGACAAGGTTAGATTTCGTTACAAATCTAAAAATTGGCAGTATCAGTTTGATGAAATTAAAGAACTTGGACTGCTTAAAAAAAAGAAAAAATATTTTCTTGAAAACGGTGCTTTTATAGCTGTTACCGCCGCAACGTATTATTGTATGTTATTTTCCAATTTAATGGATCTGTATTACATTATTCCTGCAATTTTGTGTTATGCACTTATTATTGCTGCGAGATTTAGCAATAAGGCGGAGTTCGTATATTTTGTTTTTGTGAAAGATATTTACAAAAATGAGATAAGAACTAAAATTGCATTAAAAGACCGCAAATTGGTTGGTAAGCAAATCGATGCTTATTTAGATCTTCAGTTTGAACGAAGTGTAAAGAGAACCGCTTAAAAAAATCAGAGATGTTTGTACTTGATATTTTCCATTATGATACTTTTTTCATAATGGTGGCTTTGATATATGGTTACCTCATTACCAAAAAGAAAAAATTAACGAAACGCTAGTTCGTAATTTATTATGAAGTAGTTTTTATGAATACCCAAAACATGTATGGTTATGCCGTTACGATTTAACGGGAGGCTGTTTTTAGCTATACATGACCCAAATCAGAAAAAGATATGGCCACAACAATAAAAAATAAAATTAGAAATATTAGAGAGTTAAAAAATTACACTCAAGAATACATGGCAGAAAGATTAGGTGTAACTCAGGCGGGTTACAGTAAAATTGAGAAAGGAAAAACATCTTTGAGTTATGAAAAATTGGTCGAGATAGGAAGAATCCTAGATGTGAGTGTAGAAGATATAATTAGTTTTGAATACGATAAATATTTTAGTAATTACGGAAAAATAACAGGTAATAATAATGGAAGTATCTTAATTAATGCAGATAACACTTCGGTATTAAAAGAGCTTTATGAAGATAAAATCCAATTATTAGAAAAATTGCTTAATAGAACTGAAATTGAGCTTGAACGCTATAAAGATAAATTTGGAGAACTTTGAATATTTTAGTTTCATCTTTGTCAAAGTTTAATGCTTTGACAAAGATTACTCTACAAGTGAAACTAAATAAAGTTTTGAAGATTGCTATTAGAAAAAAACTTCTTTAGCAATGATATAAAATCCCATTACAAGAACAAACCAGCCAAAGAGCGGTTTTAATTTTGCGCCATCAATTTTTTTAGAAAGTTGGCTTCCAACAAACATTCCGATTAAGGCCATTGCAGAAACGCTTAGTAAGAAAGTGTAATTTATAGCTGTTCCGATGTATAAATCGCCTGCAAAACCAAGTGAAGAATTAATAGTAATGATTAACAATGAGGTTCCAACCGCTTGCTTCATTGGTAAATTGGCGAAAAAAAGCAAGGCAGGAATAATTAAAAATCCGCCACCAGCGCCTAGAAATCCAGTTACGATTCCGACCAAAAAGCCAATCAAACTCAATTGCGAATAATTGGGTTCGGCTAATTTTATTTCTGGCTGATTTTTTTTAATCATCGAAATTGCTGCCGTAATCATTAGAATCGAAAAGATAATCATAATCAGAAAATCTTTTGAAACTGTATAAGAAGCAACAGAAAATAGCGTTGCCGCAATTTGCGGAAATATAACTTCGCGTATAATTAAAATTGAAACAATTGAAGGAATAGCAAAATACAAAGCTGATTTCAGCTTCAAATTTCCCATTTTATAATGGCTGTAACTTCCAAATAAAGACGTTAACCCAACAATGAATAGAGAATAAGAAGTCGCCTGATCGGGATTAACTTTAAATAAATAGACTAAAATTGGAATAGTCAAAATAGAACCGCCACCGCCAATTAAGCCAAGTGTGATTCCGATTATGATTGAGGCAAAAAAACCTAAATATTCCATTGCATTTATTTTAATGCAAAGTTGCCTCGGAAATTAGAAACCTACAGTAACATTTATCACAGAAGATTTTTTTTAGCCACGAATTGCACAAATTTTCACGAATTATTTTGTCAGGCTGAGCAAAGTCGAAATGCTTTGCGAGACTCCGACTTCGTTCAGCTTGACAACAGGAAATATTTTAGCCACAGATTGAAAGGATTAGATGGATTTTTCTATTCTTAATAAAAAGAAATCCTAATAATCCTTTTAATCTGTGTCAAAAATAACTATTTCAGTAACTCAATCTGGTTTCGGTTGAGTTTGACCAAACCTCGCTGTTCCATTTTTTTGAGTAATCTGGAAACGACTTCTCGTGAAGTATTCAATTCGGTTGCAATTTCTTGGTGTGAGAGATTTACTTCAGAACAACCACAAGCATCAGAATGACGTTTTAAGTAGAATTCTAATCTTTCGTCCATAGAACGGAAAGCGATATTATCAACGACTTCGAGAACTTCTTCAAAACGGCTTCGATAAGTTTCAATTACAAATTCGTACCAAGAACGGTGTTCCATCATCCATTTATCCATCAATTGCAACGGAATCATCATTACGGTAACATCTTCGACGACTTTTGCCATAATTTGGCTTTTTTCGCTTTTAGCAGTACAGATCATCGAAATGGCACAAGCTTGTCCAGGTTGTAGATAATACATTAAAAACTCTCCGCCATCTTCTCCTTCACGATAGATTTTAATTTTTCCTTTAATGATCAAAACAGTATTTTTAATATACTGTCCGGTACGCATTAAAATGGTTCCAGCTTTAAAATCCTGAAGACTTCCATTTTCTTCTATTGTAGCTATAAGTTCATTAGAGAAATTAGGAAAAATGGTTTTTAATGAATGTTGCATATTGTAGATTTTTTTTGCCACCAATTGCATTAATTCAAAACAATTAATTCGTGAGAATTCGTGTAATTCGTGGCGAATATTTTTATCAAAATCGAATTAAAAAATGTATTTGTTTGCAAAGATAATGGTTTGAAGTGGGAATAATTATCAGAAAACTAGATTTAAGATTAATTTTATGTAAATGAAAAAATCCTATTTTCTATCGATTTTGTAGGCTGAATTTTTAAAAATAGTAACTAAATTTGTAATTCACTGATTATAATACTTTCTCTAAAACGTTTTCTGAGAATAATAATCGAAATCGCATTTGGTACGTTTTTCATATAGAGAAACGTCGTAATTTTACAAAAACACATTTTATTATGAATTTATCACAAGAAGATTGGGTTGCTCAGTTAGAAGCTGACGAAAATGCAGTTATACTTGATGTAAGAACTGAAGACGAATTTAATGACGGCTACATTGAGAATGCTCTAAATATTGATATCAATAAAGGGCAGGCATTTATCTATGAAATCGAAGAATTAGACAAAAATAAAAATTATTACGTATACTGCCGTTCTGGAGCTAGAAGCGCAAAAGCGTGTCAGATTATGAACGAATTGGGTATCGAAAACGCCTACAATCTGCTTGGAGGAATCCTGGATTGGGAAGGCGAAACAGTACAACCATAAAAGAAGAAGAGGCACTAAAAAAGCCTCTTTTTTCTTTTGAAAATGAATTACCAGACCATTAAATAACCAAATTATGAGTTTTATACCAGAAGAATATCAGATTAAAAGTTTGATAAATCAAGATACTTATCTTGTAAATGGAGAATTGAAACAATGGACAGGGCAAACCACACCTGTGTTTTCTACTATTTCTTCAACTGAAAAGTATTCGCCTACTTTATTAGGATCTATTCCTTTTATGGGAGAAAAAGAAGCAGCAGAAGTTGTCGAAGCTGCTACCAATGCATACGATATGGGGCAAGGTTTATGGCCAACTATGAAAGTAGTGGATCGTATTAAATGCATGGAAAAATTTGTGAAGCAAATGAAAGAAACCCGCGAAGAAGTAGTAAAACTTTTGATGTGGGAAATTGGAAAAAACCTTGGAGATTCACAAAAAGAATTCGACAGAACAGTAGAATATATTTACGATACTATTGCGAGTTATAAAGAATTAAACGGACGCAGTTCGCATTTTGAAAAAGTGCAAGGCGTAAATGCTATGATTCGCCGTGGGCCTCTTGGAGTGGTTTTATGTCTTGGACCATATAATTATCCTTTGAATGAAACTTTTTCATTATTGATTCCTGCTTTGATTATGGGAAATACAGTAATCTTCAAACCTGCTAAACATGGTGTTTTATGTATCTCGCCATTGTTAGAGGCTTTCAGAAGCAGTTTTCCAAAAGGTGTAATCAATATTGTTTATGGTAGAGGACGCGAAGTAGCTTCTCCGATTATGAAATCTGGAAAAATTGATGTTTTGGCATTAATTGGAAACAGTAAATCGGCGATTGCTTTACAAGATCAGCATCCAAATAAAAACAGATTACGTTTAATTTTAGGTTTAGAGGCTAAAAATCCAGCGATTATTCTTCCAGATGCCGATTTAGATTTGGCTATTCAAGAATGTATCACGGGAAGTTTATCTTTTAACGGACAGCGTTGTACGGCTTTGAAAGTGTTATATGTTCACGAATCAATTTCAGAAGAATTCAACAAACGTTTTGCAGAGAAAGTAGACAGTTTGCTTTTTGGAAATCCGTGGGAAAAAGGAGCTTCTTTAACGCCACTTCCAGAAACAGATAAACCAAAATATATTCAAGGTTTAATTGACGATGCTGTTCATAAAGGAGCGAAAGTAATCAATGAAAAAGGAGGAAAGCATACTGACAATTATATTTTCCCTGCTGTTTTATATCCTGTAAATAAAGAAATGCGTGTGTATCACGAAGAGCAGTTTGGTCCAGTAGTTCCTGTGCTTTCTTTTAAAGACATTAAAGAACCATTGAAAGACATGGCAGAATCAAATTATGGACAGCAAGTAAGTTTGTTTGGTAAAGATATTAAAACGCTTGCACCGCTAATTGATGCTTTGGTTAATTTAGTATGTAGAGTAAACCTCAACAGTTCTTGCCAAAGAGGGCCAGATGCTTTCCCTTTCACAGGAAGAAAAGATTCTGCAGTAGGAACTTTGAGTATTCCAGATGCTTTGCGTTCTTTCTCAATTCGTACGTTTGTAGCTTCAAAAGATATCGATTATAATAATGAGATTCTGCAGGAATTGCTTAACAGCAAAGAATCGAATTTTATTAATACCGATTATATTTTGTAGTAATCAAGGTTATATATTAATTGTAGATGCCGTCTGTTGCTTTAGGTGATAGACGGTTTTTCTTTTAAAGTGGCTAAGGATCTAAGATGCTAAGATTCTAAGGTTTTTTTTAGAGATTCTAAGGATCTAAGACGCTAAGATTCTAAGATTTTAAGTTTTTTTGTAAAAGTTTGATGTAAAATATAAAATGAAGTTTTTCTATATCTCACATTTCACAACTTACAATTCACAACTTACAATTCACAACTTACAATTCACCATTAACAATTAATAATTAAATTTGTAACATTGTTTTAAAACAGCAGTCTTATAAAAGAAATAATTTAAAGATTCAAAAGTCACTTATGAAAAAGAAATTTTTGCAGTTTGCATTAATAGCATTTGTTCTTTTTGCCCAAAATAGCTTTGCACAAGAGCTTTATATGCCTAGAAACATAAAAAAAGCTTATGAGAACGGCACACGTTCTAAAGACGGAAAACCTGGTGCACACTATTGGCAGAACCGTGGAAAATATAACATGGAAATTTCAGTTGATCCAAAAACAAGATTAGTCAGCGGGACTGAAAGTATTATTTACGAAAACAATAGCAAGGATACTTTAAGAAACTTAGTGATCCGTTTTGTAAATAATCTGCATAAACCTTCTTCTCCAAGAGGTGGTGAAGTAAGTAACGATTTTTTAAGCGATGGATTAACGATCACTTCATTAAAAATTGAAAATGAAGTTTACAAAGAAGACGCTAAAAATTGGGGAACTGTTGGAAATGTGAAATTGCAAAAACCAATTTTACCAAATTCAAAAACAGTTATTAATATTCAGTGGAATTATCCTTTGTCTAAAGAAAGTGGTAGAGAAGGGCAGATTGACGAAACAACATTTTTTGTAGCCTACAGTTATCCTCGTGTTTCTGTTTTTGATGATTATAACGGATGGGATAGATTAGCGCATACAGACCGTCAAGAATTTTACAATGATTTCAACGATTATATTTTTTCTGTAAAAGCACCTAAAAATTATGTGGTGTATGCAACAGGAGATTTGTTAAATCCAGATGAGGTTTTACAACCTGAATTTGCCACACGCTTAAAAAAATCATACACAACAGATGAAATTTTGCATATCGCTAATGAGCAAGAAATGAAAAGCGGAGTTGTAACGAAACAATACGATTGGAATATCTGGAAATTTGAAGCGAAAAACATCTCTGACGTTTGCTTTGGTTTAAGCGATCACTATTTGTGGGATGCTAGCAGTGTTGTAGTAGATAAGAAAACAAATCGTCGTGCAAGTATTCAGGCAGCCTATAATGTTAAAGGAACTGATTTTGTAAACTCAGTAAAAAATAACCAGTATGCTTTAGATTGGTTTTCTAACAATTGGCCAGGAGTTCCGTATCCGTTTTCTAAAATGACAGCTTTTCAAGGTTTCGCAGATATGGAATATCCTATGATGTGTAACGATTCTCAGATGGATGATCTTGTTTTTGCGCAATTAGTTCAAGACCACGAAGTAGCTCATACCTATTTCCCGTTTTATATGGGAATTAACGAAACTCGTTATGCATTTATGGATGAAGGTTGGGCAACAACTTTTGAGTATTTAATTGGAATTGCTGAGCATGGAAAAGAAGCAGCAGATAAATTTTACCAAGATTTTAGAGTAAAAAATTATATTAAGGATCGTTCTGCAGAGCAAGATCAGCCTATTATAACAATGTCCACTCAGGTTTCTGGAGCTGGTTATGGAAATAATTCTTATGGCAAAGCTTCTCTATCTTACTTAGCTTTGAAAGATATGTTGGGAGATGAAATGTTTAAAAAAGCACTTCATTTTTATATGGATACTTGGAACGGAAAACATCCAATTCCGTGGGATTATTTTAATTCATTTAATACAGCAACCGGAAAGAATTTAAATTGGTTTTTCAATAATTGGTTCTTTACGAACAATTATTTAGATATTGCAGTAAAAGGCCTTTCTGCCGATAAGAAAACTATAACAGTAGAAAATATTGGAGGCTTTGCAATTCCGTTTGATGTTGTGATTACTTATGCAGATAAATCGAAAGCAATTGTACATCAAACACCTGCTATTTGGGAAAAAAATGAGAAAATAGCTAAGATAGTTTTGAAAAGCACAAAAAAAATAGAAAAAATAGAACTTGATGGTGGAATTTTCATGGATGCAACTCCAGAAAACAATATTTTTTATGTTAAATAAACTAGCTTAAATTTAACGATATATTTAAAAAATGTCATTTTATTTTAATAAAATGGCATTTTTTATTTAAAATAATTATAAATATTCAAAAATACGGAAAACCGTAAAAAGATTTGTGTAAAATATACTATGTTTGCATGTATAAAAAAAAACCTACAAAATAATATGAAGAATACATTTGTCCTACTTATTTTACTAACTACCGTTCAGTTTTTTGGACAAAATGATCAAAAGGCAGCATTTCAAAAAAATAAATATGAATTGGCTGTTTCCTACTATAAGAAAGCCAATTTTGTAAAAGCTATCGATTTGTTTTCTTTAGCAGCTAAAATTAAACCTGAGAATGAGATCGCTCAAGAATCAGTTAAAATGGTAGATACATTACGTGAGGTTTTAAGAAAGGAAATTTTAGATCATGCAATTGGAACTTGGAAACGTTCAGGAAACCAGCCTGTTTGGGTGTCTACGCAAACTAATTCTACTAATCAAACTTTACTTGATGAAGTGATTGAAATTAAAGAAGACTCAATATTGTTTTTTGAAGTCGATAGAAAGACTAAAATAAAAAAATTAATAAAAACAGAAAACTTGATTTATAATGATTCAAATAATACAGTCTCATTATTTTCAGAAATTATACTTTCAGACGGAACAATTTGGAACTGCAATATTGACGAAAAAGCAAATGTGCTTCATGTTGTTAATGTTGCTGTTAAAACAAAAGACGGAATAGAAAAGATACAAGCTAATAACGAAGAAAATTATTACGTTAAAATCTAGAAATAAATAAAAAAGGGAATTATTTGAACTGCCTCCAAAAAGTTAGATACTATTTGGAGGCATTTTTATAGAAATTTAAATCCAATCGAAAAATTTGTAACCCCAGTTTTGATTTCGCCATTGCTAGAAGTATCAATATCACTAAGTCCCGCAAGATACCTTAAATCAAAAGTCAATCTCCAGACATCAACTCCCACGCCTCCAAGAATACTGTGATTGTTTTTTTCGAATGTTACAGAATTGAGATTATTGCTTCTGCTTATGTCAGAATAATTTTTCCAGTTGTAGCCAACAAAAAGCCTTACGTTTCCTAATTTGCCAAGCGGAATAATTTTAAGCCCTGCAATTAATGACGCATCTGTTCCTGCAAGTTTAAATTCGGTTTCACCAATGGCATCTTGATAAACACTAAAATTGGTTTGAGCATATCCAAATTCTCCCTGAGCATAAAAAAGTGCAAGATTTAACCTAGCAAATGCTGCAGCACCAATTCCTGTATTAGTATGGTCGGAGCTGAAATTTTTGGTATTAACAGAAGTAATATTTGTCGAAATTTGTGGTCCTATTTGTATTAACTGTGCGAATCCATTTGCACAAATACATAAAAATGCTATTAAAAAGAGTTTTTTCATAACAAGGTTTATTTGATTTTGGTACTATAAAAATAAGTATAATAGATTAAAAATGAATGATTTATCTGCTTTATTTTTTTGTAAAGTTTTGAGAGTTAACAACATCAATATTTTTCTCTGCTTTTTTATAATCAATTCAAAATGAATTATTTTTGAGAAGATTTAATAAATATGGAAATTAAAACAATAAACGCGTCCGATACTTGGCAGATAAGACACGAGGTAATGTGGCCAGATCAACCTTTTGAATTTGTCCAGCTTAAAGAAGATGATTTAGGATTTCATTTTGGAGCTTTTGAAGAAAATAAATTAGTTTCTATAATTTCATGTTTTATTGAAGGAGAAGAAATGCAGTTTAGAAAACTCGCAACTTTAGAAGAATACCAAGGAAAAGGAATTGCCTCTGAGCTTTTAATACAAATACTGGAATTTGCGAAAAAGAAGGGACTGAAAAAAGTTTGGTGCAATGCTAGAACGAATAAAAAAGCATTTTACGAGAAATTTGGAATGAAAAATACTTTTAAAACTTTTGAAAAAGCGGGTCAAGAGTTTACAATTATGGAAATTATTCTTTTTTGAGTTTAGTTCTAAGTGGTTGGTTTTTAAATATATGGTAATAATTGTAAGATAATAGACTAGAATATTGCTAAATATTAAACGAATGAAAACGTTTTCGTTTTATGTAATTGTTAAACCTTCTTAAAAAATCTTTTTTTGTTTTAATTCTTTTACTACTTTCGCACCCAAATGAGAAAGTTAATAGTATTTTTAGTATTCATGAATTTGCTTCTGTTTGGCGGAGGCCAATACCTTAATGCTAGTACACTTTCACATCATCACAATTTTGAACATAAACATAGAGTTAAGTTCACTAGTCAAGATCGAGGTAGTTCTGTAATTGAAGATGCTGATATCGATCTTGAAGAA
Source organism: Flavobacterium sp. GW823-FHT06G12 (assembly GCF_058794775.1). NCBI lineage: Bacteria > Pseudomonadati > Bacteroidota > Flavobacteriia > Flavobacteriales > Flavobacteriaceae > Flavobacterium > Flavobacterium sp. GW823-FHT06G12. The sequence goes on from NZ_JBXAHE010000004.1 coordinate 235,269, forward strand.
GATCTTCTAGGAGGCGGTGATGATATTAATTTACTAACGAATAAGTATTTTACTGCTTCGTATAGTTTGGTAGACGCTTTGTATCTGGCACTTTCAGATCAGTCTGCAGCGAATGATTCAAATCGTTTTAAAATTTCTACGCCTGTTTTCGGGCATTCAAATCCTATCTATATTACTCAGAGAGTATTAAGAATTTGATTTTATAATATACATCGGTTACCTGAGTTACGATCTGCGTATCTTGCTGTTGTATATTTTTCTACTTCTGCTTATATGAAAGTTAAGGTCTGGGCTACGGCTGACTGATGCATTTTAACATCCAAAGGAATTTTCATTCCAAAGCATTCAATCGCTTAATTTCCAAACTAAATCATGAAAAAAATCATTGTGTTCACAGGCTTAATGGCCTTGGTGTGCTTAACGAGCTGTACATCTAAAAAAGAAGAAAAAGAAGAAGTTGAAAAATTTACCGTTACTAATCCGGTTAAAATTGATACTTCATTTACCAAAGAATACGTTTCACAAATAAAATCAGTTCGAAATATCGAACTTCGTGCCCAAGAAAAAGGTTTTTTACAAAATATATATGTTGATGAAGGACAATTTGTAAAAAAAGGACAGTTGTTGTTTAAAATTATGCCAAACATGTATCAGTCTGAATTGCTTAAAGCACAGGCTGAACAAAAATCGGCAGAAATTGAATTGCAAAATTCAAAATTATTGGCTGATAAAAATATCGTTTCTAAAAACGAATTGAGTGTAGCTCAAGCAAAATTACAATCTGCAAAAGCTGAAGTGGCACTGGCAAAATTACATTTATCATTCACAGAAATTAGAGCTCCATTTGATGGAACAATTGACCGTATTCCTTTAAAACTAGGAAGTTTAATTGATGAAGGGGAATTGTTGACGAGTCTTTCAGACAACAGTCAGATGTTTGCGTACTTCAATGTTTCTGAACCAGAATATATTAGCTATGAAACGAATATAAAGGATCGTGCTGATAATAAGGTGAATTTAGTTTTGGCTAATGGAGATATTTTTAAAGAGAAAGGAAATGTTGAAGTTATAGAAAGTGAATTTAATAATGAAACCGGAAATATTGCTTTCAGAGCAAGATTCCCTAATTCTGGAAAATTACTTAGAAATGGAGAAACAGGACAAGTTCAGATGAATGTTCCTCTTAAGAATGCTATCATAATTCCACAAAAAGCAACTTACGAAATACAAGATAAAAAATATGTTTTTGTAATAGGTAAAGATGATAAAGTAAGCTCAAGAGAGATCACTATTACGGGTGAGATTCCTGATTTGTATGTAATCAGAAGCGGTATTACAGAGAATGATAAAATCTTACTTGAAGGTGTTCAGAAAGTAAAAGAAAACGACAAGATTAAATACGATTACCAATCTCCTAATAAAGTAATCAATAATTTACGCTTAAAAGCAGAATAGGTTTACTGGGTTTTAATCATTAAAATATACAAAAATGTTTAATAAATTTATTCAAAGACCTGTTCTTTCGATAGTGATATCGTTGATTATTGTCTTTTTAGGGATATTGTCGGTTTTAAATTTACCAATTACACAATTCCCGACAATTTCACCTCCTATGGTTAACGTTACGGCAGATTATCCTGGATCTAACGGTGAGTTGATGATCAAGGCGGTTGTTATTCCTTTGGAAAGAGCCTTAAATGGTGTTCCGGGAATGAAATATATGGCTTCAGATGCCGGAAACGATGGTGAAGCAACAATCAAAGTAGTTTTTAACTTAGGTACAGATCCTAACCAAGCTGCAATTAACGTTCAGAACCGTGTGGCTTCTGTTACCAATAAACTTCCTCCTTTGGTAATTCGTGAGGGTATTAAAATTACACGAGAAGTACCGAGTATGTTGATGTACGTGAACCTTTACAGTACAGACAAAAATACCGACATGAAGTTCTTGTATAACTATGCCGATATTAACGTACTTTCTGAATTAAAAAGGGTAAATGGTATTGGTTCTGGAGATATCTTAGGAACACGTGAATATGCAATGCGTATCTGGTTAAAACCAGACCGTATGTTGGCTTATAAAATTTCTGCTGATGAGGTAATGGAAGCATTATCAAGTCAGAGTTTGGAAGCTTCTCCTGGTAAAACGGGTGAAAGTTCTGGTAAACGTTCTCAAGCATTCGAATATGTATTGAAATATTCTGGGCGTTATACAACAAAAGAGCAATATGAGAATATTGTGGTAAAAGCAAATCCAAATGGAGAGCTTTTGAGATTGAAAGATGTTGCTAAAGTTGAATTTGGAAGCTCGATGTATGATATCTATTCTAATTTGAATGGAAAACCATCTGCAGCAATCGTATTAAAACAATCATTTGGGAGTAATGCGAATCAGGTTATTGAAGAAGTAAAAGCAAAACTGGAAAAAATCAAACAAAGATTTCCAAAAGGAATGGATTACGAAATTTCATATGACGTTTCTAAATTCCTTGATGCTTCTATCGAAAAAGTAATCCATACTTTGGTTGAGGCTTTCATTCTGGTAGGTCTAGTAGTTTTCCTTTTCTTAGGAGACTGGCGTTCTACTGTTATTCCAGCTATCGCGGTTCCAGTATCATTGGTAGGAACGTTTGTGTTCATGACATTCTTTGATATTTCGTTGAACTTAATTACGCTATTTGCACTTGTATTAGCGATTGGGGTCGTGGTCGATGATGCGATTGTGGTTATCGAGGCTGTCCACGCCAAGATGGAAGAGGAACATCTCTCGCCATTTAAAGCAACTAAACAAGCCATGCACGAGATTGCGGGAGCTATTATTGCAATTACATTCTTAATGGCTGCAGTATTTATTCCGGTTGCGTTCATGTCTGGACCTGTTGGAGTATTCTACAGACAATTCTCTGTAACTATGGCAACTGCGATTATTCTTTCTGGTATTGTGGCCTTGACTTTAACGCCTGCACTTTGTGCGATGATGCTAAAAAATAACCACGGTGTACCTAAAAAGAAAACTCCTGCAAATAGATTTATTGATGCTTTTAACGAAAAATTCAATTTAGCACAAGGAAAATATCAGAACCTATTAGGTAAAATTGTTGATAGAAGAGTGGTTACAATTGTGGCTCTTTTAGGTTTCTGTGCTGGAACATGGATCATTAGTAGCAATGTTCCTTCAGGTTTTATTCCGAATGAGGATCAAGGAATGTTTTATGCTGTAATTCAGACACCACCAGGTTCATCTTTAGAGAGAACTAATAGTATTGCAGAGCGAGTTCAGAAAATTGCTGAAGATATTGATGGAGTAAAATCAGTTTCTTCGTTAGCGGGTTATGAGATTTTATCTGAAGGTACAGGATCGAACTCTGGAACTTGTTTGGTTAACCTTAAAGACTGGAGCGACAGAAAAGAATCTGTTTTGGAGATCATGCATGAAATGGAGGAAAAATGTAAAGATATTACAGGAGCTAATATCGAATTTTTCCAACCGCCTGCTGTACCAGGATATGGTGCTGCTGGAGGATTTGAACTTCGTTTACTAGATAAAACAGGTTCTGTAGATTACAAGAAAATGGAACAGGTAAATAATGAGTTTGTGGCTGAATTAAACAAACAGCCAGAATTGTCAAACGTATTTAGTTTCTACAGTTCTAGTTTCCCTCAATACATGATGAAAGTTGATAATGACTTGGCACAGCAAAAAGGTGTTTCTATTGAAAATGCCATGAATACGCTGTCAACTCTTGTGGGAAGTAATTACGAAATCAGTTTTATTAAATTTGGTATTAACTATAAAGTAATTGTTCAGGCTTCGCCAGAATATCGTGCACAGCCAGATGATATCTTGAAATTGTATGTTAAAAACGATCGTGATGAAATGGTACCTTATTCTGCTTTTATGAAATTAGAAAAAGTGTATGGACTTTCAGAAATCACACGTCATAACATGTATACCTCAACACAAATTAGTGGTTCGCCAGCTCCAGGATTTAGTTCTGGTACAGCGATTAAAGTGATTCAGAAAGTAGCTGCCGAAAAGTTACCAAGAGGTTATGACATTGACTGGGCAGGTATTTCTGCCGATGAGGTGGCACAAGGTAATCAAGCTATTTGGGTATTCTTAATCTGTTTAGGATTCGTTTATTTGGTATTAGCAGCTCAATACGAAAGTTTTATTTTGCCATTGTCAGTAATTCTTTCTTTACCAGCGGGTATTTTTGGAGCTTTCCTTTTATTGAAATTAACAGGATTAGAAAACAATATCTATGCTCAGGTTGCCATGGTAATGCTTATCGGTTTATTAGGTAAGAATGCCGTGTTGATTGTCGAGTTTGCGATCCAGAGACATGCAGCAGGAAAATCTGTTTTGGATGCAGCAATGGAAGGAGCAAAAGCAAGGTTCCGTCCAATTTTGATGACTTCGTTTGCCTTTATTGCTGGTTTATTACCGCTTGCATTTGCAACTGGTCCAGGTAAAATAGGTAACAGAACAATTGGTACTGCGGCGGCAGGAGGTATGCTTATTGGAACCATTTGCGGTGTCTTTGTAATTCCGGGCTTGTATTTCATATTTGCTAAAATTGCCGAGAAACACAAATTGGTAAAACATGAAGAAGAAAACCCATTAACAGAAGAAATTGATAACAATCATGTATAAAGTTAAAACATATCAATATAGTATTGTATTAGCTGCATGTCTAGCAGTTGCAGGGTGTAAAACCCCTGCACCTGAGGCAGCAGTAACTACAAGTACGCCAGTTCCTGATTCGTTTGGTGCAACTGTTCAAACACAAGATGCAAACAATAATACAGCGGCTTTAAACTGGAAAGATTATTTTAAAGATCAGAATCTAGTTGATTTAATTGATGCTGCTCTTAAAAATAACCAAGAACTAAATATTACTTTACAAGAAATAGAAATCGCAAAGAATGATATTCGTGTAAAAAAAGGACTTTTACTGCCAACTGCAGGTTTACGCGCTGGAGCTGGAGTAGAAAAAGTGGGTAGATATACAAGTCAAGGAGCGGGTGATGCTACAACTGAAATTAAACCAGGTAAAGAGATGCCAGATCCGCTTGGAGATTTTACTATTGCCGCTTATGCAAACTGGGAAGTAGATATTTGGAAAAAACTTCGCAATTCTAAAAAAGCAGCTTTAAATAGATATTTGGCGACTGTTGAAGGTAAAAATTTTGTTATTACAAACCTTATTGCCGAAGTTGCCGATTCGTATTATGAATTATTAGCTTTAGACAATCAATTAGATATTGTAAAACAAACTATCAAATTGCAAACTAATGCTTTAGAAATTGTAAAAGTTCAAAAACAAGCGGCAAGAGCAACAGAACTTGGAGTTAAGAAATTTGAAGCTGAGGTTTTAACTTCGCAAAGTATGGAGTTTGATATCTTACAGCAGATAAAAGAAACAGAAAACAAGATCAGCTTTTTGCTTGGAAGATATCCGCAGGAAATTAAAAGAACAAGTAATACTAATTTCTTAAGTCTTTTACCAGCGGCTGTAAGTTCTGGAATTCCTTCTCAATTGTTAGAGAATCGTCCAGATGTAAAACAAGCAGAACTAGAATTAGTAGCAGCAAAATTAGATGTAAAAGTAGCCCGTGCCGAGTTTTATCCTTCTTTGGATATTACAGCTGCAATTGGGGTAAATGCTTTCAAACCTTCTTATTTGTTTACAATGCCAGAATCGCTATTGTACTCATTGGCAGGAGATCTTGTTGCGCCTTTGATTAATAGAAATGCAATTAAAGCAGAGTTTGCAAGTGCAAATGCAAGACAAATTCAAGCATTATACAATTACGATCGTACGGTTTTAAACGCTTATTTAGAAGTGTCAAATCAAATGTCTAAGATTGAGAATCTTCAAAAAGGTTACGATCTTAAATCAAAACAAGTTGATGCCTTAAATACTTCTATTGACGTTTCAAACGATTTGTTTAAATCGGCAAGAGTAGATTATTTCGAAGTTTTAATGACGCAGAGAGATGCATTAGAAGCTAAATTGGAATTAATCGATACTAAAAAAGAACAATTAAATGCTGCAGTTCATGTTTATAGAGACTTGGGCGGCGGATGGAAATAAAATTGCCACTTAATTTGTAGTAAAAAAGCCTTTTGGGAGTAAAATCCTGAAAGGCTTTTTTTGTTTTGGCTAAAGAACCGTTACTTGTTTTTTGTATGGTTTTAATATTTCTTCGTCAGGCGAAATATTAGTTACCAAAACATCAATGTCTTTTAAATGAGAAACAAAATAAGTTTCTCCGGTATCAATTTTTTCACTTGAACCCAAAGCAATTATGAAATTCGAATTCTGAATCATATTTTTTTTGATTTGTGAATCGTCATATAAAATTCCGGTTAGCCCACGTTCATGATGAATACCACATGTTCCTAAAATGCAGACATCGGCTCTAAAACTTCTAAAAAAATCTAGTGATTCCATGCTCGAAGTTGTAAAAGAGGTTTTACACATTTTTCCTCCAGCAAAAATCAATTCAATGTTGGGCAAATCTTCAACCAAAACTGCAACAGGAAAACTGTTTGTTATAACAGTGAGTTTTAAATCATGTGGAAAACTTGCTACAAGAGCCAAAGAAGTAGTTCCTCCATCAATAAAAACTACTTGGCCATCTTTTAGATATGAAATGGCTTTTTCTGCAATAATCTTTTTGTTTTCAAGGTCATGTTTTTCTCTTTTTCTATAATGTAAAGGCATTGGAGAAGGAGCAACCGCACCACCACGCACAGCTTTTAAAAGCCCTTGATCTGAAAGTTCTTTTAGATCACGTCTAATTGTGTCTTCAGAAACACTCAAATATTCGCTTAATTCTACCGAAGTTACTCGATGTTCTTTAGATAAATATTCTAAAATTGTCTGCTGTCGTTCTTCCTTTCTCATATGTTTTGCGGTTTTATATTGCAAAAATAAATAAAAAATTGCAATATTTTGCTGTTTATTGCAATTTTTGCATAATTTAGCAGCAAAATAAATTTACAATGAAAAAGAAATCAATTGCAGTCGACATGGATGGAGTGCTTGCTGATGTAGAAGCACACCTAATAACTTACTTCGAAAGAGATTTCGGAATAACAATTTTAAAAGAAGAAATTCAAGGTTTGACAGAAGAAGAAGCTTTTTACGGCCGAGAGAAAGTACGTAGTGTTTTAAATTCTAAAGATTTTTTTAGAACATTGCCAGTAATAGATGATGCGGTAGAAAGCTTAAAGTTATTACAGGAAAATTTTGAGATTTATATTGTATCTGCGGCGACAGAATTTCCGCTTTCGCTGAATGAAAAAATAGAATGGCTCGCAGAACATTTTCCTTTTATTCAATGGCAAAATATCGTTTTATGCGGAAGCAAAACCATTATCAATACTGATTATCTAATCGATGATCATCCAAAGAATTTAGATTTTTGCATGGGTCAGCCTATTATGTTTACAGCATTTCATAATGCCAAAAAAGAGAATTATTTGAGAGTGAATAATTGGAAAGAAGCTGTTGCTGTTTTGAAAGAGGCAGTTTAACGCAAGGTAATTTTAAAAATTACTTGTTTTTTGAAGAAAAAGCCTTTCAGGAATATTCCGAAAGGCTTTTGTTTATTTAGGTATTACTATTCTAGCTTTAAATCCGTTTTCGGGTTCTGTTTCAAATTCGATAGTTCCTTTAACGGTCTGAATACGGTGTTCCATATTTTGGAGACCATTTTTAGAAATCTTCGTTTTTTCACAGCCAATTCCGTTATCGGTGTAACGTATTAGAATTGATTTTGGATCACTTTCAAATTTTATTACAACAAGAGAGGCCTTACTGTGTTTCTTCATATTTACCATTAATTCTTGTAAAACGCGCCCAATGGTAATTTTCTTTATATCATCAACATCTTCCCATTCTACGCTTTCTAAGTTTGTAGCAATAATATTTCTCTCAATAGTATTGTAAGCAGAAAGCATTTCCTTGATGCTTTTGGTAAAATCTTTGCCCGTTTCGATCTTATTGTTTTCTTTTGAAATTCCTCGAACGCGTCCGTAAATATCATCTAACTTCTGGAGAAGATTCTCTTTGGTATTTTCTTTGGCTAATGGTTGAGATTCGGCGAAAGCAATTACTTGAAAGACATCATTTGCCAATTCATCATGTATTTTTTTAGAAATTCTCGTTTCGGTGTCGTACGAACTTTTAAATTCGATTGCCTTATTTTTATTTTTATAATAGCGAATTAAAATTGCGATTAAAATCACCAAAAAGAAAAAAACAATTACAAATACAATTCTAAGATATTTGGCTTTTTGAAGTGATAATTGATTTTCTGCTTTTTCTAAACGTAGTTTTTCGTTTTCGTCTTTTTCTTTTTTTGCATCGTATTTAATCTTGGCAGACTTATTTTTAAAATTATTTCGAACTTTAATAATACTGTCGTTTAGTGTAAAGTACTTTTGGGTGTATTTGGGTGTACTAGGAGTATTGTCATTTGAAATTAAAATTTGAAGAGCCTCTAACCTTTCATCAATGCTGTTTAATTTTGTAGCGGCTTTGTAAGCCAGAAGAGCATTTTCATCAGATTTTTTTTTATCTCTTTTAGAATAATAATCTGCAAGGTGAAGATAGCTTTCAATGCTTCCATAGGCGTCCTTAGTGTCAATTCTGATTTGCAGGCCTTCAGTCATTAAATGAAATCCTTTATCTTCCATTCCATTCTTAAAATAAGCATAACCCAAATTGTCCAACAATATAGATTTATCACTTGGAGCAGCTTTCTCTTTTAATTCTTTACTTGAAAGAGATTGTAAAAGAGAATCTAAGATAGGGATTGCTTTATTATATTTTTTTTGTTGAATATAAACGGCAGCAATATTTTGTATAGGAGCATGCTTTAAGAGCGGGTCTTTATATTCATTTGCTGCTAGTTTATAATAATAAATAGCATCATCATAGAGAGAAAGCTCTTTATCAGCAACTCCTAGCGTATTATTTATACTAGCGGGATAAACTCCTTTTTTTCTAAAATGTGGGAGTGTTTGTAACGCTTCTGTTAAAATCTCTTTGCTGCCATAATAATCTCCATTTCGCTGATGGATTTCCGCAATTCTGATAAGTACGTAAGAGATATTTCCGCTGTCTTTTATAGTATTAGAAAGTTCCTTTGACTTATTGAACTCATAAAAAGCGGTGTTGAAGTTTTGTTTATCATAATTTTCAATTGCTTTATCGCGCAAAGCAAGAGCTTCTTTTTGTATAGACTCAGTTTTAGGATTAATGGTCTTTTTTTCTTCGCAGGAAAAAAGAAAAAGAAAAATAATACAATAAAAAAACGGGGATCGTAACATTTAAATTTACTTTCCCCGAAAATAGTAATTAATTAGATACTAAAAACTTTTTTTTATCATGGAGCTGGTGGTGGTGGTGGTACTTTATCACCAGGACCCTCATTATACTCTGCTGACGGTGTGCCAACTTTTTCAATTTTATTTTTTGGTTGTGTCTCATACTCATCAGGAGTACAAGAAAATATCGTGAACAATAGCGCAAAAGCGATAAATAGTATTAGTTTTTTCATTTTAGTTTATTTTAGAAATTAGACATAGGTATGGCTGTCCGGAGTTGATCCAGATCTTGGAATGCGATACCAAAATTGGTTTTGGGAAGTAGATCGTGTAGACCTGTAAGACGTAATTTATACTTCCCGAATAAACTCGGTCTTACGGTTTTCCACAATGTTAATTAGAACTAGTTTTATATTTTTGTTTTAGTCTGCAGACAAAACTTGAACTAATTTCTGATGCAAAGTAAAGGCACTTTTAGATCACTGTTGACAAGGGATTCCCGGAATTCCTGCGTTTTCCTGAGATTCCCGAGAATTCCCAATAAAACTAAAATAGAAGGCCTTTTTTGGGTTAATTATTATTTAATTTTAATCGAATCTCTATATTATAATAGATGCAATAAGTTGTTCAAAAGTTGGTTTGAACGGCAAAAAAAAATATAGAAAAAATATAGAAATTGGAACAGAAATTGAAAGTGCTGAAAAAGCATTTAAATCTAGAATTCGAAAATAAAGGCATATAAAAAGTTTTAGTTAAAAAATGAAAATAGAAAGTCAAAAGAAGTTCCTAAAAGAGGCAAGATGAATAATACATTAGAAGCATATAAAAAGGCGATTAAAATTAAATATGAGATCGAAAAAGAGGGCGAATATTTTGATTTTTTATACAACCCTTCGCGCGGAAAACTCCGCGATTTGTGTTGGCTTATTTTTGAAGATAAACCAACCCAAGACGATTTGAATGTTTTTAGGAATTTATTGTGCTTAGATTTTGATCATACTCAAAAGAATAAGTTTAAGGATCAAAAAGATAAGTTCAGGCCTATTGAAACTTTCTTTAAGGGAGAAACAGATCCGTCAAATATTGATGCGATAAATCTTGCCGCCGTGATTGTCGATTTTCAGCCACGCCCTTTTAAAAAGTTCAATGAAAAATGTAGAATTGAAGAAGCAAAACAAATTAAAAATGTCGTTAAGAATGAAACGGTCGAAATCGATAATAATGGCATAGAAGAAAAGGTTTTGGTGAAAAATGAACATGAAGAGTCGAAAGAAGTTCCTCAAAAAGGAAATCTTTTATGGAATTTTAGGAATCTATTTTCTAAAAAACTGGCTCAGAAAATATATCCTCGCAAAATAATTACGATTGCGGTTGGAGCAGTTGCTCTAGTTTCTTCGGCCTGCATATACTTGGTGCAGAAAAAAGATTAGAAAAAATAGTTTCGATATGAAACGAAAAAGCATTTTGAAAAATAAAATGCGTAAAGCGGGAAAAAGAATGGTTTTGTGAAGTGCAATTTTGGTAGTTAAAAAGTCTGTTTTTCGGCATATATTTACTGTTATTTACACTATAAAGATAAGAAAAAAATCCCGTTAAACCTAATAAAAATCAATGAAATAGCACTTTTTTTACCTAAAAAAGTGTATTTTTTTTGACCATTTTTAATCGAATAAAAACTAGTTGCAAAGACCGAAAAACTTACTTTTCTAAGCAATCGATTTGCAATAAAATTATCTATATTTATAAAATTAAAAATAGATTTTGAATCTATTAGTATCAGTTAAAAACATTATTTATGAAAAAGCTTCTCTTACTATTAATCGTTTTATGCACCGTAAGCTGTAAAAAATATGTTGTCTCATTTGAACAGCCAACCGATATGAAATTGGACAATTTAAAACTAGAAGTATTTCTGGATAAAGAGAAAGTTCAAGATATTAATTTAAAAGCAACAGAGGCATTGCCAACTTACGAAACAGTTGGACTATCAACCTCTAGTGAAGGAAAACATTTGCTTCAAGTGAAAGTAAGAGATACAACCTTTAATTTTGAGGTGAAATATCCCGAAGAAAAATATATCATGATGACGACTCATTTAAAAACCAATGGAAAGATTCATGTTGGAATTTTAAAACAGAATTATAAATATAGATTTCGTTAAAAGATAATCTTATTTCAAATAAAAAAGCCTTTCGCAATTAATACGAAAGGCTTTTTCTATTTTTTGAGAATAGGTTTTAAGATAAAAAGTCTTTAAACCACAATCCTGAATTTTTAATAGTACGTTTTTGCGTTTCGAAATCGACATGAATCAACCCAAAGCGAGCATTATATCCTTCAGCCCATTCAAAATTATCGGTTAGAGTCCAGACAAAATAACCATCGACATTTAAACCGTCTTGTTTGGCTTTTAAAATCTGTTCTAAATGATCCTGAATGTAGTGTGTCCGTTTTATATCATGAACTTTTCCATTTTTTACAGTATCCGGAAAAGCAGCACCATTTTCAGTTACAATGATTTTTCTGATTCCGTCATATTCATTAAACTTTTTAAGAATATGATACATTGCTGGCGGATAAACTTCCCACCCCATATCGGTAGAAATTACATTTCGTTTTTCGGCACTTACTAATTCTGCACCAATATACGGAATCAGCATTGCCGATTTTACAACTTCACGAGTATAACATTGCAAACCAATAAAATCAAAATCGAAATCGAGATTATTTAAATCGCCTTCTAAAATGTAATTATTAAGTTTTTTAAGAACTGGAAGATCTTTCTGCGGATAACCTAATCCTAAAATAGGTTCTATAAAAGTTCGGTTTAATAAAGTATCTACGCGTTTAGCAGCTTCGACATCTTTTGAGTTTTCTGTTGCAGGTTCGATATGCGTGCACGAAAATGTAGTTCCGATATTAGAATCCGAAATTCGCTCTCGAATTATTTTAGCTCCAGCTGCAGTTGCCAAAGTAACATGATGCATGGCTTTTAGGTAATTTGTAATTCCTTTTTTGCCTGGCGCGTGAATACCTAAAAAATAACCTGCTCCCGTAAATACGGAAGGTTCGTTAATGACCATCCAGTTTTTGACACGATCGCCAAAATACTGTACACAGACTTCGACATAATCTTTAAACCACGAAACAGATTCTCGGTTTGTCCAACCTCCTTTTACTTCCAGATCATGTGGTAAATCCCAGTGATAAAGAGTTATCCAAGGTTCGATTCCAGAAGCCAGTAGCGAATCTATGATTTTGTTGTAATAATCGATTCCCGCTTGGTTTACAGGATGAACACCAGTTGGCATAATTCTGGGCCAGCTGATAGAAAATCTAAAATTAGGAATATTAAGTTCCTTAATTAGATTAATATCGTCCTGATAAGAGTTGTAGAAATCGCAAGCGGTTATGGCATGATGACCGTTTTTAATTTTTCCTTTTTGAGAAGTAAAAACATCCCAGATAGAAGAACCTTTTCCGTCCGAATCATGCGCACCTTCAATTTGGAAAGCGGCAGTTGAGACACCCCACAAGAAATCTTCACCAAATTGGTTTTTATTCAGAAATGAGCTTTCGACTTTATTCATTCAATCGTATTTTCCTTTATAATTAAGTTGTTTATTAATGTAGGAAAGAAGATTGCATTGCTCTCAAGAAAAGCCATTCTTTGAATGATACTAGAAATTTTAGATTAAAAAGTTTCATAACGATTAGTTTTATATCAAATTAATAAAACTAATGTGAATTTATTGTAAAGTGATTATTATCAAATGGTTAAAGTGTGTGGAAGATTGGGGTTTTATATTGTATAGTCAGAAAATCAATAAAAAAGAAAAGGAAGCATTAAAAAGATACTTCCTCTAAAATTGCATTATAAAATTAATTATCTTCTGGAGGCGGGGGCGGAGGTACAGAAATATCGCCAGGACCATCTGCTTGTGCTTCGGTTATAGGTTTTTCTTTTACAACTTTAGTTTTTGCGCTTGTTGTTTCTGTTTCATCAGCAGTGCAAGAATGAGTTGCAAAACTTAACAATACAATACCGCTGAATAAAAGTAATTTTTTCACTTTAAAATAAATTTAGGTTAGACAACTGTAGTTTAAGGTTTTTTAGGTGGTGGTGGCACAGTAATAGGATCATCATCCGGTCCTATATTTGCTTTGGCATTATCCAAAGACAAAGTATTTTTTTTGATTTCTGTTTTAGATTCGCTTGTTTGACTATCATCCGCAGTGCACGAGTACGTTGCAAAACTTAGTAGAGCAAAAACGCTAAATAGTAATAGTTTTTTCATTTTATAAATTAATAGGTTGTTAATATTTATCTAAAATACATTAATTATTAGTCAGTGTAATAGAAAAGTGAGCATTGTTTAAAAAATGCGATTTATGTAATATATTCCTAAAATCATGAAATTTTTTGTAGGTTTTTACTTTTAATTTAGCATTATTGAATTAAATTAATAAAAAACAAACAAACATGAAAAATAGAAACATATTATTCGTATTAGCCTTAGGCGCGGGAATGTTCGTAACTTCTTGTAGTAACGACGATAATGATGGAGAAACAATAATTCCACTTCAAGGGAAGTATAGTCTAAGCCAAACTGGGACAATTGTTGATGGAAAAGAAGTGTTAATTGATGCACCTCAGAATGCAGCAGGATGTAATAAAGATTATTTGGATCTAAGATTAAGTAACGCAGCGGTTATTGGTGATTATAACGGTTCTGATTGTGCTCTTACAGAAACTACTGGTACTTATGTAAGATCTCATAACGATTTGACTATTACGGTTGGAAATATTAGTTCAACTAGTGATATCATGAACCTTACTAACAAAGAGCTTAAAATTAAAGATAAAACAACTGGTGTAATTACTGTTTATACTAGATAAGAATTTGTTTTGAGATAATTTCAATTCGTTTTGAAATGGAAAAAGGAAACTCCTTAATTGAAGTTTCCTTTTTTTATGAAATAAATTTAATTTACGGGAATATAAATATCAAAAGAAGCTCCTTCGTTGTGAATGCCAGAAGCAGTAATGACTCCGTTGTGGTTTTCTACAATTTTTTTCACAATTGCGAGTCCGATTCCGGTACCATTGTAGCGATCTCTACCATGTAGACGCTGAAACACTTCGAATATTTTTTTGTTGTATTGGGATTCAAAACCAATTCCGTTATCCGAAACTTCTATATGGCAATATTTTTTTGCTGCAATCAGTTTTTCTTCTGCTAGATCTTGACCTAATGCTATTTTGCTTTTGATTCTAATTATAATCGGAATATCAGGATTTGAAAATTTCAGCGAATTACTAATCAAATTATAAAGCAATTGTTTAAACTGGAACGGAATAATATCAACTTCAGAAGTATGTCCGATTTCAATTATGGCGCTTTTTTGTTCTAATTCTTCGGTTAAATCTTCTTTTACTTCTCTAATAATTTGGCTGAGGTCTGTTTTTATAAAAACACGTTCTTGACTATTTGTTCTAGAGTAGGCTAATAAATCATTTATTAAAGTCTGCATTCGCTGTGCAGCGTTTTGCATTCGTTTAAATTTATCTTTTCCGTTTTCTGATAAATTTTCCGATTCTTTATCAATAATCTGCGAAGCAAAAGTCTGTATTTTTCGAAGCGGTTCCTGCAAATCATGACTTGAAATATAAGCAAATGACTGAAGCTCTTTGTTCATTTCTTCTAGTTCATTGTTTTTTTGCTCTAGTTCTAGTGCATTCATTTTTAATTTATCATCAGCTTTTTTTCTTTCGGTTAAATCATGCGTTACTTTAGAAAAACCAATAACATCGCCTTTTTTATTATGAACTGCTGTAATAACTACGCTTGCCCAAAATAAACTTCCGTTTTTGCGTGCACGCCAGCCTTCGTGAATTACTTTTCCTTTTTCTCTTGCCAATTCTAAAAGTTCTTCAGGCAATTTATGTTTTTGATCTTCGGCAGTATAAAAAACACCAAAATATTTTCCGATAATTTCGTCTGCTTTATAGCCTTTAATCTTTTCGGCTCCAACATTCCAATTTTCTACAATACCTTTTGAATTTAAGTATAGAATGGAATATTCTTGAACTTCTTCTACCATCAAATGATAACGCTCTTCACTTTTTCGAAGCGATTCGTTAATCTGAATTAGCTCTCTAGTTCTCGCTGTAACTTGTTGTTCAAGTTCATGAGTAAAAGCTTTTTCGGTATGAATATCGGTAAAAGCGCCGACCCATTTTATGATTTTATTGTCGAGTCCAAAAACAGGTTCTCCAATAACGGTATGCCATCTGTAAGATCCATCTTTTCTGCGCATTCTCACATCGCAGCGATACATTTCGCCAGTTGCGAGTGCATGTTGCCAGATTTTTACATTTTCTTCAAAATCATCTGGATGAATCATTTTTTGCCAAGAACCTTCAATTCCAGGTTCGACTCCGGTATATTCTAGCCATTTCCCAGAGGTGAAAAGAGCTTTTCCTTCAGCATCAGTTTCCCAGATTAACTGCGGAATGCTTTCTGTAAGTGAACGGAATCTTTTCTCGCTTTCTTCGATTTTTTTTCTGGCTTCGACTTTTTCGGTAACATCAATTAGCGTCATTCTAATTCCAGAAATCGAATTATCGCTTTCGCGGAGTGGTGCAAATTCAAAATCTACATAATATTGATCACCGCCGTTTTCATTATCAATAAAAAGCAAAGATTCAGATTCAGAATAGACATTTCCAGATTCGTAAACTTGTTTTAGTAACTGTGCGTATTTCTGATTGTTAAGTTCTGGGAATATTTCTAATAGTTTTTTTCCTTGAACTTCACTTTCTTCTTTTTTCCAAATATTATTCAAAAGCACAAAATTGGCCATTTCGATCACAAAATCATTTCCGCGGAAAATGGCTTTTGGAACAGGCGATTGCATAATAAGATTTCGCAGTTTCTTTTCGCTTTCTTCTATTTTCTGGTTGTATTTTTTTTCTTCGGTAATGTCCCGAATTGTTCCTATTAATTTTGATGGATCATTATTTTCATCATAAAAAACTTTTCCTTTCGCTTCAACCCAATGAATCGATTGATCTTTCCAAATTACACGAGCTTCGTAATTTAAAAAACCTGATTTTAAAGCTTCTTTATATCCTTCATTTCTAACATGCACATCATCAGGATGAAGATGCGCCAATAATTCTTGATGAGTTAACAAAGATTCTTCGGTATAACCGTGAATGATTTCCAGATATCTTTCAGAATAGGTGAGATGTCCTGTTTTTACATTAAGTTCCCAAGTTCCCAATTCGCTGGCTTCAACAACAATTTTAAGACGATCTTCGTTAAGTTCGATTTTTTTTCTGGCTTCAACTTTTTCGCTTACTTCGGTAACGGTTACCAAAATTCCTGAAATTGTTCCGTTTTCTTCTTTCAGCGGATGATAAAGAAAATCAAAATAAGAAGTTTCGATTTTGCCATATCGGTTTAAAGGTACAGGAACTTCAATTCCGTGAAACGGAACTCCAGTATTCAAAACATTGTCTAGTAAAACGCTAACAGTTTCTTTTACTTCTGGAAGCGAATCATACAAAGGTCTTCCAACAAAAGATTCTTCCGTTCGATCAACAATTTTGAGATAAGCTTCGTTAGCCATTTCAACCACATATTCAGATCCACGTAAAATAGTAATACCAACGGGAGCTTGTCTTACTGTATTACGAAACCGTTTATCGCTTTCTTCTATTTTTTGTTTGGCTATATACAAATCTGTAATTTCTACAGCGGTATTCATTACGCCATAAATTTTACCATTTAAATCGTATAAAGGCGTAAAACTGTAATTGAAATAAAAAGATTGCAACTTATCATCGATGACAATATCGATACGCGAATTTCTAGAATGAAAAGATAGGCCAGTTTCAAAAACCGATTCTACTTGTTCAAAAACCGATTGATTTTTTAGTTCTGGGAGAATTTCTCGGTATGTTTTTCCGATTACATCTGGGCCTTTCCCCCAAATTTTTATAATAGATTCATTTGCTAGTTCAATGCGCATTTCTTTTCCAACATAAACCGCAATCGGAAAAGGTGCATTTTCTACCAGCTGTCTTATTTTTTGTTCACTTTCTTCAACTTTTGAACGTGCCAAAACCTGAGCAGTAACTTCTGTAGCAATTGCTGCAATGCCAGAAATAGTGCCGTCTTTTTCGCGCAAAGCTTCGTAAACAAAATTAATATAGGTGTTTTCAGTTTGTCCGTTTCGGTTTAGTTGAACAAAAAGTTCATCTGTGGCAATTTTTTTTCCGTCTCTAAAAACGCTGTTGAGAATTTCATCAAAACCTTGTTTTTTCAATCCTGGCAGAACTTCAAAAATAGGTTTGTTAATTATATTTTTTGCTTTTGTATCCCAAAGCTGCAACATTTGTTCGTTAGCAATTTCAACAATATGATTTTCGCCTCTAAAAATGCACATTGCCACAGGCGCTTGCATAATATTATTGACAAATCGAACATTACTTTCCTGTAGCGCATCTGCAACAATTTTCTTTTCGGTAGTTTCTATAACCGTTACCAAAATGCCGCCAATAGAGCCATCTTCGATTTTTATCGGACTGTATGAAAAGTCAAAAAAGCAATCTTCTATGTAGCCATTTCGATGTAACGGAACTTTAAAATCAGGAAAACTTACCGCATGTCCTTTCATAACATCGGCAAACATAGGACCTATAGTATCCCAAATTTCGCTGAATGTTTCCCGCGAACTTATGCCTAATGCTTTTGGATGTTTAGAAACACCAAGAATAGGACGAAAAGCATCATTATACAATTGAGTATAATTTTCTCCCCAAGCAATGTACATTCCAAACGGATTACCAAGTATCATTGCCGTCATTGTTTTTAAGCTTTGCGGCCAATTTTCAGGATTTCCCAAAGAGGTTTTGCTCCAATCTGCAGAACGAATTAAATTCCCCATTTCACCTTCTTGAGAAAGAAAATAATGTTCCTTGTGTTTGCGGTTCATTTCCAGAGAAGATTAAGGTTGCAATATGAAATTGGCTCTTTCGGGCTGTTTAAAATTATTTTCGGATGCAATGGTAAGTGCTTTTTCTATTACATTTTTAAGTTTAGAAAATTCACCTGGTTTTCTAATATAAAAAGAAGCGTCTTTTTGGTATAATTTGTCAACTATTTCGCCGTCTAACGAAGTAGAGAAAATGATAATTGGCAGGGCTTTTAATTCTTCGTCATTTTTAATTTCATCTAAACATTCCAGGCCATTTTTTCTAGGCATATTTAAGTCCAGAAAAAGAACATCGGGAAGATTTGAAATATTAGTTTTCAAATAATTCATCAATTGGACACCGTCGTGTACCATTGACAGTGTAGTGCCGATCGTTATTTCATCGAGAGCTTCTTTAAAGAAAAGGCAGTCATCTTCGTCATCATCAGCCAATAAAAGATAATAATGCTCTTTATTCATTTTTTATTCTCCTTAATTTAGGGTTAAGTTTTCTTTCGATAAATTTAACTTTTTTAAGTAAGATTTCTAGTTTTTTTGTGAAGAATGTTTTTTAATAGAAGAAAAAAAGAAGAAAATATCATTGATTTTTTTCTCTAATGCAATTTTAATTTAAGAAATGCGTTTTATTAATTCTTTGCAGGTTTTTATTTAAAAGCTTGCTTTTTGAGATTCATATTTCTTTACCAAATAGAAGAGACAAAATACTGTAAAACCTTTTAGAATCTCACTTATTTCACTCCAAAAATCACGATTTTAGTGTATACCGTATCCAAAAAGTGTAAAATAATTACACACTCTTTTTTGTTCTTGTTTTTCTAAATAGCTCTGTACCAGTTTAAAATCGTATTGGCATGCAGCTTGTAAATTGTGTTAGTGTCAAAATCTCTAATGTGTCCGTTTTTGAAAGGGAGAAGATTTTGCTAAAAGCCAAATTAAGAAAATTAAAAAAGGAGTATAAGCATGAAAAGCGAAACAATTATCTCAGAACAATTTTATGCGAACGGCAGTTCAGCTATCAGCAAAAAAACATTAAACGGTTCTTTTTTCAGAACCAACGAAAAATCACAAAAAGTGCATGTAGAAAGACCGACAAGTCCTTTTGGATTAGCGATTCTTATTGCTACTTTCTTATTACTAATTGCAGGGGCCGTTATGGTATTTCAATTGCAAGACGATTTTGAGCAATTTCATTTTGAAAGAATTGCTTCGACTTGGGGATTGCCATTTTTAATAATTACGACACTTTTATTTTTCTACCAAACAGGAGTTTTCTTGTACAGTTCGTATTTGTACTTAAGATACAAAGTTATTCCATCAGTATCAGATGATTTATTGCCAACTTGTACGATTATCGTTCCGGCATACAATGAAGGAAAACTAGTTTGGGACACTTTATTAAGTCTTGCAGAAAGCGATTATCCAGCAGAAAAACTGCAGCTTCTTGCTATTGACGATGGAAGTAAAGATGATACTTGGTACTGGATGCAGGAAGCAAAAGCAAAATTAGGAGATCGTGTTACGATTTTTCAGCAGCCTAAAAACCAAGGAAAACGTCAGGCTTTATACAGAGGTTTCAAATTAGGAACAGGAGAAATCTTCGTAACTGTAGATAGTGATTCTATAGTAAAAAAAGATACTTTAAGAAACTTAGTTAGCCCATTTGTGGTAAATAAAAAATGCGGTGCAGTTGCAGGAAACGTTCAGGTTTTGAACAATAAAAAAGCGATTTTACCAAAAATGCTTAATGTAAGTTTTGTAATGAGTTTCGAATTTCAACGTTCTGCAGAAAGCCAATTGGGTTCTGTATTATGTACGCCAGGAGCTTTGGCAGCTTACAGAAGAGATGCAGTTTTTAACTGTCTGCCAGAATGGATCAACCAAACTTTTATGGGGCAGCCATCAGATATTGGAGAAGATCGTGCTCTTACTAATATGATTTTGAAACAAGGTTTAGAAGTGAAATTTCAAAGAAATGCAGTAGTATTAACTAATGTTCCAGAAGAATACAAAGGATTATACAAAATGTTTATTAGATGGGCGAGAAGTAATGTTCGCGAAAATCTTATGATGGCAAAATATGTTTTCAAGGATTTTAGAAAAGAATCAAAATTTGGACCTAGAATGCTGTTTTTAAATCAGTTTTTTAAAATTGCAATGACGTATCCGTTCTTTTTATTCATGTTCTACTTTATTGCAGTTCACCCAATATTATTCATTAGTTCAACTTTGGTTGCTATATTAATGTTCTCAACATTTTCGATGGTATTTTACGCAAAAAGATATACGCTTGCAGAATCTTTCTGGGCTTATTCTTACAGTGTTTTCTACACTTTCAGTTTATTCTGGATTGCACCTTATGCCATTGCAACAGCCAACAAAAGAGGTTGGTTGACAAGAGGACTATAAATTAAGAACACTATTCATTCTATTATAAAAAACTCCGCCAAACGAAAACCCGCTGTAGTGTCAGCGGGTTTTCTCATTTTTATTTAGAATCTAAAGCAGCAATAATCTGCCTTTTCATTGTAGTATTGGTATAATCTAAAGCTTCGGCATAAGAAACAGAATATTTTCTTTGGATGTTCTGAAAATGTTCTGGAAACGTGCTTAAAATTTTGTCATAATAAATATCGAGCTGTTTTTCTGAAGGCATTTCATATTTCAAACGAAGCTGAAATCTTCTTAATAAAGCGCTATCTATTATTTCGTAATGATTCGTTGCACAGATCAATAAACTATCAGAAGGGAAATAATCAAAAAGCTGAATGATTGTGTTTACCAAACGTCTCATTTCGCCAACATCTTTATCATCGCTGTCACGACTTTTTCCGATTTGGTCAAATTCATCCAAAAATAATACGGCTCTTTCGCGAATAGCCTTATCAAAAATAGCTTTTAGATTTTTAGAAGTTTCGCCAATTCTAGAATCGACCACAGTGCTGAGGTTTACAATAATTATCTTTTTATTTAAAGCATTGGCAATTGCTTTTGCTGTTGTTGTTTTGCCACAGCCAGAACTTCCATGCAATAAAATCTTATTGTCAACTTTAAGATTGTATTGTTTTAATTCTTCAATATATTGATGTTCCTTGATTATCTGAAGCAAAGCGGCTTTATTTTCATCACTAAAAAACAAATCGTCTAAAGCAATTTTTTCAGTATCAATTACGGTAAGATCATTCAGGTTCATCTGCATTTAATTTGCTGCAAAATTAAGTTTTATTCTGCAATGTTTTCGTTCCAGATTTCTTTTCCTAAAAAACGGTTTCCAAAGATTGAAGTGCCAATTCTCACCATATTAGAACCTTCTGCAATGGCGAGTTCTAAATCTTGAGACATTCCCATAGAAAGTTTCAAATCTTGTAAACCTTCAATTCCTTCTGAATATATTTCATCTCTTATGGTTCTTAAAAGTCGTAAAGACGGAATCATTTTTTCTTTTTCAACATCCAAAAGCCCAATACTCATTAAACCTTTAATATTTAAAGTTTCGTATGTTTTTATTTTTTTAATGAAAGACAAAACATTTTCTGGCGCCAATCCGAATTTGCTTTCTTCGTAGGAAGTATTGACTTGGACAAAAATATCCAATTTTCTATTTTGGTTTTGAAGCTGTTTGTGTAACTCATCGGCCAGATTAATTCGGTCTAGAGATTGAATACAAGTTACATATTTCAAAACATCTTTTACTTTATTCGTTTGAAGATGTCCGATAAAATGACGTTCGACAGGAAGACTTTTCAAAACATCATTTTTATCTCGCAATTCCTGCATTTTATTTTCCCCCATTAAAGTCTCGCCAGCCTCGATTGCAATTCGTATTTGTTCTGCCGGAACAGTTTTGGTCGCCAATAAAAGCTGAACATCTTCAGGATTTCTTCCAGCAATTCTGCAAGCACTTTCAATGCGTTGATGCACTTTAATCAAATTAAAAATAATATCGTTTTTCATACTGCAAAATTAAATCTAAACCATAAAATAATACTGGACCAGTACATTTCAAAAAATGAAAAAACTGGATTATTTTAAACTTTTAAATCCAAAATAAATTTGCAGAGAAAAAAAACTTAGCACCTTATAAAAAATGAAAATAGCAGTTTGGGATACCTATGTAACCCGCAAAGATGGAAAAATTATGCATTTTGATATTTTGGTTGACGAAAATGTTAACGATGCAGAACAAGTGTACGAATACGGAAAATTATATCTGAAAAGTGTAGATGAGGAAGGACAAACATTATCTTCTAAAGAATGCCGTTTCTGCCACATTGATAAAGCGCCAATCGAAGTAGAAAATCAAGTTCGGGAAAATGGTTTTTCTATTATTGAAATGGAAAACTGTAATTAACTTGTTGTTAAGTTAATTGAACGCGGATAAAACAGATTTGCTATCGCGAAAACGCTGATTCGACGGATTTTAAAATCAGTTTTTTTCCGCGTTTTTGCGATAGTAAATCTGTGAAATCTGCGTCTAAAGTATAGATTTGATAATGCTTTTAGGATTTTTATAAAAGCTTTGCAAGCGCCTTAATTCCTTCTTCCATTTGTTTTTCAGAAAGAGAAGCATAACCCAGACGAAAACCTTTGATGGTTTCATCAAAACTAAATCGATCAGAACTCATGATTTGAATGCCTTGCGATTTTAGTTTTTCGAAAATTTCTAAAATATTAATTTCTGCTTTTGGAACAATCCAAAAAGCAAGTCCGCCTTCTGGTTTTGTAAAAACGATTTTACCTTGAAGATATTGATTTAATAAGATTTCGAAAAAATCTCTTTTACTTTTATAAACCAAATTGGCTTTTTTAAGATGGCGCTTTATTTTACCTTCATTGATGAGGTTTAAAATTGCTTCTTCCATAATATTATCGCCTTGAACATCGATTATTTTTCTATGATTTCCAATCTTCTGAATGTTTTCATTCGAACTGGCTAAATATCCTATACGTAAAGCTGGAGCAACAATTTTACTGAAAGTGCCAATATAAATATAGTTTTTCAAACCCGAATAACTAGAAATCGGAAGTATTGGTCTTTGGCCAAAATGAAATTCATTATCATAATCATCTTCAATAATCGTGAAAGTATATTGATTAGAAAGTTCAATCAGTTTTAAACGCTTTTTTAAAGACAAAGTAACCGTAGTTGGAAACTGATGATGTGGTGTAACATAAATGGCTTTTATATTTTTATGCTGCAAATATTTTTCGACTTGATCGATATCCAATCCGTCCGATTCTATATTTACCGGAAGTAAAGTTGCGCCAGCATTTTCGAAAGCTTCCCAAGCAGGTTTGTAGCCAGGATTTTCGACCAAAACAAAATCGCCCGATTTTAAAATACAATGAGAAGCAAGATACATTGCCATTTGGCTTCCGCGCGTAATGCAGATTTGATCATGAGAAATGCTCATGCCACGCTTAAAATTGAGCATTTGAGCTATTGATTTTCTAAAATCTAAATTTCCTAATTCGTTGCTGTAACCCATAATTTGCCAACGCGATTTTCGACTAAACAACTCTCGATACGCTCTTGCCAAATCGTTCATTGGAGCAAGACGGCTGTCTGGAAGTCCGTCATCGAAAACCAAAAAGCTTTTAGGCTCTTCAATTGTAATATTTTGCTCTTTTTTATTTTCTGTGGAATGATGAATTTGCGAAAGTGATTCGGTTACAAAAGTTCCTTTTCGGTCAATTGTTACAAGCCAACCTTCGGTAATTAAAACATCCAAAGCTTCTACAACAGTATTTCGGTTTACTTTTAATAATTCAGCCAATTGTCTGCTTCCTGGCAAAGCATTTCCGCTAACCAATTTTCCTGTTTGGATAGCCTCAATTATAGCATCGGCAATTTGTAGATAAATGGCTTTATCTGATTTTTTGTCTAACTGAATTTCTAAAGGCCAAGGTCGAAGCATGTGGACTGTTTCTTTTTTATAAATGAAGATAATTTGCTAGTCCAAAAATACAATAATTATAAATGGAAAATAATTGTGTATTATTTTGAAGAAAAGCAAGCTCACATGCAGTACCTTAAAAGTGTTTTTGTTGTTTTAGAATGAAAATTTAGAAAAGAAAAGTATTGAAGAGATTTTTTTAATTCATTAAAAAGGGAATAGATAGAAACCTATTCCCTTTTTTTGTCCTAAGAATATTAAGAAAGTACTGTGTTTGGCAGAACACTAGTGTTTTGAGTAAAATTTAAAGTAAGCTGATCCAGATGTCCAAAGAAAAAAGTGTCTAAAACTTGCTGAAATACAGGATGGGCATTTTCGACCAAAACAAACAAGCTCATAGAAGAATGTAGTTTTTTGGCGCCTAAATCGCCCAAAATTCCTTCGGCAGATTTTTTATTAAAAGTCAATAAAAGTTTTGAAATTTCAATCAGATGTTTAGAAAGAATAGGATGATTTAAGAATTCGGTTGCCTCTTTTAAATCTGCTACAGCGTAATAATCTGAAATTGTACTTTTTCCTAGTCCTTTAATCTGCGGAAAAATAAACCACATCCAATGCGTTTCTTTTTTACCTTTTTCAATTTCAGAAAAAGCAGTTAAGTACAATTTGTTTTGAGCATCTAGAAATCGGGTCAAATCATTCTTTGCGTAAATCATGTCTTGATTCTGTATTAAATTGTTTATATATGGAGTTTCTTTAATAGGTAACACTTCGATATTTCTTTATTGTATGTTGTCAAATTTTTTTCTTACCAAAAGTAGATTGCTTAAGTCATTATGAGTTATAGAATTGCAATTAGTCTTTACATAATTCCGATAGCCTGTAAGAATGCCTTGTTAATAAATTTCTAAAGTTTTGAATGGTTCTAAATTCTAATGTTATTTTAATGTTCTGCAAAAAAAATGGCTCTAACTTGCGCGCTCAGAAAAAATAGAATAAACGCCTTAAATTACTGGGATCCTGAATCAAAATGATTTGATTTGGGTAAACTTTCAGCCTTTTTTTAGACTATGTTGAACAAAATTAAAAATAGCTTTTTATGTAAATGCCTTCAGGTGTTGCTTGTCGGCTATTTTCTAATTAGCAGTTTAAATATTTCTAATAGTGTTGGAAGAATCTTGAGTGATAATGCTGAAACTTATACTGTAAAAGGCATTACTTGCAATTTCTTGAAGAAAATCTTTAAATGTGACGGAATTCCAGAAGAAATGGACGATTACAAAACAAAAGATACTAAAACGGCTAAATTGTCAAAAGGAATTCCTTTAATGGAATATTTGGTTTCATCAGAATCACTAATGCCTAATTTTTATTTCTTAATAGAATCTGAAGGAAAAAAATATATTGACAATACAATCTTCTCATTTGGCTTTCATGGCAAAATAGATATACCGCCTCCTCGATTGAATTCATAAATACTTGTTTTTTAAGGATTAGGGTAAAAATCTTAATCCATTAATGCGGTTTTTGCCGTATATTTATTCTATGTAATAATCTTGTATTTATACTTTAAATTCATGACACCATTTAAACGTTTTTATAACTTATTGCAGCTCGATAAGCGCGATGTATATCAAATTATCTTCTATGCTGCATTTGCAGGGTTAGTAAATCTTTCTCTGCCTTTGGGAATCCAAGCTATTATTAATTTTATTCAAAGCGGACAGCTAAGCGTCTCGTGGATCGTTCTGGTAATTCTAGTTACGGTGGGCGTTGGTTTTGGAGGTGTTCTTACGATTTTGCAGCTGCGAATTGTAGAGAATCTGCAGCAGCGAATTTTTGTGCGTTCGTCTTTTGAATTTGCGTACAGAATGCCTTTAATAAAATTTAAAGAAATGTACTCGGAATATGCTCCCGAAAAAGCCAATCGTTTTTTTGATACTTTAATGGTACAGAAAGGCACTGCAAAATTATTGCTTGATTTCTGCACCGCATTCCTTCAGGTTGGTCTGGGGATTATTCTATTAGTTCTTTACCATTCTTTCTTTATGGTAATCGGACTTTTATTTATTGTCATTTTATATGTCATTTTTAAATTTTCGTACAAAGATGGTCTTGAGACAAGTTTGAACGAATCAAAATTTAAATATAAGGTTGCAGCATGGCTTCAAGAAATTGCCCGCAATAGAGAAAGCTTCCGCAGAAAAGGAGCTTTTGAATATGCATTGGACAGAAATGATGGCTATGTAACCAACTACGTCAATTACCGTGAAAAGCACTTTCAGGTAATGAAGAAGCAATATATTCAGCTGACTATTTTTAAAGTAATTGTTACTGCTGCCTTATTATCGATCGGTGGTTTTCTGGTAATTCACCACCAAATGAACATAGGGCAGTTCGTAGCAGCTGAAATCGTAATTGTATTGTTAATTAACTCGGTAGAAAAAATCATCTTCGGATTGGAGTCTTTCTACGACGTGCTAACTTCTGTTGAAAAAATTGGTCAGGTGACTGATATGGAGATTTCATGCATTCCTCAAACTTCAGATAAAACAGAAAAAGGAATCAATATCGAGACCGAAAGCATGAGTTACAATTATCCCGGACACAATAAAAAATCGCTTAAGAATATCAATTTGAAAATTTCTCAAGGCGAAAAAATTATTCTTACTGGAACAAATGGTGCAGGAAAAAGTACTTTGTTGCGATTGCTTTCGGGAGTTCTAGAACCAGAAAGCGGTGCTATGTATGTGACCGATAATTATATGAATCGTCTTAACGAAGATACATACAGAGCACAATCGGGGACATTTTTGCAAGGCGATACACTTTTTGCAGGAACAATTCGCGAGAATATTGTTTTTGGAAATGAAGAACTAAATAGTGATGATTTAAAATGGGCTTTAGATAATGTTGGTCTTACCCCATATATTAAAACTTTCGAAAACGGGTTGGAGAATCAAATTCATCCTGGAGGTCGTGAACTTTCTGCTTCTGATGTTCAAAAGATTCTTTTGGCAAGGAGTATTGTCGGTAAACCGAATATCTTATTCTTAGAAGATCCAGTTGACAAAATGGACGAAATAACGTCAAGTAAAATTGTTGATTTTTTACTTTCTGAAGAAAACGACTGGACTGTTATTGTGACTTCTAAAAATGATGTTTGGAAAAGCAAATGCAGTCGTATGATTACGATTGATGACGGAAAAATTATTAACGACATAAAGCTTTAATCATGCTCAACCTATCTAAAGATAACAACGTACTTATAACGCCGGGCAAATACAAATCGATTACAAGTGTTGCTCGTAGACCTCATTACGAAATTTTGAACAAAGTCATAATCGGATTTTTGATTTTTGCTGTCTTATGCCTTTTCTTGCCTTGGACACAAAACATCTCGGGAACAGGTTCTGTAACGACTTTAAAACCAGATCAGAGACCTCAAACGGTTCATAATGCCATTGCAGGACGTATTGAAAAATGGTTTGTAAAAGAAGGAGATTATGTAAAGAAAGGAGATACGATACTTTACATTTCGGAGATCAAAGAAGATTATTTGGATCCTAATTTGGTTAACAATACCAAACAACAAGTAGATGCCAAAAAAATGGCAGTAGAATCATACGGTGATAAAGTAAATTCGCTAGATGTTCAAGCGCAGTCTTTGAATACAGAAAAGCAATTGAAATTACAGCAGGCGCAAAACAAAATTCGTCAGTCGCAACTGAAAATAAAAAGCGACAGTATGGATCTTGTAGCAGTAAAAACACAGCTTAGAATTGCAAAAACACAATTTGATCGTTCTACTGCTTTAAATAAAGAAGGTTTAAAACCAATGACAGATGTCGAGCAGAAAAGATTAAAGTTGCAAGAGTCTGAAGCGTATGTGATTACGCAAGAAAATAAACTTTTGAGTAGTAAAAACGAATTGATTAATGCAAGAGTAGAAGTTAGCAGAATTACTGCCGAATATGCTGAAAAAATATCAAAATCAAGAAGTGATAAATTTACTGCCTTAAGTACACAGTACGATACAGAAGCTCAGGTTAACAAACTAGAGAACCAATATACCAATTACAGACTTAGAAATGGTTTGTACTATATTACAGCGCCACAGAGTGGTTATGTAAACCGTGCTTTATTGGCAGGTCTTGGAGAAACTATTAAAGAAGGAACTCCTGTTGTAAGTATCATGCCAGCCAAATACGATATTGCAGTAGAAACTTATGTAGATCCAATCGATTTACCGCTTGTGCATCGTGGTGCAAAAGTTCGTGTTTGGTTTGATGGATGGCCTAGAATTGTATTTTCTGGATGGCCTGGGTTGTCTTATGGAACTTACGGGGGTAAAGTTGTAGCTATAGAAAATTTCATTAGTCCAAACGGAAAATATAGAATTCTGGTTTCGCCAGATGGAGAAGATCGTCACTGGCCAAAAGAATTAAGCATTGGTGCTGGTGCGCAAAGTATAGCGTTGTTAGAAACCGTTTCGGTATGGTACGAGATTTGGCGAAACTTGAATGGTTTCCCACCAAACTATTACAATTCAGGAGAAAAAGAAGATAAAGGAAAGGAGAAAAAGTAAAATGAGAAATCTAGTAAAACTGTTTTCTTTCTTATTTCTATTAAGTTTTTCTACACTGCAGAGCCAGAATTTTAATCAAGAGGAACTTACTTTTATTGAGTTTTTGGGCTATGTAAAAAAGTATCACCCTTTGGTAAAACAAGCCAATCTTGAAGTGACAAATGCTCAGGCAAAACTGATGATGGCACGAGGCGGATTTGATCCAAAACTTGAAGTAGATTATAATAAGAAAGAATTTAAAGGCACAGAATATTATTCGTTATTAAACAGCAGTTTCAAAATTCCGACTTGGTATGGAGTTGAGATTAAAGCAGGTTTTGACGATACGAACGGGGAATATTATAACCCGCAGAACAAAACGCCAGAAGCAGGTTTAACTTCGCTAGGAATTAATGTTGCTTTAGGTCAGGGAATGTTTATTAACCAAAGAATGGCCGATGTTCGCGAAGGAAAACTTCAGGTAAAACTAAGTGATGCACAGCGAAAACTAAGAGCAATTGAAATTTTATATCAGGCGAGTGAAGCTTATTTTGAATGGAGAAAAAGCTACAACGAAGCCGAATTGTATAAAAATTATTTAGGTTTTGCCAGCACTCGTTTTGAAGGAGTTAAAAAGTTAATCGCGGCAGGAGATGCACCCGCAATTGACAGTGTTGAGGCCAAAATTACGGTACGAAACAGAGAACTGAATGTTGAAAATGGAAACCTGAAATTAGCTAAAGCAAAATTGAAATTGGCTAATTTTTTATGGATTGAAAATGTTCCTGTAGAGCTTGGAGATTTAGTAAAACCTGAACAAAATCTAATTCAGACTATAGAAGAAACTTTAAAGACAGATGCTATGATGGTCGATGTGGAGTCGTTAGATTCGCATCCAAAAATTCAGTCTCTAGAAACCAAAATGGATATTTTGGAAGTCAATCGCCAGTTGAAAGCCAATTCGTTGCTTCCAAAAATTAATGTAGGTTACAACTATATTTCAGAACCAAATTACTGGAATAATTTCAACGCCGACGATTATAAGTTTAATATCGATTTCAGTTTTCCTATTTTCTTAAGAAAAGAAAGAGGAAGTTTAAAAATGGCAAAACTGAAAATTCAGGACATGAAGTTTGATATAGACCAACAACGATTAGAACTTAAAAATAAAGTAAAAGCGCAGCAGACTGAAATTGCATCATTAAGAAAGCAGAAAGTTGTAATTGATAATCTGGTAAAAGATTACATGACAATGTTGAATTCAGAAGAAAAATTATTCTCATTTGGAGAAAGTTCGATTTTCTTAATCAATTCGAGAGAAAACAATTTGGTTAGCGCAAAATTGTCGCAAATAAGTTTAGAGAATCAGTTTTATCTGTCGAATGCCGAATTGTACAAAATATTGGCAAATCCAGATTAACAAATTTCGATGCATAATTGGATAACTGAAATTTATAGAAATCTAACATGTCGCTCCTCTGGAGCTTCTGAATTAGGGAGC
Source organism: Flavobacterium sp. GW823-FHT06G12 (assembly GCF_058794775.1). Lineage (NCBI taxonomy): Bacteria > Pseudomonadati > Bacteroidota > Flavobacteriia > Flavobacteriales > Flavobacteriaceae > Flavobacterium > Flavobacterium sp. GW823-FHT06G12. Next base: position 265,583 of record NZ_JBXAHE010000004.1, read on the forward strand.
ATAGATTTTTAGCTATAAATATTTTGCTCTTCCAGAGCTATAAAAAGCCTCGGTGGGACTATACATCGGTAGTCCCAGTGGGACGAAATATTTATAGAAATGTATGTTTGATATATTAAATAGCCCCAGAGGGGCAAAATATCATGTGAACATAAAAATAACAGTCAGTTTTGTACCTGTCTGCATTATATTAATTTTCAGAATTTTGATTTAAAAAAAGCTTTAGATATTTTTCTAAAGCTTTTTTGTTTGGAAGAAATGTCTAGAAAGCGGTTTCATGTTATAATATGAAACCGCTTTTTTTTAAAGTTAAAAACTTCTTTATCTAAATTTGATAGACTTTCTTATTTCGAAGCCGTGTAATTTAATATTGACGAATTATGAGTTTATTAAAAAAGAGTTTCCTTGTATTTTGTTGCATCATGCTTTCTCAAGTTTTAAAAGCCCAAGACGCTCCTTACACAATGGGATTTATTCCAGCATCTATAAGCGAGGTTGATGTTGCATTTCCTTTAATAGAAAAATGGAATTTGAGCGGTCAGGCAGATATGCAGCTCGTTACACAAGGCGCTTACACAAACGGAAATCCTTTTGAATATACACAGCGTAAAGTAATAAGACCTTGGATTATTTATTCTGGTTTTAAAAATATGAAGCTTTGGTTGGGATATGCGCACAATCAGAAATATGCAATAGAAGAAGCGGGAAATTACAAAACTTTAGAAAATAGACTTATCGTTATGGGAACCTATACTCAAGAAATGCCTAAAGGTTCTCTTTTTGAGCAAGTGCGTTTTGAGACCAAGTTTTTTGATGACAGAAATGGTAATCATCAGACAATACCCAGAATAAGAGCCCGTTTTGGAGTCAATCATTATTTGAGACAAAGCAAGGAAAAACCAATTTTCTTGGCGCCTAATCTTGGTTATTATACAGAGCTCATGCTGAAATTTGCCTCTAAAGATTATGCAGATGAACATTTTGATATTTTCAGATTATCAGTTTATTATACTGCTGGAATAACTCCGAATATTCATTTTTTGGCAGGTGTAATCGGTCAAATGCAATTGCGCACAAACGGAACTCAATTTGATGTCTATTACGGGCCAATGGTTTCTTTAAAATATAGTGTTAAACCAAAAGAACGCGAAACATTTGATAGCGTCGATGGTGGCGCAGATTAATTTTTGTCCTTCATTATTTTGCTTCAATTTTATTTTTGAAATCTTTTTTACACTACTTTTTAAAAATAGTTCTTAATATTTTAAAATAATTTAATATTAAAGACTGTATTTTTATGCTGATTTAAAAAATAATTTAAATTTGTTGTGAACCAAATAAGGAAAGCAATGAGTTTAAAAGATTTATTAGATAATAGTAAAGACAAAAGTTTGTCTGAACAAAAGTGGCATCTGCTTCGACAATCAATTGTAAAGCGTTTATTGTCTGGAGGTAATTCGACTATTGCCGAATTAAGTGCAGAACTTCAATCAAGTGTTCCAACAGTAACCAAAGCGGTTAACGAATTATTAGTAGAAAACTATGTTGTTGACATGGGAAAAATTACTAACAGCGGCGGGCGTAGACCTTCCCTGTTTAGTATCAATCCGACTTGCGCTTATTTTTTAGGTGTTGAAGTTGGTTTAACGAGTATGTCAATCGGACTTCAAAATATTAAAAATGAGTTGGTAAGCGTAGAGCTTGGAACTTCTTTTACTTTAGAAAACACTCAAGAATCTCTTCTTAAATTTTGCAGTCTAATCAATTCATTTATTGAAGATAGTTTGGTAGAAAAGAAAATGATCGTTGGTGTCTGCATTAACTTTTCGGGCCGAATTAATTCGATGGAAGGGTTTAGTTATAACTATTTTTTCAGTGAAAATCGACCTCTGACAGAGATTATTTCAGAACAATTAAATCTTCCAGTTCACTTAGAAAACGATACGCGTGCAATGGCTTTTGGCGAGTATTGCGAAGGTGTTGTCGATGATGAGCAAAATATCATTTTTGTCAATTATAGTTGGGGAGTTGCAATAGGAATGATCACTGACGGAAAGCTTTATTATGGAAAATCGGGTTACTCTGGCGAGTTTGGACATAGTACGATATTTAATAATGAAATAATGTGCCAATGCGGAAAACTAGGTTGTCTAGAAACTGAAATATCGGGTTGGTCTTTAATTAATCAGTTTAAAGAAGCAATAAAAGAAGGTAAGCAATCTAAAGTTGTTTTAGATGATAACTCGCCAGTTTTACAACATCATGCAATAATTACAGGCGCTGTAAATTTAGAAGATACTCTTTGTGTTGATCTTGTAACACAGCAAAGTGAGAAAATGGGACGTTACTTATCTATCCTTTTAAACATCTTTAACCCTGATCTTTTGGTGATTGGAGGAGATTTCGCACAACTTGGCGATTATGCACTTCTGCCAATTCAATCAGCTCTTAAAAAATATTCATTAGGTTTAGTCAATCGTGATATGAAGCTTAAAAAATCAACTTTGGGGCGCCGTGCGGGAGTTATAGGCGCTTGTTGTGTAATAAAAGAAAAGCTGTTGTTTCCTCTTATTAATAATTAATTTAAAAAATAAATTCATACTTATTAAAATATTTTAATAACTAAAGTTGTTATTTTAAATATTTTTATATCTTTACAAAATAATAATAAAATATTTAAGCAAAGTTTACATCTAATCAATAGAAGTTGGCTGCTTACAAAAGAAAAACTAGAATTAAGATTTGAATAAAACCAAACTAACCATTTGGATAAAAATATTGTTTTTTGATCATAAAAAAAGCCAGCCAATGCTGTGAACATTGCTGGCTTGTTCTTCATCAGAACGGTTGATTGGAAATAAATAAATTGACCTTAACAAAGTTTTATTAACCAAACCATTACAAAAGTATGAAATTATTGCCTAAAAGTAAGCCTAAAAATTTTAGGTTTACTCCTAAACACGTAAAAGTTGTTAAACTTACTTCTACGTTACTTTTAGCTTTTACTATGCAATTAGCGTCTGCTAACACAGAAAAAAGCGTTGTGTTTACGGATAAAAATGTAAAAAAGAGTGACCCAATTCAGAAGAAAGTTACTGGTAAAGTAACCAATGAAAAAGGCGAATCGCTACCAGGTGTAAATATTGTTGCTAAAGGAACAAACATAAGCACTCAAACAGATTTTGACGGAAATTTTGTTTTTGAAGTCCCAGATAATGCAACAACTTTAATTGTTACATATATAGGATTACAAGATCAAGAAGTTGCAATTACGGGAAGTCCATTGAACATTGTCTTAAAAGAAATAGGACAGCAAATGAACGAGGTGATTGTAGTAGGATATGGAGCTCAAAACAGAAGAACTTTAAGTACTGCAGTTTCTAAACTGGATAAAAAAGTACTTGAAAACGTACCTTACTCAAACGTTACGCAATCTTTACAAGGAAGCGTTACAGGTTTGGTTGTAAAAACTTCTTCGGGACAGCCAGGAAAAGCTTCCAATGTAATTGTTCGTGGTGGTACTTCAATTGATAATCCTTCTGGCGCAACTCCTTTATATATTGTTGATGGTGTCATTAGAAACCAAATCGACGATATTAACTCTTTAGATATAGCTTCACTTCAAGTACTTAAAGATGCTGCTGCAACTTCTATTTATGGTGCACGAGCTTCAAATGGTGTAATCATTGTCACGACAAATACAGGTAAGGCAGGAAAACTAAAAGTTACTTATAATGTTTCAACTCAAAACAGTAGAATTGGCAAAAAATACAATTTTATGGATGGAGGCGATTACATTAAAATGCAACGTGAAGGATTGTATAATGCTGCCGAACTTGCGGGACTTTCAACAACTACTGGTATCGCACGTTTAGGACAATTGACTGGTGCAACGCCTGCAGGTACAGGAAATAATCTAGAAAATAATACTCCGTTTGCTACTTTATTAAAATCTAATTTATCTGCAGAAACCATAAGTACACTTCAGGCAAAAGGCTGGCAGGAAATTGCAGATCCTTTAAACCCGAGCAGCACGATTATGTACAAAAGTACCGATTGGAATGATATCTTGTTTCAAGATGCTATTACACAAAGCCATACACTTGGTTTTAGCGGAGGGACAGACACAGGTGTATTCGATTTGAGTTTAGGATATTTAAAAGGTGATGGTATTACGATATTCACAGGATACCAAAGGTTTACCAGTAAATTAAACGCTTCTTTAAAAGTTGCGGACAATTTTACAATTAACGGACGTGTTTTGTTCTCAAAAGCAAGTAACAATCAGGTTGTGGCTAACAGTGTAGTTTTCAATAGATATTTAGGAAACTCACCAACTACAAAACTATATTTAGAAGACGGAACTTTAGCTCCAGGACAAAACAACATTAACGGAAATCCATTGTACCAGATGGGGAAAGTTAAAGGCAAAAATGAAAACGATAAGCTTCAGATGGGCGTAGATGGTGAATTAAGACTTGCAAAAGATTTTACTTTCACACCAGCCATTTCATTATACAGCGAAAATGAAAATGACAATACTTTTCAACAGGCATTTTTAAGCGGAAGCAGCGGTTTGGTTGATAATACAAGAACTGCAACAAGATTGAGCAATCAAACCTATCAAGTGCAATACGAAGGAGTTTTTGCTTATAAAAAAGATTGGGAAAATATTGGAAACTTTGATGCTAAACTAGGAGTTTCAAAATACGATAGAACCATTAAATATTTTAATGCAGCAGGAAAAGGAAGCCCTTCAGATTTAGCGCAGACTTTAGACTCATCTCCAATTCCGGTTTCAGTTTACAGCAACAATACCAAATTGGTTTTAAATAGTGTTTTCGGACGTGTTAATTACGATTATAAAAACAGATATTTTGCAACAGCTTCATTTCGTTATGATGGTTCATCAAGTTTAGGACCAGACAATAGATATGGTTTCTTTCCTGGGATTTCGGCAGGATGGAATATGCAGGAAGAGAAATTCTGGGCCAACACAATGCCAAAATTCTTTTCTTCTCTTAAACTTCGTGGAAGTTATGGTGTAAACGGAAACTTAGGAACTTTAGGAGATTTCCAAGCTGGAGGATTATATGCAGGAACTACAAACGGACTTCCGAATAGCTACAATGGACAATCGGCGATTATCAACTCTCAAATTGCAAACCCAGGTTTGAAATGGGAACAGTCTGAAACGATAAATGGTGGTTTTGATATCGGATTAAACGAAGATAAAATTAGAATCATTGGAGATTTCTATAACAAATTGACATCAGACTTATTGACGAATCTGACATTGCCTTCAAATAGTGGTTTCTCAACTGTTTTGACCAATTTAGGAGGATTAAGAAGCAAAGGTTTTGAGCTTGAAGTTCAGGCAAATGTTTACAATAAAAATGATTGGAAAGTAAATGTTGGAGCAAACGTTTCGCACAATACCAATACAGTTGAAAAACTTCCATTTAATGGAAATGGAAATAATAGAATTGGAGGTACTGAGATCTGGGATGCAAAAAGTGGTAAATATGTATATGTAGGAGGTTTACAGGAAGGACAAAAAATTGGAAATTTCTACGCTCATAAACAATTATATATTCTTTCAACTCAAGCAGAAGCAGATGCATACAACGCAAAAGTTCACGATACTTATGTAACGAAAACGGCTGCAAATGGTGGTAATCCTGATGGAAGAAAATTTGCTGGAGACGCAGTTTTTGAAGATACAGACAATAACGGAATCATTGATAGCCGAGACAGACAATATATGGGGAATATGTTCCCAACATTCGTAGGAGGTTTCAATTTTGATACTTCATACAAAGGTTTCTCTCTAACAGTTAGAACGGATTATTCTTTAGGAGCAACAATTTACAACGAAGCAAGAGCACGTTTCTTAGGTCAGTTTCAAGGTAACTACGGATTATTGGCAGAAAGCGCACAAGCTTGGCAGAAAGAAGGAGATATTACAGATGTTCCTCGTTACCGTTGGGCAGATCAAACCAATCAGAACAACTTATTCAGATCTGAAGCGAGCGGAGCAGCTTATAATACCAACATGTTCCAAGGTAACAGTCGTTACTACGAAAGTGGAGATTATTTATGCATAAGAGAAATTACGTTCAGTTATAGTTTTCCAAAAACACTTATCGAAAAAGCAAGTTTGACATCACTTCGTCTATATGTTACAGGAAGTAATTTATACTACTTTACTAAATACAAAGGGTTAAGCCCAGAAGTACAAGGTATTGACGGAGGATCTAGTTTAGGATTAAACGCAGCTGGTTCTACAGGAACTTACCCAGTGCCTAGAAACATTATTCTTGGTTTAAATATCAGTTTGTAAATTTTTAATTAAAAAATCATGAAAAAGAAATTTCTTTTATACACAATACTTTTTTCAAGTCTTTCTCTTTTTAATTCTTGTCAAGATGATTTAGAATTAACATCTGATAGTGTTATTACATCTGACAGTTTCTGGAAAACAGAAGATGACGCCAAAGCAGGCGTAAACGGAATGTATGTAAACTTTAGAATTCAGACACAGCAAAATTATTATTTGTTAGGAGGAGCAAGAAGTGCAGAAATTACTGGCGGAGTTCAGTCTCCTTTAACATTGGCAAATTACTATAACAACAATCTTACACCACAAAATATAGATGTAGATTGGGCTGGTTTGTATACTGTAATTCATTCGGCAAACTTGGTTTTAAAATATGTGCCAAAAATTACATTTAGTCCATCAACAGTAAAAGAGCAAAAAAGATATATTGCTCAAGCCTATACCATGCGTGCGTTATGTTATTTCATTATGGCGCGTTCTTGGGGAGGAGTGCCAATTGTAACAGAACCAACAGAAAATACCAATCAGTCGCAATACATTATTCCGCGAAATACGATTGAAGAAACATTTGCCTTTATTAAATCAGATATTGATCAGGCCATTGCTAATTTTCCCGATGCAAACAATAACAAAACGCAATTGGCTCTTCCATCAGTTTATGCTTTAAAAGCAGAAGTGAATTTATGGACAGCAAAACAATTAAACGGAGGAACAGCAGACTTAAATAATGCTTTGGCAGCAATAAATGCAATTCCGGGAACACCGACTTTAATGCCAAGTTTCAAAGATGTTTTTGCTTTTGACAAAAAAGGAAATGCCGAAGTGCTTTTTGCAGTTCGTTATTCATTAGCCGATTTAACGTCATCACTATTAGATAACTGGAATCAGTTTATGTTTGTTGGACCAAGTGATTTTGCACCATTAACATCAGCACAGGCAACGGCCGTTTTCGGTACATTAGGAACAGGTTCAGGAAATGCTGGTATTTCGAGAGTACAGCCAGACATTACAAGATTCAATTTTGCAGCTACAGATACCAGAAAAGACGCAACGTATTTAACTTTATATAACGGTACAACTCCAGTAGTTACAGGTTTGGTAAAATACAACGGAACTGTAGACGGAACAATCAGAAGATTTGTGAGTGATATTATTATTTACCGTTGGGCAGATATTTTATTAATGAAAGCGGAAGTTAAAAATGCTTTAGGTCAGGATCCAACAGAAGAAATGAATCTGGTAATGAAAAGAGCTGACGCATCGGCTTCATTTACAAATGATACTCCGGCAGCAAATGACGATGTGATTTTAAGAGAGCGTTTAAAAGAAATGGCCTTTGAAGGAAAATCATGGTGGGATATTGTGCGTTTTAATAAAACAAGTATAGTTCCGTCAATGGCAGGGAAAGAAGTGTTGTTTCCAATTTCTCAAAACACAATCAATTTCAATCCTAAAATTGTTCAGAATCCAGGATATACTAATTAAACGAAACAAAGAATAAAAAAAACTAAAGTTTAAAATCAAACTGGAAATGAAAACTTTTCCAGTTTGATAAAACGAAAAAATTAAAAAATAAAAGTCATGAAAATCGAACATTTACAAGGTCTTATTTCAGCTCCATTTACTCCATTCGATGAGAGTGGAAAATTGGATGTGAGCCTGATTCCAGCTTATTATACTTTTCTAAAAAGAAATGGAGTAACAGGAGCATTTATAATTGGTTCTACTGGCGAAGGGGTTTCGATGTCATTAGAAGAGAAAAAAACGGTTGCTAAAGCATGGGCAGATTGTTCTAATCACGATGCCGATTTTAAAGTAATGGTTTTCCTTGGCGGAACTTGTTTAACAGACTGTATCGAACTAGCTAAATACTCGTATGAAGTTGGTTTATACGCGGTTTCTATAACTGCGCCATTTTATTTCAAACCAGGAAACGTAGATACGCTGGCAGAAATTTGTATCAAAGTTGGAGAAAGTGTTCCAAACATGCCATTGTATTACTACCATATTCCAGTCTTGACAGGAGTAAATATTCCAATGTTTGATTTGGTAAGAGCTTTGGATGGAAAACTTCCAAATTTTGCAGGAGTAAAATATACACATGAAGATTTTATGGATTTTCAGAGCTGTATGAGTTATGAAAACGGAAAATACGATATGCTTTGGGGACGTGACGAAAACATGCTTTCAGCATTAGTTTTAGGTGCTAAAGGCGCTGTTGGAAGTACTTTTAATTATGCTGCACCATTGTACTATGATTTAATCGATGCTTTTAATGCTAATGATTTAACGAAAGCCAGAAAGTTACAGCAGAAGTCAATTGATATGATTCGTTTCTTAGGAAAGTATGGAGGAATCTCAGTTGGAAAAGCCTACATGAAATTGGTTGGGCATAATTTAGGTGAATTCAGATTGCCAGTCAAAAACATGAGTGCAGCACAATTTGAATTGTTCAAAAAAGATGTTGCAGGTTTAAATTTTGAGGCCTTTAAATCAAAATAATACGTTTCGTTTTCGGCTAAAACAAACAACTATGAATCGATTTTTTTCTTTCTCAATTCTTACTATTTCAATTATGTCAGCAACAGTTGGTCTTTCACAGCAAAAAAATATTTCAAAAATAGAATGGCAAAAAGCAGCGCAGCTTCAAAATGCTGATGGAAGTCTTTCTTTAGGTTTTGCAGGACCAATTAATGGCGTGACAAATGATGTTTTGATTGTAGCTGGAGGAGCCAATTTTCAAGATAAAATGCCTTGGGAAGGAGGGAAGAAACATTATTCAAAAGAAATTCATGTTTTAGAAAAAAACGATAAAACCTTTCATTGGAATAAAAAATCAATAGCAGAATTACCAGAACCAATTGCGTATTGCGGAAATGTTTCAACCAGTTTAGGAATTGTTTATGTAGGTGGAGAAAACGAAAATGGTTTATCCAACAAAGCACATATTTTAAATTGGAATTCTGAAAAAAATGAAATTGAAATAAAAGCATTACCCGATTTTCCAATCTACATAACCAATATTGCTCTTGTAAATGTAAGCAATGTAGTATATGCAATTGGAGGAGATGAAGCCACAAAAAGTTCCGATTTGGTTTTTAGTATTGATTTAAATAAAGCCAAGCCAGAATGGAAATCAGAACCAAAATTACCTTTTGCATTAGCAAATTCAGTAGCAGTGGTTCAGAATGAAGTCATTTATGTTGTTGGAGGAAGAACCAAAACAGCTTCTGGAATAAGTGATTTGCACAACACAACATTGGCTTTCAACCTGAAAAAACAAATTTGGGAAACTAAAGCCGTTATAACAGACGGAAAGGAAACGACTAATTTTTCAGCAGGAGCAGGAGTCGCTTTTGGGAAACACTATATCATTATTACGGGAGGAGATAACGGAGAAACATTTCATAAAATAGAAACCTATTTATCTCAAATTTCAAAGACAGCTTCAGAAGAAGAAAAAGCAAAATTAATTGCCGAAAAAAATATCTTAAATACAACACATCAAGGATTTTACAATGCTGTTTTATTGTACGATACTTTAAAAAATAAATGGACAAAAATTGGCGAATTGCCATTTCTGGCTCATGTAACGACAACAGCAGTACTTTGGAACGATAAAATTGTTTTATCAAATGGAGAAATAAAACCTGGAATTCGTACACCAGATGTTATGATTGGAACTGTAGAATAAAAATAAAAATCTAAGTTAATTAAGTTAAGTTGCTTAGAAACCTGATAGGTTTTTAAAACCTCTCAGGTTTAATTGAAGATTGCTAATAAAAAACCAAAAATCAACCAAAACCAAAATGAAAAACTCTAAATATTATCCTTGGCTCGTAGTCGCGTTACTTTGGATTGTAGCTTTATTAAACTACATGGACAGGCAGATGCTCGCAACCATGAGACCATCAATGGAAAGTGACATTCCTGAATTAGTTTCAGGAGAAAATTTTGGACGCTTAATGGCAGTTTTTCTTTGGATTTATGCTTTGATGAGTCCAGTTTCTGGAATTATCGCCGATAAATTAAATAGAAAATGGCTAATTATTGGGAGTTTATTTGTTTGGTCTGCAGTTACCTATGCAATGGGTTATGCCAAAACATACGATGAAGTTTATTGGCTAAGAGCCATTATGGGCGTGAGCGAAGCTTTATACATTCCTGCTGGTTTATCTTTAATTGCCGATTATCATCAACAAAAAACAAGATCACTTGCCATCGGGATCCACATGACAGGGCTTTATGTTGGTTCGGCTTTAGGTGGCTTTGGAGCAACAATTGCAGCAAGATATTCTTGGCATTCTACTTTTCATCATTTCGGAATTGTAGGCGTGGTTTACTCTATCATTTTGGTTTTCTTTTTATTTGAGAAAAAGACAAAGGTTTTTGATCCAGAGTTTAATAAAACACACGAAAAAGTTTCTTTGCTAAAAGGTCTAGCCCTATTATTTACCAATATTTCTTTTTGGGTAATTCTTTTCTATTTCGCGATTATAAGTTTACCGGGATGGGCAACTAAAAACTGGCTTCCAACGCTTTTCTCAGATAATTTAGGTATTTCAATGGATCAGGCTGGGCCTTTAGCAACGATTACAATTTCATTTTCTTCTTTATTAGGAGTTGTGTTCGGTGGAATTTTATCAGATAAATGGGTTCAAAAAAATATAAAAGGAAGAATTTATACTAGTGCGATAGGTTTAAGCTTAACTATTCCCGCATTAATGTTGATCGGATTTGGGCATTCGTTGCTTCACGTGGTTGGCGCAGTTTTGTGTTTTGGTATAGGATACGGAATGTTTGATGCAAACAATATGCCCATTATCTGTCAATTTGTTTCTTCAAAATATCGGGCTACGGCTTATGGTATTTTAAATATGACAGGAGTTGGCTGTGGCGCATTGGTCACCTCTTTGTTAGGTAAATCAGCCGATACTGGTAATTTGGGTTATGGTTTTTCTTTGATGGCCGGTATCGTACTGATTGCCCTTATAACACAAATTAGTTTTTTGCGCCCAAAAGTAAACGATTTTGAAGAGGCTTAAAGCATAATTATTTACCCTTTTTTAAAAATTAGATTTGTTAGTTAGGTTTTTTGGTTTTATAAGCCTGGGCGAAGCCTTGCCGTTTCGCTCGGCTCATGATTCCTCAATTTTAATAGAATTTGAAGAAAAAATGAGAACACAAAAACGAAATTTATTTCTGTTCCTATTAATAGCTTTTACAGTCATTCCATTTAAAATGAATGCACAAAAAACGACTGTAAAAGTGGCTTGTTTGGGAGATTCTGTTACAGCGGGATATTTGTTGGCAAACTCGCAATCAGAATCTTATCCTTCGCAATTGCAGGTTTTAATGGGAAATGGTTATGAAATTAGAAATTTTGGACACAGTGGCGCAACTCTTTTAAAAAAAGGGAGTAAACCTTATTATAAAACTAAAGAATGCTCTGATGCGATTGCCTATCAGCCAGATATTGCAATTATTCATTTGGGATTAAATGATACTGATCCGAGGAACTGGCCGAATTACAAAGAAGATTTTAATGCCGATTATTTTTGGCTGATTGATGCATTAAGAAAACAGAATCCGAATGTAAAAATCTTTATCTGTCGTATGACTCCGATTTTCAATGAACATCCTCGTTTTAAATCGGGAACCCGAGATTGGTTTTGGCAAATTCAGGAGCATATCGGCGAGATTGCAAAAGCCAACAATGTCAATTTAATTGACCTTCACGAAAAATTATATTCGCGTCCAGACCTTTTTCCAGATGCATTGCATCCAACAAAGGAAGGGGCAAAAATCTTAGCACAGACAGTTTACGAAAATGTTACCCAAGATTTTGGAGGTTTAATATTAGGAACTGTTTTTACCGATAATATGGTTTTACAGCGTAACCAGCCGATTCTAATTTATGGAAATGCAAATGGAGGAGAAAAAGTTGAAGTAGTTTTTGATGATAAAAAAGAAATTGCAACAACAAATGAAGCAGGAAAATGGAAAGTTATTTTTCCAGCAATGAAATCTGGAGGAATTCACGAAATTTCAATTTCAACTTTAGATAAAAAAATCACTTTAAAAAATATTTTAATTGGAGATGTTTGGTTTTGTTCAGGACAATCTAATATGGCTTTTCCTCTAAAAAAATCTGAAAATGGAATCTCTGAAGTAAAGAAAGCGGCTGAGAATACCAACCTTAGATTATTCAATTTTGAAGCTATTCAAGAAACAAACGAAAAAGCTTTTGACTCGATTACTTTAGAAAAAGTAAATCAGTTGAAATATTTTTCTGGAAAATGGAAAACATGCGATTCTTTAAGTGCCAAAGATTTTTCGGCAGTAGCCTTTTACTTTGGTCAAAACATTATTCGCGAAGAAAATATTCCAATTGGATTAATAGAAGTTGCCGTTGGCGGTTCTCCAATAGAATCTTGGTTTGAGAGATATACTTTGGAGCATGATGATAAAGTAGTAGACGTATTAACAAATTGGAGAAAATCTGATTTCTTGCAGCCTTGGGTACGTTCTAGAGCAGACGAAAATTTAAAAAACGCAATAAACCCAAAACAGCGCCATCCTTATGATCCTTGTTACAATTACGAAGCAGGCGTTTTGCATTTTATAGCGTTTCCGATAAAGGGATTTATTTGGTACCAAGGAGAAAGCAATGCACATAATGTCGAATTGTATGAACATTTAATGCCAGAATTAGTCAAAAATTGGAGAAGCGCTTGGGGAGGTTCATTGCCATTTTATTTTGTGCAATTATCAGGAATTAATCGACCATCTTGGCCAGAATTTAGAGATGCACAAAATAGAATTCAAAAAGAAATTCCTAATAGTGGCATGGCTGTTAGTATGGATTTTGGAGAAGAGACAAATGTTCATCCAATAAAGAAAAGGCAAATTGGGGAGCGATTAGCGCTATTGGCATTAAAAAAAACATACGGCAAAAAAATAATAGCAAACGGACCAATTCCTTTAAAAGCAATTCAAAAAGGAGATGCAGTTTTAGTTTCTTTTTCGAATGCAAAACAATTAGACACAGCAGATAAAAAAGACCTAATCGGATTTGAATTAGTTACCGATAAAGGAATTCGGATTGAAACCAAAGCAAAAATTATAAAAGATCAAGTTGAGATTAGTATTCCGAATGGCGAAAAAGTTAATGAAGTTTTCTACGCCTGGAAACCTTATACAACAGCAAATTTGGTAAACGAAGCCAGTCTCCCATGTTCCACTTTTAAGCTTAAACTGAATTCTATAAGCAAAAACTAGAAAGCATCTCTATATCTATATTTTTCCTTTGGCTGACCTGATTTTTCAGCTAAAGTGACTTCACCTATCTATAACTGAACCTGAATTTATTTTCGGGCATAAAAAACATATATCAAAAATGAGCTATTCAAAAACTGATTTAATAGAATTAAAAGACTTTTATCAGAACCAATTACTAAACAATACAGTACCATTTTGGTTTCCGCGATCTATAGATACCGAGCATGGCGGTTACTTATTAATGCGGAACCAAACTGGAGATTTGATTGATACAGATAAATCGGTTTGGTTTCAGGGGCGCACAGCTTGGCTTTTAGCAACACTTTATAATACAATAGAGCCAAAGCAAGAATGGCTTGATGGAGCTAAATCGGGAATCGATTTTATTAATCAACATTGTTTTGATACTGATGGAAGAATGTTTTTTCACGTCACTCAAGATGGAAGCCCAATTCGTAAACGCCGTTATTATTTTTCTGAAACATTTGCAGCAATTGCGATGAGTGCTTACGCCAAAGCAAGTGGAGATGAAGCCGCAGCAGAACAAGCGCGACATCTTTTTGGAGAGTGCATAAAATATACAACAACTTCTGGTTTGTTAGAACCAAAATATACTTCAACAAGACCTTCAAAAGGAATTGGTTCTCCAATGATTATGATTAATACAGCACAACAGCTGAGAGAAAATATTGGAGACCCTCGATGCGATGAATGGATCACAAAATGGATTGCAGAAATTGAAAATGATTTTGTAAAACACGATATAAAATGTGTAATGGAACAAGTTGCTCCAGATGGTGCTATAATCGATCACATTGACGGACGCACTTTAAATCCTGGACATGCAATAGAAGGCGCATGGTTTATTTTGCATGAAGCCAAATACAGAAACAATGATCCGCATTTGATCGAATTGGGATGCAAAATGCTCGATTATATGTGGGAACGCGGTTGGGACAAAGAGCATGGAGGAATTCTTTATTTTCTTGATGTTTACGGAAATCCTGTTCAAGAATATTGGCAGGATATGAAATTCTGGTGGCCTCATAACGAGGTAATTATTGCAACACTTTTGGCTTATACCATGACTGGAAATCAAAAATATGCAGAATGGCACAAAATGATTCATGATTACTCGTATAGTAAATTTCATGATAAAGAAAATGGAGAATGGTTTGGCTATTTGCACCGAGACGGAAGCGTAGCTCAAACTGCCAAAGGGAATCTTTATAAAGGACCATTTCATTTGCCTCGTCAGGAATGGTATTGTACACAAATATTAAACGAATATCTTGAGAAAAATTAAAGCCCGCTTATTCTGATTTATCCGCCAGTCATCAAGTTTTTCGTTATTATTTTTTAATGCTTTTTAACCAATTTATAACCAAATATTAAAAACTATGAAAAATGTATTACGCTATTTTTGTTCGTGTTTGATGTGTTTATGCAGTATAAATACAAAAGCGCAAAGTGGTAAAGTTTTAAATCTTGATGGCACTTCAACTTATATGACAGTGGCAGATCATCCGGATTTAGACTTTGGTTCGGGTCAAAATAAAACCGTAACCTGTTGGATTAAAACAACAACCAATACTGGAACACCAAGAATTTTTGCTAAAAGAAATGGCACTTCTGGTAACGGATATGAATTTTGGACAGGAAACGGCACAAATGCAGGAAAGTTTGCCATGAATATGAGTGGTACTGGAACTCCAGCAAACATTAGTACAGCAGGCTATTCTGCTAATTCTCTCGCAGACGGAACTTGGCATCATATTGCTTTGGTTATGGATGCCTCGAGTAACCGAACTATGTATGGATACATTGACGGAGTTTTAGCCAATACAGGAAAAACATTTACTTCTGTAACTTCCGATTTTTCTAATGCTGTAAGCTTCGTAATTGGTGCAACTTCAGACGCTTCCAACAGCTACAAATGGGCAGGACAGATTGATAATGTACGTGTTTGGAATAAAGCAATGACAGCAACTGAATTGCAAGCAGATATGACAGCAGTTGTTAATGGACCTGCGACAGATCTTTTGGCAGCATGGAGTTTTGAAAATATAACCGGCACTTCAGTTCCAGATATTTCAGGAAATAGTCATACGGGAACTCTTTTTGGATCTGTTACTTTTCCAAATGCTTTTCCGATGGTTTTAAATTTAGATGGAGTAAATGATTATATGTTAGTTTCAAATCATAGTGATTTTAACTTGGCGGCTGGACAAAATTTAACCATAAGCTGCAGAATAAAAACGGGCGATTTCGGAAAACGTATTTTGAGCAAACGTCCAAATGGTTCTGGAATTGGATATGAATTTATAAATAATACTTCGGCAGGAGGAGGACAGTTTGGAGTAAATTTAACGACAAGCGCAGGAGCAGCAGGCCCGCCATACGGAACTTCAAGTATTGCAGACAATGTTTGGCATCATTTGGCAATGGTAGTTGATGTTGCCACCACAAGCTGTAAAATTTATGTTGATGGTGTTTTGCAGCAAACTAAAACATCGTCTAATATTGGAGGAACAAATACAGTTTCAAATACAGGAGATTTGTTTTTTGGCACGATAAGTAATTTTTCTTCTTATATGAATGCCCAAATCGATGACATTCGTTTTTGGAGCAAAGCTATGACTGCAGCAGAAGTTTTGACCGATAAGACAGTTGCAATAACGGGAACAGAAACCGGATTAATTGCCGCTTGGGATTTTGAAAATATAAGTGGTACAACGGTTCCAGATATTTCAGGGAATAATCATCCAGGAACATTAATGAATGGAGCTTCTGTTATTGCGCAGACGAATGAAATGCAGATAAATTCGATCTCTTTGATTCAGACAGAATTACCAACAGGTTTAGGAGATACAGATCAGAGAATTATAGCGGTTAGAGCTTCTGTTTCGGGCAATTTAAATCCGTTGACGGTAAGTGCTTTAAAGTTTACTATGGCAGGAACTACCAATATTAGCGACGTTACAAATATTAAAATATATTCAAGCGGAAGCACAGCAATTTTTAATCCGACAACAGCAACATTATTTGGAAATGTTACGCCGTCTAACGGAAATCTTACTGTAAACGGATCAAAAGCATTGGCTTCTGGAGATAATTATTTTTGGATTACTTACGATGTTTCAGCTGGAGCAACTGAAGGAAATTTATTAGATGCAACCTGCGAATCAATTGTTGCAAACGGAATAACTTATAATGTAGCCTCAAATACAGTATCTGGAAACCGAGTAATATTATTAACTAATACGCTTTTATTTACGCCTGGAGATGCAGGTTCTGCAAGTTATCGTATTCCAGCAATCATCACTGCTGCCGATGGTTCGCTGGTAACGGTAACAGATAAAAGATGGAATGGCTCAGGAGATTTATCGGCAAAAATAGATCCTGTTGTGCGCAGAAGTACCGATAACGGAAAAACTTGGTCTTCACCATTAACAATTGCCAATTTTGGAGCGGCAACCGGAGCAGGAGATGCGGCTTTGGTCTTAGATAAATCGACAGGAGAATTATTGTGTTTAGTTTCTGCAGATAAAGGATTTTTTGCTTCAACTAATGCGGTTCCTGCAAAGGTTTTGGTAATTCATAGTACGGATAACGGCGTAACTTGGGGAACTCCTGTAGATATTACAAGTCAGATCTACGGACCAAACCCAAATTGGAAAGGATTGTTTGTTGCTTCTGGCAGAGCACATCAATTACGTGATGGTAAAATTGTTGCCGCAATTGCAGTTCGAGAAAATGTTTCAGGAACAGAACGCATTAGTAATTATTTAATTACAAGTGCCGATCACGGTATTACTTGGACAGCATCGACAAATAGAGCAGAAATAGATGGAGATGAAGCAAAAGTGGTAGAATTGAATAATGGAAACATTATGATGAGTATAAGAAATCCGGGAACACGCCGTTTTAATATCTCGACAGATAAAGGAGAAACATGGGGAACAGTTTATAATCAAACAAGTATAACAGATCCAAATTGTGATGGTGATTTTATTCGTTATACTTCAACACTTGATGGTTACGATAAAAATCGCTTATTGCATTCGATTCCATTTTCAAGCAGCCGTAAAAACGTAAGCGTGCAAATGAGTACAGATGAAGGAACAACTTGGGGTTTGCCAAAAACAATATTTCCTGGAGCATCTGCTTATTCAAGTCTTACTATTTTGCCAGACGGAACAATTGGCATTTATTATGAAAATGGCGAAAGCTCAACTTATCAGATGTATTTTGTCCGTTTCTCATTAAACTGGCTTACAAGCGGAGCTGATACATTTTTGCCTCCATCAAGTTCTTTATCAGCAAAAAAAGTAACAGAAAATACTGTAATAGAAAACAACGAATTTAGTGTTGAAGTAAGTCCAAATCCTGTTAAGGATATAGTTAAAATCAAGGTAAATAATGCTTCTGGAATTGCTGCAATTAAATTATTCGATTTAACTGGGAAATTAATTCGAACTTCCGTTTTAAATTTGAACGAAAAAGAGATATCATTTTCATTGGCAGACCAGCCTCAAGGAATTTATCTTTTAAATGTAAAAGATTCAAATACTGGACTTAACAGTAAAATTATAAAGAAATAAAATTAAAACATGAAACAAGCAATTGTAAATGCGATTGTGCATACAGGAGATGAAGTAATTGAAAATGGAGCCGTAATTATTGAAAACGGGACTATTATTTCAGTACACCAAGAAATACCAAATGACATTGAGCAAATTAATTTGGGAGGAAATCATCTCGCTGCAGGATTTATAGATATTCAGATTAATGGAGGAGAAAAGTACTATTTCAGTCAGACTCCAAATGAAGAAACCATTCAGGATATTTATGATGCAAGCATGAAGTATGGCACAACACATGTTTTACCTTGTTTGATTTCTTCTTCTAGAGAAACTATTCTCAACGGAATTGAAGCAGTTCGAGAATACATGCAAAAGCACAAAAATGGCGTTGTCGGAATGCATTTGGAAGGTCCGTTTTTAAATCCGTTAAGACGTGGCGCCCACAGTATTGATCAGGTGCGAAAGCCAACGAATGAAGAACTAGAAGAAATAATCAGAAAGGGAAAAGATGTTATAAAAGTTATTACAATTGCGCCCGAATGTTTTACAGAAGAACAATTGAATATGCTAATCGAGAGCGGATTTACGATCTCGATTGGCCATTCGACCATAACACACAAAGAAGCACAATTTTATTTCTCTAAAGGAATAAATCTTGTGACACATTTGTTTAATGCCATGACGCAGTTTGGCCACCGCGAACCAGGTTTGGTTGGAGCTGTTTTTGAAAATGAAGAAGTTTATGCTCCAGTTATTCTAGATGGTGCACATTGCGATTATGCTGCAGCAAAAGTAGCTTACAAGTTAAAACAAGAAAAATTCTTCCTAATAAGCGATGCAACTTTTTTAGGGCGAAAAGTAGCCAATTTTAAGTGGGACAATTTTGACGCGCATTTAGAGAATGGTTTTTACAGAAACGAAGACGGCAATCTGGCGGGAGCTACAATATCAATGACAGAAGCGGTGCAAAATGCTTACAATCATCTGAATGTTTCGGCTGATGAAGCAATAAAAATGGCAACTACAAGGGTAGCTTCTGCTATTGGTATGCAAGAAAAAATCGGCAAAATAAAGCATGGTTTTCCTGCCAGTTTTGTCCAATTCAATGCTGATTTAAGTAAAATAGAAACGCTTGATTTTTCTAAAACCAACAGTTCTATTTCCTAATGATTAAAGAAAAAGTGTCTCCAATTTTGGGTAAATTTAAAGAACTCAAAATCATTTTTATCGGAATTATTTTTTCCTTTTTGTGGGCTTCTGCATCTACAGCTACAAAAATTGGACTTCATTCTGCTCAGCCTTTTGTAATTTCTATTTTTAGATTTCTAATCGCTGGATGCATTATGCTTCTTATTTCGCATCTTATAATGGCAAAACGTCTGCCTCAAAAAAAAGAATGGATTCAAATCAGTATTTATGGTTTGCTCAATATTACTTTTTATTTGGGTTTGTATGTTCTTGCTATGCAAAAAGTATCCGCTGGTTTAGGGAGTTTGGCAGTAGCAACTAATCCTGTTTTTATTGTTTTGATTTCGGCAGTTTGGTTATCTCATAAAATCGATTTTAAAAATATTATTAGCTTATTGCTTTGTCTTACGGGTGTTTTTTTTGCGGCCTATCCTTTATTACAAAGCAGCTTTGCAACTCCCAGCGGAATACTGATTCTTCTAGTTAGTATGATTGCATATTCATTAGGAACAATTTATTATTCTAGGCAAGAATGGAATGATTTGCATATTTTAACCATAAATGGCTGGCAAACCATAATTGGAGCTGTATTTCTTTTTCCTGTCTTGGTTTTAACTTATAAATCAGATCAAAATAATTTAGATTTAAATTTCTGGCTTTCCACTTTTTGGCTGTCAATTGCAGTTTCTATTGGAGCCATTCAGTTTTGGCTTTATCTTTTAAAAATAAATCCGATAAAAGCTTCGTATTGGCTTTTCTTGTGTCCAATATTCGGTTTTTTAATCGCTTACTTAGTTGTCGAGGAACCATTGACTTTTTATACTTTTCTTGGTGTTGTTTTCGTAATATTAGGATTGTATATTAGCCTTTCTTCAAAAAAAATAAAAGAAAAATGACAAAATGAAATGTTTGAAAATCAAAACATTAAAAAAGTTTTAAGTATAGAAATAGCATACAAAAATTTACTATTAGTATACTTTATATTCATATTTTTCTTGCAATATGCTTGTTTTTATCGAGCATATTTATAGTTTTGCATGATATTTTAACCCCAAACCTACTTTACTTACTGATGAGAAAAAACACTCACTTTTTTGTATTTGCCCTATTGGCAAGTATTATTTTTGGCTGTAGTGACGATGGCGAAAACTACAAACCAAGTTACCTGCCAAGCATAGATGCTACAGCTTTACCCGCAGAAAATAAACCAATGATTATGTTTGAAGACGACGAAGATCCTTCAATCATGTACAATAAAGCAGATCGCTGGTTTAGAGTAAACGAACCTTTTCAAGTTATTTTAAAAGGAAAAGATTCTGTACAAGTTTCACTTTATTCTCCAGTTGGACTGACAGATGTTAAGGTGTACGCAAAATTGGCGAATTACGATAAGAAGTTTTTGCTTTTTAATTTTTCAAAAGTTCCAGCTTTTCATCGTTCGTTTCATAAAATTCCTTTAACGGAGCAGAAAAATGATTATTTGCTAGAAACAGGAAATACGGTAACAATCGATAAAATCGACGGATTTTCGTCTGGAGCAATTGAGTTTTTTATAGAATCGGAAGATCCTTTGTTTAAGAAAATCAAAAAGATAAAATCGACGCATTTAGTTCAATTTCATGATGGATACCACATTAATGAAATGGGTAAATTTCTTCCTATGAATCCAGCTTTGGCAAAAGAAGCAATTACCATGATTATCAATTATTCTTATGCGCTGAGCCATCCAATGTATTACAGCACATTTACCAATTTTGATAAATACAAACAAGAACAAGCCGCTGCAGCTGGAACAGGCATAAACGGTGCGTTAAACTGGCACGGAAATGCAGAAGATAAAGACGGTATTTACGATTATTATTCTAAAGAAGAAATCGAAAAAATATACTGGAATTATTTAGATAAAAGAACCGTTTGGATGGCAATGGTTGGAGGAGATTCTGCTTGGGGAGGAGGAAATCTAGCATCGCAATGGGAATCGGGTTACGTAACGGGCCATTGGGTTGGAGAAATGTCGGTTTGGTCGCACGAATATTCGCATCACATCGGTTTCAGTCACAGCAGTAATTTAGCGAATAGTGGTGAAGGCGGTGGCCAACAGGAAATGCTGACAGATTTCTATAAGTATTTAATTTATCTGAATGATCTTC
The DNA here is from genome assembly GCF_058794775.1 of Flavobacterium sp. GW823-FHT06G12. NCBI lineage: Bacteria > Pseudomonadati > Bacteroidota > Flavobacteriia > Flavobacteriales > Flavobacteriaceae > Flavobacterium > Flavobacterium sp. GW823-FHT06G12. The sequence goes on from NZ_JBXAHE010000004.1 coordinate 287,128, forward strand.
CTTTTACAGATCCAGACGTTTTGAAAACGTATGCAAAAACAAATTACGTAAGCGGAAATTATAAAAAACCAGTGTTTAAAATTAATCCGAAAAATCCATTTTTAGTCAAATACAAAGGCGAAGGAAAATGGAATTAAAATATAAAACAACGATGAAAAATATTTTGCCCCTGATATTTGCTCTTTGCTTTTTTACCAATTGCAGTAAAGACGACAATGAGACCAAAGACTATAGTTATTATTACCCAACAGATGAAGCTTCGATTACAGCGGATAACATTCCAGGAAGTGCAGAAGCATTTGATCCGAAAGGAATCGCAGTTGCAAACGAGAAACTATACGTTATCAACGGAAATGTTTTAGAAGTATTTAATGCTCTGACATTAGCTCACATTAAAACAATTAAAGAATATACAAAAGGAACAACAACAATTCCGTTAACAAGCCTGACTTCGGTTGCGGTTGACAACGGACGTATTTATGTAGGAAGTACAGAATCTAGATTATTTGTTTTTGATGAAACTACAAATGCTGGAATCAGCACGGTTGGAAACGGGCAATGGTGGCAGACTTTTGTGCACGTTTTTGGCGTTGTAGTAAAAGATGGATTGATATTCGTAAAGGAAAAAGAGAAAAGTATTAAAGTATTTGAAACTTCTCAGATTACCGAGACAAGCAATTGGAATTTAGAGCCAATCGCTAAATTAAATACCTTAAATGGTTACACAGAAGTATATTCTATGGATGTGTATGGCGGAAATCTTGTGGTTGCAGGAAGAGATGCAAAAAGTTATCTGTACTATGATATCGCAAACATTAAAGCAAATGCTAAGAATTCGCTAACAACTCCAATTGAACCAGATAAATTGCAATTTGTCGACATAAAACCAATTGCAGTTTCTTTTAGTAAAGATTGGGCGGTAACTACAGAAAATGAAGGAAGCGCATCGTATTTAAGATTGTATCCAAAAGAAGAATTTATCAGAAAAAATTATAAAGCGGTTTTGAATGCTTCAGATATTTTTGGCGAGAATAAGTTCGGAACTATTGTGGGAACTGCACAGCTTGATGATCGTATTTTCTTATCAGATAATACCAATAAGAAAATTAGAGTGGTAAAACTGAACAAATCGGCAATTGCAGAACAAAATAATTAGGTTTTAAATTCCAATTTTATAAATTCCAAATTCCAATCTCGAAGTCTCGGAACAAATTGGGATTTGGATTTTTTTTAATTGAAATGAAATTTGGAATTTTCAAGATTGGAATTTTAAAATAACCTACTACATTGATAGGGTATTAAAAGTTTTGATGATTTATAGCTAAAAATTAAAAATAACTGTTTAAATTTGCACTCGCTATGAAGAAAGATAACCAGAAAATGAATAATTATTATCGTTACAGCATGATGTGCTGTGCTATTGTAATGGTATTTATTGATCTGGCTTAATATATAAAATGATAAAATTTATTTCAAGAAAGCCTTTCAACTAATTAATGGAAGGCTTTTTTGTTTTTAAACTGTAAAGAATGATTGAATTAAAAAATGTAACCAAAACTTTTCATCAGAAAGACAGAATTGTTGCTGCTTTGTCTGATGTCTCTTTAAAGGTTCCTGAAGGGAAAATTTTTGGTGTAATTGGAACTTCCGGAGCAGGAAAAAGTACGCTGATTCGCTGCGTGAATTTGTTGGAAAGACCAACTTCTGGCGAAATTATCGTTGACGGAAAAGCTTTAATGCAGTTATCAAACGCAGAACTGGCGATTGAAAGAAGACAAATCGGAATGATTTTTCAGCATTTTAATCTGCTTTCTTCGAGAACGGTTTTCGAAAATGTAGCTTTTCCCCTTGAATTGGCTGGAACTTCAAAAAGCGAAATCAAAACTCGTGTTTTAGAATTATTGCAATTGGTTGGATTGGCAGAAAAAGCCAACGATTATCCGGCAAGTCTTTCGGGAGGTCAGAAGCAAAGAGTTGCTATTGCAAGAACTTTGGCCAATAATCCGAAAGTTTTATTGTGCGATGAAGCAACAAGTGCGCTAGATCCTGCAACAACAAGATCTATTTTAAATTTATTAAAAGACATTAACAAACGTCTTAATATTACCGTTTTACTGATTACGCACCAAATGGAAGTTGTAAAATCTATTTGTGATGAAGTTGCGGTTATTAGTCACGGAAAATTAATCGAGCAGGGAAGTGTTGGAGAAATTTTCGCCGACCCGAAACATGAATTGACGAGAGAATTTATTTCTTCTTCTCTTCATATCGAAGTTCCATCTGTTTATCAGGATAAATTGCAAAAAGAAGATAACGGAAATCTGAATCCGTTATTGAAACTGGAAATGACTGGAAAATCGGTTAATGAGCCTGTTATCTCAGAAGTTTCAAGACTTTTTGATACCGATTTTAAAATCGTGAGCGCACAAATGGATCAGGCTGGCGAAGTTAATTTTGGCGTAATGCTGATCGAACTTTCAGGAAAACGTGAAAATTACATTGCGGCAATTCAGTATTTTAATTCAAAACATATTAAAACAGAAATTATAGGTTATGTCTGATTCTCTTATAGATTTATTGTTAAAAGGAACATGGGAAACCATTGTTATGACTTTTGTATCGGGCTTTTTCGGGTTTTTGTTAGGACTTCCAACAGGAATTTTATTGTTCTTAACTCGTAAAAACCAGATTTTAGAACAGCCAGTTTTAAACAGAACATTATCGATAGTGGTGAATGTTTTTCGTTCTATTCCATTCATTATTTTAATCGTTTGGATGATTCCGTTTACACGCGCTATCGTCGGTACTTCAATTGGTGTGAGTGCGGCTTTGGTTCCATTGAGTATTGGTGCGGCTCCATTTATTGCTCGATTGGTAGAAAATAGCCTGTTGAGCCTTCCTTCAGGATTAATCGAAGCAGCAAGAGCTTTAGGAGCAACTCCTTTGCAAATTGTGTACAAAGTATTATTGCCAGAAGCTTTGCCTTCTTTAATTAATGCAGCTTCAATCACTTTAATTACCCTTGTCGGATATTCTGCAATGGGCGGAGCTGTTGGAGCAGGAGGTTTAGGACAAGTTGGATACCAGTACGGTTATATTGGTTATGATGCCGTAACAATGAACTCGGTTTTGGCTTTATTGGTCATTTTAGTATTCGTGATTCAGTTTGCGGGAGATAGATTATCAAAACGATTCGATCATAGATAAGATTTAGTCGAAAGTCGAAAGTCAAAAGTCGAAAGTCAAAAGTCGAAAGTCGAAAGTCAAAAGTCGAAAGTCGAAAGTCAAAAGTCGAAAGTCAAAAGTCGAAAGTCAAAAGTGAAATGTTAGAAGTTTAAAATTTAAGAAATATACAATTATCATGAAAAGAAATATTTTAAAAATAGCTGGAGTTTTTGCTTTGGCGCTTGTTTTATCCAATTGCGGAAAAAGTAAAAATAATGATCCTCATTTTATTAAAGTGGGAGTGGCTTCAGGTCCAGAATTGAAAGTGGCAGAAGCGGCTAAAAAAGTAGCAAAAGAAAAATACGGATTGGAAGTAGAATTAGTTTCTTTTAACGATTATGTGATTCCAAACGAAGCTTTGAGTCAGGGTGATATTGATGCAAATGCTTTTCAGCATAAACCGTATTTGGACGAACAATCAAAACAGCGTGGTTACAAATTGGCTATTATCGGAAAAACGTTTGTGTATCCGATTGCAGCTTATTCTAAAAAAATAAAAAGCCTTTCTGAATTGAAAAACGAAAGCACGATTATTATTCCAAACGATCCAACAAACGGAGGACGTTCGTTATTGCTTTTGCAGAAAAATGGTCTGTTGAAATTGAAAGATGGCGTTGGTTTGCTACCAAAAGTAACAGACATTGTAAGCAATCCTAAAAACTTAAAAATTTTAGAATTAGAAGCGCCTCAATTGCCTCGTGCATTAGACGACCAAAATGTATCTATTGCAATCATCAACAATACATTTGCTTCTGCAGCAGGATTGGTTCCTTCTCGTGATGCTTTGTTTGTGGAAGATAAAGAATCGCCTTATGTGAATTTGGTAGTAAGCCGTGAAGACAATAAAAATGAAGAAAAAGTAAAACAGTTTTTACAAGCTTTTCAATCTCCAGAAGTTGAAAAAGCAGCTGAACAAGAGTTTAAAGGCGGAGCAGTAAAAGGCTGGTAAAAGAATGTGAGATGTAAAATGTGAGATGTGAGATGTGAAATGTTATGGATAAAGACATTTCACATTTCACATTTTTCATTTTACAATTCACAATTATATAAAACAATCTGTTGATTTTGTAAGGCTTACCTTTTTTGATTGAACTAAATTAGAGTTCAATTTTTAAAACAAATGTTATGAGATCGATTTGGACAGGTTCGGTAAGTTTTGGATTAATTAATATTCCGATAAAAATATTTTCGGCGGTGCAGGAAAGCAGTCTGGATATGGATATGCTGGATGCGAAAGATCATGCCAATATCAAGTTTAAACGTGTTAACGAAAATACCGGTAAAGAAGTAGATTTTGCCAATATTGTAAAAGGATATAATTTGGAAGGCAAATATATTGTTTTGGAAGATTCTGATTTTGAAGCCGCAGATGCCATTAAAACCAAAACAATCGATATTGAAAGTTTTGCCTTCGAAAAAGAAATTCAAAGTATTTATTACGAACAGTCGTATTATCTCGAGCCTGATAAAGGCGCAATGAATGCCTACGGATTACTTCGTGATGCCCTTGAAGCTTCAGGAAAAGTAGGAGTTACCAGATTTGTGCTGCGAAATAAAGAAAGTCTGGCGATTTTAAAACCGTACAAAAACGTCATTGTTTTAAACCGAATCCGATTCGAACAGGAAATTAGAAGTATGAGTGAATTAAAGCTTCCGCCAATGTCTAAAAAATCGACAAAAGAAATGGACATGGCAGAAAAATTGATAAATCAGCTAACAGAGAAGTTTGATATTTCTGGGTTTAAAGACGAATATACTGCCAAGCTTTTGGATATCATTAAAAAGAAAGCAAAAGGAAAACCACAGAAAACAGCTCCAAAACTAAAAGTGGTACACAAACAAAGCGACGATTTAATGGAAATGCTAAAAGCAAGTTTAGAAAATAAAAAGAAAAAATCTTCTTAACTGTTTTGACTATTTTCCAGTTTGAGAATAATCTTTTTAATATTGGCGCCTTTAGATAAAACGGGTTTCCATAAATCGCCTTTTTTCTCAAATCGCTTTAATACATTTTTTATGGTAAATTGCGATGGATGCAGTTTATCATTTACCTCACTCCATTCTAAAGGCGTAGAAACTGTAGCGCCAGGTTTTGGACGAACAGAATACGGCGCCGCCAAAGTTTGTCCGCGTCGGTTTTGTAAAAAATCGATATACAATTTGTTGTTTCTCTTTTTAATGCTTCTATCAACCGTCGTGATATCAGGAAGTCTGGATTGCACTTCTTTGGCAATCAATTCACTTAGAATTTTTATAGAATCATAATCGTATTGCGCGCCAAGCGGAATATAAATATGAAGTCCAGAAGCGCCCGAAGTTTTACAGAGGCATTCGGTTTCCAATTCGTCTAAAACTTCTTTTACAACCAAGGCCGTCTGAACCACTTGTTTAAAATCGTCTTTTGCAGGATCTAAATCAATTACGAGCCAATCTGGATTCTGAATATGTTTAATAGTCGAATTCCACGGATTCACTTCGATACAGCCTAAATTGGCCATATAAAGCAGTGTTTCTTTATTATTGCAAATAAGATAATCAATGTCAGCATTGTTGGATTCTGAGAAGATTTTTTTGGTTTTAAGCCATTTCGGAATTTTATCAACATCAACATCTTTCTGATAAAAACTAGGAGAATCAATTCCGTTCGGGAAACGATTCATCGACTCTGGGCGGTCTTTTAAATAGGGCAAAATCAGTTCTGAAACTTCTTTATAATATTGCACAATATCGCCTTTTGTAATCTTATCTTTTGGAAAATAAATTTTATTCTGATTAGTGAGATGCAAAGTCGTTTTACCAATTTTTAGATCGTAATCATTTTCGGCCTTGTGTTTATTTAAATGTCCCATTTCAATTAAATTAGAATCTTTATTACTATTGTTATTTCTATTCTCATTGCCATTAAAAATAACTTCCTCAGCCTTTTTATCAACCCTTAATCCAAGATAAACAGGATGTCGCAAATGCTGATCCTGAGTCCATTCTGAAAATTTCACCTGACATACCACTTTTGGTTTCAACCATTGTATAGGATCGCGTAAAGAGATTTTTTCGTCAAGCGGAGATTTTTCAATAAAATGCGGTTTTAGTTTAGTGTATAATTCTTTAAGGATTGCTTCTGTAAAACCAGTTCCGCATTTGCCAATATAATGCAGCTTTTTTCCATCATATTGGCCAAGTAAAAGAGCGCCAAAATACTTTCTCGAATTTTTAGGTTCTGTGATTCCAATAATAATTGCTTCTTCTTCATTGGCGGTTTTTATTTTAAGCCAGTTGGAACTTCTTCTATTTATGGTATAGGTACTGTCAGATTTTTTGGCAATGATTCCTTCTGTTTTGTTTTTAACCGCTTTTTCAAATTGTTGTATTCCGTCGCCAACGGTATGTTCAGAATAAAAAACATTCGAAAAAGAATATTTATTGAAGAGAATTTTCAGCAGTTCTTTTCGTTCCAGAAGCGATAATTCGGTAATCCGATTTCCATCCAAATTCAATAAATCAAAAACATAATATTTAAGATTTCCGATCCCGGTTTTCATATAATTTTGAAGTAGCTGAAAATCGGCTTTGCCAGCATCATTTTCCACCACAACTTCGCCATCCAAAACTACATTGTGATCTATTTGTTGTAATTCTTCGGCGATTGGTTTGAAATTATCAGTAAAAGAAAGCTGATTTCTGCTGAATAAATCTGCCTGCTGCGCATTAATGACAGCAATCGTCCTATAGCCATCATACTTATTTTCGAAAACCCATTCATCATCCTCAAAAGGTTTTTCGCGTACGCTGGCTAGCATGGGTTTTAGAAATTCAGCTTTTTCGGTTTTTAGATTGGTCTTTTTTTTTACAGGTTTTTTCTCAGCCGTTTTTTCTTCTGTTTTTGAAGCCTGTTTTTCAGATTTTGCTATCAGCTGTTCCAAACTTCTTTTAGAAATAACCGATTTGTCTTTTTCTAAAATATCAGCATCAGAAGCATATTGATCTTTTTTCTTGATTAAAAGCCAGGCATTTTCTTGTTTGCCGTGAAGTTTCACCAGAGAAAATTCGCCTTTCAGTTTTTTGCCTTTTAAAACAAAACTCAAACGTCCTTTTTCTAAATCGCTTAATAATTGTTTTTCGTCAGAAGCTGTTTTTTCATCAGAAGTATAGGTTCCGTTATCCCAAACAATTACATTTCCTGCGCCATAATTTCCTTCTGGAATTGTGCCTTCAAAATCCTTGTAACTGTACGGATGATCTTCAACCATCATGGCGAGACGTTTTATTTCAGGATCCATTGACGGACCTTTTGGCACTGCCCAGCTTTTTAAAACCCCATCCATTTCTAACCTAAAATCATAATGAAGATGAGATGCGGCATGCTTCTGCACTACAAAAATCAATTCGTTAGCCGATTTTTCAACTTTTCCTTTAGGTTCACGGGTTTGTTTAAAATCTCTTTTTTGATGGTATTTAGACAGTGACATAAGATTTCAAAAGAATTAAAAGGGTTAATGAAAGAGAGTAAAGTGCCGTTGCAGTGACAGCAAAAATAATATGGGCAAAGAGCAGCTGAATATAATAACCTTTAAAATCAATTGGGGGTTGATGATTGGTCATTTTAAATATGATAATCCAGCTGAATATGCCAATTACACCACTGATAACTCCTAGTAGGAGAGCATTGAGTGGGGAAACTGGTAATATGTTCTTTACCCACAGTATTTGATATCCCATAACAAATAGAAAACCTATAATGTAATGTATCAGCCATCCCCATGTTTTCTGAGATTTTTCAGAAAGACTGATGTTTGTTTTCTTTAGAGCAAAAGTCAATAAAACAGGTTCTTTATACAATTCTTGAAAGTTTTTCGACATCACATAACTAAACCAAGTCATGGCTGATGTAGCTCCAATGGAAACTAAAATTAATTGTATAAAAGTGTAAATCATGTCCCCTTTTTTTGAATTAAAACTCTATTTCAAAGTTACTTTTAAAATGACTTTTTCTGTTATAATATTAAAAAATGGAATTATATAATTATAAGTAAAGTGTTGATTATCAATTTATGTTTTGGTTATAATATTATAATCCTGAAATTTAATTGTATAATTTTTGAGCTAAAAAGCAGTCTAACTTTGTTAACCTATTTTTGAGAAACCCCTCAATTGAAATAGTAGTTCATTGAATGATAAATTGTAAAATCAACAGAAAATGAAAAATTCAAAAAAAAACAAATCAAGACAATTCTGAAGGAAAACAGAACGATTTAGAATATAACAAATCAAATGCTGAAAATGAATTTTTAACCACCAACCAAGGCGTTAAAATAAATGATAACAACAATTCTTTAAAGTCTGGAGAAAGAGGTCCTTCTCTTTTAGAAGATTTCATATTACGAGAAAAAATCACCCATTTTGATCATGAACGAATTCCAGAGCGTATTGTTCATGCGCGAGGTTCTGGTGCGCACGGTTATTTTGAACTTTATAAAACAATGGGAAAATATACAAAAGCAGGATTTTTAAACGATACCAGTATAAAAACGCCCGTTTTTGTACGATTTTCAACCGTTGCCGGTTCAAGAAGGTTCTTCAGATTTGGCTCGCGATGTTCGTGGTTTTGCTGTAAAATTCTATACACAGGAAGGTGTTTTTGATTTGGTTGGCAATAATATGCCCGTATTTTTCATTCAAGATGCTATGAAGTTTCCAGATTTAATTCACGCTGTAAAAGCAGAACCGCATAATGAAATTCCGCAAGCAGCTTCTGCGCATGACACTTTTTGGGATTTTATTTCGCTAATGCCCGAATCCATGCATATGATTATGTGGGTTATGAGCGATAGAGCAATTCCGAGAAGTTTGAGAATGATGGAAGGTTTTGGAGTTCATACTTTTAGATTTATTAATGATAAAAATGAATCTCATTTTGTAAAATTTCATTGGAAACCAAAATTAGGAACACATGCAGTTGCGTGGGATGAAGCACAGAAAATTTCAGGTAAAAATTCAGATTTTCATAAACTAGATTTGTGGGAAGCAATAGATGCAGGAAATTTTCCAGAATGGGAATTGGGTGTGCAGATTATTCCTGAAAGTGACGAACATAAATTTGATTTCGATCTGCTTGATCCAACGAAATTAATTCCAGAAGAGTTGGTTCCCGTAACTATAATCGGGAAAATGGTTTTGAATAGAAATACAGATAACTTTTTTGCAGAAACAGAACAAGTTGCTTTTCATCCAGGACATATTGTTCCAGGAATTGATTTTACGAATGACCCTTTATTGCAAGGCCGATTATTCTCGTACACTGATACACAATTGTCAAGATTAGGAAGCCCAAATTTTCATGAAATTCCAATTAACAGAACAATTGCGCCAATGCATAATAACCAACGGGACGGACACATGCGACAGGAAATTGCAGTTGGAAAAGTAAGTTATCAGCCAAATTCTTTAGGAGGAGGATGTCCGTTTCAAGCTAAAATGGATCAAGGCGGATTTGTGAGTTTTAATGAACGCGTTGATGCGCATAAAGTGCGAGCAAGAAGCAAAAGTTTTGCTGATCATTTTAGTCAGGCGAAACTTTTTTATAACAGTCAAACTCCAATAGAACAAGATCATATTTCAAGTGCTTTATCTTTTGAATTAGGTAAAGTTGAAACTGTTGCAATTAGAGAAAGAATGCTCGCGCTTTTAAATCGAGTTGATTCTAGCTTAGCCGCAACGGTTGCTAAAAATTTAGGGATTTCAGTTCCGAAAATTGAAAAACCAATTAATCACGGAGTGGGAGCAGATGATGAAGGAAAACAGGAATCAAGCAAAGCCAACCAAAATATAACACATTCAGATGCTTTGAGTATGCTTAAAAATCCGACTGTTTCTAATACAATTGCAACTAGACAAATTGCTTTTTTATGTACAGAGGGTGTAAACTCCAGTTCAATAAAAACAATGAAAACGACATTACAAAATGCAGGAGCAAAAGCCGTTATTATAGCACCACATTTAGGAACAATTGTTTCTGAAGAAGGTATAGAAATTCCTGTTGATCAAACCTATAAAATTGCAGCATCAGTACTTTTTGATGGTGTTTTTATTCCGTCAGGAAAAGGAATTGTAGCGCTCTCAAAAATTAAAGAAGTAAAAGAGTTTTTAAACGATTCTTACCATCATTGTAAATTTATTGCTGCTGAAGGTGAAGGAATTCAGATCATAAAAAATAACAGCGATATTAATAATGATCCCGGAGTTTTGATGAGCGAAAATAACTCAGATAAAAACTTAAGTGTTTCTTTTATAAAAGCTTTGGGAAGACATCGCTTCTGGGAAAGAGAAAAAAGTCTTTGAAAAAATAAAAACCATTCTTTTCGGAATGGTTTTTTTATGAAATTATTTTATTCAATTTGTAATAATCTTCAAGCATTCACTTAAAATAGAAACAGCTTTTTCCATTTCTTCTTTTTCCAAATGTCCAAATCCTAAACGTGTTGCAGTAAGATTTTTGGTTTGGTATAAAATGGTTTTGGGTAGAAATAAACCTTGTTTAGAACATTCTTTTTGAAACTGAATCAGATTAAAATGATCTAGCCATTCGACCCAAATTGCCAATCCTCTTGGAGGTACTTTAAACTTGATTTTGCCTTTCAGTTTTTCATTAAGAATTGAAACAAAATAATCGCGACGTTCTTTATAGATTTTTTTATTTTTCTTTGAAAGACGGTGCACTTCGCCTTCGGTAATCCATTCGGTTAAAACCTGTTCTTTTATAACATCAATTCTGGGTTCTAAGATGTTTTGATGCTTTTCGAGTTCTTTAATAAATTCTGCAGGAGCGGCAACAAAACCGTAGCTAAAACCAGATGGCAATGATCTCCCAAAAGATCCAATATAAACCACTTTTTGGTTGGAATCGAAAGCGGCTAAAGGTAGAACAGGATTATTATCATAATGAAATTCAAAATCATAATCGTCTTCCAAAATCACAAACCCGTATTGATTGGCCAATTCCAAAACTTCGATTCTTTTTTTAGCGCTAAGCGAAATAGTGGTTGGATAATGATAATTGGATGTTAAATATAAAACTCGAATTTTGGTCGTTTCACAAATTTCTTTTAAACGTTTAGTATCAATTCCGTCTTCATTTACTGGAATAGAAATGATCTGCGCTCCCGTATTGGTCAGCGTCATATTTGACATATAATATCCCGGCGAAGCTACGATGACTTTATCGCCTGAAGTAATAAGTACTTTTGTAACCAGATACAAAGCGATTTCGTGACTGCTTGTTGTAAGAAGGTTAGAAGTCGAAATACGAATTCCTCGCGTAAGATTAAGATAATTAGAAAAATGAGTTTTAAAATTCGAATGCGAGCGAAGTTCTATCTGTTCGTAGGTTTTAGATGTTTTTCTTCTTTTTAATTTCGAAACGTAAAGTCTGGCCAAAACATCGGTTTGAACCAATCGTAAATCGGGCATTCCGTCATTAAATTGATACGGCAGATTACTGATTTCAATCGGACTTTCAAGAATAGTAGATCGCTGGAAATTGAAACCAATATTATCTGGAGTGGTATTTTGTTCTTTCGAAATACTAAATTCAGCTTTGCTTTTTTGCTGGGATAAAATAAAAGTTCCTTTATTAGGAAGTGTTTCAATCCAGCCTTGCGATTCTAAATCCTGAAAGGCTTTGATTAAAGTGTTTCGGTTAACTGAAAGCACTTTGCATAAAATTCTGGTGCCAGGAAGTTTAGTACCTTCGGGAAGAAAACCCGTTTGTATGGCTTTGATAAATTCAAAAACAAGCTGCAGATAAATAGCAGTGCTTTCTTCTGGTTTAAGCTGAATAAAGCTTTTAAAAGGAATTTCAACCGGACTATCCATAATTTATAAACTGACACTTTTGTTGGTACGGCAAGATACTGCTTTTCTTAAAATTTTTAGAAAAAAAGAAAAATGATCTTTACATAAGTGTTAGAACGATGACCAAATCAAACTATTAAGTCCGGCTGAAATTATTTAATTCATTCCGTAGGAATGTTTCATCGGTAGAATTAAATTTGAATTGCGGTTACACGTTCCGTAGGAACGTTTGGTTGGTAAACAGAACGCTGTTATATAAAATCAGGTGTTCCTCTGGAACACAATGCAAAATGACATATTCTTTTTCTACCGACCAGATATTCCTACGGAATATTACATTGTAACTCGTTGCGGTAATTTATTATAATCTTAATTACACTTTAAAAATCAGTTTCTTTTTGTAGAAAATCCATAAAATGAATGACCAGAAAATAGCATAAGATAAGGCATAAGCAAGTGATGCATTTAATGGATTTTCAAAACAAGGAACAATTCCGTGGTTATATATATACGCTTGAAGTCCAATTTCTTCTCCAGCTTTTTCGGGATCGGCTACTTTTATGCCACTTAAAACTCTCGGAATTATTCCAGAAAAGAAAAATACGATCATTGGGTTTACACCCCAAATCAGGAATAATTTCGTCCATTTTTTATGTCCTTTGATATCGATTATATAATACAAAAGCGTTAAACACAGTGTTGCAATTCCAGCTGTATATAAAACATAAGAACTTGTCCAAAGTGATTTGTTAATAGGGAAGAAGATGTTCCAAATTAAACCTCCAATTACTAAAGCAGTTCCTGCAATGGCGGTCTTTTTTACGATTTCCATTTTATCAACAGATAAATTTAGTAGCTGACCAATGTACATTCCTAAAATTCCAGTTCCAATGGCTGGCAAAGTGCTTAAGATTCCTTCTGGATCCCAAGTTTTAGATGAAGCCCATAAATGTCCGTTTAGAAGTGTATCGTCTATCCAAGCGGCAAGATTGGTTCCTTTGTCGAAATTGGCAGGACCAAATCCAGGAACGGGAACAAAAGCCATTACAAGCCAATATCCAATTAAAAGCGTAGCTAAAACTAAAAGCTGTGTTTTTAAATTAGTCTTTAAATACAAAATAGAAGTAAAGAAATACACAATTGCAATTCGCTGCAAAACGCCTGGAATTCTCGTGTCTTCAAAATGCTCAAGACCACTAAATGATAATGAAATAAGAATTAGAAATACTCCAACGGCAAGAATGGTTTTGACTTTCATTGAAAAGTTTCCTAAAAGAGCATAAGCAACCGCAAAAGCAATTACCAGTCTTAATCCTAATAACGGAATTCCTTCTAAACCAAATAAATGTATTCTGCTGAAAACACTTAAAAATAATCCTAAACAGAAGATTCTAAGCGAACGAACTAAAATTTTATTGAAAACACTTCCGTCAAAATGTTTCACAGGCATTGCAAACGGAATAGCCGTTCCCATAATAAAAACAAAAAACGGGAAAACTAAGTCAGTAGGCGTACAGCCATGCCATTCAGCATGTTCTAAAGGCGGGTAAATAGATGACCAGCTTCCCGGATTATTGACAATCGTCATTAAGAGAATAGTAAATCCTCTAAAGACATCGAGTGAGGTTAAACGTTCTTTTGTCATTGGGTTGATATTTTAGATAGGTTTGAATTTTAGATTTTGGAACTTTTATTTTATGATAGCGTCTTGAATGATCTGTTGAATTTCTTCTCTGATTTTTCCTTTGGCTAATTTATTTTCGTCATTTACTACTTCCGGATACGTTCTGTTGGATAGGAATACATACACAATTTCGGTTTCTGGATCTGCCCAAGCCATGTTGCCTGTAAAACCAGTATGTCCAAAACTTGCTTCAGAAACACAGTCGCAAGTTGGTCCGCCTTTGTGTACTCTTTTATCAAATCCTAAACCTCTCAGGACGCCTTGATTTTTATAATAGCAAGTATTAAAAGCATCAAAAGTTTGTGGAGAAAAATATTGAATTCCGCCATAATTTCCTTTTTGCAGATAAAGCTGCATCATTTTGGCTACATCCATTGCATTAGAAAAAATTCCTGCATGACCTGCAACTCCGCCTTCCATTGCGGCCGCCATATCGTGTACATAACCCTGAATAACCTGATGTCTGAAATAGTTGTCAATTTCGGTTGGAGCGATATTGCTTTTGTCAAATTTGTCTAATGGATTATAAAGCGTATTGGTCATTCCTAGTGTAGTGTAGAAATTTTCTTGACTCAGTTCTTCTAATTTTTTATGTGTTTTTCTTTCTAAATATTCTTTTAAAATGATAAAAGTAAAATCGCTGTATTTGTATTCTTTTTTTAGAGCTACAGGACTTTCAGCAATGATTTTCATAATCGTATCATGATAATCATTTCGAATGTAAAGATTCTCGGCAACTTTTGTTGTAAAACCGTTTTCTGCTGCTTTTCGATAGTATTTTTCAGAAGGCTGATTGTTGCTGTCTAAAGTTGCTTTGTAAAACGGAATCCACGCTTGAAGTCCTGCATAATGATTTAGCAAATCTTTGAAAGTGATATTTTCTTTGTTTGTTTTGGCAAAAAAAGGCAACATATCTTTCAGTTTGGTATCCAACTCTACTTTGTTTTTATCGTACAATTGCATCACATTTGGCAATGTCGAAATCATTTTTGAAATCGAAGCTACATCGTATAAATCGGTATCTGCAACTTTTTTTCCGTTATCATAAGTTTGCGCTCCATACGATTTCTGAAAAATAACATTTCCTTTTCTGGCAACTAAAACCTGCATTCCTGGTGCCATTTTACCATCAATTGCTTTTTGCGCTACAGCATCAATTTTGGACAGAATTGCCGGATTCATATTTACATTTTCTGGAGCGGTAAAAGCCAGACGATTTAGTTTTTCGGTAGTCAAACCATCATTTACATGGAAAGCATCATTTATAGAAACAGGCAATTTTCCTTTGGCTTCAATGGCGCCAAAAAGCAATCCTGCCGAAACAACCTGACTAATATCTGAGTTTTGATAGGAAACTACCAATCCTTCAATATCATCAAAATTATTAATAGATAATAACGAATAAGGTTTTGCAAAAATGTCTAGAATTACTTTGTTGTGTTTTGCAATTTCTTTTAGCCAAAGCATTTCTTGTAATGTGAATTCTTGTTTTTCCCAAGCCTTATTTACTTTATGGTAGCTGATAATAACCTTGTCAAATTTTTTCAATTCTTTATTCAGACTGTCCAGATTGGTGTCTTTGACTTCTGTAATATTGGTATATTTTTTTAAGGTCGAAAGGAAAGTGCTATTAGTGTCTTCACCCAATTTTATATAGGCGATTTTTTCGCTTAAATCTTTTATCGGAAGAATTTCTTTTTCGTTTTTTAAAACCGTAATCGCATTTTCATACAATTTATAATGTAAAGCATCATTTTGCGACGGATTCAAATCATTGTACAAATTATTTAAATCAATCGGTTTGTATTTGTTCAGTCCGGCTTTGTATTTAAAATGAAGAATTTTTTTAACGGAATGTGCCAATCGTTCTTCCGTAATTACTTGCGTATTGTAAGCCTCTTCCAATTTCTGAAAAGCAACTGGTACATTTTCAGGACAAAGCAAAATATCGTTTCCTGCTAAAATAACAGCGATTTCTAGATCTCCAGGACCTTTAAAATTGGCAGCACCTTTCATCGCCAAACCGTCTGTAAAAATTAAGCCATTAAAACCTAACTCTTTTTGAAGCAGATTGGTAACCACATTATAGGACGCAGAAGAAGGACAATTTGGCTGTGATTCTAAACTCGGAATATTAAGATGCGCCACCATTACAGAAGCCAGACCTTCGTCGAATAATTTTTTGTACGGATAGAGTTCGACTAATTCTAGACGATCTTTAGAAAAATTAACGGTAGGCAAGGCGTGATGCGAATCGGTTGACGTGTCTCCGTGCCCAGGAAAGTGTTTTCCGGTACAGAAAACGCCATTGCCTTGAATCCCTTTCATTAAAGCAATTGCTTTCTCGCTTACATTTACTTTATCTTCGCCAAAAGAACGGTTTCCGATAATTGGGTTTTTAGGATTGGTGTTAATATCCAAAACAGGTGCAAAATTGAAATGAACGCCGATTCGTTTGTTTTCGGCAGCCATATTTCTTCCCACATTTTCAATTAAACTTAAATCCTGAATAGCGCCCAAAGTCATATTCCAAGGATAACGATATGTTGAATCTAATCGCATGGCTAATCCCCATTCGGCATCGATTCCAATCATTAAAGGAACTTTTGCTTTTGACTGATATAAGTTGGTTAATTTCGCTTGACGAACTGGCCCGCCTTGAAAGAAAATTACGTTTCCTATTTTATAATCTTCAATCATTTTGCTGATCTGATTAACGTGTACAGAATCTTTGTTGGAATAGGCAGAAACCATAAACAATTGTCCGATTTTTTCTTGTACAGTCATTTTACTGTAAATGCTGTCAACCCAAGCCGTTTCTTTATCAGAATCTTTAAAGAAAGTTTTTTTGTCTGAAGTGTTTTTTTGTACGTAAACAACAGTGTCTTTTAAAGGAATATCCTTTTTATCATCTGCTGCACCATTATTTTTTTTGGATGCGCAATTGGTAATTAAAAATATAAAAGTGGCGTAGAAACTGATTTTTACAAATGGATTTTTCATATCATTTTTTTAAGAATCAATTTGAGTTTAATGCATTTAAATTTAAATTGATTCATTAATAGTATTAAGCTGAATTAGAAACTTATTTCTTTTTCACTGCGTGAACTGGTAACAAATAATCCTAAATAAGTAATTAATCCGTTTAGTATAATTAATTCATTATCAAAAACATATCCTGCGAATAAAACTTTAGAATATTCATTGATGAAATAAGTGAATAATGGAGAAAGCAAGCAGATAAACGGAACCAGTTTATCATTTACATGTCTCGATTTTTGGAATAAACCAAAAGCGTATAATCCTAATAATGGACCGTAAGTATAAGAGGCAACTTTAAAAATCATTCCGACTACCGAACTGTCATTGATTGAGTTGAAAATCAGTATGATAAAAAATACCAAAATAGAAAAACTGATATGTACTAAATGTCTAATTCTTACCGTGTTTTTCTTATGGCTGTTTTCTGCTTTGTCCATACCTAAAAAGTCAACGCAAAAAGAAGTTGTTAAGGCTGTTAAGGCAGAATCGGTAGTTGCAAAAGTGGCAGCAATAATTCCCAATAAAAATACAATTGCAGGAACAAGCGCTAAATGGTTTAATGCAATTTCAGGAAAAAGTAAATCGGTTCTTGGTTTTCCAGTAATTAAATCGGTTGGAACAGCAATTCCGTTTTTGTTTGCATATATATATAACAACGCTCCAACGCTCAAAAAGAAAATATTAATGATAACAAATATTCCTGTAAAAGTGAACATGTTTTTCTGTGCTTCGCCAATGTTTTTACAGCTCAAGTTTTTTTGCATTAAATCTTGATCTAGACCAGTCATAGCGATAGTTACGAACATTCCGCCCAAAATTTGTTTTACAAAATGGAATTTACTTCCCATAAAATCATCAAAGAAAAATATCTTAGAATAGTTGCTGTTTTTTACTTCTTCAAATGCGCTAATAGCACTTAAATCCATTCTATCACAAATAAAATAAATAGTAAGAAAAACAGAAGTTACCAAAAAGAATGTCTGTAAAGTATCTGTAATAATGATCGTTTTTAATCCGCCTCTATACGTATAAGAGAAGATTAACAGCAGCGAAATTAAAACAGTAAACGCAAAAGGAACATGATAAAAATCGAACACAAAACGCTGTAAAACAATAACCACCAAGTAAAGTCTAAATGCCGAGCTAATAGTACGGCTGATCAAGAAGATCGAAGCCGCTGTTTTATAACTGAAAAAGCCCATTCTTTGCTCTATATATCCATAAATCGAAGTCAGATTCATTCTGTAATATAAAGGCAGTAAAAGCTTTGTAATGACAATAAATCCAAGTGCATTTCCTAAAACAAACTGAAAATATTTAAATTGTTCACCGCTTGGCGCGCCAACTTCTCCAGGAACAGAGATAAAAGTTACTCCAGAAAGAGCAGTTCCGATCATTCCGAAAGCCACTAAATACCATTTTGAATTTTTATTAGCAGTAAAAAAAGCTTCATTTCCGCTGTCTTTTCTGCTGACTCTGTGCGATATATAGAACAATGTTCCGAAATAAACGATAATAAGGAGAAGGATGGTACTTGGTGTCATTTTATAGTTTTGGTGATTTTTGGTTTTTATAAATAACTCAGATAAAGAAGATTTTTTAATTGACCTGACGGATTTTACTCTGTCAGGTCGGTGTTAAAAACTCCAAAAAATGAATTTATTCAGCTTTTGAATTTGTATAAATCTATAAAAAGATTTTGATAGTGTGGTTTTTAGTTTTCCTGATTTTTGGTGTGCGCTAATAAAACAGCTCGTACACTTTTATGTTTTTGCAGTAATTCTTCGGCAACTTCATATTCTATAGCAAGCTCTTCCATAATCATCTTGATGCCGCGTTTTACCAATTTTTCGTTAGACAGCTGCATATCAACCATTTTGTTGCCTTTTACTTTTCCTAATTTGATCATTACCGAAGTAGAAATCATATTTAAAGTAAGTTTTTGAGCCGTTCCTGCTTTCATTCTTGTGCTTCCTGTTAAGAACTCAGGACCTACGATTAACTCAATCGGATAATCGGCTTCTTGAGCGATTAGTCCGTTGCTGATACAAGAAATACTTCCCGTTTTAATATTGTGTTCTTTAGCTTTTTTAAGTGCTCCTAAAACGTAAGGCGTATTACCAGAAGCAGCAATTCCGATAATCATATCTAAGCTTGAAATTTCGAATTTTGCCAAATCTTTCCATGCTTGTTCGGTATCATCTTCTGCATTTTCTACCGCTTTTCTAATAGCTGTGTCTCCGCCGGCAATAATTCCGATAATCATATCATGGGGAACACCAAAAGTTGGCGGACATTCCGATGCATCTAAAATTCCTATTCTTCCAGAAGTTCCAGCTCCGATATAAAATAATCTTCCGCCCAACTGCATTTTTTTTACAATGGCTTTAACCAGTTTTTCTATTTTAGGAATTTGCTCTTCAATAATATGCGGAACTTTTTTGTCTTCTGTATTAATGTTTGTAAGAAGTTCTTTCACGCTCATTTGATCCAAGTCTTTGTACAAAGATTCTTGTTCAGTTTCAGGATTTTTATTTTTCATTTTTCTTTTTTTTTGATTGTTGAAACCGAGATTTTTCTACTATCAGGCTTCTCTATTTTTACATTAATAGTTTGATATTTTTATTTAGAATAGAATTTAATTTTAAAAACATAGAAACACAGGTTTTGATTTTTGTTTAAAAAGGTAACCAATCTTTAAAAAGCAAACCAAAGAGAACTACATTTCTGAATAGCAATATATATGTGTGTGTTTATGCTAATGAAACGCTTTTTTGTAAGTCTATCAAAGTCTATGTTTCTATTGTTTAAAAAATTTAGTCTAAGAGAACTGAATTAGAAATATTATTTATAAATCAGATATTTTGTTCGCATTTTTTTGAAAGCTTCTAGATCTTTCTGCCAAGATTGTCTTATCTGAGCTTCAGAAACGCCGCTTTCTATTTGCTGCTGTAATTTTTTTGTTCCTGCCAGTTTGGTAAAAAATGCATTGAAGAATTTTGTTTTATCGCTCGTATTCTGATACGCTTTAATAAGCCATTTTAGTTCTAATTGTTTCAATTTTGGATAAGCTGTCAAATCTTCGCCAAAACATTCTTTTCCATTGTATAAAGGATCTTTTGCGCCAAAATTGGGTTTTGGAGTAAAACTGAAATTAGTTTTGGTTAAATACGGGGAACCGTAGATTTGAAACTGTTTCTCGGTTCCGCGTCCCATACTTACGTTTGTTCCTTCAAAAAGACATAAACTTGCGTATAGATTTATAGACTGGTCATTTGGTAAATTCGGAGACGGTTTTACCAATAAACTGTATGGCATTGTTCTGCTGTAATCTACACAAGGAATAACGGTTAGTTTACATTGAGCACCATCTTTTAGCCATTTTTCTCCATTTACCATTTGCGCATATTCGCCAATTGTCATTCCGTGAAGGAGCGGAATAGGGTGCATGCCAACAAAACTGGTAAATTCTTTTTCTAAAAGCGGTCCGTCTACGATAGAGCCATTTGGATTTGGACGATCAAAAACAATAAGCGGAATGTTATTTTCTGCGCAAGCTTCCATTACATAATGCAAAGAAGAAATGTAGGTATAGAATCGTGCTCCTACATCTTGCAGGTCAAAAATCATGACATCAATTCCAGATAACTGCGCTGGTTTTGGTTTTTTGTTGTCGCCATAAAGCGAAATAATCGGCAAGCCTGTTTTGGGATCTTTTCCGTCAACGATATGTTCGCCGGCATCGGCTGTTCCTCTAAATCCGTGCTCGGGAGCAAAAATAGTCTGAACAGCAATTTTTTTCTCCAATAGAAAATCTACTACATGAGTTTTGTCAGATAAAATTCCGGTTTGGTTGGTTACAATTCCAACTTTTTTATCCTTTAAAAGCGGTAAATATTTTTCGTAATTGTCAGCACCTGTTTTTATAACAGCATTTTTGTTTTCTACTAAAATAACGGTTTTATTTGGCTGAATGGCTGCCGAATATGACGCAGCATGAAACAGAAATGCTGTAACAAAAGCACTTTTTGCTATAAATTTTATCATTTTAATACAGTTATTAATTAAAGACGAATTGGACTAATAAAATTAATATTTTATCGGAGTATATGAATGTTTTAGGCAGATTTGGGGGAATGTAAAAACTAACAAGATAACCTGTATGAATCAGGATTAATTTTTCTTTTTATTAGTCACAGTCTTTAAAAAGAGTATTTTAAAATACTGCCTCCGAAAAGTCTCACGTCGGAGGCAGTTTTATTAAATGTGGTTTTTTCAGTTTTTTACCGAATTACCAACCTGGATTTTGTTTTAATTCTACACCTTGAGCTTTGTATAAATCAATGTCATTCGTTGGAATGT
Organism: Flavobacterium sp. GW823-FHT06G12; assembly: GCF_058794775.1. NCBI lineage: Bacteria > Pseudomonadati > Bacteroidota > Flavobacteriia > Flavobacteriales > Flavobacteriaceae > Flavobacterium > Flavobacterium sp. GW823-FHT06G12. Next base: position 308,288 of record NZ_JBXAHE010000004.1, read on the forward strand.
TCATTAAATAATGCTTAGGTTCAAAAATTCTTGTACTTGCTGGGTATATTTTTACATATCCGTTTGCGTCAACCACAGTTTGCGATCCAACTGGAGTTCCAATTCTAGCACCAAGATTAACGTCAGGGTTTTTATTTGTATCTAAATAATCACCTTTTTTCCAACGGTAAATATCAGCTTGTCTTAATGTTGTCCAGCTCATGAATTCAATTTGACGCTCACGACGAACTTCCCAAATTAACGGATTTACTACTCCAGTCAATTGTTCTAAAGAAGAAGTTCTTCTTGGGTCGTTAATTTGAACACCATTTGCAGAAGCATTTACTCCGTCAGTAGTCAAAGGAGCGATTCCGGCACGAGTACGCACTTTGTTGATTGACAAATCAAGATCTGCGTTTGTTGCAGTTCCTAATTCAGCACAAGCTTCAGCATAATTTAAATACACTTCACTTAAAGTGAATAATGGAGCATCGGTATAGTTACGTCCTCCTGTAGTTACATCTGGACCTGTTGTAGCAGGATTATTGTACAATTCAAATACATATCCAGACATTGAAACTAAAGCTGTTGTACCAAAAGGTTTTCCTTTGTAACCGTAGTTAGCAGGATTTACCGTTTTACTAAAACGAGGATCTCTGTTAGTGAATGTATTTGTAACATTGTCGTCTCCTGCGTATTGGCTGTTTCCAGCTTGTTGAATAGGCAATCCGTTTGTTGTTACATAACTGTCAGCAGCCCATTTTGTTAAACCGTACTGGATTGTTGAAGTGTTTGTATAGTTTTGAAGAGAGTGCATTAATACGTTTGTTAAATAACGTTTTGCTAATATCACCTCTGAATTTCCAAGTAATTCAACTGAGTTGTAAAGCCCTTTCCAATCTGCATTCAATTTGTAGCTTGGATTGTTCATAATCATCAAAGAAGCTGCTTTTGCTTTGTTAAGGTAAACGCTTCCATCTTGACCTAAATGGTATTTTCTGTAAGTACCTTCATAAATACAAGCATTACTTAAAGCTGCGTAAGCGGTGTATTTATTTGCCGTAACGTTTTTGTCATCATTTACAAGCATCAAATCGGCTGCTTCTTGAAGTTCTGCAATTACGTTGTCCATAATTTCGGCTCTTGGTTTTGAAGGAGCATATACTGCAGCATCATCTTGAGCTAAATATTTGTCAGTGTAAGGCACATCTCCAAATTTTTGCACTAAACGGAAATAGGTATAAGCTCTAAAAAATTTAGCAACTCCAATGTAATGGTTCTTTTTTTCTGTCGACATGTTTACTGTCGGGATTTTTTCTAGCATTAGGTTGCAACGACGGATAAGCGTGTAATATTCATTCCAAGAATAAACATTGGTAGTTGCAGCGGTAACTGGCATTTGGTAGAAAGTAAAGGCAGACAAGTTATCGTCAACTCTATAATCACTTCCATGATAGTAGAAGAACGAAAGTCCAATTGTTGTACCATTTCCATAACCATAAAAAGTATCATAATTAAGCCATGAAAAGGTTTTTACGTTATCTTCTGACTGCCAAAAGTTATCGTTTGTAAATTTATCTGCAGGATCATCAGTAAGATAATCTGAACAGCTAACTGCGCTTCCTGCTAGTAAAGCAGTTGCAAACATTAGCAGAAACTTAGATTTTATATTGTATTTTTTCATTGTAAGAGTTTTGAATAGTTAGAAATTAGAAAGAGATATCAACACCAACTGACCATGTTTTTGTGTAAGGATAAGCTCTTCCCCAGAAAACTTCTGTTTCGTCAATTTCAGGATCTACAGGAAGACGTTTGTCTGCCCAAGTCGCAATATTTTCACCAGAAGTATATAATCTTACTTTTTCTAATCCTGCTTTTTTCACAAGAGCTGCTGGCAAGTTGTATCCGATAGTAAAGTTTTTAAGACGGAAATAAGACATGTCTAATAAATATCTTGTTGAAGTAACAAAGTTGTTCTGGCCTTGAGTACCTGATCCAAAAGTGTTTGCTTCGTTACCATAGTATGGATTTGGGAAATAAGCACCTGTGTTTTCTGGAGTCCAGTAATCTGCTTGGTTGGCATACATTTGCTGAGGTGCACGGAAGAAAGGCAATACAGCATCTGAAGCAGCCCAGTAATCACGTTTTCCAACTCCTTGGAAGAAAGTAGAAATATCAAATCCACGGAATTTACCACCTAATGTAATACCATATCTGTATCGAGGGGTTGAATTACCAATTTTTTTCAAATCTCCGTGATCGTCTGCAGTTCCCGCTCCACGAGTAATAGCTCCGTCACCATCTAAATCCACATAGTGAACGTCTCCAGCTCCGTATTTGAAGTTTCCACCCATTGTTTTAGAGTAGTCAACACCATTTACCGTTTTTCCGTTATTAGTAATTACGTCATCAGCCTGTAAAAGTCTATCACTTGTTAATCCCCAAATCTGGCCAATCTCGTAACCATCATAGTAAGGCTTAGTATCAGTGGTAACTAAAGCTAATAATTTAGAAGTATTATTCCATTTTGTAATAACCGATTTAGAATCAGATAAAGCAACATCAACAAAAATAGAAGCAGTTTCGCTTAAATTTTTATTAAAGTTCAAAGAAAGCTCCCAACCTTGAGTTCTCATGTTTCCTGAGTTAGTTTGTGCAGAAGTCTGTCCAAATGAACCTGGAAGTGTTATACCAGGAGCAAGCATTCCTTTTGTATCACGTTGGTACCAGTCAAAAGAAGCACCAAGCATATCCAAAATTTTAATATCAATACCCACATCTTTAGTCATTACTTTTTCCCAAGTCAATGCAGGATCTACGTTAGTTGGTAAATTTGTAGAAGGCGGAAGAGTAGCACCGCTATTTACCCAAGAAGGGTTTTTAGCTGTCATGATCGATAAGAAAGCATTGTTTCCAACGTTTTGGTTACCGATTGATCCGATAGAACCACGCAATTTAAGATCGTTTAACCAGCTGCGTGTTCCTTCCATAAATTTCTCGTTCACAATTTTGTATCCTACAGAAGCAGAAGGGAAGAATCCCCATTGTTCGTTAGTTGGAAATCTTGAAGAACCATCATAACGAGCATTAAGCTCTACTAAATAAATTCCGTTGTAATCATAGTTTACACGGCCAAAGAAACCTGCAATCGAGTACTCTGTTACCGTTGGATTTAAATCTGTGTTTGCGGCTCCAGAAACAAATTGTTCGCCAACTGCAAGGTTAAATTCTGGTTTAGATTTGTCTAAAAGCGTATTTCTTCTTGCGTAGTTACGAGATAAATTTTGCCATTCTGAGTTGAAACCAGCTAAGAATTTGAAATTATGCTTGTCAAATTGTTTTTTATAATTACCATAAATGTTTACCACATTTGTAGTTGATTCTTGTTTTGATTGTCCAACAAAATCATTTCCTGTTTCTAGAGTTGCAGGAGTAGCGGTTTGAATCGTAGTCGCATCGTATGGCATTGCAGACCAGCTGTCCCATGCTAAGAATTTGCCACCATTTTGTTTTCTGTTGTAATAATCGTTTACACTGCTTATTTCAGTGATAAGGTTTAAATCTTTTGTAATATCTGCTGTAAATCTAGCACTTACTCTAGTATTACGTTTGTTATTTTCGTTTCTAGAAGCATTAGATAAATACCCTCCAGCTGTACGGAAATTGTATCCTCTGTAAGTTCCAAAATTTGGGAAATATTGCCCCCAACGAAGCGCATAACCAAAGTAACCTCCGTAACCAGTGTCATCAGTTCCAGAACCTCCATAATAATTAAATGGTTGATCGTAAGAACTGTTGATTGTCATTACTTTAAAATCTCCAGTAAGCCAATCTGCTAATTTTGTTGTAAAACCTAAATTAATGTTGATTCTTTGTCTTTTTTCCTGATTTACTCTTAACATACCATCTTGGTTAGTCAATCCGAACGAAGCAAAGAATGAACTTTTATCTCCTAAATTTCCTTGAGCAGAAATATTGTGTGTAGTTTGTAGCGCATTGCTAGCATACAATTCTTTGTTTGCATCCCAAACTCTATAGAAATAAGGAACACCATTTTTTATTTCCCAATCTTCTCCATAAACCATTTCATTACTGGTACGATTGTTTGCATATTTTTGTTTCCAGTTTTTAATTCCGTCTAACAAAATGCTGTAATTCTGACCAAAAATTTCCGGAGTAGAACCATCCGTTCTTGTTCCTGCGGCAATTAATCCTGGAATTTCTTCTGTTGGATCTAAGAATTTAAGCGTAGAAATTGGGTTTGTAAAAGCCGTATTGGCAGAATAAGAAAATCTCACTTTTCCTTCGCCTGTTTTTCCGCTTTTTGTAGTAATAAGAACAACTCCAAACGCAGCACGAGCACCATAGATAGACGCAGAAGCCGCATCTTTAAGTACAGACATCGTAGCAATATCATTTGGGTTAATTAATGATAAGTCGGTAGGAACACCGTCTACTAATATTAAAGGATCGTCTGAACCATTAATTGTACCCGCTCCACGAATGTTTATTTTTGCGGCACGGTTGATATTTCCTGAATTAAAATTAATGTTTACCCCCGGAGTAGTACCTTGTAAAGCTTTACTAACATCAGTTAAAGGTCTGCTTCCAATTGTTTTAGCAACATCAATATTGGCAACAGCTCCTGTTAAATTGGTTTTTTTCTGAGAAGCAAAACCTACAACAACAACTTCGTCTAGTTTCGAAGTGCTTTCTGTAAGACCAACATTTATTTTCTGTTGGCTTTCCACTTTAATTGATTGAGTTTCATAACCCATATAACTAAAGCTTAGAGTTCGTCCCGGTGCTACAGAAATGCTGTAGTTTCCATCAAAGTCAGTTGTAGTGCCATTATTTGTTCCTTGAATAACGACGCTGACTCCAGGAATTGGAATTCCGTCTGATTTGCTTTTTACTGTTCCAGTAACTGTTTTTGCTTGTCCAAATGCTGTTTGAATGCACAAAACCAACACTGAAATAAAGAGTAACTTTTTCATGATTAATCTGGTTTTTTATGGTTGTTGTTGAGCAAATATATTTATTAATTGCATATAAATGCGTTATTTTTGATTTTTTTTCGAAAAAAAAATTGAATAACGCAAAAAAACGCAAGTTTTGCCTCAAAAAGTTTATTTGATTTATTTTAAAAATTTACTTAATGCGTATTTTTGCAGTTTTTAACGTCTTTTCTGATAGAGATTAAAATATTTGATATATTTGTGATGAACTTTAACTTTTAAAAAACATGCTGAAAGCCGAAAGACATAAATACATAATGACTAAGCTTATTGAAGACCAAAAAGTTGTTACAACAGATTTAGCTTTGGCTCTCGATTTGTCTGAAGATACCATAAGAAGAGATTTGAATGAATTGGACAGTAAAAAGCAGTTAGAGAAGGTGTACGGCGGGGCAGTTCAAGTTAAAGAGAAACCTGCAAATGTATTTGATATTGCAATAACTGCAGAAGAACAAAAAAAACAAATCGTATCAAAAGCATTGTCTTTACTTCATGACGATCAGGTTATTATAATGAGTGGAGGAAGCACCAATTTGGTTTTTGCCAAGTTAATTCCTGCTAATTTAAAAGCGACAATATATACTTATAGTTTGCCAATCGCGATGCAATTATCTCAACATCCAAATATTGATTTAATATTTATTGGTGGCAAAATGCAGAAAAACGCAATGGTAACCATTGGTATGGATGTGATTCAGGTAGTTTCTAAAATCAAAGCCGATATTTGTTTCATTGGTGCCAGCAGTATAAATATAAAACAAGGGCTTACAGAAGTAGGTTATGAAATCTCAATTGTGAAAAAAGCAATGATAGAAGCTTCTGATAGAGTGGTTTCGATGTTTGCTTCAAATAAATTAAATACCAAAATGCCACACGGCGTATGCGATCTTACACAACTCGATACGATTGTGACAGAGTTAGATCCAGAAGATGAAAAACTAGACGAATATAGAAAATCTGGTGTTTTTATCTTATAATTTTAAACTTACTTAATGCAGTTTTTGCGTTTTGTTGCGTTATTATAATTTAATTATGTTAAAAAACGCAAAATAATGTATTTGTATGCTTTTTGTATCTATATTTGTTAAAACTAATTTTATTAGTCAGGTATATTTATGAAAATCATTTCTTGGTTTACTTGCCATTTCTTTGGTGCGTTAAAAGAAGTTCAAAGCTTTTAAGAGGAACTTTAATAAGTATCAAATTCTAATAAAATTTAGAATGTATTGTTTTTGCCAAACAACTTTTTAGTGAAGCGCAGAAATAAAACATGTATTAAAGAACCAAAAGCAACAGAACCAATTAAATGTCCGATTCTCTTCAACTACAAGAATTAGAAACCTCGCTAGAAGGAACTCTTTTTTATGATGATCTTCATAAAAAAATATACGCCACAGATGCCTCTGCTTATAGAATTATGCCTCTTGCCGTGGCGATTCCAAAATCAGAAAATGATATTGTAAATATTATTCGGTTCGCTTCAAAAAATAAATTTTCTATAACGCCTAGAACAGCAGGAACTTCGCTTGCAGGTCAAACTATCGGAAGCGGAATCATTGTCGATGTTTCGAAACATTTTAATAAAATTGTTTCTTTTGATACTAAAAATAAAACCATAACAGTTCAGCCTGGAGTAATTCGTGATGAACTGAATTTATATTTAAAACCTCACGGATTATTTTTTGCTCCAACTACATCAACTACCAATAGATGTATGATTGGCGGAATGGTTGGAAATAATTCGTCAGGAACAACCTCAATTCGTTATGGCGTTACCCGAGATAAAATTGTAGAAATAAAGGCCGTTTTAAGTGACGGAACTACCGCAATATTTAAAGATTTAACTTCTGAAGAATTTATCGAAAAAACAAAAGGCGATTCTTTAGAAAATAAAATTTACAAAACCATTTACGACGAACTTTCGAGCAAAGAAAATCAGGAAGAAATCTTAAAAGAATTTCCAAAACCAGAAATTCACAGACGAAATACAGGTTACGCAATTGATGTTTTACTGAAATCAAAACTTTTTTCGGGAACAGAAGATACCATCAATTTAGGAAAACTACTTTGCGGAAGTGAAGGAACTTTGGCCTTTACTACAGAAATTACCTTGAAAGTAGACGATTTGCCGCCAACCAATAATATCATGGTTGTGGCACATTTTAATACCATTCAGGAAAGTTTAGAAGCCGTTGTCACTGCCATGAAACATCATTTGTACACTTGCGAAATGATGGATGATACCATATTAGATTGTACCAAAACCAATAGAGAACAAGCTAAAAATCGATTCTTTATTGTGGGCGAACCAAAAGCTGTTATTATGCTTGAAGTGGGATCGCACATTAGCATGGAAGATGCCGAATTGCAAGCCGATGCATTAATTAAAGATATAGAAAATAATGGTTTCGGATATGCGTTGCCAAAAATCTACGGAACCGATATTGACAAAGTAAATGAGCTAAGAAAAGCTGGTCTTGGACTTTTAGGAAGTATTGTAGGAGACGACAAAGCTGCCGATTCTATTGAGGATACTGCGGTAGAATTGAGTGATTTGCCTAATTATATTGCCGATTTTGCAGCAATGATGGAAAGACACGGACAAAGCGCGATTTACTATGCACATGCTGGAGCGGGAGAGTTGCATTTGCGTCCGAAGATTAATTTAAAAACAAAAGAAGGATTACATCAGTTTAGAAATTTATCTACTGAAGTAGCCCATTTGGTGAAAAAATATAGAGGTTCATTAAGCGGTGAACACGGCGACGGAATTCTACGCGGAGAGTTTCTTCCTTTTATGATTGGCGATAAAAACTACGAACTGCTAAAACGAGTAAAAAAAGCATTTGATCCTAATGCGATTTTGAATGTTGGGAAAATTGTAAATGCTTCTAAAATGGATGAAAATCTGCGTTTCGAAGCAGGAAGAGTGGAGCCTGAGATAAAAACCATTCAGGATTTCTCTGATAGTTTAGGAGTTTTGCGCGCTGCTGAAAAATGCAACGGTTCGGGCGATTGCCGTAAAATGCCATCGGCAGGTGGAACTTTATGTCCGAGTTATCGTGCTACAAGAAATGAAAAAGATACAACGCGCGCACGCGCCAACGCTTTAAGAGAATATCTGACGAATTCTGAAAAAGAAAATAAATTCGATCACGAAGAATTATATAAAGTTTTTGAATTGTGTGTGAGCTGTAAAGCCTGCGCGAGCGAATGTCCGAGCAATGTTGATGTGGCAACTTTAAAAGCAGAATTTTTATACCAATACCAAAAAGCAAACGGATTTTCTTTCCGAAATAAGATATTTGCTTTCAATTCGAAATTGAATGAATTGGGAAGTATTGCCCCATCTGTTACCAATTGGGCTTCGAATCTTTCGTTTGTTAAAAAACGTATGGGAATTGCGCCTGAAAGACAGGTGCCTTTATTGGCTCCAAAGACCTTTAGAAAATGGCACGAAAAGAACAAAAAGCATTACGTAGACAGCGCTTTTGAAAACGGCAGCGTTTATCTTTTCTGTGATGAATTTACCAATTACTACGATGTTTCAGTCGGAATTGATGCTTACGAATTATTGACAAAATTAGGTTACAGAGTAATTATAATTGAGCATGAAGAAAGCGGAAGAGCCTTTATTTCAAAAGGTTTTCTAGAAGAGGCGCAGGAAATTGCCAATAAAAATATCAATGCCTTTAAAAATATAATTTCTGAAAACACACCTTTAATAGGTCTTGAACCTTCAGCCATATTGACTTTCAGAGACGAATATATTCGATTGGCGGCTGATAAAGAAAGTGCCGAGAAATTAGCGAAAAATACTTTTACAGTTGAAGAGTTTTTTAAAAGAGAAATTGGAAACGGAAAAATTCGCGAAGATCAATTTTCTGAAAAAGAGAAAACTATCAAAATCCACGGGCATTGTCATCAAAAATCATTAAGCTCTGTTGAAGCTTCTTTTGCAATGCTGAATCTTCCAAAAAATAGTACGGTTACGATTTACAATTCGGGCTGTTGCGGAATGGCGGGTTCATTTGGTTATGAAAAAGAACATTACGAAATCAGCATGAAGATGGGAGAAGATACACTGTTTCCTAAAATTAGGGCAACAGAGTCATCTACAGAAATTGCAGCCGCAGGAACAAGCTGCCGTCATCAGATTTTTGACGGAACGAGCAGAAAAGCGATGCATCCCGTAACTATTTTAAAAGATTGTTTGAAATAATTTTTTGTATTTTCCCAGTGCTTTTCAAAAATATTATTTTATAAAAACATCAATTATGAAAAAAACAATTTACACTTTCTTTCTTCTTTTTATAGCCTTTGCAGTTCAAGCGGCGAAGGTTGATACTTTGCAAGTTTTTAGTCCTTCGATGCAGAAGAATATTAAAACTTGTGTTATGGTTCCAGACAATTATAAAAAGAGCAAGAAAGCATTTCCTGTAGTTTATCTGCTTCATGGCTACAGCGGAAATTATGGTTCTTGGGCAAAAGATTTTAAAGAATTGGGAAAACAAGTTGATCAATTCGGATTCATTATAGTTGGTGTAGACGGAAATTATTCAAGCTGGTACTTTGACAGTCCGATAGATCCAACTTTTAAATACGAAACTTATGTGGTAAAAGAATTAGTTCCTTTTATTGACAAACAATTCAGAACCATTTCAGATCGTAAAGGAAGAGCCATTTCAGGTTTAAGTATGGGCGGACACGGTGCTTTGTATTTGTCTTTTAAACACCAAGATGTATTTGGAGCAGCAGGAAGTATGAGCGGAGGCGTAGATTTTCGTCCGTTTCCTGAAAATTGGGATATCAAAAAACGATTAGGGCCAATTACAGAATTTCCAGAAAATTGGAATCAGAACACAGTTACCAATATGCTTGATTTGGTAAAAGACAACAAATTAAAATTAATTATTGATTGCGGAGTTGACGATTTCTTTATGAAAGTAAACAGAGAGCTTCATGCAAAAATGCTGGATCTAAAAATAAATCACGATTATATAGAACGTCCAGGCGAACATAATCTTAAATATTGGGAAAATTCCATAAAATATCAGCTTTTGTTTTTTCATGATTTCTTCAACGAAAATATAAAAACAAAGTAACGTTAAGTGCATTGCGAACTACCGATAATTCGTAATGTATAAATTTTGGTTGGTTATCCTAACAGGTTTTCAAAACCTGTTAGGTATTTTTTTGCCACTCCCGATAGTTATCGGGATATAAGGATTAAAAAAATATTCGCCACGAATTGCACAAATTTCCGCGAATTAAATCTGCGAGAGTAAAAATAGCCACAGATTAAAGGATTAAAAAGATTTTTTTCGCAACAAATTAAATCCATTGAATCTGCTAAATCTGCGAGAGAAAAATAACAATCAAACAATAAAAAAATTGCGCCTCTGCGAGATTAAAAAAAAGGAAAAGAAACTTTTTGCGAACATAGCGTAAACCACTGCGCCCTTTGCGGTTAAACTTTTCTGCAACAATATTATACTAACTACCTAAAAATAATAATTTATGAAAAGCCTAAAAATTATGATTTTGGTATTGCTGATTCAGACTAAAATTTTCAGTCAGCAATCTCCAAAAAGAGAAATGCGAGCCGCTTGGATTTCTACCGTAGAAAATATCGACTGGCCTTCTAAACCAGGATTATCAGACAAAGAAATGAAGAACGAAATGATTGCCATTTTGGATAATCTGCGTTCTTATAATATGAATACCGTAATTTTTCAAATTCGTCCAACTGCTGATGCATTTTATAAATCAACAAAAGAACCAGCATCGCATTGGATAACCGGAACCCAAGGCGTTGCCCCAGGTTTCGATCCGTTGCAGATGATGATCGATGAAGCGGGAAAACGTGGAATGAATGTGCATGTTTGGCTTAACCCGTATCGTGTTCAGAAAGATACCGTTAGAGATGTACTTTCAAAAAATCATTTATATTTTAAAAGACCAGACCTTTTCCTGACTTACGGAAAAACGAGATATTTTAATCCGGGTTTAAAGGAAACCAGAGATTTTGTGGCTTCTGTTGTGGGCGAGATTGTTCGTAAATACGATATTCAGGCAGTTCACATGGATGATTATTTTTATCCGTATAAAATTGCAGGACAAGAATTTCCAGATGATAAAGCATTTGCCAAAGAACCGCGCCAGTTTAAAGATAAAGACGATTGGAGAAGAGACAATGTCGATTTAATTATCAAGCAAATCAGAGATACCATTATTGCCAATAAACCAGAAGTCGAATTCGGAATTTCACCTTTTGGGGTTTGGCGAAATATTGCCAAAGATTCGCAAGGTTCTAATACCGTTGCTGGAGCAACAAATTATGATGATTTGTATGCGAATATCTTAAAATGGCAAAAAGAAAACTGGATCGATTATGTAACACCTCAATTATACTGGCATATTGGTTTTGACCGCGCCAATTTTGAAGTTCTGGCAAAATGGTGGGCAGAACACAAATATGGAGCAAATGTTTACGTTGGCCATGGCGATTATAAAATTTCAACTTCGGCTAAAGAACCTGAGTGGAGAAGTCCGGACCAGATTGTAAAACAAATCGAAATGATTCGTAAAATGCCTCAAATTGATGGCTCTATGCATTTTACCGCTTCGACTTTCTTAAAAAAAGGAGATACTTTGAGACAGCCACTTCTTCAAAAAGAATATAAATACATTGCTTTAACTCCAGAAGCGAATAGAATTACAAGACTAAAACCAGAACCGCCAACAAATGCAGTGATTGCTAAAAAAGGAGATAAAGCAGTTTTGACTTGGAAAGCGGCATTGAATGACAAAAAATATGTAATCTACAAATTCCCAAAAGGAAGAATAACTGATTTCTCAAATCCTGAGAATATTTATTATGTGACAACAGCCTTAAAACTAGAAGTTCCGAATGCCGATTTGGAAAACTACGTGTATGCGCTCACCGCTTTGAGTCAGACTCAGACAGAAAGCAGTCCGATTGAATTTTCAATAAAATAAAATATACAAAGAAATGAGAAAAAGTATTCTTCTATTAGCCATATTTCTAAGTTCGCTTAGTTTTGTACAAGCCCAAAAATTAGACCTAATTCCGAAACCGGTATCTGTTCAGCAAAGTTCGGGTCAGTTTGTTTTGCCTTCGCCATTAAAAGTGGTTGTAGACAAGAAATTAAAAAACAGCGCCGATTATATTTCAGCAAATATTTCAAAAAATACAGGAATTACCCCAATTGTTTCTATTGGAAAAAAACACGGAAAAAATAATATTTCATTTCTGGTTGATAAGAAATTGAATCTTCCAGATGAAGGTTATCACTTAGAAATAAATGAAAAAGGAATTTTCGTAAAAGGAAAAACAGATAAAGGAGTTTTAAACGGATTTCAGACTTTACTTCAAATTTGTTCTACAAAAGATGTTAAAAAAGGAAGCGTTCCGTTTGTAAAAATTGAAGATTATCCACGTTTTGACTGGCGTGGAATGATGTTGGATTGTTCAAGACAATTCTTCGATAAACAAACCGTAAAAAATTATATTGACTGGTTGGCCGCTCATAAAATGAATGTTTTTCATTGGCATTTAACAGACGATAACGGCTGGAGAATCGAAATTAAATCGTTGCCAGATTTAACTTTAAAAGGCGCTTGGAGAGGTCCAGGCGAAGTTTTGCTTCCTTCTTATGGCTCTGGTGACAAACGTTACGGAGGTTTCTATACACAAGAAGATATTAAAGAAGTGGTGGCTTATGCAGCAGATCGAGGTATTTCTGTAATGCCAGAAATCGAAATACCGGGACATTCGCGTGCCGTAACAGCTTCGTATCCAGAAGTGGGTTGTGCGATTACGCAGGAACTAAAAAGTGTTCAGGGCGAAGTGAAAAATGTTTGGTGTGTTGGGCGCGAAGAAAATTATGATCTCCTAGATTCGATTATTAGAGAAGTATCTGGATTATTCCCTTTTGAATATATTCATATTGCCGGAGACGAAGTTAATCGTGCCAATTGGGAACATTGTCCAAAATGTCAAGCTTTGATGGCAAAGGAAGGATTTACAGATAGTTTTCAGCTTCAAAATTATTTCTTTAGAAGAGTACAGAAAATTGTAGACAAATACCATAAAAAAACAGATGGATGGAACGAAATCCTGAAAGGCGGAGAAATTGATCCGAACACGTTGATTTCTGCTTGGCAAGGAATTAGTTATGGAATTGAATCTGCAAAAAAAGGGTATAAAACCATCATGATGCCAGGACAATTTACGTATTACGATATGGCACAATCTGAAACAGAACGCGGCCATCGTTGGGCTGCAATCACAGATACCAAAAGAGCCTATTCGTTTGAACCAATTCCAGATACTGATTTAACTCCAGAAGAACAAAAAAATATCATTGGAGTTCAAGGTGCTTTGTGGAGCGAATATTTGGATCGTCCTGCAAGAATTATGGAATATCAAAGTTATCCGAGAATCAGTGCGTTGTCTGAAATTGGATGGTCTAAAAAAGAAGATAAAAACTGGGACGATTTTTACGGAAGATTAACTCACAGTCATTTGCAAAGACTGGCAGATATGGGAATTGCTTTTAGAGATTTTCCTCCAACAGCGATTTATAAAAATGGAACAATTACTGTAACGCCACCTTATGAAGGTGCTGTTGTGCGATTTGATAAAGATGGAAATGAGCCAACAAGACAATCGCCTCTATACACAGAGCCAATTCAAACGAAAGATTACGAACGCTATATGTTTAGAGTATTTTTTAATGAATATATAGCAAGTCCAGCAGTAAAAGCTGAAAAACTGCCTGTTGCCAATTGGAATACCTCTAAAGCAGAAGTCTTGACTATTTCTGAAAATATTACTGAACATGTTGATAAAAAAGGAATCTGGTATTTGACTTTCAATCCGACAGATGATGGAGCAAACGGAACAATCAAAAATGTTTCGCTTTTTGAAAATGATAAATTAATTCAGACTTATGCAGATGAAAAAGCACTAAAATCAAAACCTCGTTTGAGATTTTTGATTGAAAATTATAATGAAAAAAATACGTATCGATTAGACTTTACAGTCGAAAATAAAGAAGAGAAAAAATCTGCAGCAAATGTAAAATTCAATTGTACGCCTTATCAGGAACCAGAAGTGAAAGTGACTTCTTCGATGGCAGAAAATCCGAAGTTTCCAATTGCGAATCTGGAAGATTATAATGAAGAAACCTATTTGCGTACCGATGTTGCCTGCAAAGATGGCGATTGGATTTTGTATACTTTTACGAATCCTGTAGTGTCTTCTAAAATAGATGTTTTAACTGGAATTCCGCATCATCCGAGATTTATAATAAACAACGGTTATGTTGAGTTTTCATACAATGGAACTGATTTTATAAAAGGCGATAATTTTGATTACGGAAACGCATCAATTTATCCGAAACAGCCTATAAAAGCGGTTAGAATACAAATTACAGGAACCAATAATGAGCCTTTGATGGCAGGACAGGACTTAAAAATTAATCCATAGTACTATGAAAAATATTGGTATTAAAATTATAGTGGTTTCCTTGATTTTCTTGGGAGTAAAAGGTTATTCGCAGAAAAAGGCAAAGCAATCTTTTGATGTAAAACGAAATGAGGTTTATATCGATTCGATGATGACAAATGCGCTCGAAAAAGGCTTTTTTCCAGGAGCACAGATTATTGTAGGAACAGGAGATTTTAATCTGATTTCCAAAAATTACGGTTATCACGATTATACCAAAAAGCAATTAGTAAAATCAGATGATGTTTTTGATTTGGCTTCGATGTCTAAAGTTTTAGGAGCAACACTTGTAACAATGCGTTTGGTTGGAGATGGAGAAATTAAATTGACGGATCAAGTAGGTGAAATTGTTCCGATGTACAAAAACACAGCGATTTCCGATTTAACGCTTTTTGAATTGCTAACGCACACTTCTGGATTAACGCCAAGTATCACTTTTTATCAAGCATTGCTTTCTACACCAGATAATTCGCCTTTTTTGAGCAATCAAAAATCGGAACAATATGTTGAGCCTTTTGATAATATGTTTGTGAACAAAAATATTGTTTACGATTCTAAATATCTGGTTTTTGAACCAAAAGAAAATTGGGTTCAGATTTATAAAAACATGTGGCTCAATCCAGAGTTTTATCCATCGGTTTATGAGAGAATTGCAAAGGCAAATACAAATCCGAGAGCGAAATATTTGTATAGCGATTTAAATTTGCTTTTGGTGAAGCAAATGATTGAAACCAAAACAGGAAAAAAACTCGATGAGTTCACAAATGAAATTTATACCGAATTAGGCATTTCGAAAATTGGCTATAATCCGTTAAAATGGACTTCTATAGATAATGTAATGCCAACTGAGGTAGATAATTTTTTTAGAAAAGATACTGTAAAAGGTTATGTGCACGATGAAGCAGCGGCGATTTTTGGAGGCGTTTCTGGAAATGCAGGTTTGTTTGCCAACGCAGAATCGATTGCCGTAATCTGTAAAATGTTAATGAACAACGGAAATTACAAAGGAAAACAGATTCTAAAAGCCAATGTTGTAAAAGAGTTTACAGATTCGCCACTTGCAAAAGAGGGAATTTATCGCGGTTTAGGTTTTGATAAAAGAAAACCAGACGAGTTTTTTACAAAAGACGATTTTGGGCATACGGGTTTTACAGGAACTTTTTTCTTTATGAATAGAAATACAAACCGATTTTTAATCATTCTAACCAATCGAGTTAACCCAACGAGAACAAACAGATTAATGTACAAAGACGATTTTAGCGCTAAAATCTGGAGACAGATTAATAAATAAAGTTTGCCACGAATTGCACGAATTTACACGAATTAATTTTCTTAATCTGTTTGAAAAAGTTTTGCCACAGATTAAGAGGATTAAAGTGATTTTTATTTTATATAAAGTATGTAAAAAAAGAATTAGCGAAAATTTGTGTAATTAGTGACAAACAAAAAATCCTTTTTTAATCCTTTAATCTGTGGCAAAAAAAAATAAGAGCTATGAAAAAACTAATTATAATCTGCCTGCTAATTTCAGCCGTTTCTTTTGCGCAGCAAATAAAAACTGGTGCTGAGAATTCCGAAAAATACCTGCCTTTATTAAAAGACAAAACCGTAGGAATTGTAACCAACCAAACGGGAATTATCACTAAAGAAAAACATTTAGTCGATTTTTTAGTAGAACAAAAAGTAAAAATAAAAAGCATTTTTGCACCAGAACACGGTTTTAGAGGAACAGCTGATGCTGGAGAAAATGTATCTGACGAAATCGATTCTAAAACTGGTTTGCAGATTGTTTCGCTTTACGGAAAAAACAATAAACCAACTCCAGAGCAATTAAAAGGAATCGATGTTATGGTTTTTGATTTGCAGGATGTTGGAACACGATTATATACGTACGTTTCTACAATGCACCGCATTATGGAAGCCTGCGCAGAGAACAATGTTCCACTGATTGTGTTGGATCGTCCCAATCCGAATATTTCGATCGTTGACGGCCCTGTTTTGGATATCGCTTTTAAAAGCGGAATCGGAATGCATCCAACGCCTTTATTGCACGGAATGACTTTGGGAGAAGAAGCCAAAATGATCAACGGACAAAAATGGCTGAAAGATGGAATTCAATGCAAACTGACTGTGATTCCGTGTTTGAATTATACTAGAAAAAGCTCTTATAGTTTGCCTGTACGACCTTCACCAAATTTGCCAAACGATCAAGCGATTAATTTATATGTGAGTTTATGTCTTTTTGAAGGAACAAATGTAAGTATGGGACGCGGAACCGAAAAGCAGTTCCAGATTTACGGTTCGCCCTATCTGCCAAAAAGCGATTTCTCTTTTACTCCACAACCTAATTTTGGAGATAAAGATCCTTTATACAAAGGTATAGAATGCAATG
Source organism: Flavobacterium sp. GW823-FHT06G12 (assembly GCF_058794775.1). Lineage (NCBI taxonomy): Bacteria > Pseudomonadati > Bacteroidota > Flavobacteriia > Flavobacteriales > Flavobacteriaceae > Flavobacterium > Flavobacterium sp. GW823-FHT06G12. The sequence goes on from NZ_JBXAHE010000004.1 coordinate 325,212, forward strand.
GAGAAGATTTGTCTTCTATTCCGAGAATAAGCAGATTAGAAATTAAATGGTTGATAAAAGCCTATCAGACAACAGCAGATAAATCTAAATTTTTCGATAAAAGAAAATTTGCCATTCGCGCAGGAAATGAAAAACTCCAACAGCAGATTGAAGCTGGAATTTCGGAAGAAGAAATCAGAAACAGTTGGAAAGAAGGTTTAATTGCGTTTAAAAAAATGAGAGCTAAATATTTGATTTATAAGTAATATCTTTCAGGTTTTCTTTCGTTTTATTTGATTTCACACAAAATAGAATAGAATTTCAACCGGACTACTTGTAATTATTAAACTGGTATGCTTTGTTGGTACGGTAAGAGTTTACTTTTGCCAAAAAAATAGTAAACCAAAATGAAAAAAATCTATTTTGCTGTTTTTACAGTAATTTGTACCAATTTTTACGCACAGACAAAAAACGATTCCATCAACCAAATGGATGAAGTCATTATTAACGAAGGTCGTTTTAACACGCCAATTTCTAAACAAAACAGAAACGTTTATGTTATCTCTAGCGAAACAATAAAAAAACTTCCAGGAAGAACATTGCAAGAAGTATTGCAATATGCCAACGGAGTAGATATTAGACAAAGAGGACCTTTTGGAACTCAAGCCGACATTAGTGTTGATGGCGGAAGTTTTGAGCAAACTGTTGTTTTATTGAATGGAGCAAAAGTTATCGATTCGCAAACGGCTCATAATATGTTGAATCTTCCTCTTCCAGTTGAGGCAATAGAGAGAATCGAAGTTGTTCGTGGTCCGGCTGCAAGAATTTATGGAATCAACAGTTTAACGGGAGCTATTAATATTATTACGAAAAAACCAACCGATTCTGGTTTTTTGGTTAGCACTTATGCAGGTTCTAATTTCGAAAAAGACACGGAAGACACTGGAGATACCTATTACGGAACAGGAATTCAAGCTGGAGCTGTTTTAGGAAAAGAAAAACAGCAACATTTAATTTTTGCTTCGCATGATAAAAGCAACGGTTACCGTTACAATACAGCATTCGAAAACAATAAAATTTTCTATCAAGGAAATGTTCAGATCAATGATAAAAACGAAATTTTAGGTTCTGCAGGTTACATCAATAACGGATTTGGTGCTAACGGATTTTATGCTGCTCCAACTGATAAAAATGCTACCGAAATTGTTCAGACTACATTTGCTAACATTCAATCCAATCATCAAATTACGGATAGTTGGAAAATTATGCCGAGAGTAACTTACAGATACAATTATGATGATTACCGTTATTTAGGAAATTCAAATTTGACAGTTGGAAGAAGTCAGCATTACACGAATTCTATTGCTGGAGAATTGAATTCTACAGTTAAATTATCTAAAGGAGAAATTGGTTTTGGAGCTGAATTTAGAAACGAAAATATTCACTCTTCAAACATTGGAGATCATGATCGCGATAATGTTGGTCTTTATGCCGAGTACAGAACAAGTTTTACGGAAAAGTTAGATGTAAACATCGGAACGTATTTAAACTATAATTCAGATTACAAATGGCAGATTTATCCAGGAATTGATGCAAGTTATGCAATTACTGACGCATTTAAAATTATTGGAAATGTGGGAACAAGCCAAAGAATTCCATCGTTTACAGATTTGTATTTGAAACAAACTGGAAATATCGGAAATCCAGATTTAGATTCGGAAAATGCGTTTCAGAGTGAAGTTGGATTTAAGTACAACAAAAGAGCTTTGAGCTTAAATGCGAATTATTTCTACAGAAAAATTGACAATTATATCGATTGGATGCGTAACGAAACAACGGTGCCTTGGCAAAGTCAGAACACTGGAGATTTGAACACAAACGGAATCAACTTACGTGGAACTTATAGATTTGATTTCTCTAAAGATTCTAGATTAAACATTCTTTTAGGATACACTTATTTAGATTCTGAATTTAAAACAGCACGTACAGAAACGTATTCAAAATATGCAATTTCTTCATTAAAACATCAAATTACCAATACGATAGATTATCAGTTTAGAAATCTATCTGTAATGTTTGCAACTCGTTTTAACGAAAGAATTACAGGGCCTTCTTATTGGGTAAATGACTTTAGAGTAAGCCAGGCAATTAATAAATTCACCATTTTCTTAGATGGACAAAATATTTTCAATGCAGCGTATTATGAAGTAGGAGCAGTCCCACTGCCTTCAAGATGGTTTACATTGGGAGTGAAATTAGTTACTTTTTAAATTACTTTATTTAGGGAATTAGATTATTGTAAAAAAGCCTGTAAACATTACGTTTACAGGCTTTTTTGTTAAAGACTATTGTTTTTTAGCCAAAGATTGACATCATCAAACATTTGTCTATTTACAGTGTGACCTTCTTCGTAAGAATGAAAATCAGGATGTAAATTTTTTGTTTTTAGAAAATCAGAAGCGTCTATGGCGTATTGATAATTTAAAACAGCATCTTGTTTTCCGTGAGAAATAAAGATTTTAAGTTTTTCAAGACGTTTTTCATTTGCCATAAAAGGTTTTATTTCTGGCAAAAGTCTTCCGCTCATTACGGCAATTCCTTTCACTTTTTCTGGAGCGGTAAGTGCAACACTATAGCTCATGATTCCGCCTTGGCTAAATCCCATTAAGTAAACTTCTTCAGAATTAAAATGGACTTCAGATTTTAAATCATTAATAAAATCAATTAGCATTAATCTTGAATTTTCGGCTTGTTCAGCATTTATCTGAGGTTTTCCAGTAGAAAAATCTACCTGAAACCAAGCGAAACTATTTGCGCCAAAAGTCAATGGTCCGCGAGCAGACACCACCACAAAATTATCGGGCAATTCGGGTGCAAACGAAAAAAGATTTTGCTCGTTTCCGCCAACGCCATGAAGCAAAATCACCAAGGGCGGATTTGCCGTTTTTATTTTGGGTTCTCTAATTAAATAATGCAGTTTAGTTTTTTCTTTAGTTGAATTCATAATCGTAAAACTGAAAATTGATAGGGTAATAAGGACGGCAAATGCAATCCAAAAAAACTTTTTTAAACTCATGCTTTGTCTATTTTTACAGACATCATGTTGAGTGATCCAGCCACAAGTTCATCATTAAAAATCGTTGCTTTTTCGTCTTTTTCCTGAAGTGATAAAATGTACAATAACGGAAGATAATGTTCTGGAGTTGGAACGGCCAATTCAAATTCTCTTCCTTGTTTGTCAAATTGAATAAGCGATTTGTGATCCTTATCCAAAATCATGTTTTTCATTTTTTCATTCGCAATATGCGCCCATTCAAAAGCGTAACCCGGAACCATCATTTTGTCCCAAGCGGCGAGACGTAAATTGTGAACAGTATTTCCGCTTCCAACAATAAGAACACCTTTTCGGCGTAAAGCTGCTAGCTCTTTTCCTAGTTCATAATGATATAATGCTGGTTGCGAGTAATCGATACTCATTTCGATAACCGGAATATCGGCATTTGGATAAAGAAATTTGACAACCGTCCAACATCCATGATCCAACCCCCAACTGTTATCTAATCCAACCGAAGTTGAAGTGATTAATTTTTGTGTTTCTAAGGCTAATTCTGGACTTCCAGGTGCAGGATATTGCACATCAAAAAGTGCTTGCGGAAAACCTCCAAAATCATGAATAGTTGGCGGTTTTTGCATTGCCGTTACAAAAGTTCCTTTGGTTTCCCAGTGTGCAGAAATACAAAGTATCGCTCTTGGTTTTGGAAGTGTTTTTGCCACTTGTTGAAAGCCTTGAGTAAAATTATTATCTGCCAATGCATTCATCGGATTTCCGTGTCCTAGAAAAAGAACTGGCATTCGTTCTGTAGGTCCAAAAGTATCTACAGCGGTTTTAAGTGAGCTGAGTTTCATTGCTGCAGCTCCGATAGGTAAAATTGCCATGGTTTTTAGAAAATCTTTACGATTCATTTTTTATAATTAATTGCTTAAAAAGTATCTTTTATTTGTGATACAAAATTGCATTTAATTACAACGAAAGGGGTAATGATTTTCGGAAGAAAGGTTGTGTTTTTAAGAAAGAAGCTTTTTCATTTCTTCTCTAAATTCTGTTGGAGTCATTCCTGCTTTTCGTTTAAAAGCGTGCGTAAAATAGGTTTTTTCATTAAATCCGAGTTCGTAACCTATTTCGGCAATGTTTTTATCTGTTGTCATTAATAAGTTTTTGGCTTCGGTTAATTTTCTAGTTTCAATAATTTCCGAAACACTTTGCTGTAAAATATTTTGGCAGATAATATTTAAGTTGCGCGAAGTCATAAAGAGTTTTTCTGCGTAAAAATTTACATCTTTAGATTCTTTGTAATGCTGTTCTAATAACCTCAAAAAGTTTTTGAAAGTAGAACTCTGAATTTTTTTCGATTCAGCGTTATCTAAATTCAGCTTTCGTCTTTCCGATTCGATAATGGTAAAAAGCGCGCTCAATAATTGTTTGATAACGGCAAGATCAGGAGCTTCTTGTTCGTATTCATCAAAAATAATTTTACAGATGGTATCTAGTTTTTCAAAACAATAATTACTTTGCAAGCTAATATTCGCTTTGTCATGAAAAGAAGCATAAAGACTGAAGGTAGTTTCAGCGATGAATTCGCTTTTAAATCGTAAAACCCACATATCGCAATCTCCATCTTTTATGAGAGGTTTTGCGCGATGAATTTTTCCTTGAGTCACAAAACTAATAAAAGGCGCTTCAATCAATTTGGACTGAAAATCTATGAAATGTTCTAGCTGGCCTTTATTTCCAATTATGAGTTCTTCAAAATCATGCGCATGAGGTTCATTTACCGATTGCATAATTTTTTCAGATTCGGCAGCCGTAATCTTAAACATTTTAAAAATCTCAGTCATAATTGGTGTTTTGAGGAATCTAAAGGTAATTATTATTCTTAGACATTTTATTGGAGACTATTGGTTAAATCAAAAATCAATTGAAAGTCTATAAGCAAATCATGTAAATTTTTCGTTAAATGATATAAGTAGTTATGGTTTAATTTATTGAATTTTACTAACTTAGGAATGAAATAATAATCGGGCTTTCAATTTTTGAGAGTATAAAATTATAGAAAATGGATACAAGAAATGAACAAAACGATTTATTCCAAGATGGTATTGATCGTACTCAAGAATCAAATTGGGATCCAATCTTAGGATACCATATGTATTTTCCAAATGATGAAAACAAACAGGAACTGCTAAACGAAGAAAATCATCCTATTCATCAACAAAACACAGGCGATTGGGGAGATGATGCCGATTATGAAGAACTTAGGCATAAAAATAATTTCAATAGAGATATTGCCGAAAATGATGCAACTAAAATAGATTAAAAATGATAAAAAAGAGCAGAAAAACTTCTGCTCTTTTTTATTACTAGTTTAGCATTTTTATAAAGTAAATTTATTGATATATAACAAGTTATAAAAATTGTGTAAAAGAACTAAAGGCTGAAATCGCTATTTTTATAATATTTAAAGAAGAAAATATTCAATTAAAAATATACGATTATGAAAAAGCAAATAAAAATAAAAATTGCCCTCTTAGTTTTTTTGGCAGGATTATCATTTTCTTGTAAAAAGAACGAAAGCACTACAATAGATTCATATGAAAATGATTCTATTCAAAAAACAATGGACACTGTAGGACCAGACATGGATACAGTCGATATAGACACAACAGCAACAGTTAAGACTGATTCTATTAAGAAGTAATTGCTAGTAAATGCATAAAACGAAAAGCTGAATACTAACGATTCAGCTTTTTTGTTACTATGCATTAATAGAAGATTAATGAGGGTGTTTAAAGATGTCTTATTAAATCAAAATCATTTTTAACAAATGTTTAAAGTAAAAGCGTTTTTCTCTATATTTGAGAAGGAAATTAACAATTTACATGCCTTTTACACTATAAAACAACTTTAGAAAACTATCACTCAGTACGATAATGGAGCTAATAAGTAATTTAGAGCTTTTTCAGACCGTTTTTAATTCTGCACCTAATGGAATTGCAGTTTTAAAATCTTTGTACGATAATAAAGACAAAGTCGAAGATTTTTCAATATTGTTGTTTAATTCTTGTATTATAAACTGGATCGATAATAAAGACTACAAAGGCAAAAGATTCAGTACAGTTTTCTCTAAAATAGAAGGAACCAATATTTTGGAGCAATTTATTGAAACGACAGAAACTGGCATTGCAGCCAATTTTGAGCAATGGTACGGCGATGAAAATGGAAAACAATGTTTCGGATTTACTGTTGTAAAACAAGACGAAATGTTAGTCGTGACAATGGAAGATGTTACCGAAAAGAAGCATGCCGAAACTGCTCTGAATAATGCATTGATTGATGCAGAAAAACAAAAAAGACTTTATGATTCTATATTAAATGGGACACCAGATTTGGTTTATGTATTTGATCGCGATTATAAGTTTGCCTATGCAAACAAAGCTTTGTTGAGCATGTGGGGAAAAACGGCAGAAGACTCTATTGGACGCGGTTTAATTGAAAATGGTTACGAAGATTGGCATGCCGAAATGCACGAAAAAGAAATAGATACTGTGATTTCTGAGAGAAAACCAATTCGAGGAACGGTTTCTTTTCCTCATGCTGAATTGGGAAGAAGAATTTACGATTATATTTTTGTTCCTGTTTTTAATGAAAAAGGAGAAGTAGAGTTTGTCGCAGGAACTACAAGGGATATTACAGAAAGCAAACAAGCTGAAGAAAAATTGCAGCAAAGTGAGAATCGTTTCCGTAAAATGATTCATCAAACACCGGCACCAACGTTAGTGTTGCGAGGCGATAATCTTGTAATTGAGCAAATCAATAAGCATATGTTGCAAATGATTGGTCGCGGAGAAGAAATTATCGGAATGCGCTTGATTGATGTCTTGCCAGAACTGGAAGGACAATATGTTTGGGAACAGGTTTTAAAGGTTTACAACGAAGGAATTCCTTTTGACCAAAGTGAAGTTTTGGTTCCGCATAATCGAACAGGAGAATTAAAAGACTATTATTATAACTTGGCTTATCGTCCGTTAATTGAAGATGGAGAAATAACAGGAATGATTCAAGTAGCGGTTGAGGTTACACAACAAGTTGTGGCGCGCCAAAAAATGGAAGAAAGCGAAAGCCGTTTTCGAGCTTTAGTCAACGCATCATCAGACTTGGTTTATCGAATGGATGCCGATTGGATGATTATGCAAAATTTGGAAGGAGAAGGAGGCTTGTCTAATTCGGGAGAACGTGGTATCAATTGGTTGGATAAGTTTATTCATACTACAGATTTGCGACAAGCCGTTGACCTTATTTCTAAATCGATTGTCGAAAAATCCATTTTTGAAATGGAACATAAAGCAGTTAATGAGGACGATTCTGTTAGATGGGTTTTTTCAAGAGTAGTTCCGATATTAGACGATCAAGAAAAAATTATCGAATGGTTTGGAGCATCAAGTGATATTACTTCGCAGAAAGAACTTCAAAACGTTATCACAGAAAGCGAAGAAAAGTTTAGACAGCTTGCAGATCTTATTCCTCAAATTATTTGGACAGCAGATCCAGATGGTTTTGTCGATTACTACAACAGTCGCTGGTACGAATATACAGGTTTTGAAGAACATGAATTTGGAGATTCGAGCTGGATTTCAAAATTGCATCCCGATGATGTGTATTTGGTTTCTAAAAGATGGTACGAAAGTGTTCGTGCAGAATTTCCTTATCAGATAGAGTTTCGCTTAAGAAATGCAAATACAGGCGAATACCGCTGGTTTTTAAGTAAAGCGCTTCCTATTAGAGATAAAGAAGGGGTGCTTACTAATTGGTTTGGAACTTGTACCGATATTCATGAACAAAAGTCTACGACCGAAAAACTAGAAATTCTAGTAGCAGATCGTACAAAAGAATTACAGCGTTCTAATGAAGATTTACAGCAGTTTGCTCACGTTGCTTCGCACGATTTAAAAGAGCCTGTTCGAAAAATAAAGACTTTTTTGAGCCGCTTAGAAGAGCATATGGAAGAGCAGTTAGACGAATCTTCATCAAAATATATTGAACGAATTCATGTTGCAGCAGATCGTATGTTTAATATGATTGATGGTGTTCTTGCGTATTCTAAAATGAATGCCGATTCGCAAAAAACAACAATAGTCGATTTAAACGAAGTGATTAAAAACATAGAAAATGATCTTGAAATTGCGCTTCAGGAAGCAAATGGCAAAATTTATTTTGAAGAGCTTCCAGTTATAGAAGGAGCTTCGGTATTGCTATATCAGCTGTTTTATAATCTAATTAATAATTCTATTAAATTCGCCCAAGAAAACATTCCGCCTCAAATTAATATTACAGCAACAGAACAAATTGAAGCAGGTAATAAAGTGGCCATAATTACGGTAGAGGATAACGGAATTGGTTTTGACCTTGATCAAACAGGGCGCATTTTTGAAACTTTTACGCGATTAAATTCTAAGGATCGATACGAAGGCACAGGTCTAGGTTTGTCACTTTGCAAAAAAATAGCCGAACGTCATGGCGGAAGCATTACTGCAACAGGAATTTCTAATAAAGGAGCTATTTTTATTATTACCTTGCCGTTTGTACAAAAAGCAAAAGACATTTAATTATGGGAGAAAATATGATTTTATTAGCTGATGATGATAAGGACGATGCAGAAATGTTCTGTGAAGCATTGGCGGAGATAGATGAAAGTATTGTTTGCCATTGTTCTGAAAATGGAAGCGGAGTGCTAAAATTGTTGAAAGCTCAAGATAAAGTGCCAGTCGTAGTTTTCTTAGATTTAAATATGCCGATTATGAATGGCTGGGAATGTTTAAAACAATTAAAGGCAGAGGAACATTATAAAGACATTCCTGTAATAATGATTTCGACTTCGTCATATAAAAATGACATGGATGCCGCTGCCAATTTGGGTGCTGTCTGTTATTTTGTGAAACCCAATAATTTCAATGATCTAAAACAAGTGTTGGGATTAATTACTTCAAACCTCAAAAACGGACTGAAAGAAGGTCTTTCTAGCCTTGAAAAAAATAAATATTTGCACGTTTTTCTTCCAGAATAAATAATGTTTTTTCTCTTTTGAGAGTAAAACGTATGAATTTCTTTTATAAAAAATGCCGTTCCTAAATAATGTTTTTCCAATTTAATGCTTTGATTTTCATGTGTTTGAAATTTGTAAAAGTATTTTTTAAATAAAAAAATAAAAAAATCATCTTTTAAACTTGACTAATTAGATAGAATTAATATATATTTGTATCGCAGAAAAGTTATATAATGATACTTATCCAGAAAGACTGAGGGAATAGGCCCAATGAAGTCTTAGCAACCTGTTGCCGAATAAGGTGCTAAATCCTTCCGCCGTGTGCGGGTAGATAAGAAAGATTTCTTCAGTAAATCTGTTTAAGATCATCCATACTAAAAATTTTTATTACAATGAAAGCAGAATCAATATTATATGCCGGTTATGAACTTTTGAATTCAATTTTTGAAGAAAATAGCTTTGCTTTTTTCTGAATTCTAAAACAGTAATCTTTTCCAGATTTCTTTTATAAAATAACAATAGCGCTGATGGCTTTAGGCATTGGCACAAAATTCTTTTGTCTAATCTTAAAACACTAAAAATAAAATGAAAAAAATACTACTAGGTTTTGCTTTGTTTCTTGGAGCGCTTCAAACTCAAGCTCAGGAAAGCAATTTACAATTGAAAGGAACTGTTGTCGACACAGTGGCACAATATGTTTACCTGCAGAAGTTTCACAATAAAATGTTTACGACTATTGATTCTGCAAAAGTAAAAGACGGAAATTTTAGTTTTAAAACGAAAGTAAAAACGCCAGAATTATACGGTCTAAGCGTCAATACAGAAAGTTCGCCATTGTATATTTTTCTTGAAAAAGATCCGATAACAGTAAAACTAAGTCCGAAGAAGTATTATACGGCTTCTGTGGTTGAAGGTTCGGCTTCTCAAGATTTGTTTGAAACCTATAAAAAGACCAAAGATGTTGAAATTAGTAAATTCATTACAGAACATCCAAAATCTATTGTTTCGGCTTATGTATTATATAGAAACTGGTCGTATAGATTAACACCAGAGCAAATTACTCAAAATATTGCTTTACTAGATAAAAGCCTTCAGAATATCACTTACGTGAAAGAACTAAAAGAACTGGTTACCGTATTAGACGGATTGGCGGTTGGTAAAAAAGCCCCAGATTTTACTGCCAAAGATCCTGATGGAAAGCCAGTTCGCCTTTATGATAATTTAAAAGGCTACACTTTGGTTGATTTTTGGGCTTCGTGGTGCGGTCCATGCCGAAAAGAGAATCCAAATATTGTATCGGCTTACAAAGAATTTCATGATAAAGGATTCAATATTGTAGCAATTTCATTAGATAAAAAGAAAGAAAACTGGATTAAAGGAATTCAAGACGATAATTTGACATGGACACATGTTTCTGACTTGCTTTTCTGGAACAGTGCTGTTGCCAAATTATATGGTGTAAGAGCAATTCCGGGTAATTATTTAGTGGATTCAAAAGGAATAATCGTTGCCAAAAACCTGCACGGAGAAGAATTGCAGTCTACATTAAAAGCGCTTTTGGAGAATAAAATTTGATTCTAAAAAAAGCACAACAAAAAATACAATTAGTTAATTTAAAATGATAAGGATATGAATGCTATTGAGCCAACAACAAAACCAACAGAATCGGAGTGTCACTTCTCTAAGTTTAGAGAAAATACAGTAGGAATTGAGCATACTTTTGAATCGGTTTACGGAGAACAAAATCTAGTTTATGCAGACTGGGTTGCGAGTGGAAGATTATACACTCCGATCGAAGATATAATGCTCAATAAAATTGGTCCAATGATAGCCAATACGCATTCATTTTCTAGTCAGACAGGAAAAACGTCTACTTATGCATATCAGCACGCTAGAGAAATTATTAAAAAAGCGGTTAATGCCAGCGAATCAGATGTTTTAGTTACAACAGGAAGCGGAATGACGGCTGCTTTATCTAAACTGCAGCGTATTATCGGAGTGCGAAAAAACTACGAATTGGAAACAGATAAACCAGTTGTTTTTATCACGCATATGGAACATCATTCCAATCAGGTTCCGTGGTATGAAATTAATGCAGATGTTGTAATTCTTTCGCCAGATGAAAACAATCTGGTTGATCCAAAAGTTCTTTCAGATGAAATTAAAAAATATGCCGATCGAAGCTTAAAAATAGGTTCGTTTACGGCTTGTTCGAATGTTACCGGAATTATTACGCCCTATCACGAATTGGCCAAAATTATGCATCAAAATGGCGGACTTTGTTTTGTAGATTTTGCAGCTTCTGCACCATATGTCAAAATCAATATGCATCCAAAAGATCCAGAAGAACAATTGGATGCGATTTTCTTTTCGCCTCATAAATTTTTAGGCGGACCTGGAACTTGCGGTATTTTGGTTTTCAATGAAAAATTATACCAATCCGATTTTCCTGATAATCCAGGTGGAGGCAACGTAAAATGGACTAATCCTTTAGGGAAATATTGTTACAGCGATGTTATAGAAGTTAGAGAAGATGGTGGAACTCCAGGTTTTCTGCAAGTTATTAGAACTGCTTTGGCTTTAGAATTAAAAGAGCAGATGGGAGTGGAAAATATTAAAAATAGAGAAAAAGAATTGCTCGATCTCTGTTTTTCTAGACTACAAAAAATTCCCGGATTATCTATTCTAGGAGATTTAACAACAGAAAGAATTGGCTGTGTTTCTTTTGTAATCGAAGATATTCACTACAATTTGATTGTAAGGCTTTTAAATGATCGTTTCGGGATTCAGGTTCGCGGGGGCTGGTCTTGCGCCAGTACTTATGCGCATTATCTCTTCAATATCAATGAAAAGAAATCGGCTGAAATTACCAATGAATTATTGCAGCGAAATCAGACCAATAAACCAGGTTGGGTTCGTTTATCCTTGCATCCCATTACGACCAATGAAGAACTTTTTTATATCTGTGACGCAATTGAAAAAGTAGCGTTGAATTATAAAAAATGGAAAAAAGATTACGAATACAATTCGGTTTCAAACGAATTTGAAAATCCCAAAATAAAAGATAATATAGAAAAAGAGGTAAAAGATTGGTTTAAGTTAGATTAGTTAGTAGTAGTCCTAACAGGTTTTCAGAACCTGTTAGGTTTTACCCATAGAAAGATAGATTTTTCTATTTTGTAAAAAGACTTAGAAATAAACTAGTTTCTCAAATCGCTATGTTTTTGAACAACTGAAACGTATTTATAGATAAAACTATCTTTCTATGTGTTTAAAATTTATTTACTAATCGATTCGATAATTTTTTCTCTATGCGCCAATCCCCAATTGACTAAGGTTTCGGTAACAGGAAGCACCGATTTGCCATATTCGGTAATGGCATAAACGACAGTCGCTGGTTTGGTATTTTGTTCAGATCTGGTAATGAGTAAATTGGTCTCCAATTCTTTGAGTTCTTTGCTGAGCATTTTAGCCGAAATACCATCAATTTCACGTTGCATTTTTTTAAAATGAATCACCTGATGCGTTCTGTTGGTTAAAAACCTTAGAATCATCAATTTCCATTTACCGCCCAAAACATCAAGACTGTCACGCATTGCCATAAGTTCTTCAGAACAATTGGCTTCGCGAAGCACTCCATTATCGTTAATTTTTGCCATACTAGTATCTATTTGGTAACCGGTTACCTTGGGTTAACCCATAACAAAAATAAAGCATTACGGCGATACTTTTGTAAACTAAAATGATAAAAATGAAAGCAATTGTATTACAGGAAAACCGAGAATTTAAGCTGGAAACAGTAGCAATTCCACAACCTGAACCACATCAGATTCAGGTAAAAATTATGGCTTCAGGATTTAATCCGATTGATTATCAAATGACCGAAAACGGCTCGGAAAGAAAGCTAATACATTCGCCAATTTTAGGAAGAGAATTTTCGGGTATAATTACAGCAATTGGCGCTGAGGTTACGGAATTTAAAATTGGAGATGCTATTTTTTGCGGTTCTGGAAGTATGGGGTCAAATGGTACTTATGCAGAATATATTTGTGTTCCAGAAGGAATTGCAGTAAAGAAACCTCAGGATATTTCTTTTGAAGAGGCGGCAGGAATTCCATCAGCTGGACTTACGGCTTTGCAGTCTTTTAAGAGAATTAATGTTGCATTAACCGATTCGATACTGATTACAGGTGCGGCTGGAGGAGTAGGAAACGTTTTTATTAAACTGCTTATCGCTAAAGGTTTTACCAATTTTGTGGTAACAGCTGGAAACGAAGAAAGTATAAAATCTTTATTAAATCTTGGAGTCAGACCAGAACAAGTTATCAATTACAGAAAAGAAGCAATTTACGAAGCGGCTTTTGTTTTAAATGGAAATAAAAAATTTGATATAGCAGTAGATTTAGTTGGAAATAATGTTGCTGAAATAGCCGCAAAACTTTTAAAAATAAACGGAAAGTATATTGATGTTACGAACTTTTCTACTGCAGAATCGCGCGGTATACTTTTTTCGAAAGGAGCTACAATTCATAATATTTCAAACTATGCGTATGGAATTGAAAAGCAATACGATTACTATAAAAAAGGATTGTCAGAATTGAATTATTTAGTGGAGAATGAAATAATTACAGCTCCCCATATTGATGTAATAGGAGGATTGAGCAAAGAAACGGTAGATAAAGCGCTTAAGATTTTGAGAGAAAACAAAACCGGTGGCAGAAAATTAATAATGAAGATTAATTAGATGAAAACAATACCAAGAAGAATCGTAACTGGTTTACGAGACGGAAAATCGATTATAGAACAAGATGAAATTGTGACCAATGTATCGGAACATTTTCCGGGTTTGATTATTTCGGATATCTGGTCAACAGATTCGACACCAGCAAAATTTGAAGAAAAAGTTATTGAGAATACGGCTTTTCCAAACACACCCAAAAACGGAAGCTATTTTCGTTACGTCCAGATTCCACCCGATAAAGATTTAGGCATTATAGTCACAGAAGGACAACCGCATCCTTTGATGCATCAGACCGATACTTTAGATTATATTATCATAATTTCTGGTGAAATTTATCTAATTGTTGATGAAGAGGAAACTTTATTGAGAGCTGGAGATATCGTAATTCAGAGAGGAACCAATCACGCTTGGAGCAATCGCTCAGACTCTCCTTGTATTCAATTGGCAGTTTTGCTAGATGCTGCAAAAGCTGAAAAATAGAATTATACGCCGAAAACTATATTTTGATTTATTTGTAAAAAGCAATAATCTACTTGATTATTGCTTTTTTTTTGTCTTTGGATAGACTTAAAAAAGTTTCAAAATGGTTTCATCTTATAAAATGAAACCATTTTAAATTTTTGTATTTAAAGTATTGATTATTAATTATCTATATTTAATTCAAAAAAATAACTGCCTTAAAAAAAGCAAATTTCTAAGCCTGTACTACTTTAAAAACAGGTGAATTTGCAAGTTTATCTGAAATGTTTGCTAAATAATATTGATTACGAATTCCCAAAAAAAGCAAAATTAAATCAATATAATCGAATGAGTTATTGGCAATTTAGAGCTCCAAATATAAAACATTTGGTTCTAGTTTTATTGTGCTGCGGTTCTAACTTAAGTTTTGCACAGCAAGATACCGTTAGCCTCGCTTCTGCAAAAAAAATAAGGCTCGACGAAGCAATTTTATTAGGCATTAAAAATAACCGGCAATTAAAACTGGCAAATGCTGATTTGGCTATTGCTAACGAAAATGTTGGTCAGGCTAAAATTGCAAAAATGCCAAGGATAAACTTAAACGGCGGATACAATTATATTGGCGATCCTAAATTGTATAACGGATTTTATGAAAGCCAAGTTACTGTAGATTATTACAATCATCAGGCATTTGCCAATGTTGTTTCTTCACTCCCAATTTACGCAGGAAATGCTCTTAATACTAGAATTAATCAGCAGGAATTAATTACCCAAATGCAGCAATCTGCTGTGAGAATGACCGAAGCTGATGTTAAAAACGCCATAACAGAGCAATATTTTACACTCGAAAAACTATACCGTCAGATTGAGGTTACAAAACAAAATATTATAAATACCGATATCCGAATCAATCAATTAAAATCGCGTGTAAAGAATGGCCAGAACTTGACGAGTGATCTTTTAAGAACCGAATTACAGCAGTCTAACTTTAAGGTTTCGGTCTTTAGAAGTACCAATACCATCGAATTAATCAGCAATTATCTTGATATATTGATTGGTTTTCCAAATAACACCATTCTGAAACCAGAAGTGGCAGAAAGCATGATTCCGACAGAAAATATGAATTTGCAGCAAAGTTTAGAAGAAGCTTTTGCTAACCGCGAAGAGATAAAACGGGCGGCCGTAAAAATCAAATTATCAGAATCATCATTGAGTTTAACCAAAAGCGGATTTAAACCTAATTTAAATGCAAATCTTATTCTAAATACAGAATATCCAGCACAATGGCCCAATTATGTTAATCTACTTAATTATTGGGCAGCAGGACTTTCTTTAAATTGGGATATTTCTAGTTTTTACAACTTAAAACATCGCATAAGCGGAGACAAATTGGAAATTGACAAAAGCAATTTAGCTCTAGAAGTGACCAAAGATCAGATTTCTACAGAAGTTAAAAATGCTTATGTGAGATATGCAGAAAGCAAAGAAAACATCAAAACCTATAAGAAAGATGTAGAATTGTCTATGAGCAATTATAAAATTGTAAAAAGCCGATACGACAATGATTTTGCTTTAATAAGTGAGATTGTAGATGCCGAATTACAATTAAACAACTCTCGTATTTCGTTGGTAAATGCCAATTTAGATTTGATTATTCAATACTATTCACTTCAGTACGCAATGGGCAAACTTTAATTTATCTTGTTATGAGCGAAGCAGATATACAAAATAGCGCAATTCAGAAAAGCGAAAAAAGAAGAAACAGAGTTCTTACGATTTTGTCTTTTGTTTTTTTAATAACAGGAGGGTTGTGGATTTTAAGCCTATTCTTCGATTTCAGTTCTTACGAAACTACAAATAATGCTCAGGTCGAAGCTTATATGAACAATATTGTGGCTCGCGCTACGGGACATATTAAAGAAATAAAATTTGAATCCAATCAGTTGGTGCATAAGGGAGATACTTTGGTTGTTTTAGACGATGAAGAATACCTCATTAAAGTTAGACAAGCCGATGCAGATTTGGCTATAGCCGAAGGAAATCTACATTCGTTACAACAAAATATTACGACTTCAGTTTCTAATCAGGCTTCGGGAAAAGAAAAATTAGCAGGAGATTTGGCGAGTTTAGAAAAAGCCCAAAAAGATTATCAGCGCTTTAAAAATATGTATGCAGATTCGGCTGTAACACGAAATCAGTACGATCAGGTTATTTCCAAATTAAAATCGGAAGAAGCTTATGTTAAAGCAGGAAGAAAAGGCTTAGATGCAAGTAGTTCTATGACTAAACAAAGTTCGATTAATCTGGAAGCTGCTACAGCAACTGTTGCTAGAAAGAAAGCCGATTTGGATGCGGCCAAACTTCAGTTGTCTTATACGGCAATTATCTCGCCAGCAGATGGTTTTATTGGCGAAAGAAATTTGTCTATTGGCGAATTAATTAATGCCAATCAAACTATTGCCACCATGGTGCTGAGTGAAAAACTATGGATTTCTGCGAATTTTAAAGAAACTCAAATCGAAAAAATAAAGCAAGGTCAAGAAGTTACTATTACAATCGATGCTCTGGACGGAAAAGAATTTAAAGGAAAAGTAATGGGTTTTTCGCCAGCAACAGGAGCCAAATTCTCGATGGTAGAACCAGATAATTCGACCGGAAATTTTGTAAAAATCACGCAGCGTATTCCCGTTAAAATTGAATTTGAAGTTTCGTCTAAAGAGCTTCAAGATGTAAGACCAGGAATGAATGTTACAGTTAAAGTAAAAAAGTAAAAGATGTTTGCAGGAAAAAAAAGGAGCCTTTTTACACTGACAGGATTGTATATCCTGACGATTCCTTTTTTTAACGGATTGAATGTAACGACTTATGATAATTCGCAGCTATTAGGACATTTTGCACCTTCTACTACAGCTTTTAGTTACGCCGTTTATATTCCCATTTTTGCCATGCTAGCTTTTTTGCCTTTAGGATTAAAATTAGGAAAACAAATTAAAGTGCGTACCATGATTTTATCGGTTTCATTTTTATCACTTTTATTTAATACTGCTTCATTGTTTGCGCCAACTATTGCGTGGTTTGTTTTATGTCGTGCTCTTTTAGCAATTGTTTCCATAATCGGAATATTTGCTTCTATGGTGCCTATTTTGTTAAAATACAATCCAGCGTTAAATATGGCTTTGATGTATGGCATTTTTCAGTTTATACAAAAAGGGAGTCAGCATTTGTATCAATATTTAGGAGCAAATTTTGTAAGTTTTCATAACTGGACATTTGGAGTTTATTTCTTAAATCTCAATTTTTTAATCTGTATTATTCTGGCTTGGTATTTTTACAAAGCTGATGTTGCACCTCTTAAAACCAAATTTCAATTTGATTGGAGAGGTTGGATTATTATGATTTTATTCTTTGCGATTATTCTTTTTTTGTGTGCTGAAGGACAAACGAGAAATTGGCTTAACGACCCTAAAATAACTCTCGCTTTTGCATTTTTATTTATTACTGTGGGCATTTATCTGCTTCACGTTCGATTTACGCCAGAACCTTTAATTAATCCTGATGTTTACAAATTTAAAAATGTAATTGTAGGTGCTTTAATGATGTTTTATATCGGGATAATGAACGGAACAGGAAGCGTAGTTACAGGTTATATGACCAATGTTTTAGGATTTGATTCTGTTCTTGGGGCAGTAACACATCTTTCATTGCTGATCGGATTATGCATTTCGATTCCGCTTTCGACTTATCTTTTATACAAACGAATTTATTTGGCCACAATTTGGATAATTGGTTTTGCTTGTTATGGAATTTATCATATTACGCTCTACTTTAGGTTCTATCCAGGAATCGATGCCTCTGATTTTTATCTGCCCTTAATTTTTAAAGGGGTAGGAATGGGATTTATTTTTCCTGTTTCGTTACTCTATATTTCAGAAGGAGTTCCACCGCAGCTAAGCACTTCACGGATGATGACAGGAATTATAGCTCAAGCCATTTTTGCTTCTTTATTGGGCGGTGCTATTTTGGGAACCTTTATTTCAAAAATGAATGTACAGCATAAAACGGGCTTAAGTCAACAGTTAAGTGCAATAAACAAGCAAGCAGAAAGCCAGCTAGAAAATTCAAAAAAGAAATTTTTATTCCTAGGATTATCTGATGCTGAGGCGCAGAAAAAAGCAGAAAAAAGTCTTTCTAACCAAACTTCGCAAGCTTCTATTTTGCTGGCTTACAAAGATATTTATCTCGTCATGTCGGCAATTTGTTTTCTGCCCATTTTTATTATTCTGATTTTCAAACTTTGGCGCAGACCAATAGGAAGAGTAGAAGTAGAACCAATACCAATTTGAGCATGAAGAAACTAAATGAAGAAGCAAGAGGTGAGATTTTAGAAAAAGCAACTAATTAAGCATTGATTTATATTATGATAGCAAAGAAAGATCGTTTTTTATACCGCTTTTGGACCAAAGAAAAGGGACTTAGCGGCATGCTGATACTTTTGTGTATTATGCATTTTATTGCTATTCCGTTTTTTGGGAGTAAATCTCATTTTATGGTGGCTGTCAATATATTTTGGATGCTGTTTCTTTTTGCGGGAATTGTGGCATTATCAAAACATAGAAAGCAAGCCATAAGTATTTCAATAATCCCTATTCTGTTTCTTATTATACAATGGATTAATTACTTAAATCATAATGTCTTTATTTTATTTGCCGATCTTATTTTTTCGGTTGCTATTATGCTTCTTTTAATCTCTTTGGTTTTAGTAAAAGTTTTAGAGCCAGGTCCTGTAACCAATTATCGCATCATAGGATCTATTGTAGTCTATATGCTTTTAGTTCACTTTTGGTCGGTGCTTTATTTATTTGTTTATAACCATATCGAAGGTTCTTTTCAGATTGCAGAGTCAAAATTTGCAAGCAATAGCGACCAAGCTATTTTTATGTATTTCAGCTACATCAGTATGACTTCAACAGGTTTTGGAGAAATAGTTCCTCTTCATCCGTTGGCACGCTCTTTAGTTCAAATAGAAGTTCTTACAGGCGTTTTATATCCTGTTATCTTAATTGGAAGACTGGTTTCTGATGCTAATTTCTCTATTAATAAGACTGGAAGTAAAGAAGAATCAAAAGGCAAGAACCAAGATTAGAGTATTAATAAGAAAGAAGTTAGAAAAGAGATTTATGGAGAGAAATCATTTACCATTAACAATTCACAATTTACAACTCATAATTACCATTCACCATTAAAAAATATAACCATGAAAACAACAACTAATTCGAATAAGAGAAAAGAACTCTTTGATACTATTTTGCAGTTATTTTTCATTTTTCTCCTTGTAGGATTTTGTCTTAAATTGCTGCTACCTTTTTTTATGCCAATTCTCTGGGCTGTAATCCTGTCTGTGGTATTTTATCCTTTGTTTAATTCGTTGCAGAAAATTCTGAAAGGACGTAAAGCATTGGCTTCAGTTGTCATTACTATTTTGATTATCGCTATAATGATATTGCCTTTAATTTATTTCCTAAAAGCGGCAACGGGAAATTTCTTAGAATTGAAAGATAGTTTTGATGCAGGAACGCTAAAAATTACGCCACCCGGAGCTTCTATAAAAGAGTGGCCAATAATAGGAAAACCACTTTACGAATTTTTACTTTCAATGTCGACAGATTTGGAACAGGGAGTTATTAAATACCAAGACCAGATAAAAGAATTAACTTCTAAAATTATGGCTAGTATTTTGAGTTCTGGTGCTGCTTTTCTTCAGTTTATTCTATCTATTATTATTGCAGGTATTTTACTAGTATCGCCAGGTGGAAAAGCTTTTTTTATGAAATTCCTTAAAAAAATTGCTGGAAATGAGGCTGAAGAGATTATGACAATTTCGGTTTCTACAATTTATCAAGTCGTGAAAGGAATTTTGGGAGTTGCGGTTATTCAAACTATTATTCAGGCGATTGGATTGTTTTGTGCTGATATTCCGTATGCAGGAATTTTGACTTTGATTTGTCTTATATTTTCTATTTTACAGATTGGACCAATTATTATTAATATTGGAGTTATCATTTATCTTTTCTCAACAGGAGATTCTGGTTATGCCATTTTTTGGACGGTATTTTTCATCATCAGCGGATTATCAGATAATGTCTTAAAACCGCTCTTATTAGGAAAAGGTGCGCTTGTGCCAATGCTTGTTATTTTTCTTGGTGTAATTGGTGGTTTTATCATGTCGGGTTTTATCGGGTTGTTTGTAGGACCAATTGTATTTTCAATAGGTTACAAACTTTTTGTTGCTTGGTTAGACGACAATATAGAGCCTGTTGAAGAACCAGCAGAAGATATTGAGATTGTTTAATTGTTAGATGTTAGATGTGAAATGAAAGATGCGAGTATCATTTTACACTTCACATCTCACATCTCACATCCCACAATTCACATTTTACAATTCACATTTCACAATTAAAAGAAGTATTTTTGCAGGATTATAAATTCCTCGCAAATGAAACGTTCAGGCACGGCAGATCTTCCCTTACATTATGGACATGTTCCGATGTGGCTTGCTGAGCGAATGTCTAAACTTGGTTTTGCAATTGTTGAAACCATTGCGATGGAATTTTCTACTGCCGAAGTTATCAGTAAATTGAGCAATCCGTTTTGGTTTCAGAGTTTTGGCGCTGTTATGGGAATGGATTGGCATTCGTCTGGAATTACAACTTCGGTACTTGGAGCTTTAAAAAAATCAGTTAATCAGCACTCAAAAGAGCTTGGAATTTATATCTGCGGAGGCAAAGGAAAGTATTCTATGGCAACGCCGCAGGAACTTTTATTTGTTGGCGAAAAAACAGGTCTTGATGGAGTTAATCTTGCCAGTTGCAGCCGACTTACCGCCAAAGTAGATAACACTGCCATTCAAGACGGATTTCAATTGTATCAGCATAATTTTATTGTCGATAATAAAGGGCAATGGGCTGTTATTCAGCAAGGAATGAATCCAGATTCTAGAACTGCGAGAAGATATCATTGGCATTCTCAAGATTTGAAATCTTTTATAAACGAACCTCATACTTTTATTTATGGCGAAAATCAAGGTTCTATATTGAACCTTACTGCCAACGCCGCTACAAAATCTCGAGAAGGAATTTTAGAGCTGGTAAAAGAATCGCCGGTTAAAATCATAAAAGAAATGCAGTATCTTTCTATGCCTGCGCATCACGATGTGAGAATAGAAGATGTGAATATGAAAAGATTGGGCGCAATGCTTTGGACAACTCACGAAAACAAACCAGAAGATTTTGAAGAATTACTGCTTTTAAAAGGAATGGGACCAAGAGCTTTGCAGTCATTAGCATTAGTGAGCGAAATTATTTATGGAACTCCAACACGATTTGAAGATCCTGCTCGTTTTTCTTTTGCTCATGGTGGAAAAGACGGACATCCGTTTCCTGTTCCTGTAAAAATTTACGATGAAACGATAGATGCGCTTCAAAGAGCTATTAATCGAGCCAAAATTGGCAATAGTGACAAATTAAGCGCTATTCAGAAACTATCTGAAATTTCGCGGAGAGCAGAAGAAAGCTTTACTCCAAATTCAAATTTTGATGCTCTTGTTCAGAGAGAACGAGAAGAATCGCATAAATACGGAGGAAAAACCGTTTTTGGAGATGCAAAACCTCCAAAAAAGAAACCTATAAACCCAAACAATCAGTTGGAATTATTCTAAAAAATAGATATTCCTTATCAGCCTTTAGTTATCAAAAAACAAATAATGTCACAAAACGAAAAATCAATCTACACCCTACAATTCATTTTACTTTGTTTGAGTTCTTTATTATTTTCATCAAGTTTTAATATGATGATTCCTGAACTTCCAAACTACTTAAGCAGTTTGGGAGGAGCAGAATACAAAGGACTTATTATTTCCTTATTTACTCTAACGGCTGCAATTTCGCGTCCTTTTAGCGGTAAACTTACCGATAAATGGGGAAGAGTTCCTGTTATGGCAATCGGATCTTCGGTTTGTGTGGTATGCGGATTTCTTTATCCAATCTTGAGTTCTGTTTCCGGATTTTTATTGTTGCGTTTGGTTCATGGTTTTTCAACAGGATTTAAACCCACATCGACTTCAGCTTATGTGGCAGATGTTATTCCGCAACATAGATGGGGTGAAGCTCTAGGAATGCATGGATTGTGTTTTAGTATTGGTGGAGCGCTCGGACCTGCATTAGGAAGTTTGATTGTGAATTTGTACGGAATTAATGTCATGTTTTACTGCTCATCATTTTTGGCGTTTTTCTCTATTATTATCGTAATGAATATGAAAGAAACTCTTGCTACAAAAGAAAAGCTGAACCGATCTATGTTTATTATTGGACGAAAAGATATCGTTGACAAAAATGTGTTTCCTGCAGGAATTATTACTTTTCTTTCATACACCGCATTTGGACTTATTTTGACTTTAATTCCAGATTGGAGCGAGCATGTTGGAGCAACCAATAAAGGTATATTCTTTACTGCCTTTACGGTGGCCTCAGTTTTAGTTCGTTTTGGAGCAGGAAAAGTTTCAGACCGACATGGGCGACCAAAAGTGATATTGGCAGGATTAATTATAACGGCTTCTGCACTTTTTGTAATAAGTGAAGGAAGAGATATTCAGATGCTATTGGTTGGAGCAGCAATTTACGGAATTGGTACAGGGATTTTGTCTCCAGCAGTCAGCGCTTGGACTATCGATTTAAGTAATCCCGATCATAGAGGAAAAGCTGTTGCCACAATGTATATTTCGATGGAACTTGGAATTGGTTGTGGAGCACTTTTAGGCGGAAGTTATTACAGCGATCAAATTATGCGTATTCCGCAGATTATGAAATTTGATATTCTGATTCTCGTTTTAGGAATTGTATATCTTTTGTATTGGGCAAAGATTGCTAGAAGAAGAAGCAAAAATCTTGCTTAAATAATACTAGAAGTTGAAATAATAGGAGAAGCCTGTGAATTAATTTTTGCAGGCTTTTGCTTTCATGTATTAAATCAAACTTTAAAAAGAAATTAGTTCATAAATATCCTTTTTATCAGAAATGAGTACAAATAGCTTATTTATGTGTAAGTTTTTCAGATAAATATTTTGTTTCATTTTATAAATAAAATGGTTTCCTAAGAAAAAAAAACTAACTTTATAATATTGAAAAGGAGTTAATTACTAAATTTAAAGATTGCACTTTTGAATATTTTTAATTTCAAATGCAAATAAATACTCCTTCAATAATAGAGCTGTGATACTTTTAAGTTCCCCAGATTAAAAGTGTGGATTTATGCAGTTACTCCAAGTTTAAAATAATAATGTTTAGTTATATATGTAAATGAATATTTAAAAATTAAATTAAGAGCAATGTTATGAAGATACAACTTTTAAAAGCCAAGTTTTATTTAATTCTCTTTTCAGTTGCTCTTATTAGTTTGGAGGTAAATGCCCAAACAGCATCGCTTGAATATTGTTTTAATGCCGCAAAACAAAATAATATTTCGCTCAAGCAAGCCAAATCGGGTTTAAAAACAGTAGAATATAATCTTCAGGCTGAAAAGAACAGCTATTTTCCAAAAGTAGATCTTTTATCCAGCTATACTTATTTAAGCAGTCCTTTAACAATTAATCTGCAGTCAGTTAAAGACGGAATTGTAGAAGGGTCATCAAAGCAGAGTGTCAATACGGCCAATCAGATATATAATGAAATCACAGGAGGTAATTTATCGCAAGCCGCGCAGGATCGAATTTATAATACTTCGAAAACTATAATCGGAGGCATTTATCCTAATTATAATCCGTCTTTAAGCGAACAGTCTTATTTTTTGGCAGGTGTGGGAGTGAGGCAACCTCTTTATTTAGGAAATAAATTAAATTCTTCTGTAGATCTTGCTCAGTCTGTCGTTACTTCTGCTGGACTTAATGTCGAAGCTGTAGATAAAGAAGTAACTTTCTTAATAACACTTCAATATTTAAGAATACTGTATCTTAATTCTTTAATGCAGAAACAACAAATGATTATTACGGCTTTAGATAAAAATAAAACCTATGCCGAAGAGTCTGTAAAAAATGAAATTCTGCCTCCATATCAAAAAAATTGGACGAATGTAGTTTTAATTCAAGCAAAAAGTCAATTTAACTCCATCGAGAATGATAAAAAAAATGCACAAATTGAATTGAACAAATTAATGGGAGCCGATCTAGATCAGGTTTTGACAATTTCGGATACGTTAAATTACAATAGAATTAATTTAAGCGAACCAAAGAAAGATTTTTGGCTTACCAATCCAGTTCAGCAAATGGCAGAAAGCAAAATAGCATATGCTGAAACTGCTGAAAAAATAAGTAAATCTTTAGCATTGCCAAATGTTTTTGCTGTTGGAAACTTCAACCTTTATCAAAAAGATCTTCCTGTTGCCATTCCAGATTGGTTTGTTGCTTTAGAATTGCAATGGACTTTATTTAATGCCCAGACAAGCAAACGTACACAGGCTGCTAAGCAATTAATCGACGAAGCTAGATTAGGAGAAGAAAATGTGAGTTTGCTGCTTCAGGTAAAGTCTAAAGCTGCAAAAAATAAGATGGATTCTCTTGAAAAAGATGTTGAAGCACTAGAAGCAGCGCGAAAAGAAGCTCGTACAACAAGTAGCTTGATAACACAGAGAATGAACAATCAAATGTCATCGCCAAAAGATGTTAATGATGCTCTGCTAGTTGAAACGGAGATAGAAAAAGTATACTATACGGCTGTTTTTGGGTATTATGTGGCACTTGCAGAATATTTAAACAGTATAGGAGAACCAACAAGAATCACTCAATTTATTAAATAGATGAAAGATATTTTTAAAAATTATTGGGCGCTGCTAATTCCGATTTTAGTAGTTGTTATAGCATTGATCTTTTTTCTTAAAGGAAATAATGATTTAGAAAATAACTTTATAGGAATGGTTGATGCATCAAGTGTCGATGTTGCGGCCGAGTTTCCGGGCAGACTCGATTCCTTATTGGTAAAACAAGGTGATACGGTGCACACAGGTCAATTGGTTGCTATACTTCGTTCAAACGAAATCAATGCAATAAAAGCGCAAGCATTGGCAGCAATTGATGCCGCAAAAGGACAGCAGGAATTGCTTACTCAAGGTGCAAGACCAGAACTTATTGAAGCGACTTCAAAGCTATATCAAATAAGTGAGGAGCAATACAAATTGTTTAGCACTACTTACGATAGAATGGAACGTTTGTATAATGCTGATGTAATATCGGGTCAAGAAAAAGATGTCTTTTATTTTAAATTTCAGGCGGCCAAAAAAGAAATGGAAACCGCAAAATTAAACCTGAAAATGCTAAAAGACGGTGCAAGACCAGAATTATTAAAAACGGCAAATGCAATTGTAAAACAAGCCGAAGAGGCATACGAACTAACAAAAGCGCTTGGCGATAATACTAGAGTGTTGGCTCCGGCAGATGGTGTGATCTCGAGTATGGTCACCCATCAGGGAGAAATTGTTTCTATTGGTTATCCTATGATGACTATTGAAAAGAAAAATTCGACGGTAATAAAATTTAATATCAGGCAAGACAAAGCAAATCTCCTTAAAGTGGGGACTAAAGCTTCTGTAAAAGTTCCTGGTTGCGATCCTGAAGTTTTTGATGTCGTAGTTAGTTCTATTGCTCCAACATTAGAATTTGCCAATTGGGTGCCTTCTAAAGATAAAGGTGAGTTTGAACTCAGAACATTTACAATCGAGTTTAGACCTGAAAAATTAGCGGAAATAAAAGGATTACGTTCAGGTATGACAGCTTCACTAATTCTACCTTGATGAACAGCGTAATAAATATAATGATTAGAGAATGGAAGCGCATTCTAAATTTGAAGGTGTTTTACCTTGTTATGTTAGTTGTGCCAGCTATATTATTTACATTTTATGCTTTTATATATCAAAAACAAGAAGCCAAACACTTAGCTTTTGCCATTTGGGATGATGATCAAAGCGCCATAAGTAGACAACTTACTTTTTTATTAGAACAAAAAGAATCCCTAAATATTACGCGTCGTGTTTACAGTGAAGAAGAGGTTAAAAGGTTAATTAACGAAGGCAAAATTTTAGGGGCTGTTCATTTTCCAGCAAATCTTCAAAAAAATATTTATAGCAGGCATCCAAGCACTGTGACTTTATATACGAATGCCGCTTCTCTGGTTCCTGCAAAAATGATTTACAAAGCTGTGGCTGAAGTTATAATTACAGGTAGTGCAGGAGTAGTTTTACAAAAACTTGTAAAAACAGGAATGAAAGCAGATCAAGCCATGGCACTTGCTAATCCGATAAAATTAAATGTTTATCAGCTTTATAATGCTACTTATAATTATCAGGAGTATTTAGTCCCTGGATTAATTACAGTAAGTATGCAGATGATTTTGATTATAAGCTGTATGCTGGCATTAAATTATGAATGGAAAACTCAAACCATGGAGGAGTTATATCATTGCTCAAATGGCTCTGTTATTAATGTAATTGCAGGAAAAACAATTGCTCATCTTGTAGTGAGTTGGATTAATTTTATTTTGATTGCTTTTGTAATATTTCCTTATTTCGATATTGGAGTTCCTAGTGCAACAGGAAAGTTTTTTGTTATTTACACTTTTCTGTCTTTAGCTTGTATAGGAATCGGAATGTTTATCTCTGCATTATTCAAAGATGTAATGCTGTCTGGAGATGTTGCTTTGTTTTATACTTCTCCTGCTTTTGTATTCAGCGGTTTTACATTTCCGCGTTGGGCAATGCCGTGGTACGATCAATATTTTGCGCTTATAATGCCATATACCGCATTTTTAGACGGATTTTTTAAACTGTATTATATGAATCTGCCTTTAAAATATGCCCAAGGAGATTTAATCAAACTCCTAATTTTTTGTGCCGTAATGTTTCCAACAGCAATTTTATTGTTTCGACGTCAATTTAATTTAGTTTTCGATGAAAAAAAAGAAGCAAAACTCATTGATTAGTCTCTTTTTTAGAGAAGTTTCATTAATAGGAAAAGATCATAGTCTGCTTCTTACGCTTCTTATTGCGCCTTTATTGTATGCTTTTTTTTATGGCAGTATCTACATTAATAAAGAAGAATTTGAAGTAAAACTTGGAGTAGTAGACGACGATCATTCTAGATTATCACGATTGCTTCAGCAAAATATTGATAACTCTCCGATAGTGCAATTAATTCATTTTTCTAATTTAAAAGATGCCGAAGAACAAATGTATCAGGGAAATTGTCAAGGCTATTTTTATATTCCTGAAGGAACAGAAACGAATCTATTAAGTTTAAAACAAAGTAACGTAGTTCTAGCAGTAAATGCTTCACGTTTTTTGCCTTCGAGTGATTTGCTAATGAGCGTGCAGCAAATTTGTCTGACAATAGGCGCGGGTGTAAGACTTCAATATTTTCAGAAAAGCGAAGGAATGAGTACAGCCGCCGCGATGGATAATGTAATGCCAGTCAATTTAGATTATCGTCCATTATTTAATGAAAGATCCAGTTATGGAGCGTTTCTGTTGCCTGGACTATTAGCTCTAATTTTACAGCAGACACTGCTAATAGGTTTGTCTGAAAGTGTGGCTGGAGAACGGCAAAATTTACGCTTGCGCGAATGGATGAATGCAGGTGTTTCTAATGGAATATGGGGAAAAGGTTTGTTCTATTTACTGCTGTTTTCGTCTTATGCATTTTTCTTTTTAAATGTAAATTATAAAATACTCGATTTGCCTCAACGCGCAAATGGTTTAGAACTTGGTATTTTACTGGTTTTATTTATCGCAACATTAGTTCCGATGGCACAATTTATCGGTTCATTGTTCAAATCTCAATTAGTTTGTTTGCAAATGATGGCATTTTCAACTTATCCGATATTTTTAATTACTGGATACAGCTGGCCACACGAATCACTTCCTTTACTATTACAATGGCTGGCCAATTTATTGCCCACAACTCCTTTTATAGCCATATATACAAGAATGGTACAATCAGGAGCAGGATTATGGGAAAACGCATCTGCTTTGTTTCATTTAATCTTTTTATGGATTTTTTACAGTTTTATTTGTTTTGTAAGAATTAAACGATTGTTAATTAATCTAAATAAGTAAAAATTTTCTTAGTTTGAGCTAATTTTTTGATTATCTTCACGTTACGTAAAAATAATTATATGGATTGGTTAATAACTACACTTAAACAATATCCTGAATTAGCTGTTTTTCTTACATTATCTTTAGGATATTTCATTGGTAAATTTAAAATCGGAAGTTTCTCTTTAGGAACCGTAACAAGTGTTTTGCTTGTTGGAGTTTTAGTCGGACAATTGGACATTGTTATTGCCCCGGCTGTAAAATCTGTTTTTTTTCTTATGTTTTTATTTGCTGTCGGTTACAGCGTTGGACCTCAATTTTTTGGAGGCTTAAAAAAAGACGGTTTACCCCAGATGTTCTTTGCCACTATTGTATGCGTATTGTGTTTGGTTTGCCCCTATTTTATAGGTAAAATAATGGGATACGATATGGGACTCACAGCGGGTATGCTTGCAGGCTCTCAGACTATTTCAGCTGTAATTGGTGTGGCGTCAGATACCATCAATCAACTAGATATTCCAGCAGCAGAAAAAGCAGCTTTAATTAACAAGATTCCTGTAGCATATGCTGTAACTTATATTTTTGGAACAGCTGGATCTGCATGGATTCTGGCTTCTATTGGCCCCAAACTTTTGGGCGGAAATCTAGTCGAAAAAGCAAAAGAACTCGAAATACAACTTGGAGGAGATTCCATTGGTGACGATCCTAGCATGGCTTCGGCGTATGATAGAGTGATTTACAATGCTTATCAGATCTCTGCACAATCATTTGGATGTAATAAAACCGTTGCAGCTATTGAAGCAGAATTGGAAAGCAAAGGGAGGCATTTGTTTATAGAAAGAATTCGTAAAGGAAAAGACATTTTCGAAGCCGAAAAAGATACCATCGTAGAAGAAAATGATGTTATTGCACTTGGTGGCAGAAGAGAGTTTATGATGAATTATGTGGCTGTAAACGAAAAAGAAGTTTTAGATGTTGAACTCCTTAATTTTCCTGTAGAAGTCTTAACGGTTATGATTGTAAAAAAAGAGGTTCTAAACAAAACTATTGGAGAGTTAAGAGGCAGTAAAATTGCACATGGTGTTGTCATAAGATCTTTAAAAAGAGCAGGAATTGATATGCCTGTTCTACCTAACACAACTTTTAATAAAGGCGATCTGATTGAGCTAGTTGGAACTAAGAAAGATGTTGATCGAGCAGCATTGCATATAGGTTATGCAGATCGGGCAACAAATGCAACAGATATGGCATTTGTTGGATTAGGAATTGTCTTGGGAGGCTTGTTTGGCGCACTTACTTTAAAAATCAACGGTGTTCCAATTAGTTTAAGCACAAGCGGAGGTGCTTTAATTTCGGGACTTATTTTTGGATGGCTTCGCGGGCAGCATCCTACATTTGGACGTATTCCAGAACCTGCTTTATGGGTTATGAATAATGTAGGTTTAAACATATTTATAGCCGTAGTAGGTATTACAGCAGGGCCAAGTTTTATTGTCGGATTTCAGGAAGCTGGATGGGGACTTTTCATTGCTGGTGCCGCTGCCACTACACTTCCTTTAATATTGGCCCTTTTGTTAGGTAGATATATTTTTAAATTTCATCCTGTTATTACATTAGGATGTGCAGCAGGAGCGCGAACCACTACCGCAGCTCTAGGAGCACTGCAAGATGCTGTTAAAAGTAAAACGCCTGCTTTAGGTTATACCGTTACTTATGCGGTTGGAAATACCTTGCTTATTATCTGGGGCGTTGTTGTTATCCTAATGATGAGTTGATAAATCGTTTAGTTCTAAAAATCTTTAAAAATTTTTATTATGGCAATTGATATTTCTAAAATTAAGACATCACGAGAAGTAGAGAAAACACTCCAAACTCTTAGCCCCTTTGAAATTAAAAATGAACTTATTCGCTTGGCAGATGAAAGTGCATTAAAATCGACCGCGATAACACTTAATGCAGGAAGAGGAAATCCGAACTGGATTGCAACTGTTCCAAGAGAAGCTTTCTTTTTGTTTGGACAATTTGCACTTGGCGAATGTCGAAACGTTATGGAGGAACAAGGTATTTTGGCTGGAATTGTACAGAATAAAACAGGAGTAGCAAAACGCTTCGAAGAGTTTTTAAGTAATCATAAAGATTCGCCAGGAGCATCACTTCTAGAAAAAACGTATCATTATGGCGTTGATAATCATGATTTTGATGCCGATGCTTGGATTAGAGAATGGATTGAAGCCGTAATTGGTTTTAATTATCCTGTTCCAGATCGTATGTTAAGCCACATTGAAATAATAGTGCACGATTATTTAATACAAGAAATGTGCGGTATTGGCAGCAATATCGGGAAATTCGATATTTTCGCAGTAGAAGGGGGTACAGCAGCAATGTGCTATATTTTTGATTCTTTCATGCAAAACTACCTTACACAGCGAGGAGACAAAATAGCATTGTTAACTCCAACATTTACACCTTATATAGAAATTCCCGAATTAGAGCGTTACAATTTTGATGTTGTGCATGTGCAGGCAAGTGGTGTGGGTGAAAACGGGTTTCATACTTGGCAATACCCAGACTCTGAGTTAGACAAATTGAAAGATTCGGAGATTAAAGTGGCATTTGTGGTTAATCCTAGCAATCCTCCGTCATCTGCAATGAGTACAAAAACGCTTAATTATATCGCTGATATTGTTAAAAACCACAATCCGGAATTAATGATTATTACAGATGATGTCTACGGAACGTTTATCAATAATTTTAGGTCTCTGATGTCTGTTATTCCTGAGAATACGATTAATGTTTATTCTTTTTCTAAATATTTCGGATGTACAGGATGGAGATTGGGAACTATTGCAATTCATGAAAATAACATTTTTGATAAAAAAATTGCCGCTCTTAGCGATGATCGTAAAAAAGAGCTTCATGATCGTTATGCTACTTTAACTTTAGAACCAGAAAAAATTAAGTTTATTGACAGGCTTGTAGCCGATAGCCGACAAGTAGCTTTAAACCACACAGCAGGTTTGTCACTTCCGCAGCAATTTCAAATGATGCTTTTCTCAGCTTTTTGTCTGTTGGACACTCAAGATGTTTACAAAACTTTGACGCAGTCTATTATTCAGAAACGTTTAAAACTTTTATGGGAGGGATTAGAAGTTCCAATTATAGAAGATCCAATGAGAGCTGGATATTATTCTGAAATTGATATTATGGTAGCCGCAGAACATTTTTACGGAAATGAGTTTGCCGATTGGATGAAGAAAAATTTTGAGCCTGTAGATGTTTTGTTCCGTTTGGCTGAAAAAACAGCAATAGTACTCTTAAACGGAGGTGGTTTTGCTGGTCCAGAGTGGAGCATAAGAGTATCATTGGCAAATCTTCCCACAGATAGCTATTTAATACTAGGGAAAAATGTTCGCAAAGTCATAATGGAATATGTGACTAGTTGGGAAAATTCAAAAAAACAATAAATCTAATTGAAAAACTACTTAATTATGAAAACATTACTTACGTTACTTCTATCAGTTTTATTATTTACAGGTGTTTATGCGCAAAAATTGCCACGAATTAAAGTTTTGGCAACAGGAGGAACAATCGCTGGAAAAGGAGCATCAGCAGATCGTTCTGCATATAAAGCGGGAGAACTCCCTATTAAAGATCTGATTGGCGCTGTTCCGGGTATAGAAAAAATTGCCGATATCACAGGAGAACAAATTGCAAATGTAGGCAGCCAAGATATGAGCATTGATATTTGGATTAAGCTCAATAATAGAATTAATGAAATCTACAAAAATAATGAAGCAGATGGCATTGTCATAACACATGGAACAGATACTCAGGAAGAAACTGCCTATTTTTTATCTCTAACCTCTCGTTATGATAAACCTGTAATAATAACAGGCTCTATGCGTCCTGCAACTGCTATAAGCGCCGACGGACCGAAAAACCTTTTCGATGCGGTGACTTTAGCAGCTTCAAAACAAGCAGCAAATAGCGGAGTATTGTTGGTATTTAATGAATATATATTTTCAGGTCGAGCTGCTTTAAAAACAAGCACAACCCATTTAAATGCTTTTACAGCTCCAAACAGCGGACCTATTGGACAGGTTTATGATGGAAAAGTTGTGATGTATGAAAAAATACTCCGTAAAACGAACAAGGATACGCCTTTTGATATCACAGGATTAAAAACACTTCCAGAAGTTGCAGTAGTAGAATTATATGCAGATGCTCCTGCAACAGCTATAAATGCGTATGTGAATTCTGGAGTAAAAGGAATTGTAACAGGTGGTTTAGGAAATGGAAATCTTAACAAGGTCAATTCAGATGCAGTCGCAGCTGCAGTGAAGAAAGGAGTAGTTGTAGTAAGAGCCTCAAGAGTAGCAACTGGTAGAGTTACGCTTTTGGATGAAACGGATGATCAAAAATTAGGAACAATTGTAGCGGATGATTTAGTCCCTCAGAAAGCTAGAATTTTGCTAATGCTTGGACTTACACAAACAAACGACACAAAAAAACTGCAGGAGTACTTTTTCGAGTATTGATGCAGAAGGGAAAAGGAGATAAAATAACAGTATTCTAAAAAATAAAAATATGCGTATACTATTTTTAATACTTTCATTTAGTTTATTGGTGTCTAATGTTTATTCCCAACAAGAAAAGCAGGCCGATACAACGGTAAATCATACTGTACCATTAATAAAAGCTAATAAAGCCGATCTGTTGAATAACATTGATGTTATTTTTAATACTCAAATTGGACTAAATAATAATTTTGAGGGTGGAAATTACACAGGAAGTAGCTTTGAAATTAATCAGTTTAGATTTGAAGTAAAAGGAAAAGTCTATAAAGACAAAGTTTTTTTTAGATTTAGAGACAGATACACAAGAGATCCAGAAACGCAATCGGTAGATAACATTAGCCATTCAACAGATTTAGCATTTATTGGGTATAAAATATCTGATCGTACAAGTATTGCCATCGGAAAAATGACAGCAAATTGGGGAGGATATGAATTTGATATGAATCCAATTGATATTTATCAGTACAACGACATTGTAGATAATTCAGATAATTTTTTAACTGGGGTTCAATTTAATTGGACACTATCAAAAAATCATGTTTTATCGGGTCAGATATTAAATTCAAGAACGAAAAGTTTCACAGAACTATACGAGAATGTACCCGATGTTGAGGAAGCAAAATTCCCTGCTGCATACATTGGAAATTGGAACGGAAGTTTTCTAGATGGAAAATTTAAAACAATCTACAGCTTTAGCGTCTTTCAAGAAGCATTAAAAAATGGCAGACCAGTAAATATGTACTATACCGCGTTAGGAAATCAATTTCGGACAAAAAAATGGCTCTTCCAATATGATTTTAAATGGAGCATCGAAGATTTGGATCGCACTGGTGTTGTAAGTTCTCTTATTCCTGAGACAGTTTTAGATCATGCAGCAGAAAATGTTTATTACATAGAACACTGGCTCAGAACTGTCTACTCTATTAATGAACAATGGAAAATTTCCTTAATAGGCATGATAAGCACGTCTTATTGGAAGGATATATCATCACTAGAAAAGTCAGATAGGGTAAGAACAGCTTGGGGAGTAATTCCGACTGTTGAGTTTTATCCTATAAAAAACTTTAATTTAAAGTTTTTTGCTACTTATGTCGGAAGATATTACCGTTATAGCGATTATTCAAAAACAGTTTTAGGACAAGAAAATAATAATACAGGACGAATAATGATCGGTGTAATATCGCCACTATTAGTTTTATAGTTGCTATTATTTTTTTAAAACGGGTTTTCATTAAAAATTAAATAAAAAAAGGAAGATGTAAAACATCTTCCTTTTTTGTGGAGTCGCCGGGAATCGAACCCGGGTCCAAACGAGCAACTAAAGAGCTTTCTACACGCTTATTTCCTGATTGAATTTTCGATGTTGAGCTAGGCCAGAAACAACCACCCAACACTTATCTTCTTAATTTTCGAAATCCACCCGAAGCTCATAGAAATCTAGGTTTATTTTTACGGTTCCCCTGAACGGAACGCCACAAACCAAGGCTTTCCAGGAGAATCCAGCTTCTCTACCTTGTAGAGACGTGGCGCAATCGTACTATGATTCGGATTATGCAGCTAAAGCGTAATTATTTTCGCCGTGTAAAAGTTTAAGATCTTATATTTACGAGCAAGGTCTCAATGCTCGACGTGCTTACTGTTCAATTCGACTCGCTGTCAAAACCAGTCGACCCCAAAAATGAGTCTGCAAATTTAGAGTATTTGAAATTACTTTCTACTAAAATTTTAAAAAAAAGTCATAAAGTCCAAAGTCGAAAGTCCAAAGTCAGCATTAGCAAATGTTTTTTAAGACTTTACGACTTTTGACTTTCGGCTTTACGACTATAATTTTATTCTTCGTCTTTAAAATTAAAAGGATAATCTCCAAAGATTGGAGCTAATTTACGAACTGCATAAGTGTTTCTAGTCATCTTATTAGATAGTGCAATAATTGTTACGCCTTCATTCATCAAAGTAATATAAGATGAGGTGTTTCCGTGCCACCAACCATTATGAAAATAGAAGTTTTGCCCTGTTTCCCAATTAATCATTCTTATTCCTAAACCATAATTTTTAGTTCCTTTACGCTCATTACTGTAGCCTGTGTAAACTTGTTTCAATAGTTCTGGTTTCAAGAAATCTGGAGATTGTCTTGCTCTATCAAATTTTAGAAGATCTCTAGCGGTAGAGAAAACATTTTTATCTCCGTAAACATTATCCAAATAATCAAAACCAATTTCTACGCCATTACCTTTATAAGAAGGAACAATCTTTTTTCTATCCTTATCATCATCAAAAACGTAAGTATTTTTCATTCCAAGAGGTTTGAAAATC
This sequence comes from Flavobacterium sp. GW823-FHT06G12, assembly GCF_058794775.1. Taxonomy (NCBI): domain Bacteria; kingdom Pseudomonadati; phylum Bacteroidota; class Flavobacteriia; order Flavobacteriales; family Flavobacteriaceae; genus Flavobacterium; species Flavobacterium sp. GW823-FHT06G12. Next base: position 360,506 of record NZ_JBXAHE010000004.1, read on the forward strand.
ATTTCAGACATTGCTTCTTTATAGCTTAAACCTGTAATTTTTTCGATAATAAGCGCTAGCATTGCATAGTTGGTATTGCAGTAGCTAAAACGGGTTCCAGTTTTAGATTCCAAACCAATATCTTTTGTTGCCAGAATATTTAAAATGTCTTTATTGGTCAATTGATTATGTCTGTCCCAAATAGATTTGTCGCGATCTGTAAAATAAGCATAATTGCGCATTCCTGTGCGGTGGCTTAAAAGCATTCTTATGGTACAGTCTTCGTATGGAAAAGTTTTTAAAATAGTATTGACCTTTTGATCTAAATCAATTTTTCCAGCATTAACTAGTTTTAAAACAGCTGTAGCGGTCAAAACTTTACTTACGGAAGCAATTTGAACAGGTGTTTCTGGTGTTATTTTACTGCCTTCATTTTTATTGGCAAAGCCATTATATCTTTCAAATAAAATTTGTCCATTTTTGGCAACCAAGAAGCTTCCGTTCATGGTGTTATTAGGCCAATTTTTATTATAAAAGTGATTTATTCTACCTACAACCGAATTTTTATAAGCTTGCGAAACTGTTTTTTCAGCTCCTAACGGCTTCATTTTTGGCAATGTATCTTCGACTGTCTGAGTTGTATCTGTTGCTGTTTTTTTGTTTTGACCACAAGAACTTAAAACTAGTATAGAAAAAAGTATTTGTGGTATCTTTGTTTTTTTAAGGAAAATCATTTGCATCGTTCTTTAAAAACAAATATATCGAATTCAATTTTGTTGTTTTCTCAATTCTGAGGCTTATAATTATCTATTTTAACATAATTTTAAGTATTGTTAAATTTATTTGTTTGTTTTTCAGCTTTTAACGGTTTTGAAACATTCTAAATAGAATTTTTAAAACAAAAATTTAACTAAAATTGTTATATTTGAAACAAATACAGTGTAAAAAGTTATATTTTAAATATTAAAAAATCAGTTTAGATGAAATTTGGAATCATAAAAGAAAGAAAAAATCCACCGGATAGAAGAGTTGTATTTTCACCTAATGAATTGACAAAATTAAAACAGTTATATCATGATGCTTCTGTAAAAGTTGAAAGTTCAGATATTAGAATTTTTTCTGATGATGATTATAAAAGTATGGGAATCACAGTTGCTGATGATGTTTCTGATTGTGATGTTTTATTTGGCGTAAAAGAAGTTCCAGTAACAGATTTGATTCCAAACAAAGCGTATTTCTTTTTTTCTCATACAATTAAAAAACAGCCTCATAATAGAAAATTACTTCAAGCAGTTTTAGAAAAAAACATTGATTTATACGATCACGAAACAATTGTAGATGAGCATGATCGTCGTTTAATTGGTTTCGGAAGATATGCCGGAATGGTTGGTGTTTATAACGGAATTAGAGCTTTCGGAATTAAATTCGAATTGTTCAAGCTTCCGAAAGCAGAAACACTTTCTGGAAAAGAAGATTTGATCAAGCATTTAAAACGTATCACAATGCCAGCTCTTAAGTTTGTAGTTACAGGAACTGGAAAGGTTGGGAGCGGAGCAAAAGAGATTTTGGATGCAATAAAAATAAAGGAGATTACAATAGATAATTATTTGACTAAAAAATATGCTCAAGCGGTTTACGTACAGCTTGATGTTTTAGAATATAATAAAAGAAAAGATGGACAGGTTTTAGATTTTGTAGATTTTGTTCATCATCCAGAAGAATACGAATCTGATTTTGAGAGATTTACTAAAGTGTCTGATATTTATTTTGCGGGACATTTTTATGCGAGCAATGCTCCAATGATTTTAACGAAAGAAATGCTGAATGCAAGTGATTGCAAATTGAAAGTTGTAGCCGATATTTCTTGTGATGTTAACGGGCCAATTGCTTGTACAATTCGTTCTTCGACAATCGAAGAGCCTTTGTATGGTTATTTTCCTTTAGAAGATAGAGAAGTAGATTTCTTTCACCCTGCAGCCGTTGCTGTTATGGCGGTCGATAATTTGCCATGCGAAATTCCGAAAGATGCAAGCGAAGGTTTTGGAGAACAATTTATGGAACATGTAATTCCTGCTTTCTTCAATGGAGATAAAGATGGAATCTTAAAACGCGCCAAAATAACCGAAAACGGAAAACTAACGGAAAGATTTAGCTATTTACAGGATTATGTAGACGGTAAATAAGTTAAGAGTTAAGAGTTATGAATTATGAGTTTTGCTCATTGTTAAATGTAAAAAAAGGTAAAAACAGTATGTTTTTACCTTTTTGCTTTAGGAAAATTTTGATTTAGTAAGTTAACTCATAACTCTTAACTCATAATTCATAACTTGAAATTAAACCATATCCTCAGGTTTTACCCAAGCATCAAAATCTTCTGGAGTTACATAACCAAGACGAACAGCTTCTTCTTTTAATGTTGTTCCGTTTTTGTGTGCAGTTTGGGCAATTTCTGCTGCTTTGTAATATCCAATTTTAGTATTTAAGGCTGTAACTAGCATTAATGAATTATCTACCAATTCTTTGATTCTTTTATGATTTGGTTCGATTCCTTGTGCGCAATGTTCGTCAAAAGAAACACAAGCATCTCCTAATAATTGTGCCGATTGTAAAAAGTTGGCCGCCATAACAGGTTTAAAAACATTCAATTCATAATGACCTTGCATTCCTCCAACTGCAATTGCCATATCGTTTCCGATAACTTGTGCACAAACCATTGTTAAAGCTTCGCATTGCGTCGGATTCACTTTTCCTGGCATGATAGAAGAACCAGGCTCGTTTTCAGGAATGTGGATTTCTCCAATTCCAGAACGCGGACCAGAAGCTAACATTCTTACGTCATTAGCAATTTTATTTAAGGAAACGGCTAATTGTTTTAAAGCTCCGTGTGTTTCTACAATCGCATCGTGTGCTGCAAGAGCTTCAAATTTGTTTTCTGCCGTTATAAAAGGATGGTTGGTAAATTTGGCAATATATTCGGCTACTTTTATATCATAACCTTTTGGAGTATTTAGTCCGGTTCCAACTGCTGTTCCTCCTAAAGCAATTTCAGATAAGTGGGCTAAAGTGTTTTTTAAAGCCTTTAATCCGAATGCTAGTTGAGCTGCATAACCTGAAATTTCTTGTCCAAGAGTTAATGGCGTTGCATCCATTAAGTGCGTGCGTCCGATTTTGACAACGTCTTTATATTCTACGGCTTTTTTTGCTAAAGTAGCGTGAAGTTTTTCTACACCTGGAATTGTAGTTTCTACAACCATTTTATAAGCCGCGATATGCATTCCTGTTGGAAAAGTGTCATTTGATGATTGTGATTTGTTTACGTCATCATTGGCTTTAATGAATTGTTCGCCTTCGCCTATTTCAAAACCTTTAAGAACTTGAGCGCGATTGGCGATTACTTCATTCACATTCATGTTGCTTTGTGTTCCAGAACCCGTTTGCCAGATTACAAGCGGAAATTGATCGTCTAGTTTGCCTTCTAGAATTTCGTTGCAAACTGCGGCAATTGCATCTCTTTTTTCGATTGGCAGAACTCCTAAATCATAATTGGCATAAGCTGCAGCCTTTTTTAGATAGGCAAAACCTTCAATGATTTCTTTTGGCATTGATGCTGCTGGTCCGATTTTGAAATTGTTTCTGGAACGCTCTGTTTGTGCACCCCAATATTTATCGGCTGGGACTTTAACTTCGCCCATGGTGTCTTTTTCTATTCTATATTTCATTATGGTGTATGTAAAATGTTATTCGTAAAATGTGAAATGTTTTGTTTTAAAACGAAAACTTCTTTTGAAAATGAGTCTTTTAGCCCTGATGGTAGCGGCATCTCCCGATTTAGAAAAACAAGGCTTTTTAGCCGTAGTTTTTGTTTATAGGGAATATAGCGGACAGCAGGAAATAGCTCCTGAAAATTATTGTAATTTGCCTGAGCTCTTTATTTAAAAGGATTTCAAGTTCTAAAAAAGCTTATTTAAAATGAGTATAAATATACGGATAAATGTTATTTAACGAAAATTGATTTAGATTTTATTGCTGAGAAAAAATATATACCCTACATTTGTCGTAACATTCAAAAATTCCGGAAAACATGTTTGAATTTTCACAGTACTTAGGCTTTTTACTTTTCTTAACCATACTAACTATAGGGTTTTGGTTAATGTTTTTCTTGGTTGGTTTCGTATCTTATTGGGTTACGGGAGCTAGCTGGGAAATGATCAAAGAAAAAAGAGCCAGAAAAAGACAAGAAGATCAATCTATTTAATTTTAGATTGATGTCATAAAAAAAGGACCCGTTTTACGAGTCCTTTTTTTTATGCTTGAAAGTAAGGAAATATTGAATAGCGAAGCTCCAAATTGGAATATGGCAAATACTAAAAATCCTAATTCCAATTTTATAACTTGGAATTAGGATTTTTAGTATTGAAAATTAACAGAGATTATCCAGGGAAATCTCCGCCACCTTCTCCACCGCCATCATTTTTAGGCTGTGCGTTTTTATCTCTTTCGCTTTTCGGTTTATTGAAACGGTAAGTGAACGATAAATTAAATTGACGTTTACGGAACTGGAATTCACTATATGAAGTTACATCATCTAAATAAGTATAAGATCTCATTTTTCTTGAATTGAATACGTCGCTAATATTGAAAGCAATCGTTCCTTTATCTTTCATTACATCTTTACTGAAAGCAGTATTCATTCCAAATTGGCCTAAGTTTTTACCTTGAGCTGTTTTTTGTTCTCCGTTGTACATTGCAGTTAACTGCCAGTCAATTTTGTAAGGAAGCGTTACTTTAGAGTTTAATCTTGCAAACCAAGAATTAGCCTGATTATCTAAATTTTGAACAATCTCATTTCCTTGCGTATCTGTATAGCTGTGTTCTCCAGTTGTTTTTACGTTAAAAAAGTTGAAGTTACTGTTTAATCTCCACCATTTGAATGGTGTGTAATTTAATGTAAATTCGAAACCAAATTTTTGCTCTTGCCCTAAGTTAATAGGCATGCTTTTAATAACAGGCGTACCTTCAACTGTTTGACCTGGTGCTGGAGTTACTACATCACCATCAGGAGTTACAACATCACCAGTAGGAGATCTCACAAAACTGAAAACGTCTTTTGTATCTTCAAAATAGGCAGATGTATTGAATGTTACTTTATTCCATTTCTTGATATAACCAATGTCATATTTGTCTGTTAAAGAAGGGTCTAGGTCTGGATTTCCTTGAAAGATATTGATGTTGCTTGAGTAGTTCACAGCAGGATTCATGAAACGTCCTCTAGGTCTAGTCAAACGTTTGCTGTAACTTGCAGTGAAGTTGCTTTGATCTGAGATTTCATAACTAATAAAAGTACTTGGGAATAAGTTGTTGTATTTTTTAGTATTGAAAACGCTATTGTCTAATAAATTCACATGAATATCTGTGTCTTCCCATCTTAAACCAAATAAATAAGAGAATTTATTTACTTTAAAACCATATTGTGTATAAAGAGCATTAATGTTTTCTTTATACTCTAATGTATTTGATAAATTTGGATTTTTTGCTCCATCATTATCTGTTACATAATATTCGTTATTCAAATCGCCAAAACTTCCTTTATAACCCGCTTCAAATTGTCCAGCTTTTCCTAAAGGCAATACATAATCAGCTTGAAACAAAACTTGTTTTTGGATTTGATCATTTAATGTATTATTGAAATTTGGTGAAGCAGTAATTTCACTAAAGCTGTCGTCTGTGTTTCTTGAAATAGAAAGATCTGCAGTAAGTTTGTGCCCTTTGTCGTTAAAGTTTTTAATTAAATTAGAAGTATACTCAAAGTTTTCGCTTCCAGTATCTGCATTGTTTAAACGATAAGATGTTCCTGTATAATTATGGGCAGCATCGTAGTTGTAGTAATTAATTAAATCTCTATCGTCTCCTGAATTTTTTTGATAGTTGATGGCGTTTGTCCAAAATGTAGATGGAGTTATCGTCCATTCAACACCAGCTCTTCCGTTAAAACCTTTTCTAACACGTTTTGTGTCACGGTCTTCATCTAAGTAATTTTTTATTGTTTCGTCTGGATTAAAATATTCAGAATTTGTTTTACCAGCTCCTTCTGTAGTTCTGTAGTTGTATCCAGCAGTTGTAAAATAGTTTAATTTTTTAGTTTTATAGTTCAAATTGGCACTTAAACCATAAGTTTCTGGTAGACCTGTTGAAGCAATAAAAGTTCCGTTGAAACCTTGATTTTTACCTTTTTTTAGAATGATATTGATGATTCCAGAACCACCTTCAGCATCATAACGTGCTGATGGATTAGTGATTACTTCAACTTTGTCAATTGCATCTGCAGGAAGCTGTCTTAATGCTTCTGCCATATTTATAGCTTGCGAAGGTCTTCCATCAATTAAAATACGAATATTGTCGCTTCCTCTTAAACTTACATTTCCTTCAGTATCAACAGAGACAGATGGAACGTTGTCTAAAACATCGCTTACACTTCCGCCTTTTACAATCATATCTTGACCAACGTTGTAAACTTTTTTGTCTAGTTTAATCTCAACAGTCGATTTTTCGGCACGAACAACAACTTCATTTAGTTGCGCAGCGTCTTCCGACAAATTTACTACGCCTAAATTAGTGTCGTCTTTAATGCTTCTTCCTTTAATTTCAGTTGCTTTAAACGAAATAAACTCAACTTTAATATCGTAAGTTCCAGGCGCAACAGCAACCTCAAATTCTCCTTTTGGATTGGTAATACCTCCTGCAATTACTTTTGTGTCATTAGGTGCAGTAATCGAAACGGTAGCGTATTCTAACGGTTGTTTGCTTACTTTCTCGAAAACTTTTCCGGTGACTTTAACTTTGTTTTTGCCTCCAGGGCCTCCTTGCTGAGAGTAATTGTAAAAACTTGTAAATAAGAATACAAGTAATACTGCAAATTTGATTTTTTTCATTTTCTGGTTTTTCTTTAATCCTTTAGACGGCAAATGTAGTTTTTGGTTTAAAGAGAGAAATCACAAAAAAATGTTAATAAGATATTTTAGAATCAATCTAAAAAAGAAGCAACTAAATCAGGATCACGGCCAATTATGGCTTTTCCGTCTTTTACGACAATCGGACGTTCAATTAAAATAGGATTTTCTACCATTGCATTTATAATCTCATCATTGCTCAAAGTTTTGCCTTTAAAATTCTCGATCCAGATTTTTTCTTTGGTTCTAATAAGCTGAATTGGTTCAAGGTTTAGTTGTTCCAATAATGTTTTAAGCTGTTCAAAAGTTGGAGTTTCAGTTAAGTAAGGTATGATTTCAAAATCTTGATTCGATTTTTCAATAAAAGCAAGGCAGTTTCTTGATTTTCCGCATCTCGGATTATGGTAAATTTGTATCATTTTGTTATATTTAGATGTTTCAAATATTCTTAAAATAAAAAAGAGATATTTTTGCAATATCAAAAGTAAGATTAACTTATCGAATTTGAATTCTCATTTTTTAAAATTTTAAATTTATGTTTTTAGAGCAAGGGATTAAACCTGAAAATAAATTTTGGAAATATCTTTTAGGATCTGTATTTATTATTTCGGCATCTTTTGTTGGGCAAATTCCAATTTCGGCAGCTGTATTTTATAAAACGTTTACAGAGCATATTGCTTTTCCGACTACCAACGAGGGTATTATGACTATGTTCGATTCAAATACGACGCTTTTTTTGGTAATGATTTCTTTTGTTTTTGCTTTTGCAGGGATTTATTTTGTTGTAAAATTTATTCATCATCAAACCTTATTGTCGATTACCACTTCAAGATCTAAAGTAGATTGGAAACGAATCTGGTTTTCTTTCTTTTTATGGGCATTTTTTTCATTGCTTAGTTTTTTGTTTGTCTATTTTAGGTCTCCAGAGCAATTTGTATTGCAATTTAAGTTAGTGCCTTTTTTAATATTAGTCATTTTAGGATTTATTTTAATTCCGATTCAAACCAGTACGGAAGAATATGTTTTTAGGGGATACTTAATGCAGGGATTTGCCAATTTGGCTCAGAACAGATGGTTTCCGCTCTTAATGACTTCTGTTATATTTGGTTCAATGCACTGGACAAATCCAGAAGTTGGCAAAATGGGAAATATTATCATGATTTATTATATAGGAACTGGATTGTTTCTGGGTATTATAACATTAATGGATGAAGGAATGGAATTGGCACTCGGTTTTCATGCCGCAAATAATCTTGTAGGTGCATTATTGGTTACCTCAGATTGGACTGTTTTTCAAACCAATTCTATATTTAAAGATCTTTCAGAACCTTCAGCGGGAATAGATGTAATTCTTCCTGTTGTAGTTATTTATCCTATTTTACTTTTTATTTTTAGTAAAAAATACGGATGGACAAATTGGAAAGAAAGATTGACAGGAAACATTAATAATGTCGAATTAAAAGCTTAAGAATATGCAAAATTTAACTCAAAATAACGTTCACAATTATTTTAAACTAAATGGGTATCATTTAAATGCAAAAGATTTGTGTCGTGTTGCTTATAGTTTTATCAAAGAAGGAGATGCTTACGAACAATCTATTGGAGAGTTCTTTTTGGATTGGTTTGATAAAAAAGATTACATCGAAATGACTACTTCTGGAACAACAGGACTTCCAAAATTAGTCAGATTGCAGAAACAAGCAATGATACAATCGGCATTGGCAACTGGCGATTTTTTTGATTTAAAGCCAGGAGATAAAGCATTATTGTGTCTTCCAACTCAATTTATTGCTGGAAAGATGATGCTAGTGAGAAGTTTAATTTTAGGATTAGAATTGGATGTCGTTTCACCAAGTCTGCATCCGTTGGCTTTAAATAGTACTACTTACGATTTTGTTGCGATGGTGCCACTTCAAGTTCAGAATTCTATTGAAGGACTTTCTAAAGTGCGAAAGTTGATTATTGGTGGAGCAAAATTAGATTCGGCTTTAGAAGAAAAATTATTGCCCCTTAAAACAGAAATCTATGAAACGTATGGAATGACAGAAACGATCACACATATCGCTGCAAAACGTTTAGGTGATTCAGTTTTTTCGATTCTTCCAAACGTAAAAATATCTCAAGACGATCGTCAATGTTTGGTTATTCATGTGGCAACAATTTCGGATGAACCAATTGTTACAAACGATTTGGTTGAATTATTGAATGAACAACAATTTAAATTTTTAGGAAGAATAGATAATGTAATTAATAGTGGAGGAGTAAAGCTAATTCCAGAACAGATTGAAGCTAAACTAATCGGAAAAATTGCGAATAGATTTTTCGTTACCGGACTTCCAGATACTACTTTAGGTGAGAAATTGGTTTTGGTTATTGAAGGAGAAAAACAAGAATTTGCTCCTGATTTCTTTGACGTTTTAGGGAAATATGAAAAACCAAAAGAAATAGTTTTTGTTTCAAAATTCAAAGAAAACGAAAACGGAAAGTTGTTGCGAAAACCTACTTTACAAGATTAAATTCCAATCTTTTAAATCCCAAGTTTTCGCAATCTTGTCATTTCGACGCAAGGAGAAATCTTCGCAAGTAACTCCGCTCCAATAGACAAATCTTTGTGGAATTTCTAACGAAGATTTCTCCTTACGTCGAAATGACAAAGCTATATGGAATTAAAAAAAAATCCAAACTCCAAGTTTTAAGATTGGAATTTGGATTTTTTAATATTAAGTATTCCTAAATGATTTGGAATTTATTTTTTGCGTTCCAGTAAAGCCATATAGAATCCATCAAAACCAGATTCAGAAGCTAACATTTTACGATCTTCAATAAAAGTAAATTGCTGTCCGATTTCTGTTTTCAAGAACTTCTCTACTTGCTCTTGGTTTTCTGATGGAAGAACAGAACAAGTTGCATAAACTAATTTTCCGCCTGGTTTTACAATTTTAGAATAGTTTTCCAAAACTTCGCTCTGTACTTTACGAATGTTATCAATAAACTCAGGTTGTAATTTCCATTTAGAATCTGGGTTTCTTTTCAAAACACCTAATCCGCTACAAGGCGCATCGATCAAAACACGATCAGCTTTTTCGTGTAATTTTTTGATCACTTTTGTGCTATCGATGATTCTGTATTCAATGTTAAAAGCACCATTTCTTTTCGCTCTTAATTTTAATTGCTTCAATTTGCTTTCATACAAGTCCATTGCAATCAATTGCCCTTTATTTTCCATTAAAGAAGCCATATGCAATGTTTTTCCGCCAGCACCAGCGCAAGTATCTACAACTCGCATTCCTGGTTTTACATCTAGAAAACCTGCAACTAATTGTGAGTTGGCATCTTGAACTTCAAAAAGTCCTTGTTTAAATGCATCTGTTAAAAATACATTTGCTCTTTCTTTTAAAACAAGAGCTTCTGGTTGGTCTTTTAAATATTCTGTTTCAATATTTAAGTCCATTAAAGTATTTCTAAGACTCTCTTTAGTTCCTTTTAAAGTATTGGTTCTCAAGATAACTTTTGCAGGCTGATTTTGTGCAGCAATTTCTTTTGCCCAAACTTTTTCTCCAAGTTCTTTCACGCCTAATTCATCCATCCAATCAGGAATAGATTCTTTGATAGCTCTAGTCTTAGATAATTCGTCAAAACGTCCTTTAATTTTTCTTTCAGGAGTTCCTTCCAATTGTCTCCAATCTGGAATTGGATAACCGCGTAAAACAGCCCAAACAGCAAACATTCTCCATAGATTGTCTCTGTCATAAGGTTCTTTTACTTCTGCAATTTCAGCATATAATCGTTTCCAGCGAACAATTTCGTATATGGTTTCAGCAACAAACTTCCTGTCAGAACTTCCCCAACGTTTGTCTTTTTTTAATGCTCTTGCTACCACTTTATCTGCATATTCTCCTTCGTTGAAAATTGCATTTAAAGAGTCAATGGTAGTATAAACTAAATTTCTGTGTAATCTCATTTTATTTATTTGAAGTGCAAAGGTAGTATTAATTGGTTGAAAGTTAAATTTTTAATACCGAATCTTGCTCAGACTGCTACTAAAAGAAAAAAAACACTCTGATTTAGAGTGTTTTTTTAGAAATATCTTTTTTTGAGTTTTACTCTTTAGAAATAATTCTCGTTAATCCAATATTTTCAGGAGCATGAAGCACCATTGGGAATTTCTCTATTTTAACAGAGCTGCTGTCTAGACCAAAAGCTCTTTCTTCAGACAAACTCAGTTTTTTGATGAAGAAATAAGAGTTCATGATAATGTTTTCATGCCATCTTAAGTCGTTGTCATTTGATAAGAATTTCTCAGACAATACAAATTTAAAGTCTCCAATAATATTGTTTTTGTTTAAAGATTCGTAACGGCTGGTAATATCTACCTCGCCACGTTTTACCATGTCTTTGATAACTTCTCTAAACATCAAATTGATTTTGGTAGGCTCTCTAAAACCTAAATTAAAGTCAATTCTGTAAATATCGTCTTTAGCAATTTCTGTTACTTTGTATTGCGTTTTATAAGGTTCTGTCAAAATATTAACGTGAACAAACCAATAAATATCTGCTCTTTTTGGGCGTTTTTGAAGGATAGAATAAATGATTTTTTCCTCTAGTTCATCTACACGATTAGCGTTGGTCATATAAACCAAATGCGTAGCATATTTCGGAATTGATAAATCTTGGCTTAACTCAACAAGAACTTGTTTGTAATCGTCAACCTTAACCACTTTCGTGTAGTTTTTGTTGATTTTCTTAGCCAAATACCAAATTGTCATTACAGAAATTAGCATACTGGCAATGATTAGTGTTACATAACCACCTTCTGCAAATTTGGTAATATTAGCGAAAAGGAAACTAAACTCAATCAATAAATAAATAGTAATCAACGGTACCATGAAGTACAGTTTTACACGTTTCATGATTAAGTAGTAATTTAATAGTATAGTAGTCATGATCATACACAAAATGATAGCAAGACCATATGCGTGTTCCATGTTTCCTGATTTTTCGAAATGTAAAACGATTCCAACACAACCAAAAAACAATAACCAGTTGATTGATGGAATGTATAATTGACCTTTTACTTCTGTTGGATATTTGATTTTTACTTTTGGCCAGAAGTTCAATCGCATTGCTTCATTAATTAAAGTAAACGAACCTGATATAAGCGCTTGAGATGCAATTACAGCTGCAAGAGTTGCAACTACAATTCCGAATGGTAAAAACCAATGTGGCATAATTAAGTAAAACGGGTTTCCGTTTTCGCCTCCTAATTGCTGTAAGGTGCTTCCTTCATGATGAATTAAATAAGCTGCTTGTCCGAAATAGTTTAAAACTAAAGTCGTTTTTACAAACATCCAACTGATTCTAATGTTTTTTCTTCCACAGTGTCCCATGTCAGAATACAATGCTTCTGCTCCAGTTGTACATAAGAATACGAAACCTAGAACGAAGAAACCATCAGGGTGTATCGATAATAAATGATAAGCGTAGTATGGATTAATTGCTTTAATTACTTCTGGATAATTCGATACCTGAATTGCTCCTAAGGTTCCTAACATTGCAAACCAGATCAACATCATTGGGGCAAAGAATTTACCAACCAATTTAGTTCCGAACTGCTGAATGGTGAATAAAACGAATAGAATTGTAATTACGATATACACAATGGTTTGTGTTTCCATCGTTGGGTAGAATGCTCTAATTCCTTCTACAGCAGATGAAATCGAAATAGGCGGAGTTATAATTCCGTCAGCAAGCAGGGCGCTTCCTCCAATAATGGCGGGTACTATGAGCCATTGAATTTTTGTTTTTTTGACTAATGCATATAATGCAAAAATTCCTCCTTCACCGTGGTTGTCTGCACTTAAAGTAATAAGTACATATTTAATTGTAGTTTGTAATGTTAAGGTCCAGAACACACAAGAGATACCTCCTAAAACAATATCAGCATTTATCGTGTGATCGCCTAATATAGCCTTCATTACATACAATGGAGAGGTTCCAATATCTCCATATATAATCCCTAAAGTAATTAATAAACCCCCAATAGACAACTTACTATGTAAGTTTTTATGCGATGCGCTCATGTTAATTTTATAAAAAGACGGTTGCAAATTTACTGTTTTAAAACAAATTAGAGGCATTTAAAATTAAAAAGATAAAAAAAAGCACAATCGTAAAATTGTGCTTCTCTTTTTAAATATTATTTATTCTAAAATTAACCTCTTCTTCCATTTCCTCTAGAACTAGAACCGCTTTCTCTTTGGCTTTGTCCGCCTCTAGATTCTTGGCTTATTCTTGGAGACTCTGAACGTTGACTTTGTTGTGTTCTAGCAGAATAGTCTCTATTTGAATTACCAGATTGGTTTTCAGAATAACTTCTTGAGCTTCTTTCTACTCTTGGAGCAGATGCTTCTCGATTAGAATATCCTCTTGATGTATTAGAAGAACTGGTGCTTCCGTAATCTGCTCTTTGCGTATTCTGAACCCTTGGAGTGCTTTCTACTCTTGGAGTATTATTTGCGTTATTAGAATAACCGCGGCCTGTTGTGTTTCTTTCAACGTTTACACTTTCAGAACTTCTGCCAGTAGAGTTGTAACCTCTATTACTATTGCTATTACCGTAGTTATTGTTGCTTCTGTCTACAGTAGGTCTGCTTGTTGTATTTTTATTATCAGCGTATGTTCTGTTAGAGATTCCGTTATCAGAAGTTCTACCTGTATAATTTCTGTTTGTATTATATGTATTTCTGCTAGTTTCTCTGCTCGCAACACGTCTTTGATCTAAATCATATCTGTTGGTTGTGTTAGCATGTCTTTCTGCAAAGCTATAGTTCGGACGCATTCTTTCGTAACCATAACTACGTCTTGTTTCATAAATCGCAGGAGCTGAATAGCTTCTTCTAACATTTACATAGTTGTAATGGTTGTTTACGTTAATATAAACATTTACATTATTTCTATATCTGTAAACTGGATACGGATTCCATGCTCTATAATAGGTTGGGTAATAACCCCAATACCAAGTTGAGCAGTACGGTCTGTAATTTGTCACCCAGAAAGAAGAATAGATAACAGGAACCACACTATAAACAGGCTCATAAATGTAATTTGCTCCGTATAAATAGGTGTTACCTACAACCTGAACACTTACTTTGTTGTAATTATCTCTCTCAACATCAATAGTTGCAATGTCTTGATAAACATCACGATCTAAAACAGCTTGAATAATTACAACGTGCGTTCTGTTTTCAACGCTCTCAATAACACGAAGATAATCTACTTCGTTATCGCCATTAAGGTCTAAGTTTGATATTTGATATTTAGGGTCATTTAAACGTCTTTCAAAATCTTGAAGGTTAGCTGATTCTCCAAACATCGAAGCAACAGCTCTTAAATCTAAGTTATCGCTTATATCTGAGTTTTTTGCATAAACAGTAGTTTGACCTTGTGCAGCACAAGAACCAAAAACTAAGGCTGATATCGCTATTAAAAGTAAATTCGCTTTCATGGCTAATTTGTATTAAATTATTTGTGTTATGAGATATTCAATTACTGTGCCATAAAATTTATGTGCTAAAATATTGCTATTAAAGCATTGATTAATAAGGTTTTGTGTTTTTATTGAAATGTCTTTGAGTTTTTTTTAGATAAAGATCTGTAAATGAAATAGCAAATATTCTTGTCAAAAAAAATGAGAAAATTAATTTTCTATGTTGGAATTAATTGTATTTTAGCGTTAACCAAATTTTAAGTTTCCTATGAAAAAACTCTCTTTATTTTGTGTTATTTTTATTTTATTGATGTCTTTTAGGACATTTAATTATAAAACTGACGTTGTTTACAATAATGGCTTTACTTCAATGACAATAGATACATTATTTAAAGACAGAATTAGTATTAGAGCAATTCTAATTGACAAAAATAAAGTTTGGTACGGGGCCGATAATTCTCGTTTTGGTTATTATGATTTGGATAAAAAAGAAAAATTTGAAGAACATATTTACCGCGATACACTTAAATTAGAATTTAGAAGTATAGCACAAACTTCAAAAGATATTTTTTTGCTGAGTGTGGCAAATCCAGCACTTCTTTATTCCGTTTCAAAGAAAGACCGTAAAGTTAAATTGGTGTATAAAGAAGTTAATCCGAAGGTGTTTTACGATAGTATGCAGTTTTGGAATGATAAGGAAGGAATTGCAATTGGCGATCCGACAGAGGATACTTTTTCTATTATAGTTACACGTGACGGTGGAGAAACCTGGACAAAATTACTGTCTGATAAATTGCCAACAAATAGTACTGGAGAAGCTGCTTTTGCGGCAAGTAACACTAATATCGTTATAAAAGGAAATGATACATGGTTAGTTTCAGGTGGAAAAAAAGCACGTGTTTTTTATTCTCCCGACAAAGCAAAAACATGGAAAGTTGTAGAAACTCCTATTGTGCAGGGAAAACAAATGACAGGAATTTTTACGGCCGATTTTTATGATTCTAAACAAGGTTTCGTTGCAGGAGGAGATTACGATCTTCCTAATAATAAAGCCAATAATAAAGCTTTTACAAAAGATGGTGGCAAGACTTGGCAATTAATTGGTCAGAATATGGGATTTGGCTATGCATCATGTGTGCAATATGTTCCAGGAGGTAATGGAAAAGAAATTGTTTGTGTAGGCTCTGAAGGAATACAATATTCTCAAAATGGAGGAGAAAACTGGATGCAGCTTTCTACCGATAAAGGATTTTTTACCATTCGTTTTGTGAATAGGAACACTGCAATCGCAGCAGGACATAATAAAGTGGTTCGACTTAATTTTAAATAAAAAAATAAGAACCCTAAATAATAAAGTAAGTATTATTATATAGGGTTCTTATCGCTGTTGTATCGTTAAGTTTAATCTTTATTGCCTTTGTCTCGGTATTGTTGCAGTAACTTTCTATTAAAATCGTCTTCTGATTTTTTAAGCAATAATATTTTCTTTGCTGGGAGTACTTTTTTAAGGCTGCTCATATATTTGTCTCGAAGCTGATATATTTCTTTATCAGTACTCTCTATTTGAGATAATAATGTCGCTGCTTCTTTATCTGAAAGATTTTTTAGATTCTCATCTTTAAGCTGTTTAATATAAGTTTTCATTTTCAGATACTTTAATTCATATTGCTTGTCATCGTAAGCATTATAAATTGGCCAGAATTTTTCGGCTTCGGTTGAAGTTAATTCTAATTCTGTTGTTAAAAATGACACTTTAAAAGCTTTGATTTTTTCTCGCTTTTCATCAATTTTTCCATTTTGTGCAAAAAATGAAATACTTGTCAGAAATAGCAGTAGCGGTAAAATGTTTTTTATTTTCATTGCTAAGTTAAGTTGTTGAGTTAAGTTTGATTTAATTTTGTTCTGAAATTAAGTGTTCTATGTTTGGACTTGCAGCTAAGATATCTTCTAGTGTTTCGTCTTCTAGAGTAACATTGTTACCTAATTTTTCTATGTCACTGTCGTCTAATGTTTGAATTAAATCGTATTGGCTTATATTGGAGTGATAAGATAAATAGTTTTCTAAAGTAGCTTCGTCAAGATCGTTTACGCTAGCTTTATAATTGTTTGCAATTGGTATTAGTAATGCAAAAGCAATTACTGCAGCGGCAGCCAGAGAAATTGTTTTTTTGCGTTTGTAAAAAGGAATTACCTTAACTTCTTTTTCGTTTAATTGTTGTAAAACCTTCTCTGAAAAATCATCAAAATAATTGTCCGGAGCTTTAAAGCCAGATTTTATTTTGGGTTCGTTTTCTAATTTAAATGTTTTCATAATACTTATAAGATAGTTTTAGTTACAAAAGGTTTAATTTGATGTAACATATAATTCAATTTTTTTTACTGCGTGATGATAAGATGCTTTTAAAGCTCCAACAGATGTTCCTAAAATATCTGCGATTTCTTCATATTTCAATTCTTCAAAATATTTCATTTTGAAAACTAATTGTTGCTTTTCTGGAAGTGTTACAATTGCTTTTTGAAGTTTGATTTGAATTTCATCTCCATCAAAATAAAGATCAGCTTTTAAATTATCAATCGTTTTGTTTTGCAGATCTTCAGACGAAATGCCGCTTAATTTCGCTTTTTGCGATAAAAAAGTCAAAGCTTCGTTGGTAGCAATGCGATACATCCAAGAAAAAAGTTTGCTTTCTCCTTTAAAGTTTTTAAGATTTTGAAAGACTTTTACAAAAGTATTCTGTAAAACATCATCAGCATCGTCATGATTCAAAACAATGTTTCGAATATGAGAATACAAAGGTTTCTGATAATCAGACAAGAGTTTTTGAAACGCAATATTTTGCGTTTCAGGGTTTAATAATTCTTTTATAAATTCTTTCTCGTCTATCAAACTTTTTGTTTTGTAAACTTTTTTAATAGAAGTTAGACAGAATTTAAAGGAAAAGGTTTAATGTACCTTCGAAATTATTTAAAATTCTGAGTCTTCTTCTTGTGTAGGTGTTTGCGTAGGAGCTGGTGCTGGCGCAGCAGGTTTACGTTTTACAGGCTCTGTACGTGGTTGTTCTGTGCGTGGTTGTTCTGTGCGTGGCTCGCTTGGAGTTTCACTAGTATTTTCTGGAGCGTAAACAGGCTCAGCAGTAACTGGAACTACTTTAGGTTTTATAGGGAAATAAATCTCAGTTACCAATTTAGAAGAAGCTTTTACATCCAATTTACTTAGAGTCAAGATTTCAAGATGTGACCAGCTTAAATCTGGAATAATTTTTTGGTTGTTGATGTAAGCAGTTGTTTTAGCTATTGCTTCATTTCTATGAGAGTAATCTCCAGTAAGAGTTGTTTTTACAGCGTCAAAACCATTTAATTTTCCAGCTAAAATATCGCTTCCTGAACTTGTTGAAATTTCTTTATTAATAGGAAGACAGATTGAAATCTTCGCTAAACCAGTTTTGGTATCGTACGTATGATAAATGATAAAAGGTTTTCCTACCTCAGACAAACCATTTGTTTCGCTAAAGTGAATAAGCTTCGGAATTACAATTCTAGCATTTTTGCTTATTTTGGCAATCTCACTAGTAAAAGTCTGCTTGATATAAGGAGTTTCGGTTTTCTTTACCACTCCGTCTACTGTAACTGCAAAAGTTTTGGTTTCGTAGTCTAGGTTTTTATCAATATTGGCTAAGCTTTTTTCGTAGATAGTTCCAATAACTCTATCTGAACCTCCATGTAAAGCGGTATATATTTTAAATAGAAAGCTCATAGTTCCTTTTCCTTTCCAAGTAACTTTTGTTTTTCCGTTCAAAGTATCTTTTAAAGTCCAATTTACATCAGCTTCTGTACCGTCAAATTGCATTTTTTGGTCAATGCTTTCGCCGTCTTTTGTTTTAAGAATAATAGAGTTTCCTTTTCCATCAGCACCATCCCAATAAAATGTAGCGCCATTTCCGCTTGTTTTATTAGCATAAGTCATTTTGATAGAAGGATCTTCAACCGACCATGATTCAAAATCTTCGTAATTTCTAAAGTCGTTTAAGTAGTTATAAACCGTTGCACGAGGCGAATTGATAACTTTACTTCTTTCTACAGAAAAATCTCCTTTCTGAGTAGCAACAAAAACAGTAAGAGCAACAAAGCTTAAAAGTGCAAAAAGAAATAAATACTTTAGAATTTTCATGGTAGATTGTTTGGTTTCGGTAAAGTTATAAATTTATCATGAGTCTTACTAATAACCCATAATGATTAGGTTTATTTTATGGCAACCAGAATAATTTATCTTTTTAAAAATATTTTAATTACGAACAAAAGAACAATAAAAAGCAGAAAGGCTAGGAGTACTTTGTAATTCCCTTTATAAAAGACTTTATGTAATTTCAAATCTTTTCGATAAGCAAATATCATGATGATTACAAAAGCGATAAAAAAACATACTCCAAATAGTATTTGACCTTGACTGAACATAGTTATAAAAATTTTTAGCAAATTTAGAGATTTGTAAACGATTTGCTGCTAAATTGCCTTTTCATTTCATTCAATAAATTTTCAGATTTATAAGAAAGTGACTTAAATTAGCAAAAAAAAAGAAAACTACTATATGAAAAAACAACTTGATGCCGTAACAGAATTCCACACTGCTTTTAGAATTGGCCACAGCACAACACCAAAGGCTGATGTAGGAGCAGAAAAGAAATTACTTCGTTATAATTTAATGAAGGAAGAAAATGAGGAATATTATGAAGCGGTTCAGAATAATGATTTAGTTGAAATTGCAGACGCTCTTGGAGATATGATGTATATTTTGTGTGGAACAATTATTGAACACGGACTTCAAGATAAAATTGAAGCAGTTTTTGATGAAATCCAGCGCAGTAATATGAGTAAATTAGGAGAAGATGGTCAGCCAATTTACCGCGAAGATGGAAAAGTGATGAAAGGTCCAAATTATTTTAAACCAGATTTTTCGAAATTGTTGTAAAGAAGTTTTTTTAACGCAAAGAACGCTAAGTTTTTTTTGTAGTTCTTGTAAAAAAAAAGCAAAGAACGCAAAGCGTTGTCTCATTTTTGTCATTTCGACGAAGGAGAAATCTTCGCAAGAAACTCTACAAAGATTAATGATTCTGATTGCGGAGTTACTAGTGAAGATTTCTCCTTCGTCGAAATGACAAGATTGTGTTTAATCTTGGCGTTCTCTGCAGTAAAATTTAAGAATAAAGAAAAATAGAAAACCCGACAGATTTTAAAAAATCTGTCGGGTTTATTTTTATGTTAATCTTGGGATTATTGAACTTTAACTGTCCATCCGTAAGTGTCTTCAGAAAGTTTGTTTTGAAGATTAGTTAATTTTTCTTTTAAGAAAGAAGCATAAGAATTCTCGATTGGAGCCATTTCAAAGTATTCGTCTTTATAAGAGAATCCTTTGATAACGCTAATAACTGCAGCAGTTCCTGCTCCGAAGATTTCTTTCAAAGATCCGTTTTTAGCAGCTTCAACCAATTCTGAAACAATTACTGGGCGAACTTCAACTTTTAATCCTTCTTTTTCTGCCATTGCAATTAAACTTTTTCTGGTAACACCATCTAAAATTCTTTCGCTTGTTGGAGCAGTTAATAAAGTATCATTAATTCTGAAGAAAACGTTCATTGTTCCAGCTTCTTCTAATTTTGTGTGTGTTGCATCATCTGTCCAGATAACTTGTTGAAAACCATCTTTGTTCGCCAAGTTAGTTGGGTAAAACTGAGCAGCGTAGTTTCCGGCAGCTTTTGCAGCACCGATTCCACCATTTGCAGCTCTACTGAAATGCTCAGCAATGATAACTTTTACTTCTCCTCCATAATATGCTTTTGCAGGAGAAAGTAAAATCATAAATTTATATTCGTCAGAAGGATTTGCAATAACTCCAGGACCTGTAGCAATCATAAATGGACGAATATACATACTAGCTCCGTTTCCTCTTTGAATCCAATCTTTATCTAATTTCAATAATTCATTTAAACCATCCATAAAAATAGCCTCAGGAACTTCTGGCATTGCCATTCTTACAGCCGATTTGTTGAAACGGTTGAAGTTTTCATCTGGTCTAAACAACCAAACATCATTATTGTCATCTTTATAAGCTTTCATTCCTTCAAAAATTGCTTGTCCGTAATGGAAGACTTTTGATGACGGGTCCATTAAAATTGGAGCATAAGGCTTAATGACAGGGTTTTGCCATTGCCCATTTTTAAAATCGCATTCGAATAAATGGTCTGTAAATACAGCACCAAAACTTAAGTTGTCAAAATCTACTTCGTTGATTTTTGTAGAAGTAGCTTTAATGATTTCAATTTTGCTTGTTTGAGTTGTACTCATAGTTATGTAAGTTTTTTGTGAGATATTCTTCACTGTCAGAAATACTAGAGTGATGATATCGTGTAAAATGGAATTTATTGAATGCAAAATTACGTAAAAATCTGTAAAATGCTTAGCGAAAATTCATTATTTAATGGTTTTGATTGAGATTTATTTATCCTATAATAAACTCAAATATTTGATTGGTTTTTATAAAGATTTTATGAAAAAAGTACGGTTTTTTAAGGCTTTACGCATTAGTTTTGATTAAATTTGATTATTAAAATGGCTTGAAAACCAATAAAAAGCCATTGTAAAATTCTGAAAAAAGTGAAAAGAGAAATAATTAAAACGCTAGATGGCTCAACTACAATTCGTTTACCAGAGTGGGATGAATGCTATCATTCTAAACATGGCGCAATTCAGGAAGCAAAGCACGTTTTTATTAAAAACGGTCTTTCATTATTTGATAATCCTATAAGTATATTAGAAATTGGTTTTGGTACAGGGTTAAATGCTTTTATTACTTTTTTGGAATCTGTTAGAAAGAAACAGGCGATTGATTATGTTGGAGTAGAAGCGTATCCTGTAGATGCAGACGAGATTTTGGAAATGAATTATGCTGATGAATTGGATGCATCGGAATTTTATAACATTTTTGAAAAAATGCATAAATCTCAATGGAATGAAAAAATAGAAATTTGCGACCAGTTCTCGTTAACCAAAAGAAAACAATTTTTTCACGAAATAAACGATTTTGAAATTTTTGATTTGATTTATTTTGACGCCTTTGGTTACCGAGTGCAACCGGAACTTTGGAGTACCGAAATTTTTCAGAAAATGTACAACAGTTTAAAGCCAAACGGAGTTCTTGTTACATACGCAGCTCGAGGAGTTGTTAAAAGAAGCATGATTGAAGTTGGATTTACTGTAGAAAAATTAGCAGGGCCTCCAGGAAAAAGAGAAATGTTTCGAGCTTTTAAAAAGGTTTAAATGAGTTATTTAGAATAATTCTACATTGATTTATGTGTTTTAAGAAAACGTATTCGTTGCTAAAGTTTTTAAAAAAATAAGTTAAAAGTAGAATTTATGTTAGTTAATTGTTTAAATTTGGCTCGAGTTTAAAAAAATAGATAACCCCCGAAAATCTTATTTTATTATGTCAAAAATGATGTTTGATTACACGAAATCAATACTTGAGAGAGTTAGTTTCGATCCGATACTTTTCTGCAAAGAGTTAGAAAAAGCTATCAAAACACTGTTACCTTACGAAATGGAACAATTGCAAGAGTGGTTACTTAATTTCGTTGTTGGAAAACCAGAATTAAAGCCAAGTCTACAGCTAATTAAAGTATAAAAAGAAAGGAGCCAAATTGGCTCCTTTTTTATTGCGCTTTCTTTTGTAACGGACTAATGATTTGAACATTCTGAAAAACAATTGCGCCTTTTACAACGCCAGCAATTGTAGATCTTAATGCATCAATGATTTGCATCTTTAATTCGCTCTTTGGGTAAATTAAACTTACTTCTCGAGCAGGTTTTGGCTCCTTAAAATTACGGAGCTTCAGTTTGTCGGATTCTTTTAAGTCTAAAGTGTGCAAGTACGGAAGTAACGTTGTACCAAGGCCTTCGTCTGCCAATTTAATTAAGGTTTCAAAACTTCCGCTTTGAATCTGAAAATTAGTTTGATCGGCGTCTGAGACATTTTTGCACAAATTTAAAATACCATCTCTAAAGCAATGTCCGTCTTGTAATAACAGAATTTCATTCAGATTTAAATCGGAAACTTCAATTTCTTCTTTCTGAAAACTTGCATGATGTTCAGGAATATATGCTACGAAAGGTTCAAAATACAAAACAATTTCTTTAATTTTTTCGTCTTCAAGCGGTGTTGCAGCAATTGCAGCATCCAAATGTCCGTTTTTTAGTTTCAGAATAATTTCCTCGGTATTCAACTCTTCAATTAAGAGTTTAACTTTTGGATATTTTTTAATGAAGTTATTCAAAAACATAGGAAGCAACGTTGGCATAATCGTTGGAATAATTCCTAAACGAAATTCTCCGCCAATAAAACCTTTCTGTTGTTCTACTATATCTTTTATACGATCAGCCTCGTTTACAATATTTTTTGCCTGATTTACGATTTTTTGTCCAATATCAGTAAGTTGGATCGGTTTTTTACTTCTATCGAAAATTAAAATATTAAGTTCTTCTTCGATTTTTTGTATTTGCATACTTAAAGTTGGCTGTGTTACGAAGCATTTTTCAGCAGCAAGAGTGAAATTTTTATGCTCAGCAACCGCTAACACATATTGCAATTGAGTTATAGTCATGTTGATAGTAATTTGTGATGCAAAAATAAGAAAATATAATTTTTATTTATGTTTATTTTAGTAAAGTTACTCTAAATTTGTAGTAAATTAGTGTAAAAAATAAGATTATGAAGACAAATATTTTAGGGTTACCAGTAAAAGAATCAGAATTATTAGTAAAAGAATTGAATGTGTTATTATCAAATTTTCAAGTCTATTATCAAAACTTGAGAGGAATTCACTGGAATATTCGCGGAAAACGTTTCTTTGATTTACATGTAAAATTTGAAGAATTATATACAGATGCACAATTAAAAATAGATATGATCGCAGAAAGAGTTTTGACAATAGGAGGAACGCCTCTGCATACTTTTGAAGATTATATTAAAAATAATAAATTGACAGTAGGAAAAAATATTTCTAACGATGAAAAAGCGGTTCAGCTTATTGTTCACTCTTTATCAGATTTATTAAAAATTGAAAGAGAAATCTTGAACAAATCTGACGAAATTAATGATGAGGGTACCAATTCTATGATGAGCGACTTCATTGCAGAGCAAGAAAAAACAATTTGGATGATGAATGCTTGGTTGGAAGAATCATTGTAAAATATTGGTTTTTAATAAAATAGAAGCAGAATGGAATAAAAATTGCATTCTGCTTTTTTGTTTATGTTAAATTTCTATAAAAATCTCTTTGATTTTATTTGTTTAACGCTATTTTTGCTTCAATGAAATTTATAGCTCGCATATTATTATTCATATTTATTGCCTTCTTATCGACCCCGACAATTGTCCAGGCGATTAAGAAAGGAAATAATACGGCTATATCTTTTAGTATTGCTGAAGAAGAAGTGCATAAAGAACTTAAAAATGTAGTTCATCCAACTATTCTTGAGCACGAAGTTTTGATTCCGGTTTATATCGAGAAAAAAACAATCATTTCTGAAAACATTGTCAAACTAGACAACATCTCTCCGAGCATTTTTGCTCCACCACCAAACGTAGCATAATACTTCCGATTATTTCGAACTTTAGCCGCATTTCTATCGAGATGGGGTAAATCTTTAATGAATAATTTTTTTAGTATTATATTATGACAAAAAAAATCAATCTTTTTGCCAACCTTAAATCTGATTTTGCTTCAGGTTTAGTGGTTTTCTTGGTGGCTCTTCCGTTGTGTTTAGGTATTGCAATGGCTTCTGGAGCGCCGTTATTTTCTGGAATTATTGCTGGTGTTGTGGGTGGTATTGTTGTTGGATATTTAAGCCAGTCGCATATTAGTGTATCGGGTCCAGCTGCTGGGTTAACAGCTATCATTTTAACCGCAATTACCGATTTAGGAGCTTTCGATGTATTTTTAATGTCTGTTTTTATTGCTGGATTAATTCAATTAGCATTAGGATTTTTAAAGGCAGGAAGTATATCAAACTATTTTCCAACAAACGTAATTGAAGGAATGTTAGCGGGTATCGGAATCATTATCATCTTAAAACAAATACCGCACGCTTTTGGTTATGATGCAGATTTCGAAGGAGATCAGGCTTTTGTTCAAAATGATGGAAGCAATTCGTTTTCATTTTTATTTGATGTTTTAAATCATATTCACTTAGGAGCTGTAGTAATTTCTGCGGTTTCATTGGTGATTTTATTAGCTTGGGACAAAGTTCCTTTCTTAAAAAGAATAAAACTAGTTCCAGGAGCCTTGGTTGCTGTAATTGCTGGAGTTGTTTTAAACGAAATATTTGTATCTACAGGAAGCACTTTGGCAATTGCAAAAGAACATTTGGTTTCTTTGCCAGTTCCAAAATCTTTTGATGACTTTAAATCAATTATAATTACCCCAGACTTTACTGCTATTACAAATCCGCAAGTTTGGGTAGTTGCTATTACAATTGCCATTGTCGCTTCTATTGAAACGCTCTTATGTATTGAGGCTTCTGATAGAATGGACGTTCAAAAACGTTATACCAATACTAATGTTGAGCTTAGAGCACAAGGAGTTGGTAACATTGTGAGCTCTCTTTTAGGAGGTTTGCCAATGACTTCTGTAGTAGTAAGATCTTCTGCAAATAACAATGCAGGAGCAAAATCTAAAATGTCAGCCATTATTCATGGTGTGCTTCTATTAATAAGTGTATTGTCTATACCAGCAATTTTAAACAAGATTCCACTGGCAACATTGGCGACTGTTTTGATTTTGGTTGGATATAAACTAGCAAAACCAGCAACCTTTATGCATTTCTGGGAAAAGGGGAAATACCAGTTTGTACCTTTCATTGCAACTTTGGTCTTTGTTGTTGCGACAGATTTGCTAAAAGGTGTTGCGCTGGGAATTGTTATCAGTATTATTTTTGTTTTGAGAGGAAATTTGAAAAGAGCTTATGTTTTCAAGAAAGAAGAATATGAAGATGGAGACCTTATTCATATTGATTTAGCTCAGGAAGTTTCGTTTTTAAATAAAGCGGCAATCAAACAAACGTTGGCAGAAATTCCAGAAAATTCTAAAGTAATCATCAATGCTCATGATACAGAGTATATTGCTCATGACGTTTTAGATTTAATTCGTGAATTTAAGGAAACCAGAGCTATCGATGAAAACATCAAAGTAAAGCTTAAAGGATTTAAAGAAGCATACGAATTAGAAAATACACCCGAAAACCACAATCATGTTACAATAGAACACTATTATGATGTAGCAAAAAGAGAACTGGTTAAAAAAGAAGTTGTTAGAGAAGAATAATTAAAAAATGGTGTTTTTAAGGCCTTAGAAATGTCAAATTTTAGGTAACTTTACATTTAAGTTCTTTTTTGAGACATTCCTAGAATTAGAAATTACCACACAAAAAATAAAAAAATGAGAAAATTTTATGAGCAGTTATTAGAAAATAATAAGAAGTGGGTTGAAACTTCATTGGCAAAAGACCCTAATTATTTTGCTGATTTGGCAAAAGGACAACAGCCACCACTATTATGGATTGGATGTTCTGACAGCCGTGTTCCTGCAAACGAAATTGTTGGTGCAAAACCAGGCGAAGTTTTTGTACACAGAAACATTGCAAATATGGTTGTTCACTCTGACATGAATATGCTAAGTGTACTAGATTATGCAGTAAATGTTTTGAAAATAAAACATATTATTGTTTGTGGCCATTACGGTTGCGGAGGTGTAAAAGCGGCAATGGGGCATCAATCTGTTGGAATTATTGATAACTGGATTCGTCACATTAAAGATGAGTACCGTTTGCATGATAAATACTTGAATTCGATCGAAGACGAAACAGAGCGATTCAATGCTTTTGTAGAAATAAATGCTAAAGAGCAAGTTTATAATTTAGCTAAAACGTCAATTGTTCAAAATGCTTGGCAAAACGGTCAAGACCTTATGCTTCACGGTTGGGTTTATGGATTGAATTCTGGTTTTGTAACAGATTTAAATGTTACAATCAGTTCGAATGCAGAGCTTGATAGTGTTTATAAGCTGGACTTTTAATAAGAAATAGAAATCGCCCTCTTAGAGGGCGATTTTTTTTTATTCGTTTTCGTCTAAATTCTCATTAAATGCCGATGGCAGCATTGTTGGGATGAACTTAATCAGTATCGGTAAAAGTAAACTTCCTCCAGGAAGTAAAAATATGGTTAGCGATGGAATGGTTTTACAAATGTCCAAAAGCTGTTTTTTTACTTTTTTCTTTTCCTTTGCATCCAAATCTCTTGTTGTAGAATAGGCAAGTAGCACCATCAATTCTTTACTTTGAACAATTTCTTTAATCAATCGGTTTTTGTTTCTTATGATTAATTTGACTACACTGTGCGTCATTTGATCATAAAAGTGCTTAACAGGATTGGAATAATTAAAATATGGAATCTTCTTTTTATGTGTTGTAATAAAAGTATTGGTTGTATCCATACTTTTTGTTACAAAATCGTCAGAAACTCCCATTGTTGAACCTAAAGCGTATAGAAAATAAGATTCTTCGTTTTCAACTACACCATCGCTCCACAAAGCCATTCCAGCCATATCTATTAGGTAATAATGTTCAAGTCTATTTTTAAAATAGTCAAGATTTAAAGTTTCTAAAGTTTCAACTGTAACTTTCGAAAATTTGGAATAGCGTATAGAAGCTTCAAAAAGTTTGATCAATAAATCATCATGCTGAGATTTTACTGTTTTGGTTTTTAAGGCCAAACCAACAATTCCGAGAACCGTCTCCTCGATTCTTTTTAAATATTTTTCAGGAATTTCTCCATGCTCCAAATATTGTCTGAAAGCCAAAACATCAATAAACAAAAGCGCATTGGTTACCAAATGCGAAAAGTTTTTACTAATAATGCTGTCATTGGTTTGAACTCTCTGGTCAATAATATTTTCCAGAGATAGGGAAGGCGTATCTTTTGGCAATAAAATTTTAAACAAATTAAATCCTTCTGGATTCATTTGCTTGTAAAACTTTAAAGCTTCAGAAATAAAATTTTTAGGTTCCGAATTTCTTTTCTCTAAACAAAAAACATGATAGAGTGTATTAAGTAAAGCAACTTTTGAAATTTCGGTTTTAAACCAGCCTTTTATCGGAATCGGAATTTGAGAATCTATCGCAATAATATGTCCGTAAATGAATCCCGTTTCTCTCACTTTATAGTAAAACGAATCCACCGTTTCAAAAGGAATTGCTTCTGAAAACTTCTGTTCACTAAAAAATTTATCGATCCAGCCTGGTGCTGATGGGTTAATCATGGACTTAATTTTGCTGATGCAAAGCTATGTCTTTTTCTTGTTTTAGAATTCA
Organism: Flavobacterium sp. GW823-FHT06G12; assembly: GCF_058794775.1. Taxonomy (NCBI): domain Bacteria; kingdom Pseudomonadati; phylum Bacteroidota; class Flavobacteriia; order Flavobacteriales; family Flavobacteriaceae; genus Flavobacterium; species Flavobacterium sp. GW823-FHT06G12. Next base: position 388,334 of record NZ_JBXAHE010000004.1, read on the forward strand.
TTTTAAAATGAAATAACCGCTACATTTTGTTAAAAATAGCGGTTATTTAAATTTTTTCTTATTTAATGATTCCTGCACAAGCAACTCTTCCTCCTGCATTTCCAGTTGGCTGGGTTGTAAAATCGTCTGTTCCTGCATGTACAATTAAGCCTTTTCCTAGAACATCTTTGTTACTGTCGCCGCATCCAATGCACCATTCGTCAGTAGTTAAAGTGATAGATCCGTTACCTTTTGCATCAGCGGTAAAGTTTCCAATATCACCTTTATGATATTCTCCAACTCCCCATTTTCCATGTTTTTTGAAAGTCGGATTCCAGTGTCCTCCAGCAGAACTTCCGTCTGCAGAACTACAATCTGCTTTTTCATGAATGTGAATGGCATGAACTCCAGGTTCTAATCCAGTGATTTTTGCTGTAAAAGTTACTTTGCCATTTTTCTCAACAAAAGTAGCAGTTCCGGCTACTTTGCTGTTGCTTTTTGGTTCTAATGCAACAGTCAGAGTTTTAGCATCATTTGATTTGTTATTTGTTTTACAGCCAACGATTAAGGCTGTAATTATAGCGAAAGAAACAATTAGTTTTTTCATATCTACGGGCATTTTTAGTTAAAGATTAAGTAAATTTAACATAAAATAACGGAATTGATTAACTCTAAAAGTTAAAAAAAAGTCAAACTATACGTTATAATTTGATATTGATTGAGTTAAAAACCGAAAATATTGCTTAAATTCGTATAGGTTTTTAACGAATAATTTCTGAAAACCATTTGTCTAATTCGCTCACATTTAATCCTTAATGTTATGATGAAAAAGATTTTTACCCTCGTTTTTTTTAGTTCGTTTTTAATTTCCTGCAAATGCGCAAAAACAGGTTCAGTTTCTAAACTTGATGGAACTTGGGAATTGAATTACATTTCTGGACCACGAATTACTTTTGATGGATTATACCCAAATAAAAAACCAACCATACAATTTGATACCAAAACAAATCAGGTTTCTGGTAACGCAAGCTGTAATTCATACACAGGGAAATTGGTTGTTGATGGCAACAAAATTGATTTTACTCAGCCAATGGCAGTAACCAAAATGATGTGTTTGGATGGATTGCAAGGTGAACAAACTTATTTGAGTACGCTTCAAAAAATAACTTCTTACGATGTAACTGATGATGGTAAGACTTTGAATTTTATTTCTGGCGATATTGCCATGATGCGTTTTACGAAAAAATAGTATTATGAAAACTAAATTATCTGTCTTACTGTTTTTGATTGTAATTAACTTTTCAGTTTCTGCACAGGAGAAAACAAAAAAAGAACTTAAACAAGAAAGGGAGTTAAAGAAACAAAATGAAATCAAAGCTCTTATAGATTCTCAAAATTTTGTTTTTGAAGCCCAAAAAGCAACACCTCAAGGAGGTAGATTGCTTCAGCTCGATTATAATACTTATTTTTTAAAGTTTAATGCGGATAACACAACTTGCGATTTGCCTTTCTTTGGACGTGCTTATAATGTAGGATATAATAGCGATGGCGGAATAAAATTTGAAGGCAAGCCTGAGAATATTAAGGTTGAAACTAAAAAGAATAATACCATTCTAAAGGCAACAGTAAGAGGTAAAAGTGATGTCTATGATTTAACGTTTTCTATATTCTATAACGGAAGTACAACACTTTCTGTGAGTAGCAATAATAGAGGTCCAATTAATTATGATGGAGTAATATATGCTCCAAAATCAGCAGAGAAACAATGATTTAATTCAATACTAAACTTGTCACAAATTCGTCTGAATATATGGTAAGAATCTTTTTTTGGTTATTAAAGTGGCAGTTTTCGGTTTTGTTTTTCTTTTTTGGTGTGTGCAGCGTATTTGGTCAGGATTTGGAACCCAGAGTGTATGCAAATGTTCCTAAAGGTTTAAATGTAATTGCTGCAGGTTATGTTTTTATGAATGGAAATGTGCTGACAGATCCTTCTCTACCCATAAAAGATTTTACACTTCAAAGCCACAATATGGCTGTAAATTATATCAGAACTTTTGGAATGGCAGATAAACTGGCTCGTATACAGGTAGCGCTACCTTTTACGTTTATGGATGGATCTGCTGTAATTAGTGATCAGCTGGTTACTGGCTCAAGAACTGGTTTTGCAGATATGAAAGTGCGTTTCGGAATTAATTTGCTAGGTTCTCCTGCACTTGATAAATCTGAATTCAGAAGTTTTGAGCAAAAAACAATTCTTGGAGTCAGTTTGGTTACTTCAATTCCAACAGGAAGATATTATGGTGATAAACAAGTAAATATTGGAACAAACCGCTGGGCTTTTAAGCCTGAAATAGGGGTGTCGAAACGGTTTGCTCATGTATATGCCGAGGCCTATGGCGGGATGTGGTTTTATACGGATAATAATGATTATTTAGGGAAAAAATTAGAGCAAAAACCAACCTATAGCCTTCAGGCGCATGCAAGCTATTATTTTAAGAACCAAATGTGGGTTGGCTTCAATACGACTTGGTTTTTTGGAGGACGAACTATTACTGATGGAGTTTCAGATGATAGCCAGATTGATAACTGGAGAGTAGGAGGAACTTTTTCTACTCCAATTGCGAAAGGACAGTCGGTCAGATTTCAATATCATATTGGAGCTTATACCAATAACGGACTAAATTATTATGCCTTATCAGCAGTTTATCAATATTCTTTCTTTTAAAATATTGATTATGATTTAATGTGTTTAAAATCAGTATATTTGAGTATGCATATATTTTTAAAAACAAATTTAAAATTGAAACTATGAAAAAATTAAGTCTTATTCTTATCATGGCAGTAGCCTCATTTTCATCTTATGCGCAGTCTTCTTACAAAGAAGATTTAGAAGTAGTGCAAAGTGTTTATGGAAAATCTAAAGCTGACTTGGTAAAACAGTACATGAATTTATCTGACGCACAAGCGGCAGCCTTTGCAAAAGTTTACGATAATTATGAAACGTCGCGAAAGGCTTTAGGGCAGACAAAGTTTCAATTGATAAATGATTATGCGGCTAATTACGAAACTTTAACCGATGCTAAAGCTGATGAATTGGCAAAAGCTACTTTGAAAAACCATGTTGATTATGAAAAGCTTTACTCTAAAACTTATAATCAGGCCAAAAAAGCAATTGGTTCAATAAATGCAGCAAAATTTATTCAGCTTGAGGTTTATCTTCAAACTATAATTAGAAGCGAAATTTTAGAAGCTATTCCATTTATTGGTGAAATGGATAAAAACAAGACTAAAACGATGTAAAAATATTCGTCTAATAAAAAAAAGCGGGAATCAATTTGATTCCCGCTTTTTTTTATTTTTCAGTTTTAACTTTGTAAATCTCATTTACCATTCCGTCGCGGAAACTATCCAAAGTAAGTTCCCAAAACATAATTCCACCTAATTTTTTTGCTTTTGCATATTCAGCTTTAGCTTTGATCGATTTTAAATCATCTGATGTTGCAAAAGTTTTAGTTGATGCATTGTACCAATATGGTGCTTGAGCTTTTTCATCATAAAAATATTTCCAGCCGTTTGCTTCTGTATATGTTGTAGCGTAGTTTTTAAAGTCAACACCTTGAAAGTGTTCTCCAGCTTGATACAATCCGTTGTTGATATTCTCTACATTTTTCCATTGTCTAGTATAAAATGCACCTCCAATTACTAATTTTTCAGCAGGAACACCAGCTTTTAATAAAAACTCAACAGCTCTGTCAGTAGATTCTTCTTTCGGATTTGTGCTATATAATGGCGTATGATGACCCGTAACTTTTGAATATCCGTTTACTAAGTCGTAGCTCATAATATTAATGCGGTTTACATAAGGAGCAACAGCTTTCCAGTCGATAGATTCATCCAGACATTTTTGGAAACCTCCAGCCGCAAAACTCAATTCGTATTTTTTACCTAAAGTTGAACGTAATATTTTAATCAATTCAGTAAAATTAGATTTGTCAGCTGGCTGGTATAAATGACCAGGAAGCCCTTCAATTGATGGGTATTCCCAATCTAAATCTAAACCATCAACTTTAAAATAGTCACTTACTTCTTTTACAGATTTTGCAAATTTTAAGCGTCCTTCTGCAGTAGAAAAAGCTTCAGAACAAGGTTCGCAGCCTCCCCAGCCACCAAGTGATAAAACGATTTTAAGTTGCGGATTTTTCGCTTTAAGGGAAACTAAATGTTTGATTGTAAGAGAATCTTTAGCGGAATCAACACTTAGTTTGCCTTCTTTTAAATGACAGAAACTAAAAATAATCTGGTTCAATTTTCCAACTTCGTATTGATCAATAAGTTGAGAATCGCCAGTGTAATAGGCAATGATGTCCATTTTTTTATTTTTCTGTGCGAAAGCAGCGGTGAAGCAAAAGCACAATAAAAATGATGCAATTAGGTTAATTTGTTTCATTATTTTGTTTTTTATAGTTTTTAGAACGTTAAATATAATGTAATCCATTTGATGTTTGACTATTCTCTATGAGTCTGAAAGCTAATTTTAACAAATATTTTGCAAATAATTGCAAAATTATTGCGTCTTATAAGAAATGCCTTTCGTTGAAAATTATAAAAAAACAAACCCGCACAGTTTCGGACTTGTGCGGGTTTATAACAAATTAAAAGCTAAAAACTATTTTGAAATTAGAAGCAGTATGTGTTTTCTGCTACTAATTTTGCTGCAATTTTTTCTCTAAGTGCCACAACATTTGGCAGGTTAGTATATTTAGTGAAACGTTTAAGTCCCATTAACATCATACGTTGTTCGTCACCTTCAGCGAAAGAAGCGATTCCTTCTTTTCCTCTTAAGTTTACAATATCAACCGCTTTGTATAAGTATAATTTTGCCATAGCAATTTGCTCTTGAACTTTATCTTCGCCTTGAGCTTTTGCTAATTTTTCAGTTCTCAAAATAGTACTTTCAGCCATGTAGATTTCGATCAAGATATCAGAAGCTGCCATTAATAATTGTTGGTGAGCATCTAATTCAGGACCATATTTTTGAACGGCGCTACCAGCAACCATTAAGAAAACTTTCTTAAGGTTAGCAATAATTCCTTTTTCTTCTGAGAATAATTCAGAGAAATCTGGAGTATCAAAAGATGGAATTCCCATTAATTCTTCTTGAACTTTCATTGCTGGTCCAAGTAAATCAACATGTCCTTTCATAGCTTTTTTGATCAACATACCTACAGAAAGCATTCTGTTGATTTCGTTTGTACCTTCATAGATACGAGCGATACGAGCATCTCTCCAAGCACTCTCCATTGGAGTATCTTCAGAGAATCCCATTCCACCAAAAATCTGAATTCCTTCGTCAGAACAAGATTGAACGTCTTCAGAAACGGCTACTTTCAAGATAGAACACTCGATAGCGTATTCTTCAACACCTTTCAATTCTGCTTCTTGGTGAGAAGTTCCTTCTGCTTCACGAGCAGCAATTCTGTCTTCGATGTCTTTTGCAGCACGGTAAGAAGCACTTTCTCCAGCATAAGCGTTAGTCGCCATTTCAGCTAATTTAGAACGGATAGCTCCAAAAGATGAAATAGAAGTGTTGAACTGAATTCTTTCGTTAGCATATTTTACAGCTCCAGAAGTAACTCTTCTTTGAGCATCTAAACAAGCTGCAGCCAATTTAATACGACCAACGTTCAAAGCATTCATTGCGATTTTGAAACCGTTTCCTCTTTCAGACAGCATGTTTTCAACAGGAACTTTCGTTTCGTTGAAGAAAACCTGACGAGTAGAAGAAGCACGGATTCCTAATTTATGCTCTTCTTCATTCATAGAAATTCCGTTTGAAGGATCGTTTTCTACGATGAAACCTGTAATATTTTTATCGTCTCCAATACGAGCAAAAACGATGAAAACGCTACAGAAACCTGCATTCGAAATCCACATTTTTTGTCCTGTAATAGAGTAGTATTTTCCGTCTTCAGATAAAACTGCTTTTGTTTTTCCTGAGTTAGCATCAGATCCTGCGCCTGGTTCAGTTAAGCAATAAGCTCCAAACCATTCTCCAGAAGCTAATAACGGAACGTATTTTTTCTTTTGTTCTTCAGTTCCATAAAGTGTAATTGGCATAGTTCCAATTCCTGTATGAGCACCAAAAGCAGTTGAGAACGAACCAGTTGCTCCAGAAATGTAGTCACAAACCAACATTGTAGAAACAAATCCCATTCCTAATCCGCCGTATTCTTCCGGAACTGCAACTCCAAGAAGTCCAAGTTCACCAGCTTTGCGCATAGATGATTCTGTATACGCATAATCTTTTTTCTCAAAACGATCTTTATGCGCCCATAATTCTTTGTCTACGAACTCTTTTACAGAGTCACGCATCATTAACTGCTCTTCGGAGAAATCTTCTGGTGTGAAGATGTCCTCGCATTTTGTTTCTTTAACTAAAAACTGACCGCCACGAGTCACGTTTTTTTCGATTGTATCTGCCATTTTGTTTTTGTTTTTTTATGAAAGAAAATAGAGTATAGAGTATAGAAAATAGACTTTTACTTTAGTCCGTTTTGAAAACTCATTGTCATTCTTTGGAATTCTTCTATTTTAATTTCTAATTGGTTAAATTGTATCTCGTTTATATATTTTCTATGTTTAGCAATCAATAATTGTGTAACTAGTTCAAATGAAGAACCAAGAGAAATGTCTAAAAAGTGACTGAAAGATTTATCTGTTCTTGAAGATCCTTCTGCAATATTACTAGGCATCGAAACCGAACATCTGCTTATTTGAGAACTCAAATCGTATCGTTCGTGTTTTGGAAATTCTATTAATACATCTGAAATTTCATTAGCAATCGAAATTCCAATCTTCCAAATCTTCAAGTTCTTATAATTATGTCTCATGTTTTTTTTGAGTCAATTTAAGAAATTAAAATAAAAAGTAAGATTAATACTATTTTTTATTTTGTTTTTTGAATCTTTTATCATTCCAAAAAGTAAATCTTTTTATTCTCAAAGAAAAACATCTATTCTCTTTATTCTATATTCTATTCTCTTTTTAAAGAACCTCGTAAATCCCCGCAGAACCTTGCCCAGTTCCCACACACATAGAAACGATTCCGTATTTATTACCTCTGCGTTTCATTTCATCAAACAACTGAACAGAAAGTTTAGCTCCTGTACATCCCAGTGGGTGACCTAAAGCGATTGCTCCACCGTTTACGTTTACGATTTCTGGGTTAATATTTAATTCGCGAGTTACTGCTAAAGCTTGTGAAGCAAAAGCCTCATTTAATTCAATTAATTCAATATCGTTTAATGTTAAACCGGCTTGTTTCAATGCTTTTGGAATTGCTTTTACAGGACCGATACCCATAATTCTTGGCTCAACACCAGAAGAAGCAAAGTTTACTAATCTGGCAATTGGCTCAAGATTTAATTCTTTAACCATGTCCTCACTCATGATTAAAACGAATGCTGCACCGTCGCTCATTTGAGAAGAGTTACCAGCAGTTACACTTCCGTCAGCAGCGAAAACTGGTCTTAAACCTGCTAAAGCAGCAACAGAAGTTCCAGCTCTTGGACCTTCGTCTTGTTTTACAACGTATGACTTAGTTTCTTTTTTTCCATTTTCATTGATGAAAGTCTGCTCAACAGTAATTGGAACGATTTGTTTGTCAAATTTTCCTTCTGCCTGCGCTTTCAAAGCTTTCATGTGAGAGTTGTAAGCAAACTCATCCTGATCTTCTCTAGAGATTTTGTATTGATTAGCAACCGCTTCAGCAGTTAAACCCATTCCCCAATAGTAATCTTCGTGACCTGCAGCTGCAACTTTATAATCCGGAGTTGGTTTGTAACCTCCCATCGGAATATAACTCATACTTTCTGCACCACCTGCAATGATACAATCTGCCATTCCTGATTGGATTTTAGCCGTCGCCATCCCGATAGTTTCTAATCCAGATGCACAGTAACGGTTTACTGTAACACCAGGAACGTCTTCTACTTTTAATCCCATCAAAGAGATTAAACGTCCAACGTTAAGACCTTGTTCCGCCTCCGGCATGGCATTTCCTACCATAACGTCGTCGATACGTTTTTTGTCGAAATTAGGCAGTTCGTCCATCATAAACTGAATGGTTTCTGCAGCTAATTCATCAGGTCTTTTAAATCTAAAAACACCTTTTGGAGCTTTTCCAACTGCTGTTCTATATGCTTTTACTATATATGCTGTTTTCATTTGTTTTGTTTTTTAAGAGTATAGAAGATAGAGTATAGAAAATAGACTTTACAAAGTCTTTAATCTATATTCTATTCTCTTTGTTCTATTTTCTAATTTCTAAGCGGTTTTCCTTTAGTTAACATATATTGAATTCTCTCTAAAGTCTTACGCTCTGTACATAAACTCAAGAAAGCTTCACGTTCGATATCTAATAAATATTGTTCAGATACTAAAGTTGCTTCAGATAAATCACCACCAGCCATTACATAAGCCAGTTTGTTAGCGATTTTCTTGTCGTGCTCAGAAATGTATTTTCCAGCCTGCATTTGATCTGTTCCAACTAAGAACATACCTAAAGCTTGTTTTCCTAGAACTTTAATATCGTTTCTTCTGATAGGCTGTGTATATCCAGCTTCAGCTAATAATAAAGCATGTTTTTTAGCTTCAGCAATCTGACGATCTTTGTTTACTACGATAATGTCTTTTCCGTGTTGTAAAAGCCCAGTGTCAAAAGCTTCGTAACCAGAAGTTGAAACTTTAGCCATTGCGATCGTTAAGAAATACTCTTGAAGAACATTCAATTCCACGTCGTTTTTGCGGAATAAATCAGATGCTCTTAAAGTCATTTCTTTAGAACCACCACCTCCAGGGATAACTCCAACACCAAATTCAACTAATCCCATGTACGTTTCTGCAGCAGCAACCACTTTATCAGCGTGTAAGCTCATTTCACATCCACCGCCAAAAGTCATTCCGTGAGGCGCTACTACAACTGGAATAGAAGAGTAACGAACACGCATCATTGTATCTTGGAACAATTTGATTGCCATGTTCAACTCGTCGTATTCTTGCTCAACCGCCATCATGAAAATCATTCCGATATTAGCTCCAACAGAGAAATTCGCTGCTTGATTTCCAATAACTAAACCTTGATATTCTTTTTCTGATAAGTCGATTGCTTTATTGATAGCCTGTAGAACGTCACCACCAATTGTATTCATTTTAGATTGGAATTCTAAGTTTAAGATTCCGTCTCCTAAATCCTGAATGATTGCACCACTGTTACTCCAAACTTTTTTGCTTTCGCGAATGTTGTTTAGGATAATAAATGAATCTTGTCCAGGAACTTTTACTTGAGATTTTGTTGGAATGTTATAGAAATAAGTTGCTCCTTCTTTTACAGTATAGAAACTATCGCTTCCAGAAGCCAGCATTTCAGTAACCCATGCAGCAGGCTCTAAACCTTCAGCTTTCATGATTTCAATTCCTTTGGCAACACCAATTGCATCCCAGATTTCGAATGGACCATTTTCCCATCCAAAACCAGCTTTCATGGCATCGTCAATTTTGTATAATTCGTCTGAGATTTCTGGAACTCTGTTTGACACATAAGCAAACATTCCGGCGAAACTCTTACGGTAGAATTCTCCCGCTTTGTCTGTTCCTTTTACTAAAACTTTGAAACGATTGATAGGTTTATCGATAGTTTTAGTTAATTCTAAAGTTGCAAAATTTGCTTTTTTCGCAGCGCGGTATTCTAATGTATCTAAGTCTAGAGAAAGAATATCTTTATCTACTTTTTTATAAAAACCTTGTCCAGTTTTACTTCCTAACCAATTATTTTCCATCATTTTGTTGATGAAATCAGGAAGTTTGAACAATTCGTGTTGTTCGTCATTCGGGCAGTTTTCGTAAATACCGTTGGCAACGTGAACCAAAGTATCTAAACCAACAACGTCAACCGTACGGAAAGTAGCCGATTTTGGACGACCGATAACCGGACCAGTCAATTTATCAACTTCTTCAATTGTTAATCCCATTTCTTTTACCAAGTGGAATAAACTCTGGATTCCGTAAATACCAATTCTGTTTCCAATAAACGCCGGAGTATCTTTAGCAACAACCGAAGTTTTTCCTAAAAATTTAGATCCGTATTCGTTTAAGAAATCCAATACTTCAGTTGAAGTTTTTGGACCAGGAATAATTTCAAATAATTTTAAGTAACGCGCAGGGTTAAAAAAGTGAGTTCCGCAGAAGTGCTGTTGGAAATCTTCGCTTCTTCCTTCACTCATAAAGTGAATTGGAATACCAGAAGTGTTTGAAGTAACTAAAGTTCCCGGTTTACGGAATTTCTCGATTTGTTCAAAAACTAATTTTTTGATATCCAAACGCTCTACAACAACCTCGATAATCCAATCAACATTTGCAATTTTTGCCATATCATCCGTCGTATTTCCAGTCGTAATTCTATTTGCGAATTTTTGACTGTAAATAGGAGATGGTTTCGATTTTAATGAATTCGCCAAATGTTCGTTTACCACACGGTTGCGAACGGCTTTACTTTCAAGTGTTAATCCTTTTTTAGCTTCAGCTTCGGTCAATTCACGCGGTACAATGTCCAGAAGTAAAACTTCGACACCAATGTTAGCAAAATGACAAGCTATACCTGAACCCATAATTCCGGATCCAATTACAGCAACTTTTTTAATTGTGCGTTTCATATTTGTTATTATTTGTTTTTTTACAGAATCAGGACAATCAAAATTGATTACTTTTCTTCTGTGTTTTCTGTTTGATTAAATATGTTTTTATCGTGAATCAGTTCGTTGATGATTTCAGAAACTTCGATAAAATGATTCAGTTTTTCTTCTGAAACATGTTTTCTAACGGTTTCATTAAACTTTAGAACTGTATTTTTAGATAAATCTCTTTTTTCTTTTCCAAAGTCGGTTAGATAGATTAAAACACCTCTTCCGTCACTTGGGTTCTTTTTGCGAACAATTAAACCTTTTTCTTCCATAGATTTTAAGGTTCTTGTTAAGCTGGTGGCTTCCATGCCCATTCTCGGACCTAAAGCGGTTGATGGAGTTCCTTCTTCCTTGTCCATACTTAAAAGAGCAAACCCTGTCGCCATTGTTGCATCATATTTAGCAGCCTCTTCATTATACATTCTTGAAACAGCTTGCCATGTCGCTCTTAAAATATAATCTATCGTTTTGTCTTTCATAGGTAACTATATCGATTTCAAATATAATTAAAAAATACTATGCATGCATATAATTTTTTAATAATTTTTTGGTTAGTTATAAAATATCCCTGATTTAGAGGGTTTTGGTTGTTTATTTTAAGTGTAATATACTATTCTTTTTTTAGATTTTAACATTTTTAATGCTGTAAAAATCCTTTTTTAGTTTTTAAAACGCATTTAATTCTGTATTCTTTAAAAAATTATGCATTTATTTCAGTTGGTTGTACTGAATTGTAGCGTGAAATAGCGTCTTGAAGTATCTTTTTCATACGATTTCTCAGACCTTCTGGCCTTAAAATCTCCAGACAGCTTCCAAAACCTAACAGAAGACGTTCCATTTCGTAATTTGGAATTACATATATATGTATAATAACACTTCCGTCTTCATTTTGTTTAATTATACGCTGAGAAGTATGCAACGGTTTTGTAAGTACATAAGGCGCGTTTGAAGCATCCACCCATAATTCAATTCGTCTCGGTTGTAAGCCTGAATTTATAGTTACGCCAATTACATCCTTATAATAAATGTCGGCATCAAAATCTTCTTCTATATAAGGCAGATTAAAATCATAATCAATCGAAATGATTCTGTCTAAAGCCAAATTGGTAATCGGCTGTGAGGCTTTTTTCTTTCCGACTAAAAACCAACGATTATTAAACTCCTTTAATATAAAAGGATGAAAATGAAATTTGGTTTCTTCTCGCGATTTAAACGATTTATAGGTAATTATCAAAACCATCTTTTTAATAATCGCCTGATAAATTTCATCTAAATAATGAAGCCCTTTTAGGTTTTCGTTTTTATCCAAATAAATAACAGGTTTGGTATGCGATTTCTCAGCGTAGATTTTATCTTCCAAACGCTGTAGAATATCTGATACATCATTAAATAAAGAGAAATCTTTAAACTGTTTCAGCATCGAAACCGTTTCGGTTAAAACATTCATATCGGTTTCCGTCAGCGGAATATCAGTTATCGAAAAATCTTCATCTTCATATTTATAATACTTTTTATCGTAAACCACGATTGGCGCATTATAACCCAATTTTTCACTTCGCATCAATTGAATATCCATTTGGATCGTTCGTTTGCTGATTGGATTTTGTCGTCCTTCATATTCAAATAAAGCCTCTGAACATTCTTCGATTAAATCTTCGAGTGTCCATTGTCTGTATTTATTCTGAAGGCATTTATCGATGGTTTTGTATCGGATTAAGGCGTTTTTGTTTTGTGACATTGCTTTGTGTGTTTTTTGCTCGCAAAGTCGCGAAGGCGCAAAGTTTTTATTTTTAAGCCACAGATTATATGGATTAAAAGGATTAAAAAAAATCTCTTAAATCTGCTCAATCTGCGAGAGAAAAAACTTTGCGACTCTGCGTCTTTGCGAGATTCAATTTTTAGCTTAATAACTTTATTTCTTTCTCAATATTAGCGCGAGCTTTTTCTTCGTATAAATTTCTGAATTCATCCGTTTGAAAAATAAACTCATTTTCTAGAAAATGTTTCAACGCTTTTGCACGTCCAGGTTTGTATAGAAAATCAGGATAAATGCGGTATTCTTTTCTAATTTGTTCAAAATAGATTTTATAATCTTCCCAATCTTTAGCGAGGATTTTCAAATCAAAATCGATTAACCAATTAATATCTTCAATTGCATTTTGTTGATGTTGCTGTGTTGCGCAGATCGCGTCAAAAACCAAGTGACGATCAAATTCCGCAAACCCGACAGGTTTTAAAAACCTGTCGGGTTTAATATCTGTAAAAATAGATAAAGCATATTCGGCACTTTTAAGTTCGTTATCTTTTTTGGAAGCCGAATACACAAAATCATGATAGAAAATCGAAAATAATATTTCGTTTGGGTTTTGAAGTTTATCACGATACATTTCAAAACTGGCAATCATTTCTTTTAAATGCGTGAGATTGTGATAATGCCTTGATTTTTTGGAATATGCCTTTTCTAGATCCAACCAGTTTTGCTGAATTTCATTTGCTGAAAAGCCAATATTCGAAAGCAATTCAGAATAGATTTTCTCTAAATTCATCTTGTTTTTTACTCAAATTTAAAATTCTTTTTTTACTGCGCAAAATAATTGCGTAGTCGTTTTGAAATCTTTGCTCAAGAAATAAAACAATAACCATTGTCTAATTTTAAAAACCAGAAATTATGAAATTCAATTTTTTAGCAAAAGAGAAAAACAATATAGTTAATCACGAAAATGCTCCGGCTTTTTCTTTAACATCAGAATACGAATTATACGCAGCAGTTGTAACAACAAGCTTAAGTGCTTCATTTTATGAAAAAGATACAACTCGTTTAGAGCGAATCAAAAACTTGATTAAAAAATGTAATCCAGTATTTGTTGCAAAATTGGCAGTTTATGCCCGTAACGAAATGCATATGCGTTCTGTGCCATTGGTTTTGGTTGTAGAATTGGCTAAAATTTATTCTGGCGATTCATTAATCAGTAAAATGATAATCAATGTAATTCAGCGTGCAGATGAAATCACAGAATTATTGGCTTATTATCAAATGGCAAACGAACGTAATGGCGTTAAGAAATTAAACCGTTTATCAAAACAAATTCAAAAAGGTTTAGCGGTTTCGTTCAACAAATTTGATGAATATCAATTTGCCAAATACAATCGCGATGGTGCTGTAAAATTAAAAGATGCTTTGTTTTTGGTTCATCCGAAAGCAAAAGACGAAGCGCAACAAACCATTTTTAATAAAGTTGTGAGTAACACTTTGCAAACGCCATATACTTGGGAAACTGAGTTGTCGCAATTAGGTCAGATTAAGTTTTATAACGAATTTGAAAAACAAAAAGCATTTACTCAAAAATGGGAAGAATTGATTGATAGCGGTAAAATAGGTTACATGGCTTTGTTGCGTAACTTACGAAATATCTTAGAAGCGAATGTTTCTGGTTTTCATATCCAAAAAGTGTGCGATTATCTTTCTAACGAAAAAGCAGTCGCAAACTCAAAACAATTGCCTTTCCGATTTTTAGCCGCTTATCGTGAAGTGAAAGACTTGAATTCTAAATATACTTCAATGGTTTTAGATGCTTTGGAAGATGCTGTTATGGCGAGTTCACAAAACATAAAAGGTTTTGATGTAAACACATCAGTTGTAATTGCTTGTGACGTTTCGGGTTCAATGCAACAGCCAATTTCACCAAAAAGTAAAGTATTGCTTTATGATATCGGTTTGATGTTGGGTATGTTAATGCAAAGCCGTTGTAAAAATGTGGTAAGCGGTATGTTTGGTGATCGTTGGAAAATAATTAATATGCCAAAACGAAGCATATTGGCTAATGTTAATGAATATTACAAACGCGAAGGTGAAGTGGGTTACGCTACAAACGGTCATTTGGTTTTGGAAGATTTAATCGCCCGAAAAGAAATTGTAGACAAAGTAATGTTGTTTACAGACGTTCAAATGTGGAATAACGCGTACACAAAAGACTCATTTGCAAACTCCTGGAACCGATACAAAAGTATCGCACCAAATGCAAAATTGTATTTATTTGATTTGGCTGGTTACGGTCAGTCGCCAATAAATATCGAAAAAAACGATGTATATTTAATAGCCGGCTGGTCAGATAAAGTGTTTGATGTTTTGAATGCTTTAGAGGATAAAAACAGCGCTTTGAATTACATTAACCGAATAGAATTGTAAAAAAAGAATCTACTGCGTAAAATAATTGCGCAGTATGATTTGAATATTTGCAAAAGAAATAAGTTCATTGAAAATAAGAATAAAAAGCAAGTGTCGTAGATAAGTGTTACTTCGCTGTTAACGACGTTGTCGCGGGTTCGAGCCCCGCCACTTCCGCAAGAAAAAAAATATAAAAGGAAGTGTAGCTCAGTGGTAGAGCACGTAAATTTCACTTATCGTTTGTTGCCTTGTTTTAAAAATAAAAAAGAATGTCGTAAATAAGAGTTACTTCGTCTCAAATTTGGGGAGGAATAGCGAAGTTGTAAAATCAGCAAGGTTATCCAGTTCGACTCTGGCAAGACAAGCCCCGTTTCTCTTATTGCTTTTTACTTCTTTTTAAAACTGAAAAATGTCGTGTATGAGAGCTACTTCGTTTAGGTTGAATATTAACTCTTATAAATTATTACTTTTTCAAAAAATAAGATGCCGTCTATAAAGCGCTACTTCGCGGCATGATAATATTAGGTTCGAATCCTAAAAGTCGCTTATAGAATATTGCTCTTAAAAAAGAGTGTCGTCAGGAAATGGTTACTTCGTTCCAAGAAAATTAGACCATTCCTAAGTGTTACCTCTTTTAAAAATTAAAAAATGAATGTTGAAAACATCAATTAAATAAAATTAAAGACACAGTTTGTCATTTCGAGGAACGAGAAATCTCCACGAGAAGCTCTACAAAGATTGACGATTTTGATTACGGAGTTACTTGCGAAGATTTCTCCTTACGTCGAAATGACAAACGGCGTGTTAATCACTTTAAATAAAAACTTTGCGTCTTAGCGACTTTGCGAGAAATATGCCTTTGCTCGGCAAAAAACCTTTGCGCCTTTGTCCCTTAAAAAACAAAAAAAATGAAAACACAAATAAACGGTACAGATATATTAGCATTAGGATTCCCAGAAGGAAAAATAATTGGGATTGCCTTAAAAATAAACAGCAAAAGAAACGGATTCATGAGAGACGAAATGATCACTCACTACAAAAACGTCTTAGAAACTCCGGAGAACTATATAGACGATAAAATCTTCAGCAAACTCGCTGTGGCTTTGATCGAAAAATCGAATGAAAAACCAGAAGATTTCATTGCTTTAAATCAGAATCCGAATGCGTATTCGGCTTACGGATTAGATCATATCGAAGACGGAGCCAGAAAACAAATGGAAGTCGCTATGAAACTTCCTGTTACGGTTGCTGGCGCTTTAATGCCAGACGCGCACCAAGGTTACGGATTACCGATTGGCGGAGTTCTAGCCACAAAAAATGCCATTATTCCGTATGGTGTTGGCGTTGATATTGGGTGTAGAATGGCATTGTCAGTTTACGATATTCCGGAGGATTTTTACTTTGAAAATGAAGCCAAATTCAAAAGAGAATTAATCGCGAATTCTATTTTTGGAGCAGGTCACGGATTTCATGGTCAGTACAAATCAGATCATGCGGTTTTGGAAAACGAAACATTCAATATGAATCCGTTTGTGAAGAACTTGAAAGATAAAGCCTGGTCGCAATTAGGATCTTCGGGTGGCGGAAATCACTTTGTGGAATTCGGAATCATGGAATTTGCAAAAGACGATGCAGTTTTAAATATCCCAAAAGGAAAATACGTCGCTTTGTTAACGCATTCCGGTTCACGCGGAATGGGAGCCACAATTGCCGGCTATTATACTAAAATTGCCAAAGACGAATGTAAACTTCCAGAAGTAGCCAAAAACTTGGCGTATTTAGATATGAATTCGCAATTGGGTCAGGAATACTGGATGGCGATGAATTTGGCGGGAGATTACGCTTCGGCTTGTCATGAGATTATTCATAACAAAATGGAACGCGCTTTGGGTGCGACGATTTTAGCCAAAGTCGAAAACCACCATAATTTCGCATGGAAAGAAATCTGGAATGGCGAAGAAGTGATCGTACATAGAAAAGGAGCAACCCCAGCGGGAAAAGGCGTTATGGGAATCATTCCGGGAAGTATGACCGCACCGGGATTTTTGGTGAGAGGAAAAGGCGAGGAGAACGCAATTAATTCGGCTTCGCATGGAGCAGGAAGACAAATGAGCAGAACTCAAGCCATAAAAAACATCACACAAACCGAAATGAAATCGATCCTGAGAGATCATGGAGTTACGCTTATCGGAGCAGGTCTTGACGAAGCTCCAATGGCGTATAAAGATATCAATCAGGTCATGGAAGCACAGAAAGATTTAGTTGATGTTGTGGCGAAGTTCACGCCGAAATTGGTGAGAATGGCAGATGACGGGAGCAAAGAAGACTAGTTTTTCTGAGATGCTAAGATTCTAAGGTTTCTCATCACAGCGATTATCCTCATTTTATGTCATTTCGACGGAGGAGAAATCTCCACAAGTGGCTCCACAACGTTAGTCCAATCTTTGTAGAGTTTCTCGCGAAGATTTCTCCTAACGTCGAAATGACAAATATTGCGGTTACTTTGAGCTCAAATAATTTTTTCACGCAGATTTTACAGATTGTGCAGATTTTAAAATAATCCTTTTAATCTTAATAATCTGTGGTTAAAAAAAAAACTTAGCGACTCTGCGCCTTTGCGAGATTAAAAACAAAAAACTTTGCGCCCTAGCGCCTTCGTGGCAAAAAAATAAATAATTTAAGGCAACAGAGAGAAAAGACTTAGCATCTTAGTATCTCAGAACCTTAGCAACTTTTAAAAAATATGAATTACATAGACATAGGAATCAACCTAACCAACAAACAATTCCAAAACGACATAGACGATGTCATACAAGATGCGCTCGACGCCGACGTATCGCAAATGATACTCACAGGCACCAGCGTACGAAATAGTGAAGAATCTGCAAAGATTGCGAGGCAATATCCGGGCGTGTTGTACGCTACGGCGGGCATACATCCGCATGATGCGAAGAGTTTCGATTCGCAGAGTATTTCGAAACTCAGGAAATTATTAGAACTGAAACACGTCATTTCGGTTGGCGAATGCGGACTCGATTTTGATCGTGATTTTTCGCCCCGAAACAAACAGGAAGAATGTTATAAAGCTCAATTAGAATTGGCGATTGACGTACAGAAGCCGTTGTTTTTGCACGAAAGAAGCGCTTTTAGTTCGTTTATGAATATCACAAAAGACTATCTGCCGAAACTGCCAAAAGCCGTTGTGCATTGTTTTACGGGAACGTTGCAGGAAGCCAAAACCTATCTCGATAACGGATTTTATCTGGGTTTTACGGGAGCGATTTCAGATGCCAAGCGTTTCAGCCATTTAAAAGAAGTCATTCAGTACGTACCGCTAGACCGAATGATGATTGAAACCGATGCGCCGTTTATGCTTCCTAAAAATGTCCCGAACAGCCTCTTAAAGAAATACCACGAACGCCGTTGCGAACCTGCTTTTCTGCCGTATGTTGCCGGAACAATTGCACAGTTTAAAGGAATTACTTTAGTTAAAGTAGCGGAGGAAACGACGAGGAATTCTAAAAGCTTTTTTGGGATTTAGATCTTAATTATAAAGATTATTTGTTGGCTTTTAAATCAGGTGTTTGTACTTGGTTTGAGGGCTTTTTTGTTTGTATATATTTGAGCAAATTAAAATTAAGGAGATTATGGAAAACCGTAAAAGTCTTTGCGAAATTTTCTGCATTTTTGATTAGTAATTTTTAATTAGAAAAAATGTTAAAATAATAATTATGGAAAAAGCTTGGGATTTAATATTAGACCCAAAATTATTTAAAGATTATTTCTTAAATGATGATGATCATTCAATAGAATATTTTCCAAAATTTAATTCAATAAATATAATTGTTGGAGCAAATAATTGCGGTAAAAGTAGATTTATGAGACAATTGATGTCTCTAAATTCATATAACGGAATTAATGATTTATTGTTGAGAAGACAACTTGTTGATGAGTATAATTTATATGTTGAAATGTTTAATAGAGATAAAATTAAACAATTTGTAGATAGACATACTGTCAGAAGTGCTATAAGTAGTGGTAGTGTAATGGATCAACAAGCGGATAGAATTCAAAGGAATACGCTTCATAAATCTAACGAAGATAATTTTAATAGTATTATAAAAGATAACAAAAAAAGGCTTAATGAAATAGCTCGTTATTCTAGTATGAAGGATGAATTTTTAGAGAATTATTCTAGAAATGAAGAAATACACACAATAGAATTTAAGCCTAAAAAGTATTATATTCCAACTTTAAGAAGTGCTCATTCATTATTTCAAATAACAAAATATGGCTCAGAGAAGAAATTAGAAGTACCAGGTACAAATGATTATGAAAAGATTGAAAAAGATATATTTCTTCATACTTACCTGCAAAACTATCAAATAGACAGGAACGTTCAAATTTTTACTGGGCTACATTTATATCGAGATATATTGAATTCAAGAAATTCAGAAAAAAGCATAAGAATTCAGTTTGAAAATTTTGAAAAATTTTTAAGCATCAATTTTTTTGACGGTAAACAAATTGATATTGTAGCTAAATTTGATAAAAATGATAATGAAAAAGGAATTAATGAATCGGAACTAATTCTTATACATGTTGAAGGTGAAAAAGAAACTAGAAAACTATATAATTTAGGTGATGGTGTTCAAGCATTAATTATATTGATGTATAAAATTTTTATGGCTGAACCTGAATCATTTATTTTTATTGATGAACCTGAACTCAATTTACATCCTGGAATGCAAAGGTTATTTCTAGAACAAATTGCATCTAATAATGATTTAACTAGCAAGAAACTCAAATATATAATAACTACCCATTCAAATCATTTTTTAGATTTAACAATTGAGAAAGAGGATGTGTCAATTTATTTATTTTCTCAAAGAAAAAACGAAGTAAATGATAAGCAGTTTACCATTAAGAATGTGAATAGGGGCGATAATTGTTTGCTCAAGGATTTAGGAGTAAATAATTCTTCCGTTTTCATGGCAAATTGTAGTATTTGGGTTGAAGGAATATCAGATCGTAATTATGTAAAAGCATTTTTAAAATCATATACTTACTATCTTTTAAAAAATGATAAAAAAAGATATGTTAATATTAAAGAGGATATAGATTTTGCATTTTTTGAATATGCTGGATCAAATATTGACCATTATTTTTTTGATCAGGAAATAGAAAGAGAGGAAGCGGAACTTATTTTAAAAGATATAAATGCTTTATCAGTGAGTAACAGAATTTTTCTTTTAGCAGATTCAGATAATGAGACAAGAAAGAAGAACTCGGCTAAGAAGAAAAGACTACAAGCATTATTAGATGCGAAAGAAGATAACTTTTATCCTAAAATAATTTGGGAAATTAGGGAGATTGAAAATTTGCTTACAAATGATGTTTGGAAAATTGTTTTGATTAATTTTTGTAATGAAAATTTATTGAAAGAGAATGAGGCGGAAATTCAAACAAAAATCGAGACAGCATTACAAAAACATGATTATTCAAAATTTAAAAAACAATATATTGGTGAGTTTTTGAATGTTTTGAGGGAGGAAATAGGAAGAATAAATAATACTTTCATCCTTAATAAATCATTTTACGAAACTAAAAAATATAAAGTATTTGGGACAATCATTAATAAGAGATATCTAAGCGAGAGAGTTTTTGAGCAAAATTTTCCGTGGGAAATTTTGTCTAAGAGCAAAGAGATTGAAAAATTAACCATTGAAATTTATAATTTTATAACTCGAAAATAATTAAGCATTATAATGAAAAAAAAAGTAAGCTTTTTCTTTCTTTTTAAAATAAAATCATATCTTTGCAGAGCAAAAACATTACACCAAGGAGAAATCCTTAAAAAATTATTTTTAAGTTTAATAT
Organism: Flavobacterium sp. GW823-FHT06G12; assembly: GCF_058794775.1. NCBI lineage: Bacteria > Pseudomonadati > Bacteroidota > Flavobacteriia > Flavobacteriales > Flavobacteriaceae > Flavobacterium > Flavobacterium sp. GW823-FHT06G12. Next base: position 409,094 of record NZ_JBXAHE010000004.1, read on the forward strand.
AAGCGAACCCACGTTACGTTGAGGGTGCTAGTGATAGCCCTAATCTCATTCCTTGGAATGTTTTTGCACAACCGATCGTGGGTTTCGTGTGTTTAATATTTTCAGAACTATGCAAAAAGAAAATCAAAAACCAACACATCGTGATGTAGTGCCATCCGTAATTAATTTCCTTTCAGACGAATTGTTTGATGGAGATTACAAAGAACAGCCCATGTATTTGCAGGAAATCTTCGAGCTATTAATGCATACAGAGTTTGGCGACGATATCAATTTAAGGCAAAAAATACTGAGCTGTTTAAGAACCAGCCGTAATCTGGCAGAAGCCTTATCGCCATTTTCAGAGAAACAGATTTATAAGGCTTGTAGTAACAATCGTAAATTATCTCAATAAAAACTCAAATCCCGACAATGTCTATTTGTCGGGATATTTTTTTTAGTATAAGTCTTTTTTGAAAACCAGACAGCGCGGATTTGCAATCCGTGCCCGCAACAGTTTGGTTTGTACTTTGTTTTAATGATCTTTATTGTGTCAAACTGTTGTGGGCACGGATTGCAAATCCGCGCTATCGGGACCCTCCAAATAGGACTAACCAATTTTGAAGACAATTATTATTGGCTCAATGAATTGGCGGAGATTTTGAATCCTTATTTGAGCGAGGAGTAAGGTTTATAAAATGGAAAAACCTCGACTTTTTGGGATCGAGGTTTTTTATTTTACCAAGTAATTTTTTTTACTACATAAAAATTCTCTTTCGTACCTCTAACGGCTTTAAAATGAATAGAATCAGGAATTTTTTCAAAGTTGTTAATGAGTGTTTTGTTTTCATTTCTAAATTTATCGTATGTCACTAATTTTATTGTGTCTCCAAATTTCAAATTATCCAAAGATCTATTTTGGTTGTATTTTCTTAATAATTTTAAAGCGTCAACTTTCGATATTAGATGATTTCGTTCTTTTATGATTATATCAATTGGTATATCAATTAATGATTTATCTGAATCTAACTGATAGATAACTTTTCTTTTATTTTGCTTTTTATATACTTGATAATCAAAAGACCCATCTCTTAATGTTCTATTATCAATTCGATAAAGCCAAACTACATAATCCACAGAAGAATCCATTGTTATCTGAAATTCAGTAGGAAGTGATAAGACTACACTATCTTTAATATGGGGATTTTTTAAACTTGGTAAAATAGTAACTATTTCTTTAGTATCTAATTGCTTAACTTCAATCGGACCTTTTTTTTCCAAGCAAGATGTTAGTAATGTGGTTACTAAAATAAGGATATAAATATGTTTCATTTTGCTAATTTATAAAGATACAATCTACATAAGTTTTATAATCATCAATAGTATGATCTTTTATTGAATAATGAAGGAGAGTATACTCAAAAAGAGATTTGTCATAATTATTTTTGATTAATTGATTTTCATATAAGTCATTTAATTTTTGTATTGTTTTTATTTCTCCTTTTAATAGTTTGTCCAATATTTGTTGATTAATAAGAGTGTATTGATAGTTTCCATATTTTTCTTTTTTAAACCATTTTGCATCTGCTAATTCATAAATACCATTAAGCCCTCTATCCTTTGCTTCTTCAACAGCATCTGAAACCATTCCATTCCAAACTTGTTCAATAGGTTTGCTTATGCTTGGATAAACAATAGCATTTAAAAAATCTAAAGGAGCAAACATGGTTGTAATAGTTTCCATTTTTTTTTCATCCATTGCAAAACGTAATAGATCTAAGGCTTGTAAGACATAATCTAGTTTTTCTACATTTTTTAAAACAGCATTACGAACCCCAACCTGTTTAAAATAATTCAATTGGCTTATTCCTTTAGTTGTTATAAGTTTTCCTTCTTTTCTATAACCAAAATTCGCAGCTTGTGTAATTTCGTAAAGTTTACCGCTGTTATCAAATACGGGTTTAGTGTAAAGTCTTCTGCTAAATTCTATTTTACCCAAGTTGTTGGCTAAAAATCCTTTTTTGAGTTTTTTTACTGCAATAGAATACCTTAGTTTGTCACTGTATTTTACCATCTTCTCGCGAACATCTGCAATGGCATTATCTTTAATGTCATCTAAAATAGTATCCATTATTTTTTCTAATTCTTTCGATGGTTCTACAGTAGCAACAATTCCAGCAGAGAAAACAATAAGTTCTCCATCTGCAGTTCGTATTTCAGGAAAGCCATAACCTTCATAGGCAGGTTTTATAAACAAAGCGGTTTCAGAAGCGTAAACACTCAATAAATTATTATTTGAAATCCAATCCTGATTACGATATTTCCAAGTCCAATAAAAATCTAGACAGCCATCTTTAAAATAGCCTTTGTCTGATAAAAGGTCACTATTCCACTTTGGGTTCAAAAATAACTCAATGGTCATAATGCGTTTTCCGTTTACTTCTCTTACAATAGCATTTCTATATACTTTTTTACCATCGAGTTTATCATCATCGGGAACTAGCCAATCCAGAAACATTCCGGTATCTTTATCCCATAGCTGAAACGTAATAATTGTACCGATAGGAATATCATTGCTCACAGTCAATTGAAAATAAACGGTTTTACCTAAAGAAGATTTAGGCCCTCTGTTGTCCTGTTCCAAATTTCTCATTCCTTCATAATCTGATGTCCAGCAGCCTGAAAAAGCAATTTCAGGATCTTCTCTAACTGGTCTCGGTTCTGGATCGCCATAAGTATATTCAGGTGCATTATACTCTATGCGTCCGTTTGAGTTTATTTCTATTTCGTTGGCAAATTCTTTTGTAGTTCCTCTTACTATGTAAGTTGCATTCCCGCCAACACGTCTGGTTTTGGTCATTTCTTGAATTTATTATATTCTGTCAGTTTAATTTTGTCTTGTATCTTCCGAACTATTGTTTTTTATAGTTTTATCGGAATTGAATTCATGTCCATTTTCACTTTGATGAATGTTTTTTCCTGAAACTGTATAAATTTTATCTTTTTTGATATCTGAATTTAGATCACCTTCAATATTCTCATCATGATTTCCACCAACATAAAACATACTATTTCCTATAACATTTGTATGCAGCACTCCACCAACAATAGTGGTTTTATCTAAAGTTGCATTTTCAGAAATATTTGTTCCCGCTGTAAATGTGATACTTTCCGTAGCTTCAAAAACAATATTTTTAGCGCGGATCGTTACAGTTTCAGGAGAAGTAACATTTATATTTTTGCCCTCCTCATCCAAATGAATTTCATTACTGCTTGAGTCAGAAAGCCAAATGCCCACTTTTTCAATAAACTTAAAAAGCATTCCAAAAGGGAGTTTCCATCCTTTAATTCGGTTTTCGGCATCAAAGAAATCGGGCATTTCTTTTCCGTTGTAATAAGTTCCAGAAATGTAAGGGCGTTCTGCATTGCTGCCTTCAAAACTTACATGGACTTCTTCGCCTATTTCAGGTCTAAAATATAAACCTTTGTTTGAGCCAGAATAAGGCTGAAGTACACGCATCCAGTCACTTTTAGAATTCCATGCACCCCAGAAGTACTGTACTTTTATGCGCCCTAATTTTTCAGGATCATTATTGTCAATAACTACGGCTGGCTGGCTCTCGCTGGAGGCAAAAACATTTACATCTGTATAATGCGGAGCAGCGACATCGGCAGGAATGGCTCTAAACTGACAGGTGTAATTTCCGTTTACTTCAGAGCAGTGTTTGACTTCGACCGCCACTAGATCGTGCTTTATGTTTTTGTTTTCAATGCTAAACATCTGTCCAAGACCAATAGGCAGATAAGATGTACCGCTGTAAAATACGCTGTTGGCATCTCGGGCAGAAGTCTGCAGTTTTACCATCAGGTCAATTTCTTCACTGTTTTGCGCATTGTTGGTGTAGGCGCTGTTATTTAAACCATGCTGGACAATGTTTGCCTGTTTGTAGCCCACCATAGAGGCAAATCGGTCTTGGCTTCCTTCAACCGTTTTTGCCGATGCATTTTTTATATTCTCGGCATTGAGGTAATTATAGCCGCTGAACGCAGTTTTGTGCGAAACCAAATAGGCTTCGATCCTGAAATTATGAAGCGAAGATTCGTTTATGAGCGTTACGTTGCTGTTTTTAAGCTTTCCAAACTGCATACGCATTCCGTCAAAATAAAACCATTGTCCGTATCGTGTGGCAAGGCGTTTAAGGAAATCAAAATTGGTTTCGTTATACTGCGTCTTAAATTTGAATTCTTTGATATAGGTAGGAACGATAGATTCTCGCTGATAAAATTCTCCTGATCCTTCTTCTGAAAAAACTTCAAGCCCAATCTGCTGCAGATTCTGTTCGTGAAAGATTCTGGATTTTTTCATCTCGTCAATAGAGATCGTGTGGCTCGTTCCTGTTACATGCAAGCCCACAGGACTTCCGTGAAGATCAATAGAGTCCAGTCTTGTAATTTTACCTTTAGACATCAATCTGACACCGTTTACTTTGAAAGTAAAAATGACTTCGCGTCCTATATAAATGCTAAAAGCTTCTTCTTGATCTTGTGGCTCAATAATGGGCTTTCCAGTGTATTGCCATAAGAAAGAAAAATAATGGTGGTCTGCCATTTTTTGGGTTAGCTGCAGATTGTAATAAATAACATTTTGTGTAAATCCGCTGATGGAGATATGCACATATTCTGAAAATGCTGACATAATTGCTATGTGGGTTAGTTTAAAGATTTAGTCTAATGAGATCCATTGGTTGGCAAATTTGGCACTGCCAAAAACGAGTTCTTTAGCGGTCAGTTCCATGGTAATCATCATTGGCATTTTGTTTGTGCTTGAAAACTGCTCCTCATAGCCAATACAGTAGGCTTTATTAAATTGCAGATCTTTCATTTTGCTTAAGGCATCTCTTCTATAGAAAACAATCTTTCCGTTTTTTGTAGAATCACCACTCAGCATCCAAGACAAGAAATTGGTGCTCTGATTGGCTTCAATGCTTATTTTTATAATTCCGCCTTTGGCATTGCCAGTTGGTTTGCTGGCAGCATCAATTTCTTGCTTAAACTTTAGATTAAAATCCAATACATTAAATTCTTCTCCGTCGATTTGTAGTTTTGCTAAAAAGCTCATGGTTTTATTTTTTGTAGATTAATATGCAGTCTGTCTGCTATTCCAGATTCTTTGGCAAGAATGTGCTGGAGCAGCTTTTTTTTTCTGAAAATGTTGTTGAATTACTGCTCAGAATGCTGGCAGTTAAAGTTGTGGTATAATTATAAATTTATACAAGAAGGAAAAGAAAAAGAAGCCTTAGAAGACATAAAAATGACAGAATAAGGTTTTCTTGAATTTGAAGTATCCAATAGCGCTTTTAATCCTAGATTTTTTAACAATTAAAAGACATTATTTTAAGTGAAACCTGCTTTAAAATTCTTACTTTACAGCATTATTATAAATGCCACAAAAGATGAATATAAACATCTCAGTTAAACAATTAGGAAAAAAACATCCGCTCCTTCAGGAAAAAAGTATCGCTCTGGATATTGAAAATCCTGCTATTACTACCCAAAAACTCATAGAATCGATTGTTGATCATCAGGTTCAATTGTTCCGTTCTTCATCCTTTGAGTTTGAAGACGAAGACAAAATCCATCTTCCAAAAGAAAATTATTTACCCATTCTTACCGATACCGGAAAAGTAGGTTTTGGCGCGCTGTACAATCACAACCAAGTAGATTTGGCCAAAGCGCAAGAAAATGCCATTGTAGCTTTTGAAGATGGTTTGTACGCTGTTTTCTACGGCGACGATCAGCTAGAAACGCTAACCGAACAAATCGATTTATCTCAAAATAAAAACCTCACTTTTATCAGGCTGACTTTCTTGGCGGGAAGCTATTGGTAATTGTTAGATGTGAGATGTTAGATGTGAAACGTAAAACGTAAAATGTGAGAATTAAGATGTTGGTTGTGAGCTGTTAAATGTGAAAGTTAGATTTAGGCTTTTTCAAAAAACATCTCACAGTTTACATTTTACTTTTCACAAAAAAATAAAAATTATGACAATTGAAGATTTATTAAAAAGTAAAGTAATCGAAAATCCAATTAAGAGATTTAAAAAAGAATTGGAAGAAATTGCAAACAGTAATCTGGTTACGAAATTATTTTCTAAAGCAAAACTCAAAAAAGAAGTGGCGGAGTTTGGTCTAGAACTCGTTAAACTTCAGGACAATTATTATAGTAATTATATTTCTCTTGGTTCTGCAGAAGCCGAAAAGTTTGCGACTTTGGTAAAAGAGGATATGTGGGAAGATCAAAATTACTACGAGCTTTTGCTTTACTTTTTTGGCAAAGAAAACGCCGCATTCGTAAAAGAAGCTTGGAACAGATTGCCTCAAAAAATGTATCAGACGGGTTATACGCGAAGAGCATTTAGAGCACCAAATCATAAAAGTTATCTGTTGGTCAATCAGATTAATTTTCTGCGTTCTTTGCTAAACGGACCTTACAAATACAATTACCATGACAGCACCACTTTTTATTATGATTTAAGTATTGAAGATGAAATTCGCTACGATACCGAGATTTCGAATACCATTACTAAATTCATGGTTTGGTCTGCTGCATTAGATTCTGGTAAAGAAGGACTTTTTCAATTATTTGAAGACATTATTTTCAATAAAGATCCACACGGAAAAGTGTCTAGAAATATCATCAAAGCACTTTTAAACAGCGAAAAGCAGCAGAACTGGGAGTTGGTAGAAAAACTGCTTTTGGCGGCTCAGCGTCAGGAAGGTTTGCGCCAAACGATTCTGGAAGCTTTAGACGAAACAAGTATCGGCGCTTTGCAGTACATGATCAAAGTGCTTATTGATAATAAACTGACTCGTTTTTCATCGGTTGTAAGAGCGATTGATACTTGGACAGGTTTGGGTTGGGATTCTGAAAAAGAAACTACGGTTCGTAATATTATCGAGTTGGCTTCGGGTTATTTTACCAAACCAGAAACGATTGCGACAGGCGTAAAAAGCAAAAATAATAACGAAGTTTATATGGCGCTTTGGGTTCAAGGTGTTTTGGATGTCGAGAAAACGGTTCCGTATCTGCATGAATTATTAGAAAAAGGTTCGGTCGAAAAGAAATCGCTGGCATTAAAATTTGCGGGAGAAACCAACGATCCTTATATCGAAATGCCTCTCTATTTTAAAGCGTTAGAAGATGAAAATCTGCAGGTTTTGGCATTTGCAGTTCCGAGAATGAATGCTTTGTTGGAGGCTAATACAAAATCGAAATTCTATATTGAAAATACAGATTATCCGAACTTCTTTGATAAAGTTTACAATCTAGCGCAAAGCATTACAGAAAAAGAAAAAACTTTTGAAGGAAAGGTGTTTTCGTGGTTAAATGTAAAATTCGAAAGAGATACGCTTTATGCCGCAGCGATTAATTTGGTTGGCGATAACAACGAAAGATTAGATGCGGTTTTACAACATTTTGAAGGCTTCTCGATCAACTTAAGAGAGAAACTGACGAGAAATTTATTGGGAAGTTTTTACAGCTATTCTTACTATAGCAATCAAAACAATCCAACCAAAACAGAACCAACTGAATTTCAAAGAAATTTTGCGTTGAGAATTTTAAAAGATCGAGGAGAATCTCTTGTGGCTTCGGCAGTTAATGTTTTGAAAGATTTGAGTTTAACAGAAGATGAATTAATTATTTTTCAGGAATTATTTAAACGTAAAAATTCTAATTTAAAGAAAAATCTAACGTCGATTCTAATCAAACAAGAAGATCAGAAAGTAGTCAATTTTGTTAATCAGACTATAGAAAAAGGCGATTTAGAACAGCGTATGTCTATGCTAGACGTAATGCTTCAGCTTCAGAAAAACAATAAACTGACGGATAAGGTTAACGATTGGGTAAAAGATTATCTGCAAAGGCCAAAAATTACCGAGAAAGAAGCCAAATTTATTGAGCAGTTAGAACCTTCAAAAAAACAAGATCTCTTAAGCGCAGAAAACGGTTACGGATTTTTTACGCCAAACGAAATTTCTGCTTATGAACTTCCTAAAGTAGGAGCAGATTCTTTGTATGCAAAAGCGGTAAAAGAACATCAATACGGTTTCTCCAAATCGATGCCGCATATTAAAGATGAAATTGCGAAGCTTTATAAATTGTTTGAAGAAAACAGAAATTACGAATACGAAATTGAAAACTACGATAATAGCAAATCGACTGTTCTGCTTGGAAATTCTTTTAGACCATTAAAAAATCTAAAAGACGAAAAGAATTCAGAATTGGCAGCAAACAATTATCCGTTGTATGAAGTTTGGGAAGAATGGTTTGAAAAATCAGGGTTAATAAGACGAGATTTGTTTTTGCTGACATTTGTAAGCAATTGCGACCGTAAGATTTGGCGTGATTTCCTCGAAAAACATGTTTTTTATTATAAAGAATTATTGCCTCATCCAAACAAAAGAGGTTACGATTGGGACAATGCGATTCTGAATATTTTGAATGCGTTGCAAGTAAAATATGTTTTTGAAGAAAAAGCCGATTTCTTAATCGACGCTTGTGCGACTTTGTATGCAGATCTTCCAGAATCTGTAAAAGAGTTTGAATATGTGCCTGGGAAAAATGAATATTATTACAATAACAACAACGGAAACGGCTGGCAAAATCAGAACTTTTTTGATGTTTATCTAAACAGAATCGACTTAGGAAATGTAACTACAGAACAAGAAATTAAGATATGGAATCTATACAGATGGAGACAATTGAACGGACTAGAAAGAAATATTTCGTACTGCAAACCTTTTGTTCAGTTATATAGTGCTGCATTTGAACAAAAGTTAATTACCGAAGGTGAATTGTACGAAGGTATTTTGGATCCGGAAAGAATTTCATTTTTAACGGGCGGAAGCAGAAATTACAGAAATCAAGGAAGCGAATACTTACTGGCTAGATTTCCATTCCTAGTTTCGATGGTAGATAAAATCCGTGAAACATTTTTGGATGTTGAGGTCAAAAGAGGCGATTCTAATACTTCGGTAACGCATTTGGTACAAAGTTTCCAGAAGATTTTTGGAGCAAACCGCTTAGTCGAATTGATTACAGCGCTTGGAAAAGCAAGTTTGTACAAAGGTTATATTTACTCATGGAGCTACACCGATTTAACGAAACAGAAATTATTTAGTTTCTTGTTGAAAAGATGTTATCCGCTAGAAACTGATACGCAGGAAAGTTTTAATGCTTTAATTAAAAAAGCCAAAATTTCTGAAGAAAGACTGATTCAGACTGCTATTTATGCGCCTCAATGGCAAAAGTTTATCAGCAGTTATTTGGATTGGAATGGTCTGGATGAAGGAATCTGGTGGTTTCATGCGCATACTAAAACGGCTTCTTATAGTGCAACCAATTCAGAATTAGAAAGTGAAGCAGCGAGATTTTCGACTTTAGATTTGCAAGATTTTAAAGATGGTGCTGTAGATAAAGATTGGTTTACATCGGCTTACAAGAAATTAGGAAAAGCAAAATGGGAACTTTTATACGAATCTGCCAAATATGTAACAGACGGAAATGGTCACAGGCGTGCCAGATTGTACGCTGATACGATTACAGGAGATTTGAAAATTAGAGAAGTTACGGCCAAAGTAAAAGACAAACGCGATCAGGATTATTTAAGAGTTTATGGATTGGTTCCGTTAAGTAAAACAAGTCCAGAAAAAGATATTTTGGCGCGTTACGAATATTTACAGCAGTTTAAAAAAGAAAGCAAAGAATTCGGTTCGATGAAACAGGCGAGCGAAGCTTTGGCTATTCGTGTGGCTTTAGAAAACTTAGCGAGAAATGCGGGTTATCCAGATCCAGTTCGTTTGACATGGGCAATGGAAACGAAACAAGTTCAAAATATCCTGTCAAAAGAAACTGAAGTTAAGTTAGATGATGTAACGATAAGCTTGGTCATCAACAAAGAAGGAAAAGCCGATTTGGTTACTTTGAAAGGCGATAAGGAATTAAAATCGATTCCGCCGAAATACAAAAAAGATAAAGGCATTTTGGAATTGACCAATTACCGAAAAACCATGCGTGAGCAATGGACTCGTTCAAGAAAAGGTTTGGAAGAAAGTATGATTCGCGGCGACGAGTTTTTATTCGCAGAAATGCAAAACCTTTTCGAACATCCAATTATTTCAAAACATCTAGAGAAATTAGTTTTTATTTCTAATGACAATCAGATTGGTTTTTATGTCGATGGAAGTTTAGTTACCGGTTTAGGAGAAATGATTTCGTTAAACGAAAAGCAGACTTTTAGAATCGCACACTGTTTCGATTTGCATAAAAATAACGTTTGGGTAGATTACCAGAAATATTGTTTTGATAATAAATTGCAACAGCCGTTTAAACAGATTTTTAGAGAATTGTATGTTCCAACACCAGATGAATTGAAAGAGAAATCGGTTTCAAGACGTTATGCAGGGCATCAAGTTCAGCCGAACCAAACTTTGGCTTTATTGAAAACAAGAGGTTGGAAAGTAGATTACGAAGAAGGATTGCAGAAGGTTTTCCATAAAGAAGGTTATCAGGTCAAAATGTATGCGATGGCAGATTGGTTCTCTCCAGCAGATGTAGAAAGTCCGACTTTAGAAACTATCGAATTCCATTCTTTAAAAGATTATAAAAACATTGCTTTTGAAGATATTAATCCGAGGATTTTCTCAGAAGTAATGCGTGATATTGATTTGGTGGTAAGCGTTGCCCACGTTGGTGGCGTTGATCCGGAAGCGAGTCATTCTTCTATCGAGATGAGAGCAGTATTGTTAAGAGAAACATTGCGTTTATTCAAAATCAAGAATGTTGAAATTACAGGAAATCATGCCATCATCAAAGGACAATTGGCAGAGTATAGCGTTCATTTAGGAAGTGCGGTTGTACATCAGATGCCAGGTAAATATTTATCGATATTGCCAATTCATTCGCAACACAGAGGACGTTTATTCCTTCCATTTGCAGATGATGATCCTAAATCGGCTGAGGTTATGTCTAAAGTTTTATTGTTTGCGAAAGATAATGAAATTCAGGATCCGACTATTTTAAGTCAGATTGATAAGACGTATGCTTAATAGTTAAGTTTTGGAAATAATAATTTTAACATTTTTATTGTAAAATGTTAAATTAAGAAATAAAATATTACATTTGTTCCCATAATTTAAAAACAGAAAAAATACAGATGAGACTTTCAATTGCAAAATATTTTGACCACTTAGCAGGATCACTTCCGGCTAAAGTATCAGGATGCAATATGTATTTTTATGAAATTGAAATGTAAAATTTAGAGTCAAACTCATCATAAAATAAAAAAGCGTCCTCAAAGTAGGGCGCTTTTTTTGTTTTAAAGCAACTTTGACTTCGTTTAAAAAGCACTTTGACTTCGCTCAGTGTGACAAAAAAGATGTTTAGAATGATAGAAAAACAAACCATAATTAAAAAAACTAAAAAAATAATTGACCAAAATGTTTAATGATTAATCAAAATAGAGAAATATAGTATTGGAAAGTAATCTGATGAGTAACAGTCATTTGATACAAAATAGAGATCTGCATCAGTTTGCGGACAGGAATTTCTTTGTTTTAATTTAAGGCGTAACTAATTGATAGTCAGGAAAATAATCTTAAAAAATATTTGGAAATATGATTTTTTCGACTTTATCTTTGCCAAACAAAATTGAAACACAGCATTTCAAATAATAACAAGAATTTTAAAATATAATACAGCATATAAAATGGCTTTACAAAATAAAATATCATACGGATTACCACTAAACTCAAGATTCGATCTTGGACGTTTCGCAATGCAGGTGCATCAATATAGGCAATAGGATAGTTATATCACGTTGAATTTTGTAAAGCACCTTTGATCGGGTGCTTTTTTTATGCCCATAGTTTTGCCACGAAGGCACAAAGTCGCAAAGATTTAATAAGCGTAAAAAAACCTTAGTGCCTTAGCGCCTTCGTGGCAAAATAAAAAATAAATGATTTTGTAGCTCAGTTGGATAGAGCGTCTGCCTTCTAAGCAGATGGTCGAAGGTTCGAATCCTTCCAAAATCACTTGTTCTCTAGAAGGAACTGGCTCATTGGGGTTACTGGCTAACCTTCCCGACTGTCTCTCGGGAGAAACGGGTTCGACTCCCGTATGAGCCGCTTATTTTAAAGGCACTGAGGTGCTAAGGCACTAAGATTCTGAGTTTTTTAGTGATAGAGTTGCAAAGGTACAAAGCGGTAGAGGTTGAAAACTTAGTCCCTTAGCATCTCAGTACCTTAGAACCTTTAAAAAAAATCCGGGAAGATAACGGAGGTTGTTTACCCGCTTTGGATGCGGGAGGTCGCAGGTTCTCCCGATAGCTATCGGGACTGCTTCCCAGACAAATGAAATGGTTTTTAAAGTTGTTGAGATTCGGATTTAAAAGTTAAAAAAACTTAGTCTCTTAGCATCTCAGAACCTTAGCAACTTTAAAAAAACGCAGGAATGGTGAAATGGTAAACACGGCTGATTTAGGATCAGTTTCCTGAGAGTTCGCCCCGATAGCTATCGGGACTCTTCCTGTACAAAATGAAAAATTAAAAAATATACGATGAAAAAGATAAGCACATTATTCGCCAAAGACCCTAATGATTTAGGAAGGGTAGTAGATAAAATTAATATTGAAAACAAATGGGTTTTTGATGGAGAAGCCATTGCAACTAGAAAATTTGATGGTACATCGGCAGCGATTATAGGCGGTGAAATATTTAAAAGGTTTGATGCTAAAAAGGGAAGAGCAATCCCGATGGGTGCAATTCCTTGTCAGGAAGCCGATCCAAAATCAGGTCATCATCCACACTGGTTAAAATGCGACCGTTCAAAATCGGAGGACAAACATTTTTTTGAAGGTTTTGATGGATTAGAAAGCAAAGTTGACGGAACCTACGAATTATGCGGACCAAAAGTTCAAGGAAACCCTGAAAATTTTGAGAAACATACATTGGTAAAACACGGAAGTGAAGTACTTGATTTTGTAAGTCTTGATTTTAAGGATTTAGAAATATTCTTATCAGAGAATGACATTGAAGGTATTGTTTTCCATCACATTTCAGATGAAAGAATGTGCAAATTAAGGAAATCAGATTTTGGTATTAAACGATTAAAACTAGAATCTGTGTAAAAAGTAAATAACGCTAAAAAGTAAAAAAAATGAAAGAATTATTCAACCGAATAGCCCTTGTTGGAATTGAACAAGAAGAGTATGATGTTATAAAAGCCAATTTTTCAGGACACATTATTTGGCATCAGTCTATTCCTAAAATCGTAGTAAAAGATGAGGTGCTTTATATGGAAAAAGCCAATGGAGTTGGAATGCTTCCGGTTGATAAAGTGGTTTATTACGGAATTTACGATAATGATTTCGATTTTATTACTGGTTTAGCAATTTGGCGAGGAGACTGTTATCCGAATGCGGCAGCAATGTTGGATTGCCGATTTAAGATTCCGTGTCTGGTAAAAGCATTATCTCTTTCAAAATTTAGTGCACCTCGTGGTTTTATAAGCGCAGGGGCTTCTGTAAATATTGCCAATGATACGGTTGCCAAATGGGGTAATTGGCATTGCGGCGAGAATAAACATCGTTTTACAGGAGAATGGGAAAGCCAATTTACGGCTACAATTGAACCCTATTATGAAGGAGAAGCCGTTCGTATCATGATGATTGGAGATGTATATTGGCAGATTAAATTAGAAGGAGACGATTGGTTAAAATCTATTCATCCTGACAATGCAGGTTTTATGCCTGTTGATGAAGATTTGCTAGCAGATACAATTCATATAAAAAAAACTCTGCAAATGGATATGATTGGAAATGATTATATCGTTGCAAAAGATGGTTCTAAATATTTGTTAGAAGTAAATCACATTCCGAACATAACTCGATTTGATGAAGTAAGAGAAACTTATTTGTCGACAGTTATAGAATGGATTAATTAAAAAAAACATCCTGCGCAGAATAATTGCGCAGGATCATTTGAATCTTTGTTTAAGAAGAAAAAACGTTCTTTAAAAAATGAAATGATATCAAAGGAAACTTTGATTAAAAATATCAAACAAGCCTTGTTGGGTGTTTCTGTATAGCACTATTGTAGCAGACTTTTCGCGAAAGCGTATTATGTTTTTCTATGCAGCTTGGTTTGGAGGTTTTGATGGTTTTCCAAAAAATTATCGCACAAGGGATCTGAGGGTTGTGGGTTCGAATCCCATTCACAGTAATGTGGTAGCTCAATTTGGATAGAGCATTGGATGTGTTATGCAGGTTCGAATCCTGCACCGAACGCGTTTCGGTTGGACGAATCCGGTAAGTCGACGGGTCTCAAAAACCTGTAACAGTAGAGACCATCACTCTTAAAAAGATGACCATTAGAAAAAACTGATTTGTCTTTGTCAGTGAAATTAGGATTTTACAATCTGATGTTTCACACTCTGATAAAGCCAGTGCAAATAGAAATGTGTTTTGAAAAGTTTGTTTTCTTTTTGATTTGATTGTTAAGAGAATTTGGGGATTCTCTCAATAAAATAGAATCAGAAATAATTCAGACAGACAAAGAACAAACTATTCGTCCGTTTTTCTTAGAGGAGAAAGGCAAAGAGGTTTTTTTATTTAGCAAGAAGAAAGATAATAGAGGTTATAGATTTCAAAACTTGAAACATTAAACCTGAAACAAAATATAATTATGATAAAAAGAATTAAAATCGAAACGTACCAAGTAGGCTTGGTGTTCGAAAATAGAAAATTGGAAAAAATCTTAGAAGAAGGATTACACTGGATTTTTGGAAATAAAAACATTATGATTTATGATCTAAATGGATCTTTTCAGGCTCCTTTTGAGTTGGATATTTTATTGCAAAATGAAGTGTTAGTATCTCTTTTGGAAGTTGTTGAGGTTGCCGATAACGAAATTGTATTACAATTCGTAAAAGGAAATTTCAAAGAAGTTTTAACGCCAGGAAAATATGCTTTTTGGAAAGGAGTTGTAAAAAATGAATTCATTAAAGCAGATTTGTCTAAGATTGAAATTACAGAAAATATTCCAGTAAACTTATTGGAAAATGTTAAGATGAGATACTTCACAAGAAAATTCATTGTAGCAAGTAACGACAAGGCTTTGTTATTTGTGAATGGAACTTTTGTGAAAGAATTGAAATCTGGAACACATTATTTCTGGAATAACGCCATTACAATCGAAGTAAAAACTGTCGATACAAGACAGCAGCAATTGGAGATTTCCGGCCAAGAATTGTTGACTAAAGATAAAGCAGGATTGAGAATTAACTTTTTTGTGAGATACCAAGTAGTTGATATCATGAAAGCTTTGACTGAAAATAAAGATTTTGAAAAACAATTGTATGTAGCAATGCAATTGGCTTTAAGAGCTTTTGTTGGAAGCTTGACTTTAGATGAATTGTTAACTAAAAAAGATGCTATTGCCGAAGCTATTTTAGAAGAAGCAAAAACTAAAATCGAAGATTTAGGTTTGAAAATTTCTGATGCTGGAATAAGAGATGTAATTCTTCCAGGAGATATGAAAGAAATCATGAATCAGGTTTTGGTTGCGGAGAAAAAAGCGCAAGCCAACAGCATTATGAGAAGAGAAGAAACTGCTGCAACAAGAAGTTTGCTTAACACAGCAAAGCTGATGGAAGAAAACGAAATGTTGTGGAAGTTGAAAGAGATGGAATACGTTGAAAAAATCGCAGATAAAATTGGTGAAATCACTATTTCTGGCGGCGGAAACGTAATTGGTCAATTAAAAGAAATCTTCGTAAAGTAAAAGAACCATTAGCAGTAAATGTTGATTGTTTAAGTTTAATAATAAAAATTTAAGGATGAATCAAGAAATAGGATTTGGGTCGGCCCATAAAGGTCAGACAGATACAGTGGAGTTTAGTGAATCTTCGTTTGCCTCGATTATCGAAGCAGATTTAGAATGCATTAGCCTATGGAATGAAAAGGTAAATTTTCGGAAAACCATATATATCATTTAGAGATATTTCTCTAGTAAAGCAAGCGTGCTTTTGAACTTTTGTGATATTGGATTTCCCAGAAAAGCCTTCAATTTCCTGAGATTCCCAAGAATTGCAAAAGAAAAATACCATGCAAAACAATACACTAGAAAAATATAAAAAAGCAATTAGAAATAAATACGAGACAGAAAAAGGCGGTCAATACTTTGATTATTTGTACAAGCCTTCTCGTGGTAAACTTCGTGATTTGTGCTGGCTTATTTTCGAGAATAACCCAACTCAAGATGATTTGAATGTTTTCAAGAATCTACTGGGCTTAGATTTCGATCATACCAAAAAGAACAAGTTTAAGGAAAAGAAAGACAAATTCCGTCCTATAGAAACGTTCTTAAAAGGAGAGACAGATCCATCAAATATTGATGCTATAAACATGGCAGCTATTTTGGTTGATTTTGAGCCACGTCCTTTCAAAAAGTTTTATGAAACTTCTAAAAAAGAAGAAACAAAACCAGTAAAAAAGCTTGAGAAAGCTAAAGCTGTTTTTGAAAAAAAGAACTCTGAAAAAAGAGAAAAACCTGAAAAAAAGTCTAAGAAAAGAAGTTTCTTTCTAGATTTTAAAAGCATGTTTTTCTGATAAAAACAGAGAAAATACAACAGAAACCATCAATATAAAATTGGTGGTTTCAAATTAAAAATTTAAAAAATTAATGAATCAAAAAATATTTTTTACGTCTGATCATCATTTTGGTCACACGAATATAATTAGGTTTAGTGAACGGCCTTTTGCCTCGATAGAAGAGATGGATCAGGAACTCATTAAACGTTGGAATGAAAAGGTGAGTCCGCGAGACATTGTCTATCACTTAGGAGATATTTCGCTGGCAAGACCAGAACGAACAAAAGAAATTTTAGACCAATTAAATGGTTCTATTTTTCTTGTAAAAGGCAATCACGATAAATCGGCATTGAGTTATGCAAAACGATTTGAATGGATTAAAGATTATTATGAATTAAGTATTGAAGATGCAGATGCACCAAACGGAAGGCAGAAAATAATCTTGTTTCACTACGCAATGAAAGTATGGAGAAGTTCTTTTAGAGGAACATGGCATTTATACGGTCACTCGCATGGTCATTTGTTTGATGATGAAACTTCTCGATCGTTTGATGTTGGTGTTGACTGCCACAATTATGAACCTCTTTCTTATGATGAGGTAAAAGCCGTTATTTTAAAGAAAGATTGGAAAGCTCCTTTTGGAGACAGGGAATTGTAAAATTTTTAAAAATTAAAAAAATGAAAACTACAGATAAAATTATTATTATCGATTTAGAAGCCACATGTTGGCAAGGTGCTGTCCCGAGTGGGCAGCAAAATGAAATTATTGAAATTGGTTTAGCTGTATTGGATACAAAAACAGGAGCAATTTCGAAGAATAAAGGAATATTAGTAAAGCCACAACGTTCAACCGTTAGTTTGTTTTGTACGGAATTAACCACCATTACTCAGGATTTGCTTGATAAGAACGGAGTTAGTTTCGAAGATGCCATTAATGAGCTTATTGACGAGTATAATCCTGATTTGTATACTTGGGCAAGTTATGGTCAATACGATTTAAATATGCTGAAAAAACAATGTAAATCGTTTGGTGTTTCCTATCCAATGGGAGAGGAGCATATCAATGTAAAAGAGCATTTTGCCGAAAAGTTTGGCTTGGTTAAACCAACAGGAATGAATGGTGCGCTTGCATTGCTGAATATTCCATTAGAAGGAACACATCACCGCGGAATTGACGATGCCAAAAACATCGCAAAGATTTTGAATTGGTGCCTTAAAAATTAGAATTTAATTTGTTAATCGCAGTTATTAAAAAGAATAGCTGATAACTGTAGAAAACTGTAAATCGTTGTATTTGCAGTTTTTCGCATTTTCTACAATTGCTATAAATAAATTAAATCCATTCTCCTGTAGCATTGTAATCATCTTGAAGATAAGTAAGATATTGCACCATTCTTGGATTTTCTCCTTTGTTGGGTGTTGCGCAATGCGGCAGTGCATTATGCCAGATTATAAAATCACCTGCATCTCCTGTAATTGGTTTTGGCTGTAAAGTTTTTAAAGCTTTTTCTCTAGCATTTTCATTCGGTGCAAGTTGATCGAGCCATTCATTAATCTGGTTATGAAAACCAGGAACACAATGAAAAGCGCCATCATTTTCTCCGCATTCGGTTAAATAAAGTAAACCTTGAAGGCCATACTTAAGCGGTTTTTTTAAACTCATATCCCAGTGCAACGGACTTCCAAGAAAAGTAAAATGATCTGTTTCCGGAGGATTAAAACTTACTTTATCAATAGTTTTGTAAATTTTATTGGTTGTGTAAAGCTGTTCGTAAGCTTTTTTTATTCTTGGCGAAAAACGGTTACGATTTAAAGTTTCGTGATCCGAAAAATTAAGCATCAATCCTTTTTGTTTTTCATGACGTTTGTACCAGCTTTCTTTTTGATTTGGATCCATTTTTAAATAATCCCAAATTGCATTTTGTGTGGCTTGGCAATCTTCTTTAGAAATGGCATTTTTAACTACTATATAACCGTTCTCATTCCAAAATTGAAGATCTTCTTCAGACAATACATTTTCTATTAAATCCTCTATTTCTGAGGCAGCATTTCGTTTTCTGTTATTAATCCATGTCTTGAAAGTTTCAAAATCTGGTTTTTCAGAATATAAAAAGAATAAAGTATCTTCCATGGCAATACCTAATTGGTACAATGTTTTAATTTCGTTGTCCCAATTGGTAAGATCTGGATTCGTGTTTTCTGGATTTACAGCACGGTTCCATAATTGTTCGAGAATTGTCCAAGGCATACTTTTCAATTTTAGTTGAATGAAAACATAAAAATACGGGAATTATAATTTTGGGGTTAAAGTAAAAATACCCGTTTTTTTTGATACTAAAAAAGGCTATCCTATTGAGATAGCCTTTAGAACAAAATCTTTATCAATTAAATAGCAACTGTATTTTGAGTTGTTTTTGGTGCTTTTACAAATTTTATATAAATGAGAAGTTCAACAAACGGAATCAAAAGAAAAAACAGAAAAAAAATCAATTCGTGTTTTAGAATTCCATAAAAAACAAAGTTCTGTACCGATTGTAATTTTCGCCCCATTTCTGATTGTAAGGAGAGTTCAATCTTTTGAGGTTCAATCTGATCTAGTTTTGCCAAAGTAGCTTTAAAATCGACATAATTAATGTCTTTTACATTTTTCATGTCGGCTTTTTTGTCGACAGCTTTCATAAATCCGTAGACGCAAGCACTGTAAACATCTGATTCGTATTTTTCAAGCAAGTAAGAAGTCGAAGAATTTTTGAAGTTATCTAAAGTGCTTAAACCGCTATTGTTTTGTTTGATATAAGATGCAAATGCTTTAGTAAGCGTTTTACTGGCATCTTCTGAAGAATTTGAAAGCAGTTGCAAAGCATGCAAAAAATCTTTTTTCTCTTTTTCAGATGAAAATGTGGTTCCAAAAGTGTTAGAATAAATCTTAGTGGCAATGTTCTTGTTTTCGCTGCGTAAAATAGAATGCGTTCCGTAGAACAAGCCAATCATTGTCATAAAATAGAGAATGACAATTAGGAAATACGGAATCCAGAGTTTGGCAAACCAGTTGTAATATTTTTTGTCGCGGTAAAAGAAATTTTTTCGATATAAAAACACATTGAAAAGAATGCCTAAAATAATCCCGAGAACAATAAATAAAACAATCCAGAGTATAAACCAACCGATGTTAGGCAGGATAAATTGTTTTGAAAACTCCCAAACTTCTGACCAATTTATATTGTCGATATATTCTTTCATTATTTTGTTTTTAGTAGATTAAAAATAGTTAAAAAATATTCAGACAAAAAAATATTTAAAACTAAAAAAGGCCATCTCATTGAGACGGCCTTTTCGCTTTGGTTATATTATTTTGATTTATTAATTGTTTCCGTAGATTTTAGCATAAAGGTCTTTGTAAATCTCTTTAATAATTTTTCGTTTCAATTTTAAGGTAGGAGTAAGTTGTCCGCCATCGATTGACCAAACATCTGGAGTTAGCTCAATGCGTTTCACTTGTTCCCAGTGACCAAATTTTTTGTTGATGTTTTCTACTTCTTCATCAATTCGTTTAATAACATCTGGATTTGAAGAAATTTCAGCATCTGTACTTCCTAAAGTAATTTTATGAATTTTAGCCCACTCTTTTACAAATTCAAAGTTGGGTTGAATAAAGGCTGCAGGCATTTTTTCACCTTCACCAATAACCATAATCTGCTCAATAAAGCGAGATTGTTTCATGGCATTTTCAATCATTTGTGGAGCGATATATTTACCTCCAGAAGTTTTGAACATTTCTTTTTTACGATCTGTAATTTTCAAGAAACCTTCACTGTCAATTTCTCCAATATCTCCTGTATGGAAATAACCATCGATAATTGCTTCAGCCGTTTTTTCAGGATCTTTATAATAACCTAACATTACGTTTGGTCCTTTTAATAAAATTTCTCCGTCTTCAGCAATTTTAACTTCAAGGTTACGAATCGGTTTTCCAACAGTTCCAATTTTAAAACCTCTGTTTCTTTGATCGTTAACTGCAATTACGGGTGATGTTTCAGATAGACCGTAACCTTCCATAACTGGAATTTCTGCAGCAGCAAAAACTCTCGTTAAACGTGGTTGCAAAGCAGCACTTCCAGAAACCATTAAATCTAGATTTCCTCCCAAACCTTCTTTCCATTTGCTAAAAATTAGTTTGCGAGCAATTTTTAATTGGAACTCATACCAGAATCCGTTAGCTCCGTATGGTTCGTATTTTAAGCCTAAATCAATAGCCCAGAAAAACAGTTTTTTCTTGATGCCAGTTAATTCGGCTCCTTTAGCATAAATTTTATCGTAAACTTTTTCTAAAAGTCTTGGTACAGCTGTAATGACAGTTGGACGAACTTCTTTTAAGTTGTCACTAATTTTATCGATCGATTCTCCAAAATAAACTGAAACACCATAATATTGATAGATGTACAAAATCATTCTTTCAAAAATATGGCAAATAGGCAAGAAGCTTAATGCAGTGCTTTTTCCTGGATCAAACGGAATTCTTGGCGCACTGTCCAAAACATTTGATACAATATTTTTGTGCGAAAGCATAACTCCTTTTGGTCTTCCTGTTGTTCCAGAAGTGTAGATAATAGTAGCTAAATCATCTGTTTTAATGCTGTCTTTTCTAGCTTCGACTTCGCTTTGATTGCTTTCGTCTTCACCAAGTGCAAGTAAATCTGTCCAGTGTTTGCAACCTGCAATTTCATTAAAGGAATACACCTCTTTTAAAGTTGGCACATTTGCTTTTATGGCATTTACTTTCTGTAATACTTCTTCATCAGAAACAAAACAGTAAATGCTACCGCTATGGTTTAAAATATATTCGTAATCTTCTTCTGCGATAGTTGGATAAATAGGAACATTTTGAGCACCAGTCTGCAAAATACCAATATCCATTATATTCCACTCCGTTCTGTTGTTCGAAGTAATTAATGCGATTTTATCATCTTTCTGAACGTCCATACGCAATAATGCTCTCGAAACAGCATTTGCTTTTGCAATATATTCTTGGCTAGATGTTTTTTCCCAGACTCCATTTTTTTTGGTTGCAAGAGCAACTGGAAGGTTGTAAGTTTCTTGTTGATAATAGGGAAAATCAAAAAGGCGTGTGATTGAAACCATGTTTAATATATTGAATTTTATTGCAAATTAAATAAAATTTGGGTATGATTTTCAGTTTTATAAAATTTAATGGGAAAATTTATAGAGACTATTAAAAATCAACGAAAACGTTTTCTTTTTCGCCGTGAAATTTCCAAAAAATCAAGAAAAATTTAATTTGAAGATGCTTTTAAAAGTTATTGCACGTTATAATCTTCGTAAGTTTTTACTCTTTCGCCCATTAAAAACATTTTCTTTTTGGCAAAATGAATAGAGAATTGAGAGTAATACCATTCTTCACTGTCATTTGGTCTGTACCAAAATGTATAAGTTGCACTGTTGAATCCTTCTTTAAAAACAGGAACACCTTCTTCTGTGCATTCTATTCCCCAGTTTATTTTTTGTTTGCTTAAATCTTCGGCCTGAATAAAACCTGTTCCGTCTGGATTTAAAACTGTAATAGGCTCTTTTTGGTTCAAAGGTGCAAAAGTTCCTGGAACTGGATAACCAATAGTTGTGGTAATGTAACGTTCTTTAGAATTATGGATGATCTGATCAACGTGTACTTGTGAATACGATTGAAAGGCAGTAAAAAATAGTGTGACCACTAATAAATGTAAAAATTTCATTCTATGTAGGATTAAGTGTTTTCGGGCTTAAAAAAATCTGTCTAGCTGATTTCTTTTGGCGAATATAATTCAATTTTTCAATAGAATAATAGCTTAAAAATACAAGAATGAAATTTTTCTTTTTTTATGATTCTATGTCAGTTTTTACTCCGTCGAAAACTGATTTTCTAGTAATTTTTCTTTGAAATCTGATCTAAAGGTATAAGCAAACGTTATCATTAAAGCTCTTGTATCAGATTTTGAAGTTCTATTGCTTTTAAATAATAAAGTATTGTTTTTATAACCGCTTTCTAATGTGTTAAACATATCGGTTACAACTAAGCCTAATCGTGCATTTCCTTTTCCTAATTTTTGCTGAAATCCCATATCGACATTGTAAATCGGGATTCTTTTTCCTTGTGGAGTTGCAACAGCAGAATTGTAGTTTCCTATAATTTGTAGTTTTCCATCTTTCCATGGCACAAAGTTATTGATCACTTTTCCATACCAACTGAATGCACTATTGACAACATCTTCAGATTGTGGTAAATTTGTTGCACTAATGTTTTGCTGAAAAGCCGTTAAACTAATATTGGCATCATAAAAAGAGAATGGTTTTAGACTAAAAATACCTTCAACTCCATAAGTAACCATGTTTCCAATGTTCTGAGGCTGTAATAAAACAACTCCATTATCTTGCAATGTGGCATATTGTCTTATGGTATTGTTAGCATTTCTATAAAAGGCATTTCCAGAAAGCGAATATTTATCCCATTCTTTATTATAATTTAATTCTACAATATGAATAATTTCTGGTTTTAAATAAGGATTTCCACTATGAGGATTTAATGCATCGGTAATATCAACAAAAGGATTTAAATCATCTAGATCTGGGCGATTTATACGTTTACTATAACCAAATTTTAAAAATTCGTCAGATTGCAAATTCAATTGAAAAGATGCTGAAGGGAAAAGTTTTAAATAATGATTAGAAAAATTATCACTTCCATTTTCTGTTTTTCCATTATTTGAAACTTGTTCTGCACGAAGTCCGACATTATATTTCCATTTCTGATTGTCTTTTGAACCAGAGTACGAATTTAAAAGTCCATAAAAGGCATTTATTTGCTCATTAAAATCAAAAATATTACTTGCAAGCGGATTAACTACATAATCGCCATTAATTAAATCAGCGGTTTGAAAATCAGAATTAAAAAATCTAAAAGTTCCTTTATAGCCTGTTTCAATAGTTGATTTTTCTGAAATTGGAAATGCATGATTTACAATAGCATTCGAAATATTTTCTTTCCCATAATTATGTGTTTTTTGCCAAAATGTGTCACCAATCAGCATTCCATTTTCATCGTAATTATTGGTATCGATATTTGTGTTTTCTCTGCCAAAATTGAAAGAACTGGTAATGTTTGCATTTAAACTTTTTCTGTCATCAGAAAATTTTCGGTCATAATTTAACGAAAACTCTGCAGCTTTAGCTTTTTGGATTTCTGAAGAATGGCGTTGGTTAGCAGAGAAAAAGGCATCTGAATCGTTATAAACATTCGTTTTTAAAGTCTCTTCATTGTCTTTGTTCTCAAGATTTCCAAGTGCTTCAAAAGAGAAAGTGTTTCTTTCATTTGGAGAAAAATCAAGATTGAATTTTAGATTTTGTAAACCTTCTGTACGCTGGTCACTTCGAGTCTGATGGATATAATGTTCGTCTTGAATAAAATAGTTCGTTCGTTCGCCTTCAATACTTTTTGTTCTTCCTGCAAAACGATTGTCGTAAGCAAGGCCAACATTCCATTTGTCGTTTTTATAATTTAAAAGAGCAGAACTGCTTAATCTTCCTTTTGCTCCAAAACCGCCACCAAGAACTGCAGCACCATTTATTCCGTTTAGATTATTCTTTTTAAGTTTGATATTGATAATGCCACTTTCTGCATTAGCATCGTATTTTGCAGTCGGACTTGTAATGATTTCGATGCTTTCAATACTGCTTGCCGGAATCTGATTCATATCAGTAATAGCAGAATTTTTACCATTGATTAAAATCAAAGGCGTTTTTCCTCTTAACGAAATGGCATCATCAGCATCAACCGAAACTGTTGGAATATTTTTTAGCATATCAATTGCTGTTCCTCCTGATTGCGAAATATTTGAAACCGCGTTAAAAACAAAACCTTCTGCAGTTTTTTGAATCTGTTTTTTCTGTGAGTTTACAACTACAGTATTAAGCTGATTTGCATCTTCTTGCAAAATGATAGTGCCGAGTGAAATAGCCGTGCCTGTATATTTTATCTTTTTAGTATTTATTTTAAAACCGATTAATTTAAACTGAAGCAGGTATTCTCCAGAAGTTACATTTTCTAGAGCGAAATTGCCAGAAACATCTGTTGTGGTATAATTAACAGTTTTTGTTGAATCGGCTGTACTTTTTAAAATAACATCAACAAATTCTATAGGGTTTTTTCCGTCGGTGATGGTTCCTTTTATTGCTGTTTTTTGAGCAAAAGAAAATTGGCTTAAAGTAAATAAGAGAATTGGGAGGTATAATTTGCGTATAATATTTTTCATGAAGCAAAGATATTTATCGCAGTAAATGAAGCTTTAAAAATAGCCTTAAGATATCATTAAGCTATTCTTATATGTTAATTAGAGTATAATTAATGAAGAAAAAAAAGCTTCGACATGGGGATAGCGTCGTAGCATTTTTTTATATCTGAATAAACTTAATTTTTAAAATAAATTGGTATAAACAATCTTGAAGCCGAAGATGATGCATATTACCGAAGAAATTATTATTAAGGCATATTGCAATTTTTGAGATTTGAGAATGCTCTTTGTAAACGGAATACTAAATAATCCAGCAGCGATAAACATTCCTATTATAGAACCAATTCCGAAAATTAGGATATAAAGTAATCCTTCTAATGGAGTTTTCATTTGCGAAATAACCAAAATAACCAAAGATCCGCTCCCTGCCAAACCATGAACCAGTCCTACGCCAAATGCCGTTTTATAATTTGTTGATTCATCAAAATGGGCATGTTTAAAAGAGGCAATAGGATGCGAATGATAGTAGGTGTGAGCGTGCATGTGTGTATGTGTAACTCCGTTACTGTGCGTATGCTCGTGACTATGGTAATACGTGTGCGCATGTTTTTTCTTGTACAATAATTTAAACAAACGAATTATTCCCAGCACAATAAGCATCAAACCTACAATAGCTTCGAGATAGCTAAATATATTTTCGCTTATCGAAATTTTAAAGCCAATCATGATAATGCCGACTAAAAAAATTGTGGAAGTATGGCCAACACCCCAGAACATTCCATCTTTTAAAGCATCTTTGATTCTATTTCTATTAGTAACCAAATTATTTACAGCCAGTAAATGATCAGCTTCAAAGGCATGTTCTAATCCAGCGTAAATCGTAATCAGAAATCCAATCATAATTTTTTACAAATAGTTAAAATAGGCCGCGCAAGCACCTTCAGAAGAAACCATTGGTGCGCCTAAGGGATTGGACGGTTTACATTTTTTCCCAAATTCAGGACATTCATTTGGTCTTTTATGTCCTGTTAAAATTTGTCCGGCAATACAGTATTGATCTGTATTTTTGTGCAAAGTTGTGATCGAAAACTTTTGGCTAGCATCATACATTTTATATTCTACTCGCATTACAAGTCCACTGTCTTTAATTACCCCAATTCCTCGCCATTCCTGAGTTCCAATTGTAAAAATACTATCAACAACTTCTTTGGCTTTTACATTGCCTTCTTCTTTTACTAATCTGGTATATTGATTTTCTACGTTGTATTCTCCTTTTTCTAATTGAACTACGGTATGATAAATGGCCTGAACCATATCGGCGGGCTCAAATCCTGAAACCACAATAGGAATTTTATATTTTTTAGCTATAGGGTAGTAATCTGCCAGCCCAACAATTGTGCAAACATGACCTGCTCCTAGAAAAGCATTAATGGTACAAAACTCATCAGATAAAATAGCTTCCATAGCTGGCGGAACCAATACATGAGAGACTAATAAACTAAAGTTAGTAAGCCCTAATTTTTGAGCATAGATAACAGCCAAAGCATTGCTTGGTGCGGTAGTCTCAAAACCTACAGCAAAAAAGACGACTTCTTTATCTGGATTTTTTGAAGCAATATTTACAGCTTCCAAAGGTGAATATAAAATTCTAAGATCTCCTCCTTCGGCCTTTGCCTGAAGCAAGCTTTTAGAAGATCCAGGCACGCGAATCATATCTCCGAAAGAGCATAAAATGACACCTTTTTTCAGTAATTCTATTGCTTTATCAATTAATGAAATTGGAGTAACACAAACGGGACAACCTGGTCCGTGGATCATTCTAATATTTTTTGGAAGCAAATCTAATAATCCATTTTTGACCAATGAATGTGTCTGACCACCACAGATTTCCATTATATTCCAAGGTTTAGTGGTAATTTTATGAATTTCATTTAAATAATAATTTACTAGTTCGGGATTTCGATATTCAGAAAGATATTTCATTTCAGACAATGTTTAAGAGCTTAATAGTAAACACTAAAGTAGAGTTGGGCTGTATCATTGGCGGTGCGCCAATCTCGGCATACGCAAGATGATGCGGAATGTAAATTTTCCAACTTGATTTTTCGGGCATTAATTGTAAAGCTTCCTGCCAGCCTTTTATGGTTTCTGATACACGCATTTTTTGTGGTCCAGAATCTTTAGTAGAATCGAAAACGGTCTTATTTAACAAAGAACCTTCGTAAATAACATTTACTGTATCTGATATTTTTGGAATTTCGCCTGTGCCTTCTTCTAAAATTTCATATTGCAAACCGCTGGCTAGAGAAGTAATTTCTTCTTTTAAAGCATTTTTCTCTAAAAAAGCAGTTCCTATTGCGGCATTTTTTACTTTTAGTTCTTCTTGTAAAAGGGCAACATAATTATTGAAAATTTCAATAGAACGTTTTGGAGAGATTTTTTCACTTGATTTCTCAAAAATAGATTTCATGCCGTCAATAAAATCTTCATACATTATTTCTTCAAAACCAATGTCTTTAAGACTCAATGCCATAACAACACCAGTAGAGTAAGAAATCTTGTCTTTTTCTTCTGTTTTCCCAATATGCCCTAATAATTCAAGAATATCCATGTTTTAATTTTTTAAGTGTAAATAATGACTCAGTTGTCCAAATGAAATGTTTTCGTCATTAGGAGAAAGCATTTCATGAAAATGCAGTTTGTATTTTGGTTTTAAATGATCAATTATTAAATCAATAAGGATTGTATTTTGAAAAACGCCGCCACTAAATGCGAGATGTTTTGATTTTTTGTGCCTAGCTATTTTTTCAATGCATTTAACTAAAGTGTAATGAAAATTTAATGCGGCGTTTTCTATCTGGGTATTGTTTTTTACTGCTTTATTGAGATTTAACAAAAGTGTTTTTGTTGGAATCAGATTTGTGATTTTCTCGTCTTGCAGGTAATCTTTCAATTTTACAGTAGATTTGCTAAAAGCTTCTTGAGCTAGTTTTTCGAGATACATTCCAGGTTCGCCTTCAAACAAAATTGGATTTTTAAAGCCCAATATAAAAGCAGCGGCATCAAATAAGCGTCCCATCGAAGAAGTTTTTATTACACTATTTTCAATATGTTTCGAATAAATTTTGATTTCGTTTTTATTGAAAAGTTGCTGAAAGTGACGATTGTTTCTGCTGATCGAAAATGCTGCTATTTTTGGATTCTTAGACATTTGATCGCCTAAAATCCACGGAAAATATTCTAAATGCCCAATTCTGCTAATCTGTCCAAGATTATATTCAAAAAATTCACTGCCAAATATCTCTGTATTGCTTCCAAAACCTGCTCCATCCCAAATAACTCCTAATATTTTGCGCTTTTTCCATAAATTTTTCTCACCCAAAATAGCAGCAAAGTGTGCTTCATGATGCTGTATTGTAAGCGTTTCTATAGTTTTGTTTTCGAATGTGAAAGCTGAAATTTTATTGGCAGATTGGTAACTGGGATGCGGGTCATAAATAATTTTTTGTGGTGAAAAATTGAAAAAAGTCAAATAGCTATTAATCTTTTTTTCAAATCTGTTATAAGTATCATAATTTGCAAGATCTCCAATGTATTCGCTTATGTAGGTCTGTTCGTTTGGTGTAATTGTAATAGTATTTTTTAGATCTGAACCTAAGCAAAGCAGTTTTTCTGACCTCGGAGCTAAAAAAGACAAATTGAGATTTGGAGTAAGACCACGCGCTCGGCGCAATATTACTTTTTGCTTATGCTTTTTTGAAAATTTTAATATAGAATCATCTTGCGAATGTTGAATTTCTAAATCATGATGTAAATAAAAGTCGGCAACAGAATTTAATGATTTTAAAGCTTCATTTTGGTTCATACAGATTGCTGCGCCATTAAAGTTGCCACTAGTTGCCACAAATGGTTTCTGAAACAAGTTCGAAATTAAATGTAAAATGCCAGAATTAGGCAACATAGCGCCAACAGTTTCGATAGCTGGACTGATTTCTGTAATAGCTAAATCTGCTTTCTTTTTTAGCGGTAAAATTACAATTGGAGCTTGGCAGGAAGTGATTGCTTTTTTTTCTGCTTTCTGACAATACAGATAATTTTCTATTTGTTTAATGTCTTTAAATAAAACTGCAAATGGTTTTGTGAGACGTTTTTTTCGGTTTCGTAATTCTAGAACTGCTTTAGGATTTGTTGCATCACATAAGAGTAGGTAGCCGCTGATGTTTTTTACGGCAATGATTTTTCCTGCTGTAAGTTTTTCGCAAAGAGCTTCAAATATTTCTTTATTTGTTCCCTTTGTTATGATTCCTTTATTGTCTGTAAATGAAATTCTTACACCACATTCAGGACATGAATTAGTCTGAGAATGAAAACGAATGTCTTTGGGATTATTATATTCCTCAAGACATGTTTTACACATTTTAAATTCATTTAAACTTGTGTTTTCTCTTTCGAAAGGAAACTTTCTAGCAATAGCATATCTTGGCCCGCATGACGTACAGCTTATAAATGGATAAGAATAACGTCGATTCTTTGGATCTAAAACCTCACTCTTACAGTTTTTACAGATTGCAAAGTCAGGAGTTAGAGGAGCATTGATTGCGATGTTTTTCTCAGTTGGTTTTATAGAAAAAATATCAAATGTTTCATCGCTCAAAATTTCTACAATCTCAATGTGTTTTATTTTAGCATTTTTAGGATGCTTTTTTTTAAGCTCTTTATAAAATTCAGTTACAGTAGGCGATTTTTCCTGCACTATGATAATGACTCCATTTTCATTATTAGAAACATAACCTTTCAGATCATAGCTGATTGCCAAATTATATACAAAGGGACGAAAGCCTACACCTTGCACACTACCTGAAATTGTTATTTGAAATGTGGGATTCAAAAAAAGTGAATTATGTATTTTTAAAATTTTCAATTTGCTGAATAATCTGAAGGGTAACCTTTTGGATTGCTTCATCTACCTTTGGTGAAAGGTTCATAGACATAGGTTCCATTTTTAGGATTGTAATTGTGTACAGAGAGATTTCGGGCATGACATTCAGCATTGATAAAATGTCAACCATATCTTTAAGTCCAAAATTATGTCCGCTTAATGCAGTTGGAAAGTCTTCTGAAAAACGAGGTTTTAAGAGCGTAATTGTTCCTTCATCTTTACCATCCATCGTTGCATCTACAATGATTACTTTTTTATGATTTTCTATATAAGGAATCAAGGTAAAGCCACCTGTGCCTCCATCAATAAATGAAATGTTTTCAGGAAATTGGGTTTTGTCTATTCTGTTTATAAAATGTACGCCAACACCTTCGTCTCCCATTAAATAGTTTCCAATTCCAAGTACTAAAATCTCATTTCCATCTGTGTGAAACTCATCTATTTTTTTTGCAATAATTTCTTCCTGCATCTAATTTTATTTTTGAAATCGATGAAACGATTTAAACTTTCTCCTGTTCAACGATTTCTATCTTTTTCTCTAAATCTTCGTCTTTTTTTATTCTTTCAGTTCGTACAAACTTATAACCGCTTACCATTGCCGACGTTTCACCTAGTCCTTCAAGCCAGTCATGAAAGAAGACTAAATAAATGTGAACAATAGCAAACAATATAAAAGTCCAAGTGGTAAAATGATGTATAGTTCTAACGTTCAAATCACCACCAGCAAAATTGGTTACCCAGCCAAACATTTTAGGAAAAAACCAAGTTGAGGTTGGAGCGTACATTGCAAAACCTGTAGCAATCATAATTAACGCCATCACAAACATTATTAAATAAGAGGCTGCGGCTACACTATTGTGCCCAACGGCTCCAGATGGAGAGCCATTTGTATGTTCATTTTGCAGGAAAATATCATATTTTATAACATGCCACATTCGTTTAAAACCTTCTTTTTTGAAAGGAAAAAACACACGCCAGCTGGCATATTTATTTCCCTTAAAAGCAAAATAAATTCTTAAAATCATTACGGCTACTAATAGGTAAGCACAGGCAAAATGAATTTCTCGGACATACCCAAACCAAAACTGGTTTGTTGCTTCTCTAGTCGAAATTATACCTGGCGGATTGCCAATGATAAACCCCGTAGCCACTAGTCCTGTAATAGCCCATGCATTTACCCAATGAAAAATACGTATCGGCAGCTGCCATATGTAGGCTCTTTTATAATCGTTAGTTTTTGCTGGCATGTTTAACAATTTTAAATTATACGGTACAGATTGAGATATCGTTTACTTCTTTAATAATACTGCCGTTTTCATCATATAAGTGAACAGCGCAGGCAATGCAAGGATCAAATGAATGTATGGTTCTAATGATTTCTAATGGCAACTCTGGATTAGCGACAGGTGTATTTAACAAACTGCTTTCATACGGCGAACGTTGTCCTTTAGGGTCTCTCGGAGAAGCATTCCAAGTCGAAGGAACTACCTGCTGATAGTTCGCAACTTTTGCATCTTTTATTACGATCCAGTGGCTTAATGCACCTCTTGGTGCCTCTACAAGACCAACCCCTTGAGCTTCTTTAGACCAAGTTGAAGTTTCCCATTTTTCCATGTTGGCCATTTTGGTATCTCCATTTTTAATGTTTTCAATTAAACGGTCAAAGAATTCGAGATTCCAGCCAGCCACTAATTTCGATTCCAATGCTCTTGCAGCAGTTCTGCCTAAAGTAGAAAATAAAGCTTCTGCAGGAATTTGAAGTTTGGATAAGGCAGCATCGATAGTATCTTTGAATTCTTCTCTTCCTGATGCATATCCTACTAACATTCTAGCTAGAGGGCCAGCTTCCATAGCATGGCCTTTCCACCTTGGTGTTTTAATAAAACTGTATTTTTCATCAACATTTAAATGCGTATAAGGAGGTTTTGGACCAGAATAATTTATTTTGGTTTCTCCGCTCCAAGGCTGTCTTCCGGTATTGCCGTCTCCTTCATAATCATACCAAGAATTGTTTACGTATTCTTCTACAGTTTTTAAATCTCTCAGATCTAGATCGTGTACTTTTGTGAGGTCTTTATTTAGAATAACTCCCGACGGAAATTTAAAAGTATCATTATTGGTGTTATTATATCCTTGTGTTGGAAAATCACCAAAAGTCATAAAGTTATGAAAGCCTCCAATGGCGCCCCAGTCTTTATAATAACTTGCTATGGTTAAAACATCTGGAAGGTAAACTTGTTCTACAAATCGTTTTCCTTCTTCCAGCAATTGTCTTACAAATGCCAATCTTTCAGCATTTAAGCCGCTAGCATCATCAAGGTTAATAGAGCAGGCCATTCCTCCCACAAGAAAATTAGGATGCGGATTTTTGCCTCCAAAAATAGCGTGAACTTTGACAATTTCTTTTTGCCATTCTAATGCTTCCAGATAATGTGCAGTTGCCATTAAATTGGCTTCTGGAGGCAATTTCATTTGCGGATGTCCCCAGTATCCATTTGCGAAAATTCCTAATTGACCGCTGGCTACAAATTTTTTTAATCTTTTCTGCAAATCAGAAAAATAACCAGGTGAACTTTTGGGCCAATTGGATATGGATTGAGCCAATTGAGATGTTTTTACAGGATCAGCGTTTAGTCCGCTTAGTACATCAACCCAATCAAAAGCATGCAGATGGTAAAAATGCACTACGTGATCATGAAGGTATAATGAGCCTAACATGATATTTCTAACAATTTCTGCATTGGGCGGAATAACAATTCCAAGCGCATCTTCCACAGATCGTACAGATGCCGTTGCATGTGTTGATGTACATACGCCGCAGGTTCTTTGCACAAAGGCCCAAACATCTTTTGGGTTTCTGTCTTTTACAATATTTTCTAAACCTCTAACCATTGTAGAAGATAGGAAAGCTTCTTGTATTGTGCCGTCTGAGATTTCTACTTCGGCTCTAAGATGCCCCTCAATTCTGGTAATTGGATCTACTACTATTCGCTCTGCCATGTTTTATTTTTATTAGATTATAAATCCTCTAAGTGTTTTTCGTTTTCAGTTCCTTGATTAATTCTCTGATTAAGCTCTTTTCTTTTCGATACATTCGAAAGGATAGCATGAACTCCAATTCCTGCAGCTACGCCTCCAAGAGCAATTTTTCCTAGAGTATCTGCATTAGCTTCAATATTGCCAGGGCTTACAGCTGCATCTCTGGAATAAAAACTTCCTGCATCCCAAAAATCTTTAGCACTGCAGCCAATGCAGCCGTGACCAGATTGTATAGGATAACTAACACCGCCATTCCATTTCATATTGCCGCAAGCATTATAAGTGCTTGGCCCTTTGCAGCCTACTTTGTATAAGCAATAACCTTTCTTCGCATTTTCATCATCAAAATTTTCTGCAAATAATCCCGCATCAAAGTAAGGTCTGCGGTAACAGCTGTCGTGAACTCTTTTTGAATAAAAAGCTTTTGGACGTCCAGAACTGTCTAATTCAGGCAGTTTTCCAAATGCTACCACATGCACAATAATTCCAGCCATTACCTCGCCTATAGGAGGACAGCCAGGAACATTTATAATAGGTTTGTCTGTTATGATTTTATGAATTGGCACAGCTCCGGTAGGGTTTGGTTTTGCTGCTTGTACACAACCAGATGTAGCACAGCTTCCCCAAGCAATAATAGCTTTTGCTCCTGCTGCAGATTCTTTAAGAATATCTACAGCACTTCGGCCGCCAATACAGCAATAGTTTCCATCAGCTCCCATCGGAATAGAACCTTCAACGCAAAGGATGTATTCTCCTTTATATTTTTCCATAGTTGCTTTTTTAGCCGCTTCAGCCTGATGACCAGATGCGGCCATTAATGTCAAAGTATAGTCTAAAGAAATTTTGTCTAGGATAATATCTGCAACAATAGGATGGTCAGAACGAATGAAGGATTCACTGCAGCAGGTACATTCCTGAAAATGCTCCCAAATTACAGGCAAACGCGGAGTAGTTTCTAGCGCTTTGGCTATCTGGCCAATTGCCGAACTTTGAACGCCCATGTAGGCTCCAATATAAGCTACAAACTTTAAGAAATCCCTTCTGTTGTAACCTTGTCTTTCAATACTATTGTAATAGGTTTCGTTTTCTTTGTTTTTTTCCTCCATCCGTTATGTTTTAAATTATAGATAAAAAGACTTTTTGTGTGTTTAAAAGGATTTTAAAATTATCTAAATATTGTTGCTATGAATGTGATAAATATCAGTTTTTGGGATTTCTTTTGTTGATACCTTGCGAAATTGAAATATATTTTAAAGAACAGATAAGTTATGCATGAACTTTCTATAGTTACTTCAATCGTAAAAATTGCTAAACAAGAGGTAGATAAAATAGGAGGAAACAAAGCCTTAGAGATTTACTTGCAAATAGGAAAATTATCTGGCATTGAAATGAGTTCTTTTCATTTTATCTGGCCGCAATGCATAAATGGGACCGTTTTAAGAGATGCAAAATTGTTTATAGAAGAACCTGAAGGAACAGCAAAATGCGCTGAATGCGAAACGAAATTCCAAATCGAAAAAAGTTTTGACAGTTGTCCAAATTGTAACAGTCCTTTTAAAGAAATCATAACAGGAAAAGAGTTGAAAATAAAGAAAATAATCATTAAATAAATTTAATTATGTGTACCACTTGCGGTTGCAGTTCTGATGAAAACGAAATTAGGTTTACTAAAATAGGAGATAAAAATTCCTACTCTCATTATCATTCTGGACATTTTCATCACCATCATCACGAAGATCATCATCATGAACGCCATTCTGATCATGACCATGACCATGATAGTCATGACCATGATCATAATTATGGGAATTCACATTCTCATGAAGTTAATATAGTACAGTTGGAGAAAGATATTTTATTTAAAAATCAGCTTACTGCCGAAAGAAACAGAGGCTTTTTTGAAGCATTGAATATTTTCTCTATAAATCTAGTTAGTTCTCCGGGGTCTGGGAAAACATCTTTATTAGAAAGAACAATTTCAGATTTGAAAAGCAAAATGGCTTTTTCTGTAATCGAGGGGGATCAGCAGACAACAAATGATGCAGATAGAATTCATAAATTGAATGTTCCTGTATTGCAGATTAATACAGGAAAAGGCTGTCATCTGGATAGCGAAATGATAGCAAAAGCCGTTAAAGAGTTAAAACCTGTTTCAGATTCTGTATTAATGATTGAAAATGTTGGGAATTTAGTTTGTCCTGCT
The DNA here is from genome assembly GCF_058794775.1 of Flavobacterium sp. GW823-FHT06G12. Classification (NCBI taxonomy): domain Bacteria; kingdom Pseudomonadati; phylum Bacteroidota; class Flavobacteriia; order Flavobacteriales; family Flavobacteriaceae; genus Flavobacterium; species Flavobacterium sp. GW823-FHT06G12. Next base: position 444,179 of record NZ_JBXAHE010000004.1, read on the forward strand.
ATGTTTGATCTTGGCGAATTAAAACGTATTGTCATTATATCGGTTACCGAAGGAGAAGATAAGCCACTAAAATATCCTGACATGTTTTCGGGATCGCAAATTTGTATTATTAATAAGATTGATTTACTGCCTTATCTGAAATTTGATTTAGAAAAATTAAAAGAATATGCGAAAAAAGTCAATCCGAACTTAATCTTTTTTGAAGTTTCAGCAACGTCAGGAGAAGGATTGTCGGCTTGGTACGATTTTTTGTCTCAATCTATAAAACAATAGTATATGTGTTTAGCAGTTCCCGGCCATTTAGAAAAAGTTACAGTAGAACTTGACGAAACTTTTAGAATAGGAAAAGTATCATTTGAGGGTATTATTAAAGAAGTAAATTTAGCTCTTGTTCCAGAGGCTAAAATTGGAGATTATTTGTTAGTTCATGTGGGCGCTGCCATTGGAATTATTGACGAAGAAGAGGCTAAACGAACAATGGAGGTTCTTAAGGAAATGGGTGAAGATTTAATTGAGTGAAATGGAAAAAAATAGTGAAGTAATTCATTTGCATCATGGCAGTGGTGGTGAACATATGACAAAATTACTGAATGAAGTGATTTTTAAAATTTTAAAGAATGATGTTTTAGAAGTTCGCCATGATGGTGCATTTTTAGACATACAAGGCAGTTTGGCATTTTCTACAGACAGCTATGTCATTTCGCCTATATTTTTTAAAGGCGGTAATATTGGCGAGTTAGCTGTAAATGGTACTGTAAATGATCTTGCGATGTGTGGTGCAGTTCCTAAATATCTTTCACTTGCTTTAATTATAGAAGAAGGTTTCGGTTTGGAAGAATTTATTCAAATCATTAAATCAGTAAAAAAAGCTGCTGATAAGGCAAATGTCAAAATCGTTACTGGAGATACAAAAGTTGTAGAAAGAGGAAAAGGAGATAAAATTTATATCAATACTTCTGGAATTGGAGTTATTCATGAAAAAGCGAATATTAAAGCTCAAAATATTAAGGAGAGTGATGTTATAATCATAAATGGAGCAATAGCTTCGCACGGAATGGCAATTATGTCAGAACGTGAAGGATTAGAATTCGACAGCGATATTTTAAGCGATACAATAAATTTAAACCATACAGTTGTAGATTTAATAACACAATTTGGAGATAAAATTCATTTTTTAAGAGATGCTACTCGTGGCGGTTTGGCTTCGGTTTTACATGAAATATCGGCAGAAATTAATTTAGGAATTTCACTTTTAGAAGAGAATATAAAAGTAGAAAATCAGGTAAAAAGTGCTTGTGAATTATTGGGGTTAGATCCGCTTTATGTGGCCAATGAAGGGATTTTTGTTTGCGTTGCTGCGCCAGAAATTAAAGATGAGGTATTGGGAATTTTGCAAAAAGCAAATCCAAAAGCATCAGAAATTGGTTTTGTCACTGCTGAACATCCTTCAAAAATAATTATCGAAAGTGCTTTTGGAGGCAAAAGAGTGGTAAACCCTTTAGTGGGAGAACAGTTGCCACGAATTTGTTAAGTTTTTTTGCCACGACCTGAGCGATAGTGAATAGACGAAGCAATTACACAAGTTATTTTTTATAGCCACAGATTAAAAGGATTATGATGATTTCTTTTATTAGAAAAAAATCTGTGTTAATCTGTGTAATCTGTGGCAAAAAAAACGCCCGAATTATCGGGCGCTTTTAGTAAAAATATATTTTTAGTTTTTCTCAATCCATTTTCTGGCATTAACAAAAGCTTCGTGCCAAGGTGAAACCTCGTCATTTCTATCTTTTGGATAATGCGCCCAGTTCCATTGGAAAGTCGAACGCTCAATATGAGGCATCATTACTAAATGTCTTCCTGTTTTATCGCACATCATAGCCGTGTTGTAATCAGAACCGTTAGGGTTTGCAGGATAACCTTCGTAAGCATATTTAGAAACAATGTTGTATTGATCCTCTGAATAAGGCAATTTAAATTTACCTTCTCCGTGAGAAACCCAAACTCCTAAAGTGCTTCCAGCTAAAGTCGATAACATCACAGAGTTATTTTCCTGAACTGTTACAGAAGTAAAGATACTTTCGTGTTTCTGGCTTTCGTTATGGTGCATTTTTCCGTGAACTTCATGCTCTGGATTAATTACTTCTAATTCCATAAACAATTGGCAACCGTTACAGATTCCGACAGATAAAGTATCTTCTCTTTTGAAGAAATTATCTAAAGCTGTTTTTGCTTTTTCGTTGTATAAGAACGCTCCGGCCCAACCTTTAGCAGAACCTAAAACGTCAGAATTAGAGAATCCTCCAACTGCTCCAATAAACTGAATATCTTCAAGCGTTTCGCGACCAGAAATTAAATCCGTCATGTGAACATCTTTTACATCAAATCCAGCCAAGTACATTGCATTTGCCATTTCACGCTCAGAATTACTTCCTTTTTCACGGATAATCGCCGCTTTTGGTCTTGGTTTAGAATTGTCGATTTCTGGTTTTTTTCCTGTAAAGTGTGCAGGGAAAGTATAATTTAAAACCTGATTTTTATAGTTTTCAAAACGTGCTTGAGCTCTTCCGTTTTTAGATTGTTTTTGATCTAATAAATACGAAGTTTCGAACCAAACATCTCTATAAGTTGGGATATCTAATTTATAATCTGCAATTTCTAAAGTAGCTGTAGAAGTTACAGAACCAATTTTGAAGAATTCGATATTATTAGCTTTCAATTTAGCTTCAACAGCAGCATCAGATTTAGCTTGGAAAACAATTCCGATGTTTTCAGCGAAAAGGATTTTCAATAAGTCTTTTTCCGCGAAAGCGCTGAAATCAATTTTAGCTCCAAGATTTACATCTGCAAAACACAATTCTAATAAAGTAGTGATTAAACCACCGCTTCCGATATCGTGTCCGGCTAAAATTTGGTTTTCACTGATTAAATCTTGGATTGTATTAAATGCATTTTTGAAGAAAGCCGAATCTTTAATAGTAGAAGTTTCGTTTCCAATTGTATTTCTGATTTGTGCAAAAGATGAACCTCCTAATTTGAAATCATCTTGAGACAAATTGATATAATAAATAGAATCCCCGTTTTTCTGTAAAACTGGTTCTACTACTTTTTTAATCTCTGTACAGTTTCCAGCAGCTGAAATAATAACCGTTCCTGGTGCAATTACTTCATCATTTGGATATTTTTGTTTCATCGAAAGTGAATCTTTTCCTGTCGGAATATTGATTCCCAATTCAATTGCAAAATCTGAACAACCTTGTACAGCATCATATAAACGAGCATCTTCACCTTCATTTTTACAAGCCCACATCCAGTTTGCAGATAATGAAACTCCTTTTAAACCATTAATAATTGGAGCCCAAACTAAGTTTGATAACGATTCTGCAATAGCATTTCTAGATCCAGCAACTGGATCAATCAAAGCTGCAATAGGAGCGTGCCCAATAGAAGTTGCAATTCCTTCTTTACCTAAATAATCCAAAGCCATAACTCCAACATTATTCAAAGGCAATTGTAACGGTCCTGCATTTTGTTGTTTAGCCACTTTTCCTCCAACGCAACGGTCAACTTTGTTTGTCAACCAGTCTTTTGAAGCAACAGCCTCTAGACGTAATACATCTTTTAAATATGATTCAAAATCTCCTGCGTTGTAAGCAACATCAGCATATTTTCTGTCAACCGTTTTATCTGTCATAACCGTTTTTGGAGAACTTCCGAAGAAATCTTCTAAAGCATAATCCATAGGTTTTGAACCGTTAGTTTTTGATTCGAATGTAAAACGATGATCTCCCGTTACATCTCCAACCTGATACATTGGCGAACGCTCTCTGTCGGCGATTCTTTGCAAAGTATCAATATCTTTTTGACCAATAACCAATCCCATTCTTTCTTGAGACTCGTTACCAATAATTTCTTTTGCAGAAAGGGTAGGGTCTCCAACAGGCAATTTATCCAAATCGATTAAACCTCCTGTTTCTTCCACTAATTCAGAAAGGCAGTTTAAGTGTCCTCCAGCTCCGTGATCATGAATAGAAACAATTGGGTTATTGTCGCTTTCGACCAAACCACGAATCGCGTTTGCAGCACGTTTTTGCATTTCTGGATTTGAACGCTGAATTGCATTTAATTCGATTCCTGAACCGAAAGCTCCTGTATCTGCAGAAGAAACCGCAGCACCACCCATTCCGATTCTATAATTTTCACCTCCAAGAATTACGATTTTATCGCCTTCTTGTGGTTTCTTTTTAATTGATTGATCTAGTTTTCCGTATCCAATTCCACCCGCTTGCATGATTACTTTATCGTAACCAATTTTTCTGTTTTCTTCTTCGTGTTCGAAAGTTAAAACAGAACCTGTAATAAGCGGCTGACCAAATTTATTTCCGAAATCAGAAGCTCCGTTTGAAGCTTTGATCAAAATATCCATTGGCGTTTGGTACAACCATTTTCTTTCTTCAACTGCATTTTCCCATTTTCTATCTTCTTTTAGACGAGAATATGAAGTCATATAAACCGCAGTTCCAGCTAATGGCAAAGATCCTTGTCCTCCAGCTAAACGGTCACGAATTTCTCCTCCAGATCCTGTTGCAGCTCCGTTGAAAGGCTCCACTGTTGTTGGGAAATTGTGTGTTTCGGCTTTTAATGAGATAACCGAATCGAATTCTTTTATTTCGTAAAAATCAGGTTTGTCTGCCGATTTTGGTGCAAATTGCTGCACTTTTGGTCCTTTTACAAAAGCAACGTTGTCTTTGTAAGCAGAAACAATATCGTTAGGATTTTCCTGAGATGTTTTTTTGATTAATTTGAAAAGAGAAGTCTCTTTTTCTTCACCGTCAATTACAAATGTTCCGTTGAAAATTTTGTGACGGCAGTGTTCTGAATTCGCTTGTGAGAAAGCAAAAATCTCAGAATCAGTTAATTTTCTTCCAAGTTTAGTCGAAAGATTGTTTAAGTAATCAACTTCTTCTTCGCTTAAAGCTAAACCTTCCACTTTGTTGTAAGCAGCAATATCATCAATTTCTAAAATTGGTTCTGGCTGAATGTTGATAGTGAAGATTTCTTGATCTAATTCATTGAATTTTTGAGAAAGCATTGGATCAAAATCAGTAAAATCTTCCGTTGCAGGATGAAATTCTTCAATTCTAATAATGCCAGAAATCCCCATGTTTTGAGTAATTTCTACAGCATTTGTACTCCAAGGTGTGATCATAGTGGCGCGTGGACCAACAAAAAATCCTGTCAATGCAGATTTTTCGATCTTGTTTGCGTCGGCAAAAAGCCAGTTTAATTTTGAAATGTCTTGAGCTGAAATTTCGTTTTGCGTTTGTACGGCAAAAACAGTTTTGCTTTGGTTTTCAAAGAAATGGATCATTTGTGTAGTTTGTTGTATTGAGCTGCAAATTTAATGTAAATAAATAGTAAGCGCAAATTTGGAAACGATCTCTTTTCAAAAAAAATGAAATTGCTTTTTTCTTGCATTTTTTCTACCAAAAAGACGCAAAATCAAGAGGTTTAGGTATTTGGTGAAATTTAATGATTTAGTAAAATTTCTTTTTTGATATGTTCTGTAATATTAAACTTTTAGAAGAAAAAAATCAAAATTTAAAGTTCATAAGTTTAATGTCTTTAAATGAATGGATTTGCAAAAATTACGAAATCTGGAAATGAAGAAAAAGTGTAAATTTTGAAAAAATGATTTTAATTAAAAGCTAATTGTAGTAATTTTCTTAGCTTTAAGTGTATTTTGTCATTTCGACGGAGGAGAAATCTTCACAAGAAGCTCGACAAAGATTGAATTCTCTTCGCGGAGTTACTCGCGAAGATTTCTCCTCCGTCGAAATGACAAACTGCATGGATGCTTTATAAAAATACTTTGCGCCTTAGCGCCTTCGTGGCAAAACCATTATTTAGGGAAATCCTGATTCTGATAAGCACCCAAGTCAGGCGGCGAAGTTCTTGTAATTCCTAAAATATCTGTTGTAATGATATAGGCCTGATTCCCTTTAGCGAAAGCGGCAGAAGTTTTATCAATATTGAATTTATTTTCAGAAGCATTATAAAACTTAGGATTTTCATTTAGAATAATGTTCGTGTAATGTTCTGTATCGGTTTTGAATTGGTAATTAGGATTGGTTGTTGAGTTGCTAAATTTCAATAAACAATTATTCAATTGATAAACAAATGTGGCTTTTGCATTTTTATCTAAATTTAATTCGTTTGTAGCTGAACCATAAATAATGCAATTATTGAAAGTAGCCTGAGTAAGCGGATTGGTTTCTGGAGTTGCTCCTGCCAAAGAGTTGCTTAAATTTACTGCAAACGGAGAACTGCCTGACCAATTATTATTAAAAGTACAGTGTGCAAAACTATAATTTCCGCCATAGATGCAAGATAAACTTGCTATTCCAGCACGATTTATAACAATGTTTTCTCCAGTAATTTGTTCGTTTTGAGCTAAAATTCCGTATTCAACGCAATTGTAAACTTGTGTGTTTTTGATCAAAATAGGATTTAATGAACTTCTGAAATCTAAGCCTACAATCGCATTTTTTAAAGTTAAATGATTGATAGAATGATTCGCGCTTCCTTTTTCAAAAATAACCGATTTCCATTGTCCAGGGATCTCAGAATAAAGTGATTCTAAACGGTCGCCTTCAAAAATAACTTCATTTTCGAGTTTGTTTGTTGTAGAAGTTTTTCCGTTAATTTCTAGAGAAGCATTTTTACCAACATACAAACCAGAATTGGCATGAAAATGAATTCTTGCACCAGCTTCAAAAGTTATGGTTTTGTTTTCTGGAACTCCAGCATATCCATAAATGACGTATGGTTTTTCGTTTGTAAAAAGAAGCTCGTTTCCGTTTATAGGATCATTTTCGCTCAAATAGAATCCATCAACATCTTTGCCGTCAATTTTAATTTTTTCTTTGGTTCCGTCAGGATTTTGGTTCGGATATAAAAAAACAGCATCTTGAATTAAAGTAACCAAAGCAACTTCTTGTAAATTGGCTCCGCTGTCAAACTGAATTTGGTCAGTATATAAAAAATCATCAGGATTGGCATCCGTAATATCGGCAGTTGTTTCTATAAAAATGTACAAACTGTCTTTTGCTAAAAGTGTAACATTTTGAAAAATCTTACCGTTGTTGCCCGACATTCCATCAACAGTCATTCTGTATTTAGAATTCAAGCCTTTTTTAAATTGTACAATCGGAATCGAAATGTCTTTTTTGCTTTGGTTGTAGACTTTTAATTGGTAAGTGCTTGAACCAATATTTTTAAAAACAGTATCCAAATAAACGGTGTCTTTTGAAAACTTTAAATCTCCAGAACTAGCAACGGTATCAAAATCAGTTCGACAAGAACTGAAAGCAAGAATGATTCCGAAGATTAAAAGTGTAAAGTGTTGACGCATTTAAAAAAGTTTTTTTGCCACAGATTAAAAGGATTAAAAAGATTTTTTTTGCCACCAATTCCATGAATTTTCTCAAATTAAATTGAAATATAATTCGCTGAAATTTGTGTAATTCGTGGCTATACTTTTAAAATCCCTTTAATCTGTGCAATCTGTGGCAAATAAAATAATTTCTAGCCAAAGATTGATTTTGATTGTTTTTGTAAAAATAACAAAAAACCTACACGTTTGAAGTTGAATTTTAAATTTAGGATCGGATTTTAGATTTATGTCTTATCTTTCTTTAATTTTACGATTTTAAAGTTTATTTTAATGAATTATACAAAAGAGCAGATTTTGGCGCGCTGCAATGAGTTTTCTAAAAACACATTGATGGAAACATTAAAAATAGAATATATAGACGCCGGAGAAGATTTTTTAACTGCAAAAATGCCTGTAAATCCAAGTGTTCATCAGCCGATGGGATTGTTGCATGGAGGCGCTTCTGTTGCTTTGGCAGAAAGTGTGGGGAGTGCGGCTTCTTTCTTTTTTATCAATCCGAAAGAACAGGAGGTAAGAGGTATCGAGATTTCGGCAAATCATCTAAAAAGCATTCGTGAAGGTTATGTTTTTGGAACAGCCAGAATTATTCACAAAGGAAGAAGTCTTCATCTTTGGGAAATCAAAATTACTGATGAAGAGGGAAATCTGGTTTCGCTTTGCAAATTGACGAATATGGTTTTGGATAGAAAGAAAAGCGAATAAATATGAATTCATTTTTCTTAAAAATTAAAAATCATAAAGAACAAAATTTACCCTTTGTACTTTATTCAAAACCCAATACAGAAAGCTATGTTGGGATTTTACAGCAAAATAATACATTATACAATGTTTCTGATTACAGTGAAAAAGGATTTGTTTTTGCTTCTTTTGATGAAAAACAACTAGTCTTGATTCCTGAAAATGAATCAGAAATTATTTCTGTCCACAAAGATCCAGCTTCATTTGAACCAATCGAGATTGACGATTTAAATTTTGATTCTGAAGCTAAGTTTCAATACGAATATTTGGTAGCACAAGGAATTCAAGCGATAAAAAACGAAGAATTCAAAAAAGTCGTTTTATCGCGAAAAGAAGAAGTGCCTTTATCTGAATTTGATTTTATTGAAACGTTTCAGCACTTGGTTCAATTGTATCCAGCAACTTTTTGCTATTGTTTCTTTCATCCTAAAATTGGTTTGTGGATGGGAGCGACTCCAGAAAAACTGCTAAAGGCAAACGGAAATGTTTTTGAAACGATGGCTTTGGCAGGAACGCAAAAAGACAATCAGGAAACTAAAATTGTTTGGCAGCAAAAAGAAAAAGACGAGCAGCAATTTGTAACTGATTTTATTGTAAAAAGGCTTCGAGAATTTACAGCATCGGTTGTGGTTTCTGAACCTTATAGTTTAAAAGCAGGATCTATTTGGCATATAAAAACAGATATTTCTGGGGTTTTAAAAGATAATTCGACTTTAGAAGAAGTAATCGATACGTTGCATCCAACTCCAGCCGTTTGCGGACTTCCAAAAAAGAAATCGAAAGGATTTATTATTGAAAACGAAAATTATGATAGAACTTTTTACACAGGTTTTCTAGGTGAATTGAATAGTACTTTTGGAGAAGCTCAAGCAAGTTCTGATTTATTTGTAAATTTACGATGCATGCAGATTCAGGAAGAAAAAGCAATTTTATATATGGGTTGCGGAATTACAAGAGAAAGCGTTCCGGAAAAAGAATGGGAAGAAAGCGTCAATAAATCAATGACGATGAAAAGAGTCTTGAAAGTTAGGAGTTAGAAGTTATGAATTATGAGTTTTCAGTCAAAGTCACAGTTTTCAGTTACTGAGACTTAATATTGCAGCTGTGGCTAAACTTGAAACAAAACAAACAAAAAGAGAAAATGAAACTAGATATATTAGCATTTGGTGCACATCCAGACGATGTAGAATTAGGTTGTGCTGGAACAATTTTAAAAGAAGTTTCCCTTGGGAAAAAAGTAGGCATTGTAGATTTAACACGAGGTGAATTAGGAACACGTGGAACTGCAGAAATTAGAGATCAGGAAGCAAAAGATGCGGCTAAGATTTTAGGTGTTTTAGTGCGCGAAAATTTAGCAATGCGCGATGGCTTTTTTGTGAATGATGAAAAACATCAATTAGAAGTCATAAAAATGATACGTAAATACAAACCTGAAATTGTATTGTGCAATGCAATAGACGATCGCCATATTGATCATGGAAAAGGAAGCAAACTAGTTTCTGATTCTTGCTTTCTTTCGGGATTAATGAAAATTGAAACTTCGATTGATGGAGTACAGCAAGAAGCGTGGAGACCTAAAATTGTTTATCATTATATTCAATGGAAAAATATTACTCCAGATTTTGTTGTAGATATTACAGGATTTGAAAAAAAGAAAGTAGAAGCGATTTCTGCTTATAAAACCCAATTTTACGATCCGAATTCAAAAGAACCTGCAACGCCAATTACAAGTAAAAACTTTTTTGAAAGTCTAAATTACCGTGCGCAGGATCTAGGAAGACTAGTTGGGAAAGATTTTGCAGAAGGTTTTACAGTTGAAAGATGTTTGGCAGTCAATAGCTTAGAAAATTTGATGTAATTTTTATGAAAATTTTTCATTTTTTTCTTTGTAGAACTCAACCTTTGTTCTATATTTGCACTCGCTAAGCAGAAAAATGGTGGTTGTAGCTCAGCTGGTTAGAGTAGCGGTTTGTGGTGCCGCGGGTCGCCGGTTCGAACCCGGTCAGCCACCCAGAAAGAAAGCCTTGAAGAAATTCAAGGCTTTTTTAGTTTAAAGACAAAACTTTCAAATGTTTAAAATCCAAATGTCAAAGTGTATCAACTTGGTATTTGGATTTTTTTTATCGGAATTTTATAAAAAAAGCACAACTGGTAGGGTTGTGCTTTTTTGGTTGGTAATTATTTGGTTTTTATGTATTATCTAATGTCTTCAAATGTAGTTCCTTGTTTAATATCTCCAGTTGTAAAACCTTTCTTAAACCAATACATTCTTTGTTCTGAAGTTCCGTGAGTAAAAGAATCAGGAACAACATGTCCTTGCATTTTGCTTTGAATAGCATCGTCTCCAACAGCATTTGCAGCACTTAAAGCTTCATCTATATCTCCCACATCAAGATCTTTCTGGTTATCGTGTGCCCAAACTCCGGCATAAAAATCAGCTTGTAATTCTAAGGCTACAGATAATTTATTAGCTTCTGCATCGCTTTTTCCTTGCTGCATTTGACGCATTTTAGAAGATGTTCCCATTAAGGTTTGAATATGATGGCCAATTTCATGCGCAATAACGTATGCAATCGCAAAATCGCCTCCTTTTGCGCCAAATTTAGTTTTTAACTCTTCAAAAAAATCTAAATCCATATATACTTTGCGGTCGCCTGGGCAATAAAAAGGACCTGAAGCAGATGATGCTCCGCCGCAAGCAGTTTGTACAGCGCCTTTAAAAAGAACTAATTTTGGTTTTTCGTAGGTCATTCCATGTTCTGCAAAAATCTTTGTCCACGTATCTTCATTGTATGCAAGTAAAGTCCTTACATATTCGCCCATTTTTTTATCTTCCTCGCTTAGAGGAGCTGCAGTTTCTGTTTGTTGGGATTGCCCACCTTGCATTTGTTCTAGAATTGGCGCTATTTGCTGACCTGTTTCGCCTCCAAAAACATTAAGCAGTAAAATAATAATCCCAATAACTCCACCGCCGACTAGTGCTTTGCCACCGCCAGAAATTGATCTTCTGTCTTCTACATTGTCACTTTGTCTTCTGCCTTGCCATTTCATATTGAATTCTTTTTAATCTGGTTATTAAAACGTTGTACGAATTTATAGATTTTTTATGATAAATTTCACAATCGGAACATTAAGTTTTCAGTCTCATTTTTTTGTTTTCTATCAAAAGCAATTTATTAAGGCTGTGACTCAAACTGAGATTCAAAAACTAAATCATCCTAGCCATTTTACTAATGCTTCTTCAACTGTTCCTTTCATGATTGGTTTAGAAATATAATCGTCCATTCCGGCAGAAATGCATTTATTGCGTTCTTCTTTTTCAGCGCCTGCTGTAACGGCAATTATCGGAATGTCGCGTCCTTTTTTAGTATTTCTAATGGCTTTTGCAGTCTCATAACCATTCATTATTGGCATTTGAATATCCATAAAAATAAGTGTTGGATTAATTTTTTCAAATTGTTGAATGGCTTCATACCCGTTTTCGCATTCGAAAATAAAGGCATTATGGTATAAGTTTTTTATAATTGTTTTAAGAAGAAGCATGTTTACCTTGTTGTCTTCTACAATTAGAAAAGTAATATTGTTGTCGTTTGTTTCTATCTCATCAGAATCTAGATCGATATCTAAACTTTTAAGCTCGGCATTATATTTATCATTTATACTTTGGTTGCTTGTTTTTAGATTTAAATCAAAGAAAAAAGTACTTCCCTCGTCAATTTTGCTTTCCAACTGCAAACGACTTTCCATTAAAGCGAGCAATTGGTTAGATATGGTTAAGCCTAATCCCGTTCCTCCAAACTTTCTTGTTGTAGAGCTATCTTCTTGTAGAAATGCTTTAAAGATTTTCTTCTGATTTTTTTCAAGAATTCCAATTCCTGTATCGATTACGGCAAAACGAAGCACGCAGTTGTTGTTATGATTCTTTTCTAAAACCGAAACGTTTAATTTGATAGATCCTTCGGTTGTGAATTTAACAGCGTTTGAAAGCAGATTAATCAAGATCTGTTTGAGTCGAACAATATCTGTCCAGATATATTTGGGAACATCAGGATCAATATTTAATTCAAGTTCCAGATTTTTTTTGTTCGATTCGTAAACAATTAAATCAAAAACTTGACCTAGAATTTTTTTTATATCATATAGGTCTATAAACAGTTCCAGTTTTCCTGCTTCAATTTTTGAGAAATCCAAAATGTCATTTATAATTTCAAGAAGAGAATGAGCTGATTGGTTAATCGTGGTCATGTATTTTTCTTGAATTTCCTCCAATTCCGTTTTCATTAATAAGTGTGTAAAACCAATAATTCCGTTTAGAGGAGTTCTAATTTCGTGCGACATATTAGCCAAGAAGTCAGATTTTGATTTGTTTGCCGCTTCAGCCAGCTGTTTCGCTTTTATAGCATCTTCTATTTCTTTTTTACTTGTAATGTCAAAATAAATTCCGCCAACAAATTCAATTTCATCATCTCGTTTAATTACATCTCCAAATTCTTCAATCCAAATAAACTCGCCAGTTTTGCGTTGAATGCGATATACATTATGCAAAGGCATTCCATGCTGTAGATTATCGATTTGATTGTTAATTACCTCTTCTTTGTCATCTGGATGAATTAACGATAAGAAAGATAAATTATTTTCAATGAATTCAGATTTTGAATATCCCGTAAGATTTAAAACTTCATCGTTTAAGAATATTTTGGTAGAGAAGGCATCAAATTTTGATAGGTAAACTGTGCCAGGAATGTTGTTTGCAATCAGTTTAAATTTCTCTTCACTTTCAATAATTTTAGTTTCGTTTCGGTTTCTTTCTAGAGCAGATGAGATATTATTTGCTAATACCTGAAAGATGTTTATTTCGTCTTCAGACCATTTTCTTTCAGTAGTGCAGTCGTCAAAACCAATAAAACCAGTAAATAAATCGTTAATGTAAATTGGCAGAATTAAGATCGATTGAATTTCATTATCTATAAGTAGTTTTTTGAAAAAACCATCATTAAGATTTCTTGTAAATGTGTTTAGAATTTTTCTTTGCGAAGCAACATCATAAATTTCTTGAAGATTTTCTTCTGTCATATGGTGCAGAGGAGTAATTTGATGGACAACACCTTCACGCGACCATTTATATTTTTGACTAACAGTATTGTAAATCGGATCCTTTTCGTAGTAATACATATGATCTACTTTGGCTGCTTTTCCTATAATTTGATAGGTTTCCTGAAACATCTGATGAGTAGTTTTGCTCAAGAGAAACTTTTCGGTGCATAGAGAAAGTGCAGACAAGAGCTGACTTTTAAGTTCTAATTTTCTTTCTGCTTCTAAACGCATTTGTGAAGAAATTGCAAGTGAAATTACATCAGAGATAGTTCTGGCATAATTAATGTCTTCATTGTCCCATTCGCGTTTTTGTTCTGTACTTTCAAAACAAGCAACACCTGCTAATTGGCCTGTTAAGAAAATAGGTACATCTAGCATTGATTTGATATTGTTTTTTGTAAAATAAAGCTTTTGAAACTCAGAGGTTTCCAGTTTATTGAATACGTCTGGCGCGTTAATAATGGCTTTATTGTTTAAGGTTTCAAAATAAATAGGGTAAGATTCTTTATTTAAGATGTTTTTATCGCTTAAACTTTGATTGTCTATGCTAAAAAGGTTTTTGCACGTAATTAAATCATTGTCGTATTTCCAGAAACTTACGCGGTTCGTATTGCTTATAGAGGCGGCTTCTTTTAAGATTAAATCTATAACCGTATTTAAATCATTGTATTTGCTAAAGTCTGTCGTAGATAATTTTTTGGTCGAATTATTATAGGCCTCAATTTTTTTAAGACGTCTTTTTTTCTCGTTTTCGATGTTTTTTTTCTCGGTAATATCTCGCGCAATTCCAGAAAATCCAGCCGTTAATCCTACGTCGTTTTTTCGAACAATAATTTTTTGTGAAATCCATATTTCATCGCCATTCTTCTTCAAAATAGGAATTTCGATAATCGGATAATTATTTTCGTTAAGCACCAAATTTTCATAAAAGTCAACAGCACTACTGATATAGTTATCGTGAATGAAATTAGAATAATGCTTTTTGATTATTTCGTTTTGAGTGTATCCAAGAGCAGAAATGCCAAATTCATTTATAAAAGTAAAATGACCGTCAGCATCGATTTCAAAAATAATATCTGTTGCCGTCTCAATTAGATTTTTATATTGATCCTGAACAATAACTTGTTCTGTTACGTCTTGTCCAATGCTAATAATTAGGTCGTCTGAGAATTTTTTATCTTTCCATTGAATGTATTTATATTCACCGCTTTGGGCTTTTAATTTCCTAATGTAAAGTTTGTTTTCTTGATTTCTAACAAGATTTAATTTTTCGTTGGATTCTAAATTTTCAGTCAATTCCCAGAATTTTAAACCCATAACCTGATCAGGTTGGTATCCTAAAATAGGAGTTATGGTTTCGCTGCAAAAAAGTATTTCGCCTTTTTGGTTTGATGCTATTGTAAGCGAATTTCCTTTGTGAACAATTTCGCTTGCAAATCTAAAATTGTCTCTATTGTCTAATAAAACTGCATATTTTACTTGGTTTATGATGAAAATAAGGATGCAGAAATTGATTAATAAAATAGAAGATTTTATTGGAATTAGCTGAAATGCAACTGTTGCTATTAAAAAGCTAAATGTTAACGCAACAAAAAGCCAGTATATTTTTATGGGCTTAAGTATGTTGTAAGAAAAGAAAAATGAAATCAGGAAGACAATAATTGGTACAACATCACTGCTTAAAGTAACAATGTTGTAAGCCGCGTAACTGATATAAACAAAGAAGCAGGAAATGAAAATCTGTTGAATGTGATCTCTTACCCATTTAATTTTGTTTGTTATAGTGTAGATAACAAGAACAAAAATACCAATTAGAACATTGACTATTAATAGACTTTTAGGTCTAATTTTAAAGATCTCATTTATGATCTCAATAATAATAACTGCAATACCAAAAAATAAAATATAAAGCTGATATTCTCTGCCAACGGTATCTTGTTCTTTCTTTTTTTCGATGAAGTATCCAATTTTAGCTTTAATTCTAAAAAATTGGTAAACTAGAAGCGACAAAAATGCAAAGAGCGATAAACCTAAAACAAAAAGCTTATGGTTATTGTAGTAAATTATGTCTGAATTAAATACATACCACCTAGTCACAATCGATTCGAAGGTACTTCCAACAGTGGAAATTCCTGAAAGAATCAAATTGAAAAAACTACAGTTTGCGGCCATAGAATTTGGGGGTATGTTGGTTTAGTAAATAGGGTTTTGAAAATTCTTAAAAAGAAGTGGTTAAGTTCTCTGAAATTAAGAATTTTCTATTTTAATCTACATTGTATTTTCCAATTGAATCAATTGAATCTTCATCTTCAGATTGTGTTCCAAAAATGGCAAAATAGGTCGCGTAAATCATTGAACTATTAAAAACAACAGTGAAAATAATCCCCACGCAACAACCGATAAAACCAACCATTGAACCAAGGAAACCTATGATGAAAAAAGCAAATATATTAAGTGGGTTTTTTGTAACGATAACTAAGCTCGATTTTATAGCATCTATAGCCCCAAGGTTTCCAAAAACAATTAACGGAATTGATAGAAACATAAAGTAAGAAACCATAAATGAAACTACATTTCCAACAAATATGATTCCTGCACTTTCAATTAAATTGGCGATAGCAGTTCCGAAAAGGGCAGGAATAAAGGCTGCAACAAAAATTTGCCCAAAATATGGTGATTTGTAATAAGTGAAGATAGTAGAAACATTAAATTCTACATCTCTGTCTGCAGAATCTGCCATTTTTAGAAAACCAGCACCAAATGGAGCTGTTATTCCTGCAACTATAGAAACGGCAACAGTTTGAATTACAAGCTGAATAGTAGTGAATTGTTGGTTTTCAAAATTTTGAATAAAATCTTTTGAGATTGCTTCAGCTCCATAATAGGCAACCATTATGCCCATAAAAGCTACAGCTGCAATAATTGAAAATACCAAGATGATTAGCCCAGAATAAAGTGCTATTTTTTTATAATTTTCGAAGGCGTGATTAAAAACTGTAGCAAAATCAAGGGAAAAGCCATTTTTTTTAATGTCCTCAATTTGGTCAAGTGTAGATTTCATTTATGTAAGATTGTTTTATAGACTTGTAATATTTGAAAGGTATCTTGACGTAAATATAATATATTTAATCAATTCCTTATAAAAATCTACAAAACATTCCGAAATGTTTTTAACTGATTTATAGCCAGTCTAGAATTCGTTTTATTGGGCCCAGTTTATCCTTATATGGCGCATAACGCATTGGTAAATCAAGCCAATTTCCTTTTTTTACAATTGCTTTATGATGAGAAAATGTATCGAAGCTTCGTTTGCCATGATAAGCACCAATTCCGCTATGCCCGACACCGCCAAAAGGCAGTCTATTGTTAGAAAAATGAATAACCGTATCGTTAATGCATCCGCCTCCAAAAGAGTATTTTGAAATTAATTTCTTTGCAAATGAATTATTTTCGCTAAAAATGTAAAATGAAAGAGGTTTCTCATAACGGCTTACAACCTTTTCAATATCATTTTCATTTTCATAAACAAGAATTGGCAGAATAGGCCCAAAGATTTCTTCTTTCATAACAGCGCTATCCAAATCTGGTTCTTCAAGAAGAGTAGGTGCAATATAAAGTTTATTGGCATCGCTTTCTCCACCAAATAAAACATGTTCGCCTTGAATCATATTGGTTAATCTATACCAGTTTTTCGTATTTATAATTCGTGCAAAATCAGGAGATTTATCTACTTTCTTTCCATAAGCTTTTATGATTTCTTCGATCATAAAAGAAATGAAATTAACTTTCATGTTTTTCTGAATTAGAATATAATCTGGAGCAATGCAAGTTTGTCCTGCGTTTATAAATTTTCCCCAAACAATTCGTTTTGCAGCCAGTTTTAAATTGGCCGTTTGATCAATAATGCACGGATTTTTCCCGCCTAATTCAAGAGTAACTGGCGTTAAATTTTCTGCTGCGGCTTTTGCAACAATTTTTCCAACAGCGACACTTCCTGTAAAAAAGATGTAATCCCATCGCTGTGCCAGTAATTTATTAGAAACATCAACTCCGCCTTCAAAAACTTCAACATGATTAACATGAAATGTTTTTTCTATAATTTTTGCAATTACAGCAGAAGTATGAGGTGTAAGTTCAGATGGTTTTAAAACAACTCTATTTCCCGCGGCGACAGCAGCAACAAGAGGACATAAAGCAAGTTGAAAAGGATAGTTCCAAGGAGCAATGATTAATACATCGCCATAAGGTTCTTTGTAAATATAATCGGTAGAAGGAAAATTAAGCAGTGATGGAAAAACACGTTTTGGTTTTGCCCATTTGTTAAGGTTTTTGATAACATCTTTAAGTTCTGAAATGACATAATTGGTTTCGGTCAAAACAGCCTCAAACTCTGGTTTTTTAAAGTCATCATATAAAGCTTTTACAATTAAATCTTCGCTTTTTTGAATATTATACAATAACTTTTTTAGAGTTTCCTTTCGATATCCGATGTCGCTTTTAAAGTCCATTTTACGATTAGCTTGTTTTTTTCTCCCTGCAAGTTAATCGATAAAATTTAAAAATTTAACAATTAAATCATAAAAATCATACAGCATTCCAAATTGGATCGTCTGGAGTAGGGGCAATAATTGTAATATTCTCTTTTGAAACCGGATGTACAAAAGTCAGTTTTCGAGCATGAAGATGAATTCCGCCATCAGGATTGCTTCGATCTGCTCCGTATTTTAAATCTCCTTTAATAGAAGATCCGATTGCACTTAATTGAGCACGAATTTGATGATGGCGACCTGTATGCAAATTGATTTCTAATGCTGTATAATTTTGAAGTTCTTTGATTATGGTATAATCTAAACTAGCCAATTTGCTGTCTGGAACTTCTTTTAAATGAGCTTTAGAAGTGTTATTTTTTTCATTTCGTTTTAAATAATGAACCAGTTTTGCTTTCGCTTCTTTTGGTTTGTTTTTTACAACAGCCCAATATGTTTTTTTAGTCTCACGATTGCTAAACAATTCATTCATTCGAGACAAAGCCTTACTCGTTCTAGCAAAAACCACAATTCCCGTTGTAGGTCTGTCTAATCGATGAATGACACCTAAGAAAACATCACCTGGTTTGTTATATTTAGCTTTAATATATTCTTTTACAACATCAGACAAAGGTTTGTCACCCGTTTTATCTCCCTGTACAATATCACCTACACGTTTATTGACCACGATAATGTGATTATCTTCGTGTAAAATTTGGAGATTATTTTTATCTGAAACAATTTTCATTTTGAAGTGAAATTTTAAATTGAAAAGTTTGGCTAAAGCCTTTAATGTGTGTTAAAAATAAACCTCCAGCTAAAGCTGGAGGCAATTCAAAAATCTTTGAACCTTTGTTCCCTTGCCCCTAAAAACTTAGAACCTTAGCAACTCAGAACCTTAGTATCTTAAAATCTAATATTGTTCATTAGCATTAGGAAAATCACTAGACTTAACATCTGCTGCATATTGACCGATTGCTTTAGTCATTTGGTCGTAAAGGTTTAAGTAACGACGTAAGAAACGCGGACTAAATTCATTATTCATTCCTAACATATCGTGAATTACTAAAACTTGACCGTCTACGCCACCTCCAGCTCCAATTCCGATTACTGGGATAGAAATGCTTTCTGCTACTTTTTTAGCAAGTTCTGCTGGGATTTTTTCTAAAACAACAGCAAAACATCCAACTTTTTCAAGCATTTGAGCATCTTCAATTAGTTTTTCAGCCTCTTCTTCTTCTTTTGCGCGAACACTATAAGTTCCGAATTTGTAGATAGACTGAGGAGTTAAACCTAAGTGTCCCATTACTGGAATACCAGCGTGTAATATTTTTTTAATTGATTCCTTAATTTCTTTTCCGCCTTCTAATTTTACAGCATGAGCACCACTTTCTTTCATAATTCTAATAGAAGAACGTAAAGCTTCTTTTGGATCAGATTGGTAACTTCCAAAAGGCAAGTCAACTACAACCAAACCTCTTTCTACAGCGCGAACTACAGAAGAAGCATGATAAATCATCTGATCTAAAGTAATAGGTAGAGTTGTTTCGTGTCCAGCCATTACGTTTGATGCCGAATCACCAACTAAAATTACATCGACACCAGCGGTGTCAACAATTTTTGCCATTGTATAATCATACGCAGTAAGCATAGAGATTTTTTCTCCGTTGCTTTTCATTTCTATTAATGACTTTGTTGTGATTCTTTTATAATCTTTTTTTGCTACTGACATTTTAATGTTTTTTTGATATTGTAAAAGTATTGAATAAATGTAAAACAGGAATTAGCAATTGTAGAATATTTCGACAGAAAATAGTTTTCGGTCTTTAAATTCTAATCAAAATTGCCTGTTTTACATTATAATAAAATAATTATGCAGCTTATGTATAAGTATTAATTTGTAGAATTCTTGATAACTTAAAGTTTAGCAGTCGGCCATATTTACGGCAACCGCCAGACCTCCTTCAGAAGTTTCTTTATATTTTGAATTCATATCTTTTGCTGTTTCCCACATCGTATTAATTACTTTGTCTAATGGAACTTTAGCATTTTTAGAATCAGTTTCTAAGGCCAATTCAGCAGCATTTATAGCTTTAATAGCACCCATTGTATTTCTTTCGATACACGGAATCTGAACCAATCCGCCAATAGGATCGCAAGTTAAACCTAAATGGTGTTCCATTGCAATTTCTGCCGCCATTAAAACCTGAGCAGGAGACCCGCCCATTAATTCGCAAAGCGCTGCTGCAGCCATAGAAGACGAAACGCCAATTTCGGCCTGACAACCGCCCATTGCGGCAGATATAGTTGATCCTTTTTTGAATATACTGCCAATTTCGCCAGCAACCATCAAAAATTGTTTTATTTCTTTTTCGCCTGCATTATGGTTTTCAATTACCATGTAGTACATTAAAACAGCAGGAATTACACCCGAACTTCCGTTAGTTGGAGCAGTAACTACACGGCCTAAAGAAGCATTTACTTCGTTCACGGCAAGTGCAAAACAGCTAACCCATTTTAAGATTTGGCGGAATTTAACTTCGGTTTTTCTAATTTCTTCCAGCCAGCTTTGCGGATCATTATAGTTAGATAATCCGATTAAGTTTTGGTGCATGTCAAAAGCTCTTCTGCGCACGTGAAGTCCGCCAGGGAGAATACCTTCAGAATGGCATCCAATATACATGCATTCCAACATCGTATTCCAAATGCGCATTAATTCAGAATGCACTTCAGCTTCTGGGCGCATCGAAATTTCATTTTCATATACAATTTCAGAAATCGATTTGTTTTCAGTAATAGTATAATTCAATAATTCGGCTGCGTTTTGGATTGGGTAGGGAAATGCACATTTAATTGCCTTTTTTTCTTTAGCATTTGTACGTTCTTCTTTAACCACAAATCCTCCTCCGATAGAATAGAAAGTAGATTCATATTCAGAATCATCAGACTTGTAAGCCGTAAATTTTAGTCCGTTTGCATGAAACGGAAGAAAATCTTTATTGAAAACAATGTCTTGAAGAAAAAAGAACGGAATCACTTTTTGGTTTCCCAAATTGATTTCGTTTGTGGTTTCGATTTTTTTAATAATACCAGCAATATCTTCGACAGGAATATACTCAGGATCTTGTCCGCTCAATCCGAGCATAACGGCAAGATCTGTTGCGTGGCCTTTTCCAGTTAAAGAAAGTGAGCCATATAAATCGACTTTTACCCTTGTGATATCCTCTAAAATTGCTTCGTCTTTCAACTCTTCTAGAAAGCGTTCGGCAGCGCGCCAAGGACCTAAAGTATGTGAGCTTGAAGGGCCAACGCCAATTTTAAGCATATCAAAAACAGAGATACATTCTTCCATTGTTCAATTTTTGTTAAGACAAAGATAATCGAATAATGCAATGATGATTTCTTTTTGAGTGTTAATCTTGCGTATTTGTTAAAAAAAATATTAAAATTTAATAATTCGGCAACGAAATAAATTTAAAACCTTAATATGCACTTTCCGTAAAAAGTTAGTGTTTTTTCGGTATTTTTGTAGAAGAACGAAGCGCATTGCTTGGCTCTTAATATTAATACTTCCTGGAATTTTGTTTTAATTCTGAAATGTCTTTTTACAAATGTTAATGCCACAAGAAGATAAAGTTACCATATGATAGAATTTTTCAGACATCTATTACAAGAATTCGAATTACCTCTAAGCAACCCAGTATTAATCTTTTCGTTAATACTATTTATAATCCTGCTTTGCCCAATTTTATTAAAAAAGATCAATATCCCTGGAATTATCGGACTTATTATTTCGGGTGTTATTATTGGCCCGCACGGATTAAATATTCTGGCAAAAAACTCTGCTGTCGATTTATTTTCGACAATCGGGCTTTTGTATATCATGTTTATTGCGGGACTAGAATTAGATATGAATGAGTTTAAGGCCAATCGTAACAAAAGTGTTCTATTTGGATTTTTTACCTTTATTCTGCCTCTTTCAATTGGATTTCCGGTTTGTTTTTACTTGTTGAAATATGATTTTAATGCCAGTTTTTTAACAGCGAGCATGTTTGCAACCCACACTTTGGTTGCTTACCCGATTGTAAGCAAGTTGGGAATTGCTAAAAACCAAGCGGTTGCCATTACAGTCGGCGGAACTATTTTGACCGATACCGCAGTTTTGATTATCCTAGCGGTAATTATGGGAAGCAGTCAAGGGAATTTGAATCAGGCATTTTGGGTTAAATTAATTGTCTCGTTAGCCATTTTTTCTGCGATAATGTTTATGATTATTCCACGTGTTGCAAAATGGTTTTTTAAGAAATTAGAAAGTGAAAAACACGCTCATTATATTTTTGTGCTTTCTGTGGTTTTCTTTGCCGCATTTTTGGCCGAGGTAGCAGGAGTAGAGCCAATTATTGGTGCATTCGTTGCAGGTTTAGCGCTTAATCCATTAATTCCACATTCTTCTGCGTTGATGAATAGAATTGAATTTATTGGAAACTCCTTATTTATTCCATTTTTTCTGATTTCTGTTGGAATGTTGGTCGATGTAAGCGTTATTTTAAGCGGACCAACAGCTTTGATCGTAGCAGGAACTTTGAGTGTTGTAGCAATTTTTGGAAAGTGGATCGCAGCATTTTTTACTCAAATTGTTTTTAAATACACTAGAACAGAAAGACAGCTTATTTTTGGATTGAGCAGTGCGCACGCAGCGGCAACTTTGGCAGTAATTTTAGTTGGTTTTAAAGCTAAAATCTTAGACGAAAATATTTTAAACGGAACTATCATTCTAATTCTTATTACGTGTATTGTAGCTTCGTTTGCAACTGAAAAAGCAGCGAAAAAAATTGCCATCTGCGAAGAAGAAATTTCACATGAAGACGCCGACAAAGATCAAATTTTAGACGAACATATTTTGATTCCGTTAGCAAAATCTTCTGCTGCGGCAAGTTTATTAGATTTTGCTCTTTTGATAAAAGATAAAAAATCATCTAATCCAGTTACTTTATTAACGATTGTTCCAAACAATAATCAGGCAGAAAAGAACATTTTAAAATACAGAAAAGCAGCCGATAAATTTGTAATTCAAGGATCGGCTTCAGAAGTAAAAATTAATACGATTGCCAGAATCGACCATAATCCTGCGAGCGGAATTGCAAGAACGTCAAAAGAAATTATGTCGGATATTGTGATTGTGGGCTGGCCAAGAAAGACCGGATTTATTGATAAAATCTTCGGAGAGAATGTAGATTCGATAATAAATAATGTAGATAAGACTTTATTTATCTGCAGGTTTCAAAAGAATTTTATTGAAGAAAAAAGATTGGTTTTTATTTGTCCGCCGTTTTCAGAAAGAGGAATTGGTTTTCATTTGTTAATGCAGAAAGTGAGCCGTTTGTCACAAGAATTAAGCATTCCGATTGTGATTTATGCTGAAAAGAAAACGCATGAAGCTATTCAGCAAATTGGTTCTAATTTAAAACTGAACAGTAAATTTGGTTTTAAAAATGTTTCTGATTGGGAAAATTTTGAAGTAATTTCTGAAGACATAAAACCAACCGATTTTATTATTGTCAACTTATCTCGAAAAGGTTCTGTTTCTTATCAATCAATCTTTGATAAATTGCCAACAAAGTTTGAAAAGTATTTTGACAGCAATAATGTAATGCTTGTTTATCCGCAAGACGACAGAAAAGAAAGCGCAATGGATGCTTACGAAGATTTTACTGCATCGCCTTTAGCAAAAGGTATTGAAGCGATAGAACAAATCGGGCGTGGTTTAGGAAGTATTTTGAAGAAAGGCTAAAATCGAATCTTCATGAAAATTTCAACTATTTTGCTTGTTTTGGCTCTCACTTTTATTTCTTTGAATTGCAATAAAGTTAAAGAAGATGTGAACTTAAATTCTGAAATAGCATTTAAAAATGATAGCGTTGTAAAACCTGTAAAAATAGAATTGCCTGAGAGTTTTGACGAATTCAATAAAAAATTCCATTCTGATTCTCTTTTTCAGGTTTCGAGAGTTGATTTTCCGATTGAAGGACAGCATGTTTCAGGTTTTGAGCAGTACAATTGGACAAGAAAGAATTGGCAGTTTCAAGCAATTCCCGTTGCCGAAAAATCGGAAATAGAAGAATATCAGCATTCATTAGTAAAAACAGATACCTTAATTACAGAAAGATTTTGGATTCCTGACAGTGGTTTTGAAGTGGAAAGACAGTTTAAACTCATTCAGAATAAATGGTTTTTAATTTATTATAACGACATAAATTTATAGTATATGGAGACTTTAGATGAGATTTTGCAGAAGTATCGTTTTCCTAAAAGAAAGATAGAATCTTCAGTTGATATTGAAGATATTCAAGCACATTTAAAATTTGATCTTCCTGAAGATTATGTTTTTTATGTCGAAAATTATCTTGGAATCGATCAGTTTATTGGAGCTGAGTTTATAAAACTTTGGAGCCTAGAAGAAATTATTGATGCTAATTTGGAATATCATATTTTTGAAAAACTGCCCCAAACATTAGCAATAGGTACAAATGGAAGTGGAGAATTTATTGGAATTGAATTTGAAGATGATAATTCTTTAAAAATTATTCTTTCGCCTTCTATAGATTTGGACACAAAGTATCATGTTGAAATAGGAAATTCATTTACAGATTTTCTCCTTCGACTTGATAATGGAGTGGAATGGTTTTTATAAATTTAAATAGATTATATGAATCACAATGTTAAATCTATCAGACCGTTTATTGGCGCTAAGAACTTTGAAGTTTCAAGAAGTTTTTATCGTGATTTAGGGTTTGAGGAAACAGTTTTAGAATCTAATTTTTCAGTTTTTAAAACAGGAGAAATCGCTTTTTACCTCCAAGGTTACTACGATAAAAGCTGGATTGAAAACACTATGATTTTTCTTGAAGTGGATAATGTCGAACGATATTATAGCGAACTTTTGGCTCTAAGTCTTCCTGAAAAATATGAAGGAGTAAAATTAACTCCTATAAAATATTTAGATTGGGGGAGTGAATGTTTTCTGCACGATCCTTCGGGAGTTTTATGGCATTTTGGGAAATTTAAGTGAATCACCTCAATCCAAAATCACCTAAAACGCGTGTCGTACTTTTACGCTGATACCAATCATTGTAAACCAATTCTAAGTTTTTAACCTCAAATTCTCCAAAATCATAATCACGAAATTTTTCGGCTATTTCTATTAATTTTTTCGGATCATGGAGTTTTTCCTGAAAACGCATTACAGTTGAATGTGCTGTAGATATAGAATAACGGCTGTCGATACTTTGTTGTAATCCTGAATTTTTGAAATTTTCGCGAAGTCTATTTCGTAAATTATTTAGCGTTTCATCGCTTGGAAATCCTTGAATCATAAGAGCAGACGGAGAAGCAGTTATTCCTTTAAAGTGAATTTGAATTTTCTCAACATCAACAAGGCTTCTGCAGATTACTTCTATGTATTCCTTTGCAGAAATCTGATTTAAAGTAAAATCAGAAGAACAAGAAATAATAGACATAACTGTAATATGAATATCTGAATCAGGGTAAAAATATTGCTCAGGTTCTGCTTTTCTTAATTCGTTTAGGAAAGAGTGAATATTTGCTTTAATTTCATCATTTGGGCGAATAAGCAACGTGATTCCAAAACGAGAATCGGATTCATTTTTAAGTTCAGAATCAATTGAATATTTTCCTGTCGAAATAATCTCAGAAGAGGTTTTGTAAAGCTGGTCGTAGTGTTGGGTTAAATTCATTTGTGGTTTTATTTCTTTTTGGCTTTTGCCAGATTTTCTTTGACTCTAAATTTTACAATTTCAGTAATTAAGTCATAAGGCATTGGGTCTTTGAGAGGAAATTGTACAGAACCTTTTCCAGATTTATATTTAGAGAGTTTTGCAGCAAAAGCTTCATGTCCGCTTGGCAAAGCATAAAGTCCGATATGGTTTTTAAAAGCAGCAAAATAAACTACAATTCCATTTTGCTCAAAAGCTGGCATCGAATAACTGATTTTCTCTTTTGCATCAGGCGCTGCTTTCTGAATCGTTATTCTAACTTTCTCCAAAATTTCTTGAACATCATTAGGGAATCCACCAATGTATTCGTCTATGTTTTCTGGTTTTTTAACTTCCATGACATTTTTTTGTTTCAGGTTTCAAGTTGCTTTTCTTTGTGGCTAGTTTTTTAACCGCAAAGGGTGCAAAGTTATTTTATTAAGAGACTAAACAGAATCTGGATATAAAGTTCGCAAAGTTTTGTACAGATAAAGCTTTGTGGACTTTTCGTTTTAGTGACTCTTAAAATACTTAGCAAGCTTTGCGTAAACCTTTGTGTTCTTTGCGGTAAACACACACACAGAGATTTTGCGGTTAAATAAGATTAAGCAAGTCCTTTTGGAAAACGATCCAAAACCAAATTTAGTTGTAAATTATGTTCTAAATAAGCTTTTGCTCCAGCCAAAACCAAAGTAAAGCCTTCAGTCGAATTACGAACCTGATCTATAATTTTATCGGTGTCTCCATGAAAACCAGAATTGGTAATACTCACAAAAGTTTCACTTTCGTTCAACGGATTAAAAACCCATTCTACCAATGTAATTTCGTCAGGATTTCCCCATTCAATAACAATTTTTTTATTTTCTTGAAGTACAATTGTCGTAACAGAAAGAGAAAAACCATACATTTCCCAAGTCCATTCTGTTTTTTGATTTTCTTCTAATTTTCCAGATCCTTTTGTAAACCAAAATTTACTTGTAATCTGCGGATCAATAAAAGCCTGAAAAACTTCTGAAACAGGCTTTCTTATCAGCATTTCTGCCTTAGCGTATTTGTTGTTTTCTGTTTTCATTTTGTTTGAAGTTAATTAGTTAGATCTAACGAGGAAATGTAAATATAACTCTAAAATTTGTATTGAGATCTTAAGTTCTGACTTATAACTTTTTTTTATCAATCCACTTTCCGACAGTGGGCGCAGTGTAATTTTTCATTTGATCTAATAAATCGTCAATAGAATCGCTAACCAAAAGCATTTTTTGATTGACTTCTTTCAATAATCCTTTTTCTGTCATAGTTTGCAATAACGTTATTAGAGAATCATAATAGCCATTTACATTCAAAATTGCTATTGGTTTTTTATGCAAACCTAATTGCGCCCAAGTCAACATTTCGAAAAGTTCTTCTAGAGTTCCAAAACCACCTGGAAGCGCGATTACACCATCACATAAATCGTTCATTTTGGTTTTTCTTTCATGCATGCTCTCTACCAAAATCAATTCGGTTAGACCTAAATGTGCAATTTCTTTCGATCTTAAAAAATTAGGAAGCACGCCAATTACTTTTCCGCCAGCACTTAAAGCTCCATCAGCGACAGCGCCCATTAAACCGACATTTGCACCTCCATATACTAATTCTATATTTTGTTTGGCTAAGGTTTTGCCTAAATTGGTTGCTTGTTCTTCGTAAATTTTTTCAGTGCCAAAACTTGAAGCACAGAAAACGGTTATTCTTTTCATCTTTTTGAGTTTTGTGAGTTTTGTGAGTTATGAATTATGAGTTATGAATTAAGAGTTATGATATAAATTACAAGTTATCGTCAACTCAAAATTCATAACTCATAATTCATAATTTTCTATAATTTTTTCTTCAATTCATATTCAAAATATGGTACTTCACGACCATTAACCATAAATGTTAACTCATTGTTTTTTTTGGCTCCAAGTTTTAAAACGGCTTTTTGCGAACGGAAGTTTTCTGCTCCAATATGAAAAAGTACCGAATCAACATGCTCAAATGCGTAATCGATCATTAATTTTTTGTTTGAGTTGTTGTACGGGCCGCCCCAATATTTTCGGGTAATAAAAGTGTAACCAATGCTAATATTCGATTTTTCTGGATTGTAATCGTAGAAACTTGTTGTTCCCATTATTTCATTGGTTTGTTTATCGAGAATTAGGAACGGACTTTTTGTAAGTATCAGATCAAAATAAGCTCTAAAAACATCTCTTTGATGTCGATCCTTCGCAGGATTTTGTTCCCAAATTAACGGATCAGAAGCTGCTTTAAATAAGGCTTCAAAATGTTTTTCTTCTAACGGAATTAACTTGGAGATTTCATTTTCTAAGAAATCTGGCTGTAAATTGAAGTTATTTATTGTCATGTTTTTTTAATTATTTAATAATTTTTAACTCAAAGTTTGTCATTTCGACGAACGAGAAATAACAAGATTATCTATAATATACTTATAAGAAAATTAAATCTGTTTAATCTGTACGCAAGAAACATTCTCCATTTTCACTTCTTTTCCTACTTTCTTTAATAGTCCAGTTTTCGAATCTCTTTTAAAAACAATTACATTTCCCGTTAAAACATTCGAGGCAACCAAAAATTTCCCGCTTTCATCGAGAGCAAAAATTCTAGGATGCTTTCCTAAAGTTGATTGATAGCCAATGTTTTTTAAAAGACCATTTTCATCGATAGAGAAAATAGCAATATTATTTTCTTTGCCGCGATTTGTTGCGTATAAAAATTTTCCATCAGGAGAAATATGAATATCAGAACTTTCAAAGCCATCTTTTATTTTATCTGAATGCGTAGCAATGCGTTGGATTTTATTTAAAACACCATTTTCATAACTGTAAACGCTAACTTGTCCAGCCATTTCTTCAATGCAATATCCATATTTTTGATTTGGATGAAAGGTTAAATGTCTTGGACCAGCTTCTAAATCGGTTTTCGTAAACGGATTTTTAGTTTCTACTAATGGCTTTTTCAGATTTTCATCAAAAGCATAACAGCGTATTTTGTCGGCTCCTAAATCGGGCAAAAACAAATAATCGCATTGTGGAGAAAATACCGCCGAATGTACGTGAGATCTAGTTTGTCTATCTTTATTTACGCTTCCGTCCATATACTGAAAATTCTGGGCAATCGAATCGATTTTGCCATTTTCTAAAATAGGATAGACAGAAACACTTCCTTCTGTATAATTGGCATTGGCAAGCCATTTTCCGTTTTTGTGAACACTGACATAAACAGGATTTTCGCCACCGCTTCTTTGACTGTTCAAAAAAGTCAAAGTTTTTGCTGACGGATTAAATTCAAAACTGCTTACGCTTCCTGCATTTGGCGTTTTAGTGTCTGTGCAGGCATAAACATATTTTCCGTTTGGCGAAACCGTCAAATAAGACGGATTTATAATGTTTTTGACTGAAGTAAATTTGGTCAATTTTCCGTTTAAGGTATCCAATTGATATACTTGAATAGCTTCAGCGGTTTTATCACGATTGTAAGATCCTAAAAAGACATAGGTATTTTGAGAAAATAGGTTTATTGTTAATAGAAATGCAATTGCGAAATAGTATATTTTTGGTTTCACGGTTTTTAGTTTGTTTCAGGTTTTAAAGTTTCATGTTTCAAGTTTTGCTCACTTTCCTCAGGGACATAGCATGAATTTATAATTCGGTTTAGAATTCATAATTCATAATTCATAACATTAGTTAACCCCTTTCCACCATTGTTTAAATTCTTGTTTATCATTTTTCAATTCAACAATTTCGCCAATCATTGGTGTAATTAACGGAATCGGATTTTCAGACAAACTATTCAATTCGGTTACTTTTTTCAAAGGTTCGTCCCAAGCGTGAAGTGATAATGAAAACTTAGAAGAATGTACGGGAAATACTCTTTTTACATTCAGGTCTTTCATGGCTTTTATTACATCTTGAGGTAAATTATGAATATATTTCCAACTTTCGTTGTATTGTCCATTATCAATTAAAGCAATATCAAACGGTCCGTATTTTTCGCCAATTTCGGCAAAATGCTTGTCGTAGCCACTGTCTCCGCCCAAATACATTTTAAAATCCTTGCTTTCTAAAACAAAAGAAGTCCAAAGCGTATTGCATCTTTTAAAACCTCTACCCGAAAAATGTCTTGATGGCGTGGTGTGAATTGTTAGATTTTCATCTAATTCTATTTTAGAATACCAATCTTTCTCAATAATATTTTCAGAAGGAAATCCCCAGAATTCCAAATGCGAGCCAACACCAAGAGCGGTAACAACTTTTTTAGTTTTAGGTTTTAATTTTAAGAAGGTATCGTAATCCAAATGATCGTAATGATCGTGCGTAATTAGCAAATAATCAATTTCAGGGAGATCATCGACCGTATAAATATCAGTTCCTTTAAACGATTTTGTTGTTCCTGGAATAGGAGAGGCGTTCCCGCTAAAAACGGGATCTATTAAAAAGCGTTTTCCTTCCAACTGAATAAAATAGGACGAATGCCCAAACCAAACTAAAACATCCTGATTTAATGGGAGTTCTTTTAAGTTGGTTTTTACTGACGGAATTAAATCTGTCGGAATTTTTCGATCTACTTTCTTGAAGAAAAATTCAAATAAAACTCCAGCCATAGTTTTGCCTTCGGCGAGATCGGGTGTAAAGCTCTGGTTTTCGAATTTTCCGTTTTTATATTGCGGCGAATTTTGAATTTGAACCAGTCTTTCTCCCGAAGGTGCTTTTCCGAATTTTGGGTGTTGAAGAAACATATAAATTGCAAAAGCAATCAGGAATAATAGAATTAGGAATGTTGTCATTTATTTTGAGGATATAAATTTTGGGTATATTCAATTGAAAGTAAAATTATCTTTTTTAAGATTTCAATATCAATATCTGCGAGTTTTTTAATGTAAATGCATGCCTTAGACGAAGTATGTTTTCCAAGTTTAGATAAAAGTTCTTCTCTTTTTTCTTCTGGCAGATAAAAATAAACGGTCATGGCTGTTTTTCTTGGCGAAAAACCAGCCAACGGAGCATCACCTTCGTGACCGCTGTCGTATTTGTAATGATAGCTTCCAAAACCAATAATGCTTGGTCCCCACATTTTGGGTTCAAAACCAGTTGCTTCTTGAATTATTTTTAGAAGTTCAAAAGCATCACTTTTTTTAACTTCATTTTCGACAGCGTTAATAAAATCAGTAACGCTACTTTGAGTTTCTGTAGTTTTATTTTTTGCCATTTTGTCTACGATTTACTTAATAAATCACTTTTAAAAAGAATGTTTTTGATTTTAAATTCAGAAGCATAAAACAAATTAGAATCTTCGGGCATCTGATTTTCTAAAACAATTAAGCTTACATCACTATCAGGAAAATACAGGTTTACAGCAGAAAATCCGTTGCCAAGGCCAGTATGTCCAAAATATTTTATAGGTTCTTTTTCTATAATTCTTAAACCGTAACCATATCCTTCTTTTACTTTTCCGAAAAAGTTATGTTGACTTTGAATTGTATACGATGTCATTAATTTGTATGATTCGGGTTTTAGAATTTTTCCCTTGTGAAGGTTGTTATTCCAAATTAAAAGATCATTTACAGTAGAAACAAGACCGCCTGAAGGCACTTTGTATGGAGATATTAAATTATTCTCTGCTTTTTCTAAATTATTGCCGTTAGAGATGTATCCTGTAACTAAATTTTTATCGCTGTCTTTTGAATAGCAAAATGTATTATTCATTTTAAGCTTTTTAAACAGCTCGTTTGCTAGTTCTGAATAGCTTTTTTTAGATACCGATTCGAGAATTTGACCCAATATAGGATAGCCCTCATTGCCATATTTAAAATCGCTTCCTGGTTTAAAAAGTAAAGGCTTTTGTAAATCAGTGATTCCATGTGAGTGGTTTAATAACTGATGAACT
Source organism: Flavobacterium sp. GW823-FHT06G12 (assembly GCF_058794775.1). Lineage (NCBI taxonomy): Bacteria > Pseudomonadati > Bacteroidota > Flavobacteriia > Flavobacteriales > Flavobacteriaceae > Flavobacterium > Flavobacterium sp. GW823-FHT06G12. The sequence goes on from NZ_JBXAHE010000004.1 coordinate 475,681, forward strand.
GTAATAGTATCTGCCCATGTCTGCTTTAAATTGGGCAGGTATTTTTTTATTGGAGTATTGAGATCAATTTTACCTTGTTCTACTTCTTTCAAAACCAAAGCAGCTGTAATTTGTCGGGTAATAGACATAATTTCAAATTGGCTATCTAGGTTTAAAGGTTTTTTGGTTTCAAAATTCGCAAATCCTTCAGCCTTTGAATAGACTGTTTTGCCATTTTTCGCAATCAAAATCACACCAGTAAATTTAGGGTTGGTGTTTTGGAGTAAACTATCAATACTTTTTTTATAATTGTCTTTTGTCTGTGCTGAAGAATGGCAACTGGTTAAGATTACTAGTAGTAATAAGGAAATTTTAGGGATTAAGTTCATTTATTAATTGTGGATTGTAAGTTGCAAATTATGAATTGTTTGTAATTTAGAATTAACCATCAGTACTTTATTATTAGTTAAAACATTCCGTTTTCGTTAATAGAATCTTTTGGGACAGGTTGTCCTAGATCCCAAAGTTCGACGATTTTATCCGATTCGAATTTGAGAATATGCACAACGGCAAAACCAATATCTGAAGGCGTTTGTTTGAGGTGCGAATGCACAGCAACTAAGTTATCGTCTTCTAGAATATGATGAATTTTAAAAACCTTATTCGGATTTGTTCTGGCAGATTCTTCCATGGCAAGCATTAAAGTGTCTGCATCGCCTTTGAAATAGGCGTTGTGATGTTTGAAATTCTTTCCGACATACAATCGAAAACCTTCGTGAGGGTGCCCTTTTGCTGCTAATTTCAAGAAGTTTTTAGCGATTTCTTTCCTAGTCATGATTCAAGATTTAAAAGCAAACTAAGTTAAGAAATAAAGCGCTACAAATTTTGCAGAAAAGGATTGTAAATTTATAAAATTAAAGGGCTTCCGATTTTATTTTATTCAGATCTACGCCTAGTTTGGTAAATTCTTTTTCGCCCAATTCGGTTATGTAGAAATGCTTGTCTGTCGAATTGTTTTTTGCAATCCATTTTTTAGCTGCAAATGTCTCTAAAAGCAATTCTCCCAATTTGCCACCAATATGTTCGTAGCATTTTTTTGCTGGTTTTATTGTTTTGTCGCTCATATTATTTTTTCTTTTTTAAAGCAATTCTAGAAGCTAAATATGCCATCGGAATGTAAGCAAAAATTAAATCGGCAAAACCAAACCAAATAGGAGAAGGCAAAGTAAAAACCGTAACTATACCGCCAAATAAAAAGAAAGCTCCAATACCGAAAGCTAGTTTTGTTTTGTGTTTAATTGCGACAACAGCAGTTGTCAACGCTCCCGCAAAAGTTCCGATTGCGTGTGCTAAAAATGGAAAAAGAAAATGCTTTGGTTCAAATAAATGCATGGTTGCCTTTAAGCCTTCTGTAGTGCTAACATCTGCGCCATTTGGAGCCGGAATTATAGATCCGCTTAGTAAAATGATGCTCATATTGACAATACTACCAATAACTAGACCTGCAATTACAGCCAAAGTATTTCTTAAAAATGGATTCATAATTTTCGCTTTTTAAGCTAACGAATTTATGAAAAATAAAACAATTAGTTAAATGATTGTCTGAATTCTAAAGGTGAAGTATTTGTTTTGGTCTTGAATAATTTACTAAATGATTGCTGATGTTCAAAACCAAGTTCAAAAGCAATTTCGCTAATAGATAGCGTAGTGGTCGAAAGCTTTTCTTTTGCTTTTTCAATCAATTTGTTGTGAATGTGCTGTTGTGTACTTTGGCCCGTATGCATTTTTAACAACGCACTTAGATAATTAGGAGAAACGTTTAAATTTTCGGCTATAAAGTGTACCGTCGGAAGTCCTTTCTGTTTTAATGAATCATCAGAAAAATGGTCTTCAAGCAATTTTTCTAAACGCGCTAAAATCTGATTGCTACTGATTTTTCTAGTAATAAATTGTCTGTTGTAAAATCTTTCAGCGTAAGTCAAAAACAATTCGATTTGTGCAATAATTACATCTTGGCTAAACTTATCAATATTAGACTGGTATTCCTGCTGAATATTTTTTATGATGTCTATTAGCATGTTTTCTTCTTTATCAGAAAGATGAAGCGCTTCACTGACTGCATAACCAAAGTAATCATATTGTTTGATTTTCTGCGCAAGCGGTGTATTCCAAAGAAAATCAGGATGAATCAATAATGACCATCCTGTGTGTTGCATTTCGTTATTTCCTTCAATAGAAAAAACTTGTCCTGGCGAAAGAAAAATTAAAACTCCTTCTTTAAAATCGTATTCCTGCTGGCCATAACGCATTTTTGCGTTGGCATTTCTTTTTAAAGCAATCGAATAAAAATCCAGCATTAAGCTTTTTGGTTCTTCGTCATTAAGATATTTTAAATCTTCAAAATTATAGACGCTCACCAAAGGATGTTCAGGTTTTGGCAAATTTCTAAAATCATGAAATTCGCTTATTGTTTTAAATCGAAGAGGTTGCTGATTTGCCATAATACAAAGTACTTAATTTTGGTTGAAAATAGAAGCAAATTCTTTAGCATAATCTGCCAGTTTTGTTTTTCCTAAAACTGCAGGACGATTTCGATAATAATCTTCACCAAGCAAACCGCTGTAAAGTGCAGCATACATTTCTACCAAACCTTGTGCAATTTTAGGTTGCATTCCAACAGCAATTAATCCGTTTAGTGTTTCTTCGTCACTTATTAATTTCCATTTTAGATCTGGATTACCAATTACGTCGCCCAAAATTTTTGCGGTTTGATCTCCAGTAACTTCTTCGCTTGCTACATAACGTATTTTTTTTCCGTCGAGCGGAGTTGTAAGCTCTTCTGCAATTGCTTCGGCTATATCGTTTGGAGAAACCCAAGGAATTAATTGATCTGCTCCATAATTAGCGGCTATAACTCCTTGATTTTTAATCATCGGAATATAAGCCAACAAATTGTAGTAAAAAGAAGTTGGACGCATAAATGTTATCGAAACATTTGAAAGTCTGTTTAGAACGGCTTCGATTTCATTATAACGCTGAATGATTCCAGAACCTTGCTCTAAATGCGCACCAATACTGCTTAAAAACACTACGCGCTTTACGCCAGATTTTGAGATAGCTTCTGCATAATTATTTCCAATTGTACGAGTAAAAGCATCTAAATCAAGATTCTGATCAAAATAATTTGCACGTGGAATCATGCAATATACAGCATCTGCTCCTATAAAAGTTTGAGTTAAAAAATTAACGTCATTTACTGAACCAATTGCGGCTTGCGCTCCAAGGTTTTCAATTTCCGATTTTCTTTCACTACTGCTTGCAATTACTGTAATTTGATGTCCTTCTTTTATTAAAGCTTTCGCTAAAGGTTTGCTAATGTTTCCTAAAGAACCTGTAATTATAATTTTCATACTATTATTTTTTTTGATGATACAAAGTTGCGCATCATTAGAGAAATAGATTTAGCCAAATCTATGATTGACGTAGTCTAAAATAATAGTATGAAAAGTGATTTTATTTTTCGGATAATTTTCTTTCCGTTTCAATTTGAGGCTTTCCCGTTGCGTTTGGTTGGCCTTTTCCTGTTTCAATTAGTTTTTTCAAACTATTCTCGATGTAATTACTCCAGCCTGCTTTGCAAACATCAAAACATTCATATTCTGGAACCAGACCAATGTGTGTAAAAGTGAGTTTTGTTTTGTCATCTTCTTTTGAGATATCAAAAACTGCTGTTGTATTAGTCCATTCTGTATCGTCTTTCGTGAAGCTGAAATAATTTTCTTCAATGAGCCAAACAATTTTCTGATTCGGGATTACTTCAATCAATTTTATTTTACAGCGATGAACATCTTCATAATGATATTTAAATTCATCGCCTTGATTTGCTGTTTTTCCTTCAATCTCTTCAGACCACCAGCCGCGAACATTTTGTATGGCTTTAAAAACTTCTTCTGGTGACTGATTGACAATTATGGTTGTGGTAAAATCTTGAGTATTCATAATCAATTGACTTTTAAATTAGTAAAGTAAAATTACAATCTAAAAATCAATTGATTAAGGTGTTTAAAAGACAATTTGAAGGTGTATTTCAGACAAGTTTTTTATTAGATGCCGTAAAAGAATACTGCAATTACCATGATTAAGCCAAATAAAATTAGAAAACCTAGAAGAGTAATTAGAGTAACTCTCCATCCGCCATAAGTATCTCCTCCGTTATCGTTATGCTTTTGTATGTTTTCTTCTTGATAAGTCTGAATTATGTAGGAAGCGATGAAAGAATAAATAACTGGAAAAACAATTTTTGGAAAGTTTTCGGGAAGGCTAAATGAGATTCCAATGATTACGATTGTACAGATTGCTGTAATAATCCAAGTGTTTCTGGCTTTTTCAAGATCATTAAAAGTTTTAAAATTTTCCGCAATGCAATAACCAGCAACCAATGGACCGCCAAAAAAAGTTGCGGTGCTAATTGCTTTTTTAGAATATATTTTTTCTGTCGGAATCTCTTCAAAGACTGATTTCTCTACATTATTGTCTTGCATCATTTTGGGTAGATTTAGATTTGATTTTTTATACTATTGTTTTAATTTTTTGAGGAATTGTATTGATAAGGTCAAAATGTTTTGACATCACATTTTCGAGATTCAAAGTTCCGCCTAGAATAATCATTTCTTTATGTGTAAAACGTTTTCCAAGTCGGTCTTCGATCATAATTTTTTCCATGCTTTGAGCGATTTCGATTTCATGTAAAAACTCATTCGGATGACCGGCTGTGCAAATTACGAGACCGTACGGAATAGTTTTCATTTTTCTGAAAGTTTCGTTTTGCCCATATGCATACCCTACCGAATATACACGATCAAACCAGCCTTTTAATTTTGCTGGACAATCGCTCCACCAAACAGGATATAGAAAAATAATACAGTCTGCTTTTTCTATTTTTTCTTGTTCTGCTAAAACATCCGCAGGTATAGGAAGTTCTGTTTTCGCAAAACCTTCACGATCGTATTCTTCCTCAGACATATCGCTAGTAAAATTAGACGCATACAAATCAGAGATTTCTATATTCCATTTTTCATTGTTCAAGGCTAGTTTTAATCTTTCTAGAACTTGAAAAGTATACGATTTTTTGCTAGGATGCGCGTAAACAATTAGAATATTCATTTTTAGATTTTTTGTATTAGAAAATACTTTTAAAACTAATTATATTTTGTACGAAAATACAAATAAAAACATAAATAATAATGGGATTGTTATTTAAGAACTTTCCTTTCGTTTTCGAGCATTTTTTCGATATTGAAATAAATGCCATCAACATTGTAAACACCTTTTTCAAAGCTTAAATAATCACAATTATCAACAAGTGATTGTCCTTTCGATTCGATTTCAAAAAGACTGAGCAGAATATATTCGTGATCGACCATTAGTACGTGAAAACCAGTTTCGCATTTTTTACCATCGCCAGAAGAAAGAATAACGTTCATGATACTGTGAAATCTAAAAGAGGCAATTTTTGCACTGGTTTCATCGCCTTTTAAGTGATAAATATAGGCTAGAAAATTAAGCTGCTGTAAGTCGAAAGGGAAATCGTTTAGAGAATGATTGATTAGTTTGATGATGGCATCGTAATCGGTGGTTTCGAGTTTTTCTTTATTGTAATAAGCTTGGAGCTTTTCGTCGTCTGGAGATTTCCAGAAAGCATTGTATTTGGACTGAAAAAAATAACCAAGATACAAATGGCGATATTCATCATGCGTTAAAAGAGTGTCGTTCTTCGTGAGTCTTTCCATTAATTTAGGATAGAAAAACTTTGAATTTTTGTCGCTTATTTCTTTTTCAATGGCTTTATAATCTGGTGTCGTAAAACCAGTTTCTTGTGAATGCAATTGGATTCCGAAACAAAAAATGAAAAGGATAAAAATTTGTTTTAGCATGATTTAGAATGTTTTTGGTTGTAGTTCTGATCTTACTAAAATACAAATTATATTAGAACAAAAGTGTTCTTATGAAAACCAATGCGTGAAGGATGGGAGCGGCATCCTTTTATGGCAGGGTTTGCCATAAAAGATATAGCGGACAGCCTGACCCGGAGGGACACGCCCATATAAAACGCATATGTTTTGCATTTAGGGTTATTTTACATCGTTGGTTAATTCAAATAAAATATAACTTCCGTTACTAGAATTTCCTCTTGATTTTTCTACAAATCCTTTTTTTAGGTAAAAATGAATTGCTTTACTATTGTTTTCAACACATTTTAAAGTAAGCGGAAAATTGGTTTTAGAAATTGCAGCTTTTAATAATTCGGTTCCAATATTTTGTCCTTGATATTTATGATCAACATAAAGATGATGGATAAAATTGTTGGGCATCCAGATCGAAATAAATCCGATTGGGATATTGTCTACATATGCAATTAAAATATATTCTCCTTGAGTTTGCTTGTCAAAATCTTCTAATTTGAATTGAGAAATGTCTTGGTCGGTAAATGTGCGCCGTCTTTCATTTAAAAAAAGCTTTCTTAAATGTGGCAGATCACTATTTTGGGCTTCTATTATGCGTATCATTTCTAATTTTAATTTACTGTTCTTCAATTGCAGAATTGTCTTTTAAATTATTTTTAGAATTCTGCTGGAAGTAGACAATATAGATAAAAAAATCCGACCTGTTTGCACAAATCGGATTTTGAATTATTTATTATTGTAGCTTTTTTATAAGCTCATTTGAAGCCTGCTCTAGCGCTTTATAGTAATTTCCTTTTTTAAGCTCAGGAATAGAATAGGTGCTGATTATGTTTTGAGTGTCTTCTGTGTTTAACTTGTATTTTATAAAATCGACACTTAAAAGCTGAATCTGTCTCAATGTTTTGCTAACAACAATTAAAAGGGTAGGATCTAATCTTGGGTCTTTTGATAAAAATTGATCTAAATCGGTTGCAAACTCTTCAAATGATTGAAATGGTTCTATAGAAGGAGTTGTTATAATAACAATTTTGTAAAGGTATTTTTTTTCAAAATTGTTTAGCGTGGTGTTTAAAGCCTTAAGTTCTTCTGGTTTTAGTATTTTTTCGAAGTCGTTAACACAGTCTGTAGATTGAGAAAAAGTGCTTTTTAAACGTGAAGCAAAATCAGTATCGTTTTTTGTTTGGGCAGACAAAAGAACTGAAGATAATAATAGTAGCGTAAAGAATAATTTTTTCATTCTGTTGCAGGTTAGATTTGGTGCAGCAAAAGTAGCATATTCTTTATTTTAAACCATCTAAAAAAAGATTAGTTTTGATTTTGAAATGAAGAAATATTCATTTTGAAAGCAACTTCGTAAATAAAAAACCCGACTTGTTTTTGCAAATCGGGTTCTAAAATTTTCTATTGAAGTACAGGAATTAAGTGATCCCATTTGAGTTCTTTGGCAAAATCTAAAGCTGTTTTTCCGTTATTGGTTTTTGCATCTGCATTGGCTCCTGCTTTTAAAATGAGCTCTACAGAAGTTTGATTTCCGGCAATAGCTTCGCGATGTAAAAAAGTATAACCCAAATCGTCTTGAGCTTCTATTTCTTCTGGATTGTTTTTTAAGAATTCAATGAGACTTTCTTTCATGTTTTTGCTCATTGGATGTTCAATTAGATTTTCTGGTTTCTCTTTTTGTTCGTTTACAACTAAAATATCATTAAAATCACCAAAATCTAATCCCCACGCTTCATCATGTGATTCTCTTTCTTCATCGCTCATTTCAGAGCGCATTGTCTGAATTGTAAATGCTCCATAAGTTTTGCCGTCAATAGCAAATAACCAATCACTAATTTGATTAATCGGAATTGCGATTTCGTCTCCATTATTTACATTAGTCAATTCGTTGGGATCATTTACTAAAATTCCGTATATCGTTTCGCCGTCAAAGTTTACGTCGTTAATCCACATGTGTTCTACAATGGTGTCGTCGTCTATATCTTGGGTGAAAGCTAGTTTTACACAAGCAACATCTAAACCTGGAACTATTCTTCGGTATTCCCAAGATAGTTCTCTCCAGAAATATTTAAAGGTTTCTTGAGCTCTTTTGTAAGCTTCGATCATTTTTGGATTTTCTCCGTCGGCGTAGAAAATTGTTGTTTCAGACATGATTTTTTTGTTAGATTATATTTACTAAAATTAAGTAATATTTATTTCAATAGATGCTTTTCTTTTTAAGTTTAACATTCTGCGGTGTTAGGGATTTGAAGGCTTAAAAAAAAATCCGATTTACTAAAAGTAAATCGGATTTCGTTAAATAATTATATCTCTTTTAAAAAACGTAACCAATTCTTAGATGTAAATAAGGCGTGTATTGGCTTTCAGTTGTATTAAAATCATCTACATTTTGTGCGTGTCCGTTGTATGAGTTTGCTTTTAGAAATACGAGTCTGTATCCTAATCCGACTCCAGTTTCATAAGTAAAATGATCTCCAATCGAACGTTTTATTCCCCAAGTTGGAATAATAGACAAATCTGCTGTTTTGGTAATATTGTCATCTAGATTTATTACAAACCAATCCGGATGATAACTTGTTCTTAAAGAAAGATAGTTGCCGCTATTGTTAGAAGTTTTTCTTCCTTGAGAATTTCTTTTTTTCAAATTGTAATAAAATCTGGGTTCTAATGTTATAACCGGCTGTAGAATAAAACCAGCTTCGTCGTAATGGTCTCCTACCGCAAAATCGTATTCGATACCAATTTCACTTCTTAATGCGAGTGAATTAGCAAGTTTAAATTCGTTATTGAGCCATAATCCTGCAAATCCAGTTTGGATTGAGAACATTGATTTTTCAACACTGGCTTCTTGGGCTTTTAAATTAATGGTTATTCCTAAAATGATAAAAAGGAAAATTTTCTTCATACTATTTCTGATTTGTAAAAATGGGTTAGTTAGATTTTTGCGAAAATAATATTAAAATATTAAAAAACTAATTTTTTAAAAGAGTAAGGTTTACATTGTCGATTTGATTAAAAAGCATAAAAAAATCCGATCTGTTTTCACAAATCGGATTTTATAAATTGAAAAATTATATATAACCGTAAAACGGTATATTTTTACAAGTGAATTACTTCGCCGTAAGCATCAGCAACAGCTTCCATAACAGCCTCGCTCATTGTTGGGTGAGGGTGGATAGATTTAAGGATTTCGTGACCTGTAGTTTCTAGTTTACGAGCTACAACTGCTTCAGCAATCATATCTGTAACACCAGCACCAATCATGTGGCATCCTAACCATTCTCCATATTTAGCATCGAAGATTACTTTTACGAATCCGTCAGCATTTCCAGCAGCTTTTGCTTTTCCAGAAGCTGAGAATGGGAATTTACCAATTTTTAATTCGTAACCTTTTTCTTTAGCTTGTTTTTCAGTTAAACCAACAGAAGCGATTTCTGGAGTTGCATAAGTACAACCAGGAACGTTTCCGTAATCGATTGGCTCAACGTGTAAACCTTTAATTTTCTCCACACAGTTGATACCTTCAGCAGAAGCAACGTGAGCTAAAGCTTGACCTGGAGTAACGTCTCCAATTGCGTAGTATCCTGGAATATTAGTTTCGTTGTAAGCGTTTACTAAGATTTTATCTCTGTCAACAGCGATTCCAACTTCTTCTAATCCGATGTTTTCAATGTTTGTTTTAATTCCAACTGCAGAAAGTACGATGTCTGCTTCAAGAACTTCTTCTCCTTTTGCAGTTTTAACAAAAGCTTTAACTCCTGCACCAGTTGTGTCAATACGCTCAACAGATGAGTTAGTCATTACTTTAATTCCTGATTTTTTCAAAGAACGCTCAAATTGTTTTGAGATATCTTCGTCTTCTACAGGAACTACATTTGGCATAAATTCTACGATAGTAACGTCTGTTCCCATTGAGTTGTAGAAATGAGCGAACTCCACTCCAATTGCTCCAGAACCTACAATGATCATAGATTTTGGCTGAGTTGGTAATGTCATTGCCTGACGGTATCCAATTACTTTTACACCATCTTGAGGTAAGTTTGGTAACTCACGAGAACGAGCACCAGTTGCGATGATAATGTGATCAGCGCTGTATTCTGTAACTTTATTATCTTTATCAGTAACGTCAAGTTTTTTTCCTGGTTTTAGTTTTCCAAAACCTTCAATAACGTCAATTTTGTTTTTTTTCATTAAGAATTGAACTCCTTTGCTCATTCCTTCGGCAACACCACGGCTACGTTGAATAACTGCAGGGAAATCTTTATCAAATTCAGAAACTTTCAATCCGTAGTCAGAAGCGTGTTTAAGGTAATCAAAAACCTGAGCAGATTTTAAAAGCGCTTTTGTTGGGATACATCCCCAGTTAAGGCAAACTCCACCAAGATTTTCTTTTTCTACTACAGCTACTTTAAAGCCTAATTGAGAAGCTCTAATCGCTGTTACATATCCTCCAGGACCACTTCCTAAAACAATAACGTCGTATTTCATTTTTTTTGTTTTTAGTATTAACTATCGAAAATGAAGTTTGTATTTCCGAAACTCATCTTTCGATTTCTTCTTTTGTTATTTGTGATTGCGAATTTAAGGATTTATTTTAAAAAAAGGTAAGTTGTAAAAAAGTAAAATGTGAAATGTTGATTTCAATATCATACATCTCACATTTTACCTTTAACATTTTACAATCACCATTAAACTTTTACATGTCCCCAGTTTTCTCCGCTGGCGATTCTTCTGATTTGCATTTCGCTTACTCCAAACTGTTTTGCAATCATTTTAAGACGTGTTTTTTGTTCTGGTCTTGCAAGGATTTTTTTAATTAGCATCACTTTTGTAGTGGTTAATTTTCGGCCGTCAGCTTTTAGATTGTGCTCAATTAAGTTCTTTTTAGCCTGAATAACACGAGGACTTTTACGGCTATGTGCCATCATTTCTTGTTTTGTAGCCCAACGCAGATTGCGCTCATCATCGTTTGCTCTGTTATAATCTAAGTGCAGAACATATGTTTGATCTTCAGAATCTTTTGGAATAAAATATTGGGCAACGAGTTTGTATAAGAAGAGATATTTATTTACGATTTTATCGTCTTTTTTAACTTTAAAACGGAAAGTTGGATATCCGTCGCTTAAACCTCCTTTTAGGATCCTTCCGTTTTCAATTTCATCGGTAAAACTTATTAATCTACCTCTGTTTGAAATGGCGTATCTTAGTTGCAATGAGGCATTTATTTCTATTTCTTTGAATTTTTCATCAGGATAAAATCTATTTTGTGGCATTGTCTTTTACATTTGATTTCTATACTCTCAAAGATAAAGAATAAACAAAAAATTTCTGCTATGTAACTGATTGTGAAAGGTCAATTTTATGATTTCTATAACGCTAATTTAACGTTTTAAAGCGTTTTTGACAGTTTTTAGTCGGATTTTAAATCACAATTTGTGAATACTGCAGTTTTTTAATTTAGGAAACCAACATTAATTTATAGCTAAATAATTATTAAATTATTGATCTAGCCAGTTTTTGAAATTATTGATTTCTTTTTTACTGATGAAAATTGCCTCAGATTCGGCTGGAGGAACATTCAAAATCAATTCTACTTTCTGATTGGAGTGTTTTACAACTTCTTTTATACTGTTTCGAGTCACAATATATTTTCGATTTATTTTAAAGAAATTGAAAGGATCTAAATTGTTTATAATATCGGTTAAGGTATTATTGTACAAGTAGCTGTTTCCTGATTTTACATGAATAAATAAATGTTTTCCTGTTGCTGTAAAATAAGTGATTTCATTTTCGCTAATAGAAATCATTTTATAGCCGTGATTTACCAAGAAATGATGCTGGATTTTACTGCTTTCAGGATTTTCTATTGCTACCAAAGATTGAAGCGTAGAATTGCTGTTGAAATTATCTTTTATTTTTTTGAATTTCTGAAGTGCTTCTAATAATTCTTCTTCTTCAAATGGTTTTAAAAGATAATCGATTGTAAAATGCTTGAAAACTGAAATAGCATAAGAATCGTAAGCTGTGATAAAAATAACAGGGCAGGAGATAGTGGTTTTTTCGAAGATTTCGAGACTTTTTCCGTCACCCAAATGAATGTCCATAAATGCAAGATCAACTTTGTTTTCTTTAAAAAAAACAACAGCTTCTTTTACAGATTTTAAAACAGTGATTGCGGTAATCGATAAAACGTCTTGCTGTTCTAAAATCGATTTTAGATAGCTAGAAGCAAGATGTTCGTCTTCGACAATGGCAATTTTCATTTTTTTCGAAATTTATAACCAATTATACTGCAAAGATAAAATCAGTAATTCGTATTCGCAAAAAAGAGTGTAATTTGTTGCATGAATTTGTATAAAAAAAAGGCCCAGCTGTGAAAACTGGACCTTTTTAAAAAAAACAATAGGTGTATTATAGATTGGGATTATTCAATCTCGCGTTTGCTGGGTAAATAAGAGTATAACGCGGATCATTTTGTATCAAAGTATAATTTTGCCCTTTTAGAGTATGAACAATCTGTTTTTGTGTTGTTCTTCTTAAATCAAACCAACGCTGACCTTCGACAACAAATTCACGTTGTCTTTCTGCCAATATAAAGTTGGTTAGATCTGCAGCATTCATAGCGTTTACTTGGCTTTCAAGTTGTGTGTATCCTGTTGCAGAATATCTGTTTTTTGCAAAACTTAAAACAGTTCTTTTAGCATCTGAGATATTGTTCAATTTTACAGATGTTTCCGCTTTTGTCAAATACAACTCAGAAGTTCTGATCGTGCATTTGTTTTCGTCGAATCTTCCTTTTTCAATTCTGTAATTGCTTCCGCTAGTTGAAAAGTAAAGAGGAAAACGCAAATCTGTCGTTTTGCTATATGTATTAATCAACTCTGGAGATGCAAAAGAAGATTCCATAATGTCGGTAGTATATCCAGGTTCTAAAGCTAAAATAGATTCTGCAGCATCAAACTTTGTTGGAATAACAGAAGTCGAATTTAGATTAACCAGATTGCTGTTTATTGCAAGTGCTTTGTTGGCAGCATCTAAAGATTTTTGCCATTCTTGTCTATAAAGATAAATTCTGCTTTGTAAGCCATACAAAGCAACTTTAGAAAAACGGTAGTTTAAACCTTTAGCTTGAGAACTTACATTGATTAATTTTTCAGCTTGATTAGCATCTGAAATAATCTGGTTGTAAATAACTTCGACAGTTTGCGGAACAAAAGCTTGTTCTAAGTCGATTTCTAAAGCTAATGGAACTGATTTGTCTGAAGCAGCTGTTGCTGCATTGTATGATTTTCCAAAAAGATTTACCAAGTCAAAATAAGCTAAAGCTCTAAGTGCATAAGCTTCTCCGATTAATTGATCTTTTTCAGGAGAAGCATCCAGTTTTTTGGAAGCTTCATTGATTACTACATTCGTATAGAAAATAATAGAGTATAGTTGGTCGTATGGAAAAAATTTGGTATACTGATCTGGGTTTGTATCCTTCCAGATGTGAATGTCTCTGTAAGAAACAGTTCGGTCACTATCTTCATTTAAAACCAATTCGTCTGTACGCATAGACGTTAAGGCTTTGTGTTGTGGATATATCGAGTAGCCTGTCGTTAAAACAGCACGATATTGTGGCAAAGTTTCTGGAATCACTTTTCCGATAGGAGTAACATCCAGATATTCATCGCAACTGCTTACAGCAATTGACGCAACAAAAAGGAATATATATTTTGAGAATTTTTTCATCTTTAATTGAATTAGAAAGTTACATTACATCCTATAGTAAATGATCTAGGAACTGGCTGTGCATAAATGCTTCCGTATGTTTCAGGATCAAAATATCCTTTGAAATCTGAACCTACTACAAATAGGTTTCTCGCTTCAACATTTAATCTGATACTTTGAATATTAATTTGATCTGTGAACGCTTTAGGAAGTGTATATCCTAAACGCATACTACTTAATCTCATATAGCTCATTTCGCTAACCCATGTATCTAAATAGTTGTATGTTGGTATCTGATTTCCTCCAGAGAACCATAAATAAGCTAAATAAGAATCTCCTGTTCCAGAATCTTTACTTGTAATTCCTGGTAAATTAGAAGAGGTATTTGTTGGTGACCAAGCATTTAAAATATCTGTACTATAGTTTTGTCCTCTATCAACTTGTGTTCCGTTGTAAGGAGGTGTTTTAACCACCGTTTGTTTTAAATTGAAAGCTGCCGCAACGGTGAAATCAAAATTGCTTATTTTGAATGTGTTGGTAATACCTCCGGTAAATTTCGGGTCTCTGTCTCCTAAATAAACAAATAAATCTCTGAACTCTGCTGCTGTTAAACTTGATTGTGCAAATTCTCCAGGGAAAAAGTCTGCATAAGGATCAAATAAACCAAAGAAAGTTTGTGCATTTACCGTTTCTCCTTTTTTGTTTACAAATAATGGATAACCGTTTTCGTCGATTCCGTTTGTTTTAAACCCAAAAACAGCATTTACAGCATGACCTTCTTGGTTTGGTGTATAAGTGTTGTCACGAATTTCTAAACGGTCAACATTACTTTTGTTGTGTGCAAAGTTGATGTTTGTTGTCCATTTAAAATTAGGACGGTTAATGTTCTTTGTCGCAATAGAGATTTCATAACCTTTGTTGCTTACTTGCGCCCAGTTCATGTTTGTATACTCAAAACCATTTTCTAATGGTAAAGATCTCGAACCAATTAAATCAGAACTTTTTCTCCCGTAAGCATCTGTAATAATGCTAATGCGGTTATTGAATAATCCTAAATCTAAACCAAAGTTGGTATTCTGTGTTTTTTCCCAACGTAATTTATCGTTTGGTGGACTTATAACAACGATTGTTGGTTCTGTTGTTCCTGGTAAAATAGTTGTTATTTTGTTATTTCCCATTACATATGGCGAAGTTCCTTTATCAATATTACCTTGTAAACCGTAAGAAGCACGAAGTCTTAAATTAGAAACCACTTTACTGTCTTTTAGGAAGTTTTCTTGAGAAACTAACCAAGATCCAGAAACCGACCATAGAGGTAAATATTTGTACTTAGGATCTACACCAAATAAGTCAGAACCATCATATCTAATACTTCCAAAGAAACTATATTTTCTATCGTAAGTATAAGAAGCAGTTGCATAAAACGAAGCAAAAGCATTTTCGTTCTGGCTTTTTAAGTATGTTCTATATTCAGGATTGTTTGCAAGATCTGAATTTGGGAAAATAATCTGCTGTGTTGTCAATGTGTTTTCGTCAAAACCAAAACCTTTTGTCGCAATATTTGTATTGTAAGTTCTTCTTAACTCATTACCGACCATTGCTTCAATTTCGTGTTTTTCACCTAAAGTCTTACTGTAATTAACCATTGTTTTTAGGTTATATTGAAAGAAATCGGTGTTTGAATTTTGAATAATACCGCCATTTGGAAGGAAATAATTGAATTTTCCGTCTTTGTAATAACGTGTTTGTTCTTTTGTTCTTCTTGTAAAATAAGTGTCTGCTGCAGCAAATTTTTCACTTGAGCTATTGTCTAACTGTAAACCTAATTGGCTACTTACTCTTAAGTCCTTCGTGATTTTATATTCAGCGTCTAATAAAGCTTTAACAGCTCTAGTTTTTAAATCGTAAGAAGTATTGTTTCTTTCTTCGATGATGTTGAAAGGAACATAACGATCAGAATAACCAAGAATGTCTGGGTCGTATTTGTAACTTCCGTCAGCATTGTAAGGAGTCAAGTACGGATTTACGTTTCTTGAATAGTTTGCAGGATTAGTAAAACCACTTGTATCTGAAATATAAGAAGTAGTTTTGGTTTCAGAACCAAAAATTCCAACACCAACTTTAAATTTATCTGTTATTTCAAAATTGTTTTTTAAAGTTAAGTTATAACGTTTTAAACCAGTTCCAATTGTAGTTCCTTTTTCGTCATAATATCCTAAAGAGAAATAATAATCTGATTTTTCTCCACCTCCAGATAAACTTAAACCGTGCTGCGTATTAATTGCAGTTTGGTATAATAAGTTACCCCAGTTGGTATTTATATTTCTTAAACTATTAATTGATTGCTGTGTCTGTGAACTCAAAGAAGAGAATCCACCGGCTCTGTATGCGTCTAATTCATTCGCTCCATTTAGGATACGAGCAACATCTCCACCGGTGTCTCTGTAAGTTAAATCTGCACGGCTAGCCAAATCAAGTTCAAAATCAACTTTTTGATTAGAATTCATCAAGTTTAATTTTGATATTTCTGGTCTTAGCGTAATAAAGGTATTTGTGTTGAAATTAATCGACATTTTACCGCTTCTTCCTTTTTTGGTAGTAACAACGATTACACCATTTGCAGCACGTGCACCATAAATAGCTGTTGCAGCCGCATCTTTTAAGATGGTAATATCTTTAATATCATCTGGATTTAAACCAGCGATAGAATAGTTATTTAAAACATCAATATTGTCTTTATCATAATTTTTAGGAACATCATTGTTCTCTAACGGAAGTCCGTCTAAAACCCATAAAGGATCTTGCGAACCGTTTAAAGAAGCTGTACCTCTAATTCTGATCTTTGCAGCCGCTCCAGGTGCTCCAGATGGAGTAGTAACGGCAACTCCGGCAACTTGTCCAACTAATAATTGATCGATACTAGAAACCCCAGCTTGCTGAATCGAAGCCATATCTACTTTTGTAATAGCAGATGTCAGTTTTCTCTTTTCAATTTTTTGGTATCCAGTAACTACAATTTCCTGAAGTTTTGCAACTTCAGATTTTAAGTTAATTGTATATTCTTTTTGAGCTGACAATTCAAGAGTATAAGGCTGATATCCCATGAAAATGATTCTCAAAGCCGTAACTTTTTTTCCTATTTTCAATTGAAATTTACCGTCAAAATCTGTAGTAGTTCCAATGCTTTCACTTTGTATAATTCCTGATTGTGATGTTTTGCTTCCAATAGAATTGTTTTCAACAAAAATAGAAGCTCCAGGAATAGGCTGGTGATCATTTTCATCTAGAATAATTCCCGAGATGGTTCGGGTTTCCTGCGAGTATCCTGCGATGGCCAGGAATAGCAGTAAGGCTTGTAAAATTTTCTTCATGTTTTTGGGTTGTGTATTAAAAGGTTGTGTTATTTAATGCTTTTTCGATTCGTTGGATCAAATCGCGGTAATGGTTTTGGGTAGATTGGTCTCCTGTATTCTTTTTAATTTTTAATAATTGAAGGACTTTTGTTAATTCTCCTTTTTTATCTGAAGTCACTTCTGTAACTCTTTTTAAAGAAGATTGATTAATATTTTTTACCATGTGGGCATCATCTAAATAAGTGCATAAATGAGGCATATTTAAAGTCTGCTGAATGTCTAATAGTTTCTTAGCATCTGTTTTTTCAAATAATTTATTTGTAGAAACAACCAAAACGTCTACATAATTTTTCTGTGTCATACGTTCTAGAATTGATAATGATTTATTGGCAATCGTTCCGGCAAAAACACTTTGATGCATTTTTTTAAACAAATCATTTACGGTAAAAACTGGATCTTTGGTTTTATTTCGTTGATACAATTCGTTTTCTGTCATTCTAAGCAAGCGATCATCACTAAATAAATCATACATAATGCTGTATTGCAATTCTCTCGAAAGTGTATACGGAGTATATTCGTAAGGACCAAGAGGAGAATCTTTCAACGGATTTGTTTTGTCTAAAATGTCATTGAAAAACAACCATTGCGGAATTGTAAGTACATTTTTAGCTAAATAATCTGCTGCTCTTTTTTGCATTGCTGCAGAAACCGGAATGTAGCTTTGTTTGTTATCTCCGTGAACTGTTGTGTTTAAATAAACACCACCAATATTGTTCATTACATGGCGGTTGTACAATTGCCATTGACCAATAGTTCCGATGTATAATTTTCCTGTCTCATAGTAAGACTGATCTTTATCGTAAGTCCAGCTTAATATATTATCGACAACACGTTTTAGGTTTTTTAAACCATATTCACTTGCTTTTACAGCATCGTTTCCTAAATCTTCAGATTGAGAACGAGGATCAATTATATTTTCCTGTTGTTCTCCATAAAAATAAATGGGGTCATCTTGATGTTTTGTAAGTAAGGCGTTTAGTTTTGTTGTTTCGTTTTCGTTAGGCGCGTACCATCTGTAACCCCATTCAATAGCATATTTATCATATTCTCCAATTTTCGGAGTAATAACTGTTACATTGTCTTCTGGTTGTGCTACATAATTGTAACGGGCATAATCCATAATTGATGGAGCAGTTCCGCCCATTTTTGCTGTGAATTCTTTAGAGCGAAGAGATTCAACATCATAAGCAAAAGAAGAACCCATATTATGTTTTAAGCCAAAAGTATGTCCAACTTCGTGAGACGAAACAAAACGAATTGCTTCTCCCATATGTTCATCACTAAATTTATTTCCCCTAGCTTTCGGATCAATTGGTCCTGTCTGAATGCGCATCCAGCTTTGAAGCGAAGTCATTACATTATGCCACCAAATAATATCTGCTTCGATAATTTCACCGCTTCTTGGGTCAACCACAGATGGTCCCATAGCATTAGATTTTGGAGAAGCTGCATATGTAATTACAGAGTAGCGAACATCATCAATATCAAAATCCAAATCAGCTTCTGTTGGTTCTTTTGCGATAACAGCATTTTTAAAACCTGCTTTTTCAAAAGCTGCTTGCCAATCGTGAACACCATCAATAATATACTTTCTCCATTGTTTTGGAGTCGATGGATCAATATAATAAACGATAGGTTTTTTAGGTTCAACCAATTCGCCTTTCAAATATCGTTCTTCATCTTCTTTTTTAGGTTCTAATCTCCAACGTGTAATTAGTTCTTTTTCAAGCATTGCTTGTTGATCATCGGCAAAATACCAGTGTTTTTCTGTGAAGAAACCAATTCTGTTATCAGAAAAACGGGGTTTCATCGGAGTTTTGTCCAATAAAATAATATTGCTCGTAACGCCAAGAGTTACAGACAATGCAGGTCCGCCTTCGCTAACAGAAGTAGTCAATTGCGATTTTATAACAATGTTTTTTGGGAAAGATTTTACACCTTCAATATAAGAAAGATCAGATTTTACAGAACCGCCAAATCCAATGTTGCTCAAAACATCATTGAAGCTTTTTTGTTTTCCGTCAAAAATCTTATTTACTTTAATAACAACAGAAGTCGAATCGTTGTTTTTGGTTTCAATATCAAAAACTTCAATAATAGATTCGGCAAAATTATTTTGAACAGATTGTGTAATCGCATCTTCTTTTGGCGAAGAAACCTTTGGCACATACGATTTTACCCAGACTTTCTTTGCGATTGTATCTTTATAAAAACTAATTACTTTGTTTTCATAATTCATTCCTTTATTTAAGCCAGCTTCGTTTACTTGAAAAGGAACTTGAGATAATTTATTTACAACTAAAAATTCTCTTTTAAATAAGCTGTCTTGAATTTCAAAATAAACATCCGTTTTAACTTGAATAATATTAAACAGACCTTTTTTCAGAGAACCTTTTTTTACTAGGTCGTCATATTTTTTACCTTTTTTAGAATCGGTAGAATCTTTTTTAATTTCGGTTGCAGCTTCTTTTTTGTCTTTCTTTTTCTTTTGAGATTGAACAGTAAGCGGCGATAATAATAATAAGAGTATGCAAATTGTTACCAAATTATGCAGGAATGACTTTTCCTTCATCAGATGTTAAGTTTAGGTTAATTTTCGATCCGAAACTATTTTATTTTAGTTCAGAAAAAAAACAAAAAGGAGTGAGTGGCTTTTTTTTAGGAGTGAATGTTTATTAATGGAAGAATACAGATAAAAACGCCGTCTTTTTCTGATGTTTTAAAATCGGTTTTTGAGTAATAATTGTAAATGCTATTCAGGTAGTTTAACCCAAATTTAGTACTCAATTCAGCAGTCAATTTCTTTTGAAGATTGTTGCTGATAATTGCCTGATTTTCTTGAATCAGGATTGTAGTAGTTAAGGGACTTTCTTGAGTTGCCGCATTATGCTTAATAGCATTTTCGACCGCAATCTGGAAAGCAAGATAGGGGATGTGTTTGTTTAAAGCAGTTTCGCTTTCTATTTGAATAGAAAAGAATAATTCGTCTTTAAAACGAGTCTGCTGTAAAAAGATATATTTTTCGATAAATAATAATTCGTCTTTCAGAGGGACAATATTTGTTTCTGGCGGATCAATTAAATAACGATAAATACGAGATAAGTTTAAGGTAAATTTTTGCGCAACTTTAATATCACTTCCAATTAGCATATAAAGCGAATTGAGTGAATTAAATAAAAAGTGCGGATTTATCTGCTCTTTCAATTGTTGTAACTGAATAAGAGCTTTTTCTTTTATTATTTTTTCGTTTTCTACTAAGAGTCTATTTTTTTCTTTTATGGCAATTCCTTTTTCTCGGTACGCGTGTCTGTTGATATACAAGAATAAGTAGAAAATGAGGAAAAGCATTACTGTTGTAATCAAGTATATCCAAGTAGAATATTTTTTGATTAATTCTACATTTTCATCCACAGAAAATTTAGGAACATTGACACATATAAACCAATGCGAGTTTTTTAAATCTAATCTTTTTGTAAAACGAATAACATCCAGTTTTAAATATTCGGACATTGTAATTCTTCTTACATAATCTTGTTTTTTAGTAAAAATGGTATCAAGAGATCGGGTAGAAGATATTTTGTAAATGTCTTTTCCTATAAACGCAATCTCAGGATGATAAATGCATCTTCCAGATTTATCAAAAATGAAGGCGTAATTTGTTGCCGAATTAGACTTGTCTACATTCGAGATATAATTATGAAGATTTTTTAAGTTGATATCGTAGCCATAACGAACTGTTGTGTTTTTTGAATTAAGTTTGAAATAAATTCTCCAAACCCATTCTTTTCCTTGCGGAATAACAGCGCTGAAATAATCTACATTTTTATTTTTTAGAATGAAATCTGAAACTTCTTTTTTTAAGGCATCAGAAATAGAATCTGTTCCAAACTGAATTCTATTTTCATTGATTTGAAACCAGCTATCGGCAACCAGTGAATTGGTATTTTGAACCGAAGACAAAATATGTAAGTTGGATGCTAGATTTTCTGGTGTACTTATTTTTAAAACATGTTTTATTTGGTTTTCATGTTCCATAAATTTAGAAAACTCTTGTGACATAAATTCCTGCTTCTTCATAAAACTGCGAAGTGATACTTCATCATTCGCTTTTTCTGTCAAATCAGTAATAAGGTTACTCAAAATATAAACGGACAAAACTGTAACCAGAATCGAAACCGTAACATATATTAAGAATGCCCGTCTAGAGGTAATATTTTTTAATCTAAATTTCAAAAAGTAACATTATGACCTAGTTTGCCACAGCAAATTGCGAGTCATATAAATTTTTATAGTACCCATCAGTTTTTTGCAATAACTCCTGATGCGTTCCTTGTTCAACAATCAATCCCTTATCCATCACCACAATCTTATCTGCATTTACAATTGTTGCTAATCTATGTGCTATTATAATCGAAGTTCTTCCTTTTGTAATCGTTTCTGTTGCACGCTGAATCATTTCTTCAGAATACATGTCGATAGAAGAAGTCGCCTCGTCTAAAATCAAAATACTTGGATTACTCACATAAGAACGTAAAAATGCAATAAGCTGGCGCTGTCCAGACGAAAGCATAACACCACGCTCTTTTACATCAAAATCATAATTATCTGGCAGGTTCATAATAAAATCATGAACACCAATTTTCTTCGCAGCATCAATTACCTTGTCTCGAGTAATTTCTGGATTGTGCAAAGTGATATTATTATAAATCGTATCGGCAAACAAAAAGACGTCTTGTAAAACAACAGCAATTTGTTTTCTTAAAGAAGCCAAAGTATAGTTTTCTATATTTTCTCCATCAATGCAAATTGTTCCGCTATTGATTTCGTAAAAACGATTTAATAAATTAATGATCGTAGATTTTCCTGCTCCTGTAGAACCTACAATAGCAATGGTCTGTCCCGCCGAAACCGATAAATCAATTCCCTTTATAACTTCTTCTTCTGGAATGTAGCTAAAACGAACGTCTTTAAAATCAATTCTTCCATCAAAAACGGGCGCTTCAATTGTTCCCGTATCTTGAATATGATCTTGTGTGTCAATAATATCAAAAACACGATTGGCAGCAATCATTCCTAACTGCATTTCATTAAATTTATCCGCAATTTGTCTTAACGGATTAAAAAGCATTCCGATAAACATTGTGTATGAAAATAAATCTCCAAAAGTTGTAAAATGATCTCCGTTTAAAATTCGGAAACCACCATAAACTACAACCAAACCTAAAGTTATGGATGAAATAATATCGGCAATTGGGAAGAAGATAGAGTTGTATAAAATAGTCTTAATCCAAGCAACTCTATGTTTGTTGTTGATGTCTTTAAAGTTTTCGGCTTCGATTTTTTCACGGTTAAAAAGCTGAACGATTTTCATTCCCGTTACACGTTCTTGTACAAAAGAGTTCATGTTGGCGATCTGGGTCCTTACTTCTTCAAAAGCAACTTGCATTTTGCGTTGAAAAATTCTAGTAATAAAAACTAAAATTGGCATAGCAACTACGACAATCCAAGTCAGTTTCCAATTCATGTAAAACATAAAAATCAAGACAACAACCATTTTCATCAAATCGCTTATAATCATAAACAAACCTTGACTGAAAATTCGAGCTATCGACTCAATATCTGAAACGGCACGTGTAACCAATTGTCCAACTGGAACCAAGTCGAAATATTTCATTCTGAAACTCAAAATGTGCTGAAAGAGTTTGGTTCGAATATCTTTTACAATATCCTGCCCAAGCCAATTGGCCCAATAAACAAAGTAAAACTGCGAAAAAACTTCCATCAGTAAAACCACTCCCATTAATATAATATATAGGAGCAAACCCATTTTGTCATGAGTTTTGATGTAGCCATCGACAGTTTCTTTAAGTAAATAAGGACGAAGTGCAGCGAAGATAGATAGCGAAATGGCAAATATGATTACGCCATAATAACGCCATTTATAAGGACGAGTATATTTTAAAATTCGTTTGAATAATCCTGTATCGAATGCTTTTGCTTTCATTTATTTTTTCGTGCTTTAAGCTTTAGGCTTTTAGGCCGTAAGCTATTAGCAGTAAGCAACAAGAAATAAGCCTAAAGCCTATTGTCTAAAGCTTAAAGCTTTATAAATAATCGTAATCTATTTTGGTTAAATATAAACCATGTGCAGGAACCGAAAATCCTGCTTTTTCTCTGCTTTTGCTGGCAATGATATCCTCAAAATCGATTAAAGTGATTTTCTTTAAACCAATATTGATCAAAGTGCCTACAATTGCACGAACCATATTCCTTAAAAACCGATTTGCCGAAATGGTAAAAATCAGTTTTCCGTTTTCTTGTTTCCAATATGCCTCAAAAATCGTGCAATCAAATGTGTTGACATCAGTGTTAACTTTTGAAAAACATTGAAAATCGGTATGTTTCAATAATAATTGCGCTGCTTCATTCATTAAACTGACATCTAGTTTTTGCGAAACATACCAGCTCAATTCCTGTAAAAACGGATTTTTTAAGGTATTAATATGATATTCATAAGTTCGCTTTGTAGCGTCAAATCTACAATGGGCATCATCGTGAACTGGTATAATATCAAAAATAGCAATATCCTTTGGTAAATACGAATTCAGTTTATGAGTCAAAACCGGAATATCTAATGTTTTTTCTGTGTCAAAATGGCCGTACATTTCGCTGGCATGAACACCCGTATCTGTTCTTCCAGCACCCATAATGCTGATAGTTTCATTTAATAAAACCGAAAAAGCTTTATTTAAAGTTTCTTGAACTGAAGAAGCATTTGGCTGTATTTGCCAGCCATGATAATGTGTTCCGTTATAAGCGAATTGAATAAAATATCTCATTTTAAGGGACAGAGGTTCTGAGCTGCAAAGGTACAAAGGTTTTTTTAAAAGATGCTAAGATTCTAAGATACTAAGGATCTAAGTTTTTTGCGTAAGGATATAGTGCTTTTATGTCTCTGCTAAAGCAATCACATCGAAAACAAAAATTAGCTTAGTGACTAAAAAGAAAAACCTTAGTATCTTAGCATCTTGGAACCTTAGCACCTTAGAAAATGACAAAAATCCTGCTTCTCTCAGACACTCACAGTCATATTGATGATACCATTTTAAAATATGTTGCTCAAGCAGATGAAGTTTGGCATGCTGGAGATATTGGAGATTTGGTAGTTACAGATACCATAAAAAAGCTAAAACCTCTAAGAGCGGTTTATGGAAACATTGACGATGCGCAGGCAAGATTGGAATTTCCGTTAAATAATAGATTTTCTTGCGAAAATGTATCGGTCTGGATTACGCATATTGGAGGTTATCCTGGAAAATACAATCAGAATGTTAGGGAAGAATTGGCTCTGAATCCGCCGAAATTGTTTATTTGCGGACATTCTCATATTCTGAAGGTCATGTTTGATAAAAAGAATAATTTGCTGCACATGAATCCCGGCGCTGCTGGAAAAAGCGGATTTCATAAAGTGAGAACCATGTTGCGATTTGTAATTGATGATGATAAAATCAAAGATTTGGAAATTATTGAAATAGGAGCGAAGTAATTAATGCGGCAATGGAATCTGAATTTTTATTTTGGTTCCCTGGTTTTCTTTTGAAACAATAGATAAAGTTCCTTTATATTTTTTAATTCGAGCTCTTATTCTGTTTAACCCAAAACCTTCAACCTCTTTTAATTTCTGAGTTTTAAAACCAATTCCGTCATCGTAAACGCTTAGAATTAATTGATTTTCTTTTTCAGTCAAAGAAAGCTTTGCTTTTTTAGCGTTGCTATGTCTGGTGATATTGCTAAATAACTCGCTGACTATAAAATAAATCTTCATTTCGAACTTTTCAACATATCTTCTGCTAGTTGGAATGGAACTTGAAAACTCAAATTCGATCGCAGAATTTGAATTTTTTTCGCACAAATCTTCTAAAGCATAAATTAATCCAAAACGAACCAAAAGTGACGGAACAAGATCGTGAGACATATCTCGTAGTAATTCGTGCGCTTCAGATAAAATGTTTTTAGCTTTCTGGATTTCATCCGATTTTATGTCATGTTGAGCCGTAAAGGTGTTTAAATGTAATCCTGCGGAAGACAAAAGTGAATTGATATTGTCGTGCAGAAAAGAAGCAATTTTTTTTCGCTCTACTTCTTGAGAATCTATGCCAGAATTAATGATATCGAGAAGGATTTTCTGTTTGGTGTCTTTTCGTTTTATCTTCTGCTTTAATTTATTGTTTTGGTACAGAAAATAAAATAAAAGAAAAATGATGGCGATAAGTATAATAGACAAACTGACGATTTTTTTGTTTCGTAGTTGTTCTGATTTGCTAAAATGATTATTTGCAATTTTACTCTTAATTTCAGTTTGTGGAACTTTTACGGTATCAGTAGATTGTGCGGTACTATTTCCTTCAAAAGCAATAAGAAAAAGAATATATATAAAGAATTTAAAACGAAACATAAAAGCAATTTTTAAGGATTGATTAAATTGTTTTTAAGAGCATATTTTACCAAACCTATTGTACTTTTTATATTGAGCTTTTTCATAATGTTTTTACGATGCGTTTCGACAGTATGGGAGCTGATGAAAAGTTTTTCGCTGATTTCTTTTCCGCTATATTCCAAAGCAATCAAAATAATGATTTCAATCTCACGAGGGCTTAAGATTGGATTTTCTATAACCGCGTTTGAGTTGAGTTTTGGGTTGTCTCTAAAAGTATTGAAGATTTTTTCTCTAACAGCATCGCTAAAATATTCCTGACCTTGATAAACAGCTTCGACAGCTTCAATGATATTTTCGCCAGCGCAATTCTTAGTAAGATAGCCTTTTGCACCTAGTTTCATTACTTCTTTAATGATTTTAAGATCATCATAACTAGATAAAATAATGACCTTGCAAGGAAGTTGTTTTTGGTTAAACTCTTTTAATGTTTCTATGCCGTCTTTTTTAGGCATACTGATGTCTAGAATCAAAACATCGGCTTTATCGTTTATAACATCCTCATAGACAGTGGTGCCGTCCAGTGAAGTTCCTGCCACTTCAAAGTTTGAAACAGTTTGGAGCAGGTTGGACAGTCCATCAATTAGAACCTGATGATCATCTGCAAGATGAATCCGTATTTTGGGAGTCATGATTATTTGAATTTGAAAACACAAAATTATACTATAAAATGCACTTTTATTATGCTCTTCAGGTCTGATTTATAATATAATAGGGTAAAAAAAAACCCGAATCAGAGTTCGGGTTTTTCTTCGCACAAAATAAACTAAAGTTTATAGGTTTACCTCAAACGATCAACAGATTTTACAAGATCCTCATCCTTTTTGATGGCCTTATTAGCTAGAACTAATAACACGATAGCAACAATTGGCATGAACATCCCAATACCTTTCTCAGAGACCTCAGTCCCTCCAGATAAATTTAGTGATCGATATACAAATAATCCTAATAAAATTAAATTTAATATTATGTTCAGTCTGTTTAGTACAAACTGATTTTGTCTCTTTTTAAATGAAATTATACTGATAACACTAAGCATAGTTGTTAATCCTAGTAAAAAAGTATAAAGCATATCCTGCATAAAAAAGAATGGCTTTCCTGCACTAGTTGTCCAAAGCGGAACAAAAAGCAATAAAATGCCAGTTGCTGCAAAAGCTAGAAATATATATACAGTTTGAATTCTTTGTATCATGGTCTAAAAATGTTTTACAAAAATATATTTTCTTTTTTTAAAATACTATTGTATGATAAAATTTTATTCGTATTATTGCATCATAATACCGTAAGCACTTCATACTGCGGTCAATTCAAATTAATTATCTACCTATTCTTTTTACAGTATTCCTTAAAATAATTAAATTCATAGAACATTCATGTTTGATATTTCTGCATTAAAAGAAATGAAGCTTGCTGAGCTTCAAGAAATAGCTAAGTTAGCTAAAACAATAAAGATTACTGGTGTCAAAAAAGAGACTTTAATTAGTCAGATTTTAGCACACCAAGAGAGCACTAATGCTCCGGCTCAAGCACCTCAAGCAGAAGTAGTTTCTGAAGCCAAAGATGAAAAACCAAAACGCGCTAGAATTGCTCCAGCAAAAACAAAAGTAGCAAATACCAAAAATGCTCCTGTTTTAGAATTTGATAAAGTAGAGGAAACTGTTCAAAAAAACGATACTGTTGAAACAGTTCAGCCAATTGCAGAAAAGGCAGATGAAGCAGTAGAGGAGAATAAAACACCAATAGCAAAAAAAGAGCCTAAAGGTGGAAAATTCAATAAACAGGCATATGAGAAGAAAGTAGCGCTGAAAAAAGAAAAAGAAGTAACCGCTACTGAAGAAGTTGTAGAAGCAGCTCCATCAGAATCAATTACTTCTGAGCCAACAGCCGAAACAGCTGAAAAAACTTCACAAACTGCTCCTGCAAAAAAGATCAATCCGAATCAGAATAAAAATCAGAACCAGAACCAAAATCAAAACCCGAATCAGAACCAAAATCAGAACGGGAATGGCAATGGAAACGGAAATCACAATAATCAAAACCCTAACCACAAGAATAAAAAGAACAATAATAACTTCAGAGATTCGGATTTTGAATTTGACGGAATTATTGAAAGTGAAGGCGTTTTAGAAATGATGCCAGACGGTTATGGGTTTTTACGTTCATCAGATTATAATTATTTAGCTTCTCCAGATGATATTTATTTATCAACTTCACAAATTAGATTATTTGGTTTAAAAACCGGAGATACAGTAAAAGGAGTGGTTCGCCCGCCAAAAGAAGGCGAGAAGTTTTTTCCATTGGTTCGTGTATTAAAAATTAACGGTCACGATCCGCAAGTAGTTCGCGATAGAGTTTCTTTCGAACACTTGACACCAGTTTTTCCTTCAGAAAAATTCAAACTAGCCGAAAAAGGCAGTTCTATTTCAACAAGAATTATAGATTTGTTTTCACCAATAGGTAAAGGTCAGCGTGGTATGATCGTTGCACAGCCTAAAACAGGTAAAACAATGCTTCTTAAAGATATTGCAAACGCAATTGCTGCTAACCATCCAGAAGTTTATTTGATTGTTCTTCTTATAGATGAGCGTCCAGAGGAGGTTACAGATATGCAAAGAAGTGTTCGTGGTGAAGTTATCGCTTCAACTTTTGATAGAGAGCCACAAGAACACGTAAAAATCGCTAACATCGTATTGGAAAAAGCAAAACGTTTAGTAGAATGCGGTCATGATGTTGTGATTCTTTTAGACTCGATTACACGTTTAGCAAGAGCATACAACACAGTTCAGCCAGCATCTGGAAAAGTATTAAGTGGAGGTGTTGATGCAAATGCATTGCAAAAACCAAAACGTTTCTTTGGAGCAGCTAGAAATGTAGAAAATGGCGGTTCCTTAAGTATCATCGCAACTGCGTTAACAGAAACAGGTTCTAAAATGGACGAAGTTATCTTCGAAGAATTTAAAGGAACTGGTAACATGGAATTACAATTAGATCGTAAGATAGCTAATAAACGTATTTTCCCTGCAATCGATCTTACTTCATCTAGTACACGTCGCGACGATTTATTATTAGACGAGAAAACTTTACAAAGAATGTGGATTATGCGTAAATATCTATCAGATATGAATCCAGTAGAATCTATGGACTTCGTAAACGATCGTTTCAAGAAAACAAAGAATAACGAAGAGTTTTTGATTTCGATGAATGACTAGTTAAAGTTGCTAAGGTTCTGAGATGCTAAGATTCTAAGTTTTTTTAGCTTTGAGTAAATCAAAAAATATATAATATAAAAAAAGGATGAGTAAAACTCATCCTTTTTTATATTCGTTCCTAAGAGAAACTTAGAATCTTAGCATCTCAGAACCTTAGCAACTATTTTTTATCAACTACCGGTCTGTTTTCTCTATTTGCCAAATCCCAAGCTACTACAAAAGCAAGTTTAGTTCTTTTGGTTAAAGCATCGTATTCGATTTTTTGAGGTTCGTCGCCTTTTCCATGGTAATCTTCGTGAACTCCGTTAAAGAAGAAAACAGCAGGAATGCCATGTTTTGCGAAGTTATAGTGGTCAGAACGCTCATAGAAATGGTTTGGATCTTTTGGATCATTAAATTTAAAATCTAAGTCCATTTTGATGTATTTATCATTTTGAGCCACAACTGCATTGTGTAAATCAGATGATAATCTGTCTGCGCCAATTACGTATACATAATTATTTGTGTTTGCATGCTCCACATCACGACGCCCAATCATATCGATATTGATGTCTGCAATTGTGTTTGCAATTGGAAACAATGGATTTTCAGAATAAAAACGAGATCCGTGTAAACCATGCTCTTCGCCAGTTACATGAAGAAATAAAATAGAGCGTTTTGGTCCGTGTCCTTGTTTTTTTGCTTTAGCAAAAGCTTTAGCCATTTCCATAACTGCTACAGTTCCAGAACCATCATCATCAGCTCCGTTGTAAACTTCCCCATCTTTAATTCCAACGTGATCGTAGTGTGCAGAAATTACCAAAACTTCATCTGGTTTTTCTGAACCTTCAATGTATGCCCAGATGTTTTCTGAATCAGGCAGATTTTGATTGCGTTTTGCATTCATAAATGTTGCAGGAACAGGCTGGTAATAATCTGAAGCTCCTTTTGGAAAAGAGATTCCATTTTTTTTGTATTGCTCAATCATGTAAACTCCCGCTTTTTTCTGTCCTTTAGAACCAGTTTCGCGACCTTCCATTTCATCAGAAGCAATAGTGTAAAGCATTGTTTTAAGATCTTTTTCGCTGATCGCCTTAATATATTTCGAAGGATCCGAGTTGTCTTTTGATGCTGTTGACTGTGTAGTTTTACAAGAATACGCAGTAACAATTAAAAATAAAATGAGTAATTTTTTCATTCTAGATAGTTAGTGTAAATTAATAAATGTGTAAAGAACGTAAAGGGTCAGTAAAAATAGAATAAAAAGTGAGTTTATTATAAAGAGCATAACGCTTTTAACAAATGACACTATTCGGGATTCTCCATAAAAACGATGATGTGCAGGATAAAAATAGTAACACATCCAAATTGTCCCTACAAATGTTGTTATTGATGATATAAAAGTCAATGGATTATCTTCTCCGAAGAAGCCAATCAGTCTGTCAACGATAAACATGATGAGAAAGATCAGTAAAAGGAAAGAGAAATAATGGAGAGTGAAAATTCCATGATCAAAATAATACCACTTTTTTTTGTTGTGAAAAAGCCACAGGAAAAAAGCAAAAAATGGCATAATGATGAATAAGATTTTGGGAAGATTGTGAAAAAAAGATTCAATAAACTTTTCTATAATTTCTCTTTTCGTATTGTTTTCAGTTACATGTACAGCTTTTTCATAAACCCAATACGTAGAAGCATTCAACTTATCGTTTTCTTTTCCATATTTCTGAATAGAATCGATTTCCTTCATCGATTTTAAATGGAAATACTTGTCTGCTTCTTTTTTAGTGAGTCCTTCGGTATTTTTTGCCAGTTCTTTGCTAAGCACTTTTTCACTTTTATCAATATCGCCTTTCACTTTGCTAGGAAACATTGCAATTAGAAAAAACGTAATAAAACTGATGAAAATATATAATCTAACAGGAGCTAAATAAGATAGACGTCTTCCCGAAAGATATTCTTTAGTAAGCGTTGAAGGCTTAAAGAGCAGATTTTTTATTGTTTTCCAGAATGCATTTTCATAATGCGTTAAATCTTCGAAAAAATGGATAAATAAATGATGAAAAGTCTTTCTGGAATCACTGTTTTCTTGTCCGCAGTTAGGACAAAATTTTTGCTCAACAACGTGCCTGCAATTTAAACAGGTTTTGTCTTCTCTAATTTTGTTGTGTGACATTGGTTATTTCAGTTGATTTTGATTTGGTGTAGTTTTTTAGTTTTTATTTTTTTAGCACTTC
Source organism: Flavobacterium sp. GW823-FHT06G12 (assembly GCF_058794775.1). NCBI lineage: Bacteria > Pseudomonadati > Bacteroidota > Flavobacteriia > Flavobacteriales > Flavobacteriaceae > Flavobacterium > Flavobacterium sp. GW823-FHT06G12. The sequence goes on from NZ_JBXAHE010000004.1 coordinate 506,665, forward strand.
ATTTAAGAAAAGCTGTAAATGCTCAAAAGATCTTTTTGCCGCAACAGGATTATATGCAGCGCCTTTAGAATTGTCATTTCCAGCTTCTGGATTTGTAAAAGAGTGAACAGAATTAGCGTAGTAAATCATTTGCCAATCAGCTTTAGAATCGCGCATTTCTTGTTGGCAAGAAGCAATTTCTTCTTTAGAAACAAAAGGATCATCGGCACCATGGCAGATTAAAACTTTTGCATCGATTGTTTCCGTTTTTCTACTAGCGTCTTTTCCTAAACCGCCATGAAATGATGCTACTCCTTTTAGCTTCAAATGCCCACGTGCAGCTTCTAGAACTCCAGTTCCGCCAAAACAATATCCGATAGCAACAATATTATCAGCATTAGCCCCAGACTTTACTAATTCTTTCAAAGCAGCATCAATACGTTTTTGATAAGCTTCGAAGTTTGTTTTGTAAAAACCAGCCTGTTTTCCAGCATCTCCAGTATTTTTAGGATAGTTTCCTTCTCCATATATATCGGCGATAAAAACATTATAGCCTAGTTTAGATAATTCTTCTGCAATTCCTTTAGAAGCGTTATCAATTCCTAGCCAAGCTGGTAAAAGCAAGATTCCTGGGTTATTAGCGCTTTTTTTAGCAGATTTAATAAATAAGCCATTTAACTGTTGGCTGCCTTCTGTGTATTTTACGGGTTTTAACTGCGCATTCATGAGGTTAGAAAATAAGATTGCACTAAATAAAATAACTATGGAGTTTTTCATGATTTCTTCAATTTTTAACAAATATCAGAAATATTATGTTACAAAAAAACCTCACAACTAAATTCTTGTGAGGTTTGTAACGAATATTTTAAAAGAATGTTTTTCTTTTTTATAAAGATATATTTCGTTTAAAAGCGCAGCCTAGTTCTACGATAGAATCGGTTTTGTCAATGCCTGGGATTCCGTCGATTTTTTCATAAAGAATGCGGCGCATATGTTCGTGATTTTTTGCTATGATTTTTATGTAGAGTGTAAAGGAACCTGTTACATAATAACATTCTGTAATCTCAGGAATTTCTTTAAGTGCTTCAATAATTCGTTCAGAATCAGAATCTTTGTTCAGTGTGAGTCCAGTAAAAGAAGCCCAGTCATAACCAATTTTCTTTTCCTGAATAATAGGTTTAATACCACCAATTACACCTTGTTCAATCATTCTGTTAATACGCTGATGCACCATTGTATTTGATATTTTAAGATTAGTGGCGATAGAAGAAAAAGCCATTCTTCCGTCTTTTTCTAATTCTTTAAGAATACTAATATCAAATTCGTCTAATAATTCCATTCAGTAAAAATCGTTTAAAAATTGAGTCTTTTGCGATTCATAAAAGTAATTCTTTTTTTTAATAAACTGACAGCTAATCAAATTTCCCCTAAAAAATAAATTTCTCTTTTCTGAAGCGCTTAAGTTTTGTTTTTGACTTTTATTTTGTTATATTTAAGTCAAAATATTGTTTTTTGGATTGTTATTTGTTTAATTTTAATATTTTTGTAGAAATAAAAAGCACATTATGATAAGTACAGAAAAAGCACTTTCGTCAAAATCAGAAATTTTGATTGAAAAAGAGAATAAATACGGAGCTCATAATTACCATCCGCTTCCGGTAGTTTTGGAGCGTGGAGAAGGAGTATACGTTTGGGATGTTGACGGTAAAAAATATTATGATTTTTTATCTGCTTATTCTGCAGTAAATCAAGGTCATTGCCATCCAAAAATTGTGAATGCAATGGTAGAACAAGCTCAGAAACTTACTTTGACTTCTCGTGCTTTTTACAATGATAAATTAGGAAATTACGAAGAATATGTAACCAAATATTTTGGTTTCGACAAAGTTCTTCCAATGAATACAGGAGCAGAAGCGGTTGAAACTGCTTTGAAAATTTCTAGAAAATGGGCTTATGAAGTAAAAGGAATTCCAGAAAATCAGGCACAAATTATTGTGTGTGAAAATAACTTTCACGGAAGAACAACTACTATTATTTCATTTTCAAACGATGAAACAGCTCGTAAAAACTTCGGGCCTTTTACTGATGGTTTCATTAAAATTGAATACGATAATTTAGAAGCACTTGAAAAAGCTTTAAATTCATCAAAAAATATCGCTGGATTTTTAGTTGAACCGATTCAAGGCGAAGCAGGAGTTTATGTTCCTTCTGAAGGATATTTAGCGAAAGCGAAAGCCCTTTGCGAAAAACATAATGTATTATTTATTGCCGATGAAGTTCAAACAGGAATTGCTCGTACAGGAAAACTTTTAGCAGTTCATCACGAAAATGTACAGCCAGATGTTTTGATTTTAGGAAAAGCAATTTCTGGTGGAGTTTATCCAGTTTCTGCAGTTTTGTGTAATGATGAAATCATGAATGTTATCAAACCTGGACAACACGGATCTACTTTTGGAGGAAATCCTGTCGCAGCTGCTGTTGCAATTGCAGCTCTTGAGGTGATTAAAGACGAAAAACTGGCTGAAAATGCAGAACGTCTTGGAGTTATTTTAAGAGATGGATTAAATAAAATCGCTGAAAAAAACAACTTAATTACGCTAGTTCGTGGAAAAGGTCTTTTGAATGCAATTGTAATCAATACAGACGAAGAATCAGATCTGGCTTGGGAAATCTGTTTGAAATTTAGAGATAACGGATTATTGGCAAAACCAACTCACGGAAATAAAATTAGATTGGCGCCACCTTTGGTAATGACCGAAGAGCAAATTCAAGAATGTTTGGAGATTATCGAGAAATCTTTAGCAGAATTCAAGAAATAAAACATTCCCTTTGGGATCAAAATAAAAAAAGCAGCAAGTTTAATTGCTGCTTTTTTTGTAGACGCATTTTTTTAAAGTGGCTGTTATTGTGACAGCCACTTTTATATAATTACTTAAAATATCAAAAAAAGTAATTATTTTTTTAATGCAGCGCCGCCAGGCATTGTTTCCGGTTTCAACTTAAATTTGCTGTATTCTACGACTCCTGTTTTGTCTGCCCAATCAAAATATTTTGCTGAAAGATCATTTACAATTCCAGGGTTTTGAGCAGCAACATTTGTTGTTTCGCCTCGGTCTTTTTCAAGATCATAAAGCTCCCATTGGTATGACGGATAAATAGAGACCAATTTCCATTTTCCTTCTCTTACGGCTCTGTTTCCGGCTCTTTCCCAAAATAACGGTGCGCCTCTGTTTACTTCAGAAACATTGTCAAATAAAACAGGCAACAGACTTTTGCCAGCAAGCGGATTAGAATTTACTCCATTTAGATTTTTAGGATATTCAATTCCTGCCAATTCGTAGAAAGTAGGAGCAAGGTCAATAATATGACCTGTTCCTTTGTCAATTCTTCCGGCTTTAATTTTTGAAGGATACCAAGCTATAAACGGTGAACTAAAACCTCCTTCATGCATATTGTTTTTATAATCCTGTAATGGTGTATTAGATAAATAGGCCCAGTTTTGCTCCTGATAATCAAATGATCCCGAAGTTCCAATAGGTCCATCATTTCTAACCAAACCTCTTCCTAAGGGATTGTAAGTATTGAATCCGCCTTGAGCACCATTATCAGAAATAAAAATAATCAGTGTGTTTTTGTCTTTTTTAAGTGCTTTCAGTTTATCTAAAACTTTGCCCACATTCTGATCCATATTATCTACCATTGCAGCATAAACTTCCATTTTTGCTTTCCAGAATTGTTTTTCATCATAAGTCAGTTTATTCCATTCTGGAACTTCTGGATCTCTCGGGGCAATAGTTTGGTCTGGTAGTAAAATTCCGTTTTCTTTTAATTTTTTGATTCTTTTTTCTCTTAAAATGTCCCAACCTTCATCAAATTTCCCTCTGTATTTTGCAATATCAACGGGTTTTGCCTGTAATGGCCAGTGCGGAGCAGTAAAAGCTAAGTATAAGAAGAAAGGTTTGTTTTCTTTATTTTGTTCGTCTAAAAAAGTAACAGCGTTATTTCCAATTTCATCTGTAAAATAATAGGAATCATCTTTTGGGTGCAATTCCTCGTTATTGCGAATTAATTTTACTGGATAAGGCGTTTTTCCGAAAGGCAAAGGTTTGGTGTCAAAATAATTGGAAGCTCCTTTTAAAATGCCATAAAATTTATCGAAACCTCTTTGATTTGGCCATTGGGCTTGATCTTCTGAACCAACATGCCATTTTCCTGATAAAAGGGTACTGTACCCGCCCGAACGGAAAACTTCTCCTAATGTTAAAGATTCTTTGTTTAAATATCCTTGATAAGCAGGCAGTCCTAAATTGACGTCAAAAAAGCCAACTCCCGCTTTATGCTGATATTGTCCCGTAAGTAAAGAAGCTCTTGTTGGTGCGCAGATAGAGTTATTGTAAAATTCGCGTAGACGAGTTCCTTCTTTTGCCAGCCGGTCAAGGTTTGGCGTACTAATTTCAGATCCGTAATTTCCTAAATCCGAATAGCCCATGTCGTCAACCAAAATCAAAACGATGTTAGGTTTTGATGCATTATTCTGAGCATTTAAATCGTAAATACATCCTGTTCCTGAGAGAAGGAAAGAAAGTACAATGTTTTTTAGTTTGGTATTCATAGTATTATATTTTGTTTTTAAAGCTCTCTTTAAATTATTTGCTAAAGAGTAAAAAAGCAATGATAAGTGTAATGATGATATTAAATAACTGTGCGATTAAGAAAGTAATCAAAGGTTTTTTGCTATTGTTTTGAAGCAGATCTTTGAAATTGGTTTCTAGACCAATACTTGTAAAGGCCAAAGCAAACCAAAGGCCCTGAATATTTTTTAAACTTTCCTTGACAGTTTCTCGAGTTTCGGGTGTAATGAAAAAAGAGAAAACTATAGAGGCACCAATAAACCCAATAACAAATTTTGGAAAACGTTCCCAAATGACATAAAGTGATGGTTTTGATTCTAAAGCTTCTCCCGATTTGTTGTGCGTATAAGTCCAATAAATAGAAATGGCAAAAGCAGCAATTCCTAATAAAACATTTTGAGAAAACTTTACAATAGTACTGATTTTTAATGCCGTTTCGCCAACCAAAGTTCCAGAAGCAACCACGGCGCCAGAAGTATCAATGCTTCCTCCGAGCCAAGCTCCTGTAACTTCTTCAGGAAAATTAAAGTATTTGGCAATCATTGGCATAAAAATCATCATTGGAATGGCTGTGACCAAAACGATAGAAATTACATAAGATAATTTTTTAGAATCTCCTTTTATGGCTCCAGAAGTTGCAATCGCTGCCGAAACGCCACAGATAGAAACAGCACTCGAAATCATCAAAGTCAATTCATCATCAATTTTTAATTTTCGGCAAAGCCAAAAAGCGAAATACCAGACGGATAAAACAACAACCAAAGCTTGAATTAACCCTAAAGATCCTGCTTTTAGAATGTCTGAAAAAATAACACTCGAGCCCAATAGAACCAAGCCAATTTTGACAAAAAGCTCAGTTGATAAAGCAGAACGAAACCATTCTGGAAGTTTGAATAAATTTCCAATTATTAATCCGATTATTAAACTGAAAATAACTGCTTCTAGATTTAATGCTTTGATTTTTGCATTTCCGGCAATAACTAGCGCAATTAAGGTAAGGAAATAAATTATTGGAAATGCAAGAATGAAATTCCTAACTGATTTTCCAACTAAAAAAGTTCCTATAATTCCAATTAAAAGGAAATAAATAAATTGCAACCCTATAGTTTGAAGGTTTTTGATTTCGAAAACATTGTTTATTAAGTCTGTTCCGTTTGTCCATTTAAAAATGGGAACTTCTGGCAGAAAAATAAAAAGTGAAATTCCGATAATGAGAAAACCGAGAATTACGACGGTCCAATCTTCGTGAATAGTAAATTTTGTTGAGGTTGACATTTTGATTTTTTTCTTTCCTGCAAGGTTTCCAAAACCTTGTCGGTATTAAGTAATTATTGGAGTAGTTAAAAACAAACCTACAAGGTTATGGAAACCTTGCAGGAGAGGAGTATTTATATTTAAAGTTTACAAATCGACAAAGTATTTTTGTTTGCCAAAGTCAAATTCATAATAAGTCAAATTAGGCCAAAGCGGTTTTATTAAACCCTTTTCCCAAGTTTGCAGTGCAGTTTGCAATTCTTTTACTTTTTCAGGTTTTTTTTGTGAGAGGTCTGTTGTTTCGGATTTATCTGATGCAAGATTGTACAGCCATTTTTCATGCGTTTTTCCGCTAATGATTAATTTCCAATCACCACTTCGAACCGCTTTTGCATCACCAGAACGCCAATATAAATCTTTGTGCGCTACTGTGTTTTCATTTACTGTTTTTACTAAATCTACACCGTCATAAACTCTGTCTTTAGGTAAATCAGAACCAATAGCTGCGGCAATTGTTGTAAAAATATCTAAAGTGCTTACAGGTGTTTTGTAAATTGTATGAGGTTTGATTTTTCCTTTCCACGAAAGTGAAAACGGAACATTAATTCCGCCTTCAAAATGAGAAAATTTCCCACCTTTTAAAGGAGCATTTGTTGTAGCAAAAGTATAATCGGCACCACCATTGTCACTTGCAAAAATGATTAAAGTACGATCTTCTAAACCTTCTTTTTTGACTTTTTCTCGAATTCGCCCAACGGCATCATCCAAAGCGCTGATCATAGCAAAATAAACACGTTTGTTTTCGTCTTTAACATTCGGAAAACGATCGTAATATTTTTTACGAACTTGAAAAGGAGTGTGAGGCGCATTAAACGGAAGATAAAGTAAAAAAGGCTTATTTTTATTTTTATCAATAAAGGCTTCGGCTTCGTCAGCAAACTTTTCAGTTAAATATTCTTTTTCATCGATAATAGTAGAATCTCGTCTAATTTGGCCAATTCCAACTCGTCCTTTGCCCCAAATCGTTTTATCGGTAAAATCTTTGTGATGATGATTGATAATATCTGGATTATCATCTTCAGGCGTATAAAGTGAGAAAGCTTGATAAAACCCGTAATGATAATCGAAACCGCGATCTAAAGGGAAAAATCCTTTGTTATGACCCAAGTGCCATTTCCCGATTATTGCAGTGCTGTAACCTTGTCTTTTAGCCAAATCGGCAAATGTGATTTCTGATTTTGGAAGTCCTTGTGTTGCAATTGAAGCTTCATTTGGATAATTGATTTTATCATTTAATCTCCAATTGTCTGTTTTAATTAAATATTTAAAACCGTAATATTCCAAATTGTTTTTTGGATAGCGATCGCCTGGCTGATATTCATGACCAAAACGTTCCTGATATCTTCCTGTAATTAATCCAGCGCGTGATGGAGAACAGATTGCTGCAGATGCATATCCATCAGTAAAAGTAACTCCCGAAGCAGCCAAAGAATCGATCTGCGGAGTAGGAGTCGTTTTTCCGCCGTAGAGCGAAATATCATATTTGCCTAAATCATCAGCAAGGATAATAATGACATTGGTCTTTTTTCCGGAAACGGAATCTTTAGGTTTTGAAGCCAAAAAATCTTTTTTCCCTTTTGCAAGTTTTTGATCTTCTTTGACTAATGTTCCGTCTGTATTAATTGGCCAGAATAAAAATGCTGCTATAAGCAGAAGCACGATTAAAATGGGGATAGCAATTTTGGTTATTTTTCTATAGGTTGCCATAGTATGGTTTTTGGTTTGTTTTTTTATGGAATGCAAGAACTTTGACAAAGTTTTACGCGTTTTTTTGTCATTTCGAGGAACGAGGAATCTTCGCAAGAAACTCTACAAAGATTGGCGATTTTGATTGCGTGGCTTCGACTTCGCTCAGCCTGACAAATATTACGGTTATAGAACTCTGTCAAAGTTTTACACGCATTTTTGTCATTTCGACGAAGGAGAAATCTTCACGAGTAACTCCGCAACGAATATCCAATCTTTGTAGAGCTTCTTGCGAAGATTTCTCCTTCGTCGAAATGACAATATTATGGTTACATAAGTGTAAAAAGTTTCGAGATTATTTCGAAGCCAATGCAACATCAACTTCACTTTTCAAATCGTTGATGCCTTCTTTCTTAAAAACAATTTTTCCATTTTCGTATAAAATCAAAGTCGGGAAAACTTTCACTGTTTTTAAATCGGCAATAACCTGCGGACTGTCTTCTAACTCAATTTCTAAGATCTTTAAATTGGTTCCGTATTCCGATCGGATAGTTTCTAAAATGGGTTTTACTTTTTTACAAGGCGCGCAATATTTGGAACCAATATCTACTAGAACAGTTTTATTATCGGCAATAATTTTATTGAATTCTGCCAATGATAATTTGCTTTTTAGATTTGAATAAAAAGGTTTTCCGTTTCCAATCCAATTAGCAATTCCGCCTTCTAAACTGTAAGCTTCTGAGAAACCATTTTTTAGCAATTCTTTTTCTAGAGCAACACTTCTTCCTGCTCCGATAGAATAAATAAAAACAGGTTTAGATTTATCAAGTTTTGAAACAGATTGTATGTAATTTTCAGATTGAAGATTAAAATTTACAGCGCCTTCGATATGGTTTAAAGCAAATTCTTCGGACATTCTCGCATCAACAATCTGCGGATTCTTTTGGCTTTTTATTTTCGAATAAAACGAATCTAAAGATAATGAATTATGAATTTCATTTTGCGAAAAAGCAGCAATTACCCATAAAAGGGCAATTGCTGTTATACTGATTTTTAAAAAATGATTTTTCATATCTGAAAAGATTATACTTGTTCTAAAACTGGTTTAGGAGTTTCTTCAGTAACTACTTTAGGTTTTAAAGGAAGTGATAATACTCCTTCAGAAAGTGAACTTCCTTCTTTTTTAGATTTAAAAATTGGCCATAAAAACTGTGCGTACCATTCTTCTTGTTTGTATGATTTTGTTCCATACGATTCTGGATATTTACGGGTAATTAATCCTGTTCCAAAAATGACATCCCAGATAAAAAACATGTTTCCGAAGTTTCCTTTAAAATGCCCAACGCCGTCTCCGCTTGTATCAGCATGATGTGCATGATGCGTTGCTGGAGTAGAAATAAGTCTTTCTAAAACCCAAGCAATTGGATGCAATACTTTGTATTTGTAAAAAGGTTTATCCCATTTAATGCTTGAATGTGCTCCCAAAGTGATAAAGCTTTTGATTACCAGAACAAATAAAGCCGGAAGTCCTAAACCTAAATACGTTAAAGTCGCTGTCAAATAAATTTGAGAAAAGAAAACGGTATAAATAAAGTTTTGTCTAGAAGCCATAGCCATTCCCATATATGGAGCAGAGTGATGCGTTCTATGAAAACGCCATAAAAACGGAACCTGATGATGCAATCTATGATACCAATATTGCGTTAAATCGTCTGCAATGGCGATTAAGAAAAAGCCTCCCCAAAATGGAACCCATGACAATGAATTAGCCAAATTTGGCAACAAATAAGGCAAAGCTGTTAAACTGAAAAAAGCAATTACAGGAGGTAAAAGCAATTTTGGCGCTAGGAAACAAACAATGTCTATTTTACGTTCTTCGCCTGTCCATTCGTCATCATACAAACCAGCTGCAAATTCGATTACGCCAAGAACTAGCATAAAAACAGTTAATCCCCAAGTTCTGATGTTTGCAAAGACAGGCTGTGCAAATTCTAAAAATGATGGAAGTGTAATATGCGACTGACTTATCGCTCCTCCAGTTAATTTAAAATAAAGGTAAATTGCCACTACAGGCAATGAATAAATGAAGAAACTTATTGTTAAGTCTCTCGTTAATTTTTCTTTTTGAACTATTGCCATGATTTCTTATTTTAAAAAATTATTTACTACTGCTAATCCGCCAGCTAGAATTGCTAGTGGAACTAAAAACAAGATTATCCCCACGACAATCTTTTTTCCTATAATTTCATAATCTACTCGTTTCATAATTACTCTTTTTATTTCCTGCAAGGTTTTTAAAACCTTGTAGGTATTTTTTTTTAGCTTTTAATTTAAACCTACAAGGTTTGAAAAACCTTGCAGGTTGTGTAATTTAGTTATTGGTTCCTCCAGGTTTAGTAGCCTGTTTGATTAAGTCAGAAACTGTTTTTCCTTTATCAGCTCCTGTGTTGTGGATTCTTCTGTTGTAAACGTCCTGCCAATCAATCAATGGGTACACATTGTTTTCTTTTGCTTGTTCGTCAAATAACTTTTGAAGTTCAGCCAGTTTTTCAGGATATTTTTTTGCCAGATTATTACGTTCGTTAAAGTCTTCGTTTAGGTTATACAATTCCCAAACATCTGTATTAAAATTGCTTGGAGCAGGTTTTTCGTTGCTTCCCAAAGATTTTTTTACTGCAAAGGAATCTGGTAAATGTGCAGCAGAAGCTTTCCATCCGTCTTTGTAAATGGCTCTGTTTCCGAAGATGTAGTAATATTGAACTTTGTGTAATGATTCTGCTTTCGGATTATCTAAAGAAGCTTGGAATGAAGAACCTTGAATAATATCTTGTTTAATTCCTTTGATATATTCTGGAGCTTTTATTCCTGCAATAGCCAATGTAGTTGGAAGCAAATCGGTTACGTGGCTGTATTGATTTCTGATACCGCCTTTATCTTTAATTCCGTTTGGATAAAATACAATCAACGGGTTACGAGTTCCTCCTTCTGAATGTGCATCCTGTTTCCAGTTCTTGAAAGGAGCATTGGTAGCCTGAGCCCATCCTAAAGGATAATTCGTATTTAATCCTTTTGCTGTTCCGATTTCTCCAATATTGTTTAAATTGCTTTGGAAATTCTCTTCATCTGTTTTTCCTTGAGCAAACAAACTCTGATTGATTGTTCCTTGTAGCGTTCCTTCTTTGCTAGCGCCGTTATCACCAATAGCAACAAAAATTAAAGTATTATCCAATTGTCCGCTTTGTTTTAAATAATCCACAACTCGTCCAATTTCATAATCAGTATACGTCAGGAATCCAGCGTAAACTTCCATGAATCTTGCATACACTTTCTTTTGGTCTGGAGTTAATTTTTTCCATTCTGTAATTAAAGCGTTACGATCTGGCAGTCCTGCATTTTGAGGAAATATTCCCAATTTCTTTTGGTTTGCCAATACTTTTTCACGGTAAACATCCCAACCTTCATCAAATTTTCCTTTGTACGGTTCAACCCATTTTTCAGCTACTTGATGAGGTGCATGAACTGCTCCTGGCGCATAGTACAAGAAGAATGGTTTTCCTGGTGCAGCTTTTTGCTGTTTCTGAATATAACTGATAGCTTTATCTGTGATCAATTCATTTAAGTGGCGTCCATCGGGTTTAATATGAGTTTGATCTTCCACCAAATCAGGATTGTATTGATCGGTTTGTGAACCTAAGAATCCGTAGAAATGATCGAAACCTTTTCCTGTTGGCCATCTGTCAAACGGACCTGCATCTGTAGCATCTTCGTCTGGTGTAACGCCGTATTTTCCGACTGCAAAAGTGTTGTATCCGTTATCACGTAAAATCTCTGCAATAGTTCCTTTGTCAGAAGGAATTCTTCCGTCCCAACCTGGGAAACCGGCAGATAAAATAGTGTGAGAAAATCCGCTTACGTGAACTCTTCCTGAATTTCTTCCTGTCAATAAGGCGGCACGGGTAGGAGCACAAATCGCTGTTGTGTGAAAGTTAGTATAACGAAGTCCGTTATTAGCAAGATTATCAAAAGTAGGCGTGTTGATTAAACCTCCAAAAGTGCTTGAAGCTCCAAATCCAACATCATCCAAAAGAATCCAAACAATATTCGGAGCGCCTTTTGGAGCCGTTACAGGTTCTGGCCAATATTCTTTAGAATCAGCTAAAGTTTTACCGATTACACCTTTAAATTCTGTTTTTTCCTGTGCTACTCCTAATTGTGCAATAAGGAAAGCTGTAACCAAAAGCCCTTTTTTCGGACTTTTGAATGTAATGCTATTTTTAAAATTTTTCATTTTTTTATAGTTTTCTAGTTATATGGTTTTAATTAATATCCAGGGTTTTGAGGTAATCCATCAGGGTTGATGTTTCTTTCGCTTTGCGGAATCGGATAAAGATTATTTCTTTCTGAAACTGAGTTTTTAGCCGTTACTTTTTTCACTTCGGTAACCAATGTTCCCCATCTGACCAAATCGTACCAACGCTGTCCTTCTTGAACAAATTCTTTTTTGCGCTCTTCTTGGATTGCTGCTCTAAAAGAAGTTTGGTTTAATCCAGACAAATCAAGAGTTGCATCTGGAGTTGTAATATCTTTTCCAAAAGCTCTTCTACGCACTTGATTAATTAATTCGTAAGCTTCTGCTGTTGGTCCACCTTGTTCATTTATCGCTTCCGCTAAAGACAAAAGGATATCCGCATAACGAATAACAGGAAAGTTGATCGCTACGTTTGATGGTGTTGCCAGATTAGACAAATCCAAGTATTTTTTGAAGATTGGTTTCGGAAAAGTATAAAGTGTTCCCGTTGACGGATTAAGCAATTGTTTGGCATAACTCACATCTCTTCTTTTATCACCAGGTGCATAAATATCATAAAACAAAGCAACGTCTGAGATAATATCTGCTGGTTCTGTTGCGGTGAATCCAGTAAAAGAAGTTGCCTGAAAAGTGCTTCCGCTAGAACCATTTCCTGCCTGATTTGGTTCAAATTGAACCGAGAAAATATGTTCTTTTCCGTTCTTTTTTGTTTTAGTGAAAATGTCTTGAAAATCTTCAAACAAAGCATATCCGTAACCTCCATTAATAACTTCTCTAGATTTTGCAATAGCATTTGGCCAGTCTTTTCTAGTTAGATACACTTTGGCTAAAATTGCTTTTGCAGCACCAGAAGTAGCACGCCCAGCATCTGCTGCAGTATAGGTTTTGGGTAAAGCTTCGGCATCAGTCAAATCTTTAATGATTTGATTGTAAACTTCGTCAACTGTTGAACGATTAGTTTTTAAATCTCCCAAATTGATAGAAGTAGATTCGTGTAAAACAATCGGAACGCCTCCCCAAAGACGAACTGCCTGAAAATATAATAGTCCTCTAATAAATTTAGCTTCATTAATTAATCTAGTTTTGATTACTTCAGAACCAGAAACTTTCGAAATATTGTCAATAGAAACATTGGCTCTATTGATTCCGTTATAAATTTGTCTCCAAGCTACCTGAACACGGTCATTAGTTGCATCATGCGTTAAACTGCTCATTGCTCTAACCTGCGGATTTGTTGCAGAAACTCCTGCAGCTGCATAATCAGATCCCATATCAATCAAGAAATAAAGGTTTCTTCCAAACAAACTTTGCTCACCTGGATCAAGGCTTAAAGAAGCGTAAACAGCAGTTACACTTGCAACGGCATCATCTTGAGTGACAAAATAATTGTCTTCGGTTACAAAAGAGGTAGGTGTTACCTCTAGATCAGCGCACGATGCCAATAGGCCGGCACTTAAAAGGAATGTTATAATAATCTTTTTCATTTTGATATTTTTTTACTTAGAAAGTTACGTTCAAGCCCGAGATGAATGTTTTAGAGTTCGGATAAGAACCAAAGTCAATTCCCGGATATAAGTTGTTTTGTTCGTATGAACTTACCTCTGGATCATAGCCAGTGTATTTTGTCCATGTAATTAAGTTTTCTGCTGAGACGTAGATTTTTACGCTTTTTGTTCCCAATTTTTTAGAAACGCTTTTTGGTAAAGTGTATCCTAAAGTGATTAATTTTAATCGTAAGAAAGAAGCATCTTCTACGTATCGTTCAGAAACAATTCCAAGTGGAGAACTAGAAGCTCTCGGAATTTCATTACTCGGATTGGTTGGTGTCCAACGATCATTTAAAGTCGCTGCTGCATTAGTCCCAAGCGTAGAAATTTCTAATTGCTGATTTAAAGCATTAAAGATTTTTCCTCCGTATGCTCCTTGAAAAGAGAAATTCAAATCAAAATCATTGTATGAAACGGTGTTGCTGAAACTTCCAACAAATTTTGGCTGAGAAGTTCCTAGATTTCCTTTGTCAAGAGCTGTAATTACGCCATCTCCGTTTGTATCAACATATTTTCTATCTCCAACTTTTGTATTTGCTAAACTGTTGATTTTTGGTTGGGTATTAACTTCTTCCTGGGTCTGGAAAATTCCGTTGGTTTTGTATCCCCAGAAACTTCCCAAAGGCAAACCTACTTTTACAATAACTGGCTGCTGCTGTAATAAAGAACCATTTGGAACTACTGGAAAAAATTCGTTTACACCATTTCCAATCTCAGTAACTTTATTTCGGTTGAGAGAAAATACAATGTTTGAATTCCAAGCGAAATTTTCTGTTTTGATATTTTCGGTAGTTAAACCAACTTCAAAACCTTTATTTTCAACTCCTCCAATATTTTGAAGCACAGTCGCGTAACCTGAACTCAAAGGCACAGGAACGTTAATTAATAAATCTTTTGTTTTTTTGTAATACACATCAAAAACAAAATTGATTTTTCGGTCCAATAATGATAAATCCAATCCAACATTATATTGGTTTGTTTTTTCCCATTTTAGATCTGGATTTGCCAATCGAGTGGGAGCAAGACCAGTGTATAAAGTTCCTCCAAAAGAGTAATTTACAGATCCCATTGAAGCAAGCGGAAGATAATTTCCAATTTCTTGGTTTCCTGTTGTTCCTGCTGTAATTCTCAGTTTGGCCTCGGTTACGCCTTTAATGTTGTTGGCAAATTCTTCATCAGTAATATTCCATGAAAATCCCGCAGAAGGAAAGTAACCCCAAAGCGATTCTGAACCAAATCTAGAAGAACCATCCGCACGACCTGAAAGCGTAAAGTTGTATTTTCCTTTATATGAATAATTTACTCTTGCTAACCATGATTTTAATACACTTTCATAAGCATCGCTGTATGGTTTTACTGGTACACCGTCTTGAATAGCATTGTAAGTATTGGCATCATTAACAAAAGTTTGAGCACCAGCATTCACAACTTCGCCTTTTGTATATTGAAGCGTATAACCTCCCAAAGCAGAAAACTTATGATTCTCGCCAAAATGAGTATTATAATTTAATGTATTCTCGTTTAAAACAGAACCTACTGATCTTTCTCCAATAGAAGCTAAACCTTTTGTTCCCGCTCCTGTTGTTGTGTTTGATGGCGCATAATAATTTTGTTTTGTATTTAAAACATCACCGCTTACAGCCACTTTTGCAGTTAATTCTTTATTGAATTTGTATTCGCCAAATAAACTGGTTAGAATTCGGTTTAATTTGGTTTCGTTAATTGTATTATCCAAATCGTTAATCGGATTCGGAACATAACCATTTACAGAAGTTGCATAAGGATTGTTGGTTACATTATAGCTTCCGTCTGCATTTTTAATAGGTACAACAGGAGCTGTTAAGAGCACACTAACAAGCGGGTTCGGATTTCTTCCCGCCGCCGCGCCTCCATTTGTACCAACACCATTTGCAATTGAATTGGTATAATTGGCATTTACTCCAAATTTAAATTTCTGAGAATAGTTTCTTTCATAATTGGCACGAAGCGAAATACGTTTAAAATCAGAACCTAAAACAATACCGTCTTGATCAAAATATCCTGCAGAAATTGCATATCTCGATTTTTCGTCTCCGCCAGAAAAAGATAAGTTATGGTTTTGAACAGGCGCTGCAGTAACAAAAGCCGCAGACTGCCAATCGTAATTTCCAGAAGTTTTTAAAGCTTCGATTTGCTCTGGAGAAAAAGAAGGCGCTTGACCAATACTTGCCTGAACATCGTTTCTTAAACTTGCCCATTCACTGGCATTCATCAATTTCAGTTTCTTTGAAATATTTTGGAATCCGAAATAACCTTGATATGAAATATTATCTTGACCTTTTGTTCCTTTTTTAGTCGTAATAATGACAACTCCATTTGCACCACGAGAACCGTAAATTGCAGTTGCAGAAGCATCTTTCAAAACTTCAATAGATTCTATATCAGCAGGATTAATTGTCGAAAGAACATTTACGCTGGCACCAGCATAAGTTACTCCTGCCGAACTGTTACTGTTATCATTGTAAATTAAAATTCCGTCAACAACATAAAGCGGTTCGTTACCAGCAGTAATCGAGTTTCCTCCGCGAATGCGAACACTCGATGATGCTCCAGGACGGCCAGAACTTTGTGTGACTACAACCCCCGCTACAGCGCCTCTTAATAGGTTATCTGCCGAAGAAGTTACCTGAGATAAATTGGCTTTTGGAACCGAAGCGACAGAACCTGTAATGTCTTTTCTTTTTTGAGTTCCATAACCAACAACTACCAATTCGTCTAATTCTTGGCGTTCTTCTCTAAGACTAATAATAACAGGGTTTTTTTCAACAGTGACTTCTAGTTTTTTATATCCAATGTAGCTTACGATCAAAGTATAAGGAAATTTTTGTCCCGTTTGAAAGTAAAATTTTCCTTCAGTATCTGTTACAACTCCGTGAGTTGTTCCTTTAATATTGACAGAGGCCCCTATAATAGGCTGATTTGTAATAGCATCTACAACAGTTCCGTCAAGTTTAGATTGAATTAGAGGCGTGGTATTTTGGGCTTGTATTCCTGCCGTTATAAAGAGCAACTGCAAGAGTATATATAGGTTTAATTTTTTTTTCATTTCTTTGTACTGGTTTTAAGTAATTAACAAGACGCCCTGAGCACTGTTTATACAGCACTCTAAAAGTGTTCTTGATTTAGTGATAAATGTTTCTTTAAGCCTCGCCATTTCTGTTGCCGCAGAAATGGCTTTTTTTATTTACAGCAACAGCTTTGCATTGTTTTCATTTTAGTTTTTTTTAATTGTTAGTTATTTAATTTATTGAATAATAGATATAGTTTCAAGAATCTGCTCCAATACAAATAATTGCATCGAAAGAGACCTTTGGTTAAATTCAGTAAATATTTTTGGTGGTGTTTTAAAAGATTTGCTTCGATATGAAATCTAAAGGCAAACAAAATATGTAGATTATTAACAACAGATACACATATAACAAATAGTGCTATAAGTGTAGTTTTTACGAAGAATGTAACGCGATATGCTTTCTGTTGTTTTCACAATAATAGTTTTTAAGGTTTGAAATACTATTTTAAACTCTACTAATCCTATAGACAAAGTTAAATTTTATATAATAAAAACCAAAAATTTGATGCATTTTTTTTGAAAAATATGCTGCTACAAGCCTTGTGGAATATCCTTATCTTTTGTGAATGCCTTATTTTAAAGGACTTGATAAGATAATTGAGTTTGAGATAATTGTTAAAGAATAATTTAAAAACCATGTAAAATTGTAGTAATTTACTCTTGTTTTTTATTCTTAAATTCCCTCTAAAGTAGTTTTTTTGAATTTCAAATGAAGTAAAAAAGCTCTGTAGAGCAATCTCTAGTTTTAATTTTGTAAAATCTAAATAAGAATTTAAAGTTGATTTTGAATAAATTAAAGTAATTTTATAGGTATTAAAAGAAAATAGAATTTTTTAAACCAACCTAATGATAAATACTTATATTTGTAATAAGTATTTTTACTTAGTTTTATAATTAAAAAGAAAATGATAGAAGTAAAAGAAGCCTTAGAAATTGTTGCGGCAAATAGTTCGGTTTTATCAACGCAGAAAATTTCGGTGAGTAAAGCGTTAGGATATATTTTGGCAGAAACAGTTTATTCGCCTATTTCAATGCCACCGTTTCGCCAATCAGCAATGGACGGTTATGCTTTTACACATTCTATTAGGCATCAATTTGATGTGGTTGGAACTTCTAAAGCGGGAGATCATAACAATATAAAACTAAAAGAAAATGAAGCAGTACGTATTTTTACAGGAGCTTATGTTCCTAAAAATGCAGATACTGTTGTAATGCAAGAGCATGTTATGGCTAATGAAGATTCGATTTTGATAGCCAAAAAACCAGAAGCTTTTGCCAACGTAAGAAATAAAGGCGAACAGATTAATGCTGAAGATGTTGTTTTTGATGCCAATACATTGATTACTCCTGCAGCAATTGGTTTTTTAGCTTGTTTGGGAATTACAGAAATAACGGTTTATAAAAAGCCTAAAATCGCCATTTTGATTACTGGAAATGAATTGATAAAACCAGGAAAAAAACTTCCAAAAGGAAAAATTTACGAAAGCAATTCAGTAATGTTGCAAGCTGCACTTCAGACAATCGGAATTAATAAAGTTAAAGTTCATACCGTTAAAGACAATCTAAAAGCGACTAAAAAAGCATTACAGTCCATCCTTAAAAAGAATGATATTGTATTAATTTCTGGCGGAATTTCGGTTGGCGATTATGACTTTGTAAAAGAAGCATTATTGGAAAATGGAGTACAAGAACTTTTTTATAAAATCAATCAGAAACCTGGAAAACCTATGTTTTTTGGCGCTAAAAAAGATACTTTAGTATTTGCTTTACCAGGAAATCCAGCATCGTCATTAACTAATTTTTATATCTACGTATATCCTGCGGTTAAAAACAAAATGGGATTTTCTAATACGCATTTGCCAAAAATTGTCCGTAAGTTACAGAATCAGATTACTAATACTACAGGAAAAACACTTTTCTTAAAAGCATTATATAATGAAAGCAGCGTTGAAATTCTAGAAGGACAAAGTTCTGCAATGCTAAATACTTTCGCTATAGCGAATGGGTTAGTAATCGTTCCGCATGATGTTGAAAACATAAAAAAAGGTTCATCGGTAACGATTCTGCCAATTGATTAAATTTTGTAGAAAGATAGAAGAAAGAAACAAATAGAAAGGGAACAGTAATTCTATTTCCAATATTGAAAAGCGTTGCATAAATAAAAGCATACAGCTTGAAACCTGAAAAAGAAAGAAACCATGAAAATATCAGTATTTATTCTTTGCGGAGGAAAAAGCACCAGAATGCAGTCAGAAAAAGGATTGGTTTTGTTTCAAGGTAAGCCATTTATCGAGCACATTATTCAGGCGATTTTGCCTATTACAGATCGAATTAAATTGATTACATCATCAAAAGAATACGATTATTTGGGGTATGAAAAAATTCCCGATTTAATTGCAGACAAAGGGCCTTTGGGTGGAATTTACACAGCATTGTCACATTCGGAAACCAAATTTAATCTGATTTTAAGTTGTGATATTCCATTAATTTCAACAGAGTTATTGCAAGAATTAATTTCAAAACATACAAAAGAAGCTGAGATAACAGTTTTTGCATCTGAAAGTAAAACGCATCCCTTAATTGGAATTTATTCCAAAAATATTGTTGCAGCCATTAAAGAAGCAATTGATTCGAATGAATTAAAAATGATGGATTTGTTGGCAAAATTGCCTCATCAAATCATTAATATAGAAGAAAGTGAAAACTTTCATTTAACCAATATTAATTCGGCTGACGAATTGAATGATCTAAATATCAATTTAACTTAAAAGACTATGCGAAATTCAAAAACACCAAAATTGACGATTGTAGGCGCAGGTCCAGGCGATGTTGAATTGATTACATTAAAAGCAATTAAAGCTTTAGAAAGCGCCGATGTAGTTCTGTATGATGCTCTTGTAAACGAAGAATTGCTAGAATATGCATCAAATGCAGAAATTGTTTTTGTCGGTAAACGTTTAGGCTGTCACGCCTACACGCAAGATCAAATTAACGATTTGATAGTTTCAATGGCAAATCTTCACGGACATGTGGTTCGTTTAAAAGGAGGAGATTCTTTTATTTTTGGAAGAGGAAGCGAAGAAATTGATTATGCGGTAAAATTTGGCTTAGAAACCGCTGTCGTTCCAGGAATTTCGTCTGCTTTAGGCGTTCCAGCAACAGCAGGAATCAGTTTGACACAACGTAAAATTGCTGAAAGCTTTTGGGTTATAACGGGAACAACTTCAAATCACGAATTATCAAAAGATGTTCATTTAGCATCAAAATCGGCTGCGACTGTTGTTATTTTGATGGGCATGCATAAATTAAATGAGATTATTTCGATTTATCAAGAGAATAGAAATGATGACCTTCCAGTCGCAATTATTCAAAACGGAACAAAAAATTCAGAACAAAAAGCAATCGGAACTATAAGTACAATTACTAAATTGGTATCCGAAAAGAATATTTCATCACCTGCGATTATCGTGATTGGTGAAGTGGTGAAAAACACATCAAAACTGACAGAATATTTTCAGGAACATTTTGATGATGAATTCATTTTTCAAAATTTAAATTTATAAAAATGATCGAGGTTAAATATTTTGGAGCTGTTGCTGAGAAAACAAAATGTGAATTTGAAAAATTATCTTTTTCAGAAGAATTATCATTGCAGAGACTTTTGCAGAATTTAAGCCAAAAATACGAGTTCGAATCACTAACTTTTAGCGTTGCAATAAATCAAAAAATAGTTTCAAAAGAAGTAGATTATACATTGAAAACCAGCGATATTGTGGCTTTATTGCCGCCATTTGCCGGAGGTTAAAAATAATTTTATGAGCGAAACGGAACGATATAAGAGACAAATTATACTTCCTGAAATTGAAGATATTGGTCAGTACAAATTACTGAAATCTAAAGTTTTGGTAATTGGTGCTGGAGGTTTGGCTGCTTCAATTCTGCCTTATCTAGCTGCTGCAGGAATCGGCAAAATTGGGATTGTAGATGATGATCTTATTGAAGTTTCCAATCTTCATAGACAAGTAATTTATAAAACTTCGGCGGTTGGAAAAAGAAAAGTTATAGAAGCAAAAGCAATGCTTTCAGAACTGAATCCGGAAGTGAAAGTGAATGTTTTTGAAGAAAAATTATCTGGAAAAAATGCAATTTCATTGTTCGAAAAATACGATATCATTGTTGATGCAACAGACAATATTTCGATAAAATACTTAATTAATGATGCCTGTCTAGTGAGCAATAAACCAATGGTTTACGGATCTATTTTTAGATTCCAAGGACAAGTTTCAGTTTTCAATTATCAAAACGGACCAACTTACAGATGTTTGTATCCTGATGAAAATTCGAATGCGGCAAATTGTGAAGATGCTGGCGTAATTGGAGTTTCCGTTGGAATTATCGGAATGTTTCAGGCCAATGAAGTTCTAAAAATGATTCTTGGAGTTGGAGAAGTTTTAAGCGGAAAAATATTGGTTTATACTATTTTAAATAACGAACAGCAGAAATATGATTTCGAAAAGAATTCAAAATTAGAAATGACCAAAGAAGATTTCGAACAGAAATACAATTCATCTGAAAATCAGATTGAAGAAATAAAATTCGAACTTCTTTTGAATGAAATAGAAAACGATGAGGTTCTTTTTCTAGATGTTCGAAATGAAGATGAAGCGCCAAAAATCAAATTGAAAAATAGTATTCAAATTCCGTTGCTGCATTTAGAAAATGAAATTAAAAAATTGAATTCAAATCAAACTATTTACGTTTTTTGCCAATCTGGAATTAGAAGTAAAATTGCGGCCGAATTGCTTCAAAAATATCAATTTAAAAATATAAAAAGCATTGCTGGAGGCGCTTTAGCAATGAAGCAGTTATTACAAGAAATAAAAATATAGTCATAGGTTTTAAAATGTTCGTCTAGTTTGTCATTTCGACGAAGGAGAAATCTTCGCGAGTAGCTCGACAAAGATTGGCGAATTACTGTGAGGAGTTCCTTGCGAAGATTTCTCCTTTCGTCGAAATGACAATATTGAGTTTTAATTCGTGAAAATTCGTGTAATTCGTGGCAAAAGAAAAATCATTTTAATCCATATAATCTGTGGCAAAAAAAACATAAAACAATGAGTAAAAATGTATTTGTAGAAGGACCAATTGCTCCTGAATTTATTGCAGAATCAATCGCTAAACATCAATCAAAACATACGATTGGAGCGCATAATATTTTTCTGGGACAAGTTCGTGCCGATGTTATTCATGATAACACAGTCGTAGCAATCGATTATTCGGCCTATAAAGACATGGCAAATGAAGCTTTGTATGCCATTCGCGAAAAGGCCTTTGCCAAATTCGATTTAACTTGCATGCACATTTACCACAGTTTGGGCGTTGTAAAAGCAGGCGAAATCTGTTTGTTCGTTTTTGTTTCGGCAACGCGTCGCAAACAGGTTTATGAAGCCACAGAAGCAATTGTAAACTGGATAAAAACCGATGTGCCGATTTTTGGTAAAGAAATGTTTGAAAATGATACATTCACTTGGAAACAAAATACGTAAGAAATTATAATGGTAGATATTACGCATAAAATAAGCACTTTAAGAGTCGCAACAGCAACCGCAATTGTAAAAGTAAGCAAACAAGAAACAATTGATGCTATTGTCAATAATTTAGTGCCAAAAGGAAACGTGTTCGAAATGGCAAAAACTGCAGGATTGTTTGCGGTTAAAAATACGCATTTGTCTATTCCAGATTGTCATCCGCTTCCAATTGAATATACTGCTGTAGAATACAATATCGAAGGTTTAGATATTCATATTATTTTCAAAGTAAAAACTGTTTACAAAACAGGAGTTGAGGTTGAAGCCATGCATGGCGCATCGATTGTAGCGCTTACAATGTATGATATGTTAAAGCCAATTGACAAAGAAATCGAAATTTCAACCATCAAATTAATCAATAAAGAAGGCGGAAAATCGTCTTTTAAAAATAAATTCCCGAATGTAATTAAAGCCGCAGTTTTCGTTTGTTCCGATTCGATTTTTGCAGGTGATAAAGAAGACAGATCTGGAAAAACAATAGTAGAAAAATTAGATTCGTACGGAGTTGAAACTTCTCATTACGAGATTATTCCAGATGAATTAGCTATTATTCAGGAAAAAACAAAAGCTTTCGCTAAAGAAAATCAGCTGGTTATTTTTACAGGCGGAACTGGATTATCTCCGAGAGATGTTACGCCTGAAGCTTTAGAACCAATTTTAGAAAGCAGAATTCCAGGAATTGAAGAAGCAATCCGAAATTATGGACAGCAGAGAATGCCTTATGCAATGCTTTCAAGAAGCGTTGCAGGAACTTTAGGCAAAACTTTGGTTTTGGCTTTGCCGGGATCAACAAACGGAGTAAGAGAATCGATGGATGCTGTTTTTCCGCATGTAATGCATGTCTTTCATATTTTAAAAGGAAAAAATCATGACAGCCTCTAACACTATTTTGACTGATAGTTTTGGGCGCAAGCATAATTATTTGCGTATTTCACTGCTGGAAAAATGCAACTTGCGTTGTAGGTATTGCATGCCTGCGGATGGAATCGCTTTATCTCCAAAAGCCAGTTTAATGACGGCAGATGAGATTTTTGCCATTGCCCAGACTTTCGTGAAAAATGGTGTTGACAAAATACGATTAACAGGCGGTGAACCTTTGCTAAGAAAAGATTTTCCTGAAATTGTGTCTAAATTATCAGAATTAGAAATTTCACTTTCGATTACCACAAACGGAATTTTAATTGACCGCCATATTGAAGTTTTAAAGCGATTTAATATTAAGAAAATCAACTTGAGTTTAGATACCTTAATTTCTTCAAAATTTCATTCTATAACGCTTAGAAATCAGTTTGAGAAAGTAATTGATAATCTGCATTTGCTTTTGAATAACGATTTTCAGGTAAAAGTAAATGTGGTTTTGATAAAAGGTTTTAATGATACTGAAATTGTAGATTTTGTAAAACTGACTCAATTTCTGCCAATTTCTGTTCGATTTATCGAATTTATGCCGTTTGCTGGAAACGAGTGGGACAGGAGCAAAATGGTTTCGCAGCAAGAAATTTTATCTTTAGTAGAAACTCAATTTTCATCAAAAGAAATTCAAAAATTAGAAGACGAAAAAAACTTCACTTCAAGAAATTATAAAATAAAAAACTTTCAAGGTGATTTCGGAATTATTAGTTCCATAACAAATCCGTTTTGTGACAGCTGCAATCGCATCCGCTTGACGGCTGACGGAAAAATAAAAAACTGCCTTTTCTCAAATTCAGAAACCGATTTACTGACTGCTTTTAGAAATGGAGAATCGATTACTGAGTTAATTTCAGAATCCATTCAAAACAAAAAGAAAGTTAGAGCAGGAATGTCAACCGTTAATGAAATAAATGATCCAACACTTCATTTTGATAATCGCAGTATGATTGCGATTGGAGGTTAGGTTTCTCGAGAATTCACACAATATTGTCATTTCGAGGAAGGAGAAATGACAAAACTGTATTTTTAAAAAGAAAAAAAAGGCTTAACTTTTAAAAGTCAAACCTTTCTCAGAATACTATTTTTTCTTTTTAGTTTTTGCCTTAGCCTTTTTCTGAGCGACAGCTTTCTTTGCCGCAACTTTTTTAGCTTTAGCTTTATCTTTTGCTTTTTTTGCTTTTTCTTTTTTCTTCGCAGCAGCTTTTAGTTTCTCTTTTTTAGCTTTTTCTAATTTTTTGATAACTGCTTTAATTGCTTTTTCTCTTTTCTTATCCTTTTCCTTTTTGGCTTTTAGTTTTGCTTTAAGCTTTGATTTAATATCGTTTTTTTCTTTGCCAATTTTTTCTACAGTGACAACAGGTTTGCTTTCTGAAACATCATTGGTTTTAATTTCTACAATTTCAGAAACGATAGGTTCTTTTTTTGCAGGAGTTGCAGCTACTTTTTTTACCGTGGCTCTTGGCGTAGTTTTAGAAGCCGCTCTTACTGGTGTTTTAGCTGCCGGTTTTACAGTAGCAGCCGGTGCTTTTGCAGCTGTAGTTCTTGAGGTAGTCGTTTTTGCCGCAGGTGCTTTTGTTGCAGTTCTTGTTGTTCTTTTAATCGTTGTCTTAGTTTCTGGTTGTACTTCTGTAGTGGTTTCTACAGCTGTTTCTGCTGGAGCATCTGTGGTTTTTTCAGCAGAAATCGATGGATTTCTTTTTATCATAATTGTATTTTTTATTGAGTAAATAGATCTTAACCAAGTGGCTCTAAAGCTTTTGAAGTATAATGCTTTAACCGAAATTCTTTGTTAAGCTAAATATACGCAATTTTTGAATACAAAACGCGATGCTTTTTTAGAACTCATTAATTTTCAATTACTTCTAGGATTTTAAAATTACTTTTTGGCGCTTCGCAAAGAGAACAGCAATAGGTTTCTGGCAAATTTTCAAATAAAAGGCCTTTAGGAATTCCTTGAGTTTCGTCTCCGTATTCAGAATTATAAAGTGTTAAACATTCCTGACATTGATAGATATCTAATTGCGGTTTTTCTTTTTTCTGCAGTTTTTCAGTTGTTTCTGAGGTCGAATTTCCAAGTTCTTCAAAGTATTTTCGGCTTAACTCAATTAAAATTGTCGGAAGTTCCAGTTTATCTATATCTTGAGAATGCACAATATATTCTCGTGTATTTGGGTCAAAATTCTTTGCAAACAAAACATTATAGGTATCCCTGATTTTGATGGATTCTAAAGCTGTTGGAAGTTCGTTTTTTTCGATAATAATCGAAGTGAAATAATGCCCATCACGATTGTATTCTGAAATTCCGAAATTCAATCCATAAGTACTGATATCGAATTGATCTAATGTTCGAACTAAGAAAGTTTTTAGATTCAAAGCCCATTCTGTTGCTACAGGCAAATGCCAATTTAATTCCAATAAAGAATGACGAACGTTGATACCGCGTTTCCCTAAGAATTTTTCCCATTCTAGTTTTCGATCTTTCGGAATTCCTTTTATAATGAAAGATTTCCAAGGAGTGATGCAGATTTTCCCGATTTTGCATTCAAAACATAAATCGCACATTTCTTTCAAGAAATCCAAATCGTATAAATTATTTCTCCAATATAATCCTAACCAATATTGATCAATTCCCATTCTGTTCATTCCTTCGTAATACGGAAACGGATAAAATGGAATATTCAACGGTTTGTCGATTGTTCTATTGTTGGTATCTAAAGCTTCGCTCACTAAAGCGAAAAGCATTTCTATATCAATAAATTCTTCTTCGGAGATTTTCTCAATTTCGTAATAAATCTTGGCCAAATCCCAGCTGTAAAGTAAAACTGGATAGATTTCCATTTTTTCCCATTTTGGAAGACGAACATATAAATACCAATAATCTTCGTGTTCTGACGCAATAAAATTTAAATGTCCTGTAAACAAAGGAACCAATTGCTGTTTCGGATCGGTTATGTTGACTTTAAGTTTTGGCTGTTCTTTAAATTCTTCTAAAATATATAAAAACCTATTTCCGGTAAGCCAATTGGTGTTTCTAAAAATATCAGTCGAAACATAAGAAGAAACAATATTGTTACCGCTTTTTTGATCTGGATAAACAAAATGATGTTTTCCTAAAGTGGTTTTGTCCAAAGATTTAAATCCTTTCGGAAAAATAATATCTTGTCTAGAGCCAAACGAAATCGAATCCAAACCTTCTTCCAAAGCGATATTTACAACTTCCTGTAATTCTCCTGGCGAAATAACGCCTCCTTTTACTATTAATCTTGTTAGTTCCATTTTTGTTTTTGTTTGGTTTCAGGTTTTAAGCTGCGGATTGTGTTGATTTAAACGCAAAGAGCGCAAAGTTTTTTAAGGTTTATATGCTGTGCGTAAAATTGTTTTCTATCGAAAAAAGTTCGCAAAGCAATACTTTGATTTTTTTTCAAAGCTTTGCGAATTTTGCCTCCTTAGTTAAGGATAAACTAAATATACTTTGCGAAAAAACTTTGCGCTCTTTGCGTTAAAATTTATATTTAAAGTAATACAACAAGCAACATAAGCTGAAAACTATTTACATTTTGCCAATATCTCCTTAACCTCTGTTTTACAACTTCCGCATCCTAAACCTGCGCCCGTATTTTTGCATAATTCGGTGAAATCGTTCACGCCGCTTTTAATGGTTTCTTCAATGTTTCCAGCACCAACTTGACTGCATGAACAAACCAATTTTCCTAAAACTGGTTTTGCATTTGAGCTTCCTCTCAAAAGCGTATTTCGTTTGTCTGATAATTCGATTTTGCTTTCAATCATCGTTTTGAATTCGGCAAACTCATTTTTATCTCCCATTAAAATGGCTCCAACCAAAAGATCATCTTTTACGATGCATTTTTTGTAATAGCGTTTCTTTAAATCGGTAAAAACAATTTCTTCGTACGAATCGTCATTTTCAGGAATTGTTAAATCGCCAATACTGCAAAGGTTGATGTCTTCTAATTTTAAAATATTCATTAAAATCGAACCTTTGTAATAACTGCTAATATCACCAGCAAGGAAATTTGCAAGAATATTAGCTTGTTCTTCGGCAGCAGAAGTGATTCCGAAAAGTTTGTTTTCGAATTCTGCTATTTCTCCAATGGCAAAAATATCTGGATTTGAAGTTTGTAAATACTGATTTACTTTCACGCCACGTCCGCAAGCTAATCCGCTTTCGCGTGCAATTTCAATATTCGGAATTGTTCCAATTGTATATACAATTGCATTTGCAGTAATGATTTTTCCGCTTTTTAAAGCAATTTCGATTTCGTTTGGATTATCAGTTTCAAAAACAGTGCTGACTTCATTATCAAAATAAATCTGAATGTCTCTAAGTTGTACTTCTTCAGCCAATAATTTACTTGAAATTCGGTCTAACTGACGCTCCATCAAACGCGAAGCACGCTGAATAATCGTTGTTTTTACTTTTTTATGCTTTAAAGCCGCTGCCAATTCTAATCCTAATAATCCGCCGCCGATAATGACAACGTGCTGTTCTTCTGGTGGAAGATTGGTACTATCTAAATGTTTTTTCAAACGATCAGCATCTTCTTTTCGTCTAACGGTAAAACGTCCAGGAAGATGAAGCTGTGCATTTTCGGGAACGAAAGGACGGCTTCCAGTTGCCATAATCAACGAATCGAAAGTGTGAATTTCGCCTTGACTATCTATAATTGTTTTTTGTTTTGGATCTATTTTATCAATAGAAACTCCTGCTTTCATGGTGATTTTTAGTTTATTGAAAGTTTCACCATCTTTAACTTTTAAAAGCTGTTCCCAAGTGAATTCTCCCGTCATGTATTCAGGCAACAAAACACGATTGTAAAACGGATTTACTTCATTCGAAAAAACAATAATTTCATCGGTTGAATTGAATTCACGATAGTTTTGAATGAATCGGAAAGAAGCCGCTCCAGCACCAACAATCGCAATTTTCTGAAATGGTTTTACGTATTTTTTAATCGAAACCGTTGTGAACTTAAAGTCAGGTTCTTTTGAAATTGGATCAACAACCGTATTCGTTAAATTGTTGGTTCTGTTTAAATCATTTTCGAGTTGTTTTCCCCAGTGCATCGGCAGAAAAAGAACTTTTTCTTTGATTGTATCGGTGACTTTCGCTTTTACGCGAACTTCTCCATTTTTACTTGAAACTACGACAATATCACCATTTTTAATATTGTTTTTAAAAGCATCAATAGGATTTATTTCTAAAACAGGACTTGGAATATGTGTTAGTAATCTAGATACTTTTCCAGTTTTTGTCATCGTATGCCATTGATCTCGAATTCTTCCTGTTGTTAAAATAAAAGGGAATTCATCATTTGGCTGAACTGATGTATTTTCGATAGAAACAGGCAGATTAAAAATTGCTTTTCCAGATGGCGTATAGAATTTTTTATCTGTAAACAATCTTGGAGTTCCTGGATGATTATAATCTGGAACTGGCCATTGAAAAGTGCCTTCAGTTTTTAAACGATTATAATTTAAGAATGAAATATCAATATTAGTATTTTTTGTAAGCGCACAATGTTCTTTGTAAACTTCTTCGGCATTGTTGAAATTGAATCCGTTGAAATTCATTTTTTTAGCAAAACGAATCAAGATTTCAATATCAGGAAGTGCTTCTCCAGGTGCATTGATTCCTTTTGGGAGATAGGAAATACGACGTTCAGAATTGGTCATTGTTCCTTCTTTTTCTAACCAACCCGCAGCAGGCAATAATAAGTCGGCAAATTTGGCTGTATCTGCATTATGTGAAATATCTTGAACGACTACAAATTTAGCATTTTGAAGCGCTTTTTCGGCTCTTCTAGAATCGGGTAAACTCACTAGCGGATTCGTGCAGATAATCCAAACCGCTTTCATTTTTCCTGATTCTAAAGCTTCAAACATTTCTGTCGCTGTTAAACCTGGTTTATCCGAAATCTCATCAACACCCCAAAAATCTGCCACTTCTTTGCGATGTGTAGGGTTTGCAATGTCTTTATGCGCTGCCAAAAGTGTTGCCATTCCACCAACTTCGCGTCCGCCCATTGCATTGGGCTGACCTGTTAATGAAAATGGTCCAGAACCTGGTTTTCCAATTTGTCCTGTTAATAAAGATAAATTTAGCAAAGCCGTATTTTTATCAACTCCAACGGCACTTTGATTTAATCCCATTGCCCAAAGCGAGATAAATCCTTTTGCTTTGCCAATAAGATCAGCGGCAAGTTTGATGTCGTTTACAGAAATTCCACAAAGTTTTGAGGCTTTTTCAAGTGAAGTTCCTAAAACTAAGTCTTTGTATTGTTTAAAATTTTCAGCATTATTTTTTACAAAATCATGATCTACATAACCTTTCTCGATAATTCGTCTAGCGATAGCATGATATAAAATAATATCTGAACCCGGAATAATCTGCAAATGTAAATCGGAGAATACGGCAGTATCTGTTCGTCTCGGATCTATGCAGATTATTTTAGTTTTCGGATTTTTCTCTTTGTGTTTTTCCAATCTTCTGAAAAGAATAGGGTGGCACCAAGCAGGATTTGCTCCTGTAATTAAAAAAGTATCTGCCAATTCGATATCATCGTAAGCAATGGGTACAGAATCTTCTCCGAAAGTTTTTTTGTAGCCCACAACTGCAGAACTCATGCAAAGTCTGGAATTGGTATCGATGTTATTGGTTTTGAAATAACCTTTTACCAGTTTATTGACTAAGTAATATTCTTCGGTTAAACATTGTCCAGAAATATAAAAACCAACGCTGTCGGGTCCGTGTTTTTTTATAATAGAAGTAAAAACTGCAGCAGCGCGATCAAGAGCTGTATCCCAACTCACGCGTTCGAGCGGATAATTTTTACTGCCTCGCATTTCTGGATATAAAATTCTGTCAGAAGTATCGTTAACTACGTAGTGCAGATTCATTCCTTTAGAACACAGCATTCCTTTGTTTACAGGATGATTTTTATCGCCTTCGACCATTACACCATTTTTAGCATCGTTAGTCACGATTATACCGCAGCCAACGCCACAGTAGGAACAGGTAGTTTTGATCTTAGTACTTTGCATCGTTTCTCGGTTTTAAATAAATCACTTACTTAAGTTGAAACAAAAATAAGTATTTTTTAAGTATTAATACTTAATTTTTGATTTATTTTTTTACTTTTGATAAAAAGAAATGAGGAACAACAAATTAGTTTTGAATGTGCTAAAAATTAGAACTCATGAAAGAAGAGCAAGCAGTATGTTATTCCTGTACAAATGAGAATTGTTTTATAAAGAAACATTTGCATTTACATCAGATGGCAGCTTATATTTCTAAAAAACAGAATATAATCTGTAAAAAATCTAATCGTTTTATTACCGAAGGTGCACCATTGCAAGGACTTTACTTTATATGTAAAGGAAAAGCAAAAACGGTAAAAACAGGAATTAACGGTCGTGAACAAATCGTTCGTTTAACCACAAACGGAGATATTATTGGTTTCCGTGGATTTGGAACAAGTAAACGCTATTTGATTGGCGCCTATGCTCTTGAAGATACTGTTTTGTGTAATTTCAGCAATGAAACCATGATGGAAATTTTACAGCACATTCCAGAATTCACATATGCTTTAATGTTATTTTATGCTGAAGAATTAAACAAAAGTGAAAATAATATTCGCAAGATTGCACACATGAATGTTCGCGAACGTGTAATTGATTTGTTGCTTTATATTCATCGTAAGTTCGGACAAAAGAATGGTTTGATTGATATTGAGCTTTCGCGAAAGGAAATTGCAGATTTTGCAGGAACAACAGAAGAACAAGCAATTCGAATTCTATCAAGTCTTAAAAAAGAATCTCTAATTAAAACGGAAGGAAAGCGTGTTGGGATTTTAGGAATTTCAGAACTGCGATCTGAAATTATGGAGCATAAGTATTTTTAAGATTCTAAGATTCTAAGGTTTCTTATTGTAGAGACGCTTTCTTTGCGTCTCTACGTCGAGTGTGATTTATTTTTTTCTGCCAATAAATCGAATTACAGAACCAGTTCCGTTATGAAATAAACCTTCGTTGAGTTCAATTTCTTTTTCTTCTAATTGGATGATTTCATAATTTGGGAAATCAGCTTTGATTTCTTCTATTGAAAAAAGAGATTCAATGTCTTTTGGTCCGCCTACTTTTTCATTTTTGGTAACATATTCTAAATGTTTTTTGCTGAACGCTTCGAAAATAATAATACCGCCTTTTTTTAATAATGCATTCAGCTGTTTATGAATATCCGATTTAATTTCTGCTGGAAAATGGGCGTAAATTAAAGCAATCGCATCAAATTGTTCCTCCTTAAAATCTAAAGTTTCCAATTCGCCAACTTGATAATCAAGTGAAACATTATTGTTTTCTGCTAAACGAAGCGCTTTGTTTCTTCCTTCTTCACTTATATCGAAAGCCGAAACTTTCCATCCTAATTTAGCTGCAAAAATTGCATTTCTTCCTTCGCCTTCAGCTGGGAAAAGTATAGAACTAGGATTAAGCTTTTCAATTTGTTGTTTTAAATAATTATTGGGTTCTTCGCCGTATGCAAATTCTTCGCTTTTATAACGGTCGTCCCAACGTTGAGTCCAGTTGTTCATGGTTTATATATTGAATTTAATTATTAAAGGTTTGTGGTCGCTATACAAAGTCCAATCTTTGTAACTTCCAACTTCGACGCTTTCTAAAACTTCCATAAAATCATTTGAAGCAAAGCAATAATCAAGGTGATAGGGTTTGTTTTCATGACGATACAAATACCAAGTTGGATGTTTTTCTTTACCTTGAATTTGATTGAAGTATTTATGATAAGTGCTGAAAATATTCTTTTCGGCTAATTTGTTTACAACCGTTGTGTGATTTCCTTCTCGACGTGGTTTGTCCCAAATAGTATTGCTGTTAAAATCTCCAATTAAAATGGTTTTGGTTTCTTTGATTAAATCTTCATAAAAATGAATCGCTTTCCAGATCTGAGTAACATAAGCGCCATCTTTATCTGCAGGATTATTGGCCCAAATAGCAAATAAAGTAAAGTCAATTTTTCCGCCTATTACGGCAATTGGAAGGATGTTTTTGAAAGTTGGATTATGGCATTCTAACAATTGAAATCTATAATCTCCAAACGAAAAAATACCAATTCCTTTATTAGTATTTTCGCCGTACCAAAGAATATCCGAAGGTAATTTTATGTGATCTGGAAATTTGAGTTTTTCAGGACTTTCACACTCAGAAATTACAGCAATGTCAGGATTGTGAGCGAGAAGGAATTCTGCTTTTTTTCTGAATGCCATGTTGCAATTCCAAGCAATTAGTTTCATTTGAAAAATAAATTATTTCTAACTCAAATATAATGATTTAAGAGCGAAATAAATTTCTGGTAAATCAAAAAAAATACCCTTTCTCAAAATGGAAAAAGGGCAGTTTATATATTTAGATTTCTTTAATCTTAACCAACAAATTTTGTTTCACCGCTGTTAATGTCTATTTCAGCAAAATTATGTTTTCCGATAACAATAAGCAGTTTGTTTGAGTTGTAACCAACATATCTAATTTCTGGGTCACCTTTTTTTGGTTTTCCACAAACAGAAATAACATTGGTTTGCCATTTCAATTTCTTCCTTTTGTAGGCAGATATTGTTTGTAAATCATTTTCAACATAGTAAATAATGTTGTTTTTCTTAATGCCTCTTTTTTGCGTTTTTGCAAAATTTATTTCTGAGTTTTTAGAAATTAAGGCGTCGTTGTACTTTTGAGCGATGCCTGTTTGCGTGACAATAAAAGTCAGCAAAGACAATTTTAGAAATGGTTTCATTAGGATAGAATTGGGGGTTCATAATCGATTCAAATATAAATAATTAAAGTATATAATGAGTTTTTATTAGATCAAAAAAAATACCCTTTTTTCGAAATGAGAAAAGGGTAAAATTTTTAAGTTAATTTTCAAGAAAAATTATTTTTTCCAGCTAAAAATTTTCGGATCAACAGAAATCATTAACCAAGCCCAGTTATTGGTATGGCTAGTATCTCCGCCTTTAACAAATTCCATTGTTTTAGAGCCAAACATTTGAGAATAACCTCCGGTTACCGTTATATTTTTTCTGAAATTATATCCAAAAGTTGCGTCAACCTCAGTTCCTAAATACGAATCTAATTTTTCGTTTACTGGTGTAACTACATCAGCAGCAGATAAGAATACATGCGGAATTAAAGCAAATTGCCACTTATTGACATTATAATTCAATTTGATAAAAGCATCTTGCAGACCAACACTTTTCAGATGATTTCCAACATAAAAATAATCCATGTAACCGTTAAGTCCGTGATTAGTTCCAAAAATCGGATTGAATGATTTGATTACCGTGCTTTCGTCATTTGAATCTTTTCCTGATAAAAATTCGTAACCTAAACCAACTTTGAAGGCATTAGTAATATTATATCCAAAATTAGCTGCGACATTCCATGCACTTACTTGTTGATCGGTGTTTTTTCCAGTTTGTCCATACAGCCAAAAGCTGGTATCGATTTTACCTTTTTTATAAGTTAAATAAGGTCCGAAAGTTTGCATGTAATCTACTAGTAGCTTAGTAGAAGGAGCAGGATTAGGAGCATATTCATAACCTGTATTCAATAATAAAAAGCTAGCGCCTAGATTTTCGTTGAATTGATTATGATACCAAGCATATTGCATAACTTTATAATTTGCAACTGTATAAGGAGTTTGAACGACATTTTCTGCTGTTGAATTATAAGCCCCACCAAAATCTAATTTTTGTTTTTCAGTTTGATAAGTTACAATAAGTGCGTCATGGCTTTGACCTTGTTGTGCCCAATCCATTTCACCCAAGATACGCTGATTATCATAAGAAAGAACCTGACGTCCCATTCTAGCACTCCATTTCTCGGTAAAATTATATTGTGCCCAAGCCTCAAAAACTGCCACTCCATTTTTATCTGCAACCGTTGCCGGAGGGACATCTCCCCATGTTCTGGTATTTTGAAAAGTTAATTTTACAATTAAATCGTCTTGTTTGTAATTAATGCCTAAGCGAGAACGCTGTGAAATTTGTGATGTTCCTTCTTGACCATAAGATATTGGTTGTTTGTATCCGTTTCTATATTCAAAACGTGGTCTGAGTTGAAGGTTTACATCTAATTCTTGCGCTTGAATTTCGAAACTTAATCCTACGATAAGTATTAAAATTAGTTTAAGTTTTTTCATAAAATTGTGAGATTTTTATCGAAGGTAAATTTATAAGAAAAAGCCATGTTTTACTATGACTGGAATCATATTTCTAATTTTTTTTTAATCTAAGTCTAATATGCTGGTTCTAATTTTGCTTTACTTACTTTGATTTGTTTCTTTTTAGATAGTTGTGTTATAGTGTAATGCATCCAAACCAGGCAAACAGTTGAAAAGATTAGAATAAAGATCCATGAACTAGACCAGATTCCGGTTGCCGTTAGTAAATATCCGAAGATAATTGGGCCGAAAAATCCGCCTAAACCGCCAATCATTCCAACCATTCCGCCAACAACACCAACTTCTTTTGAAAAATATTCTGGAATGTGCTTGTAAACTGCAGCTTTTCCGATTCCCCAAGAAATCCCGATTAGAATTACTAAAATCAGAAACACCCACATATTTGCATCAAACTTAATCACAGTAACACCTCTTGCAATTAGTTCTTTTTTAGCCACGCTTTGATTGTGCGCGACTACAACATCTTGCCAACTTGATGTGGTTGGAAAAATAGTGCTTTCATTAGTGTTGGTTGTTTTTTGGGCAATTGGATATTCTTTATCACCAACTTTTACGGTTTTATCACTGATTTCGTTTACAACGCCTTTTTTAGCAGCTAGAATTCCCGGACCAGAAGTGGTGATTTCCATTTTTGGAATTGATAACAATGCACTCAAAATTACTGAAGAACCCAAAACCCAATACATTACTTTTCTAGCTCCGAATTTATCTGATAAATATCCGCCGAATGCACGAATTACTCCTGAAGGCAAACTGAACATTGTTGCAAATAAACCTCCCATAACTAAACTTGTTTGATATACATTCATGAAGTTTGGCAATAGCCATTGTGAATAAGCCACAAAACATCCAAATACTAAGAAGTAATATGCTCCAAAACGCCATACTCTTTGTGATTTTAAAGGCGTAAGCATTTGTGAAACAGATTTTCCGTTGCTTTCTATTTTTTTATTTCGAGCGAAAATTAAAAAGGCAATGCCAATTATTACCAATGAAATAGCATATATAACAGGCAACACTTTCCAGCCGTTTTGCGGATCATCTATTGAAAAATGATTTAATAATGATGGTGCTAAAAATGTTGTAATGGCTGCACCAGCATTTCCCATTCCGAAGATTCCAAGCGCTCGCCCTTGCCATTCTTTTGGATACCAAATTGAAGTATAACCAATTCCGACTGCAAAACTGGTTCCAACCATTCCAAATAAAAAGCTTAGTAAAGCAAACATCGCGAAACTGTCAGCATAAGGAAGGAGAAACAGCGGAATTGAACAAAGCAGTAAT
Source organism: Flavobacterium sp. GW823-FHT06G12 (assembly GCF_058794775.1). NCBI lineage: Bacteria > Pseudomonadati > Bacteroidota > Flavobacteriia > Flavobacteriales > Flavobacteriaceae > Flavobacterium > Flavobacterium sp. GW823-FHT06G12. Next base: position 542,293 of record NZ_JBXAHE010000004.1, read on the forward strand.
AAAAGCGAAAAAACATATTTTCCTCCAAATTTATCTGTCAAGATTCCGATTGGCAGACGCATGATTGATCCGGTTAAAATTGGAATTCCTAAAAGCCATCCAACTTGAATAACATCCCAGTGGAAAATTCCGTTATCGACTAAAAAGGTTACCAGAACTCCATTTAATGTCCAACAGGCAAAACACACAGTAAAAGCCAATGTGTTCAAAAATAAAATTTTGTGTGATTGCGATAGTGAGTTTGTATTTTTCATAGCACTTATATTTTTATGTAAAAATAAGTACTATAACTTAGTTAAAAACTGCTAAAACGCAGTTTTTGAAAAATAATTAAGTATTTATACGTAATTTTAAATTAAAGAATATTCAGTCGCTTTATTAGAAAGTTCCATTAGGTTTTTTACTTTCAGTTTTTTCATTAAGTTGAAACGGTGTACTTCGGCAGTTCGTTTACTAATATCTAAAGCTTCCGCGATTTCTTTGTTTCCTTTTCCTGATAATAAAAGAGTAAGTATTTCTTTTTCTCTTTTTGTAATCATCATTTCTTCACCCAAAGTTTGTTTTGGTTCTAGTGATGCAGACGGATTTGTCAATTGTCCGATTAAAATAGAAGAGATATCGCCACTGAAATATTTTCCTCCAGCAGAAACACTATGAAGCGCTTTTAAAAATTCTTCTTTGCTTGAACCTTTGAGTAGATAACCATCAGCTCCAGCTTTTATAGATTTCAATACATATTCTTCCGATTCGTGCATCGAAAGCATGATGATTTTTACGTTGTTTTTCTCGTTTCTAAGTTTTTCTACTACCTCTATACCAGTTAGATTAGGCATACGAATATCTACTATAAGTAAGTCAGGTTTAGTTGACGCAACGACTTCAAGCGCATCTGCACCGTCAATAGCTTCGCCTACAACCTCAATGTTTGCTTCGTTTTCCAGTAAAGATTTGATTCCGTCTCTAACAAAAACATGGTCATCTGCTAATACTACACGAATGATATTACTCATAATTTACTTAATTTAGATTCTAGATTTTTACGTATATTCATCTATAAAGAAGACGCTAATATACGTACTTTTTTTAAAATTAAATTCCAATATTAAAATTTCTAATGTTGAGAATTTTAAATTTCAACGATGAAACTCTAAATTTTGAGAAAGTTTTACATCAAGTTTGTCATTTCGAGGAACGAGAAATCTCCGCAAGAAACTCCACAATCTAAATCGGCAATCTTTGTAGAGCTACTTGTGGAGATTTCTCGTTCCTCGAAATGACAAATAGCACTTGATGATATACTGGCTCGCACAAAATAATTAGATAATTAGTCAATGTGTCAATTAGATAATGTTTAAAATTACTTTAATTATCTAATTGACACATTATCTCATTTGAGAATCGGAATGTTGAAAGTAATTCTCGTTCCTTCGCCTGGAATAGAGTTCATGAAAACGCGTCCGTTGATGTATTGGATTCTTTCTTTCATGAATAAAAGTCCCATTCCGGATTCGCTGTTGCGTTTTTTGTCGACTGAATTAACATCAAAACCTTTTCCGTTATCGTCAACGATTATGCTTAGAAGTGTTTCACTGTGCGAAAGTTGCACTATAATATGAGATGATTCGGCGTATTTTATGGCGTTGTTGATGGCTTCCTGTGTAAGACGATAAATATTGATTTCAATTAACGAATCTAAACGTTGGTCAAAATCGGTTTTGTTATAGAAAAGAATTTCTTTTCCAGTAAGTTTTGAAAGTTCTTGCGTTAGTTTTGCTAAAGAAGAAACGATTCCGTGATCGCTTAATTCAGGTGGCATCAGGTTGAAAGTGGCTGTGCGGACACCTTTTATGATGTCTAGCGAAAGTTTCTTTAAATACTCAATTTTTTGTTCTGATTTTTCTCGGTCATCTAAATTAATGCTTTCTAAACTGAATTTTAAACCCGTAAGCATTTGACCAATTCCGTCGTGAATTTCTTTGGCAATTCGGTTTTGTTCGTTTTCCTGATTTTCGACGATTTTGCTCGAAATAATCTTTTGCTGATTGATTTTTTCGGTGGTGTTTTCGAGGTTTAAACGTTCGACTTCGCGTTGTGCTTTTTTTCGTTCGGTGATGTTAAAACAAACAATCAAAAGTTCTAGTTCGTCTTTTTTGATCATTACCGGAACCATTGACAAATCGAGCCAAATAGTTTCGTTTTCTTTGTTTAAAATACTGATTTCGCCTTGCCATCCGCTTCGTTGTTTTTCGAAAATTAAGCGATCAAAATTAGTTTGTTCTTTTTCGTCAACGGTTAAAACTTCAGAGAATTTTTTGTTGGATGAAAATTTGGTATAATTCAGCAATTTAGCAAATTTTTCTCCAATGTGAATTATGGAACCGTCGGGCGCAATTCGGCAATATAATAACGTATTTTCCATTGCATAATTGAGCGATTTTAATTCTTTTACCGAATTTTCTTTGATTTCACTGAGAATTTCGGTGTCGTATGCCAGCTTTAAAGCTTTCTTTTCTGAAGATAAAAGTCGTGTAATTAATCGTTCGATTTTCTTATTTGTAGGTCTGAAAATGAATAAGAATTCTAAAAGTAAAACCAAAAGTGTGAAACCGAAAATCCAATATTCTATTTTGCGTTGTTCGGTTACTTTTTCGTGCGCTTCGAGATCGTATTGCGTTACAATCTGATTCATTTTAGAAAGAAAAATGCCTTCGTTTTCTAAAATTGTATTTACAAATTTTTGATTTTCGGCAGTTGTTTTTTTCTGCTTTACATTCAGTAAAAAGGAATCGGTTGTTTGTGCAATTTTGTTGAAAATCGGATTGATTTCGAGATATAATTTAGAAAGTGTTTCTGATTTTTCTTTTGGAAAAGCCAAGCTGTCACTGCCATTTTCGAGCGCATTTTGGTTTTTCTTCCAAAGCGCTAAAACTTCATTTAAATGCGAAATTTGTTTATCAGAAGCGATATCAGAAACGTAATGCAGAATCAGAACTTCTTTGACGATTTTCTGGCTCAGCATTCTCTGTCTGCCTGAAAAATTAATGATTTTAGAATCGCTTAACTGCTGATTCAGATTGTATTGTACTAAAAACTGACTCGCAATTATGGTTAGGGCAATAGTAAGAAGCGCAAAAAAATACAGACGACGTAAATTTTTGAATGTGATTTTTTCTGCAGCTTCCTGATTGCTTTTCTTCATATCTTTTTTACAATCCTAAAGAAGCTTTTATTAGGTTTAAATTTTCTTCAGAATAGTTGATTTTTAAAGCTTCCTGATGTCCTTTGTCGGACATTTTATCCCAAGTTTTTTTGATGATGTTTTTTAGCTTTTCTTTGTCGTGCTTGTGAACGAAAGGTTCTAAGTAATATTCTAAAAATACTAGACAAATTACGTCTTCCAATAATTGTGTTTCGTGATCTTTTTTAAGTAATTTTTTCTCTATCAAGAATGAAACGCGATCGATAAAAGTTTGATCATAGCCTGCTTTTTCAAGAATTTCGGCAGTAGTTTTTGCGTGGAATTTTTTCAGTTCTTCTCTCCATTTCAAATAACCAACGCGGTCCATTGGGTATGATTCGCGGGCAACTTTCCATCGGCAGATATGCTGTGCTTTTGATGCGATTTGGATTTCTTCGGATACATTGGGTTCAAATTGCATCAGTCTTTCGTACATCCTGTTTGAATACAACAATTCTTTGGGATATTCTTTGTTTTGGTCGATTTCGATGTTTGGGTCTTGTGCGTTTTCAGCATCAATCCATTCGCTTGCTTTTTGAAAAGGTGTAGTCATTTTTTGGTTTGATAATAGAATTTCAAAGATACGGAATTAAGTTTTTTTTCGCCACGAATTTCACGAATTAGCACGAATTATTGTTTTTGTTTTTTGCCACAGATTAAAGGATTTTTTAGATTTAATCTTATGTGGTTTTTTTTTTCGCCACGAATTTCACGAATCTCCACGAATTAAATTAGTGTAATTTGTGAAATTCGTGGCAAACAATTTTAATCCTTTTAATCTGTGTAATCTGTGGCCTATAAATTAGTCTGCAAATCCAACAAAAACTTCGTTTTCAACTACTTTAATTGGATACGTTGCAATTTTAAAATCGTCTCCGTTTAAGTTTGAACCATCGACTAAAGAAAAAGTCTTTTTATGCATTGGGCAGGCGATTTTCGGGATATCGTCGGCAGAGCCTGTCATTCCTCTTGAAAGTACCATTTCCATTTTGTGCGGACAGGCATTTTGGCAAGCATACCATTCGTTGCGACGCGTAAAGTTAAAAATGGCGATTTGTTTGTTTTTGTATTTAATGCATCCGCCTCGGTTGGTTGGAAAATCTTCTACTTTACCTGCTTTGAACCAAATTGTTGCATCGCTCGCGTGAACCGTTTCATATTGATTTAAGATTTCTTCCATTTTGATTGAGTTTTGATTTCCTGTTTCTTAGCCCTCTTTTTACAATCAAGAGAGATTTGATGGCGCAGTAAAAAAGAGGGTAAGAAGGACAGCAAACGTTTAATGATTTTTTTTCTTTTTTTGGAGCTTTATGGTGTTTTGCCACTAAGGCGCAAAGACGCTAAGTTTTTTTCTTTAAGTTTTTTTTATTTTGTCTTTGCGACTTTGTGTCTTTGTGGCAAGATATTTTTTTAAGTCCAAGCTTTTGGCATTTTTTGATCTCTTAGCGGAACAAAAACAGCATTATCGTCTTTTTCTTCTGAATTTATAAAGTGATTGAAACGTTTCAATAATCTTGGTTTTTCTAGCACTTGTTTCCATTCGCATTCGAAAGTATTGACTAAAGTTTGCATTTCGGCTTCTAGAGTTTCGCAGATTCCTAAGCTATCTTCAATGATTACTTCTTTCAAATATTCTAAACCTCCGTCTAATTTTTCTAACCAGGTTGAAGTTCGAATCAACGGGCCAGCGGTGCGGATGTAATACATTAAAAATCTATCCATGTATTTTATTACGGTCTCTTTATCGATTTTTTCGGCCAATAAAACTGCGTGTTTTGGATTTGCACCACCATTTCCTGCGATGTATAAATTCCATCCGCCTTCAACTGCGATTAATCCGAAATCTTTTCCGCGGGCTTCGGCGCATTCGCGAATGCAGGCTGAAACGCCACCTTTTAATTTATGAGGAGAACGGATTCCTTTATATCTGTTTTCTAGTTCGATGGCAAAACCAGCGCTGTCGTCCATTCCGTAACGACACCAAGCATTTCCGACACAGCTTTTTACGGCACGAAGGGATTTTCCGTAGGCATGACCGCTTTCAAAACCATTGTCGATTAGGATTTTCCAGATTTTTGGTAAATCATTTAAATGTGCTCCGAATAAATCAACTCTTTGCGCTCCTGTAATTTTGGTATATAAATCGAATTGTTTGGCTACTTCGCCAATTACGATTAGTTTTTCGGCTGTAATTTCTCCTCCTGCAACTCTTGGAACAACTGAATAAGTTCCATTTCGTTGAATGTTCGCTAAAAATCTGTCGTTTGTATCTTGAGTTGTAACATGTTTGTTTGCAGTATCATTATAAATACTTGAGAAAATTGAAGCGACAACTGGTTTGCAAACCTCGCAACCATCGCCTTTTCCGTGATGATCTAAAACATCATAGAAATTCTCATATTTATTGATTTTTACTAAATCGAATAATTCCTGACGTGTGTAACTAAAATGCTCGCAAATCACTTCTTTTACTTCTTTTCCTAAAGATTTCTGCGTTGCCTTTACCAAATCAGAAACCATTGGTTTACAGCCTCCACAACCAGAAGTTGCTTTAGTTGCTTTTACAACATCTGAAAAAGTAGCGCAGGATTCGTCTAAAATTTTACAACAAATTGAACCTTTAGTGACATTTTCGCAAGAACAGATCACTGCTGTGTCTGGCAAATCCATTACGCTTCCTAAAGAAGAACCTTCAGAACCATCGCGAGAGCCTAAAATCAAATCTTCCGGATTTTTAGGCAATGCCATTTCATTGATATAAATCTGGAAAAGGGAATTGTAATCGCTAGAATCTCCAACTAAAATTCCGCCTAAAAGTTTTTTAGAATCTTTGGTAACGTTGATTCTTTTATAAACGCCGCTTAATTTATTTTCATAAATAATAGCGGTAACGTCATTGTTTTCAATAAAAGGATCGCCAAAACTTGCCACTTCAACACCAATTAATTTCAATTGAGTCGACATATCGATGGTTTCTCTCATGGTTTTATCACCATTTAAAATTTGCTCTGCAGCAACATCGGCCATTTCGTAACCTGGAGCAACCAATCCGTAAATGTTTTGGTTGTAAAGCGCTGCTTCGCCAATCGCAAAAATAGAAGGATCTGATGTTCGCATTTCATTGTTTACCACAATTCCGCCTCGTACGCCAACTTCAAGTCCAGAAACTCTAGCCAGTTCGTCGCGAGGTTTGATTCCGGCAGAAATAACCAACATGTCTACTTTTAACAATTCGTCGTTTGCAAACATCATTCCTGTTATACTTTCTTTTCCGTCGATATATTGTGTTGCTTTGTTGAGATGAATTCCGATGTTTAATTCTTCAATTTTAGCTTGTAGCATATCACTCGCGCCTTGATCCAATTGTCTCGGCATCAAACGTGGGGCAAATTCCACCACATGCGGATTCAATCCTAAATCTCTAACAGCTTTTGCAGCTTCAAGGCCTAATAAACCTCCACCTAAAACAGCAGCTTCAGTTGCACCTTTTTGTTTTATTTTTTTGGCGTAAGCCATTATCGCATCAAGATCTTCAATTGTTCTGTATACAAAAACACCTTCTTTTTCGACACCTTCAATTGGTGGAACAAAAGCTGATGAACCTGTTGCTAAAACTAAGTAGTCGTACGTATGTGTTTTTTCTAAATGAGTATGTATTGTTTTTTCTGTACGGTTAATATCTGTAATTAATTCAGAAGTGTTTAGAATAATATTGTTTTCTGCGTACCATTGGGTTGTTGAAAGAGATAGGTCGTCTGCCGTTTTTCCTCCAAAGTACTCGCTTAAGTGAACGCGATCATAAGCGCGTCTTGGTTCTTCACCAAATACAGTGATTTGATACTTTTCCTGTCCTGATTTTGCAACAAACTTTTCGCAAAATTTATAACCAACCATGCCGTTTCCAACTACTATTACTCTAATCATGATTTCTTTAATTAAGTATTATTACGCAAATATAAGTATTTGTACTTATAAAAATACGTAATAAATTTATTTTTTTTAAGTGTATAGATTTTTTTTACTACGTATTTTACTTTGATCTTTTACGTAGTGCGGATTACGAATGATTTTGTCGTACTTAGTTTTTTTAAATTTGAAAGGATTCTAAATAAGCGTTTCAAAAAAATGTCGTAAATTCATAAGAATTTTATAGATGTTTTACGAAGAAGAACATTTTTAATTTAGATCTCATGAAAAAAGTACTCTCATTATTGTTGTTATCATTTTTAATGATAGGCTGTAAAACGACAGCAAATAAAGAAACTGCACAAGCGGGTTCGACAAGTTCTACAGAAGAAGATTTAAAATATTATTTTAAAGGAACAGGAAACGAACCGTTTTGGGGAATCAAAATAGGGAATGAGGAAATCGTTTTTACATCATTAATACCTGGGAAAGAAAAAGTCATTTTTCCCGCTGTGGAAGCTATTAGAGCAATGGATGCGAATGTGAAAATGTATAAAGTAAGTAACGAAACAGCTTCTGCAACTATAACAATTCAGCAGTTAGATTGCCAAGATTCAATGTCTGGTTCGATTTCTCCTTATAGTGTAAAAGTCGAAATCAAAAATAATTCAGAATTAGAAACGAAAAAAGTAAACGGCTGCGGAAAATATTTAACCGATTATCGTCTTCATGATATTTGGGTTTTGGAAGAACTAAATGGTTATAAGGTTTTTGCAACTGATTTTCAAAAAGAAATGCCTCGAATTGAAATTAATTCATCTGAAAATAGATTTTCTGGTTACGGAGGTTGTAATGCGATTAGCGGTTCTATTTTTTATGAAAAGGATTTGCTAAGATTTACAAAGGTAATTTCGACTTTAATGGCCTGCCCGCAAGGAAATAAAGAAGGTGAATTTACAAAAGTGTTGCAAAGCACAACTACTTATTCTATCGGGAATAATCAGTTGATTTTGTCAAATCCTTCTGGGAAATTGGCTGTTTTTAAGAAGGTGGATTAGTTTGTGAATTTATTATTTCCCGTAGATTTGCTTTGCCTATTTGCTATCGCTCGCGTTGAAGATTGAGCAGACATTTTAACGCATTTTTTGTCATTTCGACGAAGGAGAAATCTTCGCAAGTAGCTCCGTTCTTATAAGTCAATCTTTGTCGAGCTTCTCGTGGAGATTTCTCCTTCGTCGAAATGACAATATTGTGTTTAATGCATGATCTTCAACATGTTTTTTTTGTTACTCAAACAATTCCTTAGTTTCTTCCTCTTCATCATCGCCTTCAATAAAATCCAATTCCAAAGCTTTCACACTCTGAACTGCATTTCCGGCAATACCGCGAATCGAACCGTACATTCCTAAAGTATTGTGAACTACTTTTTCGATTTGTTTTTCACGCTGTTTCCAGATTCTCTGCATGGCTCTTTTTTCAGAATCAAGGTCATTTTGCATCGTAGTGAATCCTTCTACAATTCCTTCAATTTGTAAACGGAATTCATTGCTCGTTAAGAAATCATATAACATCGACATTTTATCGCCTTTGTTTTCCTGTGCTTGAACGGCTTGATTAATCTGAATCAACGATTGACGCAAGACGGCACTTAAACCTTTAAATTCTTCATACGTACAAATCCAGATTCCGTCACGCATTCCCATTCTATCCATTCCAGAAGGCATAACTTCGGTAACCAAAACACCAATATTGGCTCTTTTAGTTCTAATATCGTTTTTGAATTTCTCGATCCAAGAAGGCTGAAAAGCTTTTGTTCTTTTACTTTCGTAATAAATAGAACCGCAATTTTGGTGTTCTCTTGTGTTTACAACTTGAAGACAATCGGCGCCGTTTGCGCCTTTTTTAATTTCGTCAATACTGTCAAGAGGAAAGTTGTTTGCCAGCCATTCTTCGATAGCTAATTCCATTACTTCACCTTGCAATTGCATTGAACCTTGTTCTTGCTTGCGTTTCATTTCTTCAGTTAGCTTTTTTTGTTCTTCTAGCTGTTTCTGAAGTTCTTTGAATTTCAATTCGTTTTTATCGTCTTCTTGTTTTCTGATTTTTTCGCGTTCCAAAGTCAATTGAGCGTTTAATTGCTTTTCGGCTTCGGCTTGAATGGCATCTTTCATTTCCAGTTTTTCGCGCTGTAACTTGGCGATTTCACCTTCCATTTTATTTAATTCCCTGATTTTTTCCGATTTTTCAGAGAGTTCTTTTTCCATTAAAAGCAAACGGTCCTTGTTTTCTTCTTCAAGTTTGGTTTTTAGTTTTTCAGAAATTTCTTTTTCCGCAATTTTTCTTTCACGTTCCAAACGCTCGGCAAAAAGTTCGTTTTCTTGTTTCTTTTTGGCTTCAAATTCGGCTTTGGCTTTATCCAATTGTTCGTTTTTAAGCTCTAATTCTTTATTTTGAATAGTCGCTTTTTGTTGAAATTCTTTACGGATACTGTCTTCTAATTGATGTTTTAAAACATCATTTACGTCGATAGGAGTTCCGCAGTTTGGACACTGAATAGAAGATTGCTCAGCCATTTTATATTGAAATTTTATTGTAGAATTTGAATTTGCTAAGATATTTAAAAGTTCTCTTTTTGTGGTATGGATTTCTGTACTAATTTGTAACGAATTTTTGTTATAGTCACGAAGGCGCTAAGATGCAAAGTTTTTTTTGCCACAGATTAAAAGGATTAAAAAGGATTTTTTTATTTCACGCAGATTTTATAAGATTTAGGCAGATTACAAAGATGTTTTTCATACAGTTTGTCATTTCTCATTCCTCGAAATGACAAAAATGAGAGAAAATCCTTTTAATCTGTGGCAAAAAAAACTTCGTGCCTTAACGTCTTTGTAGCAGTAAAAAAGCAACAGCAGATCGAGTAATCTCAGAATCATCTTCCCTCGAAGTTATAATCGAAACATTTGTTTTTAAATTAACCTTTTTCAATTCAATAAAACCAATTTCTGTATCCTGATTGTTTTTGGCAACGTTTGAAGGAACGATTGAAATTCCCAATCCATTTTTGACTAATTGTACGATGGAGTTGATGTTATTGGCTTCGTGAATGATTTTCGGTGTGAAGCCATAAAAAGCACAAAGTTCTAATAAAACTTCATGATAATGTGGTGCGTAATCTTTATTAAAAAACACAAATGTTTCGTTTTTCAGTTTTAAAATCTCATTTTCTGATTTTATCTGAACAGATTTTTTATTGTAAACCAATGAAAATCCGTCTTTAAACCATAAATCTGATTTAATTTTAGGTGACTGAATAGGTGATCGAATAATTCCCATTTCGATTTTTCCTTGTTCTAAAGCATCGATTTGTTTTGTGGTTGAGATTTCAAAAAGTTTGAAATTGACATAGGGAAATTGCGCTTTAAGATGTTTAATTAAATCTGAAATTATTGCTGAATAAATCGAACTGATATAAGCAATTCTGAATTCGCCCGAAACGTTTTCTGCGATCTTTTTTGTTTTGAGTGAAATGCGTTCAAGATTCAGGAAGAGGTCTTTTGTTTCTTTTTCAAAATATTTTCCTGCTTCTGTGAGTTCTACTTTTTTGTTGTTTCGAATGAAAAGTTTTGCTTGAAGCTCTTCTTCCAATTCAGCTATTTGTCGGCTTAATGGAGGTTGAGAAATAAATAGTTTTTCTGAAGCTTTGGTAAAGTTTAGTTCTTGGGCTACAGCCAGAAAATATTTTAAGTGACGTAATTCCATGATACTTTTAAAGTATTATTAATTGATAAAAATAGTATTTTTAAAGTATTTATTAAAAGAATAGTTTTGAAAAATCAAAAAATAATTCTCTCGCAGATTGAGCAGATAAAGCAGATTATTAATTTTTAGATAAATCATTCTTAATCATAATAATATCCAATCATATAATAGCAAAAAGATTCGCTCAATCTGTTTGATCTGCGAGAGATTCAAAAAAAACAAAAGACCATGAAAAAATCAACTATTGAAGAAATCAAAGAACGATTTGACAATGATGTCGAACGATTTTCAAATTTAGAAACGGGACAAGTAGCAACAATAGATGCTACTATTTCTTTAGAATTAATAACCGAAGCTTCAAAACGTATTGTTCCGAAGGCTAAAAATGTGTTAGATGTTGGCTGCGGAGCCGGAAATTATACTTTAAAAATGTTATCTAAAGTGCCAAATTTAAATTGCACTTTGGTCGATTTGAGTTTGCCAATGTTAGAACGTGCTTTTCAAAGGGTTTCAGCTGAAACCAACGGAAAAGTAGTAACAAAACAAGGCGATATTCGCGAAATAGATTTAGAAGAAAATAGTTTTGATATTATTTTGGCAGGTGCAGTTTTGCATCATTTGCGTGATGATAACGATTGGGAAACGACTTTTACTAAATTGTTTAAATTATTGAAACCCGGCGGTTGTTTGATGATTTCGGATTTAATCACACAAGACACAGAATTATTAAATGAATATACTTGGCAGCGTTATGGGGAATATTTAGAAGGAATTGGAGGGGCAGAGTACCGCCAGAAAGTTTTGGATTATATCGAAAAAGAAGATTCTCCAAGATCGATGAATTATCAATTGGATTTAATGAAAAAAGTAGGTTTTTCAAAAGTTGAAATTTTACATAAAAACATGTGTTTTGGCGCTTTTGGAGGAATAAAATAAAAGTTTAATCGTTTGATTTTTGTTTTTGGTCGGTTTTATGTTTCTGTCTGTATAATAATTGATTGATGAAGTGAAAAAAAGTGTTGTTTTGTATAATCAAGTTCTATTTTTTCTTTCACAACTTAAATATTTAAAATGAGCAATAATCAACAATGGAATCGCAGAAGTTTTCTGTTTACAATGAGTGGAGCGGGAGCAGCTTTAATGTTAAATCCGCTTTTGTCTTGGGCTGCAACTGAGCAAGATCCTAGAGTTGCTGCTATTGTTGAAAGAACATTTGGAATCGATACACACAATCTATTGATGTTCCTTTGATAAAATCGGAGCTGCCAGGCCCAAAAGTTGATTTGTTTGGTGAAATGCAGAAATCTGGCTTATCTGCAATTTGTATGACTTTTGCCGTTGATTATCAGAAATTAGTTAATCCGGGAGATGCTTACGAAAGATTTCTAAATGGGTTAACTGCAATGGATGAAATATTAATTGCTAATAATATGAATCGCGCTCTCAATTACGCTGATTTGGAAGGCGCTCATAAAAATAAAAAGCCTATAGTAATTCAATCTGTCGAGGGCGGACATTTTTTAGAAGGCAAAATTGAACGCTTGCAGGTTGCTTACGATAGAGGTTTAAGACATTTAGGTTTGCTTCATGACAATGATGCTTCCGTTCCGTTAGGTGATATTTTTACAAAAACACCTCAATGGGGCGGCCTTACTTCTTTTGGTGCTGAAACAATTAAAGAATGTGAAAGATTCGGTATTTTGGTCGATTTGTCGCATTGTGATGATAATACGGTGAACGGAGCTTTAAAAGTTGCTAAGAAACCTGTTTTAGTTTCGCATACAGGTTTAAATACCCGTCTTGGAACAAATGAATTTATGTCTAAAATGATGATGCCAAGACTTATAAGTAAAGAACAGGCAAAAATTGTAGCAGATCACGGCAGTGTAATTGGGGTTTGGACACATCTCGCTGATTCACCAACTGAATTTGCAGATAATATAAAAGCTATGGTTGACGTAGTTGGTGTCGATCATGTTTGCATTGGAACTGATACTAAACTGACTCCAGCTTATCGTTCTCCAAATGATAAAGGATGGGGGCAAGGAGATAATAAAAAACCGGAAGATAAAAAGGAAGAGCCCCAAAAACAAAACGATCAAAAAAGGCAAAATACTAATAAAAAGCAAGGACCACAAGGAACTAACCAATCTTGGGGAATTGAGAAGCAGGGATTTTATTATACCGTTGTTGAATCTTTACTGAAAGCGGGTTTTAAAGAAAAAGAGATTGCTAAAATCGGCGGTGGAAATTATTGCCGAATATTTGATATTGCAACGAAAAGATCTTAATCTGTCAAAGAGTATTTGTAAACAAAACAAAAGCGAAATAAAATTCTTTATTTCGCTTTTGTTTTGTCTTTATTTGGTGAAGGATATTTGTTTCTAAGATCAAAAACTAATTCTGAAGGGCCATTTTTCTGTAGGTAATCTAATTTTTCTACAGCTTCTTCCATGCTTGGAATTTCTCCTTTTGGAATCCACCACATGGCTGTATGCGCTTTTCCGAATTTCTGAAACCATTCTTTTCGGCGTCTCAAAAATTCACTGTGAAAAGTTTTGTACATATAATGTTCCAAAGTTTCAATGCTTTCCCAAACTGAAACATTGATGATAATTTGCTCATCATTGTACGGATTCAGACTTGTGGCATTGTAACTGTCAGTTTCGTCTTTTAATCTCCAAACAAAACCTTCGCTTTCTTCGGCTAAAGTGTTTACTGCATCTAAATTATCTACAAATTCTTTCATAATTGGGTCGTTAATGTCGACTCCTTTCATTTTGGCAATATTAATTTCGGCAAGATGATAATGACTCATAGTTTTTATATTCTGAATGAAAGGCAATTTAGCTTTTTTCTGAATAATTATTTTAAGGAAATAAGTTACGTTTGTAACAGTTATTGAACCTGCTAGGTTTTTAAAACCTTGTAGGTCTTTTTTTTTTAGGTAGGTTTTAAAGATATACCTACAAGGTTTTGGAAACCTTGCAGGAAGTGATTTATAAAATCTGTGCAGTTTTGTAAACCTGAATTGGGCTTGAAACAAGATTTTCGGTTTTTTGGATAAAATCCTTTAAGTAAGATTGGTTGTTGTGTAAGTCTAAACCAATTTGGTCTTTCCATTCTTCCCAAAGAATAAAAACATTTTCTGAAGTGTGTAAATCGTAACGAATACATGCAGCTTCTTTTCTAGTTTCTGTTACTAGATGTGTCAGAAGGTTTTGAATTTCAAGTAAATGTTCTGGTTTACTTTTTAAAATTGCGGTAATCGAAATCATAATTATAAGTTTTTAAAGGTTTCTTCAAGATGTTTCGTATAATTCTCCTTAAAGATAACGATATTTTCTGGTGTAGCACCTTTTTCAACGTCATGGAAATGGAATCCGTTTATACGTTCCATTCCTGTAAATTTATTCATTTTATGGAAACCAAACATTGCGCCGTCATCAACCGAAGTTTGATCGAAGAATTCTCCCGGAAGTGTAAAAGCCGTTGCTGGAGCATTCCAGCTTGTGGTAAGCATGTATTTACGTCCGTGCAAAAGTCCGCCGGTTCCGTAATTGATATCTGGATTTACGCGGCTTCTTCCATCGCTCTTGTAAATTCCTTTGTTGTGACCTGCTGTGAAAACATCGTCTATGTATTTTTTGAAAAGGTTTGGAAGTTGAAACCACCAAACAGGTGTATGGTAAATGATTACATCTGCCCAAACAAATTTTTCTACTTCTTGGTCAAGATCGATATTGTCTTCTACGTGAGTTGTTTTTATTTCGTATTCGTTGCTTTTTGAAAGAAATTCGGTTGTCCAGTCTTGCACTGTTTTGTTGAATTTTCCTCCTGAATGGGCAAATTTTTGCCCGCCGTTAATTATAAATATCTTTTTCATTTTTATTATTGTTTCTTCTGAAAATGGGATGCATGAGGGAAAGGAGTGATGTTCTTATTCTTTAAAAAGAAAGAGATTTAGCGGATAGCCCAAATTCTAATTATTTAATTTTTTGAGATTTTTTAAACACATAGAAACATAGGTTTTTCTTTCTCGAAAAGTTGATGGAAAGAAACTAGTTTCTAACACATGGAGTTTTATGTTTATTGATTCAAATGAAACATCTTTGACAATAACTAAAAGCTATGTTTCTATGTGTTTAAAAGTAGAATTATTTTATTTTAGCAATTGCCTGATTTATGAATTCTAATTCTGAAGCTGATAAATCGAAATTCATTGCTTTAGCGTTTGAAATGGCTTGTTCTGCGTTTCTTGCTCCAGCTAAAACTATTGCAATTCCTTTTTGTAAAGAAGTCCAACGTAAAACTAATTGTGATAAACTTGCTTCTTTTGCGTGTGCTAAAGATGTTAATTCTTCGACTAAAGTTTTTACTTTTTGAAGATCGAATTGACTGAAATATCCGTTTCTGTGATCGTTTTCTTTTAATTTGCTATCTGTAAAATATTTTCCAGTCAATAACCCTCTTTCCATTGGACTGTAAGCAATGATTCCGATATTTTCTGCAACTGTAAACGGAATTAATTCTTCTTCAATTTTGCGGTTCAACATGCTATAAGCGACTTGATTTGAAGCGACTTGAATTGTTTTTTGTGCTTCTTGAATTTGTGAAACGTTGTAATTGCTTACTCCAAAAGCTTTAATTTTTCCTTGTTTGATTAGGCTTTCTGCAGCTTCCATTGTTTCAGAAATTGGAGTTGTTGAATCTGGCCAGTGAATTTGCAGTAAATCGATATAATCTGTTTGAAGACGTTTTAAGCTTTCCTCAACTTCTTTAATTACGTTTGCTTTTGATGAGTACTTATATACTGGAACTTTTTTTCCGTTGTCGTCAGCGTCAAAGAAGAAATCGCCTTTTCCGTTGTTGCTTCCGTCCCAAACTAAACCGAATTTGGTAAGTAGTTGAATTTTAGAGCGGTCGTAAGATTTTATGGCTTCACCGATCATTTCTTCACTTAAACCAAATCCGTAAAAAGGAGCGGTGTCGATTGTGGTAACGCCGTGATCGATTGAAGCTTGGACAGATGCTATTGAATCTTTCTTTTCTGTTCCGCCCCACATGGTTCCGCCAATAGCAAAAGCGCCGTATGTAATAGCTGATAATTCAAGTTCTGAGTTGCCTAGTTTTCTATATTCCATGATTGTGATTTTTTATGTTTAAAATTGATGAGGCAAAATTATACTGTTTTTGTGATTCTTATTTGGTATATATTTGTCTTTTTTAGGTATATTTGCATCTTCAAATAAAATGGAATTATGAAAAAAGAAAACTTATATGAACCTTTTACGGTTTCTTTTGAAACGCTGAATGAATATCCAGACGTTGGAGATCGTCATAATTTTTTCGAATTGGTTTATATTCTAGAAGGAACGGGAAGGCAATGTATTAACAAGAATATTTTTGAATACGATCCAGGGCATTTGTTTTTATTAACGCCTGAGGATTGCCATAATTTTACAATTGAAACCGAAACGAAATTTTTCTTTTTAAGGTTTAATGATATTTATTTGAAAAACTCGAGCCTGCAAAATGAAAATATTCAGCGATTAGAATATATACTTCAAAATGCCAATCATCAACCGGGTTGTATTCTTAAAAATGATCCCGATAAATGTTTAGTGAAAGTAATGATTGAAGCAATCTGCCGAGAACATCAGGATAAAGATGTTTACAATCAGGAATTGATTCAGCAGTTAGTGAATACGCTAATCATTATTGTGGCGAGAAATATCGCGAAATACTTGCCTGAACAAGTAACCATAAATACTGAGGCTAAAGCGATGGATATTCTACAATATATTCAGAACAATATCTATTATCCTGAAAAAATCAAAGCGGAATCAATTAGTGATTATTTCGGAATCTCGAATACTTATTTAGGACGTTATTTTAAAAAACATGCAAGCGAAACGATGCAGCAATATATCAGTAATTATAAAACGAAACTGATAGAGCACCGTTTGCAATTTAGCGAGAAACGTATTAATGAAATAGCCTATGAATTTGGCTTTACGGATGAAAGCCATTTTAATAAGTTTTTTAGAAAACAAAAAGGTTATAGTCCGTCTGAGTTTAGAAAGACAATTCGATTGAGCGCTTAGGCTTTTTAGCCACGACCCGAGCGATAGCGAACAGGCGAAGCAATTCCCGAATTTGCACTAATTTATTTTGCCACAGATTAATTGGATTAAAAATGATTTTTTTTGCTTATTAATTTTCTCTCGCAGATTTAGCAGATTATGCGGATTTATTTTTTTAATCTGTTTAAATCTGCTAAATCTGCGTGAGAATAAAAGAAGAATCCGTGTAAATCCGCGTTTTCGCAAAGCGAATCAGTTTTATCCGCGTATTTTAGTTTTCTTTACCAATAATAAAATCAAAATGCTCGGTTTTACCAGCTTTTAAATTGTTTATTTCATTTTGGATTAATTCTTCTAATGAATCTGCAACTATTAGGCGTGACCAAGATTCGTTTTGAAGTTCTATGATTTGTCCAAATTTTCCTTTTAATGCTGGATCTGTATCATACAATAAGTAATCACCATTTCTACCTGTAGCAAACGGAATCCATTTTGGGTTGGCGTAATTGTTTGTGTTGATTTTTTCGAAATCTAGTTCCTGTTCAGGCAAATCGTCTTCGTCGAATTGTAAATCCTGAATTGAATTCCATTCTTCTGCAATATCTTCAAAAGGAATAAGTTCGTACGCCCAATTATTAATTAAAATCTGAAAAGTTGAAGTGACAGCATCATAATCGACATTTTGAACTTTGTAAAAGTTGATAAGTGCCGGGGGAATTGTAATATCGTCTTCTAGTTCTGTGTGTTCTTGAATATCTTCAATAGAAATTCCCTCTGCAAGATTGTAATAATCGTTGTTTGTAGAGACGATTTTATTGATTTCCAAAATCCATTCTTGCCATAAAGGCTGAAATGATTGGAATGCAGGATCAAGAGGAGCACTAATTTTCTTTTCTTTTTCTTTAGCAGCAGAAATGCTCAAACTTGTAATTTTGCTATCTTCTTTATCAAACCAAACACTGATTCCGTTAAGGATAAAAGCGCCGCTTCTGTCTCCTTTAAAGAGTTTTACAAGCTGATTTTTGTTGTTTTCGTAGTAATGAAATAATTCTTGCCCTTCAAAAATAAATTTTCCTGAAAAAATACTTTTTGCACAATAATCATATTCGCGAAGTTCGAGTTCAACAGCAAGGCTTTCGACCTTATTTCCTTCTTTAGAAAAAGCCATAATGCCTTGGTCGTCCCAAGTGTAAATATGATTGTATTGTTTTTTAAGATATCTAGATTCTCCTAAAGCTTGTTTTAAAACTGTTATATCAATTGGGAATTCGATGTTTATATTGTTAATCTGAAAGCCTGTTTTGGATAATTCAAGTTTTGTCATTTCGCTTTTTTAGGAATTAGATAATCTTCTTAATCACACGAAGTTTGTGAGTGTGTTTGTTTAATTCGGGATTGTAGATTCCAGTATGGTCCAAACGGTCAATACGAACTTTTCCACTTGCGTGAATGATGTAGTTGTTTTCCATGATGATACCAACATGAGTTATATTTCCTTCGTCATTGTCGAAGAAAGCCAAATCACCTGGTTCACATTCTTCAATAAAACTCAAGGGATCGCCTTCAAGTGCTTGTTGCGATGCATCACGATGAATTTTATAGCCGTTTAATTTGTAAACCATTTGGGTAAAACCAGAACAGTCAATTCCAAAAGGCGTTTTTCCGCCCCATAAATACGGAGCATTCAAATACATAAAAGCGGTTTTAATTAAAGCGCTTTTAGGTTTGATACCGCTGGTTTTGGTTCCTTCAAAATCAAAATTTGAAGTATTGATTTCGCTATTGTTTAAGAAAGATAATGAAGCTCCAAGCGGAATAGGAAGTAATAGATTATTTGGTGCAGTGATATAATCAATTAAATCGGCATTTAAAATAATTGACTCTTTACTCAAAAGATCAAATTGCTCTTTTGTAATTTCCTGATATTGCTTAGAATCTACCCAGCCTTCATAGTCATCAAACTGAATCCTGATTCGCGCCCATTGATTTTTACGTTCTAAAATTTCGATATGCTCGCCAAACAAAAGTTGTGTGACAATTTCACTTCTGTCGCTAGCTTCAGCGCGAACGGGTACTATGGCTAAATTGCAAATTCCAAACATTTAAGGAAATTTATAAGTTGAAAAATCAGGAGTTATATTGATAACTCCTGATTTTTTTGAGATATTGTTTTAAGCTCTTTCGATAACAATTGCTGATGCGCCACCACCACCGTTGCAAATTGCGGCAGCTCCAGTTTTTGCATTGTTTTGTTCTAAAACATTAAGTAAAGTTACAATTATACGTGCTCCAGAAGCTCCAAGAGGATGTCCTAAAGAAACTGCACCACCGTTTACGTTTACTTTATCGTTATCAAGATTTAATATTTTTGCATTGGCTAATCCAACTACAGAGAAAGCTTCGTTGAATTCAAAATAATCAACATGTGAAATTGAAATTCCTGCTTTGTCTAAAGCTTTTGGTAATGCTTTTGCTGGACTTGTTGTAAACCATTTTGGTTCTTGTGCAGCATCTGCGTAGCCTTTTATGTAAGCTAAAGGTTTTAAGCCTAATGCATTTGCTTTTTCTTCAGACATTAAAACCAAAGCAGCAGCTCCGTCATTAATTGTTGAAGCGTTTGCAGCAGTTACAGTTCCGTCTTTAGTGAAAACTGGTGCTAAAGATGGAATTTTATCTAATTTCACATTAGTATATTCTTCGTCTTTAGAGAATATAATTGGTTCGCCGCGTCTTTGAGGAACTTCAACAGGAACAACTTCATTGTCAAATTTTCCAGCGTCCCAAGCTTTTGCGCTTCTTTCATAAGATTGAATTGCAAATGCATCTTGTTCTTCACGGCTGATTTTGTATTCAGATGCACATAAGTCAGCGCAAACTCCCATTGCGTTGTTATCGTAAGCATCGGTTAAGCCGTCTTTCTGCATTCCATCAAGCATAGTTGCCGGACCAAATTTATTTCCAGTACGCATTTGTACATAGTGAGGAATCAAGCTCATGCTTTCCATTCCGCCCGCTACCACAATTTCAGCGTCACCACATGCGATTGCTTGAGCAGCAAACATTACAGCTTTCATTCCAGAAGCACATACTTTGTTTACTGTTGTAGCGGCAACTTCTTCTGATAATCCGGCAAATAATGCAGCCTGACGTGCAGGAGCTTGTCCGACACCCGCCTGGATTACATTCCCCATGAAAACTTCATCGACTAATTTTGGGTCAAGGTTAATTTTTGAAAGCGCTCCTTTTATGGCAGCAGCGCCTAATTTTGGTGCAGGTACAGTAGATAACCCGCCCATGAAACTTCCGATAGGTGTTCTAACGGCAGAAACGATAACAACTCTTTTGTTCATTTTCTGTTTAATAATAGTTAGTAAGCAAATTTAATGTTTATTTGAATAAATTCAAATTTTGTATTGAATCGAGCTGAATTTAAATTTAGGGTGAAATTTTTGTTAATTCTATTCGTTTGATTGTGAAGTGTTTTGAGAAAAAGATTAAAAAAAACTAAAAAAACTCAAAAAAAAGCTTGTGAGAAATGGAATGTTGTTATACATTTGCACTCGCAAAACGGAAGCAATTCCTTGAGCAAGGAGAGGTGCCAGAGCGGTAATGGAGCAGATTGCTAATCTGTCGACGGGTAACCGTCGCCAGGGTTCGAGTCCCTGTCTCTCCGCTTGATTTTTGCCTCGGGGTGTAGCGTAGCCCGGTTATCGCGCCTGCTTTGGGAGCAGGAGGCCGCAGGTTCGAATCCTGCCACCCCGACTACAATTGAAATAATGGTCGCATAGCTCAGCTGGATAGAGCACCTGCCTTCTAAGCAGGCGGTCGAAGGTTCGAATCCTTCTGCGATCACAAAAAACCATTCGTCTCGAATGGTTTTTTTGTTTTTATGTAAATAGTTTTGATTTCTATTCTTAGAAATTTTGAAATAATGGTTCCATAGCTCAGCTGGATAGAGCAACGCACTTCTAATGCGTAGGTCGAAGGTTCGAATCCTTCTGGGATCACTTTATAGGATGATCATTTTTGATCATCCTTTTTTGTTTTGCACCTATTTTGTTTATTTTTAGTTGTTTATGGTTAAAAAATATTAATGGTATGAGAATAGCAATTCTTGGAACTCATTAAGGTTGGTAAAACCACATTAGCAGAAAAACTGCATGAAACTCTTCCTGATTATGAGTTTTATTCAGAACCGTATTTTGAATTGCAGGAAATGGGTTTTGATTTTTCTGAAACGCCTACTGCAGATGATTATATAATCCAGTTAGAACATTCTTTAAAGCAAATTGTAAGAAGTAACAAAAACGCTATTTTTGACCGCTGTCCAATTGATCTTTTGGCATATGCTTTAGCGGTTGATGATAAATTGAATTTTTCGTCAATATTTAATAAAATTCAAAATGCAATTAAAGAAATTGACGTTTTTGTATTTGTTCCTATTGAACAGCCAGATCGAATTTTGTGCTCAGATTCAGATTTACCTGAACTGAGGTCTGAAGTAAATGATGTAATCCGAGAATTAATTGATGATTTTGATTTGGAAGTAATTGAAGTAATAGGAAGTTTATCTGAAAGGTTAAATCAAGTTCAAAATAAAATAGAGCATTAAAGAGATAAAATAAATAAAGACCAAACATTCTTGAACGCTTGGTCTTTATTTGTTTGTAATATTTGTTTTTAATGCAAATTACATTTATCAATAATTGTCAAATTCTCTTCGTTTGTAAAAAGTATCGTCATTACTTTCAGAAGCAAGGCGCGATTGTTCAGTAGGATAATAAGAATTCAATACTCTTCTTTCGTATTCCCTATCAAAATCATTTTGCCAGTTATATCTGCTTGTTTTTCTAAATGTATCATATCCAATATTGTTGGCCATGACAATTTTGGTATCTTTATTTATACTGACAGAACCAATTGGTATAATAATGTGGCTGTCTCCATCTTTATAGATAAATTCCTTTCCATTTTCATTTGCAATTGCATCATGTACTTCATTACGACTGTCTTCTATTAATCCTTTATCAAGATTAACGTCTAGATAAACAACACGTTGCATATCTTTATTAACCCAAAGGTTATCAATTTTTCCTATTGTGCGGTTGTCTGCGTCTACAATTTTCCAACCTCTTACATCAGAATAGTTTGAAGCGACTTTATAATCAGAAAGCTCGTCTAATCTGTATAAATTTCTATCTTTATTTTCCATAGTTTCTTAATAATTTGCTGTGCTGTCTACACTAGAATTGTTTTCGATTTCCATTCTGTTTTCATTTTGCACTTGGTCATCTTTCAAAAAGACATAGTATACAAGTGCTGAGATTAATAGGACTGCTACAATCCATGGCCAAATTGGCTTCTTTTTCTCAATTTTAATTTCTGCCATAACCTGTATTTTTATTATGAATATTTAGTTTTATGATAAAGGTACTAATGGAAATTACGTTCGAAAGTATTTAATTTCATATAGAAGTTATAGAATTTCCAGTTGGATAGAAAATTGATTTACAATATTTTGTGAGCTTAGTTGTTTGAAATGTATTAATTGAAATTGTTTTTGTCTCTTTAGTTAAACCAATGTTTATGGGAGTTTCTTGTGTTCTTAAATTGTTTTGCAGTAAATTGCTTATTCATTTTTAATTCTAATAACAAATAAAATTTTTACTGCACCCCATGAATGAAGGAATAAATTTTTACCGAAATGCCAAGAAAACAAGAAGCTTACTTTTATATGCTAGCGCATTAAGTATTTTAATAGCGATTGCATTTTTATACGGAATAGGAACTTTTGATGGAGTATTTAAAATAAAACTATCAGTTGCTTCAGGTGCTATTCTTTTAATAATGCTTGTTTTGATATTTAAAATGCTTGCAAGTATAAAAGACAAATCTCCATTAATTCAAATAGATTCAAATGGTTTTTCTGGAAGAACAACTCCAGTAGCTAAAGCTTTCGGAAGAATAGAGTGGCAAGACGTTACCGATGTGCAACTAAATAAAGTAGGAGGTGACACTTTGGTTGCCATCACAATTGATAATATAGCCAAGTATGATGGTCGCGCGTCTAAATTTCTTTGGAAAATGGCTTATGATGAGCAAAATTCGAAATTGAATATAATGTATTCCGCTTCAGAAATTGAAATTAATGCAGATGAATTATATAAGCTGTTTTTAGAACATTGGAAAAAATAAAAATAGTCTGTTGTAAAATTTAAAGAGCCACTTTAATGAAGTGGCTCTTTTGTTAGTTCTAAATGCAAAATCGGATAGGGTTTTCCGCAGCCGTCTAGATCAGAAGTAGATTTTACTTCAAATCCAAAATGCTTGTAAAATGCAGTGGCTGTTTGGTTATCTTTATTTACATCAACTTTTGAGATTTTAAGTTCTTCAATTGCATATAATAATAACTTTTTTCCGATTCCTTTTCCGATTTGGCCCGCTGTTACAAACAACATTTCTAAGTTCTCATCATGAGTTCCGATAAAACCAATAATTTGTTGTTGGTCATTTTTTATACAGTTTAAAGAAACATTGTCAAAAAAGTTTGGAATAAGTTCTTTGTAAAATATAAAATCTTCAGGTTTTAAAAAATCGTGCGTTGCCTTTACTGAAGATTCCCACACTGAAATTAATTCTTGATATTCTGATTTATTGACTTTTTGAATCACAATTGATAAATGTTTGTTTTTTGATAATCGGCAAAAATAGCAATTATGTGTAATATTGGTTTTATCTTTTTGCGGCTGCCCAGAAAATTGAGTTTCTCAATAGAGTAGTGTATGCTTCGTTTTGAAATAATTCTGGTGCGTGTCCCATAAAAATGTAAACATTTCGTGAAGCAAAGTGATCGTTTGTCCAAACCACAGGATGATCTCCCATTTTTACTTTTGAATCTGGCTGGTAAGTAGATTCATCAACAGAAGCTAGAACATGAACATTTGTTCTCGGACTTTTATCGTAAATGTACCATTCTTCTTTTTTGACTAGAAAATCTATCGGAATTCCTTTTGTTACAGGATGAGATTTGTCTTCAATAGTTACTTTGCCACTCGCAAAATCTGGAATATAATTAACAAATCTGATTCCGCCCATAAAATCAGAAAACCACTTCCACATTGGATATCCGTCAAACTCTCCAAGCAATGTCGCGTGATGCAGTCCAACCCAGCCACATTTCCCACTGTCCATATATTTCTGAAATGCCTGCATTGATTCTTCGCTCCAGGTGTACGGAGGATAATCCAATTGTATAAAGACTTGATATTGCTTTAAAAGCGCTTCGTTGATGTTTTTTGTACTTTCTATATAATCGATTGTAAAACTGCTGTCAATAGCGAGTTTATTCAACCAAGGTTTGGCTGCTTTTGTAAAAGGAAGATGATGTCCGCCGTTTTCGTACAAAACTAAAGCTTTAAAACGCGACTTCTTTTGTTTTTGAGCTAGACAGTCTTGTTGAAGGAAACAGCCTAAAATAAGTAAAATAAAAAGTGTTATGTTTTTCATTGTTGTGTAAAAGTTGCAGTTAAGCTAACGGTAATAGCTTTTAGTGGCAAATTACAAAAAAATGAAAATTTTTTTAAGTTTAATATTTTACGTTAAAAACTGAAATTTACAACACAAATCAAGTCTGTCATTGTCTGTGTTGTAAAATTCTAAAAAAGAACGATGTGTATTTGATGTGATTTAATTCGTCATTCTTTTTGCTTTTTCCATTTGTTTAAAACATTTGGAGTGAATTTCAAGTCCTTCTTTATATTGTTCAAAACTCATTCCGTATAGAAATGATTTGCTTTTTAAATCAATCTTACTTGATGCTGGGGTTTCAAATTGATTTTTAATAGAATCTGTTGGAATATTTTCTTTTTTATTGGTATTCTGATTTGTCATAAAATTAAAAGTTTGATAAAAGATGTTTTTTCTAAATGCTTTGTAAACTCAAGAGGTTAAAAGTTTTATTTTCTCGATTGCTTCTTTATTTTCATTTGCTACTTCTACCAATGCCAATAAAATATCGTTTCTAAATATTGTTTTATTTCGAACATTTCTAACTAATGATTTGCTAGGAGCAGGCTGCCCTTTTTTGATGATACAAGCAATTGTAAGATCAACATAGGTTACAGGTAAATGCTTATCTATAAATTCATAAGCTTTTTTATTGTGAGAATTATCTTCTTTAAAATTGCTATTATTGATTAATTTTGACATATATTTGCTAAGTATTAATAACATGGTAATTGGCTTATGTAAATGTAGGAATAATATTATATTTATTATTCTTTTTAATGTTAAAAAATATATTTTAGCTATATTTTGAATGAATTTTAATAATGATGTATCACGAAAAATTAAGTAAATTCTTTAAGGACAAAGGATTGAAACAAAAGGAAGTTGGGGCGATTCTAGGATTTAGCCCTGCAATGATTGGGAGGTATTTACATGGAACGGCTAATATAGGTTCTGAATTTATTATTAGCTTAAGTAAAAATTTTCCAGATGTGGATTTGAATGATCTTTTTGCTCCCGATGAGCAAAATATGGTTAATGAAATGGGAGCAGTTTACCAAAAACAAACAATTTTGAATGACCTAGAAGAAATAGAAGGGCGTATTCATAATATTAGACTTCGTCTAGTAGATAAAAAGTTTGAGGAGTAATTGCAAGTTTCCCAAGAAAATATCTAACAAATTTAAACTTTACAGCAGTAATGAAACCACTCTATTTGGAGTGGTTTTTTTGTTATAAAATACTTCATTTTTAGTTAGGTATATATCAAGTAGTTAAGTTTTTTTTTACTAAATTTGATTAACAATTTCTAGCAGTAACCAATATGGAAAAATTAAAACGACCGGTTTATGTTAAACCAGGAGCGGATGATTTTTTTAAAAAGATGCGTTTAGAAGTGAATGAAACGGTCTTAAAAAACTCGTCCTTGTATGTATTAAATGTTGTGAAGTCATTAGGGCTTCTAGCAGTATTTTTTTTATTCTACGCCTGTATTTTAATGTTCGGGAATCAGACTCCCTTATTGTTTCTTTTTTACATTTTGTCTGGCATTACAATGATCGTTTTATTTATAAATGCATTTCATGATGCTGCACATGGAGCTTTGTTTAAAAAGCCAAAGCATAATGAAT
Source organism: Flavobacterium sp. GW823-FHT06G12 (assembly GCF_058794775.1). NCBI lineage: Bacteria > Pseudomonadati > Bacteroidota > Flavobacteriia > Flavobacteriales > Flavobacteriaceae > Flavobacterium > Flavobacterium sp. GW823-FHT06G12. Next base: position 568,419 of record NZ_JBXAHE010000004.1, read on the forward strand.
GGTTTTTATATGTTTTAGAACTCTTCGGGAGTAATCATTGGCTTTGGATGAGACGTCATATAAGTCTGCATCATGCATACCCAAATGTGCCAGATTGGGATGTTGATATCAAACAGAGCGATATTATTAGAATATTCCCAAACAGTCCGCTCTTTAATTACCATAAGTATCAACACATTTACATGTGGTTTATCTATCCTTTTTATAGCCTAAATTGGCTTTATATTAGAGATTTTAAAGACTTTTTTGGTAAAAAGGATAATTATGTAAAGAAAGTAGTAGATAAAATTCCAAGACAAGAAGTTTACAGGTTGTTTGTGGCTAAAATTATTAATTTAATTTACTTGCTTTTTATTCCAATGATGCTTTTGAGCCAGCCTTGGTATACGGTTCTTTTTGCTTGGCTTTCAATGCATTTATGCGGTAGCGCAATTGGTGTTGTGGCGTTAGTTTCTACTCATGTTGACGAAGATGCTCATTTTCCTCATGCAGATGAAGACGGAAATCTTTCTGATACTTGGGTGATGCATCAGATGATTGTTACCAAAGATTTTAGTACAGAAAGTAAATTGGCTAATTTTTTATACGGCGGATTTACTCATCATGTTGCACACCATCTTTTTCCGGCGGTTGGGCATACATACTATCCATATATTACGCCAATTATAAAACGTTATGCAGCCGAATATAATCTTCCTTATACTTCATATCCGTTTCATCATGCTGTTCGTTCTCATTTTAGAATGTTGAGAGACAAAGGCGTAAAGGAGAACATTCTAATTACAGGAGAAATATAGCTTTCAAGATATTTAATAAAAAAGCGGTTTTTTTAAAACCGCTTTTTTATGCATGTATTATTTTTTAATTTCTGTATTCTCCTTTTTAATATTTAAATCTTTTAAAAAGTTGCCTGTAATCTCAATCTCAAAATTATCTTCTTTAAAAATCGTCAGTTTTGACTCAGAAAATTTGTAGACGTTTATTTTATTGTTTTTAACATCAATATACAAATCATAAGAATAAGTGCTGCAGTCATGCTGTTTGCAACCCCAAGCGTGCAGTACATTATCTTGTTTTTCAAAAGGAGTTTCGGTATTCCAGTTTTTTATCATTGCATCGTAGTCAGCTCCTAAAAGTTTTTTTAATCTTGGCGCTAAACTACTTTTAGTTAAAAATTGAGTCCCAATAACACTTTTATCTACTAAAGCATATAAAGAATCAGTTGGGTTTAAAACAGTGCTATCTGCCTGTAAAGCCTCAGTTTTTATAGAAGTAGAATCTGTTTTAGGAACTTCTTTAATAATTTCTTTTTTGCAGGATAATAAGATTAAACTGCTTACAATGGCAGCTGAAATGTATTTGGCTCTGTAATTCATAATATAACTGATTTTAGAATTAATAATTTATTTTACAAAGTCGTAATAGTCTAATTTTCATAAAGATATTAAAAATATTGTTTCTTTTGACAGTAATTTATGACGGATTTCAGATTCAAAAAAATAAATTTTTAGCTCTAAAGAGAAATCGTAAAAATCGGTTTTTGATATTTTTTGTTTAACTTCATTTTTTTAAATTATCTGACAATGAATCATACATTAAAAATTATAGCTTTTTTTCTTTTAGGAATTAGCACTCTACAAGCGCAAAACGAGGTTTATACTTCTCCTTCAGAAGTTAAAATTTCAGATACTACTTTTGTAAATCTAAGAGATTATAGTAATGATTTTATATACGATATGAAATATGCGACCGAAGATAATTTTCTGAAAACAAAGGTTTACGATTGTGCTGAATGTATGCTTCGTTTAAAGACTGTAAAAGCATTAATTGCAGCCAATAAAGATTTTCAGAAGAAAGGATATAAAATTAAATTGTATGACTGCTACAGGCCTTTAGATATTCAGAAAAAAATGTGGGAGATTGTTTCGAATCCTATTTATGTTGCAGATCCAAAAAAAGGCTCCATCCATAATAGAGGAGGAGCCGTAGATATTTCTTTAGTTGATGTTAAAGGAAAAGAAGTTGATATGGGAACGTCTTTTGATTTTTTCGGAATTATGGCCAGTCATAATTTTAAACAGCTTTCAAAAGATATTCTTTCAAATAGAAAGTATCTAAAAAATACAATGATTAAAAACGGCTTCAATTCTTTTGATTCTGAATGGTGGCATTATAATTTAAAAGCAGGTTTAAAAGATAAAGTGTCCAACCAGAAATGGAAATGCGATTAATTATTCAACGCATCTTATGTTTTCCATAAAATAGGTATTTGGGTGTGTAACCTTTCCAGTCAATTCAGAGGTTAGTTCTCTTTTTACGATATAATCTTCAACATTTGTTAGATATTTAACTCGCATAATTGAGATCGGAGATTTTTTTAGTTCTTCGTAATTGTCTTTCATAAACATAAAAATACCAGTGTTTATGCGGTTGTCAAATCCTTTGTCGTCACGAACTAATGTTCCGCAATTTTCTTGATTGATATGCATCAATGTTACAATTTTTCCGTTTTCTAATTGTAAAAAGATTTTTGAATTTTTATCAAAACAGTTGGCTTTAATAAAATCTTTACTTTTCTGAATAGATTGTAAATTTAAAGTAGGCAATCCGTCTGTTTGGGCTAATGAAAAGAAGATATAATCAAAGTTTCCTCCAAAATATTTCTCACTCATTAAATACTCATTTGTTACTTTATAGCTTCCAATAGAGTCATTTACATTTACGCTGTATTCACATGGTTTTTGGGCAAATGCGGTAATGGTCAATAAAAAAAGGGTTAGTGTAATTAGGTGTTTCATTGTATTAGTTTATTTTGGTGCAAATTAAAACTATTTTGTTATCTTTTACATCAGTTGTAAAAAAACAATACAAATTACCTCCACTTTTTATTTTCCATTTTTTTCTAATGTTTTCTACTGTTTCCTGAAAATTGCGAGTTGTGACATTTGCCTGCTTATTTGCAAGTTCATTTTTCATCTCGCTTTTGTTGTATGAAATGGCTTTTTGAACTTCAAATTTTCTTCCAGGAAAATCAATTAATTCATTAGAAGTATACAAATGAGAATGTTTATGAAGTTTGTCAATTTTAAAAGTAATACTTACTTCATCAAAACCGCCAGATTTCATAATAGCCGCATTTGGTTCGTAGAGATATTTCTTTGGAAAATCAAAAGATGGGAATGAGATTTCTTCGCCTAAAACAAATTCAAAAGTTTCTGTTTTTTCTTTTAAAATATTGGCGGTTTTTAAAGTTATTCTACCAGAATAACTTTTGTGAATCTCAAAAAGGAGTTCTTTAACTTCATTTTCGAGCGCTATAATATGAATGTTCTTGACATTTTTTAATTCTGATAATCCTGCCGAAATATCTAATAATGGCGCAGTTTTAATTAAAATAGAATCTGATTTTTCAAAATAAAAATCAAGCAGTTCAGGAACATTTGGGAGACAATCTTTCAGCATGAAAACTTTGCCTTTGCTGTCGTTCCTCCTTGAAGGATCAATATAAATCCAGTCAAATTTTTGATTCGTTTCTTCCAATAAATGAATAGAATCTCCAGCATGAAAAGTGCAATTTTCAACTTGCAATTTTTTGAAATTTTGCGAAACAATAGCAGATAATTCTTCATTGATTTCGCAATGTGTTATCGATTTAAATTTCTTCGAAAAATAATAATCATCGACACCAAAGCCTCCAGTTAAATCAATTAAAGATTCGCCAGAAATTAAAGAAGCTTTGTAAGCTGCTGTTTTTTCTGAAGAGGTCTGTTCTACAGATATTTTGCTTGGATAAATTATATTTTCAGCAGCAAACCAAGACGGAAGTTTTTCTTTAGCTTTAGTTCGGGCTTCAATTTGGTTTAAAATTAAAATCCAATCCACCTCTGGAAATGGATTTTTCTGCAGTGCCAATTTTGTTATATCTGCACCAGTATTTTGGGTTATAAATTCCTGTATATCTTGATGCAAAATAGAAATATTCAAAACTATATTCTTTCGGTTAATGTGGAGACAATTTTGTTTTCAGGAAAAAATTCTTTTAAAATTACTTTTATCATAGTAAACAAAGGAACGGCAATGATCATTCCGACGATTCCAAATGTAATTCCGCTGATTAAAGTAATTAAGAATATTTCCAGAGGATGCGAATTTACGCTTTTTGAAGAGATTATCGGTTGACTGATATTATTATCAATTGCCTGAACCAATAAAAAGCCAATTACGACATAAATTGTTGTCGGAAGAATTTGCGATTGAAAATCTTGACCTATTAAGCTAATCATGGTTAAAAGTGCAGCTAAAATAGTTCCAATAATTGGCCCTATGTATGGTATAACATTCAGAATAGCACATAAAAAGGCAATTACAAAAGCGTTTTTATTTCCAAAAATCATTAAAACAATTAGATACAAAATAAAAACAACAGTAAGCTGCAGCAAAAGTCCAATAAAATATCGTGTTAGTAAATGATTTATTTTAGTGATAGAATTTAAGATTTTGTCTTCGTTTGTGTCAGGAAGTATTCTGCGGGCTTGAGCTTTAAAAATTTCCTGATCTTTTATAAAGAAAAAGGTGATGAAGAAAACAGAAACCAATCCCATTCCCATATCGGCCATAAAACTTATTATTGAATTGATAAATCCAGTAAAATAGCTAAAATCTAACATAGAGGTTAGTTTAGAATCTTTTATGACTTTATTTAAGTCAACATGCTGAATATTAAAATATTGTTCAATGCTTTGTTCTGTTTGTATAAATTGTGCCTGAAGATGTGCTGTGTCTAGAAGAGATAAATTGTTGGCTTGAGAAATAATTAACGGAACAAACAATAAAATAAAGCCTACAATCAGGAAAATGAACAAGATAATAGTTGTTGTTGCGGCCAATGAATTGCCAAACTTTAGCTTGTTTTTTAAAAATAAAACTAATGGGTTGGCAATTAAACATAAAATTAATGAGATGCATAAATAGACAATTACAGTCTGAATTTCATATAAAAAATAAAGCACAACTGCTATAATTAAGATTACAGCGAGCGCTCGTAAAATTCCATTTGCAATAATTTTTGATGTTATCATTAATTCAAGTTTTAGAGCATAAATATAGGAAAAAGCATTCTAAAATTTAACATCAAACAAAAAAAGCGAGATGGAAACATCTCGCTTTAATTGATTTTTTTATTCTATTATTGCGCAAATGCTGCTCTAGCACCTCCAGTTGTAAAAATAGCCGATATTCTGCTTTTTTGCCCTGCCGAAAACATATACATTGCAGCATCGTCAACATAGTCCATGTAGTTCATTGTCATTTCTACTGGCGTTCCAGAACAAGTGCTGTAATGTGGGTAAGCAGGAACTCCATAGTTTGCATCATTATGAGTAGGAGTATCTGCAACAAGATCGCTTCCGCAAGTTGCGTCTCCCCAAATGTGACGTAAATTCATCCAGTGGCCAACTTCGTGTGTTGCCGTTCTTCCTAAGTTAAATGGAGCGTTTGCAGCGCCAGATAATCCGAAATAGCGAGAATCGATTACCACACCATCAGTAGATGAAGCACCGCCAGGAAATTGTGCATAACCTAAAATTCCACCGCCAATGTTGCAAGACCACATGTTTAATTTTGTAGTTGGAGAAGTAGGAGCAATTCCGCCTTGTGCAGTTTTTTTCATTGCATCATTTGTTCCCCAAGAAGTCTTAGTTGTAGATTTTCTAATAACTTGATCCAAAACAAATGTAATTCCGATGTTTGCTTTAACTCCAGCAAATAATGCAGGCACATTATTATAATCTGAGTTTAAAGCATTAAAATCTTTGTTTAAAACATCGATTTGTGATTGAATTTGTGCGTCCGAAATGTTTTGTGCAGCAGTTCTATAAAGAACATTAACCACAACTGGAATTTCGATTTTTCCATTTACCAAACGCCCTGTAAAATTTGAACCTGCATGTTGTGTAGTAAAAGTTTCAATTTCGTTCATTCTAATAGCTAACGAAGGATCAGCTTTTAATTGAGCTTCTAAAACTTCTTGTGTTGCGCATCCTCTTCTAGAAGCAACAGTTGCATCTGCATTGGCAGAATCAGATTGTTCATTTTGACAAGCAAACAGCATTAATGCTGCAAATGTGGTAATAATAACTTTTTTCATAATAATTTGGGTTTTTGTTATAAAAATGTTGATTAGTTGAATAATGCAGCAATTTTATAACAAAAAAATATTGTAGAAAAATATTACAAAGATTATTTTGTGAGAAATTTTACAAACCCTTACAAATACTGATTCTTACAAAAATTAAACATAAAATATTAATAAGTTATTTCTTTCTTTTTTATTTTTTTAATGCATTACGTCTTGATTATTTGCAGTTTAACGATTTTTTGTATTTGCAAATTTTTGACTTGAGTGAAGAAAAAACGGTTTTTTTAAAGTATGTCTTACAAAGAAGTTATTTCATAAAGTGCAATACTTGCAGCCTGAACCACATTCATACTGCTGTTTTTGCCAAACATATTGATATGCACAATTTGATGAGAAAGTTTTAGAAGTTCCTCAGAAATTCCGTTAATTTCACTTCCAATCAAAAGAGCGATTTTTTTGTCGAAAGGAATCATAACTTCTTTTAAGGGTTTACTACTCGAAGTGATTTCTAAGGCAATAATTTCAAAATTATTATCAAGTAAATAGGATTGAAGTTCACCAAAATCTTCAATAACAGAATGAGCCACATGAAGATGTGTACTGCGTGAAGTTTTATTGATTTTACGTGGTGTCAGCGGAATATCTTTTCCGAAAAATATAATATTTTCAACTCCAAAAGCTTCAGATATTCTGAATAAAGAACCAATATTCTGCTGAAAGTAAATGTGATCGCATATTAAAGTAATAGGAAATGTTTTTCTTTCAAATTGATTTTCTTCGTGAGTTAGCTGCACTTTCTAAAATTTAATTGGTAAAAATATAATTGATAATGTTGGCGCCCATTTTTAGCGCTTTGTCTCTTATGTTTGCAGGATCGTTATGAACTTCAGGATCTTCCCAACCATCACCCAAATCGCATTCGTAAGTATAGAGTAAAACAAGTTTGTTATCAATAAAAATTCCGAATGCCTGCGGACGAGTTCCATCATGTTCGTGAATTTTTGGTAATCCGTTTGGAAAAGGAAATGGTTTCTGAAAAATTGGATGATTTGCTGGAAGTTCAACTAAATTATTATTCGGAAATATTTTTTTGATTTCTTTTCTAATAAATTGATCCATTCCGTAATTGTCATCGATATGCAGAAAACCTCCAGCCGTTAGATAATTTCTTAAATTGGTTACGTCAGCATCGCTAAAAACGACATTTCCGTGACCAGTCATATGAACAAATGGATACGAAAGTAAATCTGGATTGCTTGGTTCTACAGTAGAAGGTTTGCTTTTAATACGGGTATTAATATTAGCATTGCAAAAACTGATTAAATTTGGCAATGATGTCGGATTTGCATACCAATCACCGCCGCCGCTATATTTAAGCAAAGCAATTTCTTGCGAAAAAGAAGAGATTGAAAAAAGTAATAATAAGTAAAATATTTTTTTCATTTGATTTTTTAAATTATAGGGCTTTACCGTACTATTTCTCTTTCGTCGAAATGACAAAATTGTGTTTAATTAGGAACTTCATTAAAGAAAACAACACTATGACAAGCCACAACCGCTGCTGTTTCTGTTCTTAAACGCGTATTTCCTAAAGTTACAGGTTTGTAATTGTTTTCTATTGCCTGTGCAATTTCCTTTTCAGAAAAATCGCCTTCTGGGCCAATTAAAATCGTAACATCTTCATTTGGTTTTAAAACCTCTTTTAGTGACTTTTTATCCGTTTCTTCGCAATGCGCAATTAATTGTAAGCCATTTTGTTTTTGTTTAATGAACTCTTTATAAGAAACAGCTTCATTTAATTTTGGAAGAAATGTTTCGTTGCATTGTTTCATTGCGGATAAAATGATTTTTTCGAAACGATCACGATTAATTACTTTTCGTTCAGAGCGATCACAGAAAATAGGTGTAATTTCTTGAATGCCAATTTCAGTTGCTTTTTCTAAAAACCATTCAAAACGATCATTCATTTTAGTGGGCGCAACAGCCAAATGCAAATGAAATTTTGGCTTTTCGGCATTTTTTATAGAAAGTACTTCAACGGTACATTTATTATCTGAAGCCAGAGTAATCTGAGTTTCAAATAATAATCCAAAACCATTGGTAACATGCAGAATATCTGAATCTTTTTTTCGAAGAACTTTTATAATATGACGGCTTTCTTCTTTATCAAAAGAAAAACTTTCGGTTGTTTCGTCTATATTCGGATTAAAAAATAACTGCATGATTAAAATTCGATTCTTGCTTTTGAAACTACAGCAGAAGTTTCAAAACGATTAGATAAGTATTTTTGGTATCCTACAATTCCAATCATTGCAGCATTATCTGTTGTATATTCAAATTTTGGAATAAAAGTTTTCCAACCGTATTTGCTTTCAGTTTCTTTTAAAGTTGCTCTGATTCCAGAATTTGCCGAAACTCCTCCGCCAATAGCAATTTGAGTAATTCCAGTTTCTTTTACAGCCAATTTTATTTTATCCATCAAAATTTCGATAATGGTGTGCTGAATAGAAGCGCAAATATCATTTAGATTTTCTTCAATAAAATTTGGATTCTGCTGTTTGTTTTTTTGAATGAAATACAAAATGGCTGTTTTCAATCCTGAGAAACTAAAATCTAATCCCGGAACTTTAGGTTTTGTGAAAGGAAAGGCTTTCGGATTTCCTTCTTTCGCATATTTATCAATCAAAGGCCCACCAGGATAAGGAAGTCCAAGAATTTTTGCGCTTTTATCGAATGCTTCACCAACAGCATCATCTGTAGTTTCTCCAATGATTTCCATATCAAAAAAACTATTCACTTTTACAATTTGAGTATGTCCACCACTGATTGTTAAGGCTAAAAATGGAAATTCTGGTTTGTCATAGCCTTCTTCATCAATAAAATGAGCTAGAATATGAGCGTGCATGTGATTTACAGCAATTAGAGGCACGTTTAAGGCTAACGATAATGATTTACTGAAAGAAGTTCCCACCAATAGAGAGCCCATCAATCCTGGCCCTTGCGTAAATGCGATTGCGCTTAGCTGTTCTTTTTGTACATTTGCTTTGCGAAGTGCGGCATCTATCACTGGAACAATATTCTGCTGATGCGCGCGTGAAGCCAATTCTGGAACTACGCCTCCATATTGGTTGTGAATTAATTGATTGGCTACAACATTTGACAATACTTTGTCGTTATGTAAAACCGCGGCAGCAGTATCATCGCATGAACTTTCGATGGCTAGAATAAAAACCTCTGGATTTTGCATATAAAGGCACAAATTTTGAATTATATTTGACAAATCAAATTATTAAATTTCTTTGATTTAAGCAGTGCCCCAAAATTAAAGAATTTTTATCAAAAACAGCCGTTCTTTGTCTGTTCAAAATAAATTTAAAAGAAACTAAAATTAAAGAAGCTATCAAAAAAGTAAAGAAAATAATATCACGAACCCTAATTGGGTTGATTTTACTTTTGTTAGCGCTTGCTATCATACTATCTCTTCCTGTCGTTCAGACTCAGATTGCCAATTACGTTACCAACCGATTAAACGAAGATTACAAGGTTAATATTAATGTCGAAAAAACGGCAATCAACATTTTTGGCGGAGTAAAATTGAAGAAAGTAACGATTTTAGATCATCATAAAAAAACGATGATTTATTCGGATATTATTACTACCGATATTGCGAGTTTCAGCAGACTGTTAGATGGAGATTTGATTTTTGGAGATTTACGTTTGACAGGCTTGATTTTTAATCTGAAAACTTATAAAGGCGAAGACGAGAACAATATCAATAAGTTTATACAAGCTTTTGAAGTTGAAGATACACCTAAGAAAAAATCAACAAAGCATTTTTTGCTGACGGCTAAAAATGGTTATATAGAAAAAGGAAGATTTTCTGTTATTGATGAAAATAAAACGACTCCAAAGTTTCTAGATTTTACAAAATTAAACGCTTATATCAGCGAGTTTAAATTGTATGGGCCAGATGTAAATACAAACATTCACCGATTTTCGTTTATGGATCACCGTGGTTTGTATGTTTCTAATTTTGCAGGGAAATTTAGTTATACCAAAAAACAGATTATAGTCGAAAATCTGGCTATTAAAACCAAAAGATCTTCCATTTACGGTGTGGCAATTCTAAATTACAAGCCTTCAGATTTTCTGGATTTTACAGATAAAGTTCGATTTGATGTGTTGATAGATTCTTCTTCTATTGCAACAAACGATATTCGTCATTTTTACGATGGTTTAGGCAAAAACCAGCATTTTAAGCTAAAAACAAAACTAGACGGTCCGCTTAATAACATGCTTCTAACAAGGTTAAGATTAAGTGATACAAATGGATCAAAAATTAACGGAACAATCAATTTTAGAAATCTTTTAGGCAGTAAAGACCAGAAGTTTTCTATGGATGGAAAATTTGACAAGTTGCTTTCTAGCTATGATGATCTCGTGGTGTTGCTTCCTGAGGTTTTAGGAAAAAGGCTTCCGAAAGAAATGAAAAAAATCGGTAAGTTTAATATTGTTGGAAAAGCAAAAGTTTCGACTACAGCCTTAGAAACAGATTTTAAAATGGCAACCGATCTTGGAAATGGACAAGTCGATCTTCATATGAATAATATGGATTTTATTGATAAAGCTTCCTATTCTGGAAATATCATCTTGACAAACTTTGATGTTGGTGCTGTTTTAAGCCGAAAAGATATTGGCAGAACTACTTTGAATCTAGATGTGGATGGGGTTGGTTTTACTGAAAAATATTTGAATACTGTTATAAAAGGAGACATTTCGAAATTAGATTACAATAAATACACCTATAATAATATAGTAGTAAACGGAAATTTTAAGCTTCCTTATTATAAAGGGCAAATTGCTATTAATGATCCTAACTTGAATTTAAGTTTTGATGGTTTGCTAGATTTGAGCAAAAAAGAAAATCGTTATGATTTTCATATCAATGTCGAAAATTCAGATTTGCGAAAACTTAAATTTGTTGGCGATTCGATTTCTCATTTTAAAGGCGATGTTGTCGTTCAGCTATCTGGAAATTCTATTGAAAATCTGCAAGGTGATATTTTTATTAATGATGCAGAATATCAAAATCCAAAATCGACTTATGTTTTTGATCAAGTAAATCTGAATTCAAGTTTTGATGCTGATCGTTTGAGAACGATTACCATCAGTTCAAATGATGTTGTCGACGGAAAAATTGTGGGTAAATTTAGATTTGATCAATTGAATAAATTGGTCATGAATTCAGTTGGTAGTTTGTATACCAATTATAAACCTTACAAAGTTAAAAAAGGACAGTTTTTAAATTTCAATTTCCGTGTTTATGATAAAGTGGTCGAAATGCTTTATCCAGAAATTAATATAGATTCGTCTACAGTTGTTAGAGGGAAAATAGATTCTGATTTACAAGAGTTTAAATTCCGTTTCAGATCTAAAAAAATCACGGCTGATAAAAATACATTTGATAACATCCGTATTAATATTGACAATAAGAATCCGCTTTATAATGCTTATGTTGAGTTAGACAGTATAAAAACACCTTATTATAAAATACGAGATTTTAATTTGATTAATGTTACCGCAAATGATACTCTTTATGTGCGTTCGGAGTTTAAAGGAGGAAATGAAGGTGAGGATTACTTTAATCTAGATTTGTACCATACCATTGATAAGAATAAAAATAATATTATCGGAATCAAGAAATCTGAAATGAAGTTTAAAGACTATCTGTGGTACTTAAACGAAAATGCTGAAAAAGATAATCAGATTATAGTTGATCAGTACTTTAAAAATTTCTCATTTGATAATATTGTTTTATCTCACGAAAACCAAAAAATTGATCTAAACGGAGTTATAAAAGGCACCGATTATAAAGATTTGGTCCTCACTTTTGAAGATGTTGATATTAATAAAATTACGCCAGTAAATTCCAAATTTGTATTTGATGGTAACTTGAATGGAAATGTGAACTATAAGCAGAATAAAAATGTTTATCAGCCCACGGCATCCATTAAAATTGACCATCTTGTGATGAATAAGACGGAATTGGGTACGCTTAATTTTGATATTTCGGGAGACGAAAATTTTAAGAAATTCACAGTTAATTCATCGATCCAAAATGGCTTTACCGAATCGTTTCGAGCCAACGGAACTTTTGCTATTGAGAATAAAGAAACTATCATGGATATGAGCTTGAAGCTGGAAGGTTTCAATTTGGCTACATTAGGAACTATAGGAGGTGATGTTATCTCTAATGTTAGAGGTTCTGTTTCTGGAAACGCGGCTGTTATTGGAAATTTGAAAAAACCTGAAATCAATGGACGTTTGTATGTTGAGAAAGCAGGAATGACAATTCCGTATCTAAATACGGATTATGAACTCAGTGATCGAACTGTAATTGATTTAACTAACGAAAAATTCTTGTTTAGAAATAATCAGTTGACTGATACTAAATATGGAACAAAAGGTTTATTGAATGGAAGTATCGAGCATAATAATTTTGGTGATTGGAAATTAGATTTAAATGTTACTTCTAAACGATTAGTTGCATTAGATACAAAAGACAGTGAAGATGCTGCATATTTTGGAACGGCCTTTATAAATGGATCTGCTAGTATAAAAGGTCCTGTTGAAGCTCTTTTTATTAAAGTAGATGCAAAATCTGAAAAAGGTACTGAAGTTAAGATTCCAATCAATAACACGCAAAGTGTTGGAGAAAGTAGCTGGATTCATTTTGTAACGCCAAAAGAGAAGTACAATCTAGCTAATGGAATTGTTGAGAAAACAAGAGATTATAACGGGCTTGAGCTAGAATTTGATTTTGATATTACACCAGATGCCGAAGTAGAAGTTATTCTAGATCGAAATTCGGGTCATGGTATGAAAGGAAAAGGATACGGATCGCTTTTGTTTAAAATTAATACATTGGGTAAATTCAATATGTGGGGGGATTTCCAGGCATATGAAGGAACTTATAACTTTAAATATGGCGGACTTATCGATAAAAAGTTTACAGTAAAAAAAGGTGGTTCGATTATTTGGGAAGGAAACCCGATGCGTGCTCAGTTAAATTTGGAAGCAGTTTACAAAACCCAAGCCAATCCGGCAGTACTTTTAGATAATACTTCTTCATTTAATAAAAAAGTTCCTGTAGAGGTCGTTATCGGATTGAGAGGAGATTTGGCGAGTCCAGAACCAAATTTTGATATTCAATTCCCTTCTGTGAGTAACGTTTTAAAATCGGAAATACAATATAAGCTTGATGACAAAGATATTCGCCAGACGCAGGCACTCTATCTGTTGTCGACAGGTTCGTTTATGAGTACTGACGGATTTAGTCAGGGAGATTTCTCTGGAACATTAACAGAAACGGCTTCAAGTTTATTAGGAGGCATTATCAAATCAGATAATGATAAAGTAAATATTGACTTAAACTATATCGCTGCAGATAGAAGGACAGGGCAGGAGGTTGATGGTCAGTTTGTGGCCAATATATCGTCTCAGGTAAATGAACGAATTACGATTAATGGTAAATTGGGAGTTCCTGTTGGTGGTGTAAACGAATCTGCAATTGTTGGAGATATTGAGATTTTATATCGTGTAAATGAAGATGGGACAATGAATCTCCGTTTATTCAATAAGGAAAATGATATTAATTACATAGGACAAGGAATTGGTTATACACAAGGAGTCGGTATTTCTTATGAAGTAGATTTTGATACCTTTAGCGAGCTTGTAAATAAGTTATTTAAAAGCCATAAAATAGAAAAAGCGGTAAAAGGTTCTTCTGCCGATCAAATGCAGGATTCTTATCTAAATCCGGATTACATGAATTTTACAAGTAAAAAAGATTCGGAAAAGAATAAGAAGAAAGCAAAAGAAGATGAGGAGAAAAGAAAGAAAGAAGAAGAAAAGAAGAAAAAAGAACAGCAGGCACCAACTAATAATCAAGGATTGATTCCAGATAACGATTATTAACACTTTGTTAAAAATCGGCATTTATAAAACCATTATTCTCATAATGGTTTTTTTTGTGCTAAATTTAGGCACTCTAATAAAATTTTCCATGTGAGCGGGAAATTCTGATTTTTATAACACTTCATCAGGGTATTGTTAATTTTGACGATTTAATTAAAAAAATAGCGTTTTATTATTTTTAATGAAATTTTTTCCTAGAAAAAACTTATTAACGAAAACGTTTGAATTTAACAGATTTTATTAATTTATGATAATCGTAACCCGAAAAGTGCTGAATGTTTGCTAATTTTACACTTTAATACTTAAATAATGCCAAAAACAATAAAAAAAGTAGGTGTTCTTACCTCAGGAGGAGATTCACCTGGAATGAATGCTGCAATACGATCAGTTGTTCGAACTTGCGCATACCATAATATAGAATGCATCGGAATTTATAGAGGGTATCAAGGAATGATTGAAGGAGACTTCAAGGAGATGGGACCACGTAGCGTAAATAATATTGTAAACAAAGGTGGAACGATCTTGAAATCGGCTCGTTCAGTTGAGTTTAGAACCCCTGAAGGTAGAAAAAAAGCACACGATAACCTTGTTAAGGCAGGTGTTGATGCTTTGGTTGTTATTGGTGGTGATGGTAGTTTTACTGGAGGATTAATTTTTAATTCAGAATTTGATTTCCCAGTTATGGGAATTCCAGGTACAATCGATAATGATATTTATGGTACAAGTTTTACTTTAGGGTATGATACTGCTTTAAATACTGTTGTAGACTGTATTGATAAAATTAGAGACACTGCAAGTTCTCATAACCGTCTTTTCTTTGTAGAGGTTATGGGTAGAGATGCAGGTCATATTGCTCTTAATGCAGGTATTGGTGCAGGAGCAGAAGAAATTCTTATTCCTGAAGAAGATCTAGGTTTAGATCGTCTTTTAGATTCGCTTCAAAAAAGTAAAGCGTCAGGAAAATCATCTAGTATTGTTGTAATTGCTGAAGGAGATAAAATTGGTAAAAACGTATTCGAATTAAAAGATTATGTTGAAGCTAATTTGCCAGAATACGATGTGCGTGTTTCGGTGTTAGGACACATGCAACGTGGTGGTTCTCCATCTTGTTTTGACCGTGTTTTAGCAAGCCGTTTAGGAGTTAAAGCTGTAGAATCTTTAATTGAAGGAAAATCGAACTATATGGTTGGACTTCGTGAAGATAAAGTAATCTTAACACCACTTGAGCAAGCTATTAAAGGTAAATCAGAAATTGATAGAGAATTGTTAAGAGTGTCTGACATCATGTCGACATAACCAATATAAAGTTTAAAAAAGAAAGAGAAGTTTATTGTGAGGAAATTAGACTTTGAATTAGTGTAATAAAAACAAAAGCAAAAATTTAGTAAAATGTCAAAAGTAAAATTAGGAATAAACGGATTTGGACGTATCGGAAGAATCGTTTTTAGAGAGTCTTTCAATAGAGATAATGTAGAAGTTGTTGCAATCAATGACTTGTTAGACGTAGATCACTTAGCTTATTTATTAAAATATGATTCAGTTCACGGTCGTTTCAATGGAACTGTAGAAGTTAAAGAAGGAAAATTATATGTAAACGGAAGAAACATCCGTATCACTGCAGAAAGAAATCCTGCTGATTTAAAATGGAACGAAGTTGATGTAGATGTAGTAGCTGAATGTACTGGTATCTTCACGACTATCGAAACTGCAAGTGAGCACTTAAAAGGTGGTGCTAAGAAAGTTATCATTTCTGCTCCTTCTGCTGATGCTCCAATGTTTGTAATGGGAGTTAACCACGAAACTGCAAAAGCTTCTGATTTAGTTGTTTCTAACGCTTCTTGTACTACAAACTGTTTAGCTCCTTTAGCTAAAGTTATCCACGATAATTTCGAAATCGTTGAAGGTTTAATGACTACTGTTCACGCAACTACTTCAACTCAAATGACAGCTGACGGACCTTCTAGAAAAGACTGGAGAGGTGGACGTGCTGCTGCAATCAACATCATTCCTTCTTCAACAGGTGCTGCAAAAGCGGTTGGAAAAGTTATCCCATCTTTGAATGGAAAATTAACTGGAATGTCTTTCCGTGTTCCTACTGCTGACGTTTCTGTAGTAGATTTAACTGTAAAAGTTGCTAAAGAAACAACTTACGAAGAAATCTTAGCTGTATTGAAAAAAGCTTCAGAAAACGAAATGAAAGGTATCTTAGGATATACTGAAGATGCAGTTGTTTCTCAAGACTTTATTTCAGATAAAAGAACTTCAATCGTTGATGCTGGTGCAGGAATTGGTTTAAACTCAACTTTCTTCAAATTAGTATCTTGGTATGACAATGAGTACGGATACTCAAGCAAATTAATTGATTTATCTGTACATATTGCAGGTTTAAAATAATAATATATATTTTTGCAAAATCCCGTTACTTATAATAACGGGATTTTCTTATTTTGTTACCTCTATAATTAATGTAAAAAATACACTTTTAAATTAAGAATAGAAAACCTAATTCCAAAAACTAAACAAATGAAATTAATAGTTGATAGTGGATCTACTAAAGCCGATTGGATTGCGATAGATGATAATGGAAAAGTATTATTCACAACACAAACTTTAGGATTAAATCCTGAAATTCTAGACGAGCCAGAAATCATTGAAAGATTAAATGACCGTTTTGATATCTTACAAAACAAAAAAAATGCTACACATTTATTCTTTTATGGTGCTGGATGTGGTACTGATAGAATGAAAGAGTGGTTAAAAAGAATTTTCCAAGAGTATTTTTCTAACGCAATTGTAGACGTTCAAGAAGATACTTATGCGGCAGTTTATGCAACAACTCCAAAAGGACAAGAAGCTATAGTTTCGATCTTAGGAACGGGTTCTAATTGCAGTTACTTTGATGGAAAAGTGTTGCATCAAAAAGTACAATCATTAGGTTACATCGTAATGGATGATTGTAGCGGTAACGTTTTTGGAAAAGAATTAATTAGAAAATACTATTTTAATAAAATGCCTAAAGAATTGGCTGTTGAACTTGAAAAAGAGTACGACGTTGATCCAGATTTTATTAAAAACAAATTATATAAAGAGCCAAATCCTAATGCTTATTTAGCTACTTATGCTAAATTCTTAATTAAGCATAAAGATACTGAGTTCTGCAGAAAAATCATTTTCAAAGGAATGAAGTCTTTTGTTAAAAATTACATCAAACAATTCGATAACTGCAAAGAAGTTCCAGTACATTTTGTTGGTTCTATTGCATTTTATTTGAAAGATGAATTGCAAGAGACATTTAATAAATATGAACTTCAATTAGGGAATGTTTTAAGAAGACCTATTGATGGATTAATTGCTTACCATGTCGCTAATCAATAGTTCTGGTTTTATGGAAATTGCCATTATTGCTCATGATGGAAAAAAAGCAGATTTAATTGATTTCTTAATCAAAAATGAAGCTGTTTTGCACAATGAAAAAATAAGGCTTATTGGTACTGGTACTACTGGAGGAAAAGCAGAAGCTGCTGGATTTAAAACTCAGAGAATGCTTTCTGGACCTCTTGGAGGCGATGCGCAAATTGCAGGAAGAGTTGCGGAAGGAATTACGCAGATGGTTTTCTTTTTTAAAGATCCCTTGTCAAGTCATCCGCATGAAGCAGATATTAACATGCTAATTCGCGTTTGCGATGTGCATAATGTGCCGCTGGCAACCAATGAAGCAACGGCACAATTATTATTAGATGCTATTGCACAGCAATTATAGAAATTTCTACATTAACATTTTTTGGTAAACATGCCACTTGAACCGTTTCACGAGCTGGAGCGGTTTTTTCGTTAAAATAAGATCCGTAAACGGTATTTATTGCTCCAAAGTTGTTCATGTCCATAATGAAGATTGTTGACTTTACAACGTTCTCAAAAGTCATATTTGCTGCTTCAAGAATAGCAGCAATGTTTTTCATCACTTGGTCGGTCTCGTCGTTAATATTGTCTGTAATCAATTCTCCTGACTCAGGATTGATTGCAATTTGTCCAGAGGCATAAAGTGTGTTTCCAGACAATACGGCTTGATTATACGGTCCGATTGGAGCCGGAGCTTTCTCGGTAAAAATGATTTTTTTCATAATGAAATTTATTTTGATTCGAAAGTAGTTTATCTGTTAGAAACGCTACGTTTGTTCCATTTGATATCGCTAAGCATACCAGATTTAATTCCGATGAAGAAGTTCCAGTTAGAATTTGTTCCTAATGGTTGCCAGTTAAAGGCCATTCTCCAACTTAATAAATCTCTTTCAAAACGGAATTGTGTAAAGGTAACTCCTTTTTGTACAAAGTCATAACCTGTAGAAACACCGGCTTTCCATTTAGGAGTAAGATCGGTATTGACAGAAATCATAATCGAATTACCAGAAATAGTGCTTTCTCGCTTTACGTTTGAATACGTTAACGAATAGGCAAGTGTCATGTCCCAAGGGACTTTAGAATTGAAGAATTCTGTAATTACATCATCTTTTTCAGGCTCGTTAGCAAACTGGCTGTTACGGCTGTCATTTAAGTCGGTATTTGTACCAAACAAGTCATCGCTTCGTCCTCCGTTCCGCTGACTTTGGGTATTCTTTTCTTTCTCTTTTCCGGTTCCTTTATTAGAGAATGAGTAGTTTACAGTTACGTTTGCACTAGTCATTCTAAATAAACTTCCTCCATTGTCAATATTGAATTTGTCAATTTTGTTACCTCCATTATCAATTGCATATGGGTCTAATGTGGCTCCAAAGTTCATATTCATTTTATTGTCAAAAAACTGTGTTCCACCACTTACCAATACAGGTTGCCAGCCAAAAGTAGATTTGCCATCAGCATTAAAATTGTAACTTGTGCTAAAGTTTAAGTTGTTTAACAACATTATTTTTTTAGGCTCTGTTTTTGTGCTGTCTCGGTCTCTTACTTTGGCTTCAAAAGTATTACTTAAGGCAAAACCAACAATATTAGAGTTGTCTTTTCCAGGCGCTCCAAATAATCCGTTTTCAAATCTTGTATATTCAGAAGTAATTCTTCCAGAAGCATCGACTCCATAAGTGTCGTAGTATCTTTCAAAACTTGGCGTATAAGCATAAGTTATACTTGGACGCATTACGTGTCTAATTGACTGAATTCTTTTGTCGTCTCCGAAGTTAAAAGTTCCGTAGATAGTTGTTCCTAAATTGGTGCTGAAATTATAAGTTCTATAAGAGTCAAAACCGTTTATAGATTTATTAACTGTTTGTCCTGCAGTAGGATCGTACTCTTTTTGGATTGTTTTGTTAACCCATGTTTCTTGATAGGTTGTAGACGCTCCAGCACTAAAATATTTAAAAATCTTAAAGTTTGTACTCAACGGAATAGTCTGTTGTAATCCTAATTGCGTATCGTCAAACATCTGTGGTTTAAAAAACAAAGAATCTTTTGTTTTAAAGTAGTTTTTACCGCTTACATTATATTGTAAGTTGATGTTTTTGATTAATCCCTTCTTTACACCATCTTTTCCAACAAAAGGATAAACACGATCGATACTTCCTTGTAAGGATGGAAGAGTCATAATAATGTCTTCTGTTTGTGTGTTCTGGCTATGTGTTGCAGATAACGAAATACGTGAGCCAGGAATGGTGTTAAAAGTTTTATTATATGAAATAGATGAACTTAATGTGTTATTTAAGTTTGATCCAATATTTGCTTGATTGATCGACTGTTTGAAATACTTACTACTGCCCATGTTGACAGAAGCAGAAAAAGTAGAATTTGGATTTGATTTTGTGTCTTTAGAATGCGACCATTGTATATTATAGATACTTTGTTTTGAATAATCAGGATACCCGCGCTCACTGCTAATTAAATTCTCAAAACGGATATTGACATTTCCTCGGTACTTATATCGAGTAGCATATGCAGATTCAAAACGCATGGCGTAACTTCCGTTGGTGTAATAATCTCCAAGTACAGTTAAGTCGTAATTGTCGCTTAACGCAAAGTAGTAACCTCCATTCTGCAATGAAAATCCACGTGTGTTAGAATCGTTATAACTCGGAATAATAATACCAGAGACGCTTTTTTCTTTGCTTAAAGGGAAAAAACCATAAGGTAATGCAAGTGGTGTAGGAACATCAGCAATTACCATTTGGGTTAAACCGGCAACAATTTTTTTGCCTGGTACAAATTTAATTCTGCTGGTTTTGAAATAATACTCAGGATTATCGATATCTTGAGCAGTTGTAATAATTGCTCCTTTTAAGAAGTATACAGAATCATTCTCTTTTTTGGTAACAGAAGCTTTAATATTTAATTCTCCTTGTTTTGTTCTTGAGTTATAAATTAAAGCTTTTTTAGTTTTAAAATTAAAACGGATCGAATCTGGCTGTACCTCACTTGATCCTTGTTTGAAGTTCGGAAATTGTGTTAGTACTCCTGCAGAATCCTTAATTCTTCCTGCATAAACTTCATCTTTTTCGTAATTAAGAACAATTATACCCGATTTTAATTCGACATCTTTATAGTATAATTCTGCTTCATTATATAAAGTGATCAGCTTTTTTTTCTGATCAATTTTAGCATAGTCTTTTGCTTTGTATCTTACTTTTCCATCCAAAAAAGTCTTTTTTGGTTTAACCGTATCTAGTTTTATGGTATCTGTAATTGCAGGATTTTCTTTATCTGTTTGTTTTACAGCAGGTAAAGGCTTTTTTTTGTTTTTTATTTCTTGCGAGTATAAATTACCACAACCTATAGTTAGGAAAAATGATATTAAAACGATATTAAATAAGTTTGTGTGCAAAGGTTTAAATGCTATTTTTGTAAAATTATGGCTTGTTTTTTGACATGTCAAACTTACATATAATTTTTTGGCAAAAATAATCAATTCTAAAAATTATAACAGCTGCATTTTATTAAAATTAACTTTTAGATTTATGAATAGAATTAACAAATTTAAGGTAATATTTACTTTATTTCTAATAATATCGTCCTTTTGTGCTCATAGTCAGTCAAATGTGTTTAAGGTGACACTTGATGCCGGACATGGAGATCATGACTTTGGAGCTGTTTACAGTGGACGAATTGAAAAAAATATTGCTTTAGCTATTGTTTTGAAGGTAGGAAAGATTTTAGAGCTAAATCCTAATGTTAATGTAATTTATACTCGAAAAACAGATGTTTTTATAGATTTGGTAGAGAGAGCTAATATTGCCAACAGAGCAAATTCGAATATTTTTGTGTCTATTCACTGTAATGCAAACAAAAATACAGCAGCCGACGGAACAGAAACCTATGTAATGGGTTTAAGTAAAGTAGCATCAAATCTTGAAGCTGCGAAAAAAGAGAACTCTGTAATTACATTAGAGAAAGATTATAAACGTAAATATGAAGGTTACGATCCTAATTCTCCAGAATCTATGATTGGTATGACTTTAATGCAAGAAGAATACTTAGATAATAGTATAACGCTTGCCACCAAAATAGAGGAAAATTTCGAAAAATTAGGAAAAAAACTTCGTCATGGAGGAGTGAAACAAGCGCCTTTTATGGTACTTCACAAAGCATATATGCCAAGAGTTTTGGTTGAAACTGGCTTTGTGTCGAACCCAACGGAAGGAAATATTTTGAATTCTGAAGAAGGTCAAGATGATATTGCGAAAGCAATTGCAGAAGCAATCTTAAGTTACAAACGCGAATATTTTGGGACAGGAGCGGAAGCTACTGAGAGTCGGCCCATAAGAGACACTACTCCTGCAAAACCTAAAACAAGTGCACCAGTTGCAGTAGCAAAGAATAGTCCAAAAGGGACTTTTTTTAAAGTACAACTTATTGCTAGCATCAAAAAAACACCTTTAGAGCCTAAAAATTTTAAAGGATTGAAAAATGTAACGATGGTATATGAAAACAATATTTATAAATATTTCTACGAAGAAACTTCAAGTTACGAGACAGCCCAAAAATATCTGCAAGAAGCTAAAAGTAAAGGATATGGCGCTGCATTTTTAGTAGCAACTAAAGATGGTGAAAAAATCAGTATTCAGGACGCGATTAAATAATAAGCTCAAGTTCGAATATTTATATTAATTTTGTACAAACACTTAGAATTTTGAAACTAACAAGAGAAATTAAAACGGCTATTTTAGTCATCGTATCTATTTTATTATTTATCTGGGGATATAGTTTTTTAAAAGGCAGAGATCTTTTTACTAATTATACCGTATTATACGCTGAATATGATAATGTTGAAGACTTAGCACCATCAGCTCCAGTAACACTTAATGGACTTGCAATTGGTAAAGTAAGTAAAATTACAATTGATGAAGTAACTGGTAAATTATTGGTTGAACTTCAGCTTAAAACAGATTTTCCAATTTCTAAAAGCAGTACAGCAGCAATTTATTCTCCAAGTTTAATTGCAGGAAAACAAATTAAAATTATTCCAAATTTTGCTGACAAAGAATTAGCTGAAGACGGACAGAAATTAACTTCTACCGTTGAATTGGGATTGACAGAATCATTAGGAGGAAAAATAGAGCCAATTCAGCAAAAGCTTGATAAAATGCTTTTGAATATTGATAATTTGGTTACAGGATTAAACAATACTTTAGACAAGAATACTCAGGAAAATCTAAAGAAAACAATTGCTGAGTTGAGTCAGACAATGCAACAATTTCATAAAGCATCTGGTAGTCTTAACAATATCTTAGATACTAATAAAGGCCAGATAAATGGAATGGTTACAAACTTCAATAAAATGTCTGGCAACTTCAATAAGATTTCAGATTCATTAAACAAGGCAGATTTGGGTAAAACAGTTCGTAACTTGAACCAAACTTTAGCTAAAGTTGATGTTTTAATGAGTAATTTGAATTCTGGAAAAGGGACAGCAGGAAAAATACTTAACGATGAGGCATTGTATAATAACCTGACTAAAACTTCAAAAGAACTAGAATTGTTATTGCAAGACCTTCGTCTTTATCCAACCCGTTACGTAAACGTTTCTCTTTTTGGAAAGAAAAACAAACCATACGTAGCACCAACAGAAGAAACAAACTCAACTGATAAAAAATAAGTATAAATGAGTTATTTAGATAATATTTTATTCGCAGTACTTCTTATAGTAGGTTTCGGTTTTTTTGCAGCGAGCGTAAAAAAAATCATCCGAAATATTAATTTGGGAGTCGATGTAGATCGAAAAGATAATCCTAAAGCTCGTTGGAAAAACATGGCCTTGATTGCTCTTGGGCAATCAAAAATGGTGAGACGCCCTGTTGCTGGAATACTGCATATCTTTGTATATGTAGGTTTTATAATTATCAATATTGAATTACTTGAAATCATTATTGATGGACTTTTTGGAACTCATAGAGTTTTTGCACCCTATTTAGGCGTGGTTTATGACGTTTTAATTGCTTCATTTGAAATTTTGGCAATACTTGTAATTATTGCTGTAGTAACGTTTTGGATTAGAAGAAATGTAATTCGCTTAAAGCGTTTTATTAATTCAGACTTGAACGGATTTCCGAAAAGTGATGCCAATTACATTCTGTATTTTGAGACAGTTTTAATGATTCTGTTTTTATTGATGAATGCCTCAGATTTGCATTTGCAGAATGTTCCAGGTGGATATTCTCATTTTCATAAAGCAGGAAGTTACCCAATAAGCCAGTTTATTGCTCCAATTTTTAATGGTACATCTAACGAAGTTGTTGGGTTATTGTTTGAAGTTTTTTGGTGGTTGCATATTGTTGGTATTTTAGTTTTTATGAACTATTTATACTTTTCAAAACACTTGCATATTCTTTTGGCTTTCCCGAATACGTATTTTGCAAACTTAAAACCAGAAGGGCAATTTGATAATTTAGCTTCTGTGACAAAAGAGGTGAAATTAATGATGGATCCAAATGCTGATCCGTTTGCGGCAGCTCCGGTTGATGAAAACGCGGCTCCGAGTAAATTTGGTGCAAGCGATGTTCAGGATTTAAACTGGGTTCAGTTATTAAATGCTTATACATGTACAGAATGCGGACGTTGTACTTCGTCTTGTCCAGCAAATCAAACGGGTAAAAAATTGTCTCCACGTAAAATTATGATGGATACAAGAGATCGTTTAACAGAAGTTGGTAAAAATATCGATGCCAATAAAGGTGTGTTTGTTCCAGATAATAAATCACTTCTAAACGATTATATTACTCCAGAAGAATTATGGGCTTGTACCTCTTGTAATGCTTGCGTTGAAGAATGCCCTGTAAATATTAGTCCGTTATCTATTATTATGGATATGCGTCGTTACTTGGTTATGGAACAAAGTGCTGCTCCAATGTCATTAAACGCAATGATGACTAACATTGAAAATAACGGTGCACCATGGCAATATAGCCAGCAAGACCGTTTAAATTGGAAAAACGAGAATTAAGATTTATTGTTTAATCGGTTAGTTGTTTAACCGTTTGATCGATTTTAAAATAATATTTCGGTTTTTATAGAATTGTCATGCTGCTTTTAGCAATTAAACAATTTCACGATTAACCGATTAAACAAAAGTGAGAGAAATGTCAGAAAATTTAGTAGTACCAACAATGGCAGAAATGCTTGCCGAAGGAAAACAACCAGAGGTTTTGTTTTGGGTAGGTTGCGCAGGAAGTTTTGATGATAGAGCAAAAAAAATTACTAAAGCGTTTGTACGTATTTTAAACCGTACTAATGTTTCTTTTGCAGTTTTAGGTACAGAAGAGAGTTGTACTGGAGATCCTGCAAAAAGAGCTGGAAATGAATTTTTGTTTCAAATGCAGGCCATGATGAATATCGAGGTTTTGAATGCTTATGAAGCTAAAAAGATTGTTACGGCTTGTCCGCACTGTTTTAATACGTTAAAAAATGAATATCCTGAATTAGGAGGAAACTACGAAGTTATTCATCATACAGAATTTTTGAAATCATTAATTGATGATGGACGGTTGACTGTTGAAGGTGGACAGTTTAAAGGGAAGAAAATCACTTTCCATGACCCTTGTTATTTAGGAAGAGCCAATAAAGTGTATGAGGCGCCTAGAGATTTAATTCAGAAATTAGACGTTGAATTAGTCGAAATGAAACGTTCTAAAGCAAACGGTTTATGCTGTGGAGCAGGAGGAGCACAAATGTTTAAAGATGCAGAACCTGGAAACAAAGAAGTAAACGTTCTTCGTACGGAAGATGCATTAGAAGTAAAACCAGATATCATTGCAGCGGGTTGTCCATTCTGCAATACGATGTTGACGGACGGAATTAAACATCAAGAAAAGGAAGGGCAGGTTAAAGTTTTGGATATCGCTGAATTAATAGCGAATGCACAGGATTTATAAAAAAAAGAGGTTAAGGTTCTAAGATTCTAAGTTTTTAACTTGAAACCTGAAACAAAATAAAACAAAAATTAAAATGTATATACCTTTTGAAAATTTACCAGGTGAATCTAGAGTCTGGATTTACCAATCGAACAGAAAATTTTCTGAGGAAGAGTTTTCTGAAATCGAAACAGATTTAAAAGCTTTTGTAGAACAATGGGCTGCACACGGCACAAGTCTAGAAGCTTCGTTTTTATTGAAATATAACCGATTTATAATATTGGCAGTAAATCAAGATGTACAAGCTGCTACAGGTTGTTCTATAGATAGTTCTGTTGAATTTATTCAAAGTTTAGAGAAAAAGTACAATGTTGATTTATTGGACAAAATGAATGTTACTTTTAAACTAGGCGAACATATTGCACATAAACCATTAATTGATTTCAAGAAAATGGTAAAAGATAAATCAGTTTCTGAGAATACAATTGTTTTCAATAACTTGGTAAACAATATAGAGGAATTCAATGAGTCTTGGGAAGTTCCTGCAGCTGATAGTTGGCACAGCAGGTTTTTTTAAGAGTGTTTAAAATATATTTAAAAGGCATGAAATTTAGATTTTGTGCCTTTTTTTTATGGTTTCAAGTTTAAAACCTGTTAGCTTTAGTTGTGTAACGAACTTTGTCAAAGTTGGGTAATGCTGTTTGTGAATTAGACCCGACAGGTTTTTAAAACCTGTCGGGTTTCGTTGCTTAAAGAACTTTTGTAAGGGATGAATTATAAAGTCGGTTTGCGCATTTTTGTCATTTCGACGAAGGAGAAATCTCCGTTAGAAGCTCGACAAAGATTGGTTTTTCGTTGCGGAGCTACTTGTTGAGATTTCTCCTTAGTCGAAATGACAATGATTGTGGTTATTTTGTGTAATACTAATGTTTCTTACAATCTTGGTTTTAAACTTTGGCAAGTAGGCAAGAAAGGTTCTTATGAAAGCAAAAACGTCTAATCTAGCCCCGATGGGAGCGGTATCTCCCGATTTAGAAAAACAAGGCTTTTTCAGCCGTAGTTTTTGTTGATCGGGAATTTAGCGGACAGCGGGACTAATGTTGTTTTGACCGATATTGTTCTGCTTCTAAAAAATATTTATCAACCAGAGTTAATCTAATTTTGTCAAAAATCTAACAATTTAAACGGTTAATTAAACGCTATTTTTGAGTATTTTCGTAGAATTAAATTTTATCCATGAAAATAGCAATAGTTTGTTATCCTACTTTTGGAGGTAGTGGTGTAGTAGCCACCGAGTTAGGTCTCGAGTTAGCCAGAAGAGGACACGAAATACATTTTATCACATACAGTCAGCCAGTTAGATTGGCACTTTTAAATCCGAATGTTCATTACCACGAAGTAAATGTTCCGGAATATCCATTGTTTCATTATCAGCCTTATGAATTAGCGTTATCGAGCAAATTGGTCGATATGGTTAAGTTGTACAAAATAGAACTTTTGCATGTGCATTATGCTATTCCTCATGCTTATGCGGGGTATATGGCAAAACAAATGCTGAAAAACGAAGGAATTAATCTTCCGATGATTACAACGCTTCACGGAACAGATATTACACTTGTTGGAAATCATCCATTTTATAAACCAGCGGTAACGTTTAGCATCAATAAATCAGATTATGTGACTTCGGTTTCTCAGAGTTTGAAAGATGATACTCTGAAATTATTTAAAATCAAGAATAAAATCAAAGTGATTCCGAATTTTATCGAATTAGATAAAGTTAAAAAAGACCCAAGTGCACCTTGTCATCGTTATGTAATGGCAAATGAGAATGAACGTATTATTACCCACATTAGTAATTTTAGAAAGGTTAAACGAATTCCAGATATTATTAAGATTTTCTATAATATTCAGAAAGAAATTCCGGCTAAATTAATGATGGTTGGTGATGGACCTGAAAAAGAAAAAGCTGAAATTCTATGTCAAGAATTGGGGATTTTAGATAAAGTGATTTTCTTTGGAAATAGCCACGAAATTGATAAAATCTTATGCATGACTGATTTGTTTTTACTGCCTTCAGAAACTGAAAGTTTTGGTTTGGCAGCATTGGAAGCGATGGCATGCGGTGTTCCTGTGATTTCTAGTAATTCTGGAGGTTTGCCTGAGGTTAATTTTGATGGTTTTTCGGGGTATTTAAGCAATGTTGGAAATGTTGAAGAAATGGCCGAAAACGCGTTAAAAATTTTAAAAGACGATGCGGTCTTGAGTCAATTTAAAGCAAATGCTCTTGAAGTAGCAAGAAAATTTGACATCAAAAATATTCTGCCTAAATATGAGGCTTTATATCAGAAAGCAATTGATGATTACAAGTATGAAAAGCACTAATTTAAAAGGATAAAATGAAAAAAGTAATTTCTGTTTTAGCGATTTTTGTTTTGATTTCGTGTGGAGTAAAAAAAGTGGAAAGTTCAAATGCAGCATTGTATGAAGTTTTGACAAAACAATCGGACGGCGGTGGAAATATTAAATTCTTCGAAATTTTGACTGAGCCCAATGAAATCAAAATGCTTGAAAATGATCCAAATTTGGCTCATAAGATGAAAGATCCAGATGTTCAAGATTACAACTATGTAATTTTGAATATGGGTGAAAAAAATACAAGCGGTTATTCTATTGATGTTGAGAAAGTAGAAGAAACAGATAAGAATATCATTATTACGGTAAAAGAAAATAGTCCAGCAAAAGATGCAATGACGATGCAGGTTATTTCATATCCTTATACAGTGGTGAAAATTCATTCTAAGAAAGAAATTATTATTAAATAAAATTAAATTAAACTTAGCTTCGACTCCGCTCAGCCTGACATTGATTGTTTTTAGAAAGCGATTTCAAAGTTTGTAAGGCTGAGCGGAGTCGAAGCTTTTTTTTTAAAAAATTCTTTTAAAAACATAAAAAAAACCTGTCGTTTAAAAGCGACAGGTTTCTTCTTACAATTATTTTTTATTTTAATTAGAATCTGAATTTAACGCCTAAACCAACGTCAAATCCAAAATTATCATCATCATAATATCCAGAACCAATTTCAGGTCTTGCGTCTAAAGACAAAGTAATCGGCACTTCTTTAAATCTATATTCGATACCGATATCTCCAGCAGCAAAAACGTAAGTTCCGCTATCTTTATATTTGTAGTTGTTATTGTAGTAATCGTAATTCCAAGAAGCTAAACCTCCACCGACACCAGCGTACCAGTTAAAGCCTCCGTCAATGTTCCAAACCCATTGGTAAAGTGCCACTCCTTTTACAGCGTCGACGTCTCTACTATTTCTCCAACCTAAATCGAACTCAAGTCTGTTCTTTTGGTTTAATCCTAATTGGTACGATATTTCTCCTCCAAATCCGTTATTGTCCCCAAGACGTAATCCTAATGCGTTTTTCGAAATTTCTTGTGATTGAGCCGTAAATGCTAAACCAAGAAGCATAATGGCAGATAAAAGTATCTTTTTCATAAAAATGGTTAATTAATTTTTTTCAAATGTATTATTACAGTCAGATAGAGAACGTATAATATTTTTGAAAATTGTTATATAATTTACATTTTTAGAAATTTGAAGCGTTAAAATTCTTAAAAAACTGTTTCTGAGAGCCCTATTTTAGTATTATCGAAGAAATTAGCTGAGAAGTGAGAAGATCTTCCATTTCTAAAAGATTTTCTTCTTCAGCAAAATTACTAGCTTTATAAGAAAACAGTTTCCAGCGTTTTTTATGGTATTCCAACGCAGTTAAATTTTCTACCCAGTCGCCAGAATTCAGGTATAAAGTAGAACCATGTTTGTTTTCTTTGGTTATGATTTTTGGTTCATGAATATGTCCGCAAATTACATAATCGTAGTTTTTTTCAATGGCTAGATCTGTTGCAGTGGTTTCAAAATCAGAAATAAATTTCACTGCTTTTTTAACGCTTGCTTTTATTTTTTTCGAAAAAGAATAAGGCTCGCGTCCTAGTTTTGCCAGACACCAGTTAGCAAATCGATTCATTAAAATTAAATAATCATAACCTAATCCGCCCAACTTTGCAATCCATTTTGAATGCTGAACAGAAGCGTCAAAGACATCTCCGTGGAAAATCCAAGCTTTTTTATCATCTAATTCTAAAACTAATTTATCAACAAGAGCAAAATTTCCCATATTCATATCACTGAATTTTCTAAGTATCTCATCGTGATTTCCAGTAATATAGTAAACTTTTGTTCCTTTAGAAGCCATTCCGATTATGCGCTGAATAACTCGTAAATGCGCTTTTGGAAAATACGATTTACGAAACTGCCAAGCATCAATTATATCGCCATTTAAGACTAAAGTTTTGGGTTTAATGCTTGAAAGATAGTTGTTTAATTCTTTGGCGTGACTTCCGTAAGTTCCTAAATGGACATCAGAAAGGATGACCAATTCGACATTTCTTTTTTTCAATTTTTCTTGATTTGAAGTTTTACAAATGAATAAAAATTTGTGAAGATTGATTTTATTAAAAGGTTATCAAAAAGTGGGTAATTTTACCAAATTGTGATTTTTATCCCATTTAATGTTTCGTTAATAATACCAGTTTTAAATTTTTTAATTTAATTCATAAAACTTACATTTGCTCAAAACAAAACACAATGGCAGGAAACAGCTTCGGCACACTATATAAAGTAACTACATTTGGGGAATCTCATGGTGAAGCTTTAGGCGGAATTATTGATGGATGCCCTCCAGGAATACAATTAGATTTTGAAGCAATTGAAGTAGATATGGCTAGAAGAAAACCAGGTCAGTCAGCAATTGTTACACAAAGAAAAGAACCAGACAGCGTTCAATTCTTATCAGGAATATTTGAAGGAAAAACAACTGGAACTCCAATTGGTTTCATTATTCCAAATACCAATCAAAAATCAGACGATTACTCTCATATAAAAGATAATTATAGACCAAGCCATGCTGATTATGTTTATGATCAGAAATACGGTTTACGTGATTATCGTGGTGGCGGAAGAAGTTCTGCAAGAGAAACAGCAAGTAGAGTAGTGGCAGGTGCAATTGCAAAACAAATGTTGCCTGAAATTAAAATCAATGCTTATGTTTCTTCTGTTGGGCCAATTCATTTAGATACACCTTATCAGGAATTGGATTTTTCTAAAATTGAAAGCAACCCTGTTCGTTGTCCAGATGAAAAATCTGCAGCGATTATGGAAGAATATATTCGTGATATCCGTAAACAAGGAGACACTGTCGGAGGTGTTGTAACTTGTGTAATTCAAAATGTTCCTGTTGGTTTAGGAGAACCTGTATTTGATAAGCTTCATGCAGAATTAGGAAAAGCAATGCTTTCTATTAATGCAGTAAAAGGTTTTGAATACGGAAGCGGTTTCTCTGGTTCTGAAATGAAAGGAAGTGAACATAACGATTTATACAATCCTGACGGAACTACAAAAACAAATCTATCAGGCGGAATTCAAGGCGGTATAAGCAACGGAATGGATATTTATTTCAGAGTAGCATTCAAGCCAGTTGCAACTATTATGCAGACTCAAGATTCTTTAGATAATAAAGGTAACATTACACCAATGACAGGAAAAGGACGTCATGATCCGTGTGTAGTGCCTCGCGCAGTGCCAATCGTAGAAGCGATGGCAGCAATTGTTTTGGCAGATTTTTATTTAATCAACAAAACATATTAATAAAAGGTAAGACAGTGAGGGTCTTATATTTTAATAATTAAAAAATAATTTAATGCAAGAAGTTACAGAAACTAAAAAACAATCATTTCTTTCGGGATTAACAGGGCAAATTATAATTGCGATGGTTCTAGGAGCCGTTTTAGGCATTATATTGCACAACACTATTTCGCCAGAAGCGGCACAGTTATTTAGTGGCAAAATCAAAATGCTAGCAACGATCTTTATTCGTTTGGTGCAAATGATTATTTCTCCATTAGTTTTTACCACTTTGGTAGTAGGAATTGCAAAATTAGGAGATATTAAAACCGTTGGAAGAATTGGAGGAAAAGCTATTGGGTGGTTTTTTACAGCTTCATTTATTTCTCTTTTGATCGGATTGTTTTACGTAAATGTTTTGCAGCCAGGTGTTGGTTTAAAACTAGAACACGTTGATATGGCAGCAGCTTCTGAAGTTACTGGTAAAACACAAAATCTATCTTTTGACAATTTTGTTGAGCATATTGTGCCAAAAAGTATTGTTGAAGCAATGGCAACTAATGAAATCCTTCAGATTGTAGTTTTTTCTATTTTCTTCGGATTGGCAGCAGCTTCTTTAGGAGAAACTGTAAAACCAATCATTGGTGCTTTTGATAAACTGTCGCATATCGTTTTGAAAATGGTAAACTATGTAATGAAGTTTGCTCCAATTGGAGTTTTTGGAGCCATTGCAGGCGTGTTCGCGATTCGAGATGCTGAAGAATTGGTTATTACTTACTTTAAGTTTTTCGGTTCATTTTTAATTGGTATCAGTACGCTTTGGATAATTTTAATCTTAATAGGATATATTTTCCTTAAAGGTAGAATGACAGAATTGTTAAGACGTATTACAGGACCTTTGGCAATCGCTTTTGGTACAACAAGTAGTGAAGCTGTATTTCCTAAATTAACAGAAGAGTTAGAAGCTTTTGGGGTAAAAGATAAAATTGTTTCTTTTATGTTGCCGCTTGGATATTCATTTAACCTTGACGGAAGTATGATGTACATGACTTTTGCAAGTATCTTTATTGCTCAGTTCTATAATGTACATTTAGATTTAGGAACACAAATGGCGATGCTTTTAGTTTTAATGCTTACTAGTAAAGGTATTGCAGGTGTGCCACGTGCAAGTTTGGTTGTAGTTGCTGCAACATGTGGTATGTTTGATATTCCGATTGAAGGAATTGCATTAATTCTTCCAATTGATCACTTCTGCGATATGTTTAGAAGCGCAACAAATGTATTAGGAAATGCATTGGCAACTTCTGTTGTAGGACAATGGGAAGACAATAAAGAATAATAAAAACAACTGAGATTTTAATTTTTTTATCTTAGTTATTGAAATAATATTTGAAAAGCTGTATTTTTTTATGAAATGCAGCTTTTTTTTATTTTAAAGTGTATATTTGATCAAATTAGCCGATTAATGCCCCAAAAACGGATTTTTTTACTATTATTCTTGGTTCTGAATTGCTTTGCCAATTCGGCAATTGCGCAATCTCATTGTAATCTCGATCCTAAAATTGATAAGACTGTAAAAGAAGCGCTTTTGAATTTTAGGGAAGCTAATTTCGAAAAATCACTCATTTATTCCAGAGCAGCCTTAAACGCCGCAACAGCAATAAAAGATTATTGTCTTATTGCTCGTTCCTATAATATTATTGCGGCCAATTATAACGAATTAACAGAGTTTGATAAAGCTATTTTTTTCTATAAGAAAGGTCTGTACTACGCTAACAAAACCAATAATGATTCTATAAAATGCCTTCTCTATAATAATTTAGGGAATATGTATTGTTTTGAAAAGAAGCAATTCGATGAAGGGATTCGAAATTATAAGAAAGCGGTCGCTTTTGCTTTGAAAATTAATGATTTAAAGGAAGTTTATTTTACTAATGTCAATATTGCTTGGGCTTATTTTGATATTGGAAATTTCAATCAAGGACATCTTTTTTTAAAATATGTTAACAGCACTAAATTAAAGTACAACGACGGATCGACAGAAGTTATTGTTGATATGCTGAACGGTATTTATTCTAGTCATATAAAGGATGATAAGGCTGCCAATGCCTATTTTTTAAGTGCTATTGAAGCAGGAAAAAAATGTCAAGAAAAATCAGATCTGGCGCATGCTTATTTAGAATATTCTCATTTTTTAAATAAAATCAATAAACACAAAGAAGCTTACGGCGCTCTGGTTAATCATTATAATCTTTCGGATAACTTGTATGATGTTAAAAAGCTTAAAAGAGCATCTCAAGCCGGTTTAAGTCTTGAGTTGGATGAATATAAAAGGCAGATTGATAAAGTTGAAGGAGAAAAAGTAGAGCAATCTCAGAGTTTAAGAAAATCAAAAATCATTGTAATTCTTTTTATTTTGATTTCGCTAATTCTTCTAATTTTAATTGTTACTCTAGTAAAGAACATCAGATATAAGAAAAAACACAATTTAGAGCTTCTTAAAGCTAAAGAAATTGCAGAAGAAGCCTCTTTGCTTAAAACTCAATTTATATCGACGATAAGCCACGAATTAAGAACGCCGCTTTATGGAGTTGTCGGAATTACAAATATGCTGCTAGAAGAGCATAAAGAAATTTCGAGAAGTCAGCATTTAAGTTCTCTAAAGTTTTCTGCTAGATATTTGCTGTCGCTTGTAAATGATATTTTGCAGATCAATAAAATTGAAGAAAACAAAATCGTTCTGGAAAACCTGACCTTTAATATTTCTGACGAAATTACGGTAATCAAGAATTCACTTTCTTTTCTTTCGCAGAAAAATAATAATAGCATTTCTATCGATATTGATCCACATATTCCAGAATATTTAATTGGAGATAAATTGCGTCTGGCTCAGATTTTAATGAACTTGGTTAGCAATGCGTTGAAATTTACTAAAGACGGGCAAGTTGAAATTATCATAAAACTAAATAAGGTAGAAGGGAAGCTCCATTATTTGGATTTCTTGATAAAAGACAACGGAATTGGAATCGCGGTTGTAGATCAGAACAAGATTTTTGAAAAGTTTGTTCAAGTTGGCCGAAAAGATGAAGATTATCAAGGTACAGGTTTAGGACTTAGTATTGTTAAAAGGCTTTTAGGTCTTTTTGGAAGCAGTATTACTTTGGATAGTGATTTAGGAAAAGGAACTTCATTTTCGTTTACAATTGCTTTTGAGCACGATTTGGCTAAAACAAAAAGTATCATTGATGAGATTGAAGTGGATTTAACTTCGAGCGAAGTTTATAAAATTTTAGTCGTTGAAGACAATTTGATTAATCAGCTTGTTACCAAAAAGATTATTGAAAAAAATAATTATGCTTGTAAAGTTGTTGACGATGGTTTTGCTGCGCTTAAAATTTTAGAAGACGAAACTTTTGATTTGATTTTAATGGATATCAATATGCCTTTAATGAACGGATTTGAAACTACGAAAAGAATACGTCTTCAAGGAATAGAAACCCCAATTGTAGCTTTAACAGCTTTTGATAAAGATGAAATTACAGATGAAGCAATTTCGTCTGGAATGAACGATATTATAATTAAACCTTTTGAGCCAGTTAAATTATTCAAAATAATCAATTTCTTGATAAACGAAAAAAACGCTGTTTAGTACCAGCGTTTTTTATTTTTCTTAGCATTATTTGATTTTCTCGATTTATGAGCGCCACCGCTTCTGTTGGAGCTTTTAGGCTTTTCTCCAGCTTCTGGACTTCCAGAATGCCATTGATACGGATGATCTGCAATTGTTTTTACATCAACCTTAATTAATTTCTGAATGTCTTTCCAGTACGGAAGTTCATCTTTTCCACAAAAAGAAATCGCAATTCCGCCGTTTCCAGCGCGACCAGTACGGCCAATACGGTGAACATAAGTTTCAGGAATATTAGGCAAATCAAAATTGATTACATAAGGAAGCTGTTCGATATCAATTCCTCTTGCAGCAATATCTGTTGCAACTAGAACTCCAACTTCTTTATTTTTAAAAGCGTCTAGAACTCTTTGTCTTGCATTTTGAGATTTGTCTCCGTGAATCGCTTCTGCGGGAATATCTTTTTTGCGAAGCGCTTTTACAACATTATCTGCACCGTGTTTTGTACGTGAAAACACAAGAACATTAGATAAATTCTCTTCTTTGATTAAAGTATAAAGCAAGTTTCTTTTTTCTGTTTTATCTACAAAATAAACACGCTGTTCTACATTTTCTGCAGTAGATGAAACGGGAGAAACTTCTACTTGTGCTGGATCTTGAAGAAACATTTCTGCCAATTCGCGAATTGCAATTGGCATAGTTGCAGAGAAAAGTAAAGTTTGTCTGTTTTTTGGAGTTAGTTTTACGATTTTTTTGACATCGTTAACAAACCCCATATCTAACATCTGATCGGCTTCGTCTAACACTAAAGTGTGCAAATGATTTAAATCAAGAAAACCTTGTTTATGAAGGTCAAGCAAACGTCCTGGAGTAGCAATTAATATATCAACTCCGTTTTTTAAAGCATCAACTTGTGGATTCTGAGAAACTCCTCCAAAAATAGTCAGTTGCGTTAAGTTGGTATATTTTGCGTAAGTATCAAAACTTTGTCCAATTTGCACAGCAAGTTCGCGAGTAGGTGTAACTACAAGGGCGCGAATTACTTTTGCTTTTTTTGATGAACCGACAATTCGGTGTAGTTGATGTATAATTGGAATAGCAAAAGCTGCCGTTTTTCCTGTTCCTGTCTGCGCACAGCCAATTAAATCACGACCTTCTAAAACAATAGGAATTGATTTTTCCTGAATAGGAGTCGGATTTAAATAGCCTTCTTCAAATACGGCTTTTTGTATACTTTTTGAAAGTGATAGATCTTCGAATAACATATCTTTGGTATTTAGTATTTTAGTTTTAATTACTAAAATGCTGTGCAAAGATATGTTTATTCGTTCAATCGTTTGTTTGAATTTGCTTTTATTTGGCAAAGAGGCCTTATAGCATAATCAAATAGAATATTTAAAATCAAGCAGGTTCTATGTTAGCTTTGATAAAATCGGTTACCAAATAACCAATTAATTTGCCAATTAAATTATTGTTTGGAGAATTGTCTAAATCTGGCGCACCCTCACAGATATGCAAATATGTGGCATTTTTATGTTCTCCAAAGAAAGAAACAAATTGCCTTAATTCTTCAACAGAAAATCCGCTGATTGTCATGGCGCTACTGGCGATATTCGGAATGGCATCTAAGTCAATTTCAATTCCGAAAGCATCATTTTTAATAAAATCCAAAGCTGTAATCATTTCACGATTAAAGTCTTTTTCTTTTCTAATGTTGACACTGTCGTAAGTATTGTAACGAACGCGGTCTTCCAATTTTTTAATAATATCTAAAACACTTTTTGACGTGTAATTCTCGTGCAGACCAAAAATGAAATATTTCTTTAAAAAACCTTCTTCGTAAGCGTATGAAAATCCATTTCCGCTGTGACGGCCTTCTAAAATTCTAAAATCAGAATGCGCATCAAAATTAATGGCATTTACAGGTTTTCCTTTTGCAAGTGCAGCGCCTTTAATATTTCCGTAAGCATTATTATGGCCTCCGCCAATAATGATTGGTGTTTTTCCGGCTTTAATTATAGTAAAAATAATATGAGAAACTTCTTTGTCTATTTTTTCAACTAGCTGGCTTAATTTGGAACGGTCGTCAATGTCGTTAAAATCTAAGTTTTCAACCTCACGCATTTCGTCAGCAACATTGATATGTCCTAGAATAATAATATTGCTTCCTTTAGCAAAACGATTGTGCTGAATGTTTGCAATGCTTTTTATAGCGCATTGCCATGCAGATGCAGCTCCAGGTCTTCCGTAATTGGCACGAACACCAATATCTTCAGGAATTCCTAAAAGCACATATTTAGCTTCACTTTCTTTAATAAAATTAATCTTATCAATTCCTGGCGGAATGACAATCATTTTTTCTCCGAACTTTATTTCACCACTTCTGTGATTTGTGATTTTTGCTAAATCATTTATAGTGAATGGGATTAATTTTTCCATGAAAAAAATTTATTTTCCAAAAATAATATAATTGTAGAAACTTACGTTATTACCTTATATTAATTCTTAAATTTGTTATTAAAGAAAATTATTTAAATATGGAAAACCCAAAGAACAACAATTCAAGTCTAAAGGCGGTAATCGCGGTTTTAGCAGTCCTACTGATCGGTAGCTTAGTGTATATTTTTAAATTATCTTCTGATACAGAGGTGGTTAAAACTGAACTTACAACAACCTTGACTGAAAAAGAATCTGTAATGAAAGATTTACAGGAGTTAAAAGCGACTTATGATGCTGCTATTGCTGAAAACACTTCTATGTCTGACGAATTAATTCAAGAGAGAGACAAAGTGGTTGCTTTAATGGATGATTTGAACAAATCTAAAGGAGATGTTTCTAAATACAGATCTCAAGTTCAAGCAATGCAAAGCAAAATGAAAACTTTAGTTGCTGAAAATGATGAGTTGAAAAAACAAAATGGTGTTTTAACTACTCAAAGAGATAGTACTATTGTAGTTTTAGGAGAATCTAAAAAATATAACGAAGTATTAGTTGGTCAAAACGAAGAATTAGCTAAAACTGTAGAAAAAGGTTCTAAATTATCTGTATTAAATACAAAAACTTCAGCTTACAAATTGAAAAGCTCTGGGAAACAAATCGAAACAGATAAAGCAAGCCGTGCTGATATGTTGAAAGTTAGTTTTACAATTGCTGAAAATCAAATTGCAAAATCTGGAGATAAAACGTATTATGTTCAAGTTATCGATGCTAAAAACAATGTTTTAGGCGAAAAGAAAACAGAAAACTTTGGAGACAATACATTAACTTATAGCTTCAAAACTACAGTAAAATATGAAAATAAAACTGTTCAAGTTAGTGAAGATTTACCAGGAAAAGATTTTGCTAAAGGAACTTATTTTATCAATGTTTTTGATAATGATGAGTTAGTTTCTAAAACTAGTTTCAGTTTAAGATAATTCTGCCGAAGGGAAAAATACCACTTAGATATTAAAGGTCTGTGATTTTCACAGACCTTTTTTTATGGAATAAAACTTGAGATTTTAATTAAAAGAGAAGGGTTATATAATTTGACCCTCAACAAAAACAGATTCAATAAGATTGCTTCCAAATGCATAAGGAATCTGATAATAAGAAGAAATTGGTTTTGTTACGATCAAATTGGCTTTCTTGCCTTTTGTAATGCTTCCGTGAGTTTCTGAAAGTCCCATTGCGTAAGCGCCGTTTATTGTAGCTGCATTAATAGCTTCTTCTGGTGTCATTTTCATTTTGATGCAAGCTGTTGCAACAACAAAATTCATATTTCCTGATGGAGTAGAACCAGGATTAAAATCTGTTGCCAATGCTAAAGGAAGTCCAGCTTTTATCATTTCGCGCGCTGGTGTGTACGGAATGCTTAAAAAATAAGAGCAAGAAGGTAAAGCTACAGGCATTGTTTCTGTATCTTTTAGTGCTTGAATATCTTCTGGATTCATCACTTCAAGATGATCCACAGAAAGGGCGTTAAATTTAACTCCAGCTTGGATTCCGCCAATAGAATTAAATTGGTTGACATGTATTTTTGGTTTTAAACCAAAAGCTAAACCTGCTTCCATTATTTTTTCGGTTTCTTCAACAGAAAAATAGCCGCTTTCGCAGAAAACATCGACATAATCTGCAAGTTTATTTTTGGAAATTTCTGGTAGCATTTCGTTAATAATCTCGTCCAGATAACCCGCTTTATCATCTTTGTAATGTAAAGGAAAAGCATGTGCACCTAGAAATGTCGCTTTAATTGCAATGGGATAATTTTCTGCTAGTTTTTGAATTACACGAAGCATTTTTAATTCTCCATCAACTGTCAATCCGTAGCCAGATTTTATTTCTACGGCACCAGTTCCTAAATGCATTACTTCTTCTAAACGGATTTTAGATTGTTCATAAATTTCTTCTTCAGAAGAATCATTTAGTTTCTTAGCCGAATTAAGAATTCCGCCGCCGCGATTGGCGATTTCTTCATAAGAAAGCCCGTTGATGCGATCTACAAATTCCTGTTCGCGGTTTCCTGCATAAACAATATGAGTGTGGCTGTCGCACCAAGACGGAAGAACAACTTTTCCTGTTGCATCAATTGTTTTGTCAGCATTTATTTTTGGGAGATTATCCATTGAACCGAAGTCTTCAATTAAATTGTCTTTTAAAACTAAAAAAGCATTTTTAATTGTTGGTAGTTCTGCCATTTGAGAACCCGAAACTTTAGCAATAGAAGTTTCGCGAACTTGTAGTAACTCTTGTATATTTTTGATTAAAGTGATCATTAGTAAGAATTGTTATAAAACACAAATTTCACAAATTTTCACGGATTAATATGTGAAAACTTGTGAAATTCGTAAAATTGTTTTTCTCTAAAGATTATTCAGAAACTGTTATTTCGAACATTTTATCCCAATATTTACCAGTAACGAAAATAGTTTTAGTTGCAGGATTGTATGCAATACCATTTAAAACTTCGGCATTTTTAGCTTTTAATGATTTACGCAAATCTGAAAGATTTAGGATTTTTTCAACTGCTCCAGATTCTGGATTTACAACTGCAATTGCATCTTTCTGCCAAACATTTGCGTAAAATTTACCGTCAATTAATTCAAGTTCGTTAATCGCTTTAATTTTTGAACTTCCAGAATATACATTGATATAATCAATTAATTTTTGAGTTGCAGGATCCATTTTCCAGATTTTCTCGGTTCCGTCAGAATGATAGATGTATTTGTCATCGTGCGTCATTCCCCAACCTTCTATATCTTTATCGTATTTAAATGTTTTTTCTAATTTAAAAGTCTTAGCGTCATAGATGTAACCTGTTTTTTCCTGCCAAGT
The DNA here is from genome assembly GCF_058794775.1 of Flavobacterium sp. GW823-FHT06G12. Lineage (NCBI taxonomy): Bacteria > Pseudomonadati > Bacteroidota > Flavobacteriia > Flavobacteriales > Flavobacteriaceae > Flavobacterium > Flavobacterium sp. GW823-FHT06G12. The sequence goes on from NZ_JBXAHE010000004.1 coordinate 608,485, forward strand.
CAGCTGGTATATTTTGCCGCCAAAGAAAGTAATTCCTTCTCCAAAATATTCTTTCGGAAGATCAACTTGTTTGATTACTTTTCCTGTTTTGTAATCTACCTCTCTAAAGTAAGAATCACCTTTTTGTCCTGTACTCTCAAAAAGCCTTCCATCATGAAACTCTAAACCTTCTGTGAAAGCTGTAGTGTCATGAGGAAAAGTATTTACAATTTTATATTTTAATAATTTAGGCTCAATGTCTGAAACTACTTCAATTCTTTTAGTGGCATCAGAAGAATCTCCACCAAAATAGACCTTAGCTTTTAGGTATTGATAACCTAATTTTTGATCTATTAATTCAAATCTAAAATTTTCAGTACCTTTTGTACCTCCAACTCTTTTGTCGTTTACGAAGTAGGCAATGCTGTCAATTTCTTTCGATTTTGGGTTTAAAATTCCAATATTAAGCGCTTCTTTTTGGGTAAGATGAGCTGGAAAAGCAGAATCATCGATGGTAAATAAAGAATTTTCACCTTTATTTTTTTCTCCACATCCAATTAATGTGATTCCTAATAAAATGACAGCTAGGAAGTTATATTTTTTCATAGTTTAAAATTTGAATAAGGCAATATACGACGATATTTTTATTGCTGCAAAGGTCTTGCAAAAATATAAAAAGGTTGTATATTTGCACCGGCAAGTCCTACACGACCAGCTCCTGCAGACTCCCCCAGGATGGGAACATAGCAAGGGTACGTGGTTGAGCGGTGCGATGTAGGTCGCTTGCCATTTTTTTAGAATTTAATTAGTTTGCAATCTTCCTTTCAGGAGGATTTTTTTATTTTTGACCTTATCTGAAGTTAGATGTCATTGGTTGAAAGTTAAATTTTGAGCATTAAGTATACTGTTCAAATAAAACCATTTTCCAAAACTCATAACTCATAATTTATAACTTATAACTAAAAAAAATGAGCAAAGTCGTTTTAATTACCGGAGGATCATCAGGAATTGGAAAATCTATTGGTGAATTTTTACATCAGAAAGGTTTTGTTGTGTACGGAACAAGCAGAAACCCTGAGAAAGTTTTAAATTCAGTTTTTCCTTTGGTTGCTTTAGATGTTCGAAATTCGGACTCTATTAAAACTGCGGTAGCTAAAATTATTGCAACTTCTGGGAGATTAGATATTGTAATTAATAATGCTGGAGTTGGAATTACAGGACCTTTAGAAGAAATTCCGACAGAAGAAATTAGAAATAATTTTGAAACTAACTTTTTTGGGCCAATTGAAGTTATGAAAGTGGCATTGCCACAAATGCGCAAACAAAACTCTGGACTTATTATTAATATTACGTCGATAGCCGGTTATATGGGGCTTCCGTACAGAAGTGTGTATTCTGCGTCGAAAGGAGCTTTAGAGTTAATTACAGAGGCTTTAAGAATGGAAGTGAAAGCTTTTGGTATCGAAATTACAAATGTTGCACCAGGAGATTTTGCAACCAATATTGCAGCAGGACGTTATCACGCGCCAGTAATTAAAGATTCGGCTTACGAAAAAGTATATGGAGATGTTTTGGCGACAATGAATGATCATGTTGATGCAGGAAGCAATCCAAATGAAATGGCAGAAGCGGTTTATAAAATCATTCAAACTAAAAAACCTAACGTTCATTACAAAGTAGGCGCTTTTATGCAGAAGTTTTCGATTGTTTTAAAACGTGCGCTTCCAGATAAAATGTATGAGAAAATGCTTATGAATCATTATAAGCTATAGAAAAATGTAAAATATACACTTATTTTTAACATATAATTTTAAAATGGTTTTAATTTTAAAATCTTTATTGGTATTGATTTTGTAATTTTGCAGCTAGATTTCTTTAAAAGAATTTATTTGAAAAGAAATTTATAAATACGAACAAACCATTTTTAATTAAACAAATTATGAAATTTTTTATAGACACAGCTAATTTAGCTCAAATTAAAGAAGCACAAGCTTTAGGTGTTTTGGATGGTGTAACAACTAATCCGTCATTAATGGCAAAAGAAGGAATTACTGGAAAAAACAACATCCTTAAGCATTATGTTGACATTTGCAATCTTGTTGATGGTGATGTAAGTGCAGAAGTTAACGCTCTTGACTTTGAAGGTATGGTTAAAGAAGGTGAGGAGTTAGCTGAATTACATGAGCAGATTGTTGTAAAACTTCCTATGACTAAGGAAGGTGTTATGGCAGCAAAATATTTTTCTGATAAAGGAATTAAAACTAACGTTACTCTTGTTTTCTCTGTAGGACAAGCACTTTTGGCTGCAAAAGCTGGAGCAACTTTTGTTTCTCCATTCGTTGGGCGTTTAGATGATATTTCTACGGATGGATTGAATTTGATTCAAGAAATTAGAGAAGTTTATGATAACTACGGTTACGAAACTCAAATTTTAGCGGCTTCTGTACGTCACACAATGCACATCGTAAACTGTGCTAAAATTGGTGCTGATGTTATGACTGGACCACTTTCTGCAATTTACGGTTTGTTGAAACACCCATTGACAGATATTGGTTTAGCTCAGTTTGTAGCTGACTTTGAAAAAGGAAATAAATAATCCTTAGATATTTACAAAATTAAAATCGCCTTTTTTCTAATGATAAAAGGCGATTTTTTTTACTTTTATATTGAATCTTAAATAGTTAAATATGAAAGTTGTCTTATTTATGTTGTCGTTTTTTGTGGCGAGTTTTTCTGTAAACGCACAGGCCGCTAAAGTTATTACTTCAGTAAATGAAGCGGGAGATGTTGCTACTTATGAGCTGGATTGTTCTGTAAAATTTCAAACTCTAGCTAAAGGTCTTCGTTATAATATTACGAGGCATGAATTTAAAGGGCCAGAACTAAAAAACAGCTATCGTCTTTTGCTTGTAATGGATGGATTTTACTCGAAAACATTAAATAGTGAAATGACGATTTCTGCAGTTTTAAGTGATGGCACCAAAATAGAGGCCAGAAAAACGATAGAAGATGATGGCTTTTTTGATGGAGCTTGCACTTTAAAAATAAAAGATCCTCAAGCGCTTTTAAATGCCGATATAGACAAAGTAATAGTTCACGCGGATAAAGATGTCGTTTATTCTTTAACAGCGCAAAATAAGGCTGTTTTTAAGAAAAACTTGAGCAATATTATCAATGCTAAATAAAAGTTGCTAAGATTCTGAGATGCTAAGGCTTTAAGTTATTTCTTCTTTGAATAAAAAAAATCCAAATTCCAGTTTTAAAATTGGAATTTGGATTTTTATATTGGAGTTTTTTAATTTTTAGTGTCCGCCGCCAGCACTTTCTATGTGACTGATACCTTGTCTTTTTAAGATTTTAGGACAGTAGAAACCGTAGAATCCTAAATATGCAAAACCGATAAGAGGTACAATGTAAGAGAAGTGAGTGTAAGTGATGCCGAAAATTCCACCTGGATTTGTTGCGTCTAAATCACAGATACTTCCTTGCACTAATGGAATTACTCCACCACCAAGAATCATCATGATTAAGAAAGAAGATGCTTTTCCTGTATTTTTTCCTAATCCTGCAATAGCTAAATCGAAGATTGAAGGCCACATAATTGATAAGAATAATCCGCCAGAGATAAAGAAGAATTTAGCAATTTCTGGGTTTGGCCAAACTAAACCTAATACCATCATAGTTAATCCTGAAATTCCGAAAAGCATTAATGTTTTTCCTGCATTTTTACCACCAACAAAACTTACAGCGATAAACAGCAAAATCCAAAATGGGTAGATGTAAAATGAAGAAACGTCGTGAGCAGCAAAGATGTTTGCGCCAATAATTACTCCAAATGCAGCAGCAGGAACGATAAATTTAAGTGCAGTATTTACCAAGTTTGAAGTATTGAACACGTTTGCTCCACCATTCCAACGACCGATCATTAAACTACCCCAGTAAAGCGCAATAAACGGTGCAACAGCGTCTTCTAAGATGTTTCCGAATTCGTGAGTGTGTAATAACGCAGGTAAATTACTGATGATTGTTACTTCAGTTCCTACATAAATAAAAATTCCTAACATACCCAAGTATAATTGCGGATAGTCAAGAATGTTAAATTTACTGTGTTTGTCTTTAATTATAGCTTCTTCTTCTTTTACAGGATCTTCAATTTTTGAGAAATTCATAAATACTGCAACAGCAATAAATGCAAGACCTAAGATGATGAAAGGCAATTTAATATCTTCTAGTGAAAGAGCCGTTTTTTTGTTATCTCCCATTCCGAATAAAGCGATACCTAATAAGATTGCTCCAATTGTTGTTCCAAAAGAGTTGATTCCACCTGCAAGAGTTAAACGGTGTGCTCCAGTTTCCGGACTTCCCATTTTAATCGCCAAAGGATTGGCAACAATTTGTTGAATAGAAAAGCCTAAACCTACTGTAAATAAAGCTGTTAAAAAGAAAGGGAAGCTCTCGATTGTAGCAGCTGGAATGAATAAGAATGAACCTACAGCTGATAAAATTAATCCTGCAGATAATGTTCTTTTGTAGCCATATTTTTGTAAAATATCTACTTTTAAAGAAACGATAAAGAATATAATTGATCCAACAAAATAAGCAGCATAGAAAGCCCAAGCTACTAATTGAGATTGTACTTGCGATAGCGTAAATACTTTTTTGAATACTGGAATCAGGATGTCGTTAGCAGAACCAACAAAACCCCAAAAGAAGAAGACGATTATCAAAGAGATAAATTGCCCCCATTTGGTTTGAACATTTTCTGAACTCATAATAATAAGGTTAATTTTTTATTTTATTGTTTTTTGAAGACCGTAAATATATTTGTTAGGATTATCAAAAAAAAATAAAAAGGTATAAATAATGTTAAATTTAAACCAACGGCTATGTTTTTTCAACAAAGTGTTAATTTTAACCTACTTAGAAAATGTAATTCGTAATTATATTTATTCCAATATCTTATTTTTAACTTCTTTACTGTAGTTTCTGCCTATTGGAATGTTGTAAGATTGTATTTGAACGCGGTTTCCTTCTATAGATTTTACCTTATTTAGTGCAATTACATAAGATTTATGAATTCTAAGGAAGCGATCTGCGGGTAATTCTTCTGATAATGATGTAAGAGATTTATGGGTAATATATGTCTTATCTGGCGTGACTACTTTTATATATTCCTTCATTCCTTCAACAAACAAAATTTCCTCAATATTAATTTTCATCATTTTTTTATCGACTTTAATAAAAATATGAGAATCTCCTTTTGAAGTTTCGACTTTAATATTGTTTTTGAGATTGTATTCGGTGGTAATTTTATTGATGCATTTTATGAATCTTGGTAACGGAATAGGTTTTACCAAATAATCTAATACATCCAAATCATAACTTTCAGCAGCAAATTCTCTAAAAGCGGTTGTAATGATGACTTTGGTTTTGTTTTCGATAAGACTAATAAGCTCAAAACCGGTCATCATAGGCATGTTAATATCTAAAAAGACAGCATCAACAGGTGTACTGTTAATAAAATCGAGTGCCTCTAAAGAGTTATTGAATGTTGCTATAACTTCAAAATCTGTAAAATTGGTAAAATAATTTTGCAGGACCTTGATAGCTAAAGGCTCATCATCAATTAACACGCATTTAATCTTCATTATATGTAGGTATTTGTAATCGGATTATGTAGAAATTTAGTTTGGTTTGTTGTTTAAGGCGGAAATTGCTTCTGTAAATTAGTTTCAGTCTTTTTTTCGTATTAACCAAACCAATTCCTCTTTTCGGATTATGATTTTGTGAAATTACAAAATTATTTAAGATTTCAAAATCGAGTATTTTATTGTCTGTAACTTTACAATTGATCTTTATTTTTAAATTTTTGTTGTTTAGACCTCCATGTTTAAAAGCATTTTCGACCAAAGAAATGAAAATTAATGGCGGTACAACAACATCGTCAATATTAGATTCTAGATTTATAGTGACTTCTACATTTTCAAAACGAAGTTTTTCTATTTCAATATAGTTCTGGATATAGTCGATTTCTTTTATTAATGGAACAAATTTGGTTCCTTTAACATCATATAAAACATACTCCATCAAATTAGAAAGCTTTATAATTACATCAGGAACTTTCTTTGATGATTCTAACGATAAAGCATACAAATTGTTTAGCGTGTTGAAGAAAAAATGGGGCTGAATCTGGTTTTCAAGATATTTAAGTTTAATCTTAAATTGGTTTTCTCGTAAAGATCTGTTTCTTTCTCGCTCTCTTAGCCAAGTCAAGGTAAGATAAATTGATGATGCCATTGCTAAAACATACAATTCTCCGATACAAACAGCAACAATGTGATTGATCTCAAAAGGGTGATATTCTCTATTAGCTTCAGGCCATATATTTTCTGATATGATATAGTAGGTTAGAGCTGTTTTTAGAAGATATATCACAAATAGACTCAACAGAAGTAAAAAAGTATACATAATATACTTTTGTTTGAGTACATATCTTGGAACCAAAACAAATAAATTCAAATAAACTAAAGGAATAACCAAAGAGAATTCAATTAAGTTTGATTTGAATGCATAAGGGTAATCATTAAAGTAAGCGCCCCATCTTAAAAAGTTTAAAGTAAAATAAACTCCCCAAAACCAGACATGATTTTGCAGTTTGATATCAAATTTAACTTTTCGTATTTCTTTCAATTGATTCTAAGTTGAGAATTTTAGTTTTTCTTAACAGTATTTAAATAATGTGCAACTTTAAACAATTAACTGGTAAATGGCAATTTTTTTGCAAAAAATTTCCAAAAAAAAGGATATTGGTGCTTATTTTTTGTATTAGAACGTTTTCGTAAAGCGTATTATTGAATAATTTATGTCGTTCGTTTAAATTTTGTTGCTGTTGGTTTAATTTATTTTTTTTAACAATGCCTTAAGAATAATTTTACATCATAACTAACAAAATAAAATAAACATGAAAAAAATTTTCTTAATCTTTATGATTGTTTTTACGGCGCAAGTTTCGCTTGCTCAAGTAAAAAGTGTCAAGGGTGTGATTACAGATTCTGATGGGATGCCATTACCAGGGGCTTCTGTTGCTGTACAAGGAGGTCAAAAGGGAACAACTACCGATTTTGACGGATTGTACACTATCGAAGTTCAAAAAGGTCAAAGTTTAGTTTTTACTTATGTAGGGCTAGAAACTCAGACAATAGCTGTAGGAGATGCTTCTACAATTAATGTGAAGATGGTTGCAGCTGCATCAAATGCTTTGAATGAAGTTGTTGTAACTTCTTTAGGTCTTAAGAAGTCTAAAAAATCATTGACTTATGCTACTCAAGAATTAAAAGGAGAAGAATTAGTTCGAGTAAAAGATGCAAACGTTATCAATACTATTGCAGGTAAAGTTGCTGGTGTTGCTGTTACTAAAAGTGCTGGTGGTACTGGTGGTTCTACAAAAGTAGTAATTCGTGGTAACTCATCTATTATGAATAGCCAGCCATTATATGTAATTGATGGTATTCCGATGTATAATGGATCTTCAAGCCAACCAAATGGTACTTTTGGAGATACAAATGGTGGTAACCGTGATGGTGGTGATGTAATCTCTCTTGTAAATCCTGATGATTATGAAAGTATGACAGTATTAAAAGGTGCTGCAGCTTCTGTATTATATGGTTCTCAAGGAGCAAATGGTGTAATTTTGCTTTCTTCTAAAAAAGTAAAAGAAGGAAAAGGTAATTTTACAGCTTCATCTGTAACTACATTCGAAAATGCAGCTTACTTGCCAAAATTCCAAACAGAGTACAATAGTACTGGAGCAAAAGAAAACACAAAAGATCACGTAAAAGATTTTTTTGACACAGGTGTAACTCAAATTACTTCTTTCGGATTTACAACTGGTTCACCAACTGCTACAACTAGCATTACTTATGCTAACACTTCTTCTTCTGGAATTATGCCAGGAAACGGTTTGAAGAAAAATAACTTTGGTATCCGTCAAACAGGAAAATTCTTTAATGATAAATTAACTGTTTCTGCAGATGGAAAATATACTACTCAAACTATTGACAACAGACCGCTAAGTGGACTTAACTTCAACCCATTAACAGGTGTTTATTTAATGCCAAGAGGAAATGGAAATGACTTTAATTACTATAAAAACAATTTTGAAGTTTTTGATCCAGTTAGAAACTTAAATGTTCAAAACTTCCCAGTAATTAATGAATATATTCAAAACCCGTATTGGTTAATCAACAGAGCTAAATCTGAAGATAAAAACAACTTCTTTAACGGATCTTTAGCCTTAGATTATAAAGCGAATAACTGGTTAAATATTACAGCAAGATATAGCTATAATAGAATCGAAAGCATTTTTGATAAAAAAATCTACGCAACTACTTCTGAAATTATTGCGGCTCCAACAGGAACTTATATCAACATTGGTACATTAAGTACTCAGCGTTATGGAGATTTAATTGCAAGAGTAAATACAGATTTTAGTGAAGATTTCTCTTTTAATGCTGTTCTTGGTACAAGTATAAACAATACTATGGCTAACCAACAAACAATCTTAAACTCAGGAACAAATAATGGTGGATTAGTTAACACAAACTGGTTTACTTTAGGAAACTTCGTTAACAATAAAGCAAATCAACAAGTTTCAGGTTCTAACAGAGAAGTACAATCTGTATTTGCATCTGCATCACTTGGATATAAAGGTATGTTGTATTTAGATTTAACAGGTAGAAATGACTGGTCGTCTACATTAGTTAACACAGGAAATGGTTCTTACTTCTATCCATCTGTTGGTTTAACAGGAATCATTAGTGAAATGGCTACAATGCCAGAGTGGATTAATTTTGGTAAAGTGAGAGGATCTTATGCACAAGTTGGTAACGACATTAACGCTTTCGTAACTTCTCCTAGATATACAATCCTTGGAGGGCAGTTTATTGCGCCAAGAGTTGGACCAAGACCAGGAGAAACATTAAAACCAGAATTAAAATCAGAGTACGAAATTGGTACTGAATGGAGACTGTTTAACAATAGATTAGGTTTTGAATTCTCTTACTATAATTCAGAAACTAAAAACCAATATGTTGAAGTTCCAGCGCCTTCTACAAACCCTTACGGATATACTAACTATGCATTTAATGCTGCAAGTATTGCTAACCAAGGTATCGAGATTGTGTTAAATGGTAAAATTATTCAAGGAGATAAATTTTCTTGGGATACTACAGTAAACTATTCTCATAATAAAAATACAGTTAAAGAACTTCCAGAAGAATTAGGAGGACGTGTAATATTGACAGATCCAGGATCTAATGCATATAGATTCTCATTAGTAGAAGGAAGACCATTTGGAGTTATTGAAGCTTACACTTTAGTTAGAGATGCTCAAGGAAGACTTCTTCTAGACGATCAAGGTAAACCACAAGTTGATCAGAACTTTAAAGAAGTAGGTAATGCTAATCCTGATTTCATGTTAGGTTGGTCTAACACTTTCAAATTCGGATCTTTCTTTGCAAATGTTTTAGTTGATGGAAGATTTGGAGGAAGTGTAATGAGTATGACTCAAGCTTTAAATGATTCTTATGGAGTTTCTAAAGCTTTTGGAGATGCTAAAAATGCTGGTGGTGTTACAGTTAATGCAATTGCAGCAGATGGAGTTACTCCAGTTAATAAAATTTCTGCAGAAGATTACTACGGAACAGTTGGTGGTAGAAGTGGAGCTTTAGCTGAATATGTTTACAAAGCAACAAACGTTAGTTTAAGAGAACTTTCTGTAGGATATACATTTAACCCTAAAGCAGTTCCATTCATTCAAAATGCAAGTATTTCTTTAATTGCTAGAAACTTATTCTTTTTCTACAAAGACGCACCGTTTGATCCAAATGTTGCTTTAAGTACAGGTCAAGGTTTACAAGGTGTTGACATTTTCGGATTGCCAACAACTAGAAGTATCGGTCTTAATTTAAACGTTACATTTTAATAAAAAAACATCATGAAAAGAAAATATATACAAAAGTCGATTCTCTGCTTAGGCTTATTAGCTGCTATGAGCTGTACTGATAACTTTGACGAGATTAACTCTGATCCTCAAGGTTCTACTGCTGAACAATTAGCACAGGATTTTAATAATATCACGGGTTATTCAAAAGTAATGTTCAATTTTATTTTTGAACAAGATCCATTGTGGGGATACCAAATCCAGCAAAACTTGCAAGGTGATGTATGGTCAGGTTATATGGCTACTCCAAACCCATTTGGAAGTAATAATAACAACATGACTTACAATCTTGTAAATGGTTGGAACGGTAGAGCATGGGATGATGCCTACACAAACGTAATGGCAAATGCTCTAAAAATAGAGCATGAGACCAAAACAAAAGGATTATATCCAGAAATATATGCAATGTCTCAAATACTAAAAGTTGAGGCGATGCATAGAATAACTGATATTTATGGACCAATTGTGTATTCAAAATATAGTTCTGAATCTTCAGTTAAAGAATACGATTCACAAGAGCAAGTGTACACGCAGATGTTTGCAGATCTTGATGAGGCGATTGTAACTTTAAGTAAAGCAGCAGATTCTGGTGAAAGTTCAATTATTACTAAAGCTGATTTTTCTAAATATGGAGGAAGCTATTCTAAATGGGTAAAATTTGCGAATTCTCTTCGTTTAAGATTAGCAATGCGATTGGCGGTTAAAGCTCCAGCAGTAGCCAAAGAACAAGCTGAAAAATCTATTTCTCAGAAATATGGTGTAATGCTTACTAAAGACGATAGTTTTATTTTCTTAAGTGACTTTACAAATCCTGTATATGGAAATAGTAATAGTTATGAAGATATCAATATGTCTGCAGATATGGAATCTATCTTAGTAGGATATAATGATCCAAGACTATCAAAATATTTCGCTGTTTCAGTTAAATATCCAGGAGAATATAAAGGAATTAGAACAGGAATTGTTTTACCAGTTGCTCCAGATGGAGCTACAAAAGCAGCTCGTAAAGATTTTTCTAAAGTTGGAGAAGCTATAAATGTAAAAGAAACTGTTTTCTTATCTACTGCTGAGGTTTTCTTCTTAAGAGCAGAAGGAGCTTTGAGAGGATGGAATATGGGAAGTGATGTTCAATCTTTATATGAGGCGGGAATCACAGCTTCTTTCGAGCAGTTTGGAGTTTCTTCATCAACATACAAAACTAGTACAGCATTGCCAAAAGCTTATGTTGACCCGCTTGATGCAACAAATAATGCGGCTGCTGTTAATAATGTGACTGTAGCTTGGGAAGCTGGTGCTTCTAATGAAGTTAAACTTCAAAAAATTATTACTCAAAAATGGATTGCTGGTTTCCCTGACGGACAAGAAGCTTGGACTGAGTGGAGAAGAACTGGATATCCAAAATTATTCCCAATCACAAATAACACAAGTAACGGAGTTATTAGCTCTCAGTTAGGTGTTAGAAGAGTAAATTTTGTGGCATCTGAAATTGCTGGAAACAAAGATGGAGTTGCAACTGGTATTGCTAAGTTAGGTGGACCAGATAACGGTGCAACAAGACTTTGGTGGGATACTGGAGTGAACTTCTAAAAAAAATGGGATATTAAGTTTGGTTAGTAGTGTGGTATAGATGGCGAAAGCTGTCTATACCATATCTTAAAACCATGATGGTAATTACTACAAAAAAGAAAAGAAATGAAAAGTGCTTTAGAAATAAAACCTGATATCAGTTATAAAAGCGCGGGAAAATTTGAAGAAACTCGTTTTGAGAAAATTCATAACGAAATTTTCAAAAGTTCTATTGAAGCTTCTGTAATTGTAGCGCAGGAAATTGCGCAGCTAATTAGATCTAAGCAGGAAAAAAATAAATCTTGTGTTTTAGGTCTGGCAACAGGTTCTTCTCCTATTAAAGTTTATGAGGAACTAGTGAGAATGCACAAAGAAGAAGGACTAAGTTTTAGCAATGTAATCACTTTTAATTTGGATGAATATTATCCAATGACGAAAGAAAATAATCAGAGCTATCATTATTTCATGCACGAGCATCTTTTTAAACATATTGATATCAAACCTGAAAACATTAATATTCCTGATGGTACAGTAGCAATTGAGGAAATCAATCAATACTGTATTGATTATGAAATGAATATTAAAAATGCGGGTGGTCTTGATTTTCAATTGCTTGGAATTGGTAGAACGGGTCATGTTGGATTTAACGAGCCTGGTTCGCACATCAATTCAGGAACAAGAATTATTACCTTAGATCATATCACAAGAGTCGATGCTTCATCTGCTTTTAATGGTATAGATAATGTGCCGAAACGCGCCATAACAATGGGAGTTTCGACCATTATGAGATCAAAACGTATTGTTTTGATGGCTTGGGGACAAAACAAAGCAGATATTATCAAAAGAACTATTCAAGGAGATATCAGTTCAGAGGTTCCAGCTACGTTTTTACAAAACCATCCAAATGCAACTTTTGTTTTAGATCAGTCGGCAGCATCAGAATTAACCCGTTTCAAAACACCGTGGTTAGTTGGTGAATGTCTTTGGACTCCCGAATTAAAAAGTAAAGCAATTGTCTGGCTTTGTCAGAAAACAAAACAATCTATTTTAAAACTGACAGACCGTGATTACAACAATAACGGAATGTCTGACCTATTGGCTCAAGAAGGTTCTGCTTATGATATGAACATTAATATGTTTAATATTTTACAGCACACTATTACCGGATGGCCAGGTGGAAAACCAAACACAGATGATTCATTTCGTCCAGAAAGGGCAAATCCGGCAAAAAAGAGGATTATTCTTTTTAGCCCGCACCCAGACGATGATGTGATTTCTATGGGAGGAACATTTTCAAAATTAATCAAGCAAGGACACGATGTTCATGTGGTCTACCAAACTTCAGGAAATATTGCAGTTTCAGATGATGAAGCTTTAAAATTTGCAGAAGTTGCCAGTGATTTTATCGGAGAAGGTCAAGCTGATATCAATTTCAAATCGGTTATCGAGTTTTTAAATAACAAATCTGAAAATCAAATCGATTCTTTGGAAGTTCGAAAATTAAAAGGACTTATAAGAAGAAGAGAATCTTACGGAGCAACAAGATATATCGGATTGAAAGATGAGAATACGCACTTTTTGGATCTTCCTTTTTACGAAACAGGACAGGTTAAAAAGAATCCGTTAGGACCAGAAGATATTGCTATCGTAAAAGACATTATTGCTAGAATAAAACCACATCAGGTTTTTGCTGCTGGAGATCTTGCAGATCCGCACGGAACTCATGAGGTTTGTTTAAATGCCATTTTTGCTGCATTAAAAGAGCTTAAACCAGAACCGTACATGAATGATTGCTGGTTGTGGCTTTACAGAGGAGCTTGGCACGAATGGGACATTCATGAAATTGATATGGCCGTTCCGTTAAGTCCTTCAGAAGTATTGTTAAAACGTCATGCCATTTTACATCACCAGTCTCAAAAAGACAGAGTAATGTTTCAAGGAAATGATTCTCGTGAATTCTGGGTTAGGGCAGAAGATCGAAACAAAAACACAGCAATTTTATACGACGAACTAGGTTTAGCTGAATATGAAGCAATAGAAGCCTTTAAGCGTTTTGATTATTAAAGTTTTTATGATTCTATAAAATGAATCAAATGACAAAATTCAGATGATTACTTGTAAAAGTGAGGTATGCAGAAGTCATTCTGGATTTTGTCTTTTTATATAAATTAGGATATGGACTAAGAAACTATCCGACCAAAAAAAAGAAAAATGAAATATTTATTTGTACTATTATTTGCAGGTATATCGGCAGGTGCTCAAGTCCAGAAAGAGCAACTGAATCTTATGCCTTGGCCTCAGAATGTTGTAATTAATGAAGGTAATTTTAATTTAAGTAAGAATTTTAAAGTAAATATTACTGGTAATCCAAATGCTAGAATTTTTGGAGGAGTAACTCGTTTTTTGCGCCGTTTAGATGGTAGAACAGGTATATTTTTTGAACAAGGTTTTATTACCAAATTAAATGAAGTTCCAAATGCAGAATTACAAATTAATTGTAGTAAAAGCGGAAAAATTGGTTTGTATGAAGATGAGAGTTATCATTTAGATATTACTTCAAACAAAATTATAATTAATGCAACCAGTGATTTGGGAGCTTTGCATGGCTTGGAGACATTGTTGCAACTTCTTCAAAACAATTCAAAATCGTTTTATTTTCCAGTTTCAAAAATTTCAGATTTTCCAAGATTTACCTGGAGAGGTTTAATGATTGATGCTTCAAGACATTTTCAGCCTGTTGATGTTATTAAAAGAAATATTGACGCATTGGCAGCAATGAAAATGAATGTTTTTCATTGGCATTTGGTTGATGATCAAGGATGGAGAATTGAAATGAAAAAACATCCAAAGTTTACTCAATTAGCTTCGGATGGAATGTATTATACACAAGAGGAAATTAAAAATATCGTAAAATATGCCGATGAGCGCGGTATTTTAATTGTTCCCGAAATAGATGTTCCAGGTCACGGATCTGCAATTTTAACGGCTTATCCAGAAATTGGCAGTAAAGTAATCAAGTTGACAGGAGGAACATCCGAAAAAAATATTCAAGGTACAGCAATCGCTACCTATGGAATTGAAAGAAATGCTGGTATTTTTTCACCAACATTAGATCCTTCAAATCCTAAAACGTATCAACTATTAAGTGAAGTTTTTGATGAGGTTTGCCCATTGTTTCCAGGTGCCTATTTCCATATTGGAGGAGATGAAAACGAAGGAAAAGATTGGGATGAAAACCCGAAAATTCAAGAATTCATGAAAAAACATAATTTAAAGAACAATCACGAATTACAAACTTATTTTACGATGCAATTGGCTCCGATGTTAAAGAAGCATGGAAAGCAATTGATGGGTTGGGAAGAAATTTTGACAAAAGATTTATCTAAAGAAGCGATCGTTCACTCATGGAGAGGGCCAAACGAAGGAATGCCAGCAGGTAAATCTTTGGTAGAAGCTGTTAAAAAAGGATACAAAACCGTTTTGTCTAACGGATATTATATCGATTTGATGTACCCAATTGCAAGCCATTATTTAAATGATCCGATGCCAAAAGGAGCGAATTTAACGAGTGACGAAAAAGCAAGAATTCTTGGTGGAGAAGCGACAATGTGGACAGAATTGGCTACACCAACAACTATAGATTCTAGATTATGGCCAAGAACTGCGGCTATTGCAGAAAGACTTTGGTCTGCAGAAGACGTAGTAGATGTAGAAAATATGCGTAAACGTTTAGAAACGGTTTCTTTCAGATTAGAAGAATTAGGAATTACTCATATCCGTAACAAAGATGTTATTTTAAGAAATATTGCCAACAATCAAAGTATTCAACCGCTTGAAGAGTTTTCTAAAGTAAGCGAACCTTTAAAAGGATATACTCGTAACAAAGGAGGAACAGAGTACCAGATGTATTCTCCTTTTACTTTGTTTGCAGATGCTTGCGGACCAGATGCAAAAGATGCTCTTGCATTTGATGTAGCGGTAAATCAATATTTAGCAAATAAATCGGCAGATAATAAAGCAAAAGTTACTGCATTTTTTACTAAATGGATTGCAGTGCATAATGACCTTACAGCATTAAGTGCAAATGCTCCATTAGTACAGCCAATTTTACCATTGTCTAAAAAATTAAGTGATGCATCGCAGGAATTATTACTTGTATTAGACAACAAATCGACTTTAAAATCAGCAGATTTAAAAAGTTTAATAGATCAATGTAATACAAAAGATCATGCTGACGTGGAATTGTCAGTTTATGAAAGTTTGAAAAAACTAATATGAATTTTGGTTGAGTTAGTGTTATTAGAGTTACATTAATTAGGCTTTTAATTATCTCTGCTGAAGTTCCTCGGTAGAGATAGTTATAGCCAAGATTTCAGAAATAATCAACACTTAACTTAATTAAATAACAAAATATAAGCCGTGAAATTAATTATTAACCTTTAAAACCAAATAGAAGAATAAGAATACAATAAAACATGACAAAAAAGTATAGATTGATGATTAGTCCCAAATTTATCATTTGTATTTAATATTAATTTTTAAAATTATAAATAAATATCAATCACTGCTATTTACTAATGATTATGAATGAATCAGAAATAGTAATATTTATCTATAGAATGTAATTTGAGTTTATTTCCAATCGACCGCGGGGTTCCAATCTGCTGTTGAGCGAAACCCAGAAGAATTTAAGCTTCTGTGGCCCAATTATTTATTTTCTATTAACTAATATTTATTAACTATGAAACATTATTACAGATTGCTCTTTTTGTTACTGTTTCCCTTACTAGTGTTGGCCCAACCGGCTCACGGAAAAAAAGTAGTGGGGTATTATGCGCAATGGTCTATTTATGCTCGGGATTTTAATGTTCCGAAAATTGATGGAAGTAAATTGACGCACTTAAATTATTCTTTTTATGGGACAACTTACGATCCTGCCCATCCGGAGAATACAAAATTAAAATGTTTAGACACCTATGCGGATTTTGAGCATATGGAAGGCGGAATTCCTTGGGATGCGCCAGTTAAAGGAAACTTTTACGATTTAATGAAATTGAAAGAAAAGTATCCGCATTTAAAAGTTTTAATTTCTGTTGGAGGCTGGACAAAAGGACAAGATCTTTCTCCAATTGCTGCAAGTCCTGTAGCAAGAGCGGCTTTAGCAGCAGATATGGCAAACTTCATTACTACATATCCATTTATTGACGGTTTCGACATCGACTGGGAATATCCTCTTTCGGGCGGAACTGATGGTACAGAAATAGTAAACGGTTCGCCTGTTCCTCCTCAAAAATATAGTCCTGATGATAATAAAAATTTAGTGCTTTTATTAAAAGCTATGCGTCAGGCAATGCCAAATAAACTAATTACTATTGCTGCTGGAAACAACGTTAGAAATGTTTCTAAACAGTATTTAGGACCAAATAACAGAGCACAATACGGAATGACAGAAGACATTTCGACTTATTGCGATTATATCACCTATTTCGGATACGATTTTGGTGGAAACTGGTATGATAAAACCTGTTACAATGCGCCTTTATATGCAAGCGGAAATCCAAATGATCCGTTGTATGGTGCAACGCAATCGGAATCATTAGACGAATTAACGAATCAATATTTAAATGTAATTGGTTTTCCTGCGAATAAATTAATCATGGGATTGCCTTTCTACGGAAAAAAATTCGATAACGTTGCTGCAAATTCAACAAACGGATTGTTTGTTTCAGCACCAAGATACGTAGTTCCTGGATGTACAAATCCGCAAAACCCAACAGGAACATGGGATGGTTCTGGAGCTTGTGAAAAATCTGGAAGTATCGAAATTTGCGATTTAGTTGGGAATCCAGTTACCAATTCGCATGCCTATTTAGATCCAAACACGATGATGGTAACGCCATCTGCAGCTTCGGCAGGATGGGTTCGTTATTTTGATAATACTACTAAAGTTCCTTATTTATATAATGCTACTAGAAAAGAGTTTATTTCTTATGAAGATAAACAGTCAATGGACTTAAAAGTGCAGTATATAAAATCGAAAAACTTAGCTGGAGGTATGATCTGGGAATTATCTCAAGATACAAGAGGTTCAATTCCAAACGCATTATTAAACCAAGTTGATACTTCTTTTGGAAGTGTTGTGCCAGGAACAGTTAGTATTTCTGGTTCTGTAAAAAACGGATCGACTTTGGTTACTAATGTTACAGTAGAATTACGAAATGCAAGCAATGCAGTTATTCAGACAGTAGTTTCTGCCAATGGAAATTTTGCATTCAATAATTTAACTTCAGGACAAAACTATTCTCTTACAGCGGTAAAAGCGAGTTATACATTTGTTCCAGTATCATTAAACAATGTAACGGTAAATCAGACAGGAGTTGTGATTAACGGAAGTCAGCCAACTTACACCGTAAGCGGAACAGTTCTAGATGGAACAAATCCAGTTTCGGGCGTAACCGTTTCTGCAGTTTCTGGAAGCACAACTTTAACAGCAGTTTCAAATGCAAGTGGAGCTTACAGTGTTGCAGGTTTAACAGCAGGATTAAATTTTACAGTTACAGCTACAAAAACAGGTTTCTCTTATGCGCCAGCTTCAACAGTTTATAATGCAATTGACGCTAATAAAACGTTGAATTTTACACAAGGTGCAGCAGTGGTAACTTATACTGTAAGCGGAACAGTTCTTAACGGATCAGCTCCAGTTTCTGGCGTAACAATTACAGCAGCTTCTACAGCAGGAAATGTTTCTGCAACAACTAATTCTAGCGGAGCGTATTCATTGACTTTGGCTTCTGGTGGAAATTATACGGTAACAGCAGCTTTGACTGGACAGACATTTACGCCAGCATCTACAGTTTATTCTAATTTGAATGCTAATAAAACGTTGAATTTTACTCAAGATGCCGCAACAAGCACCAGTAAAATTAGCGGAACTGTTAAAAATGGAACAACTCCTGTTGCGGGTGCAAAAGTAGAGATTGTTTTGCCATGGACAGATAATGCACATCCGTGGAAAAGTGTTCTGGCAACAACAGATGCACAAGGAAAATACAGTTTTGATAATGCTGTTGTAGACGGTTATACAACCATTACAAGTTTAAAACTAAATACTTGGTCAAACGGAGAGGTTAATTATTACCCAAATAATTTAGCAAACTTTGCAGTTCCTGCAAGCCCAACAACATACAACTTTAATACAAGTTCAACGGCAAAAGCAGCATTAGCAGCAGCGACGAACTTAATTAGCGGAACTGTGAAAAATGGTTCAACTCCAGTTGCGAACGCACAAGTTGAAATCGTTTTACCTTGGACAGATAACACACACAACTGGAAAAGCGTTCTGGCAACAACAGATGCATCAGGAAATTATGCTTTCGATAATTCAGTTGTAGCAGGTTATACACAAATTTTAAGCTTGAAATTAAATTCATGGCAAAATGGGGAAGTAGCGTATTACCCAAATAACTTGGCAAATTTTGCTGTTCCAACAACGCCAACAATTTACAATTTCAATACCCAAACAACAGTTGTAACTAAGCCAGTTGTTGCTATTACAGCACCAACAGCTTCGGCAATTGCTATAAATTTAGGATCAGCAATTAATTTTGTTGCGACTGTTGGATTAAGCGCTGCAGATGCTACTACAATTTCTTCTGTGGTATTTAGTTTGGACGGACAAAGCATAAGTGCTACAAATTCTTCTGGAACTTATACAGCGAGTTGGACACCAGTAGCAAATCAGTTTGGAGCTTCTCATACCTTAACTGTGACGGCTACGGCGTCAAACGGAACAACAGATTCAAAAACATATAGTTTTACATTAACTTGTTCAGGCGCAAATTGTCCAAATGCATTGCCTGTAATCACTTGGAATTCACCATCAAATACTACGGTATACCAAAGTTCTTTCCAAGCTGTGCCAATTTCAGTTACGGCTGTTGATAGTGACGGAACAATTTCTGGTGTTACTATTACCATAAACGGCGGGACATTTAACATGACAGCAGGTACAAATAATACTTATACGTATAATTTTACGCCAACTGCTTATCAGGATTATCCAATTGTAGTTAAAGCAACCGATAATAAAGCTGCCGTAACTACATTAAATAATACTATTAAAATTGCTACAGTAAGTGGTAATAGATTTATTCCGCTTCCATCTAAAATTATTTTAGGATACGCGCATTCTTGGGAAAATACTTCAGCTCCATTTTTGTATTTCTCTCAAATAAAGGGAAGTAAATTTAACGTAGTTGATTATTCTTTCGTAGAAACAGTTAATCGTGATGGTTACACGCCAATACTAACTACAAATGACGCTCGATATTTGACCAATGGTGTTTTCGATAAGCAATTATTGAAAAATGATATCAAAACTTTAAGAGATAGCGGAGTTCCTGTTATTGTTTCTATTGGAGGTCAAAATGGTCATGTTGTTTTAGAAAATGTAACGCAGAAAAATATTTTTGTTAATGGTTTAAAAGCAATTATCGACGAATATCAATTTGATGGAGTTGATATTGATTTTGAAGGCGGATCTATGAATTTTAGCGCAGGAGGTTTAAGAGATATTTCTTACGCGGGTATTTCTGCTTATCCGAGATTGAAAAACGTAGTAGATGCTTTCAAAGAATTAAAAGCATACTACGGTCCTGGATTCTTATTGACTGCAGCTCCAGAAACACAATATGTACAAGGAGGATATACTACTTATACAGATACTTTTGGTTCGTTCTTGCCAATTATTCAAAACTTGCGTAACGAATTGGATTTGTTAGCGGTACAATTGTATAATACAGGAGGAGAAAATGGATTAGACGGTCAATATTATGGTACAGCCAAAAAAGCAAACATGGTTACTGCGTTGACTGATATGATCATAAAAGGGTACAACATTGCTTCAACAGGAATGCACTTTGATGGCTTGCCAGCCTCAAAAGTTCTTATTGCATTGCCAGCTTGTCCAAGTGCAGCAGGTAGCGGATATCTAACTCCGACAGAAGGAATCAATGCTATGGATTATTTAAGAAATGGAACCAATTTTTCTGGAAGAACATACACTATGCAGCCAGGCGGACCATATCCTTCTTTAAGAGGATTAATGACTTGGTCTGTAAACTGGGATGCCTCTTCTTGCGGTAATTCATCTGAATTGTCTAAAGCGTACGCAGCTTATTTTGCATCACAAGCCACAGCAAAAACATTGGCTGTAGAAGATATAACTGCTGAAAGCAATACGACTGTGGCCTATTTCAGAAACAATACTTTGTCTGTTGCTAATGACACAGGAGATATTGCTCAGGTCGATGTATTCAACACAATAGGACAGAATGTTACAAGTCATAGAAATATTCAAAACAACAAAGAAGTACTGCTTAACAGCCCAAGTTTTGCTAGTAAACAAATTTTTGTTGTGATCGTAACAGACAAATCTGGACACAAAAAGTCATTGAAAGTAATGAACTTTTTAAACTAAAATAAAAGAATTGAAAATTTAGAAATAAGAAAATTGGGACGGTTAAAATTGAGTTTGGTTATTTATTTTTTAACCTAATTTTTATTTCTTAAATGCTGCAAAGTGAGGTAATTTGTTATTTGGTTTTTGCCTCATGTAGCGCATTATGAACCTGGCAATTTTTGTTGCCAGGTTTTTTTATGTAAAAAAAACAACTTAAAAATGGCTTATTCGAGTAGAAAAAAAACTTATTGAGGTTAATAATTGCATGAAGTGAAATTAATTTCGCACAAATTTTAAAGAGAAGAAGAATGAAAGTTATATCAATCATTAAATATGTTTTTACAGCTATTGGTTTAGCTTTATTGGTTGGAGCGATCTATCTTTATTTTGATAAAAAGGCTTTTTTAGAAAGAGCCGAAACTGCTCAAGGAACCGTTACTGAATTGGTTAGAAGTAGATCAGATAATTCAATAATGTATACCCCTCTTGTGTCTTTTATTACTAGAGAAGGAAGTAAAATAGAAATAACTTCAACAGTAAGCAGTAACCCACCAAGTTATAGTGTAGGCGAAAATGTCGAAGTAATATACGATCCTTCAAAACCAAATAAAGCAGATATTAATAGTTTTGAATCTCTTTGGCTTGGGGTATTGATAATGGGGATTTTAGGAACTGCATTCTTTTTAGTTGGCTTTTTTATTATTTTATATGGAATAAAAAAACAAAACAATAAACTATATCTCCTTGATAATGGAAAACGCATTGTTACAAAATTTACTGAAGTACATATAAATTACAGTTTCGAAATAAACGGAAGATGTCCTTATCAAATATCAAGTCAATGGTTCGATACGCAAACAAGTAAAATGTATGTTTTTGAAAGCGAAAATATTTGGTTTGACCCAACTGAATTTATAAAAACAGATGAAATTATGGTTTTGATTAATCCAAACGATCCGAAAAAGTATCTTATGGATATTTCGTTTTTACCAGTCTTAAACAATTAAATTTTTGAAAATCTCTTTTAATAAATATAAAAAACTGACAGTGCTTACTGCCAGTTTTTTTGTTTAAAGCAATTTCTATTTGTTTTTTAAGACTCCAAATAAGGATCTAAAACTTCTGCGAGTTTGTTAAGCCAATAAAAACTATCATCAATATTCTTTACTCCAAATTTGATGGTTTCGCAATCTTTCATAACACAAAGTGAAAGTGCATTATTTACTTCTCGTATCATTTTTGCCATTTCCTTACAATCAATTTTATCTGTAAAGAAATCATTTAATCTTGTTTCAACTTCGGCTGAGAATTTATCTGGAATCATAATCTTATAATTTGGGTAAATTTAAAGAACAATTATCTTTAGGATGACACAAATTTGTCTCAGAATGAAAAAAAATGAGAATAAATCTGCAAAATCTGCGAGAAACCTTCTGCGAACCTTGCGTAAACCTTCGCTCCCGATAGCTATCGGGATTGCGGTTAAAAAACTTTCACTATTTTTGAAATCAAATACAATTGTTTCAGAATCCATGCAGAAATTCATTAGCTTAATTACACTACTTTTTATTTTTACAATAAGTACAGCTCAAACTAAATTCGGAAATCCAGAAGTTGATCCACTTCAAATTCAAAAAGCATATACAGATTGGTCTGCTTATCAAAGTAAAAACATCATGCTTTCTAGAGATTTTACAGCTTTGGATGTAACATCAAAAGAAATCTCAAAAGAGGCTTTTCTAGATAAATTAGCAAACGAAAACTACATTCCAATTAGATTAAAATCTGAAGCGAATATATATGTCTATAAGCTTTTCAAAATTCAGCCCAAAACCGATACAAGTATAAAAGCGACAATTAACCAGATTGGTTTTGATGCTTTTAAAAACTACAAAATGGAAGGAACCGCTTTTCCGCAATTCTCATTCAAAGATTTAGACGGAAATCTGGTAACCAACGAATCCATGAAAGGAAAAATCATTGTGATTAAATGCTGGTACATTCACTGCACGCCATGCATTAGAGAATTTCCGCAAGTCAATAAATTAGTTGAAGAATACAAAGACCGAAAGGACATAGTTTTTATGAGTTTAGCCGAAGATTCAGCAGAACAATTAAAAACATTTTTAGCCAGAAAACCATTGTCTTATTCCGTTATTCCAGACATGAAAGTCTATATGAATGAATCGTTGCAATTGAATTCATTTCCAACACATTTTATTCTAAACAAAGAAGGAATGATTTCTAAAGTGCTTCCTAATTTTGAGAGTCTTGAAGTGGCTTTGGCGAAAGAAAGTAAGCTTTAGCTAAATTAATCTCGCGAAGTCCCCCTTTTTTTGTCATTTCGACTGAAAGGAGAAATCACACTAGTTAATCGATAAAGTAACCCCATTTTTGTCATTTCGACGAAGGAGAAATCTCCACAAGTAACTCGACAAAGATTGGCGATTATAGAAGTGGAGTTTCTTGCGAAGATTTCTCGTCCCTCGAAATGACAAGATTACGTAGTAATCAATTTGGTAAAAAAAACTCTACGCCTTTGCGCCTCTGCGAGAAACCCACATCAGCATAAAAAACCTTAGGACCTTAGCATCTTTGCAACTTAGAACCTTTTTCACTACTTTTGCACCAAATTAATTAAAAAGACATTCATGTTAACAGTCAATAATTTATCAGTTCAGTTTGGTAAAAGGATTTTATTCGACGAAGTAAATACTACTTTTACTCACGGAAATATTTACGGCGTTATTGGAGCAAATGGTGCAGGAAAATCTACTTTCTTAAAAGTGATTTCGGGCGACATTGATCCAACTTCAGGGCACATTCATTTAGAGCCAGGAAAACGTATGTCGGTTTTAAACCAGAACCACAACATGTTCGACGAGCATACTGTTTTGGAAACCGTTTTAATGGGAAATAAAGTTCTGTACGCTGTTAAAAAAGAAATGGATGAACTTTATTTGGATTATAATGATGCTAATGCAGACAGAATAGGGGAGTTACAAGTTCAGTTTGAAGAAATGAACGGATGGAATGCCGATTCAGATGCTGCAGCGATGTTGTCTAACTTAGGAATCACAGAAGCAGATCATTATACTTTAATGGCTGATATGGAAGGAAAAATGAAAGTTCGTGTGCTTTTGGCGCAAGCACTTTTCGGAAATCCTGACTTGCTTATTATGGATGAGCCTACCAACGATTTGGATTTCGAAACAATCGCTTGGTTAGAAAACTTCTTGGCAAACTATGAAAACACTGTAATTGTTGTATCTCACGACCGTCACTTTTTAGATGCGGTTTGTACACATATTTCTGATATTGATTTCGGAAAAATCAATCACTACTCAGGAAACTATACGTTCTGGTACGAGTCTAGCCAATTAGCGGCAAAACAACGTGCACAGCAAAACAAAAAAGCAGAAGAGAAGAAACAAGAGTTGGAAGAATTTATTCGTCGTTTTAGTGCAAACGTTGCGAAATCGAAACAAGCAACTTCTCGTAAAAAAATGATTTCGAAATTAAATATTTCAGAAATTAAACCATCTAGCCGTCGTTACCCTGCGATTATCTTCGATCAGGATCGTGAAGCAGGAGATCAGATTTTAAATGTAGAAAACTTAGCGGCTTCTGTAGACGGAGAAGTTTTATTCAAAGATATTAATCTGAATATGGCAAAAGGCGATAAAATCGTTCTTTTCTCTAAAGATTCACGTGCAACAACTGCTTTCTACGAAATCTTAAACAACGAACAAAAAGCAGATGCTGGAAGTTTTGACTGGGGAATTACAACAAACCAAGCGTATTTACCAGCTGAAAACCATAAATATTTCGAAAATGATTTAACTTTAGTTGACTGGTTACGTCAGTACGCAAAAACAGAAGAAGAGCGTGATGAGGTATTTATTAGAGGTTTCTTAGGAAAAATGATTTTCTCTGGAGAAGAAGCTCTTAAAACGTCTAGAGTTTTATCTGGAGGAGAAAAAGTACGTTGTATGTTGTCTAGAATGATGATGGAGCGTGCTAACGTTTTAATGCTAGATGAGCCAACAAACCACTTAGATTTGGAGTCTATCACCGCTTTCAATAACTCATTGAAAAACTTTAAAGGTTCTGTAATCTTCACAACGCATGACCACGAGTTCGCGCAAACTGTTGGTAACAGAATCGTAGAATTGACACCAAACGGAGTTATCGACCGTTACATGACATTTGACGAATATCTTGATGATGAAAAAATTCAAGAACAAAGAAAAAAGATGTACAATCTTTAATTTTTGAAATTCCAATAATTTGTAAATCCCAATAATTGAAATTCCAAATTCCAATCTTTGACTTTACAACTTTGTCAAAGTTTTAAACTTTGACAAAGTTTCACATCCATAAAAAAATCCCAAACGCCAAGTTTTAAATTGGAATTTGGGATTTTTTTATTGTTTATTGATAACTATTTGCTTCCGAACATTTTTGCGAAAATCCAGATAATAATCGCAACAATAAAAATTACGATAAAAATCCCGAATCCCATTCCGGCTTTAAAAATGTCTCCAATAACTTCACAGCTTGTAAATGAAAACAGTATTACAAATACCATTAACAATCTTAGTATTTTATTTTGCATGATTCTGATATTTTAAATTGATACTTAAAATTACTTCACGAATCAAGAAAATGTGTTATAGAATTTTTTGGAAATGTTTTAGGATTTGGATTTCAGTGATATCATTTTGAATAAATCTTATATATTTGATATTAAAATACTTTACGATGGATACAGAGATATTAAAGATTTTTTTTGGTACAACTATTATTACAGGAGTTGCAGCGATTTTAGCAATAACTACAAATTTTTTAAATATTAGAGATAGATTTAAAAAATGGAAAGTAGAAAAAAAAGATAAACAAAATAAAAAATTCTCAGGGAATAATCCGAATTTTGATTTCTCACTAAATTACATATCAGACCCTCAACCTAGGAAATGTATTTTGCATATAAGACTTTTAAATGTTTCTAAAGAAGTAAAATTTATAAATTCTTTGAACTATCATTTTGAGGATATTAATAATCCTGAAAAATTTGAACCTGTTCATTTAATTATTAACGCAGAAAAATGGCCAAAGCGTTTGGAACATGGAGAATCTTTTTATGTTTCTTCAGATTTTTCTATGACTTTACCAAACGTGGCTTTCCAATATTGGAAAAAAGGATTTGTTGTATATTGCACTTGTAATAGTTCTGTGGGAGAATCTCTACGTTCGAATTCTGTGGATTTTGATAAGCTTATGGAGTTTATGGAGCCGATTAATGAAAATTATAAAAATCTTGCAGTATTACTTTCCAATAAAACAGGTGGATTATTAAGAGATATTGAAATTTCACTTTGGGAACTTCAAATATTTAAAAGATTAACAGTTCATATTGTGAAGCAGTTACAAATTAATAATATCCCAATTGTTGAACATCTGGTTTTAGTTCATAATTTAACAACACAAAAAGATTTGTGGTATAAAGATTTAGAAGAAAGGAAAATTCGACCAGAAATTATTGAAAATTTTTTAAGATCTTTAATTTAAAATTATATAGTTAGTTGTATTTATATAATTTGACTATTTTTCTTATTATTGTGTTTTAATATAAAAGTTTTAAGAAACTTAATTTAACGATAACGGAGTGGAGTCCAACGAACAAGTAGTTTCATTAGAAACGATGGTTCTGCGGGGGCTCCCGTTGTTATTTGTAATATCTCTTTTTATTTTTTATAAATTTTAAATAATATTTAAAAAGATGTTGTTCAAGAATTTTTTTGCTACGAGGATTTAGTTTGTTTAGATAAATGTTTCTACGTCTAACAGTTTTATATTTTGGATCAAAATGATCAATTAGGGAAGAAATTATAACTCCAAATCTCAATACAGATTGTCTTTGTT
Organism: Flavobacterium sp. GW823-FHT06G12; assembly: GCF_058794775.1. Lineage (NCBI taxonomy): Bacteria > Pseudomonadati > Bacteroidota > Flavobacteriia > Flavobacteriales > Flavobacteriaceae > Flavobacterium > Flavobacterium sp. GW823-FHT06G12. The sequence continues at coordinate 635,415 of NZ_JBXAHE010000004.1, forward strand.
CTTTGTCTCTTACATTTAATAATTTTTGTTCAAGTAATAAAATCCATTTCGATAAAGCGCTATTTTCTGTGTCTAATGCTTCTAAAAAATCTTTAAGAGTCATCACTCTAAATTTTTGATCTTTATTTATTATTAGGCATTCGCCAATCACTCGCTGTATTGATCTATCTAAAAGTCTATATTTTCGTGATTCTATTGTTTCAATGAATCTTAATAATTGATGTCCTTTTTTATTTTTGGATAAATCAATATATTGGCTTTCTAATCTTAAATATTCGAGTTGTGCCCAAAATTGTGCAAAGAGATAAAAAACATATTTTTGATTATGAATAGGATCACTGGAGTTTGAGTTTCGTAAATTTATGAAGGTGGAAAAATCTTCTTTCGATAAGGATTCTATTTTTCCATATAACTCACTTGCGGATTTTAGAATAGGATCTAAATTTTTGTAGAATAAATTTTTAGCATCAATTTTTGATTTGAAATATTGTTTTATATCGGGATAAAAGAATTTAAATCCCTCCCATAAAAATGTTCCTGTAATTGCTCCAGTAATGACAGTGATTATTAAATCATATTTTTCTTTCATATTTTCCTTTATCTAAAGATAGGATGCTAAAATATAAATTTTTGCTATTATAAAAACCTAGAGCAATTCACAATTATGAGGAATAAAAATTGTTCTTTTAGTTATTTAAAAACAAAAGGTGTCTAATTTTAATAAAAAATATTTCCAACCCCAACACCCCAACAAATAAAATCAGATTCCGTATATTTGCGCAACCAAACATTACAATCACTTATGAGTCAAAAAGTATTACTTAATTCGAAAGAAGTTACTATCATACTCCATCGTTTGGCTTGTCAGTTAATCGAAAAACATCTTGATTTCTCTAATACAATTTTGGTTGGAATTCAGCCAAGAGGCGTTTTTTTAGCTGAACGTTTAAAACAAATATTAGAAAACGAATACAAGGTTCCTGAAATTTCTTTAGGATACTTGGACATCACTTTTTTTAGAGATGACTTTCGTCGTACTGATAAACCGCTTGAAGCCAATAAAACCCAAATCAATTTTATAGTCGAAGACAAAAAAGTCATTTTTATCGATGACGTTTTGTTTACGGGAAGAAGCATTCGTTCTGCGTTAACTGCCATTCAATCTTTTGGAAGACCTTCAGAAATTGAATTATTGGTTTTAATAGACAGACGTTTTAGCCGACATTTACCAATTCAACCCGATTATAGAGGCCGTCAGGTAGATGCTATTAATGGTGAAAAAGTAATTGTAAGCTGGAAAGAAAATGATGGTGAAGATGTTGTTCACCTAGTGACAAATTAGTTTAATCGGTTAACCGGTTAATTATTTAATCGGAAAACTCAAACGATTAAATAATTTAACAAAGAAATGATTAAACAAACAAAACATATAAACACACACAATGAAAGAATTAAGCGTAAATCATTTATTAGGAATAAAATATATCAACGAAAATGATATTAACCTGATTTTTGAAACGGCAGATCATTTTAAAGAAGTCATTAATAGACCGATTAAAAAAGTTCCTTCATTACGAGATATTACCATTGCCAATATTTTCTTCGAAAACAGTACCAGAACCAAACTTTCGTTTGAATTAGCGCAGAAACGTTTGTCTGCTGATGTGATCAGTTTTTCTGCAGCTCAGTCATCGGTTAAAAAAGGAGAGACCTTGATTGATACTGTAAATAATATCCTTTCGATGAAAGTGGATATGGTTGTAATGCGCCACTCTAATCCCGGAGCGGCTTATTTTTTATCTAAAAATGTAAAAGCAAGTATCGTAAACGCTGGAGACGGAGCACACGAACATCCAACTCAGGCTTTATTGGACAGTTATTCAATTAGAGAAAAACTGGGTGATGTTGCTGGAAAAAAAGTAGTTATTGTAGGTGATATTCTGCATTCGAGAGTTGCCTTATCTAATATATATGCTTTGCAGATGCAAGGCGCAGAAGTTAAAGTTTGCGGACCAAAAACATTGATTCCGAGATACATTGAATCGCTTGGTGTTACAGTTGAACCAAATTTAAGAAAAGCATTAGAATGGTGTGATGTTGCGAATATGCTTCGTGTACAAAACGAGCGTATGGATGTGAATTTCTTCCCATCGACACGTGAATACGCACAACAATACGGAGTAGATAAACCGCTTTTGGATTCGCTAGGAAAAGAAATCGTAATCATGCACCCAGGACCAATCAATAGAGGAGTAGAGATTACTTCTGAAGTAGCCGATTCTGATCATTCGGTTATTTTGAATCAGGTGGAGAATGGTGTTGCGATTAGAATGGCGGTTATTTATTTGTTGGCTTCTAAGATACAGTAGTTTTTCAGTGTTCGGTTTTGAAATAAGTGTCACACTAAGCGAAGTCGAAGTGTTTTTTTAAACTAAACGTGCTTTGCAAACGTGGGCTTCGACTTCGCTCAGCCTGACAAACGTGAAATGTGAAACTTCAAACGTGAAACAGCAAAAAACAAAAAAACTTAGTAAATTAGCATCATAAAATATAAGCCCCTCAAATTATAAAATGAAAGTAGATCAAAAAGGACATACCGTTACGATTAAAGATACTCAAGGAGATGTAAATGCTTTCTTGGAAAAAGTAACGCAGCAATTTAAAACCTTTGAAAAACAAAATATTATAATCGACTTATCAGCAGATTCTAATATTTCAGAAAATGATTTAAAAGCTTTCTTACCACTTTCTAAAGTTCAGAAAAAAGCAAAAAAATCGTTTGTAATTGTAGCAACCGATCTTGATTTTAACGCTATTTCAGATAAATTGGCTGTAGTTCCTTCTCTTTTAGAAGCTCACGACATTATCGAAATGGAAGAAATCGAACGTGATTTAGGATTTTAATATTGGTTTAATTGTTTATTCGTTTAACCGTTTAATCGATTTGATTAATTTTAACCGATTAAACGATTTACCAAATAAACGAATAAACAATAAATTGAAACTAACTATACTTGGCTGTTATGCCGCAACTCCCAGAACACTTACTAATCCGACTTCGCAGGTTTTGGAGATTAAAAACAGATTGTTTTTAATTGACTGTGGTGAAGGAACTCAGGTGCAACTTCGTAAAAACAAGATTAAATTCTCTAAGATTAACCACATTTTTATCTCGCATCTTCATGGAGATCATTTATTTGGATTAATTGGAACTATTTCGACTTTTTCGCTTTTAGGAAGAACTACAGATTTACATATTTATGGTCCGAAAGGAATTAAAGAATTAATCCTGATTCAGTTAAAACTGACAGAATCTTGGACAACATATTCTTTGTTTTTTCACGAATTAGAGTCGAAAGAAAGTGAAGTTATTTTTGAAGATAAGAAGGTAATTGTAAAAACAATTCCGCTAAAGCATCGTGTTTATACAAATGGATATCTTTTTCAGGAAAAACCAGATGAAAGAAAACTAGATGTTGAAGCAGTTCAGCGTTATGATATTCATGTTGCTTATTATCAGAAAATAAAAAATGGAGGAGATATTACGCTTGATGACGGAACAGTAATTGAAAATGAAAAACTTACTTTTGATCCGCTGCCAGCAAAAAGTTATGCTTTCTGTTCTGATACAGTTTACAATGAAGAGATAATTCCGATTGTACAGAATACAGACATTTTATATCACGAATCTACGTTTTTAGAATCGGAAGCAAGATTGGCCGAAAAAACACTGCATTCGACAGCAAAAGAAGCAGCAAATATTGCTTTAAAGGCCAATGTGAAACAGCTTATTTTAGGTCATTATTCAACGCGTTATGATGGTCTAGAGCCATTTAAAAAAGAAGCAGAAGAGGTTTTTCCAAATGTGCTTTTGGCAGATGATGGAGTTAGTTTTGAGTTTTAATTTAAGGTTCTGAGATGCTGAGGTTCTAAGGTACTAAGTTTTGTTGTAGTTATTTCAAGTTTAAGTTGACGGAATCTAAATATATGATTGTCACACTGAGCGAAGTCGAAGTGCTTTTTTTGAGTAGAACTTGCTTTGTAGTTGTGGGCTTCGACTTCGCTCAGCCTAACAAACTTGAAACCTGAGACAAAAAGTCTAAAATCTAAAGTCAATAATCTAAAATAACAAATCATGAACGATTTAAGTAATTATAGAAAATCTTACGAGAAGAGTGAATTATTAGAAACTAATATTCCAGAAGATCCAATTAATCTTTTTAACCGATGGTTTCATGAGGTGGAAGATTTTGGTGGAAGCGGAGAGGTGAATGCCATGACAGTTTCGACAATTGGATTGGATGGTTTTCCGAAATCGCGTGTGGTTTTATTGAAGAAATTTTCTGAGGAAGGTTTTATATTTTATACCAATTACAATTCGGAAAAAGGGAAAGCAATAGAAGCTAATCCAAATGTTTGTTTGTCTTTTTTTTGGCAGGAAGCAGAACGTCAGGTAATTATTAAAGGAATTGCTCAGAAAACATCTGAAATTGTTTCGGACAATTATTTTGATTCACGTCCTGACGGAAGTAAGCTAGGCGCTATAGTTTCGCACCAAAGTGAAGTTATTCCGTCGAGAACTTTTTTAGAAGAAAACTTAAAAAAAATAGAAACTGAATTTGAAGGTAAAACTATCCCTAGACCTGAAAATTGGGGAGGTTATATTGTAACTCCACTTCAAGTTGAATTCTGGCAAGGAAGACCTAATAGGCTTCACGATAGAATTAGATATACAAGTCAGTCTGATTTTTCGTGGAAAATTGAGCGACTATCTTCTTAGTTGTAAGAAAATACTTTTTTAAATAAAAATTATATGCATTTCATCGATTAATTTTGTAGTTTAACGGTAATTTGAATACGTTTGGTATAGAAAAAGCAAACGATATTTTATTCAAAGATAAATTTAAAGGATTTGCCCCAACATTTACTTTAAACCGCTAAAATGCTGATGATTATGAAAAAGATTATGCGCACCATGTTGTTCATTGCGATTTTGTTCGCAATGAACGCATGTTCTGCTGATAACGCCGAAGCAAGCTTGGATACCACTCCAACAGAAGCTCTTGTTGTAAACTACACTTATAACGATACCGAAATAGAAACTATGAAGCTAATAAACGAATACCGTGTGAGTGTTGGTTTAAATGCTTTAGAGAGAATTAATCATATATCTTTTAAATGTGAAGAGCATAATAAGTATATGATTGAAAACAATGTTGTAGATCATAATGATTTTGTTGCTAGATCTAGTAATATGACTAGTATACTAGGAGCTAAAAAAGTAGGAGAGAATGTAGCCTACAATTATAAAACTGCAGAAGCGGCTGTACGAGCTTGGCTTGACAGTCCTGGACACAAAGAAAATATAGTAGGCGATTATACCCATTTTGGATTATCTGTAACAACAGATCCTGCTACGGGAAAAAAATATTACACTAACATATTTGTTAAGATTTAAAAGTTTATTGAACAGGTTGGTTTTTTAGAGGTCGTTGTAATTCATAGAATTGCAACGACTTTTTAAATAAAAAAAGCTGCCATATCGGCAGCTTTTTTGTTGATCTATTTTTAATATTACAAGGCTGTAATAATGAATTCGCTTCGTCTGTTTGCTTGATGTTCTGCTTCTGTACATGGAACTCCGTCTGAACATTTATTTACAAGTTGATTTTCTCCGTATCCTTTTCCAGTCAATCGGTTAGGAGCAATTCCGTTTTTAACTAACCATTGAATAGTCGATTTCGCTCTGCGGTCAGATAAAGCTTCGTTATACTGATGTGAAGCTCTACTGTCTGTATGCGAACGAATATCTAGTTTCATTGTTGGATAATCATTCAGAACAACCAATATTTTTTCTAGATCTAAGGCAGCTTCGGTTCTAATATTAGATTTATCCAAGTCGAAATAAATCATCTTGATGCCAAAGCATTTTCCTAAATCGTCGCCTACAGTAACCTTACAAGTTGATTTTTCCAATGCAATCGGTAGACTAGTTTTTCCGCTTGTTTTATCTATAGTAACAGGTAGCTCTTTTGTGGCATATTCTGGTTTTTCGGCTCTTACATAATAGGTTTTCCCGCATTCTACAGAAAAACTGTATTTACCAGATGCGTCTGCAACACCAGAATTTTTGAGATTCATTTGGTCATCATATAAAGTAAGCTTGGCTCCAGGAAGAGCAATTCCTGTTTCAGCATCGGTTACTGTTCCATACAATTCCTGAATACATCTTAATCTTCTTGTTTCTAGAAATCCGTAAATATCATCAGACCCTTGTCCTCCGTCTTTATTAGAGGAGAAAAAACCTCTTCTTGTTTCGGGATCAATAATATACGCAAAGTCATCTTTTGGAGAATTGACATCAGCTCCAACGTTCTGTATATTACTTATTTTTCCGTTATTGTCAATATTGGCAACAAATACATCTAAACCTCCAAGTCCTGGATGCCCGTCTGAAGCAAAGTAAATTTCATTTTCAGAAGTTAGATACGGAAAAGTTTCTTTTCCTTCTGTATTAATTGTATTTCCGAGATTTTCTGGTGTACCATAACCTCCATTTGGATTTATGCTGACTTTATACAAATCTGACTGTCCAATTGATCCTGGCATATCAGAAGCAAAATACAGTGTTTTTTCGTCTGGACTCAAAGCAGGATGAGCTGTACTGTAATTATCACTATTAAAAGGAAGTTCCGCAATGTTAGTCCATTTATTATCTGGTCCAAGTTCTGCTTTGTAAAGTTTGATTAAAGTGATCTTGTTTTCATCCTTTCCTTTCTTTCCGTTGATATAATTATTTCTGGTAAAATAAACCGTCTTGCCATCTTTAGTAAAAACTGGTGAAGCCTCATGAAATTTAGTATTAATAGCCGATTTAAATTTATTGACTTTTGATGTGCTTCCTGTAGAAGGATCTAGATCGGCATCATAAATATTAGTAAAATATTCCCCTGTCCATTTGTGTTTGCGCTGTGTGAAATTCCCTGTATCTCTTGCAGAAGCAAAATAAATTTTGTTGTTGTAGACAAATGATCCATAATCGGAGTACTTGCTATTGATGCCTGCATTTTCTATTTGGTACCTCCCAGAGTTTGCTTTAATCTGATCCAAATAGTTTATGTCTTCTTTATAAAGCTTTCCTCTGCTGTCATTTTTTGATTTAGCATTAAACTCATCCAGAAGTTTATTTGCTTTAGCCATATCTCCACTTGATTTTAGAGACTGTGCGTATCTAAAATAGTATTCTGGCTCAACATCTGTATTCATTGCAAATAATTCGCCATACCATTTTGCGGCATTCTGAAAATCTGAATTAAAATAATAGGCGTTACCTAGTTTTTTAAACATATCTTCAGACTTATAGCCTTTATTAGCAACTTTTTCATAAGTTTTAATGGCATCAACATAGGCGTAACTGTCATATTTCTTGTCTCCAGAATTAACTTTAGCCTGTTGCGCATAAGTGCTAAATGAAAAAGCGCCTATAATTGTAACGAAAAGTATTGTATAGTTTTTCATGATACCTTATTTTTAGAAGAAACGAGGAGTTGTCATTTTGCCTTTGTTTGAGAAGAATTCATAACGCAGGAAGATTTCGTGCGAACCTGAATTGTAATTATTCAATTTGGTAGTTTCTCGATCATATCCGTAACCTAAATAAAGTCCGTCTGTAATTTGAAATCCAACCATAGCACTTAAAGAAGCGCTCCATCTATAAGCTGCACCAATCATAAATTTATCGTAGAACATAAAGTTGGCAGAGACATCTACTTGAAGAGGTGCTCCTTCGACCATTTTAGTCAAAAGTGCAGGTTTAAATTTTATGTATTGATATTTATCAAGATTGAATACATAACCTCCAATTAAATAATAATTGATTTTGTCTTTATAAATTGCTACATCGTTATCATTGTAACGATTAGTTTCAATAAAGTTTGGAACAGACAAACCAATGTATGCTTTATCAGAGTGCCAATAAACTCCAGCTCCAACATTAGGACTGAATTTATTATTTAAATCCTGAAATTGAGGATCTCCTTGATCTGCAGGATTTAATTTGTTTACATCTAAGTTGAAGATATTTGCGGTTCCTTTAATACCAAATGAAAGTTTAAAATCTGCAGATGTTTGAATTGTATAAGATAGGTCGACAGAAATGTTGTTCTCATTTGTTGGACCAATTTTGTCATTAACCAACGATGCTCCTATACCTAATTTGCTATTATTTATTGGTGTATTAATTGAGAAACTGCTTGTCTCTGGCGCTCCATCAAGACCAACCCATTGGGTACGGTATAAGCCGAATACACTAAATACTCCACGAGAACCTGCATATGCAGGATTTATGGTTATTGTATTGTACATATACTGTGTATACTGCGCATCTTGCTGTGCATACCCTGAACATGTAACTAACAGAATGACGAAGAAAAATAATTTTGTTCTCATAGTAGATTTTATTAATTTAATAATTACTATTGATTTTTTAAATCACTGAAAATCAATGTCATACAAATCAAAATTAGTCAAAAAAATCAATTTTTTTAAATACGCTGCAAATAATCTTTGCAGCGTATTTTTAATTGTTATTTTGATAGATATAAATACCCGTCTAATTTGTGATCTTGAGCATTGTTGTTTCCATCTAGAGATTTATAATTAATAATGTAAAAATAAGTTCCAGTTGGTAGTCCATCAGATTGCTTAACGGTTGTTCTTCCTCTTGAAGTTCCGTCGAAAGCATTTGTTGTATTATTGTAGTTTGTGGTTTCAAAAACTAAAACTCCCCAGCGATTATATATTTCAACAGAATTGGTTGGATAACAAGTTGTGTCATCAATATTATCAATTTTGAAGAAATCGTTTATGTTGTCACCGTTTGGAGAAAATGCATTATGTACTAACACATCACCACAAGCTAAGACTTTACAATCATCATTGATTTCCATATTTAAAACTATGTTTCTTGGACATCTTTCATCGGCTATTATGTATTCGAAAGTGTAATTGCCCAATGCTAAACCAAACGGATTAAGAATACCACCCTGAAGAGCATTGGTATTGTTTCTATCTTGCCAAACTCCTGTTGAAGGCGTTCCTTCAGGAAGTAAGGTGCTTAGGTTAATCAATGTCGAATCATCGTTACATGCCGTGCCTCTTACCTCTACAACACCACTTGGAATTACTATAATGGTAACAGTTGCAGAATCACAATTATCTGGACTTGATTTGTCACAAATTGTGTAACCGTAAGTATAAGTGCCAGCAGGCGTTAAGCTAGACACATTTACATTTCCAGAAGCATCAACAGTAATGTTTGGATCTGTTTTAGTGTTATTTCCTTCGGTAAGAAGCGTAAAGTTTACTAATTCTATCGTTACAGGTGTTCTTCCTTTTAAATCATTGCTGAAAATATTACCTACTAGTCCGAATGAATTACAACCGATATTACTATAAGTATCATCATTCGCAACTATAGGAGAGATCACAATAACAGTCACAATAGCTGTATCACAGTTTCCAAAATCGGCCTTTTCGCAGATCTGATACGTTAATGTATAAGTGCCACCAGGTGTATTTGCTGCAACATTTATAGTTCCGTCAGGGCCTACTGATATTGAACCTGTTGGGTCGGGAACGGTTGTTGTAAGTGTTACATCATTTATATTTACCGCAGAACCATTTAGTGTATCGTTGGTTAAAACGTTACCCACAGTAGTTTGTGTTGGGCTTGATATTATTGGTGCAGGATTATCATCATTGGCAACAATTGCAAATGTTGGTCTTGCAGTACAATAAGGATCTGCCGGTGGATAATTAACTGTTATAGTCTCACTCGGATTTACAGATAGCGTTACATTAGCGGTTGGACGTAATTTCTCAAATCCATCAGCGGCTTCAATCCATTTGTTGTTTTCAAAAACCCAACCTGGCCAATCAATTCCTTTTCCTTGATCATCTACTACCGCTCCAGGCCATAATACGCGACCACTTAATGGCAGATTGTTCATTGTTGTTACAACATTATTGTTGCTATCTGCCCAAGCAATAGTTACACCATTTACAGGAGTGAAGTTTACTGGTGTTACTACATAATCAATGTAAGGAACATCATTAACACAAATTGAGGTTGCAGTAACTGTCATTACAGGAGCTTCAATTGTAACGGTTACAGTTGCTGTGTCGCAATTGTCTGTCTGATCAGCTTCGCAGATTTGATATACCATTGTTAATGTTCCTGCTGGAGCATTTGGCAATACATCTACTGAACCATCAGGGTTTAGTTGTAAAAACTCATTTGGTGTAACCGTTGTAATTATAACATCAGATGCTGTTATAGTATTTCCTTCTAATGTATCATTTGGTAATACATTCAATACATTGGTTGTTGTATGATTTACACCAGGGATTGGACCAGCAGAGTCATCATTTGCAACAATATCTTTGTATTCTTTACAGCTAATTCCGAAATCATTGTCTAAATGAACTAAATCTTCTGGAGTAATGGTTACAATGTATCCGCTGTCTGTTGTGGTTTTACAAACGGTATGCAATTGCATTTTGCCTGTTTTACCAGCAATATTTTTAGCAGATATAGACGGAAGTACTTTTACTAAACCAGTTAATCCTAAGTTTGCTGCCATAGTATCGAAATTCGCATCTCTAACCAATTTTATAGTATATTCTCCATAAGGATTTGCTATATCTGGACGGTTTCTCCAGAATCCTTCAATTCCCACAATTACTTCATCATGGTATCCGTTTGGACCATCAATAATTATATTTGCGTTCAATGCATTTCCGAAACCTCCAGCATTTAATTCTCCAACATTTTGAGGTCCGGTATAGCTTCCGTCTCCGTTAAGATCTATCCATTCCCATTGGCTATAATCAATGTTTCCATTTGAGTCTGGTATATTTTTAGTTACAATTCCATCATTGTTCGCATCATACCATTCATCCTGAATTCCGTTACTATTAGTGTCAAACCAAACGTAATCTCCAAGAACAGGAAGTTTTGAAGCTCCATATTCAAAATTATGGGTTTGTATTTTACAATCTTCTAGAGTAGTAAAGAATAAGCTAGAGTTAACAGGGTATAATTGATATGCACTATTCAAATTAGCGTCTTGCACTTGAACTAAGTAGCTTCCAGCAGGCATTCCAGAGAAACTATACATTCCGTCTGCGCCTGTAATGTGCATTTGTATTGGTCCTGTAGTAGTTCCTTGAGGAACTAAAGTAACAGGTACATTTGCGATTGGAGCGTTGGTATCTATATTGATAATCTGTCCAGAAATTTTTACAGTATATTCGGGTTGTGTAATCACAACGGTAGCTGTAGCAGAACAAGTCTGATTTTCACCGTTTATAGGTGCAGTTGCAGTAAGAGTATAAGTTCCTGCTGGTAAATTAGTATTGCCAACAACCTCATTTCTTTCATTTGTAATTACTACAGTTGAGCCTGCGCTGTTTGATACTGTAATTGAACCATCTGAACCGCCAAAACAGCTGGTGTTTGTTGCAATTCCGCTAACTGTAACTTTACGTTCAACTGTGAAAGTTTGGACCAATTCGGTTTTATTTCCTGCACAGTCGGTTAAAGTGTAAGTTCTTGTTAAGATATATGGTTCTCCATCACATCCATTTCCGCCATTGTTTGTATCGGTAACAGTGATATTTACAGTAGGGCTGCAATTATCGGCAGCATCTTTAATATCTGATGGATTTCCTACAGGTATTACATCTATACTAGCTAAGTTGGTTACACTTTCTGGAGCTGTTCCAGTTGGAGCAGTTTTATCTCGTACTGTGATAACTTGAACATGAGTAGTCGTATTGCCACCACAATCACTAATTTTCCAAGTACGAGTCAAGGTATAATTAGAAGGACATTCATTTTCAATACCTGATTTCGTTTCTGTATAAACTATTGGTAAATCTCCATTACAATTATCAGAAGTATGCATTTCTGCTGGTTCAGGAACTGCATCACATGATACTTCAATATCTAAAGGAAGAGTGCCAGTAAATAGTGGAGCAGTAGTGTCCTGAATTGTAATTATCTGAGTAAAAGTTTCTGATGTATTTCCGCAGTCATCTTTTACAGTCCAAGTATTGGTATATGTTCCAGCATTTGAACAGTTTTCAGAAGCCACAAACTGTCCGCTTGCTTTGGTGATGTTTGTGACATCAGTATCGCATGAGTCAGAAGCGGTTGGGAATTTTGCCTGAGCGGCAGCAAGCCCTTCTGCATCGCTGCATTCTAAAGTTGCATTTAAAGACCCAGCGGC
>NZ_JBXAHE010000004.1:647807-648334 GCF_058794775.1 Flavobacterium sp. GW823-FHT06G12
CATGTAGGAGCAGTAGTGTCCTGAATTGTAATTATCTGAGTAAAAGTTTCTGATGTATTTCCGCAGTCATCTTTTACTGTCCAAGTGTTGGTATATGTTCCAGCATTTGAACAGTTTTCAGAAGCCACAAACTGTCCGCTTGATTTAGTGATGTTTGTGACATCAGCATCGCATGAGTCGGAAGCAGTTGGGAATTTTGCCTGAGCGGCAGCAAGCCCTTCTGCATCGCTGCATTCTAAAGTTGCATTTAAAGACCCAGCGGCAGTAGTCCATGTAGGAGCAGTAGTGTCCTGAATTGTAATTATCTGAGTAAAAGTTTCTGATGTATTTCCGCAGTCATCTTTTACGGTCCAAGTATTGGTGTATGTTCCCGCGTTAGCGCATCCTTCAGAAGCCACAAACTGTCCGCTTGCTTTGGTGATGTTTGTAACATCAGCATCGCATGAGTCGGAAGCGGTCGGGAATTTAGCCTGAGCGGCAGCAAGCCCTTCTGCATCGCTGCATTCTAAAGTTGCATTTAAAGATCC